>NZ_JAUTYW010000004.1:0-754653 GCF_052112205.1 Pseudomonas sp. Lb2C2 | reverse complement strand
ACGCGGAGCGTGAGGAACGATCCTCACAGCCCCCGCAACCCGATCGTTCCCACGCTCCGCGTGGGAATGCATCCCGTGACGCTCTGCGTCACCTTCCAGAAGCGGAACGCGGAGCGTCCCTGGCGGCACTCCCACGCGGAGCGTGAGGAACGATCCTCACAGCCCCCGCAACCCGATCGTTCCCACGCTCCGCGTGGGAATGCATCCCGTGACGCTCTGCGTCACCTTCCAGAAGCGGAACGCGGAGCGTCCCTGGCGGCGTTCCCACGTGGAGCGTGAGGAACGATCGTTCACAGCTCCCGCAATCCGTGTGTGGGATTGCCGACACCCACAACAGAATCAACCGACTTTTGCCCCACTCCCCGGCTCAAGCCTCAACACCAGCACGCTCATCAACACAATCACCGCCCCAACAATAACCATCATTGACGGGCGCTCGGCCAGAACCAAAGAAGCCATCAACATCGCCGTGGGCGGTATCAGGTAAAGCGCCATGGAAGCGCGGCTCACGTTGCTGTGCGCCAGCACGTAAGCCCAAGCAAGATACGCCAACGCGCTGGGAAAAATACCGAGAATCAACACCGCCAGACTCACCGAAGCCGAAGCCTGTCGCGCCGCGCTCAACATGCCCGGCGCAAAAATGAACAACAGAACCGTGCCCGACCAAACGGTGTAGCAAACCAGGGTGAAACCGTCATAACGATGGGCATGGCGCTTCTGCAAAGCGAAATACAAACTCCAGGACAGCGCCGCCAACAGGATCAACAGTCCATGGGCGTCCATGTCACCCAGGCCACGATCCCCCGCGACCACCACGCCTGCGCCAAGCAAGCCGCACAGCACACACCCCCACTGCCAACCGCTGACCCTGTCCTTGAAGACAAAATGCGCCAGTAGTGTGCTGAACAACGGCGTGGACTGGGCCAGCACACTGGCCGCCCCGGCGCTGACGCCTCGCTGACCGTAATTGAGGGCGATGTGGTGCAAGCTGACGGCAAAGAAACCCAACACCGCCAGCAACGGCAAATCCCTGAGACGCGGCGAGGAAATACCCTTCACCATCGCAACGAAGGCCATGAACACCGAGGCGATGAGAAACCGCACCAACGCCAATTGACCCGGCTCATAAGCCTGCAAGCCAATGCGGATACCAATCGGCGAATAGGCCCAGCAAACGATCACCAACAGCGTCGCCAGAATAACCTTCACACCGGTTTTGCCGGAGGAACCTTCAACCCGCGCAAAACGCGTTTCCATCTAAAGTTCCTGCTCACTGGCCGATTTGCCTCGAAGTATCGAAACCACCCAACCTCAGCACAAGTGACTTAAACTCAACCCACCATTCACTTTCGGTGAGCTATGGAACTGTCCCAACTGCGCATGCTCAAGACGGTCTGCGACACCGGCAGCATCGCCCGCGCCGCCGAAGTGCTGCACTGCGTGCCGTCCAACATCACCGCACGCCTCAAGTCCCTGGAACGGGAACTCGGCACGTCGCTGTTTTTCCGCGAAGGTCGCGGGCTGCGGGTCAGCCCAGCGGGCGAAGTGTTTCTGGAGTACGCGACAAAAATACTGAGCCTGACGGAAGAAGCCCGCCGCGCAGTCGCCCCCACCCGCGCACCGAGTGGACCACTGCGCATAGGCGCAATCGAGTCCAGCGCCACCGGGCGCCTGCCGCAGTTACTCGCCAAATACCACGCGCAGCATCCGCAGGTGTCGCTGGAACTGAGCACGGGCACCTGGGCGCAGTTGCTGGACGATATCCAACATAACCGGCTCGATGGCGTGATCGTAGCGGTGGACATCGAACGGCCTGGACTCAAGCGAGCCGTGATGTACCGCGAAGACCTGGTGCTCATCGCCTCCGAGTCCCACGGCCCGCTGCGCAGCGCCGCCGATTTGCAAGGCAAGGCGATCTTCATGTGGCCCACGGGCTGTCCGTACCGCTTGGCTCTGGAGCAGTGGCTGCTGCGTCATGACCAGGTGCAACCGATCACCAGCATCGCCAGTTATGGCGCCATCGTTGGCTGTGTCAGCGCGGGGGCCGGCGTCTCGCTGGTGCCCCGAGGGATCTATGAGCAATATCGCCAGGGCGCTGGTTGGACAGGGTATGAGTTTCCCGAGCTGACGGGGATCGATAACCTTTTTTACTGGCATGAAAACGCTGGGAAACATCCTGCCAGAGAGGCGTTTTTGACGATGCTGCAAACGGAGTTCGAAGGCTAGTTGCAGCACTCTCCCCTGTGGCGAGGGAGCTTGCTCCCGCTGGGCTGCGCAGCAGCCCCAATACCCGATCATCCTGATAAACGAAGATTCCAATCATTAACAAGGAGTCCGCTTTGGAATTACTCCCCCACTTCATCCTCCACGAAACCACCCACTGGATAGTCAACCACCACCTGGCATCCGCCCTGCCCGGCTACCTCATGCTCGGCTCCAAGCCTCACGTTAATTCACTGGCCCAATTGCCCGAACCCGCACTCGCAGAGCTGGGCAGCCTGATGGCAAACATCCAGAGCGTCGTTGAAACACAACTGAACCCCAAATGGCTTTACATCAGCCGCTTCGGCCACGATCCCCGCTACCCCATCCACTTCCATTTCATCCCGGTGTACGACTGGGTCGAGGCACTGTTCTGGAAAGATGCGCGGTACAGGCTGCTGGAGACCTTTGGCACTCAAGAAAACGCCCAGACATTGACCGATGGTGCAGAGCTGACATTGTTCATCTGGCGTGAATTTGGTGAGCGCCCCACGCCGCCAGCGATCCAAGGGCCCTCTATCAGCCAGGTAATTGAACAGTTGCAGCAAGCGTTCAGGACTCAGCCAACACCAAACCTTCCTCCAGCGCGTTGGCCATGATGTCTGCTGCTGATGCGTTGACCCAGGTCGAAATATCAGTTTCGCCCCTCGACGCAAGCCAACGTCCGACCATTTGATAGCCCAACGAGTAACCGAGCCATTTGGGTTTGTCGCCAAAACCAAAGAACCACTCGTTGTGATCGTAATATCGTGATTCGAGAATTTGCAGCCCAACCGGTGAGCGCAATAGATCGGCAGATGCGATGGCATGCTCCCAAGGCTCCGGATCGCTACCAAGCACATGCCGAACAAACTGACCGGCAAGCCCTTCGCTGACCAAAGCCTCGCCTAACGTCCAACCATAACCAGGACCGCCCATGCGCAGGCAATGATGAACCTCATGAACAACATGCCGACGCAGTGCGCCGGTGCGCAGGCTGGAAAAGAAATTCGGATTGTCGGGATCAAGGGTCATGGTAAACATGGAACTGCGATACGCCCGTCCTACCAGGCCCATTTCCGGAATGGTTTCGCCCGGTAGCCTCTGAATCAGGACATCGAGTCGCGGCGGGGGCATTAGGCGAGCAATAGCCTCGTAAGCGGCGTCAAACTCATCAACCAGCTCGCGGCGAAACTCGGCAAGACTCCCCGAGGCCTCCAGCCAGTGCAGCGTCCATTTCTCCATGTCCCCTCTCCTTTATTAATCGAAGCACCTGGCTCGATGACTCCAGGCCGCTCGCGACGGTAGATCCCCCGCTGGGCAACTGTCCAGTGTCGATCAGATTCGACTGAGCCTCTGTCTGCCCGGTTATCTCTGGCAAAAAACTGTCTCGATTCCTACAAGGCTCTCGGAAGCAGGTGTCTTGTCCGTCAAACCTGGTGAAACCTATAGTCATTCCCATCGCCGAATAGGGTGATCAGGTTTGGCGACCTGCGTATCGGATCAGCCCTTTAAATTAATTGGAGCAATCCCATGCAAAGATACACACCCATCACCGGCATCGACTGCACTCCCGCTTCCCTGCTCATCGACACCCAAGCCCCGCTTGACGTACTACACGCCACAGCTGATTACCGCATCCGTGTGGTGACTCAGGTGCTGGAGAACATTGCGTTTCGCTCCGAGATTACCAGCGACACTGTGGTGCTTTCAGATTTCGCACAGTTGCTGGTGATTCCGTTACGCGATGGGTGTGATTTGCTGGAGGTGATTGGTCGGCGACTTCAGGCGCAGGCTGAAAGCTGATGAAACGACGGGCGCCTAAAGGCGCCCGTTTTCGTGCAACTGGATCATGCGAATAGCACCTACTGCCAGCCAGAGCGACACCATCAGCTCCATGCTCGATAAAAAAACCATGATCTGCACTCCACCTCCCACCCGTCAGGAGTAGCCATATGGCTACAAATGGGACTATGATCAATAAGAAAATATACGTGATCCACCAGACGCACGATTTTGAGGATTGGCTTGACAGTGTGAAGGATGCTCAAGGAAAAGCGGCCATCTTGGCCCGCTTGGATCGCGCCGGAAATGGCAATTTTGGTGATTGCGAGCCGGTTGGCGATGGGGTGAGCGAAATGCGCGTTTTTATCGGACCAGGGTACAGAATTTACTTTGTACGCTCGGGGATCGCAGAGTACTTGATGCTCAGCGGAAGCGATAAAACAGATCAAAAACGAGGCATTAAGAGAGCCAAAGTGATTCTTGATGCCCTGAGAGGTAAATGACATGAGCGACAAATTCAACCCTGAGAATATGCCGGTCCTTAGCCTCAACACTACCGGTACGACTCGTTACGAGGCTTCGCGCTTTCTCGATACCCCGGAAGCTATAGCGGCTTATTTGGCTGAAAGTATGAAAGCCGATGATACGGAGGGCCTTATTCATGCGTTGGCCGAAGTTGCAAAAGCTAAAGGTGTCAATAAAGTCGCCAAGGATGCAGGGGTTAATCGTGAAAGCCTTTATAAGGTGCTGAAGTCTGGTGCAAAAACACGGTTTGAAACTATCAGAAAATTAATGACTGCGATCGGTGTAGAACTCACCGTACAACCGATTACAACACTAGCGGTGGCTCCCAAAGCTGCGGCTCCAACCGCTAGCAAACCATCGGTAGCTGCGGCCAAACCTACCGCGAAATCCGCTGCGAAAAAGCCAACCGTAGCAGCAGCTAAACCAAGCGCAAAACCTGCTGCGAGAAAACCAGCTGCCGCCAAGCCTGCCGTACCGGAAACACCTCTAAGCGTACCGGGGACTGGCAATATAAGTAACAACAAGGGGGGCAATAAGGGGACGGAACTATTTTCAGGCAAATAATCCGTCCCCTTTCCAGGGAACGTTTGCAGCCCTTTGTGACAGGCGCAATCGGCCAGAAGCGGACGATGGTCAGCTCGATACCTCCCCTTTTGATTCGACGAGGCTATTCGACTTCCGCAATGTCATAATCTCATTTTTCGGCATTGTCCGAGTCCAATAGAGTTTATTGTATTTCACTGGTAGGTTGGAGGAATATGGACATCACATACAAATTGCCACACCCGGTGAGAATCACCTGTTCCAAATATACTGAGATGTGCACGCAGGCGAGGGACCAAGTGTATGACGAAGTCTTCGCCGGGCTGGATATTGAAACTTGCTCAATAGACTACTTGACACAGACGATGATGAGACTGCGACCTGATATATTTTCTTTGCATCGCTCTGACAACTTAACCGATCATATGGCGGGAATCGCGCTTAGTACAACGCTTTACTCTTACAAATTCAGGCGTCAGGATGGTAACATCTTGACGACATCAAATTTTCTTGATGAGATTTTGGAAGAAACAGAGATTGGCGATGACGTTCCAGTAGATTACCTCCGCCCACCGTTTAAAACTTGTTATATCGAATTCACAGAGAGCCGAAGCTCTTCACTCAAAGTCTATAACGAACTTACTCACGAGCACATCCTAGAGGGCGTATATATAAGTGAGACCCAAATTAATCCGGGCTCAATGGAGATGAAGCGTTATAACGATAGCTCAATGGTGGATGTTAACAAGCCGCTTAGGATTCTGGACCTGATGTTTACCGGCTCTCCATTGGGTAAAGCGCATGTGGAAGATGACGCACTGCGAGTGCAAGGATTTTACATACAAGATGGGATGCGAACAATAAAACAGGAGCTCAGTCGAGTCGAGGAAGAGTACGGCCAGGATGATGACTTTACGGGCGACATGAGTTATTTATCTGAAACATTAAATCACATGGCCAAGGTTCTATTATTCATTAACTGCAAGCAATACCGTGACACTGCCTTCAATGAACGTAAGGAGATGAGAAAAAAAATAACGTCGTTGAAGGGCATAGGCAAGATTCGTAAATTTGAAGATAAGCTTCGGAAGACCTATGACAGAGTTGTGATTAGTCCAGTCGATAATGTGATATATGAATCCGATACAGGATTTAATCACGCGAGAAATGTAAAGGAAAAACGTACACATTGGAGGAAGGGGCATTTTCGAATGCAGCCCTACGGCCCTGGAGCTAGCAAGAGAAAGATTTTATTTATAGAGCCGACAGTCGTTGGTGGCGTCTTTGCGAAGAAAAAAAACTATGACGTGAAGGAGAAGACTGCGTCGTCTTGAGGCTCGTAGACGCTTCTATGACCATAACCGAGAGCAGTCGGGGAGGCTTCCCCCACCGCTTGATAGGCACCATTGAACATCGGTTTTTGGCCGATTTCTGCCGCTGTTCAATGGCTGCAAAGGGTCTAAAGACTCCACTACCGAGCGGCTGCTTTTGGCCGTTTTTTGCCTGTCGTGAAGGACGGCAACCGGCCTAAAGCTGACGGTGGTGACTGGCAGAAATCGGCCAAGAGCGGTCATTCAGCCTGTCTAACAAACTAGGGACGATTCAAACCGTGAAAAGCGCCGAGCCAGTTTCTCTTTAGAGGCGCGTCCTGATCGCCATCACTCCAATTGCTCAAGATCACTGCCTGAACCGTCGGCATCCGCGGGCTGAGGGAGCTGTTCAGCGAGAACCGTAAGATGTATAGAAGCGAACTGGTGGGCCGTTATCCTCGCTGGCTTTCCATCCTGATAGTACTGAGGGTCGTCCAGCTCGGCACCGTAACGGGTACGGAGGTTATCAAAAACGTAGTCCGGTGAAATTATTGACGCGACACTGTTGTAGGTCTCGCGCCTTAGGTCAGACCTAACCGGCAGGCCGCTTTCTACCTCCCATCCTTCTCCAATGTAGGTGTCGAGAAAGTCATCCAGCTTCGCAGGGTCTTTATCAAAAAGCTCACGCAAGCCCTCTTCGATCTCTTCTCGATTTCTTCCGTGCTGCCAGTACCAGTAAAGATTTGGTGCGTCTCTTCCTGCCTGCATGAACAACGGTTCAACTTCGTTCGCGTCACGGATGCGAACAGCGAACTGTTGGTAAAGAACGTCGTCCGCTCCATCAGGAAGAACTCGTCGCTCCTCAGGTGTGTCCTTTGAGTGTGTGAGCCAACGAACGCACTCCATACCCATAGCCATTGGATGCGCCGCTCCAAGTACTGCCTCAGCGGCTGACTGCCTGTCTGATAAGGGAATACGCCTGATAAGTTGAGAAATCAGCATACCGGCGTACATCATCGTGCCGCCCATTACGAACGCTCCGCGTTCGCGCGGAAGAAGATCTCCGTTCCTCGCAACAGCGATTGCTATCGCTAACGCCGATACTTCATCCAGAGAGTTCGCACGATCTCGAAGTGCTTGGATCAATTGCGGCATGACGCGCTTGGAATACATGCTCAGCAGACTGCGCTGCGAATCGGCATCTGCTGCGACGAGGGCGTCTATCAAGTCTGTTAAACGATTATCCGATATGTCTCCTTCAGGCACTCCGTAAACGAAGTAGCGTTTGAAATACCGACTCGAACAGATTCTTCGCTCTCTAGCCCACCTCTCCTCCCAATCGCCCCCGTACATCATGTTGCTGATTCGCGGAAAAAGAGGTTTCAAAAATCGCTCTCGCACCTGGCCTCGCTCTTCTGAGGAAGAACCCGGCATTGCGGTTTCGAGGAGTCGATCAACGGCGGACGGAGGTTTTTCCAAACCTCGCAAAGCTTCACGGGGCTCCCCTTTTAAAAACAAATCTGCGTTGTCGCGAATTGCTGTATGAAGCTTCGGGTACAACACCCTGAGCCCTTCAACAAGCATGAACTCAGCGATGTTGACCTCCCCCTTGACGAGTGGAAGTGCAAACATCAGTGCGTTTGTGTACAGCTTGGCAACTCGTGGAGTTTCAAGCTTCGGCTCAAGCCCGTCTACAAAATGGCGACAGAATACGTCGACCTGACGCTGGTCAAGAACAATCCCTGCTTGATTGAGAGCATGTTCGACGCCCTCGAAAGCGATCTCTCGCAGACTCATTTGATCAGCAGGTGGTAAATGCAAAGGTACCTGAATGATTTTTTCGAGAAACGCACGCCCTGCTTCTTGTCCACCGGCGCCGTAACGCTCACCCAATGCAGCAGCGACTACCTCGTCATCGAAAGCCAGAACGTAGCAGGTGTACTTGAAGCTTGCCGAGAGCTTTACCAGCTTGAAAATGGCATGGGTTTCTTGTCTGTCCAACCGGTCAATATCATCGATAAGGATGACCAATCTTTTCCCGCTTTGGCCCAGAAGAGCGTCAATTTGATCCTTAAGCTTATCGAGACTGACTTTGGATAATGACTCTCCGATCTGCTTGGCAGCTTCCCCTGGATTGATCTCTACACCCGGCAGAGCGACTGAGATGACAGACAGGATCCCTCCGTAGGACTCAAGCAGCGCAGCCGCTTTTTCTTTGAACGCTGGCTCTTTGCCCAAGGCCTCAGCCAGGGTCGCAAAAAAACCGCGCAAAAGCGCGTCTTCTGAAGGAAAGTGCCAAGGATTGAATCGTATTGTAACGACCTGTCCGTGCTGATCTAGCGACTCCTCCATCATCTTGAGAACTGAAGTTTTTCCATCTCCCCACGGGCCAAACAGACCGATGACGATGCTTGAGGGATCGCGGCGCCTAGCGATTGTCTCAGCGATACGCGCTGCGTAAGGCGCTCGCCCGAACCTATCTTGATGTTTTGAGGTGATGGGCTCGTCCGAGAAGTACTGATCGCCATCCTCGTCGCTTTCTCGATCGTGACCAACCAGTTCCTCTGCCGGAGCATCCGACGAGGCTTTTGAGCCTTGAGCGCCCATACCAAAAAGCTTGCGAATCCATCTCACGACTCTCTCCTTGATGTCTCTGTAACTCTTACGGGCTGATGCCCTTGCTTCGCTTTGTACAAGCCTGCTGAGCTAGAGCGAGATACGAACTACCCACCTCATGAATGTACGTTTTCTCTCATATTTGGTGGGTCGACAACAAGGATTTCTCCAGTCAGGCGCCGACCTCCGTGATCATGCTGGCAATTTGGTTTGGAATCGGGTGTGATAGCGGGGGCAGATGGAGCTGATAGATGGAAGCGAAAGACTTAATGACGTGGGCTCTTTCAGGCGGGGCATTGCTCGTTTCCTTCGCAGCGTTGTATTTTTCTCAACTACACAAACCTTCCAGCGCGATGTTGATCCTTCTCGAAAGAACGTTTACACCTGAGTCAATTTTATTGCAATTTGGAGACAATATTTACGATACACCTAAGGATCGTCTTGTTAGTCCCGCGACACGGCACCTCAGGTACACCTTAAGCAATACCGGCAAACAGGCACTATATGTAAAATCTGTTGAGATTCTCAGAGGACCTGACAAGCGTGGGCATATGCGGTCAAGTCATTCGTTCACGATTTTATACGACACTGAGATAAATTCCTGCCTACTCGATCCGGGGCAGATTCTGCCAATTAATATAAATCATCCTGTTGAATTTAAGCTACCAAGTGATTTTGACTATGCCTTCAATGCCTATGAGCTAGTTAGCATTGAGTTGATTTCGGCTGACGGCGCACGATATCAAATATGTCATGATATTTCAGATCTTGGAACCAGCGGGCCTGAGCTTCATCACCCTCTATGGGACGGTGTCGCTCTCGGGGCTCCAGTAAGAGACTCCGGATTTATGTAAATAACAATCAAGACGCCCAACTGCATGGTTGAAGTTTTTTTTGGGGTTGGGGTATATCGTCATTTTCCGCATTGCGTGGACTAATGGAGAAATCAGCAGATGGAAGTCAGAACTCCACTCACAACCGAGATGAACAGAGCAATAAAAAAACAGCAATCTGATAGGGATAACCCAGTCATCGTTGTATTCAAGTGTTGCAGGAATACGTCACAGGTTTTGAATCCAACCTCAGTGAAAAGGAGACAGATTTATTTGCTGGAGATAAATTCGCCCCCTTTTTCTCAAGACCATAACAGGCTGACAGGGCGACCAAATGAGTTCAGATTTTATTTAAAAAGTAATCATGACAGGGTCAGTTATGCAAAAAAAAATATCCAACGCGCACTAAAAACGGTAATTTTTTGCACTTTTACAGCTATCTAAATAGAGCGTTTTAGCACATGGAAAAAGTAAGAATAAAACTCGTAACCATTGGCCATATTCCTCTGCACCTCAACCTCCAAGAGGTGTCAAGCTGGAAATCTGAAGTATTTGAATTGATTGGTGACATTGACAATCTTTCATTGCGATGTGACTCAGACGAGGCTAACTGGGCTTATTCCGATATGCTACTGAAGACTCAGTTCCCTCCGAATGCTGGCGCTGACTTCTCAATTGCATTAGTTAACGTTCCAATTGAAGATAACTGGTACTCTCGGCGCCTCGGAGATAATAAAATTGTTCTAACATTCTGCCAAATTCGAGAATTCCTGAACTGGGAAAACATACCACTTGAAAATGTTGTTCTCCGAGTTCTATATAGCTACACGTTGCTCTACAGACGCTCCGGAAATAAAATCCCTGGTTTTGGAGTAGCACCAAGCTTCACCCACGACGAAACACGCGGCTGTCTTTTTGATATGAATGGCATTAAGTCTGATCTCGTCGAATCCTGTGACAAACCTATTGTATGCGGAGAGTGCGAGGAGCGACTAAAAAATGAAAGAATTTCAACGAAAATGATTAAAACGGTACAAAAAGAAATTAAAAACATTCAAAAGCACCTTTATTACAGGGCGTTCGATTTCGTAAAGACGAAGCCCCTAGCAGCCCTAGCAATATCGAGCGTATTTGCCATTTCATTAGGTGTTACAGGATCCTTAACAGCTTCGTACATTTACGATTTTTTTAAATTTCAGCTACCCACCGAAGTTAGTTCAGAACAACAATAAGTCGGGGCCTGATGCTTTTCTACACTATGAGGTAGCGGCTGTATGCTGCGCCTCACAAAACAGTTCTTTGGTTCCACCAAGCCCCTCTAGGCGCACGCTGGCTGTTTCCCCATTAGCAATACAAGGACGATGTACATGACCCTAAGCGATCTCGCTCAGATCCTGGAAGACCACTTTATCCCCAAGGCCCGTGATATCACGCGCTTTGCAGGTACCGGCTACTCGTTTGAAGAGTGGTTCAACTGGGAACAATTCAGCGCGTTTACCGCTCTAGCATTCAAGTGCAGTCCCAAACCTGGCTACAAGACACACTTTACTGGGCACGCATCTGCCCAATTGGGTGACATCGCGATTTGGGCGAAGGATGGTACAACCTGGTTGGTGGAAACGTCGTTGGTGCATGCCTATACGCAAAACAAATGGAAAACCAAAATCACAGAAGACCGGGAAAAACTCCAAGGCGCCGTTGGGCAAGGGGTTCGGAAGGTTCAGTTGATGTTGTTGTGCAGCGATGTAGAAACAGACCTTCAGGCCAAGTGGGCCTACTGGTTTGAGGATATGCCCTTCTGGGCAGCGCCAGACTCAAAAAAATACTTTAGCGATGGTGAGCAGGGAGAAGTGTGCTTGTTACTCTGGGAGGTGGAGTAACGACAGCAGATGCCGACGAGGGAGGGCTCAAAAAAGCTGGCGGCCCGGCATTTACGTAGACTCATTAATGCTTCTCTGAATCACCACTGACTTCCTAGATGCTTTGACTGGCTGCTTTTGGCCGATTCTGTTGAAAAAGTCGCCATGGTTTCCACGGTAGAAAAGCACGCGCGTGAGATTAAAATCTTTGCATTGAGCAGAGGATTCCAGGCTCAGATTTCGCGTAGCGGCGCGCAAAAAGGCATTTTCATCGGTCAGTATGCAAGCGGTCTGGAAGAACCGACTTTTTCAACAGAATCGGCCGGGAGTGGCCTCTCAAGAAGGGCCGCTGGATACACTCGCTTGGATCCAGCTTGTCCCGCCACATATCGCCGTGGCCTCAGGGGGCCCGAAGGTGCCAGGTATCGTCAACCCGCGCACCGCTGAGCGCACGACTTAACTTGCTAGCAAGTTTAGAGGGGGAAACCCTACAGGAGTCAAGAAGGAGGAGCACACAGAAAAAGGCCCAGCCTGCACTGGGCCATCCTTATCAATCTTCCGCTTCCCTTTCGTAATGGGCTTTCAATTCAGCTTCAGCACCCACGCTGAGCGACTCAACTGCTGCTTGGATTTCAGCTTCTGCCACATCGGGGTCGCCAGCTGCATCGCCGATCTCAGACATCACAACGGTCAACTGAACCCCGACATCATCGATGGGTAAAGCAATGATGTCCGATGGAGCACCAACTGGCGTCACAATTTCCTCGTCCTCTACACCTTCCGCAGTATTAACTTTTACTTTGGTTCTTTTCTTAACCTCGTCACGCAACGGGACTTTCTTTACAGTCACTGTAGCGGTACCAAGCTCTTGAAGTTTGATATCACCCAACTGATTAGGTACAGCGGCAACGGCTGTAACTGCAACAGCAATGTTTATTTTTCCTTCCGCTATCTTAGCGTCACCGCACTTACCAGTGCACTTCGTCAGTGAAATGCTGTTTCTGGCGTATGCGTACACTGGAACCAGTCGCATAGCCTTCCCATAGCGTTCCACTGTCATTACCACAAGAGCATTCGGCTCACGGTCCTTGGGGGCGACTTGGCCATTCATCAATACTTCCGGCCCGCGATATGCAATCAAGCAACTTGCACTTTTCAACGTTTGGCTATTAACAAACGCTCTAAATTTTGTGGATTTAGATGAGTCCTCCTTGACTCCCTTGACGTATTTACTTGCAGCTGCCCCACCCGCCTTGATTGCCAAATTAACTACAATCGGCACCCAAATAGCCTCGAAAAGTTTTTGATCGCCAGTAGTGCAGTGCGTCTTTAAGTCACTGCCGCCAGTTCCCCATAAAGGATTTTCGGTTCCCGGAGTTGCTACTACTTGAAGAATCCCGACATCAGCTTCGTCAGCTTGCGGTTCTATTTTTTTTGTCATCGCGATCGTAAGAGTTTCGCAACCACCCAACGACAACATCATTATTAAAGCTAAGACCCTGCGCATATCTGCTTTCCTTGCATTGTGTTGGAACGCTGAGTGTAGATACCATAGCGGCCATGCGCCACCTCTCCCTATGCCGGCACCAAGGCTCAGTAGGAACCGGCCCTGAGCTCGTGTTCCCACGTGGCTGCGCCACCTCGCCCGCCGGCCCTTCGTCCTGTATGTGCGGGCACTTGATGTTCATCGCTGTCGTCTCGGCAACAGGGAAGTTTGGGTCATCATTGAACTCGAAGAGGGCCCTGTCACTGTCAGCGCGGGTGATTATGCGATCTTCAATAGCAACCAAAAGTACGGCTACATAAACGACGTTGAGGGTTTAACGCGTGTTATGAAAATCGTCGTTTCCTAATGCATACCGCAGTCCTGACGCAGCTCTAGTCTGCTGCTGATGCCAGCGAGGGTTTCGGGCTCAGATTTCACGTAGCAGCGCGCAAGAAAGGCGTTTTCAGCAGTCAGTACGCGCCAAGTCGCGCGCCTGGCCACTTTCTCCAATCCACGTTTTACCTTAAACCCTCTCACCGTCACTAACATGAATACCAAGATCACAACGACCAGCTGCAAGATGCGGCTTAAGCGTCAACGCCGGAATTTCATAATCGCCATGATTCTGGCGACGAAATGGCAAGGGTTGATCACTGAAGAGCGTATTCAAGCGAGCGGCATAAGCCGTGCAAATGGATTGGAACCGGGCGGCGTCCATCTTGCTGGTCTTATAGATTGGGAAGGCCGGCATGACCGTGAAGCCAGGATAGAAAAGCACCCCATGCTGGATAGGGAATAACAGGTCATTCAACGCGCCGTTCACCCCTCGGCCACTGTAGTGGGATTCCCAACCGCCCATCGTGACCACCAACATGGCGCGCTTGCCTGTCATGCTGCCTTCGCCGTAGCGATCGCCCCAGTGGTTTTCGCTATGTTCGCCCACACCATAGGCAAAACCGTAAGCGTAGACGCGTTCGATCCAGCCCTTGAGAATCGCAGGCATCGAGAACCACCACAGCGGAAATTGAAAGATGACGGCATCGGCCCAGCGCAATTTGGCCTGCTCTGCCTGGATGTCCGCCGGTTGGCTGCCAGCGGCAAATACACGCTGGGATTCCAGCGCCGGGTTGAAAGGCGTTTCTGCGTCATAACCTGGGGCGTCGTCCGGATCGAGGGATGCTTTCCACCGCATGCCGTAGAGATCTGAGACTTCGACCTCGTGGCCTGCTGTTTCCAGATGAGTGATCGCAAAATCCTTGAGCGCGCCATTGAGCGAACGAGGTTCGGGGTGGGCGTAGATCAGCAGTATTTTCATGAGGGGCTCCGCGTTGAATGTGTCCCTCACCGTAAGCTTGCATCCGCTATGATAGAAATGAATTCCCGAAACACATGGTATTTGCATGCACAATAGCTTGCGCCGTCTGGATCTTAATTTGCTGGTCACATTGGATGCCTTGCTGGCCGAGCAAAATGTGACGCGGGCAGCACGCTTGCTCAATCTCGCGCAACCGACCGTCAGCCTGCAACTGGGCAGGCTGAGGGACATTCTTGATGATCCGCTTTTGCTGCCTGGCCCCCGAGGGATGTCGCCCACCGAGCGAGCTCGCGAATTGCAGGGCCCTTTGCGTGACGCGTTGGCCGCGCTGGAAAGCGCACTGAGTCCTGTGGCCGCTTTTGAACCCGGACGGTCCCATCAAACGTGGAAGATCGCTGCCAGTGATTATGCGACGACTGCCTTGATCTGGCCGTCGCTCTCGCGGCTCAGGCGCCTGGCGCCGTACACGCGGTTGGCGCTTGTGAATAAACCGACTGGCGACTATGCCAAGGATCTGGAAAACGGCCTAATCGATCTGGCGCTGCACACCCGCGATGAAGCGCCGCCCAAGTTGCGTCAGCGTTCCTTGATTCACGAACGCTATGTGCTGGCGGCGCGGCGCGGCCATCCCGCGCTGGCAACCAAGCTGTCGCTCAAAGCGTTCTGCGCGCTTGAACATGCGGTCATGTCACCCGATGGCGCCGGCTTCGTTGGCAGTACCGACCACGCGCTGGCAGCTGAAGGTCTGGAACGGCGAGTGGTATTGTCCGTGTCCAATTTCAACTCGCTGGTCTCAGCATTGGTGCACAGCGATTTGGTTGCGGTGGTACCGGAAAGGCTGGTGAAACATGAGCCTACGCTTCACGTCCAGGCACCTCCGCTGGCCATTCCCGGGTTTGAAATGCTGATGTTATGGCCCGAGCGACTGCATCGCGATCCTGCCCATATGTGGCTGCGCGACCTTATTGCTTCGACGTTGGAAACAACCGGCGCGCAGAAATAAATGGACCGGACCATGAAACGATGACGACGCCCCCCCTGCCCCGTGTCCCCTTAATAATGTCCAATTCACTCCAAGGAAGAAGCTAATGTCCTCCGATCCCCTATGCCTGGTTTTCGTACCCGCCCTTGCAGCTGTACTCACAGCAGCCGAGTCCAAAAAAGGCGCCCCACTCACCGAACTCGAAGTCTGCAACATCCGAGACCAAGCCACCTGCATTGCAGTAACCTTTGCCACCGCGCTGGCGATGGAACAAGAGCGGGGCTATGCGGATATCGTTGCCGAGGATTGCTGGAACGAGTGGCAACGATTACGCCTCTCGATTCAACAAAGCCCACGTTGAGGGGCTGACACCTAAGCCATTGAATACCCCGCCTGGAGCCTTTTATGCCATCCACCTCACGTGACGACGCCCGTATTGAGCGTCGTCTCATCGCCACCCTGACCGAAGCCTGTGAAACCGCCAAAACTGAAATCCCGGGCTTCGCCTGGCTGACCCACACCGTCGACTATCGCGCCTTTCCCCAAAGCCTGCGCGTGATCTGGATTTTCGACAGCCGCGCCAGCCAGGACCACGCCCTCTCAACGGGGGCAGACAAACGCATGCGTGAGCTGACCATCGCCGCCCTGAACGACGCCGGCGTACACGTCACCCACATGGCCCGCTGCGTCAGTTTCGACTCCGAAGAAGAATGCCGCCTCCGGCATGGCGGCGACTGGCGCCTGCGCCTGGCCAAGGTACACACGACCAACGCGCCTGCGAGCCATCGATGACCCACTGCTGCGGGCTCATTCTCGACGGCACGCGAGAAGACATACGGCCAGGTCATCTTGCGAACTGGAAGTCAGCTACGCCCGGAGTAACGGGTTGCTTTCGGCCAAAAGCTGACACCGCTGTAATGGTTCGTTTAGCTAAATTAACGTGCGTATATGTTGAGCTGCTCAGGAAACAACTTCTCAGAAAGAGGATGTGGACCGTCAAGAATGTCTATCTCGATGCAATCAACCTTAGTGCCGGACAAAACCAGTTTTGGCCTCGTCGTCGACGCAGGTGCGTACCCATCCAGGATGAGTCCCGTTGTTTGAATGCCAAGGGGTGAACCGCAACTGTCGGAAACTGCCGCGGTCGGTTTACGTTTTAGCGATTAGCGTCGGCCAGGCCAACCTCAATGAAGCGCACGGAACTCTCCATTGCCTGCTGACCTTCTGGCAGCATGGTGGCGTAGAAGTGCCAGGCATGGAACATCGCAGGCCAAACTTCCAGGTTGACGCGAACGCGGTTATCAGCCAAATGAGTTGCAAGATGCATCGCGTCACTCAACATCAGCTCGTTCTCGCCGATCTGCACCAGAATTGGCGGAAGTCCAGTGACGTCCGCGAACACAGGAGAGGCCAGAGGATGATTGGCCAATGTGTCGCCCAAGAACGCCCTGGCCAGAATATCCAGGACAGGCTTGGAGTTCAGAGGATCCAAACCTTCACGATTGCTCATGGAAGCACCGGTGTGTTCAAGGTTTGCCCATGGCGAAATGGAAGCGCCAACCGCAGGCAATGGAAGTCCTTTGGATTTGGCCGCCACCATCACGCTGACAACCATCGCGCCGCCAGCTGACTCGCCAGAGAATGCAATCTTGTTAGCCGGGATTTTCTGCTCAAGCAACCACTCGTAGGCGCGCAATGTGTCGTCAATAGAGGCTGGGAACTTGTGTTCAGGGGCAAGGCGGTAGTCCGGCATGTACACACGAGCACCGAGCATCTTTGCGTAGTTGCCGCCGATGCCGTGATAGCCGTCTGGACGCCCAACAATGTAAGCACCGCCGTGGATGTACATCACTACTGCGTCGCTTTTGATCTCGTCCGGAGTGACCAGTGTGCCTGGCACTCCACCCATGTCGACTGCTTCAAATTTGACGCCAGCAGGCGCTGGATTTTGCGCGAGCATTTTTGCGTAGGAGTCGCGGATGTCGCTCATCTTTGTGGTGGTATCGATTCCCTTGAGAACGGGTACCAGATCGCTAAGGCTGTTAGCCCAGGTTTGGACGGCTGCTTGCACTTTAATGTTCATAATGACCTCAATTGATCGCTGGGCAACGGAATGGCTAATTGAGATATTATGCTCATGATTGGGGAATAGGGTTCCCCATAGCCGGGTGCTAAGCCGCCCGAACGTTGACGTCCAGAGGTCCCATGGAACTCCATAACCTGAACGATATTGCAGCGTTTGTAAGCTCGGTAAACGCTGGGAGCTTCACTGCGGCGGCCAAGCAACTTGGCCTTACTCGCTCGGCAGTGGGGAAGTCCATAGTCAGGCTTGAGGCTCGATTACAGGTACGTTTGCTGAATCGCACCACCCGTAGTTTGAGCATGACGGATGACGGCCAGGTTCTTTATGAGCGCTGCGTGGGCGTTCTTCAGGATCTGGACGATGTGGAGGATGCCCTTGCGTTTCGTCGTTCGACACCCAGTGGACGACTGCGGATGAGCCTGCCAGTTGCGTTGGGCAGACTTCATGTCCTTCAGCACATTGAGTGCTGTCTGAAGGATTGGCCATCCTTGAGCGTGGATATCACCTTTTCCGACAGGCTGGTCGACCTGATTGATGAGGGATTTGACTTGGCCGTGCGCATCGGGCCTCCCAAGGAAGACTCTCGGTTGCTCACGCGCACCGTGGCCTACCAACAAATGATTACCTGCGCTTCACCCAAGTATCTGGCTGAGCATGCCCCCCCAAAAACGCCCGAAGATCTCTTCGAGCATCAGTGCCTGCATTTCGTGAGCGGCGGGAGACTGCTTCCCTGGAATTTTCGAGTGAACGGTCGCTCTTTGCCAGTTACTCATGGTGGAAGGCTACAGATGGACAGTGCTGAGTCATTGCACCAGTCAGCTGTCGCAGGCCTGGGTATCGCGACTCTTCCTTCCTACGTGGTTAACGACGATTTGAGAAGCGGCAAGCTCGTTCAATTGCTCGCAGGATATGCAGAGGCCGCAGAGCCTATTCGGGTGATCTACCCTAGCAAGCGGCACCTCTCTCCAAAAATTCGACTCTTCATCGATAAACTTGTGGAGGCTTGGTCGCCTTTTCCACCATGGGAGCATAATCCGGCGAAAGGTACTCCTCTGTCTGCCCCCTGAGCGAAGCGCATGTATCTGGTCGGTCCGCGGCTTATACGCCGTAAATTCATCTCACACCGGCTTCGACTTCAGACTTTGGGCACGAATTCGGAGTAGCCAAGTTTTTGATAGAACCCGGGGGCCTGAAAGCTGAAGGTCTCCAGCCAGATACCGGTGCAGTGCTTTTTCTGCGCGACTTCTTCGGCCATGCGCATTAGCCGTTCACCAATACCCTGACCACGCATCGACTCGGGAACGCTGACAAGATCGATGAGCAGCCATCGATAAGAGACCTTGCCGTACAGTCCGCCAATGACTTCGTTACTGTCAGGGTCTCGTAGCAACAGAGCAAATGTTTCATGGGCGTCGTCTCCACCGTTGGCCAGGTTATGAAATTCCTAGTCGTTCTGCCTCAGTCGCATTTTCCGAAAGCTGGATTTCTACAGGCAACCCATTCGAGATATCCATATGAAACCCATTCCGACAATCGATAACGTATTACCCGTCGCGTTGGTGACAGGATCCACTTCCGGTATCGGCGCAGCCATTGCACGTGTACTAAGCCGGGCAGGCTATGCGGTGGTGCTCCATTCGCGAAATTCTGCAGATACGGGACGCGCTATGGTTGCCGAAATGAAGCAGGCTATTTACGTGCAAGCTGATCTTGCGTTCGAAGCTGACAGGGTCAGGCTTATTAACGAGGCGATCGCCGCGTGGGGGCAGCTCGACGTATTGGTCAATAATGCCGGTATTAGCAGAGTCATTCCGCACAGCGACCTTGCCGCGGCCAACTCGACGGTGTGGCACGAGCTTAACGAGGTTAATGTCGTGGCGCCGTTCCACCTGGTCGCATTGGCCGAGTCGGCATTGCGCGATGCCGCCCGTTACCGTCGAGCAGGTTGCGTCGTAAACATCAGTTCCCATGCCGGCATCCGTCCTAAGGGCGCATCGATTCCCTATGCGGTAAGCAAAGCTGCGCTTAATCACATGACCCGCTTGCTCGCGGTATCGCTGGGGCCAGAAATTCGCGTAAACGCTGTGGCGCCTGGCTTGGTCGACACGCCTCTGACCGCAGAATGGACAGATGCCCAAGAGTTGTGGCGAACTCGCGCACCTATGCGCAGGGCCGCTAGCCCAGACGACATCGCAAAAGCTGTTGTCATGCTGGTCGAGTCGGACTACTTGACCGGTGAGATACTCCTCTCAGACGGCGGGTTGAATCTGACCTAGGCTAGCGTGCTCCGGTGTAGCAGGTGAGAAGACGGGGCACTCTGTTTCGCCGGCTCGCCCAAAGGACGGGCAGCATAGCTTCTCAGGACGGACTAGGGTTTGTCTGAAAAGTCGCTTTGACTAAAAGCCTCGACCAGGCCTGCCGCGTTTGTGTGACGGGCCTCAGTACAAAAAACGCAACGTTATTGAGCGGTTGTTCAACTGGCTCCAGGAAAAACGTCGGCTCTGTACGCGTTACGACAAACTTGCCAGCAGCTTTAAAGCCATGGTCACACTGGCCTGCATCGAGAGATGTTTGCGGGCTGACTTTTCATACAAGCCCTAGGTCGCCTGCACTCATTTGTGCCATATTCTTTTCCGAAAACTGCAGAGTAATCTTTCAAATCGGCAGCGCCGTACGTGTGCGGATGGCTAAGGCTGGCTACGTTACCGCTTAGAATGAGCCCTTCCATCAGCCAACGAGCACGCCATGAAGCCGGACAATCTGAGTTGGGATGATCTGCGGATCTTCATGCACGTCGCCAGGTGCCAGAACCTCTCCCGAGCGGGAAAACAGCTGAAGATCGACCAGTCGACGGTAAGCCGCCGGATCAACCAGCTGGAATACGCCCTTGGCTTTAGCGTATTCGAGCGCAGCAGTTCAGGCTTGCAGTTGAATGACCAAGGCGCTCGCTTGCTGGCGCAGGTGGAAGTGATGGGCGACGGTTTTTCCGGGCTGCTTGAGCAGTTGTCCTCGGGCACCAACACGGTTTCCGGCAGGGTCCGGGTCGGTACCATGGAAGGCCTGGCCTCGCTCTACCTGACCCAGCAGGTGCCAAAGCTGCAATTGCTGCACCCCAACGTCACCCTGGAGTTGGTCACTTCGACCCACCAATTGCAGGTGACCCGGCGCGAGGCAGATATCTTCCTGGGCTTCTTCGAGCCCTCGGGCCAGGGCTTTCACACCGAACGAGTCGGGCAGTTCGAATTGAACCTGTACGGTAGCGACGACTACTTGCTATCTCACGGCACCCCTTCGCTGCAGACATTGGAGAACCACTTGTTCGTCGGCTACATCGAAGAGTTGGTGCAGATCGAGGCGGTCAAATGGCTCGATGAACTGATTTCAACGCCTAAACTGGTATTCCATTCCAACAGCATGCTCGCGCAGATGTTTGCCGCCAGCGCCGGCGCAGGGCTGGTAATGCTGCCCTCCTTTGCCCATGCCGAACGCTTTGGTCTGCGGAAAATCCCGCTGAATGGGCCCAAGGTCACCCGCGATCTATGGCTGAGCGTCCATCAGGACCTGCGTTATGTGCCGCGAATCAAGACCATGCTGGAGCACCTGTCGCGGCTGTTTCGTAACGACGAGTTATTCACCATCAACTAATACCACGCGACATCCAAAATTGATAATTGCGCACTTTTGCACCATATCGCAGCACTTCTTCATTTCAAGCACCGTTTCGGCGATGCAGCTTTGCAATAGGCGTTGTTGCATTACGGCTTGGCAGTCTGGGCCCGTACTTTAAACTGAGTTCGCCACCTACCCGACCGAGGCGCACTCAATGAAACAAGACTCCATCTGGAGTGCCATATTCGAGCACCCAAACTTTGCAATACTGGTTAAAAGACGGCGCCGGCTGGTCTCCACGCTGATGCTGATCAGCATGGCGGTGTACTTCGCCATTCCATTGTTCTCTGCATACTTCCCCGAATTTCTTTCTTATAAGATTTATGGCGCCATCAATGTTGGCCTGGTGTATCTGGTCGGGCAATATTTCTTCGGTGCTGCGATTGCCATTTTTTATGCCTGCCGCTTGAAGAACATCGACGCGATGTCCGTCGCCCTGGTTTCCGAAGCTTCCGTGAGCATCAATCATGACCCAAACCAACCGCACTAACCGCTTGGCCACCCTGCGCGGCTCGACAGCATTCAAAGCCTGCATGGGGCTGGCCGCCTTGCTCACGGCCAGCCAGGGCAACGCCGCCACGCTGGTCTCCGAAGCCAACCGGCCACTGACCTTCGGCGTGTTTGCCGCGCTGTTCCTGATCACCCTTGGGATTACCTTCTGGGCCGCGCGCAAGAACAGTTCGGTGAAGGATTTCTATACCGCGGGCGGTGCATTGTCCGGCCGGATCAACGGCCTCGCCATTGCCGGTGATTACCTGTCAGCAGCCGCATTTCTAGGGGTCTCCGGCCTTATCGCCATCTATGGGTTGGACGGTATAACCTACGTCATCGGCTTCTTTGTATCTTTCATACCGGTGCTACTACTGATCGCCGAGCCTTGCCGCAACTTGGGTAAATATACCTTGGGCGATGTGTTGGCGTTTCGTAATAACTTCCGCGCCTCGAAGTTCGCCGTAGCGATTTCCAGTGTATTGGTCGCGCTCTTTTATATGGTGCCGCAGATCGTTGGCGGCGCCGTGATCATCGCTGCACTTATCGGTATCCCATTCGAAATATCGGTGGTGTCGGTGGGCGTGCTGATGCTGGTCTACGTGCTGTTTGGCGGCATGCGTGCCACCACCTCGGTGCAGATCCTCAAGGCCACCTTGCTGATTGCCTTCTGCTTCCTGTTGGTGGTACTGAGCTGGGCCCCTTATGGCTTCAACATCAGTGCCTTTTTCAGCGACCTGGTAGGCAGCTCGGCCGTGCAGAAACACGTGCTCGGCACCTTGCTCAACGGCGTGTCCCAACTCTCGGCGGAACAAGCCGGGCAACGCTTCATGGAGCCTGGGCTGTACCTGAAGAATCCGCTGGAACAGATCTCCCTGAGCCTGGCGCTGGTGCTCGGCACGGCGGCCATGCCCCATATCCTGATGCGCTTCTTTACCGTGCGCGACGCACAAAGTGCCCGTACTTCGGCGCTGACCGCCATGTTGCTGATCGGCCTGTGCCATCTGTTCATCATCGTCATCGGTTTCTCCGCCGCGCTCCACCTGGGGCCCTTCGCGATTACCGCCATGGACAAGGGCGGCAACCTCGCCGCCCCGATGCTGGCCCAGTTCCTGGGCGGTGGCGCCGATAGCCTGCTCGGCAACCTGATGCTCGCGTTCGTCGCGGCCGTGTCCTTCGCAACCATAGTCGCAGTGGTCGCCGGGCTGACGCTGGCAGCAGCCTCCACACTCGCCCATGACGTGTATGTAGGCGCCGTGCGCCAGGGCAAGGCCACCGAGGGCGAGCAGGCCACCGCAGCCCGCCTGGCGACATTGGCGATCGCCGTCATCGCCATCTGCGTGGGCATTTCGGCCAAGGGCCAGAACGTCGCGCAACTGGTCGGGCTGGGCTATGCGGTCGCCGCGTCGGCCAACCTTCCGGCACTGCTGCTGACCCTGTACTGGCGCCGCTGCAGCACCGCTGGCGTGATCGCGGGCTTGCTGGGCGGCACGGTGCTGTCCATCGGCCTGGTGCTGGTGTCGCCGAATATGAGCTACCCGCTGCAGCAAAAACAGGTGGCGCTGGCCGCAGCCGCTAAATCCCAAGCCAAAATCGAATTGATCGACAAGGGCGCATTGGTTGCCACCGCCACGGAGCGCGAGCAATTGCTCAACGATGTGACCAAGCAACAGGCAACCGCCAGCCTGATCCCGGACTCGGCCACCAGCCTCATCGGCCTGCGTGAGCCATGGGTGCAGCTGCGCAACCCGGGGTTGATCTCTATCCCGCTCGGCTTTGCCCTGGTCATTCTGTTTTCGCTGCTGTTCCCCAGCCAGCTGTCGCTGTCGCGCTGGGTGGAGTTTTCCGTGCGCCGCGAGACCGGCCTGGGCGTCGCACAAGCGGCTCAACACTAATTCGTCAAGGTTTCCATCATGTCCCTGCCTACTGTAAAAGTCGCCGCCGCCCACGCCGCGTCCGTGTATATGAACAAGGCCGCCTGCGTAGACAAGGCCTGTTCCTTCATCGCCGAAGCGGCCGCCAATGGCGCCGAACTGGTGGTGTTTCCGGAGTCCTTCATCCCAGGTTTTCCGGTCTGGGCGGCGCTGTGGGCGCCCATCTATAACCATGATTGGTTCAAGCTGATGGTCGAGAACAGCGTGATGATTGACGGCCCGGAGATCACCGCCATCCGCTCCGCCGCACGGCGCCATGGCATCCTCGTTTCCTTGGGGTTCAGTGAAGCGACGCCGGCCAGTGTCGGCTGCATCTGGAACTCGAACGTACTGATCAGCGAACAAGGCACCGTGCTCAACCACCATCGCAAACTGGTGCCTACCTTCTATGAAAAGATGGTGTGGGCGCCCGGCGATGGTCACGGCCTGCGTGTGTCCGATACCCGCATCGGCAAAATAGGCACCCTGATCTGTGGCGAAAACACCAACCCCCTGGCCAAGTACAGCTTGGCGGCGCAAGGCGAGCAGATCCACATCTCCGCCTGGCCGGCGATCTGGCCGACGCGCAAACCCGGCGGCCAGAATTTCGACAACCTCGCGGCCAACAGAATTCGCGCAGGGGCGCAGTGCTTTGAAGCCAAGGTATTCGGCATCTTGAATGCAGGCTTAATGGATGACTCGATGCTCGACATGCTCTCGGCCAGCAGTGATGAGCAAGCCATCGAAGTGCTGCGCAACAGTCCACGTGCCGCTACGCAATTTCTCGACCCGGCGGGGGCCTCCATTGGCGACCTGTTGCAGAACGAGGAAGGCCTGGCTTACGCCACTTTCGATTTGAACGAATGCGTGGAGCCGAAGCAGTTTCATGACATCGCCGGTTATTACAATCGCTTCGACGTATTTGACTTGACGATAGACCGGCGCCGGATTACCCCTGCCACCTTCAACGACCCTGTGGACTCTAACTGCAACCGGGAATTACAGGCGTTGCCTGAGCTGGACTGATTGCTGGAAAACGCAATGAGCTTCTGCTGAAGGCCGGTGTGGCAGTTGTGGGGCAGACAGTATGCACTGCCTATTCGCCACTATCGAGAAAGGCAGTAGGAATGGCTTATCCTTCAGCCAGCTGAAACCGCAGGGTATGGGGATAGCCCTCCTGATTGGTGCCTCAAGGTATCCAGTATTCGAGCGTTAAAATCCATTGCCGGAGCAACATCGTGGCCCTGCGACTCACCTTGTTGGTTCATGCCCGTGCAGCATCTGCACGCTCGGGCAGCTTTTCTAGTGACGAGCCCCTCGAAATGGATGGGCCTATGGATGGATTCACTGGACGGTAGGGGGAGAGTCATCGCGATCACCCAGCGGACTGACCACCAAAATACACCTCGCCTGCGACACCCATGGCTTCCCGCTGGCCATCATGCTCTCACCCGGCGAGAACGTTATTGAGCGACTGTTCAGTTGGCCCAAAGAAAAACGTCGGATCTGTACGCGTTACGACAAACTGGCCAGCAGCTTTAAAGCCATGGCCACACTGGCCTGCATCGAGAGATGCTTGCGGACTGACTTTTCAGACAAACCCTAAGGGCCCTTATCGCATCCGGCAGATCGCGTTCTGCTGTTTCAAAAAGGTCTGCGACCGGAATCTGAATATTCTTCCATCCGTGAGGCGGTTGGGTACACGTTAGCCCAGGAGCTGAAGTGGACTGGGCCAGTCGATCCCAAGCGATTAATTACACACTGGATGGATCACTTCCCGAGCGCTGCGGTTGAGATGCCAGGCGCTAGCGCGATGGTTCAAGCGCTTCATCGCAAGGGTATTGCCATGGGCGTCATCTCCAACGGCGCCGAGCATTCGCGACGGCGGACTTTGGCGGCACTACCTTTCGGCGAAACCATTGAAACGATGATTTGCTCTGAGGCGTGCTGCATTGCGAAACCGGCGCCTGAGATATTCCATCCGTGGCCAGCGAGCATAACGCCAGCGGAGCGTTCCATTAAAACATTGGAAGGACTCCTGGACATGCTTACAACCTAGCAGCGGTCCACCGCTTACATCCGGTGATGCTCCAGCAAAAAATCCACAAACAACCGCACCCGCGCCGGCATTGCCGAGCCACCTACGAACACCGCATGAATCGGTTCCTGGTCGCCGGGGTTCCAGGCTTCCAGCAGCGGTATCAGGTCGCCGCGTTGCAGGTCCTCGCTCACGCTGAACTCGCCGATACGCGCAATGCCAGCCCCTACTCGCGCGAGTTGTGCCAGCGCTTCACCACTGCTGCATTCGATGTTGCCGCTGACCTTCAGGGAGAACTCTCGTCCGTCGCGGATGAACGGCCAGTTGGGTTCGGCACGTCGGAAGTTGAAGCGTAGGCAGTTGTGCCGGAGCAGGTCTTCCGGTTCCTCGGGGGTGCCGTGGCGCCGCAGATAGTCGGGCGATGCCACCACTACCTGGCCGGTGTCGCCGATCCTGCGCGCGGTCAGCGGGCTGTCGGGTAGATGACCAAAGCGTACCGCCACGTCGGCCTGGCCGCCGAGGATGTCGACCACTTCGTCGCCGAGGGTGAGGTCGACGACGATGTTCGGGTAACGGGCGCTGAACGCTGCAACCAAGGGAACGATGGCCAGCCGCCCATGGCCAAGGGCGGCGCTGACCCGCAAGCGGCCCCTGGGTACGCCCTGGTCGGCGATGGCTTCTTCGACCTCGGCCATGTCGGCCAGGATTCGCCGGGCGCCGCGCAGGAACGCCTCGCCCTCGGCGGTGAAGGTGATCGCTCGAGTGGTGCGCAGCAGCAGGCGGGTGCCAAGGCGTTGTTCGGTACGCGCGATGATCCGACTGACCGCCGAGGGTGTCAGCCCCAGTGCACGCGCGGCGGCTGAAAGGCTGCCTTCTTGCGCCACGGTGGCGAACACGCTCATTTCACCTGACCTGCCGTTAAAGTCCATTTGTGCCTCTTACGCAAAGGTGATTGCCAAAAATGCTATCTACCGCCTGAAAAAGTTGGATCGTAGCATTGGCGGCATAGATAAGGAGCCTTCCATGCGTATCAATCCACCACTTGTCGCACTCGCCATTGGTGCCTTTGGCATCGGCGTTACCGAGTTCGCCCCCATGGGCATGTTGCCGGGCATCGCTGCGGATCTCGGCGTTTCCATTCCCGCTGCGGGTCTGTTGGTCAGCGCTTACGCCCTGGGCGTGCTGCTTGGCGCGCCGCTGATGACCCTGACCACCGGCAGGATTCCCCGGCGCTATCTGCTGATCGGGCTCATGGCGATTTTCACCCTGGGTAATCTGATGTCAGCCTTGGCGACCGATTACTACAGCCTCATGGTCGCCAGGGTAGTGACCTCACTGAACCACGGTGCGTTCTTTGGCGTTGGCTCGATCGTCGCCGCCAGCGTGGTCGCCCCAGAGAAGCGTGCCGGGGCGGTCGCGGCCATGTTCATGGGCCTGACCCTGGCGACCATCGGCGGTGTGCCGCTGGCCGCCTGGTTTGGCGAACTGTTCGGCTGGCGCACCGCTTTCTGGGGGATTACCGGCCTCGGCGTGGCGACCATGGCCGCCTTGTGGTTCGCCCTGCCCAACCTGCCGGCACCGCAAAGCGCCGGTGTACTGGCCGAAATTCGGGTACTGGGCCGTGGTCCGGTGCTGGGGGCGTTGGCCCTGACCGTCGTCGGCTCGGGTGCCATGTTTACCGTCTTCACCTACATCGCGCCGATCCTCAGCAGCGAGACCCACGCGTCCACCGCCTACATCACGGCCATGCTGGTGCTGTTCGGTGTGGGATTGACGCTGGGCAACATGTGGGGCGGCAAGGCCGCCGACCGCTCGATAGACCGCACCCTGATCGTTTCGCTGAGCGTGCTGATTCTCGTCTTGCTGGCGTTCACCGTACTGATGCGTTGGCCGCTGCCGGCCGCCGTTGCGATCCTGATATGGGGTATCGCCAGCTTCGCCCTGGTGCCGCCGCTACAGATGCGCGTCATGGAAGCGGCCAAGGACGCGCCCAACCTGGCCTCGGCGGTGAACATTGGTGCCTTTAATCTCGGCAACGCGATTGGTGCGGCGCTCGGGGGGGCGGTGATCAATGCAGGGTTGGGGTATCCGGCGATTTCCCTGGCCGGGGCGGCAATGGCCGGGTTGGGGCTGCTGATGGTGTTGGCTTTTGCCTGGCGATCCAGAGCGATTGCGGCTGCGGTGGTGTGAGGGGGCTGTTTAGTCGGCATTGAGGAGGACAGTGAAAAGGTGACGGATCTATTCATAAATAAATCTGAGCGTCTTCTTTTTTCGGAGAACCGCAGATATTCGCTGACCTATCAACGCACGAGCGCTGCCGATATCTTGGATAGCCTTGGTCAGGATCACGCCGTTACCCCATCTAATTCACGAAGCATTCGGCTGGCCTTGCAAGGCCAGCCGAATGCTTCCTTATTTCATCGGCGCACAAAGAAAAGTATCAGCACTTGAGCCATATTCCAAAATATCTGCACGACTAAGTTTGCTCCAACCAGCAAGTGGATAGCTCTCTATATTCAAGTCGCGCAACCTGACAATGATGCCGCCTTGATAGTTTCTTCTATCAAGAATGGCAGGGAAAGCAAAGCTGGATATTTTAGAATGGAGCCACTCTATAGCAGCATTAGACATTGACTCATCAGAAAGCGCTTCTAGATAGTCCTTATTACAGATATCGTCGCGGCTACCGCCATGAAGCCAAACTCTTGTCCGATCAAACGCATCTGCGCGGAATGGATCATATGGGCCGTTATCGGGCTTAAAAGGAACAAAGAAAAATTGCTCCGAAAGGGCTTCTTGGTAAGAGCTTTCCACGACCTCAGCCATCATTTCACACTTATCTTGAGTATATCCAAGCTCCATAAGCCTAGACATTGTGCGCGACTTGGAAAATAACGCGACCTTGGCTATGCCATGTTCACCTTTTGATAATTCGTCAAAATGAGCAGCGTGCGCAGCCAAGGTTTTAAAACCAAGCCCGCATGCTAATGATTCCTTGAGATGGTTCAAATTTACCGAATTCGCCTTTCGTGCATCCTGAACGGATGTATAAAAAGGGATTTCAGAAACGATGACAGAATTAAACATATTCATCTCCACGCTGACTTAAAATGTGAGCAATTACAAAGTCAGCATTAATGAATATGCTGTTTTTTCTAAGACCGGATGCAAGCGCTCACGTACTTGATGGTTGGCTGCCGTGCATTGAAAATATTACCTGCCGGCTAAAAAATCAAGCAGCGCTTCGTTCAAACGACTCAGGGTGTCAGTCATAGGAAACTCTCGACAAAGCAGAGCCCTCGGCCCCACTGGGCATTGAAGCCCTACCCTCCACGCATCAGCGCCCCCAACCCCAACAAGCTTTATCCCACAAACAAACCCTGTAATACTTAATGCGAATCACTCTCACAAGCATTAGTAATTCAGGACCTTCTCATGTCGACTCGCACCACCCCGCCGCGTCACTTCACTCCTGCCCGCAATCTTCTGGCCATGGCCATCTGTATAGCCACCCTCGCCCCCGCCTACGCCGATGGCAACAGCACCACCCCACCCGCCACCCTGGAACTAGACGCTACCGAGGTCTCCGGCAGTGGCCAACTGGGCAGCACCACGGAAGGCACCGAGTCCTACACCACCGGCGCGATGTCGACCGCAACCAAACTCCCGCTGACGATGCGTGAAACCCCGCAAGCCGTCACCGTCATTACGCGCCAGCGCATGGATGACCAGGCGATGACCGACATCAACGACGTGGTCAAGGCGACGCCCGGTTTGTTCCTGGACTTTTCCTCTGGTCCTGGCCGGCAGACCTACAAGGCACGCGGTTTTGAAATCGACAACTTGATGTATGACGGCATCCCGAGTGGCTACGACGGCGTTAACGTCGGTTCCCAGCCTAACTTGGCGATGTTCGATCGGGTCGAGGTGGTGCGCGGTGCCACCGGCCTGGTGACGGGTGCAGGCAACCCTTCGGCCGCCATCAACCTGATCCGCAAGCGGCCATTGGCCGAGCAGAAAGTCACCCTGACCGGTGCCGCCGGCAGTTGGGACGACTACCGTGGCGAGGTCGATGCCTCCAGCCCCCTCAACGACAGTGGCACGCTGCGCGGCCGGGTCGTGACCTCTTACCAGGACGCCAACAGCTTCATCGACAATGTCGAGGAGGATCATGGCCTGTTCTATGCGGTCACCGAAGCGGACCTGAGCGAAGACACCACCCTGACCCTGGGGGTTTCCCATCAGAAGGACAAGACCAATTACTTCTGGGGATCTTCGATGATCGGCCAGGACGGCCATCATCTGGACCTGCCACGTTCCTACAATCCGGGGACGGATTGGGAGAACAAGGATCAGGAGATCAACACCGTATTCGCCGAAGTCCGTCATCGCCTGGCCAATGACTGGAACCTTCAGGTCAACGCCAACTACTCCGAACAGAACGCGTTGTTCTCCGGCTCTTATCAATCGCGCTGGGACAACAACACCCTGGCCCGCACGGTTTACCAGGCCGACTTCGATGAAAACCAGGCCGGCGTAGACGCCTTTGCCAGCGGGCCCTTCGAGGCGTTCGGACGCAGCCATGAACTGGTGGTGGGCGCCAGCAAGCGCATCAACGACACTACCATCCACAATTACAGCCCGTACGACACCAACTGGCCGTTCAATGCGGGTAAACCGGACTTCGTCCACACCGACAACCAGCGCGACGTGACCACTCAAGATGGCGTCTACCTCACCACACGCCTGAGCCTGGCCGACCCGTTGAAGCTGATCCTCGGCGGGCGCCTGGACTGGTACGACTATGATAACCGTGATGGCGAAGGCGACTACAAGGTCACCCGTAACCTCACCCGTTACGCTGGCTTGATCTACGACCTGGACGACCATCACTCGATCTACGTCAGCTACAGCGACATCTTCACGCCGCAGAGCTCCAAGGATACTTCCGGTAGCCCGGTCAAGCCGATCGTTGGCAAGAACTACGAGGTCGGCATCAAGGGCGAATATTTTGATGGCGCGCTGAATGCGAGCGTGGCGCTGTTCCGCGTCGATCAAGAGAACCGCGCGGTGAAGATACCCCCGGCAGACTGCCCACAGGCAGAATGCTACGAAGCCTCCGGCGAGATTCGCAGCCAGGGTATCGACTTCGAGTTGCAAGGCGCCTTGACCGAAAACTGGCAAGTCGGCGGTGGCTACACCTACGCGCGCACCCACACCATCAAGGATGCCGCCAACCCACAGAACGTAAACAAGCAGTTCGACCCCGACACACCGGAGCATCTGTTCAAGCTGACCACCAGCTACCACTTCCAGGGCCCGCTGGAAAAACTGCGCGTGGGCGGCAACGTCTCCTGGCAGAGCCGCATGTACAACGACATCCCGCTGGCTGATGGCAGCAAATACCGCCTCGAACAGGGCAGCTACGCGATCACCGACCTGATGGCCGGCTACCGGGTCAGCCAGAACCTGGACTTGCAGGTCAACGCCAACAACATCTTCGACCGCCGGTACTACTCGACCATCGCCAACTCCGTGAGCTATGGCGGTGATGCCTACGGCAACCCGCGCAATATGATGCTGACCGCCAAATACAGTTTCTAGAAAGCAGAAAAAAGGGGACGTAACTTGGAGCGTCCCCTTTCAACCCAAAGCAATGCACTTGCGCCCATCCTCATGGTCTACCGCAAGCCGCAAATGGCACCACCTGCATACATCTGCGCTAGAGAGACCATCACATGAAGATGGCTGCCATTTTTGTACTCACCTGGATTGACTTCACCTCAGCGGGCGCATTTGCCGGTGATCGGAACCAGGACTATCGAGAGGCAAACAGGCGCCACTGGGAACAACAGCGCGAAAGGGATAGAGCAGAAGACAGGAAACACCGCGAGCGCCAACAAGAGAGGGAGCGCGAAGAACGCAAGCATTATGAAGAAATGGAACGGGAAGAGGCCAGGCGTAGGGCGGAGTACTATCAGGAGCGATAGAAAGCCTCCCCTCAGGGTCAAACCACAATTTGATAACCATGGCCTGACCCTGATTTTGTGCCGATTTTGTGACCCCGATTTTTATTATCCGCCTGCCTCGCCCCCCGAAATCAGTCGGTACGCCTTTTCCTCGCACAGCTATCACAATTCCTACAAAAGCGTGGGAATCCCTCACCTTGTACGCCAGCGTCGGTGAAACCTATAGTCGTTCCCGTCGCCCAAAATGGCGATCAGGTTTGACGACCTGCGGATCCGATCAGCCCATTACTCTGGTCGGAGCAACCCCATGGAAAGATACGCTCATCACCAGCATCGACTGCACCCCCACTTCACTGCTTATCGATACTCAAACCCCAAGCGAGTAGTGGCTACTGCCAGCCAGGGCGACACCATCAGCTTCATGACCGATGAAAGACACCCTTTACCTGCATTCAACCTCGCACCTATCAAAAGTAGCCATATGGCTACAAATGGGACTATGATCAATAAGAAAATAAACGAGATCCACCAGACGTCCTATTTTGAGGATTGGCTCGACAGTGTGAAGGATGCTCAAGGGAAATCGGCCATCTTGGCCCGTCTGGATCGCGCCGCAGACGGCAACTTTGGTGATTGCGAACCGGTTGGAGATGGGGTGAGCGAAATGCGTGGTTTTATTGGACCGGGGTACAGAATTTACTTTGTGCGCTCGGGGATCGCAGAGTACTTGATGCTCAGTGGAAGCGATAAAGCAGATCAAAAACGAGGTATTAAGAGAGCCAAAGCGATCCTTGATGCCCTGAGAGGTAAATGACATGAGCGATAAATTCAACCCTGAGGATATGCCGGTCCTTAGCCTTAACACTACGGGTACGACTCGTTATGAGGCTTCGCGTTTTCTCGATAGCCCGGAAGCTATAGCGGCTTACCTGGCTGAAAGTATGAAAGCCAATGATACGGAGAGTCTTATTCATGCTCTGGCCGAAGTCGCAAAAGCCAAAGGTGTCAATAAAGTCGCCAAGGATGCCGGGGTCAATCGTGAAAGTCTCTATAAGGTGTTGAAATCCGGTGCAAAAACGCGATTTGAAACCATCAGGAAACTGATGACCGCAATCGGTGTAGAACTCACCGTACAACCGATTGCGACATTAGCGGTGGCTTCCAAAGCTGCTGCTCCAAGGGCTGGCAAACCATCGGTAGCTACGACCAAACCTACCGCGAAATCCGCTGCGAAAAAACCTGTCGTAGCCGCGGCTAAACCAGGCGCAAAACATGCTGCGAGAAAGTCAAAAGCCGCTGCGCAGCCGTAAATCGCCACTGGCTTCGTAGATTCTAGGCAAACAGGAATTGGCCAAGCTTTACGCCATGCTGCGAAGCTCCTGACGCGAACGTCCGCTAAGCTCTCACCGCTCAACCGCCCCCTCATACCGCCGCTGAATCCGCTCCAACTCCCCCGAACGCCGCAACTTCTCCAACGCACTGGCCCACGCCGCCACCACTTCATCGTCACTGTCAGGGCTGAAGGCGATGTACAGCGATGAGCGATACAGCTCGATAGGGATCCGTCGCAAGGTGCCCGGCGCGATGTTCAACTGGCGGCTGTAGTAAGCCACCCCCGCGTCGGTGTCGCCGATGATGATGTTGGTGCGCCCGGCGAGCAGCATGCGGTAGAGCAGCTTGCTCTCGGTGGCGCTTTTGTCCAGGTTGTTGAAGCCCAGCGACTGCAGCCTCTGGGGCACCAGGCCGGCGTGGCGCGTAGTGATCTGGGGGGCGTTCAGCAGTTGTTCCAAGGTGTCCAGTGGGGGCGTATTGGCCAGTTGATAGGGGTGGATGGACTCTTCCACGATCGGGCCGACCCATTTGTACAACGGCTCGCGCTCCGGCGTGCGAAACATGGAGTACATGATGGTCTTGGGCCGGTTCCTCAGTATCTGGCTCGCTCGCATACTCGGCTGCAACAGCAGCTCGAAGTCATCCCCGGTGAGCGCCATGATGGCCCGGACGATCTCGGTGGTCATGCCGGTGAGCTGGTTGTTTTCCTGGTAGTTGTACGGAGCCCACTCTTCGGTGACGACTTGATACTCTCCGGCCCCGGCATCAACCGTGCCGAGCAATAGGCAGAGCAGCGCTGCAGCCGGTGTCGAATGTCTCACGTGTTCTCCCGCCGGATTGTTCGGTGTTTGTGCATGGGTGGGCCTGATTCAAGGGGCAAGGTAAGCATAGCCCCAAACACACGCCCAACAGTTGACGCAGTCCACATTCCGCCCCTTAGCAACCCCCAGGCCTTGGTGTACGATCAGCGCGAACCGGATATCGGCCAGCGTACGCGGCGCTTCCCTTTCGCCCTCCTCCCTATGATCCAGACCACATGAATCCGATCGACCCATTGTCGTTTCAACGCATCCTCACCGCCCATGGCGATTTCGAAGGCGCGACGTATTTTGACGCTGAGGAAAGCCTCGCCCATGAGGTGTTTGCTGACCGCATCGTGTTCCAGACCAACTACCTGGATTACCGCAGCTATGAGGTCGATCTCGCCGAGGGCTGCGTACGGGTGCACAAGACGCGGCTGGATAACTACCTGCGCGGCCATAAGGCCCAGGTGATCGATGACGACATGGACGACGAGGATTGGGCCGAGCTGGGCAGTCTGTGGCAACGCTTGAGCCACGACCTGGACACCCAGGGACAAGGGCCGCAGCCGGATTTGACCGATACCCTGGCCGATCTGTTTGATTGCCTGTTCGACGAGGCGCGCGCGCAAGCGCTCATTCAAAACATGCCGGCACCTACCGGGCAGTGGGATTGGGCTTGGACGCAGGTCGAGTCCGCGCTCACCGAAGCCAATCAGTTGGCGGGGTTCGAATGGAAGGAGTGGTCGTCCTACGGGATCGATGCCGTCAATGCCCTCGCCCCGCTGCGGCAGTTGGGCATTGAAATCCCTGCGCCTGAGCGTAAAGCCATCGATGCAATCAACCGCGCCAACGATTGGGAACGCGCACTGCTGCAGTATTTCAACGCCCAGCTGGAGGCCCATGACTTGAAGTTGTTGGCCATCGGCACGCACTTCGATGAATACCAGGCCTTCGCCTGCCTGCCCATGAACGGTCTGGGCCTGGTCAACGCCCTGGAGATCATGGGCAAGCTGGGCATCGTCTACAAATATTAAGCGACCGACGCCACACACTTTCGGTCCGCTTTTACAAGCCCATAAAGGGCGCCCCCTCCTTTGAGCCTCGAAGTGACGACATGACAAACTGTGAGCAATGCGGGTCCCTCCTCCCTTACGACACCGCTGCTTGCCCGCGATGCGCCGGGGAATTTCGGCACACGGTAGAGGCACACGCGCCAAGGTCCCAGCCATCGAAAGGGCAGAAAATCCTGAAATGGGTGCTGATCGGCATTGTGGTTGCGGTGCTGGCAGCTGTGGCAGCAGTCATGTGGATCCTGCACTCGCTGGGGCCGATGCCTTCTTTTGGTTGATGACTGGTTCACCGCAACCGAAGCGAAACGCAGCTATCCGATTTCCCCATAGTTGCTATCGATGCCAGCGCCGTTCTCGTCCTCGGCCTCTCTCTCTAATCTGCCCACCAACGCGATCGATGACGATCGCCGCAGATCAAACCGACCTTATGGAGAGAGAAACGATGAACACCGTCAACCGCACCCTCGCTGTCGCCACCCTGGCATTGGCCACCCTCAGCGCCGAGGCCGCGTCGCCTGTCCAGGCCGCTGCCAGTGCGTCTGCTGTCGGCAGCGTGGTCCAGTCCGCCAGCTACATCACCACCAAGGATGGCGTGCAGCTGTATTACAAGGACTGGGGCCCGCGCGATGGCCAGGTCGTGACCTTCAGCCACGGCTGGCCGCTGGACTCCGACAGTTGGGAAGGCCAGATGATGTTCCTCGCCTCGAAGGGTTATCGCGTGGTGGCTCATGACCGTCGCGGCCACGGTCGCTCCAGCCAGCCTTGGGAAGGCAACGACATGGATCACTACGCCGATGACCTGGCGGCGGTGATTGAAGCGCTGGACCTGAAGAATGTCACCCTGGTGGGCTTCTCGACAGGGGGCGGTGAAGTGGCTCGCTACATCGGCCGTCACGGCACAGCTCGAGTGAAGAAAGCCGTGCTGGTGTCCTCTGTTCCGCCGTTGATGCTCAAGACAGACACCAACCCCGGTGGCTTGCCTATCGAGGTGTTCGATGGCCTGCGCAAGGCATCCCTGGAGAACCGCTCGCAGCTGTACCTGGACATTGCCTCGGGCCCGTTCTACGGCTACAACCGCAAGGGCGCCAAGCCATCCCAAGGGCTGATCCAGTCGTTCTGGGTGCAGGGCATGCAAGGTGGCAGCAAGAATACCTATGACTCGATCGCGGCATTCTCGGCGACCGACTTCCGCGGCGATTTGAAGAAGTTCGATGTGCCGACACTGGTGATCCATGGCGATGACGACCAGATCGTGCCTATCGACGCTTCAGGCCGGGCCTCGGCGGCGCTGATCAAGGGCGCTCGACTGATCGTCTACCCTGGCGCGCCGCACGGCTTGACCGAGACGCACAAGGATCGCCTCAATCAGGATCTGCTGACCTTCCTCAAGGAATAAAAGCCCAGATCCCTTGTGGGAGCGAGCTTGCTCGCGATGGCGGTAGATCAGCCTGACTCAATGCTGAATCTGCCGACGCCTTCGCGAGCAAGCTCGCTCCCACAGTTGTTCTAGGATGGATCTCGGGTTCAATGCCGCAACAACTTACGCAATGGAATCTCGTCCTTGCGCACCGGTGACTTGATGACGATGTAGCTGAAGTACTTGGAGATGCCGATGTTCTTGTCCAGCAGGCTTTCCATCACGTCCTGATAGTCCTGGATGCTGCGGGTCATGAAGCGCACCAGGTAGTCGTAGCCGCCGCTGATCAGGTGGCATTCAAGTACTTCATCCACCAGGCGGATGTTGGATTCGAACTTGGCGAAGTCCTCACGCTTGTGGTCGCTGAGGGTGACTTCGGTGAAGACCGTCACCGAGTCGGTAATCTTGGCCAGGTTCAGATGGGCCTTGTAGCTGGAAATGTACCCCAACGACTCCAGTCGTTTGACCCGTTGCAGGCACGGGCTGGCGGACAAGCCCACGGCATCGGCCAGGCTGACGTTGGTCATGCGGCCATCTTTTTGAAGCTCTACCAAAATGCTGATGTCGATCCGGTCCAGTTTCGCTAAACCTTCCATCGCATACCTCTTGCCTGCCATTTGTAAGACAATCTTCTAACAAAATCAGCGTCGTAAGGACAGCTGATGCTGAGCGACCAGATCAGCCATGCTGTTGATGCAGTAGTCCGCCGCACAGGGCGCGGGAGACATATCGGCGTTGCGGCAGATCAGGCAGACAGCTCCAACCGACCGTGGGTGGGCGCCGGGACGGGTCACCTGGAGAATCGTCTCGGCGCTCAGGCCATTGGCCGCCAACCAATCGTGATCCTGCAACGGGTCGCTCGCCAGCGAAATAAAATCATCAGGCTCGATGCCCAGGCGCTCGCACAACACGCCCCGGTCCTCGGCATCGCGATCCCCCTGCACCAACAACCGATAGAACTTGCGCAGGTAGAGCATCGCACCCGGCGCATCCTCGAACAGCGTCCAACCGGCAGCCGAGCGGGCGAAGCTCATGCCCTCCTCCCAACTGACCTTGAGCTTCCAGCGCTCGGCCAATTGACGGTGGGCGAAACACAGCAAGCCGCTGAAGCCCAATTCGCCGAAACGCGGGTACAAGGTTTGCAGCACCTCGTCAAAATCGGCGAGCACCTGTGCTTTGTCCAACGGCTCGCCATGGTTTTCCAGCAGCGGCTGCAACGCCGCCCAGACGCCGGAGTCCCGATCCACCAGGACCTCATCGCAGTCGATCAACAACGCCCGATATTCAGTCAGCCTCATCTGTAAAGCCTCCGATGATGTCCCATCGATCAACGCTCCATTAATCGCCACTGACGCTTGCCCAGGCAAACATCATGAACGCAGGCATCAGCCGAGGACGCGTGCCAAGGCGCCGTCGAGAATCTGCAACGCTTCGTCGATCTGCGCTTCACTGGTAACCAGCGGCGCCAGGAAGCGCAAGACGTTGCGGTACACCCCGCACTTGATCACCAGCAAACCACCGGCCCGAGCTTCGTCGATCAGCCGTTGGTTGAGGTCGGCGTCCGGGGTGCGTGCCTCGTCATGCTTGATCAGTTCGATCGCCAGCATGAAACCGCTGCCGCGCACGTCGCCGATCTGCGGGTAACGAGTTTGCAGATGCAGCAGGCCCTGGCGCAGGCGCTTACCCAGAACTTCACCACGGGCCAGCAGTTGTTCTTGCTCGTACGCCTCGATCACCGCCAGCGCCGCCGCGCACGACAGCGCATTACCGCCGTACGTACCGCCCAGGCCACCCGGCAGTGGGGCGTCCATGATCTCGGCCTTGCCGACGACACCCGACAACGGCAAGCCACCGGCGAGGCTCTTGGCGACCGTGACCAGGTCCGGCTGGATGCCGGCGTGCTGGAAACCGAACCATTTACCGGTGCGACCGAAACCGGTCTGGATTTCATCGAGAATCAACACAATGCCATGCTTTTGCGTCAATGCGCGCAGGCCCTGCAAAAACTCGGCGGGGGCCGACAGGAAACCGCCATCGCCCTGCACCGGCTCGATGATGATCGCCGCGACCCGCTCAGGGGCCACTTGGGTGGCCAGCAGCTCGTCCAGTGCCTGGAGCGCCATCGCGCTGGTGACGCCGCGATAGGCATTCGGATACGGCGTGTGGAAGACCTCCGGGGCGAACGGACCGAAGTTCTGCTTATACGGCTGGCTCATGCCAGTCAACGTGGTGCCGAGCAAGGTCCGGCCATGGAACCCGCCGCGAAAGGCAATCACGGCCGAGCGGTTGGTGTGGGCCCGGGCGATCTTCACCGCGTTTTCCACCGCTTCGGCACCCGAGGTGAAAAATGCGGCTTTATAGGCATGCTGGCCGCCGATCATTTCGCACAGGCGCTGGGCCAGGTCCAGGTAAGGCTTGTAGGCCACGACCTGGAAGCAGGCATGGGAGATCTTCTGCAACTGGGCCTGCACGGCCGCGACGACCTTGGGGTGATTGTGGCCGATGTTCAACACACCGATGCCGCCGACGAAGTCCAGGTAGCGCTTGCCGTCCACGTCCCATAATTCCGAGCCCTGGGCCCGATCGATCACCAGCGGGTGCGCGGTGACCAGGCCACGTGGCACGAATTGATCACGCTGACGGAGCAAACTTGGGGTTTCTTCGACTTTACTGTTCATTGGCATTTCCCATCGTGAGCCTCGCACCCAGGAAGCGGCTGCGGTGTGTTCACAGGTTAAGCGTTCGACGCGATTGTCTAAGCCGAACTTGGTCGTTGAGAAATTCGGATCGACTGTTTACACCCCGGCAAACAGCAGAATCCTCCAGAGGCATTCCAGCCCCATGGAATCTGCCGCAAGAGGCACCTTGCAACGCAGCGTGATGCTGCTACGCCGGCCCTTTCGACAGATCCTGCTCTGGCGTTGAGGCATGCTAGGGGCTCCTTGATTTCAGGCGAGAAGTGACCCATGGCCCTGCTCTATAAAGCTGACCCGGTACGCGGCGAACACTGGCGGCGCCTGTTCGCCGAACACGCGCCGGACATCGAATGGCGTGCCTGGCCGGACATCGGCGACCCGCGGGATATCCAGTACCTGGCGGCCTGGCAGGCGCCGGACGACGTCGAAACGCTGTTGCCAAATCTGCAGGTGCTGTTCGCCTTGTCGGCCGGCGTGGATCAACTCGACCTTGGCCGCTTGCCAACGACGCTGCCGGTGGTGCGCTTGCTCGACCCGGGCATCAGCCAGGGCATGTGCGAGTACGCCAGTTTCGCCGTGCTCAGCCTGCACCGGGACATGTTGCGCTATCGCCAGCAACAGGCCGAACGGTGCTGGCAAGCGCACCGGCTGGTGCCCGCCGGACAACGCCGGGTGGGCGTCATGGGCCTGGGTTTGCAGGCACGGCAGATACTCGCCAGCTTGAAGACCTTTGGTTTTGCCTTGTCGGGCTGGGCCCGCAGCGAGCATGACATCGAGGGGGTCACGTGCTTTGCCGGCGACGAGCAACTGCCGGCGTTTCTCGGTCAATGCGACATTGTGCTGTGCGTCCTGCCGTTGACCGAGCAGACCCGAGGGATCCTCAACCGCCAGCTGTTCCAACACCTGCCCAAGGGCGCAGCGTTGGTCAACATGGGCCGAGGTGGGCACCTGGTGGAAGCGGACCTGCTTGAAGCCCTTGCCAACGGCCAGCTCAGCGCCGCGGTGCTGGACGTGCTGGAGCAGGAACCGGCGCCGATGGATCACCCCTTCTGGCACCATCCACAGATACTGTTGACCCCGCACATCGCGGCGATGACTCAGCCTGAAAGTGCCTTTGGCGTGTTGCTGGAGAACATCCGCCGGCATCAACGGGGGGAATCGATGCTGGGCCTGGTGGATCGTGAGCGCAGCTATTGAGTCCTCGATGGCCTCTGGTTTCGAGCCGAACGGCGAAAAACCGACCCGGTATTTACTGCTGGCCAAGCCTCTGATTTGAGCAAGAAATGTGGCCGGCAGAGCCGTTGCTTACGCAAGATACCGAATCGATGTGCCGCCCTTGCCAGGCCCGGTGGCAGGTGAGATACAAAGGCTTTCAGCGCACACATCCATCCGCTTTCGTCCCTTATTTTATGGTGATCTGCCATGTCCATTTCGCAACGCCCCACTTACTTCTATCGCGCCATGACCGCCACCGACGTGCCTGCGGCCCATGCCTTGTCCGTGCAGTTGAAATGGCCCCATCGCCTGGAAGACTGGGCGATGTTGCAACGCGTCGCCCAGGGGTTTGTCGTGGAAGACCAGGGCCGTTTGATTGGAACGGCGTTCACCTGCGCCCAGGGAAACTACACCACCATTGGCCTGGTGATTGTCGACGATGAGTACCAGGGCCAGGGGATCGGTCGCAAGCTGATGGAACTGGCGATCGAGGCTTGCGGCTCGCGTACCGCCGTGCTCAATGCGACGCTGGCCGGTGCCCCGCTGTATGCCAGCCAGGGGTTCGTTGATTTTGGGCATATCCAGCAGCACCAAGGGCAAGCGCTGGTGCCGGCCCCACTGGAACTGGCCGCTGGCGAACGCTGCCGCGAGTTGAGCGAAGCCGATCATGCCGAGTTGATCGAACTGGCCAATGCCGGGAGCGGGCTGGAGCGGAGCGCCGTACTCAATGACCTGTTCGAGGTCGTTGAACATTCAGTGGGGATCGAACGCGACGGTCACTTGTGCGCCTTCGCCCTGCTGCGCCCCTTCGGCCGTGGCCGCTGCATCGGCCCGGTCATCGCCCAGAACCTGGAACAGGCCCAGCACTTGATCGCCGTGCTGCTGGCCCAAGTGCCGGACGCATTCGTTCGCATCGACATCCCTTCAAACAGCGGCCTGGCCCCTTGGCTGGAAGAGGCCGGGCTCAAGCAGGTCGACACCGTAGCCCAAATGGCACGGGGCACGCCCCCGCAGGCGACCGGCGCGGTTCGGCAATTTGCGCCAGTGACCCAGGCCATTGGCTGAAAAACCCACACTCCCCTCAACGCTTCCCTGGAGAATCATCTTCATGCTCGAACCCACTGCAGTGCTGTTGGCACACGCCGATGGCCGCCTTGCCTCAACCCCGTTCACCCCGGGTTCACTGGGCGCCAAGGATCCGTTCGACCGCCTCATCGCCTATGCTGGGGAAGATGGCATGGCTGCCGGCGTGGTCCGGGCGAGCGGACTGTTCAGCGTCGATGAATACCCCTTCAGTGAGACGATCGTGGTGCATGCCGGCGCAGTGACGCTGCGTAGCCAGGGGCAGATGCTGCAGCTCAAGCCGGGTGAAAGCGCGGTGATCGGTCGGGGGACGGCGCTTGAGATCGAGGCGCAACCCGGCTCGCTCTGGGCCTTCTGTGCCGACACCCAGCGCATCGAAGCGCACCTTCCCGGGCTGACGGCACTCCCCGCCCACACCCTGCTCTCGCCTTCTGCTGCCCCGGATGACGAGATCCTGCTCAGCCCGCCGCCGCAATGTCGCTCGCACAATTTGTTTGTCGAGCAAGCGAGCAACCTGCGGATCGGCATCTGGGACTCGACGCCCTACACCCGCAAGTCACGACCGCACAAACTGCATGAGCTGATGCACCTGCTCGAAGGCAGCGTCACCTTGCAGGCAGCCGATGGCAGCGACTTGACGGTCAACACCGGCGATACCGTATTCGTCCCGCTGAATGCACCGTGTGCCTGGAAAAGCAGCGTTTATGTGCGCAAGGTGTACGTCGTCAAGTAATTCGGTGTAGGTAGCTCCACCGCTATCGCGAGCAAGCTTTGCTCCCACAGGGGATGGGTGGGGGACTTCAAATCCCACCATCACCCCGGGCCCCATGTGGGAGCGGGCTTGCTCGCGATGGCGGCAGCACAGCCAACATCATCGCAAGCTGATCCACCGCTATCGCGAGCAAGCTCGCTCCCACAGGGGGTTGTGGTGGGGGTGGCAGATCAGCAAAAAAAAGCCCGCAGTGTGGGCGGGCAAAAGGTGTCGCAGGTTGGATCAAGCCTCAGAGCGCGGCGGCGATGGCCTGGCCAACATCCTGGGTCGAGCCCTGCCCACCCAGGTCGGGGGTGATGGGGCCTTCGGCGATGACTTGTTCGATAGCCTTGAGAATCCCATCATGGGCCGCGCGGTAGCGCTCATCACCGTTACCCAGGAAGTCGAGCATCAAGGCGCCGGACCAGATCATCGCGATCGGGTTGGCGATGTTCTGCCCATAGATATCGGGCGCCGAGCCATGCACCGGTTCGAACAGCGATGGGAAGCGGCGCTCCGGATCGAGGTTGGCCGACGGTGCGATGCCGATGGTGCCGGCGCAGGCCGGGCCCAGGTCGGAGAGGATGTCGCCGAACAGGTTCGACGCCACCACCACATCAAACCGGTCGGGCTGCAAAACAAAGCGAGCGCACAGGATGTCGATGTGTTGCTTGTCCCACTTCACGTCCGGGTACTGCTCGGCCATCAATGCCGTGCGCTCGTCCCAATACGGCATGCTGATGGAAATGCCGTTGGACTTGGTCGCCGCGGTCAGGCGTTTGCGCGGTCGGGTCTGGGCCAGGTCGAAGGCGAACTTCAGGATCCGGTCGACCCCACGCCGGGTGAACACCGACTCCTGGAGCACGAACTCATGCTCGGTGCCTTCGAACATCTTGCCGCCGATGGAAGAGTATTCGCCCTCGGTGTTCTCGCGGATCACCACGAAGTCGATGTCCCCCGCCTTACGCCCGGCCAACGGACACGGCACCCCCGGAAACAGCCGCACCGGGCGGATGTTCACGTACTGGTCGAAGTCGCGGCGGAACTTGAGCAACGAGCCCCACAGGGAAATATGATCCGGCACCTTGTCCGGCCAACCCACGGCGCCGAAGTAGATCGCGTCGAAGCCCTTGAGTTGTTCGAACCAGTCGGCGGGCATCATCTGCCCGTGCTCCAGGTAGTAATCGCAATGGGCCCAATCGAGCACTTCGATGTCCAGCGACAACTGCCACTTTTTCGCGGCTTGCTCCAGTACCCGCAGCCCTTCGGGCAGGACTTCCTTGCCGATGCCATCGCCGGCAATGGCAGCGATTCGAAATGGTTTGCTCATCAATCATGGCTCCCGGGTGTTGGTTCAAATGACGGTCGCATCACAGTCCACCGATGTGGAAGGCTTTGACTTCAAGGTATTCGTCCAGGCCGTACTTGCTGCCTTCGCGCCCCAGGCCCGACTGCTTGATGCCGCCGAAGGGCGCGACTTCCATGGAGATAAGCCCGGTATTGAGCCCGACCATGCCGAACTCCAGCGCCTCGCCGAAACGCCATGAGCGGCGCAGGTCCTGGGTGAAGTAGTAAGCGCCCAGGCCATAAGGCGTGGCATTGGCCAGGGCCAGGGCCTGCTCTTCAGTAGTAAAGCGCATCAGCGGCGCCACCGGTCCGAAGGTTTCTTCGTTGGCCAGCAACATCCCGGCATGGGCCTCGCCCAGTACCGTTGGCTGGACGAACTGACTGTCGCCCTCGGGAACACCGCCACACAGCAGACGCGCGCCCTGGCTCAACGCATCGTCAATGTGCCGGGCGACTTTGTTCACCGCCGCGAGGTTGATCAGCGGGCCGATCATCACGTCAGCCTCCAGCCCATTGCCGACCTTGAGCTTGCCCACCTCTTCCACCAGCCGTGCGGCGAAGCGTTCGTAGATGCCGTCCTGCACCAGGATGCGGTTGGCGCAGACGCAGGTCTGGCCGGCGTTGCGAAACTTGCTGAGCATGATGCCGGCCACCGCCTGTTCCAGGTCCGCATCGTCAAACACGATGAACGGCGCATTGCCGCCCAGCTCCAGGCTCAAGCGCTTGATGTGCTCGGCGCTCTGGCGCATCAGCAAGCGCCCGACCGCCGTGGAACCGGTAAAGGAAATCTTGCGCACCGTCGGGTTGCCGGTCAGTTCTTCGCCGATACCGGCGGGCATACCCGTCACGACGTTGAACACCCCGGCCGGAATCCCGACCCGCTCGGCCAGCACCGCCAGGGCCAGGGCCGACAAGGGGGTCAGGTCCGAGGGTTTGACGATGACCGGGCAACCCGCCGCCAGGGCCGGGGCGCACTTGCGAGTGATCATCGCATTGGGGAAATTCCAGGGGGTGATCGCCGCACAGACACCCACCGGCTGCTTGAGCGTGAGCAGGCGTCGGTCGCCGCTGGGCGCCGGGATGGTCTCGCCATAGACCCGCCGGGCCTCTTCGGCAAACCATTTGGCGAAACCGGCCCCGTAGCGGATTTCGCCTTTGGCTTCGTTCAACGGCTTGCCCTGTTCACAGGTCATGATCAGCGCGAGGTCGTCGAGGTTGTCCATCATGGCTTGATACCAGCGCTCCAACAGCGCTGCCCGCTCCGCCGCCGGACGCGCGCGCCACGCCGGCCAGGCGCGCTCGGCGGCCTCGATGGCACGCCGGGTTTCCACGCCTTGCATCGCCGGTACACGGGCGAGCACCTGACCGGTGGCCGGGTCAATGACGTCAAGGGTGGCGGCGTTGTCGGCGCCGATCCACTGACCGTCGATGTAAGCGAGTTCTGCCAACAGGCTGGGGTCTTTCAATCGATTCTTGAGCATGGTCGCGTCCTGTTCCGAGGTGATTCCAGTCTAAGGAGATGCCACGGGGCAGGATGCTGAAAGCGGGGTTTGGGCAGTGTTGGATGCTGAAGTTTCGAGGTGGGACGGCAGGCTCTACCGAGGCCCCAGGCTAAGCACCGAACACTGAACACTGTGGGAGCAAAGCTTGCTCGCGATGGCGGTGGATCAGGCGACATCGATCAAGACCGTGTCATCGTTCATCGCGAGCAAGCTTTGCTCCCACAGGTATGCTCCTACAGGTGTACTTCTACAGGTGTGCTTCTACAGGTGTGCTCCTACATTTCTTTCGGTGTATGGCTTAGATTTTCAGGGAGCCGAGCAACCCCTCCAGAAACCGCTCCCCCGCGTCCATCTGGCTGACTTCGATGAACTCGTCGGGCTTGTGCGCCTGTTCGATGGAGCCTGGGCCGCAGACCACCACGGGTACATCCAGGCGCTGCTTGAACAGGCCGCCCTCGGTGCCGAAGGAGACCTTGGCGGTGCCGGTGTCCGGGGTGGCGAAATTTTTCAGGAAGCGCACGGCTTCAACACTCGGATGGGTGTCGAGGCCCGGATAGACGTTGAGGGTTTCGATCTCGATGTCCGCGACGCTGGAGAGTTTTTTCGCCTCGCGCACGATCACCTCGGCGCGCTCGCGCAGTTGCTCCAGGAACAGGTCCAGATCGTCGTCCGGCAAATTGCGCACTTCGAAATCCAGGGTGCACAGGTTTGGCACGATGTTCAGTGCCTTGCCGCCGACAATCTGCCCGACATGCACGGTGCTGTAGGGCACGTCGTAATCCGCATCCTGGGCGCCTTGCTCCTGCAATTGCTGCTGGCTCTGGCGCAACGCCGCGATGAAATCGCAGGCCACGTGAATCGCATTGACCGAGCGCGGTGCCAGCGATGAGTGCGCTTCCAGGCCGCGACAGTAGGTGCGATAGGAACCCTTGCCCTTGTGGCCGAGCACGAATTGCATGTTGGTCGGCTCGCCGATCACGCATAGAAACGGTCGCACAGGTGCCAGGTGCAGCACGTCGAGCAAGCGCCGCACCCCCACGCAACCGATCTCTTCGTCGTGGGAAAGCGCCAGTTGCATTGGCCGGTTCAGCGAATGGTCGGCGGCATCGAGCATGGCGTCGATGGCCAGCGCAATGAAACCTTTCATGTCACAACTGCCACGCCCGTAGACCCGACCATCGCGCACGGTCGCCTGGAACGCCGGAACGGTCCAGGCCTGCCCTGCCGCCGGCACCACGTCGGTGTGGCCGGACAGCAGGACCCCGGGCAACTCACGCGGGCCGGTGCTGGCGAACAGGTTGGCCTTCTTGCCGCTCTCATCCTTGACGATCAGCGACTCGATGCCCTTGCTCAGCAACAGATCGCGCACGTACTCGATCAGGGCCAGGTTCGATTCTGAAGAGACCGTTTCAAACGCCAGCAGGCGTTCGAAAATGGCTAACACGCGGGGTTTCATGAGGCCTTGCTCCGTTGCTCGGCACAAAGGGCGAACCGGCGGATGGAAAACGGCTCGATGAAGGTTCGAGTGCTGCCGGTGCTGATCAGTTCAGCCATGACATCGCCAACGCCCGGACCGAGCTGGAAGCCATGGCCGCTGAAGCCGAACGCATAGTACAAGCCATCGACGTTGCCACTGGGCCCCATCACCGGCAGGGAATCGGGCAGGTAGCCTTCGATGCCGCTCCACACGCGGATGATGTTGAGATTGCCGACACCCGGCAGCAGCCGACGCATCTGGTCCAGTTGGTTGAGGATGCTGCGCGGCTCGACATAGGCCCGGCGGTTGAGCATGTCCGGCTTGCTGCGATAGCCGCCGCCGATGATGATATTGCCCCGGGGAATCTGGCGGAAATAGATCACTTCTTCAGGAATCTTGGTGTACACGCCGATCACCGTCGGCAAGGCATACGGCACCGGTTCGGTGACGGCCATTTGCGGGCCATTGGTCTCCAGCGGCACCGGCTCGCCGAATTGCGCCGAGAGCTTCTGGCCCCAAGCGCCTGCGGTAATCAACAGCTGAGCAGCGCTGAACTGGCGACCATCGGTGGTGCTGATGCTGAACCCATCACCGACCTTCTGCACCTCGGCCACCTCGGTGCGTTCCTCGATGCGTGCCCCGAGTCGCCGGGCCGCCCGGGCGAACGCCGGGGCTGCCAGACGCGGGTTGGCGTGACCGTCGTGAGGCGCATAGGAGCCGCCCTTGACGTCCTTGCCAAGAAACGGAAAACGCGCGTGCAGCTCGCTGCCGCGATAGATCTGCAAGTCCAGTTGCGCCGCTTCCGGTGCCGCTGCGTAAGCCTCAAGCTCGGGTATTTCATCCTCGCGATAACACACGCGCATGTGCCCGCTGGCGATGAACTCCAGGTCGTCGTCGATCAGCTCCGGCAGGCGTTTCCACAGCGCCCAGGACCGATTCGCCAGTTCCAGCTGCCCGAGAAAACGCCCCTGGCGCCGCACGTTGCCAAAGTTGACGCCGCTGGCGTACTGGCCGATCTGGTCACGCTCGAGCAGGATCACCGACTGCCCCCGCTGGCGCAGGAAAAACGCTGCAGCCGAGCCCATCAGGCCGCCGCCGACAATCACCACATCGGCTTTATTCAGCGTCATGGCGTCACCTCCCGAGTGAGCATCGAAAGTGGTTTCACGGGGGCCTGACCACGCTGGCGCCCCACCTCCTGCACCTGGACACCCGCCGCTGCTGCAATCACTTCGGCCCCGGCCTGGGAGCAATAGCGCCCCTGGCAGCGGCCCATGCCAACCCGGCTGAACGCCTTGGCCCGGTTGACTTCACAAGCGCCCTTTTCACTGACGGTGCGGCGCAGTTCGCCGGCGCTGATCATCTCGCAGCGGCAGACGATGGCCTCGTCCGGCAAGGCCTTGGCTTGTGCCGCCGGCCAGGGAAACGCCTGGGCCAGGCCGAGGCGAAACGCGTCCATCACCTTGAGCGCCTGGCGCTGTTCGGCGACGAGTGCGACGTCCACCGGCTGCTGCAGATCGCTCAACAACGCCAAGGCGACCAGGCGCCCGGCGTGCTCGGCGGCATCGGCGCCACGGATCTTCGAACCATCACCGGCGGCGTATACACCGCTGACCGAGGTCCGTCCCTCTTCGTCCGTGTCCAGCAGCCATTGGCTGGACGCCTCGTCAAAGCGCAGGCGGCAGCCCGCCAGGTCAGCCAGTTGGGTTTCCGGGCGCAAGTGATAACCCAGCGCCACCGCGTCGCAGGCCACGGTCAAGGTTTCCCCACTGGCGGTACGAACTCGCACGCCACTGACACCGGTGGTCGCTTCTCCCAGAATCTGCAGCGGCGAAATACCCAGGTGCACGGCAATCTTCGCCCGATACAACTGCGCCAATAGTTTCATGCCGGTGAACAGCAAGCCCGGGCGCGCCATGAGCTTGGGCAAGGCCTTGATGCGCTGGCCCAGCGGCGATGTGTCCAGCACCGCTGCGACATTGGCGCCGGCCTTGAGGTATTGACTGGCGACCAGATACAGCAGCGGCCCGCTGCCCATGAACACCACCTGGTGGCCGATGGAAACCGCCTGGGCCTTCAAGGCGATCTGCGCGCCGCCGAGGCTGTAGGTACCGCCCAACTGCCAACCCTCGATGGGCATCAGGCGGTCGGTGGCGCCAGTGCAGAGGATCAGCGCGTCGTAATCCACCGTCGTGTGCTGGCCCTGGCTGACGCAGCACAATTGCCCGGGAGTCAGGTTCCACACCAGGGTGTCCGGACGGTAGTCGATCTGCGTGCGCAAACGGTCGAAGCTTTCGTGCAGGTCACGGGCCTTGTCCGCTTCGGTGCCGTACAGCGTGGCGTAGGTGCGGGTGAACCCTTCGGGCTGGCGCCGGTAGATCTGCCCGCCATCGCGACGGTTTTCGTCGAGCAGGATCGGCTTGAAGCCCGCTGCGACCAGGGTCTGCGCGCAACGGATACCCGCCGGTCCAGCGCCTACAATGACTATCCGCGCAGCGGCCATATCGCCTCCGGTTGTTGAGTAATGATGTCCAGCCCTTCGCGTACTTCATTGGAGCAGGCCCGCAGGCGTTCGCCGCTGCGGGTCCAGACCCAGCAATCCTGGCAGGCGCCCATCAGGCAGAAACCGGCCCGGCTGCCCGGATCGAATTCCGACTGGCGCAACGCCGGGCCGTGGGTCAGCAATGCGACCATCAGCGTGTCGCCCTGCAACGCCTCGACAGGGACGCCATCCACTTTCAATTTGACGATGGGCCGGCCCTGTTCGGCCAACCTCACGAAACGCGCGTTCATGCGTAGGCTCCCACGATCATGCTGTTTGAATCCTGTTGGCGCTTGAGCAGCTCGGCACTGTCGTGATGACAGAGCACCTCGCTGCCGCCGTCGATGATCTGCCGGGGCGGCGCGGTGTGGTTGCACAGGCCGTCGACCCGCACCGGGCAGCGATTGAGGAAGGTGCACAGCTGCGGCACCTCGGCGCGCGCGCCCAACGCCGGCAGCGTGCCGCACGTCGTGGTGCCACAACTTTCCAGCCAGCCCTGGCGCAACTCCGGCACCGAGTGGATCAACAGGTCGGTGTAGGGATGGAACGGCGCCTGGGCGAACGATTGCCGGCTGCCCTCTTGAACCTTATGGCCGCTGTACATCACCACGATGTCGTCGCACAGCGCCCGCACCGTGGAGATGTCATGGCTGATGAACAGGTAGGACACCCCCAGTTGCTGGCGCAGGTCGCGCAGCAGTTCAAGGATCGCCGCGCCGACCACCGTATCCAGCGCCGAGGTCACTTCATCGCACAGGATCAGGTCCGGCTTGGCCGCCAGCGCCCGGGCCAGGTTGACCCGCTGTTTCTGTCCGCCGGAGAGTTCGCTCGGGCGGCGCTCGGCCATGTCCCGTGGTAGACGCACGAGGTCGAGCAGCTCGCCGATACGCTCACGCAGTGCCGCGCCCTTGAGGCCGAAATACATCTTCAACGGCCGGCTCAGGATGGTGCTGATGCTGTGCATCGGGTTGAGTGCGGTGTCGGCGTTCTGGAACACCATCTGGATGCGTCGGAACTGTTCGTCCGTGCGTTCGGACAGGCTGCCACCCAGTGGCTGGCCGTCAAACGTCAGCCCGCCCAGGGCCGGGGTCAACAGCCCCGCCACCACCCGCGCCAGGGTCGATTTGCCCGAGCCCGACTCACCGATCACCCCGATGGCCTGGCCCCTGCGCACGGTCAGGTCGATGTCTTCGAGCACCCGGATCGCCGGCATGCCGTGCTGGTTCTTGTTGCCGTAGCCAGCGGTCAAGCCCTTGATGGTCAGCAGCGGCGTGTCTTCGGCCACACCACACGGCGGGCGAATCGTCGTGTCTGGCCGTGCCGCCGCCAACAGGCTGCGGGTGTAGGCGTGAGCCGGCCCCTTGAGCAGCGGCGCGGTGGCGCTCTGTTCGAAGATCTGCCCGCCGTTGAGCACCACGATCTGGTCGGCCATCTGCGCCACGACGGCCAGGTCGTGGGACACATAAACCGCCGTCGCGCCACGTTCGCGCACCACCCGCTTGAAGGCGCGCAGCACGTCGATCTGGGTGGTCACATCGAGGGCCGTGGTCGGCTCATCGAGCACCACCAGTAGCGGATCGCTGATCAGCGCCATGGCCGCCATCACCCGCTGCAGTTGCCCACCGGACACTTGATGAGGATAGCGTTGACCGATGCATTCGGGGTTGGGCAGTGCCAGGTCGCGGAACAGTTCGATGGCCTTGGCTTCGAGCACGGCCCGGCTGCCCAGGCCATGGATCAACGCCCCTTCCACCACTTGGTCGATGAGTTTCTTGGCCGGGTTGAACGCCGCCGCGGCGCTTTGGGCAATGTACGACACCCGATTGCCGCGCAGGCCTTGCAGCTCGCGCTCACTCAAGGCGAGCATGTCGTGCTCGCCAATCTGCACCACGCCGCCGGCCAGGCGACAACCGCGCCGGGCATAACCGAGCAGTGCCAGGGCGATGGTGGTCTTGCCCGAACCGGACTCGCCGATCAGCGCCAGCACTTCACCTTTCTCCAGGGAGAAACTCACGCCCTTGACGATCTCCACCTCGCTGCGCTCGCCACAGGCGACCACGCGCAGGTTCTCGACTCGGATCAATTGGCTCATATCAATGGCCTCCCGTACGTCGGTTGCGCCGCGAAGACAAGCGGTCGATAAACAGATTGACCCCAATGGTCAGGGTGCCGATGGCCAGGGCTGGAATCACGATGGCCGGCGCGCCCTGGTTGAGGCCGCCGATGTTTTCCCGCACCAGCGAACCCAGGTCGGCATCCGGCGGCTGCACGCCCAGGCCGAGGAAGCTCATGCCGCTGAGCAGCAGGACGATGAAGCCGAAGCGCAAGCCCAGGTCGGTCAGCACCGGGTTGAGCATGTTCGGCAGGATTTCCACACAGGCGATGTACAGCCGGCGTTCACCACGGGTGCGGGCCACCTGCACGTATTCCAGGGCCTCGATGTTCACCGCCATGCTGCGGGCGATACGAAACGCACCCGGGGTGAAACTGAGCACCGCCGTACAAATCAACAGGGTCACCGACGAGCCGAACGCCGAAACCATGATCAGCGCGAGCATCTTGCTCGGGATCGAAATGAAGGCGTCCATCAGGCGGCTGATCAGTTCATCCAGCCACTTCGGCGAAACCACCGACAGCAGCGCGCAACCGGTGCCCAGCCCACTGGCCAGTACTGCCGCCACCAACGCCAGGCCCACCGTGAAGCGCGCGCCCACGAGAATGCGGCTGAGCATGTCGCGGCCCAAATAATCGGTGCCCAATGGATACGTGGCGCTGAAGTTGTCGAAGACGTTGTCGGAGACCACTTCCCCCACCGGGTGGGGTGCCAGCCATGGCCCGAAGATCGCCACCAGCAACCAGATCACGCACATCGCGGCGCCGATCAGGCCGAGCCAGGGGGTTTTGCGCGACACCTTGCCCAAGGCCTGTTCGGGCGCCGCAGGCGGGGATTTCACAATGAGATTGTTCATTGGTTTCTCAGCCTCGGATTGGACAGGATCGCGCACAGGTCAGCCACCAGCACCAACACCAGATAGGCCGTACAAAACAGCATGGTGCAGGCCTGGACCAACGCCATGTCGCGGTTGGTCACGGCATCGACCATCAGGCTGGCGATGCCGGGATAGTTGAAGATCGTCTCGACGATCACCACCCCGCCCAACAGGTAGGACAGGCTCAGGGCGATGGCATTGGCAATCGGCCCGATGGCATTGGGCAAGGCATGGCGCAGCACCACCCGCACCGGACTCACGCCTTTGAGGCGGGCCATTTCCACATAGGGGCTGTCGAGTTGATCGATCACCGCCGCCCGGGTCATGCGCGCCATTTGCGCGACGATGACGCAGCACAGGGTCATCACCGGCAACGCATAGGTACGCATGAATTGCAGCGGCGAAGTGATCTCGCTGGAGTAGGACAGCGCCGAAAGCCAGCCCAGGTTCACCGCGAAAATCAGCACGGCAAGGGTGGCGACCAGGAACTCCGGCACCGCCACCATCGTCAGGGTGAAGAAGCTCAGGAAGCCGTCGATGCGCCCCCCTCGCCCCATCGCCGAGCCGATGCCCAGGATCAACGCCACGGGCACCGACACCAGCGCCGTGGCCGCCGCCAGCATCAAGGTGTTGGGGACCCGGCCAGCCATCAACTCGCTGACCGGCGTGGCGTTGGAGATCGACACGCCCATGTCACCGCTGAGCAGGCTCATCAACCAGTGCAGGTAGCGCAACACACCCGGTTGGTCCAGGCCCATTTTCACCCGCAGCGCCGCCACTTGCTCAGGCGTGGCGAACTGTCCAAGGGACTGTTGCGCCGCGTCTCCCGGCAACACCGCCGTAATGGCGAACACCACCATCGATACGATCAACAGGGTCACGACCGCAGCGCCCAGGCGCCGGCCGATCAACCAAAGTGTGTTGCTATTCATCGCCCTACCCCTTGTGCCATGTCACGCCGCCAGACCACACGCATCAAGCGTCAAGCCAGACTTGCTCGGCGAACATATAGCCCATGAAACCGCCCAGCGGGTTGGTGCCATAACCTTTGACGCGCTGGTCGACGCCATCGATGTTGCTGATGAACACCGGGATGCCGATGCCGCTATGGTTATGCACCAGGGTCTGCATGTCCGCGTACATCTTGCCGCGCTTGGCTTCATCGGTTTCACCGCGAGCCTGGATCAGCAACTGGTCGAACTGCGGGTTTTTCCAGCCCGATTCGTTCCACGGCGCCGTGGACTGGAAGAACTGCGAGAACAACATGTCGGCGTTAGGCCGCGGGTTGATGTTGCCGAAGCTCAGCGGATGCTTGGCCCAGTGGTTGGACCAGTAGCCGTCGCTCGGCAGCCGATTGACGTTGAGCTTGAGCCCGGCCTCCTTGGCCGATTGCTGCAGCAGCACGGCCACGTCGACCGAACCGGTGGCGGCCGGTGAGCACATTACCGGCATGCTGATGCTTTCCATGCCGGCCTTCTTCAGCAGGAAACGAGCCTTCTCCGGATCGTAGGTCCGTTGCGGCAGGTCGGCATTGTAGAAACGGGCGCCGGGGGCGATCGGGTGGTCGTTGCCGACCCTGGCGAAACCCCGGAAGATCGCCGACTTGACCTGTTCGCGGTCCAGCAGCAGTTTCATCGCCTCGGTGAACTCCGGGCTCTGGCCGGGCATCTGGTCCTGGCGAATGATCAGGTCGGTGTAGTTACCCGACGGCGAGTCCACCACGCGATGGGTGGTGCTGTCCTTGATGCGCGTGGTCGAACGCGGGTTGACCTCGTTGATGATCTGCACGTCGCCCGACAGCAACGCGTTGACCCGTGACGGCTCGTCACCGATGCCGATGAATTCGATTTCGTCGAGGTACGGCAGGCCGGGCTTCCAGTAGTTGGTATTGCGCGCACCGATGGAACGCACCCCAGGCTTGAATTCCTTGACCTTGAACGGACCGGTGCCGATGCCCTGGTTGAAGTCGCTGGTGCCCTCGGGGACGATCAACAGGTGGGAAATGGCAAGGATCGATGGCAGCTCGGCATTCGGGCCGCTCAGGCGTATCTGCACTTCATGGGTGCCAGTGGCCTTGACCTCGGCAAACTGCTCGGCCAGCGGCAAGACCTTGGAACCGGTGATCGGGTCCTTGTGACGCATCAGGGAAAACACCACGTCGGCGGCGGTGAGGCCCTTGCCGTTGTGGAAGGTCACTTCCTTGCGCAGGGTAATCACCCAGAGCGTGGCATCGGTGGTGTCAATACGTTCGGCCAGTTCCAGTTGCGGCACCATGTGGCTGTCGAAACGCGTCAGGCCGTTGTAGAACATGTAATGGCGCACGTAGTCCGTGGACGATGAGCCTTTGGCCGGGTCCAGGGTATCGGCGGTCGAGCTGGAGATACCGGCGACCCGGATACGCCCGCCGGGCTTGCCTTTGCCGGGGCTCGCCTGTTCATCGGCAAGCAGTTTGCCGGCGGCGCCGAACAGGCTGCCGGCACCCGCCGCGGCCACACCGGCCAGCCCGAGCATCTGCAATGCATGACGGCGTGACATGCCGCGGTTGAGCCCTTCGAAAACACGCAGACTTTCTGTACCGGTGATCAACTGGTCTTTGATGCCGTTTTTAGTGTCACTCATGTCAGTTCTACCTTTCGGAAAATGATAGGGCTCGATTACGTGCGTTAATGCACCGTGGTTGAAACGCCAAACAACGCCGTGAAACTTCAGTGCAGGTAGTCCTGCAAGCGGTAATACGCGCCGACCAGCGGCAAAAACCAAGGCTTGCCGAAGTGCCCGGGAATGGCCGGCCAATCCAGTTCGCGCCAAGGGTTAGCCTCGACCTTGCCGGCCATGACCTCGGCCATGACCTGCCCCATGTGCACCGACATCTGCACGCCGTGGCCGCTGTAGCCCATGGAGTGATAAACCCCGCCATGCTGGCCGGCCCGGGGCAGGCGATCGGAGGTCATATCCACCAGGCCGCCCCAGCAATAGTCGATCCGAGTGTTCGCCAACTGCGGGAACATCTGCACCATGGCGGCTTGCAACACCTTGCCGCTCTTGGCGTCGGACACGCTGTCGGACATGGCAAACCGCGCGCGGCCGCCAAACAGCAGGCGGTTGTCCGGGGTCAGGCGAAAGTAGTTACCGATCATTCGGCTGGTGACATAGGAACGCCGGGCCGGCAGCAAGCTGTCGATCAGCGCCTGGGGCAGGACCTCGGTGGCGATCACGAAGCTGCCCACCGGCACGATCCGCCGCCGATACCAGCCCAGGCCGCCCTGCTGACAGGTACCGGTCGCCAGCAGGATCTGCGAGGCTTGCAGCGCCCCTTTGCTGGTGTTGACTCGATAACCGCCGGCACTGGCCTTCCAGTCCTGCACCGCCACGCCCTGGAAGATCAACGCACCGTGACGGGCGGCCGCTTCGGCCAGGCCGACGCCGAAACGCCCGACATGCATCTGCACACCATTGCGCTGCAACAGGCCGCCGTGAAACTGCGCCGAATTGACTTCCTCCCGCGTCTCCTGGGCCGACAGCAACTCGACCTCGGCATCGACTTCCTTGCGGATCAATTCACAGGTGCGCGCCAACCCTTCGTAGTGCATCGGCTTGGCGGCCAGCTTGAGCTTGCCGTTGCGCTTGAGGTCGCAAGCAATCTGCTCTTGCTCCACCAGCGTCACGACGCTCTGCACGGCGCTTTCATAGGCTTGGTAATACGCCCGAGCCTTGTCGGCGCCGAGGCTGGCGGTAAGCGCCGCGTAATCCTGGGCCACGCCGGTACTGCAATGCCCGCCGTTGCGCCCTGACGCCTCGCCAATCACCCTGCCCGCTTCCAGCACCGCCACGCTGGCCCCTTTCGAGGCCAGGGCCCGCGCCGCCGCCAGACCGGTGAAGCCGCCACCGACGATGGCGACATCGACCTGTCCGGGCAATCCGCCGAGCTGAGCACCGGTGAACGCCGGTGCGGTGTCGAGCCAATAGGACTCACTGCCCATGTCTAACCCCTTTCGCCTTCAAGCGTGCGTCGAGACTCAGAGCCCGACCAGCGCGGGCAACCCGCCGATGTCCGGGATCTGGTGGTAGCCAAAAGCAGCGTTGGCCGGGTGTTCATGACCGCGGGCGACGAAGGCTTTGTGCTTGATCTTCATGTCGTGGGCCGACATCAGGTCGTAGCGGAAGCTCGACGACACATGCAGGACGTCTTCCGGTCCGCAACCAAGGTTATCGAGCATGAATTCGAAGGCAGCCAGGCGCGGCTTGTAGGCCTGGGCCTGCTGGGCCGTGAAGACTTTATGGAAAGGTGCGCCGAGCTTGTCGACGTTGGACATGATCTGCTCGTCCATCGCGTTGGAAAAAATCACCAGGGGGATCTTGTCGGCGATTTTCGACAGGCCCGCCGGTACATCGGCGTGGGGGCCCCAGGTTGGCACGGCGTCGTAATAGAGCTGGCCTTCGCCACGATATTCAACGCCCCAACGCTTGCAGACCCGCATCAGGGAGGTCTTGATGATTTCATCATAGGGCCGCCAGTCACCCATCACCTGGTCCAGGCGATAAGCGGAGAAATCCTTGACGAACTGGTCCATCTGTCCGGCATCGACACGGTCGGCGAACAGCTCGCGGGTCATGGTGCCCATCTGGAAATTGGTCAACGTGCCATAGCAGTCGAAGGTGATGTACTTGGGTCGAAGAAAGCTCATGAGTGCGGTCCTGGATTGTTGTTGAAGGCTCGACGAGGCGAACGATGGCGCCTTTCGTGAGGCATCGGTGCAACGCTGCATCACGTTTTCATTACAACACCATGAGACCGTGGATAAATCGTTAAAAATACCAGCCGCTTGGTACAAACCACCGTTTTGCGGGGCTCGCTCAGCAGACTTTGCGGGATGCTCCAGGCGTGGGCGTTGTGCCCGTGTTTCTTCGGTTTGCGGGCAGTTATGGTGCGCCAAACGGCTCTGCAAAGCGTTGTTTTCGGCAGAATCTACGCTTGGCGCAGCAGCTTCAGCATCCGCGGTGAATGGGCTGCCGTCATCGCGAGCAAGCTCGCTCCCACAGGGGGATGGTGGTGGACACAGGTTCAAGGAACGACGCCGATCCTTTGTGGGAGCGGGCTTGCTCGCGAAAGCGGTGGGTCTGCTTGCAGGTGTGGTGAATGGGCTGGCGATCACGGTGGTTCAGTAGGAACAGTGCCCTATTCAGACCTTCAGTTCGGCCTCCAGGAAGCTCACCAACGCCTGCACCCGCGCGCTGCGCAGTTTGCGCGAGGGCACCAGCAGGTTGATGGGGGCGCTGTCGAATTGCCAATCGGCGAGCACCCGTACCAGGCGCCCGTCGGCGATGGCTTTGCTGACGTCCCATTGCGAACGCAGCACCAGCCCCAGGCCCTGTTCGGCCCAGCGTCGGGCCACGCTGCCATCGTTGCTCAACAAGGCAGGCTTGATCCGCAGGGTCTTGCGCCCGTGCGCATTGCGCAGGTGCCACAGGGTGACATCTTCATCGTTTTCACGAATACAGATGCAGCGGTGCTCGGCGAGTTGCTCCGGCGCTAGCGGTGTACCGTTCTGCTCCAGGTAAGCGGGGCTCGCGCACAGCCATCGGTCATTTTGCGTGAGGGGCCGGGCGACCCACTGGCTGTCGCTCAGGTGACCGATGTGAATCACCGCATCGCTGTCATGGCGGTCAGGCCAGGGCGTTTCCCGTAGATCCAGATGCAGGCATAGCTGCGGATGCAACCTGGCAAAACGGGCCAGCAGCGGCGCGAGGCGTTGGCGTCCATAGCCGAACGGTGCCGCCAGCCTGAGGGTGCCGACCAGTTGATCGTCTTGTTGCCTGAACGATTCGGGAAGCGCTTCCAGCTGTTCCAGCAACAGCGCACTCTGGCGCGAGAAACGCTCGCCGTCGGCGGTCAGGCTCAGCCGCCGGGCGTCGCGATTGGCCAAGGTCAGGCCCAGGAGCGTCTCCAGTTTGCGCAAGCGCATGGACAGTGCTGGCGGCGAGACATTGAGGGCCCTGGCAGCGGCGCTCAACGATTCGCAACGTGCCAGCGTCACGGCCATGCGCAGGTCTTCGAGGCTGATCATTCAGTTCAACTTAATGATTGATGACAGCACATTGAACCACGGCTTTACGATGACTGAGTAGAGTCGAGCCTGTCTTTCACCTGCGAGCCTCGTTCATGCCAGTCTCAATTGCTTCCCTCGATACCCCGGTCGCGCTCATCGATGTACCGCGGATGCAGCGCAATATCCAACGCATGCAACACCGCATGGACGCCTTGGGGGTGCGTTTGCGCCCGCACATCAAGACCAGCAAATGCCTGCCGGTGGTTCGGGCGCAGCTTGCAGCAGGCGCCAGCGCCATCACCGTGTCGACCCTTAAGGAAGCCGAGCATTGCTTCGCCGCCGGCATCCACGACATCTTTTATGCCGTGTCCATGGCACCCGGCAAACTGGCCCAGGCCCTGACGCTGCGGCGCAAGGGCTGCCGCTTGAGCATCTTGACCGACAGCCTGGCGGCGACGCAGGCCATCGTCGATTTCGGCAAACAGCACGACGAACGTTTCGAGGTCTGGATCGAGATCGATTGCGATGGCCATCGTTCCGGCGTGCGCGTTGAAGACGCTGCACTTGTCGACATCGCGCGACTGCTCAGCGAAGGCGGCATGCAGTTGTGCGGCGTCATGACCCACGCTGGGTCCAGCTACGAGCTCGACACGCCCCAAGCGCTGCAAGCCTTGGCCGAGCAAGAACGCCACCTCTGCGTCAGCGCCGCCCAACGCATCCGCGCAGCCGGGCTGACCTGCCCCGAGGTCAGCATCGGCTCCACCCCCACGGCACTTTCGGCGCAAAGCCTGGAAGGCGCCACTGAAGTGCGCGCCGGCGTCTATGTGTTCTTCGACCTGGTGATGCACAACATCGGTGTTTGCCAGGCGGATGAGCTGGCCTTGAGCGTACTGACCACCGTGATCGGCCATCAGCCGGACAAGGGCTGGATCATCACCGATGCCGGCTGGATGGCCATGAGTCGTGATCGGGGTACGCAGCGCCAGCAACGGGACTTCGGTTACGGGCAGGTGTGCAACGAAGCCGGCGACTGGATCGAGGGCGCACTGCTCACCAGCACCAACCAGGAGCACGGCATCGTCACCCTTTCCAGCCCCGGGGACATCGATATCACCGAGCGGTTTCCCATCGGCTGTCGCCTGCGCATCCTGCCCAACCACGCCTGCGCCACCGGGGCGCAATTCCCTGATTACCACGCCTGCGATGCGTCGGGCGTGATGCACACCTGGAGTCGTCTGCATGGCTGGTGAAATCGAGTTGATTCACACAACCCAGGCGGCCGCTGCGGGCGGACATTACGCCCAAGCGGTCTTGCACCAGGGCGTCTTGTACGTGTCCGGACAACTGCCGGTACGCGCCGATGGCAGCCACAGCGTCGACCAACCGTTCGAAGTGCAAGCCGCCATCGCCCTGGACAACCTGATGGCGATCCTCGGCGCGGCAGGCCGCAGCCCCAGCGACCTGCTGAAAGTGACGGTCTATGTCGCCGGCATCGAACACTGGCCGGCGTTCGACCGGATCTACGCCCGTTATCTCGGCGAACACCGGCCTGCGCGCGCGCTGGTGCCCGTCCCGGCCTTGCACCATGGGTACCTGATCGAAATCGAAGCGCTGGCACGTGCGCGCCCCTTCCCGACGGCATAGATAAACCTGTGGCGAGGGAGCTTGCTCCCGCTTGAGTGCGAAGCGCTCACCGCTTTTTTGGGGCCGCTGCGCGCCCCAGCGGGAGCAAGCTCCCTCGCCACTGGGGGGCTGGGCCAGGTCTTGTATTGCTATTGAACCGCTGTCGAGGATTTTCGAGGGAACATCATGAAGGCACAAAAAAGCGACGTCCTGATTATCGGTGGCGGCATCATGGGGTCGGCGTCGGCGGCGGCAACCGCTGCAAACCGGACATGATCAACCGTCGCGCCTACTTCAAGCCCGAGAGCCTGCTCAACCAGATGCAGCAGCTGAGCCGCCTGCTGCCCGGGGTGGCGAACCTCAACATTATCCGGGTGTGGAGCGGCATCGAAAGCTATACGCCAGACTCGCTGCCGATCATGGGCCCCAGCGGCAAGGTCAAGGGGTTGTTCTATGCCTTTGGTTTCTGCGGGCATGGCTTCCAGCTCGGCCCGGGCGTCGGCGACGTCATGGCCGAGCTGATCAGCACCGGCAGCACCCGCACCCTGATCAGCCCTTTTGATATTCGCAGGTTTACCGAACCGACCGCCCTGACAACGCCTCAGATGAGCACGCCCGGCACTGGCAGACTCATTTGACGCAAGCGACTGGGCGCCCTTTTTGCCCTGGACGGATGCTGCCACTTTTTTCGCGAAGTTAACCCGGCAGATACAGCAGATTCTTCTTTGCCAGGCTTGAGAACGGCATATCCCATCCGGGCCGCTTTGTTAGTTTATCGAGAAGAAAACGGCCTCAGGATCTGTCGCCGGCAGTGCTATCACCGCTCTATGGGAGCCCGTTGGATGACCACCCCCTTTTTGAACACCCCGCCCACGTCCCAGCAGTTTTATATCAATGGTGACTGGCAGTCTCCGGCATACCCGGCCACGCTGCCCGTGGTCAATCCCGCTACCGAGCAAGTCATTGCCGAGGTCGCCCGAGGGTCCGGCGAAGACGTTGACCGCGCCGTAGCCGCAGCTCGCGCAGCATTTCCCGACTGGTCGGCGACCCCGGTGGAAGCACGCGTGGCAATCCTGGGAAAGATCCATGGGCTGATCCTTGAACGCAAAGAAGAACTGGCCCAGGCGCTCTCGCTGGAAATGGGCGCGGCGATCGGCTTCGCGCGGGCCATGCAAGTGCCGCTGGCCGCCGAACACGTTCGGGTGGCCCGCGATGTGCTGTCCACTTATACCTTCCAGAAGATTGAGCATGGCACGGCCATTCAACGCGAACCCATCGGCGTCTGCGGCCTCATTACGCCGTGGAACTGGCCGCTGTACCAAATCACCGCCAAAGTCGCCCCGGCGATTGCCGCCGGTTGCACGGTGGTGTTGAAACCCAGCGAACTGTCGCCCCTGAGCGCCCTTCTCTTCGCGCAATTGGTGCATGACGCAGGCCTGCCTGCCGGCGTCTTCAACCTGGTGAATGGCAGCGGTGCCGAGGTCGGTGCGGCCATGGCGGCGCATCCCGACATCGACCTGATCTCCATCACCGGCTCGAACCGCGCGGGCGCACTGGTGGCCCAGGCCGCCGCCCCTACGGTCAAGCGCGTTACCCAAGAGTTGGGCGGCAAGTCCCCGAACGTGCTGTTGCCCGACGCCGACTTCGCCAAGGCCGTGCCGCCGGGCGTGATGTCGGCATTTCGCAACGTCGGCCAATCGTGCAGCGCGCCCACCCGAATGATCGTGCCAAGGAATCGGCTGGCGGAAGTCGAGGCATTGGCTGCCGCCACCGCCAACGCGATCAGCGTGGGCGATCCACAATCGGAAGCGACCGTGCTCGGTCCCATCGCCAACGAGGCCCAGTTCAATCGCGTGCAAGCCATGATCGAAGTGGGCATGAATGAAGGTGCCAAGCTTGTCTGCGGTGGCCCAGGACGCCCGGAGGGTCTCGAACAAGGCTTCTACACCCGCCCCACGGTTTTCTCGCAGGTCGACAGCGCCATGCGCATCGCCCAGGAAGAAATCTTCGGCCCGGTGCTGTGCATCATTGCCTATGACACGGTGGATGAAGCCGTCGCCATTGCCAACGACACCGTCTATGGGCTCGGCGCGCATGTCCAGGGCCAGGACCTTGAGCTTGCGCGCGCCGTTGCGTCACGTATCCGCGCAGGGCAAGTGCTGTTGAACTACCCGGCGTGGAACCCGATGGCACCGTTCGGTGGCTACAAGCGTTCGGGCAATGGCCGTGAGTATGGGGTTCACGGGTTCGAGGAGTATCTGGAGATCAAGGCGATTGTCGGCTTCGAATGACCGCCCTACTCCTCAGCCCGCCCCGTCCCCTCGCGATCATGTTCGTAGTGTCGGGTGAGCGGAAACGCCGGCAGCCAGGCCTCACGGCGCACGGTCCAGCTTTCGTAGGTGGGCATCAGTTGATCGGGGGCGTCCAGCGTGCCCAGGTTCACTTCGATTTCGTCGCCGGTACGGGCGAACACCGACGAGCCACAGCGAGGGCAGAAAAAGCGCCCGGCATAATCCCGTGTTTCGCCCTCGATCGTCACGGCATCCTGGGGGAACACGGCGGCCGCGTAGAACAACGCCCCGTGATGCTTGCGGCAGTCGAGGCAGTGGCAAAGGCCGACGCGATACGGGCGCCCCGAGGCCTCGATACGCACGTTGCCGCACAGGCAACCGCCGGTGAATCGATCCATGGTGGGTCTCCTCTACACATTGGGCAGTCGGGTTTCACGATACATGTCGATCAATGATAGGTGCATGTTGCGCCATCAGTTCCACGACCCAATCGATGAACACCCGCAACTTGGCGCTGATGTGCCGGTTAGGGGGATAGGCCACATACAGCGGCATCGGCTCCAGGTGCCAGTCTTCGAACAGCGGCACCAACCCGCCCTGCTCTTCATGAGGCCTGGACATGTACCTGGGCAGCCAGAGCACACCCAGCCCCGCCAAACCGGCCGCGAGGTAGGCGTTGCCGTCGTCGATGGCCAGCGCGTAGCGTCCTTTGACGTGAAGCAGCTCGCCATTACGGCGCATGGCGTAGGGCAAGGATTTGCCGGTGCGTGCCCACAGGAAGCCCACGGTGCGATGGTGCGAATCTTCCAGTTCTCGTGGATGCGCGGGCAGGCCAAACCGTGCCAGGTAACTCGGGGCGGCGAAGACGCCGAGGGCGAGGTCGCCGACGCGTCGGGCGACCAGCGACTGATCCCTCAACTCACCGCCGCGCACCACGCAATCGACGTTTTCATCGAGCATGTCGACGATGCGATCACTGACGCCCATGTCGATCTGGATGTCCGGGTATCGCGCGTAGAACGCCGGCAAGGCCGGTATCAGGATCATTGCCGCCAGCGGACTCGGCACGTCCACCCGCAGGCGCCCGCGAGGTAACGCCTGGGCGCCGGACACGCTGGTCTCGGCATCGTCCATGTCGGCCAGCAGCCGGATCACCCGCTCGTAATAAGCCGCGCCATCGGCGGTGACGTTGACCTTGCGCGTGGTGCGGTTGAGCAGTTTGACCCGCAACCGTGCTTCGAGCTGCTGCACCAGTTGGGTCACGGTGGTCTTGCTCATGTGCAGGGTTTCAGCCGCCTTGGTGAAGCTGCCCGCCTCCACGACTCGAACGAACGCTTGCATCGCATCAAAACGATCCATTTGTGCCTCGGGTATCGATCCGATTGTTTGGATTCTACAAACAGTGATCGCCAAGGTTGCTCGTTTATCGCCTGGACACAAGCCCCTAGAGTGAGTTCATCGTTTGGAACCCACTCTTTGATGGAGGTATTGATGACACAGCGCGATGTGGTTTTCCCGCCTGGACGCCAGGCACTTTATGAGCGCAATCGCTATTCGCCGGCGATTCGTTCCAATGGTTTTCTGTTCGTTTCGGGACAGGTTGGTAGCACCGAAAACGGTTCGCCAGAGCCCGACCTGGAGGCTCAGGTTCGGCTGGCATTCAACAACCTGAAGGCGATACTCGCCGCGGCCGATTGCAGCTTTGACGATGTGGTGGACGTCACAGTCTTCATGGTCGATCCCGAATCGATTTTCGAGCGGGTCTGGAGCGTCGTGCCCGAGTTCTGGGGCAGCGCGCCGCATCCGACACTGACGGCGGTGGGCGTGACGTGGCTGTATGGATTTCAGTTCGAGATCAAGGTGATTGCCAGGTTGCCTGAAACCACCCTATAGGTCAGCTTGCATCAATGTTGACTGTGCCGCCGTCATCGCGAGCAAGCTCGCTCCCACAGGGGGGGCTATGCAGGTAGAGAAATCGAAGTCACCACCGCCCAATGTGGGAGCGAGCTTGCTCGCGATAGCGGTGGGTCAGTTTGCATCAACGTTGGCTGTGCCGCCGTCATCGCGAGCAGGCTCGCTCCCACAGGGGACTTAGGATGGTGGTGTTTCGCCGACTAGCCTTTCACCGCGGCTTCAATCGCGGCAATGTCGATCTTGGTCATCGTCATCATGGCCTCGAAGGCACGCTTGGCGGCGGCTTTGTCGGGACTGGCGATCGCTTCAAGCAACACACGAGGGCTGATCTGCCATGACAAGCCCCACTTGTCCTTGCACCAGCCGCAGGCGCTCGCCTGGCCGTCGTTGTCGATGATCGCGTTCCACAAGCGGTCCGTTTCGGCCTGGTCATCGGTTGCTATCTGAAATGAAAAGGCCTCGTTGTGCTTGAACACCGGCCCGCCGTTGAGGCCGACGCAAGGGATGCCGATCACCGTGAACTCCACAGTGATCACGTCGCCCTGCTTGCCGGAAGGATAATCACCCGGGGCATGATGGATGGCGTTCACCGCACTGTCGGGAAAGGTTTTTGCGTAGAATTCTGCCGCTTCCTGGGCGGAGCCGTCGTACCAGAGACAAATCCTGTTTTTATTGTTCATTCCGGTTCTCCGAAAGGGACTGGACGATAAAGTCTAGCAGCCTGCCCGGAAACTGGAAAAAACCTGCCAACCGGTCGAGCCGAAGCGTTTTTCCAGGGCCTTGCTCGCCACCGCACTACCTTGATCTATACTGCTGCGGCGCAGCATTCATGGAGCGGACGCCGTGGCCAAGTGCAAAATCCTGATCTGGAACACCCAGCACCTGAACAACCAGGCCGGCGGCAAGATGAGCGATGCCTACCAGGAAAAACTGGCCACGCTCAAACAGGTCCTGCAACAGGACAACCCCGACATCGTCGCCCTGTTTGAAGTGGGCAGCACCGGCAATCCCAATGATCGCCTGGTCAATGACCTGAGCCAGCAATACATCCTCAAGTCATCCCTCGACCAGGACGGTGGACTGCGCAAAAGCACCACGCTGGGTTCCATGGTGTTTGTGCGCACGGACAGGGCCAACGAGTTCAAGGAACGCTACATCTTGCCGCTGGGCCCGGAAGCCAGGCGCGCCACCTTGTTACTGACCGACGATAACGGCAACACATTCGCCTTCTGCCATGCCAATGCCTCAAGAAACGCCTGGCCGCAGATACTGGGTGACATGCAGGAACTCGGATCTATCCATGAAGGCGACTTTCAACGCCTGGTATTTTTCGGCGGCGACCTCAACACTCCCTATAGCTCGGCCCCCAAGACAATCTCCGCTTACCGTGGCACAACCAGGATGAGCGCGGTGTTCCCCGAAGGCAGCGGCTTCACGCACGTCACCATCCGCTCCACAGAAACCCAGGCCAGAAAGGAATACAAGAAGCTGGACGAGGTGAGTCGCTTCTATACACCTATCGACCAATACGTCTCGAGCCTGCTGGGCAGTGACCTGGGCTACGGTAGTTTCGCCATCCCCTCACAGTTGGACTACGCCTACGTCCATGAAGGCGTCGTGGCGCGTGGATACTGCGAAGCCGCGGTGCAGATCAAGAAGTCCTTGCTGCATGATCGCCAGCTGATTCGCAATGCCGAAGGGCTCAAGGTGCAGGGGCACGATGAAGTGCTGCGTATTTTTCGCGGACAGGTGTTGCGCAGCGATCATTACCCGGTGCTCTACGACCTGCAGTATTGAACGCGACTAGACATTCGCCTCCTCTGCATGATTGACCATCCAGCGAATCATGCTCGCCAGCGGCACCCGGTAATGCCGCGCCGTACACTCGCTGGTCTTCTCGTGGCAGTACAACTCGACGTAGCGACTGAGCAGCACATGACGGCCGTCCTCGGTCAACCGCAGCTCGACTTCACGGCAATGCAACGCATCCTGGCCGAGCTGTCTTATTCGCCGTTGCAAGACCAGCGCCTGGTTATTCATCGGCAGCGGCTCCATCCTGGCACTGCGGGTTGTCCTCCACCACTGCCCCCAACTTCCCTTGCGCGACAAAATCGGCACGCCGCTGCGCCGTGGCATCGCGAAGCGCCGCGTAGTAATCCGGTTCGGTCTGCAACTCGTCGGTCAGTGGCAATGCCTCGGCACGGCCATCGACAACGCCGCCGACGGTGTTGATCGTGCCCAGGGTGTCGACGGTGCTGCTGTTGTCACCGAACGGGTCGACGGCAAAACTCAGCACTTTGCCCGTCGCGTCCCGCAGGTTGGCGCTGCCCAGCAGCGGCAGTTCCACGATGGGCCCGGGGGCGAGGTTCCAGACGCCGAAGGTCTGGCCAAAATCAGCCTTGTGACGCTCGATGCCCAGCTTGCCCGAGACGTCGATCAACCCGACGACGCCCGCGGTGGTGTTGATGACGAAACGGCCCAGGGTGTTGACCGAGCGTTGGGCGTTGCCTTGCAGCAGGTCGTTGATGAACACCTTGGGCTCGCCGAAGTTCGCCACGAAGTTGTGGACGCCGGCCTGGAACATCTCCGGCAGCTTGAGGTAACCACGGGCAACGGGGGCCAGCGCGTAGTCATCCACGGTTCGGTTGAAGGCGAAGATGCCGCGGTTGACCGGTTCTGCAGGATCATGAACGGTATAGGTCGCGCTTTCACACGACCCCGGCGTTGCTGCCGGTGTGCTGGAGCAACCGCTGGCGAGTGCCGTCAATACAACCACAACGGTGGAACGAACAAACAACGGAGCGGGCTGGGTGATCGGCATACAGGGTGATCTCGGCGAGGAATGGGATGCTGCCTAGGCCGGTCAAAAAGCCAAACACCGCCCCCCTGTGGCGAGGGAGCTTGCTCCCGCTTGAGTGCGAAGCGCTCACCGCTTTTTTGGGGCCGCTTCGCGACCCAGCGGGAGCAAGCTCCCTCGCCACAGGTTTTGTGCAGGGCTGACTCGTTTTTAACTGACTGACATCGAGGGCCATCCTGCCGCCGTTTTTTTGCCCGCAGATTTCCAGAATATTGCCCGCCGGCAACTTTATTGCCGGATTGAAATATATGACGCAGGCCCTGGATTGACCCTAGTATTCCCCCTGTATTCATTACCCTGCGTGCCCACCGTGAGCCATTTACTACTGGTGGACGATGACCTCGAAGTCCTCGCCCTCTTGCGCAAGTTCCTCGAACAACATGGCTACAGCGTGGATGTGGCCGCCGACGGCAACGCGCTGTGGCAGGCGGTGGCGCGCCGGGTGCCGGACCTCATCATCCTCGACGTCATGCTGCCGGGCGACAACGGCCTGGTGCTCTGCCAACGGCTGCGGGCCGAGCACACGGTCGGCATCATCATGCTCACCGCCATGGGCGAATTGAGCGACCGCGTCGTCGGCCTGGAGCTGGGGGCGGACGATTACCTGACCAAGCCGTTCGACGCCCGGGAGCTGTTGGCCCGGGTGCGTGCCGTGCTGCGGCGCACCGGTGAAGCCAGGGACACGCTGAACGACTCCTCCCGACCGGTCCTGGAGTTCGAAAAATGGCAGCTGGACGTCACCCGGCGCGAACTGCGCTCACCGGACAAAGTCATGATCCCGCTGTCGGCCGGAGAGTTCGAATTGCTGCTGGTGTTTGCCGAACACCCGCGCCGGGTGCTGACCCGCCAGCAGTTACTGGACCTGGCGCGCGGTGAAACCTTCGAGGCATTTGACCGCAGCATCGATGTCCAGGTCAGCCGCCTGCGGCGCAAGTTGGAGACCGACATCACGGGTACGTCGATGATCCGTACCGTGCGCAACAGCGGCTACCTGTTCAGCCCCCACGTGGTGAAGCGATGAAGCCCTCGCGCTCGGGCAATCATCAACCACGGGACACCGTGGCGCGCTGGATCGCCCTGACCACCATGATCGCCATGCTGACCTTGCTGGCCCTCAATGAGCTGTTCAGCCTGCTGGCCGGTGCCTGGGCGCGCCCTCCCCTGATGGAAACCGGCCTGATGGAAAAAGCCGCCGCCATCACCCGCATCATCGACTCCGTTGCCCCCGGACAGCGACCCGCGATTGCCCAAGCCGCCAGCGACCAGGTGTTCAACGCGCAATGGTTGCAGCGGCATGAAGAGGCGCGGTTGCCAGTGATCGACGACCCGGAGTTCAGTGAGGGCTCGGCGTTGCTGCGCCAGCAGCTGGGCCGGCCGGACGCCAGGATCGAAGCCTACGAACCGGGCGACTGGCCGGCCAATCAACCCGACGCACGCTACGCGGTGATCATCGAATTGGCCGACCATTCATGGGTGATCTTCTCCGTGCCCTCGCGCAGTTGGGGGCTGGGGGAATGGGCGCGCAACGGGATCATCATCGCGCTGATCCTGCTCTCGACATTGATCGTCGCGCTGATCGCCACTCGACATCTGGCCGCCCCGCTGGAACGTTTTGCCGAAGGTGCCCGGCGCTTTGGCGTCGACCACCAGGCGCCACCGATTCCGGTCATCGGCCCCCATGAAATCCGCCAGGCGATCCTCGCCTTCAATGCCATGCAGGCCCAGCTCAAGCACTTTCTACAGGACCGCACGCAGATGCTCGCCGCCATCTCCCATGACTTGCGCGCGCCGTTGACCCGCATGCGCCTGCGCGGGGAGTTCATCGAGGATGCCGAGCAGCAATCGCGCTTGTTCAGGGACGTGGACGAGATGCAGGCGATGGTCAATTCAGCCCTGGAATTCTTCCGCGACGATGCCCGGCTGGAACATGCCACCGCGTTCGACCTGGCCGAGTTGCTGCACACCATCGTCGATGACCTCAAGGACGCCGGCACCGAGGTCGCATTTGAAGGTGCCCAGCGCTTGGTTTATGTCGGCCGCCCCATCGGCATCAAACGCGCCTTGGTCAACCTGATCGACAACGCAATCAAATATGGCGGCGCACCGACTGTTCGACTCGAGGCCGACGCCAATCGTGTGGACATTTGCATTCTGGATCGCGGACCCGGCATCGCCGCCCAACACCTTGAGCAGGTCTTCACGCCGTTCTTTCGCATCGAAGGCTCGCGCAACAAGCACACCGGCGGCGTCGGGCTGGGCCTGTCGGCGGCCCGGGCGACGGTGCTGGAGCATGGCGGCACGCTGACCCTGAGGAATCGACGGGGTGGCGGGTTGGAGGCCAGGGTCTCGCTGCCGTTTGACTGAAGTGCCCGATGTATCGATCAGATCTAAACAATCAGCGCCTTCCTCGGTAGGATGTCCGGCCTTTGCGACCTGGACCCTGCCCCCCCGGAAGGCGCTCTTGTTTGTATCGCCCGGCTCCAAGCCACCGCTCGCGCTCACGACAGACAGGAATCGACGGAGCCAAACCAAGGAATTCACCGATGATTCTTATCATTTATGCGCACCCCTACCCCGACAAATCGCGGGTCAACCAGCAGATGCTCCAGCGAGTGTCGAACAACCCGGACGTAGTCGTACGTTCGCTCTATGAGCTTTACCCCAACTTCGATATCGACGTCGAGGCGGAACAGCGAGCGGTGGAGCAAGCAGAACTTGTCGTCCTCCAGCACCCGATGTACTGGTACAGCACACCGCCCCTGCTGAAACTGTGGATCGATAAGGTGTTCACCCACGGCTGGGCCTATGGCAAAGGCGCCACGGTCCTCAAGGACAAGGGTCTGCTGTGGGCCGTCAGCACCGGTGGCGATCACGCGCATTTTGCAATCGGCGACTACCCCGTTTTTTCGGCGCTGGCCCAACCTCTCCACGCCACGGCCATTTACTGCGGCATGCGCTGGCTGGAACCGGTGGTCGTGCATGGCGCCTATGCCGCCGACTCTGAGGCCCAACACGCACAAATCGAACACTATGGCGCTCGCCTGGCCGCCTGGAAGGAAGATTGAAATGGAGACGCACAGCCTGATTGAAATGCTGATCTATCTGGCCTCGGCGACGCTGATCGTACCGATTGCCGTTCGGTTTGGCCTGGGTCCGGTATTGGGTTACCTGCTGGCCGGGTGCATCATCGGCCCGTGGGGGCTGAAGCTGATTACCGATGTGAAGGCCATTCTGGAATTTGCTGAAATCGGCGTGGTGCTGATGCTGTTCATCATCGGCCTTGAGCTCGACCCCAAACGGCTCTGGGCCCTGCGCAAGATGGTGTTTGGTGGTGGCGCCCTGCAGATGCTCGCCTGTGGTGCTGCCATTGGCTTGTTCTGCACGGCCCTTGGCCTGAACTGGACGGCAGCGCTGCTGGTCGGCCTGACCCTGAGCCTGTCCTCCACGGCCATCGCCATGCAGGCCATGAGCGAACGCAACCTGACCGCCACCGCCGTCGGCCGCAGCAGCTTTGCCGTGCTGCTGTTCCAGGACATCGCGGCCATTCCGCTGGTGGCGATGATTCCGTTGTTGTCGGCCCACGGCGACACGCCTTCGGGCACGGCGCTGTTGCTATCGATTGGCAAAATCGTCGCCGCCATCGCCATCGTCGTGCTGTTGGGACACTACGTGACGCGACCGCTGCTGCGCTTCGCGGCACGCTCAGGCTTGCGCGAGATTTTCAGTGCCGTCGCACTTTTTCTGGTGTTCGGCTTCGGCTTTCTGTTGGAAGAAGCCGGGTTGTCTATGGCCATGGGCGCGTTCCTCGCCGGGGTGCTGCTCGCCAGCTCTGAATACCGCCATGCCCTGGAAAGCGACATTGAACCGTTCAAAGGCCTGCTGTTGGGTCTGTTCTTCATCGGTGTCGGCATGTCGATCGATTTCGGCACCCTGATCAACGCACCGCTGAAAGTCATCACCCTGACCCTGGGTTTCATCCTGATCAAGCTGCTGGTGATCAAGTTGGCGGGCCGGTTCCTCAACGTCCCCGCCGGCCAGCGCTCCTGGCAGGCGGTGTTGCTGGGCCAGGGCAGCGAGTTCGCCTTCGTGGTGTTTGGCGCGGCGACCGTGGCCGGCATCTTGACCGATCAATGGGGCAAGAGCCTGACCCTGGCGGTGGCCTTGTCCATGTGCCTGACGCCCTTGCTGATCGTGTTGCTGGATCGGTTCGAGTCCGTCGCCAAGAAAAACAAACGCGAATCCGACCTGGTCGACCAGCAGAATCCACGGGTGATCATCGCCGGGTTCGGCCGTTTCGGGCAGATCGCCGGACGTCTATTGATGTCTTGCGGCGTCGAGGTGGTGGTATTGGATCACGACCCTGACAACATCGAGACGCTGCGCAAATTCGGCGTGAAAGTCTTTTATGGCGATGCCACGCGCCTCGATCTGCTGCACGCAGCCGGCGCGGCCCAAGCGGTGGTGCTGATCAATGCGATCGACGATCGGGAAGACAACCTGACGTTGACCCGACTGGCCCAGGAGCACTTCCCCGCGTTGCAGTTGATCGTGCGGGCGCGGGACATGGGACACCTCATCATCCTTCGACAGATGGGCGTGGAGGCGGCTGAGCGGGAAACCTTCGAGAGTGCGCTGTCATTGGGTCGCAGTGCGCTGGAGCACATGGGCGTGGGGGCTTACGAAGCGCGCGAGCGGGCAGACCAGTTCCGACGGCTGAACCTCAAGATGCTGGAGGAAATCGTCGCCCAGCCGGAAGATGACCTCAAGTTCCGCCACGATGCCTACCGGCGCGCCAATGCGCTGCTCACGGACATGTTCAACGAAGACCGTGCCCGCCCCGTCGACAACTGGCAGGAACATCATCGCAACGAAACGGATAAAAGCGATGCCTAGATGCTGATACTGTTCATCGGAGGTACGGCGATCCTTGGTGGCGAGGGAGTTTACTCTCGCTGGGTTCTGTAGGAGCTGCCGAAGGCTCGGGCCGCGTTCGGACGATCTTTTGACCTTTCGCTTGGGACTCAAGTGACTGGGGAAAGATCGCAGCCTCGCTTCGCTCGACAGCTCCTACATGCGAATAGCATTGCAGCTAGATCGCTGCCTTTTAGTCTGCCCCAACCAACCCGTCCAACTCGGCCAGCATCGGCGCAGGGATCGTCAGTTCACTCGCCGTGAGATTTTCCCGCAGGTGCGCCAGGGACGATGTACCGGGAATCAGCAGGATATTCGGCACTCGTTGCAGCAACCACGCCAGGGCCACGCACAACGGCGATGCCTCCAGGCGCGCCGCCACGCTGGAAAGGGTTTCCGATTGCAGCGGTGTGAAGCCGCCCAGGGGGAAGAACGGCACATAGGCAATACCCTGCTGGCCCAGGTCAGCGATGAGTTGTTCGTCGTCGCGATGGGTCAGGTTGTAGTGGTTCTGCACACAGATCACCTGGGCAATGCCCTGGGCCTGCTTGACCTGCGCGGCCGTGACGTTGCTCAGGCCCAGGTGACGGATAAGGCCCTGGCGCTGCAGCTCGGCCAGTGTCGTGAACGACTCTTCGATGGAGTCTTCGGTGGGCGAATGCAGGTCGCCCCACACCCGCAAGTTGACCACGTCCAGGACCTCCACGCCCAGATTGCGCAGATTGTCGTGGACCGCACGGGTCAACTCGGCTGGGCTGTGGGCCGGGTTCCAGGACGCGTCGGCGCCACGAACCGCGCCGACCTTGGTGACGATGACCAGGTCCTGGGCGTAAGGGTGCAGCGCTTCGCGGATCAGCTGGTTGGTGACATGGGGCCCGTAGAAATCGGCGGTGTCGATGTGGTTGACCCCGCTCGCCACTGCTTCGCGCAGCACGGCGATGGCGGTCGCCGGATCTTTCGGCGGCCCGAAGACCTGGGGCCCCGCCAACTGCATCGCGCCGTAGCCCATGCGATTGACCGTGTGATCGCCCAGTAAGAAGCTGCCTGCCTTGCCTGCAATGTTCATCTCGTCGCCCTCGGATCAATGTGAGTGGGCCGACTATAGGCGTTGACCATTCCCTTGATAATCAGGTGCAATCAGCACGGGTTGTACGGCGGAGAGAACAATGGCGACGGATATTCAAGACTTGCTGGCCTTTGTGGCCGTGGTCAATGCGAAGGGCTTTCGTGAAGGCGCGCGGCTGAGCGGCAAGTCCGCGTCGAGCCTCAGCGATGCCGTACGCCGGATGGAAAGCCGGCTCGGTGTACGCCTGCTCAACCGCACCACCCGCAGCGTGGTCCCGACCGAGGCCGGTGCCCGGTTGATGGAACGCATCGTCCCGGCCCTGGGCGAGGTCGAGGCGGCGATGGACGTGGTCAACGACTTTCGCGACCGTCCTTCGGGCACCCTCAGGCTGAACGTGCCGGTCAGCGCCGCCCGGCTGGTGTTGCCGGCGATCATCACGCCGTTTCTGAAAAGCTACCCCGACATCCGCCTGGAAGTGGTCACCGAAGAAAGCTTCGTCGACATGCTCGCGGCCGGCTGTGACGCCGGCATTCGCTACGACGAGCGCCTGGAGCAGGACATGATCGCCATCCCTATCGGCCCACGGTTCCAGCGCTTTGCAACGGCCGCTTCACCGGCCTACCTCGACGCCAGGGGCCGGCCCGAACATCCACGGGACCTGCTTGGGCATGCCTGCCTGACGGGCAAGTTTCCCAGCGGCGCCCTGCCCCTGTGGGAATATGAACGTGACGGCGAAACGATGAGCGTCGACCCGAGCGGCCCGTTGATCGTGCGCATCGGCGGCGCGATGGACCTGGCAGTACAGGCTGCGGTGGATGGGCTGGGCATTGTCCATCTGTTCGAGGACTGGTTGCGGCCCTACCTCGACAGCGGCGCCCTCGAGCCGGTACTCGAACCCTGGTGGCAACGCTTTACCGGGCCATTCCTCTACTACCCCGGCCGCCGCTACCTGCCCTCGCCGCTGAGGGCTTTTGTGGATTTCATCAATGCACAACAGCGTGGGAGCGAGCCTGCTCGCGAAGGTGGCGGCACATTCTGCATTGATGCAAGCTGATCCACCGCTATCGCGAGCAAGCTCGCTCCCACAGGGGTCGGCTGTGTACCCAAAAATCCTGACCCGCCAAAAATCCATTGTGGAGGGTTGGTATGAGTCGCCAGCCCCCGCCTCGCCCTCCCAGGCACAACGGCTGGCCGCACGCCTGAACGGCGCGCAACCGCACCTTGAACCGACGATGACAACCCAACGTCCGATCCAGGGTGGGCTTTGATTCAGGGAGATAAAACCATGTACGTGATCATGGGCGCTACAGGCCACGTTGGCTCGACTGCGGGCCGATCAAGGTACACCTGATCCCCAGGACCTATAGGAATGCAGGAACGACGCAGCAATGGACGGTAAACTGCGGCGGTCCTTTTTCTTTTCCAGCATGAGGCTTTGCATGAGCAACCCAGATATCACGTTTATTCCAGATCCGGATGAGGACTCCATTTCCTCCGACGTCGCCGGTTTCGGCGGCCTGCTGGTTTCCACGCAGATCCCCACCCGCGCCGATGGCAGCCTGGAACTGGGCGACATCAACCTGCAGAGCGAATGCACACTGCAAGCCCTCAAGACCGCCCTGGAAGGCGCTGGCAGTTCCATGGACCGGGTCCTGCACCTGACCATCTACCTGACCGACATGGCGGATCGCGCCGCTTTCAACGAGGTCTACAAACGCTTCTTCGCCAAACCTTGGCCGGTTCGCGCCGCCGTGGGCGTGGCGGCGCTGGCGGTTGAAGGGATGAAGGTGGAAGTGACGGCGATGGCGGCGAAGGGCTGAACGAGCCCACTGCCTTGATCTTTCCCACGCAGGAGCGTGGGAACGATCGATATGTATTTTCAACCTTAAAAATCACATGGTTGCAATTTGTTCCATGAGAGGTGGCTCCAATTTCTTATCTGGAGTTGCATCAATGCCATGGTCAGTGACCTGGCCTTCGACCTGGAAGGCTCCAGGTGCCACATTATCCTGGACATCCAGCAACTGATCGAGCTGGGCGCATTGCTGGCGAACCGCGCGCTGGATAACGTCGAAGCACGCCAGTCGACATAGCGCATTCCCCTGAGCAGGAACACAGTCACAATGTGGGAGCAAGCTCGCTCCCACACTAATAACCAGGGCCATAAGGTCTCAATCCCCTCCCCCAATCCCCGCCTATACTTCTCTGCCAATCCCCACTGGGGCCTGCACTTCCAACAATAAAAAGCAGAGGTGGAACATGGTCTGGCAACAAGTCTACGATCCCTTCGGTAATACGGTGCTGTCGACGCTCCTAGCGGCGGTTCCGGTGGTGGTGATGCTGGCGTCCCTCGCGTTCTTTCATGTCAAGGCGCATCTGGCGGCGTTGTATGCCCTGGCCTCGGCGTTGCTCATTGCGATTTTCGCCTTCGGCATGCCCGCCAGCATGGCCGGGTCTGCGGCGCTTTATGGCGCCGCCAACGGGTTGCTGCCCATTGGCTGGATTGTCCTCAACATCATTTTCCTGCACCGGCTGACCACCGAGAACGGCTCATTCAAGGTCCTGCAGGACTCCCTCGCACGCATCACCGATGACCGACGCCTGCAATTGCTGCTGATCGCCTTTTGCTTCGGTGCGTTCTTCGAAGGCGCGGCGGGCTTCGGCACGCCAGTGGCGGTGACCGGCGCGATTCTGATCGGGCTGGGCTTCTCGCCCCTGGCCGCCTCGGGCCTGGCGCTGATCGCCAACACCGCGCCCGTGGCGTTCGGTGCCCTGGGCACGCCCATCATCACCCTGGCCAAAGTCACCGGGCTGGATGAGATGGAGCTGTCGATGATGGTCGGGCGGCAGTTGCCGTTTTTTTCGGTGCTGGTGCCGTTCTGGTTGATCTGGGCCTTCGCCGGGTGGCGCAAGATGCTGGAAGTCTGGCCGGCGATCCTGGTGGCCGGTGTCAGTTTCGCCATCCCGCAGTTCCTGGTGTCGAACTACCATGGGCCAATGCTGGTGGACGTGATTGCCGCGCTGATTTCCATGGCTTGCCTCGCCGGGTTCCTCAAAGTCTGGAAGCCGGCCACGGTGCACACTTCGGCGGCGCTGTCGGGCCGGCACGATGACTCGAAAATCGAAGCGAGCGAGCAACAGCAACCGGTCGCAAGCGGCGCTTTCGCCAGCGACAACCGCCCCGCCGTGCTACGGGCCTGGATGCCATGGATCATCCTCACGGTATTCGTGTTCGCCTGGGGCACCCAAGGCTTCAAGAACATTTTCGACACCCGCCCGGCCATCGACCCGCAGACCCAATCGGCCAAGCTCGATCCCCAGGGCAAACCGATGCGCGAGGCCAACCCGATCTTCTCGCCCCTGGTGACCTTCGGCACCATCCATCAGCAGATCGAGAAGGTCCCGCCCGTGGTGCCCCAGCCTAAAACCGAAGAAGCGGTCTACAAGTTCAACTGGTTCACCGCCACCGGCAGCGGCATCTTCCTGGCGGCGATTCTCGGTGGCTTGCTGATGGGCTATTCCATCCCGCAACTGCTGCATCACTACCTGCGAACGCTCTGGGTGGTGCGCTACTCGCTGATCACCATCGTGGCGATGTTGGCCCTGGGGTTTCTCACGCGCTACTCAGGCCTGGACGCAACCATGGGCCTGGCCTTCGCCGCCACGGGCATTTTCTACCCCATGTTCGGCACCCTGCTGGGCTGGCTCGGCGTGGCACTGACCGGCTCGGACACTGCCTCCAACGTGCTGTTCGGCGGCTTGCAACGGGTGACAGCGGAGCAGCTGGGGCTCAGCCCTGTGCTGATGGCGGCGGCCAACAGTTCCGGCGGGGTCATGGGCAAGATGGTCGACGCCCAATCGATCGTGGTCGCCTCCACCGCGACCCGTTGGTACGGTCACGAAGGCGAGATCCTGCGCTACGTGTTTTTCCACTCGGTGGTGCTGGCGATTCTGGTGGGCGGGCTGGTGACGTTGCAGGCGTATGTGGCGCCGTTCACGCATATGGTCGTCGGCGGACATTGATAGATAGGGACGTGAGGATGTGCTTTTGTGGCGAGGGAGCTTGCTCCCGCTCGGTTGCGCAGCGACCGAAAAAAACGGGGCCGCTGCGCGCCCCAGCGGGAGCAAGCTCCCTCGCCACAGGTAAGCGCCTTTACAACCGGCGCTCACCTACTTTAAAGCAGGGTGTTACTGAACGTTTTTCAGCTTGACCACATCACCGGACACCGAGGTGGTGTAGCCGGTCAGGACCCAGGCCCAGAACCAGTTTTCCTGGACTTGGGTGTTGATCATGGCGTCGCCGCCCTTGGCCTTGATCGCTGCGGTCTGGGCACGCACGAAACGGTTGTTCTGGCGGATCGGGATCACGCCGAACAGCAGCAGGCCGGTGGCCTTGGCTTCGCTGTGGCCGACAACGGTGTATTGGCTGCTGTCGTATTGCTGGGTTTTCATCGCGGTACCGGTGCAACCCGCCAGGGCCAGGCCGAACAGTGCGCAGGCGACAACTTTGCTGATGTGGTTCATTGAATACTCCATGAGAAAACGCCCGGGATCCGTCTCTCGGGCGGCGCGTACTCTAACCGATCAGCAACAAATTGACACACGATAATCCGCCCAATTCAGCGCCTGGAAGGCTCATCGCAGAGCCATCCGTCAGTTGCGTCTCCAGCGAAGCAGGCCCTCGTCGATAACATGAAAACTGCGCCACGGAAGGCAGTTCTTGCCTTGACGGCCGATAGGTAACGGCCGGTCCCGTTGGAGGGTTTTATCATGATTGACGTGACTGTCTGGAGCGTAACCCTGCCGGTGCAAACGCCGGCGCAGGTCGTGGCGACCAAAGCCATGCCGACCTTGAAGAACAAGTATTTCGACAATAACGGCCAGAGGATCATCTTCTGGGCGCCCGTCACCGGCTCCCATACCGGTAACAGCAAATACCCGCGTTCCGAACTGCGGGAAACCAGCAGGGACGGGAAACACCGCAACTGGCGCTACAACAGCGGCACCAACACCCTCAAGGGCGAGTTGTCGGTGAACCAGGTGCCTTCCGAAGGCCGTGTGGTGGTGGCGCAGATTCACGCCAAGGATGCGCCGACGCCCTTGTTGAAACTGGTGTACCGCTACGAAAAGGGCATCGGCAATATCGACGTGGAATACCGGATCAAACCCAAGGACAAGAAGAGCCCGGTGATCTATACCGTGACCAAGGTGCCATTGAACAAATCCTTCTCGTACACGCTGCAAATGGACAAGCAAGGCCAGCTCTCGGTACTGATCGGCAAGAGCGGCAAACAGGTGAAGCTGGACAAGTCCTGGCAGGGCTACAACTTCTATTTCAAGGCCGGCGTCTACACCTTGGACAACAAAGGCTATTCCAATGAAGGCGGGAAAGTGACCTACACCAAGCTGAGCGTCAGTCACAAATGACTGACGCCCAGGGCTGTTTCAGGCCTTTGACGGCGCAACGAGCGCCTGCTGGCCACGGAAGGTAAACAGAAAGCAGACCAGCACCAGCAGCGCGAAACCGGCCGGGAACAGCCAGATGCTCTGCCAGTCATGACCGCCAGCCACGACAAAGTAATCGGTCACCTGCCCCGCCACCCAGAAGCCGATCAGCATGCCCACACCGTAGGTCGCCAGGGTAATCAGGCCCTGGGCCGAGCTGCGAAAGCGCTCCGGTGCCTTGGCGTCGGTGTAGATCTGCCCCGAGACAAAAAAGAAGTCGTAGCAGATACCGTGCAAGGCAATGCCGGTGAACAGCATGAACGCCAGGTCGCCGTTATTGCCGTAGGCGAACAACAGGTAGCGCAACGCCCACGCCAGCATGCCCACCAACAGTGCCAGCTTGATGCCGAAACGCTGGATGAACAGCGGCAACAGCAGCATGAACAACACTTCGGACACCTGCCCGATGGCCATCTTCGCCGTGGGGTTGGTCATCCCGGTTTCGGCCAGGAACGGGTTGGCATTCTGGTAATAGAACGCCAAGGGAATGCAGATCAGGATCGAGGCGATGAAGAACACCAGGTAGCTGCGATCCTTCAACAGACCCAACGCGTCCAGCCCCAGCAGTTGCCTGACGCCACCTGCGCCGGCCTGTTCCTTGAGCGGCGCCGTGGCCGGCAGCGTAAAGCTGTAGAGTCCCAGGACCAGGGACGCGATGGCCGCCATCAGGAAGGTATTGCGCAAGCCGCCTGCCGAGATCGCCTCGCGCGAATCCCAGGCGAACACAAAACTGATCACCACGCCCGCGACGATCCAGCCAATCGTGCCCCACACCCGGATGCGCGAGAACTCCAGCGCCGGGTCGCGCATTTGCCGGAACGCCACGGAATTGACCAGGGCCAGCGTCGGCATGTAGACCACCATGTACGCCAGCACGTACGGGTAGAACACGCTGAAATCCGCCGCCGAATACAGCTGATACAGCAACACCGCGCCGAGCAGGTGCAACACCGCCAGGATCCGTTCGGCATTGAAGTAGCGGTCGGCGATCAGGCCAACGACAAACGGCGCAATGATCGCCCCCCACGACTGCGTGGAAAACGCCATGCCGATCTGCCCGCCGCTGGCGCCCAGCGTGCTGGAAAGAAAAGTCCCCAGGGTGACGAACCAGCCACCCCAGATAAAGAATTGCAGGAACATCATCACGCTGAGGCGTGCGTTCATCGTGGTCATGACAGTCACCGTTTTATTGTTGTTCTTGTGAAAAAAACTCACCGCTTTTGATACAAAAAGACCTCAACTGTGGGAGCAAGGCTTGCCCGCGATGGCCGCGCCGCGGTCTAACCGTTGAACCGCGTTTTCGTTCATCGCGGGCAAGCCTTGCTCCCACAATGGGTTTGCTTGCCATTGGGTTTTGGCCACAGGGTTTTGGGTGGGCGAGTTACCTCAACAGGCCCAACAGCCGCCGGTTGGAATCTTCATCCGCCGTGACACTGGCGAAGTCGTCGAACGCCTTGCGAGTCTTGCTGATCATGTGCCGCTGGATGAACGCCGCCCCTTCTGCGGCGCCCTGTTGCGAATCCTTCAGGCAGCACTCCCATTCCAAAACCGCCCAACCGCTGAAATCGTATTGGGTCAATTTGCTGAAGATCGATTTGAAATCGATCTGGCCATCGCCCAACGAGCGGAACCGACCGGGGCGATCGACCCAGCCCTGGTAACCGCCGTATACCCCGGAACGGGCATCGGGGCGGAACTCGGCGTCCTTGACGTGGAACATGCGGATGCGTGCGTGGTAGCGATCGATGAAACCCAGGTAGTCCATCTGTTGCAGCAGCAGATGGCTGGGATCGTAGAGGATCGCCGCCCGTGGGTGATGATCGACCGCATCGAGGAAGCGCTCGAACGAGGCCCCGTCGTGGAGGTCTTCGCCGGGGTGGATTTCGTAGCACAGGTCCACGCCGGCCGCGTCGAAGCAGTCGAGAATCGGTAACCAGCGCCGGGCCAGTTCGGTGAAACCTTGCTCCACCAGGCCCGCCGGGCGCTGCGGCCAGGGGTAGAGATACGGCCACAGCAGCGCACCGGAAAACGTCGCATGGGCCTTGAGCCCGAGCCGCTGGCTGGCGCGGGCGGCCAGCTTGAGTTGCTCGATCGCCCATTCGGTCCGCGCCTGGGGCTGGCCGCGCAGATGCGCCGGGGCGAAGTCGTCGAACAGCGCGTCGAACGCCGGGTGTACCGCCACCAACTGGCCTTGCAGGTGCGTCGATAACTCGCTGATCTCGACACCGGCCTGGGCACAGGTGGCCTTGAGCTCGTCGCAATAATCCTGGCTCTCGGCGGCCCGGGCCAGGTCGATGTATTGGGTGCCCGACGTCGGCAGTTGAATGGCCTTGTAGCCTTGCGACGCCGCCCACTGGGCGATGTTCGCCAGGGTGTCGAACGGCGCTTCGGCGGACATGAATTGCGCCAGGAAAATCCCTGGGCCACGCAGGCCGCTCGGTGGTATGTCGAGGGTATTCACAATAGGGATGCTCCGGTTTGCACGGCGGTCCATTTCGCCTCGCCACGGTGGTTGAGGATGGCTGCCTCGATGAATGCCATGCCCCGCAAACCGGTCTCGATGCCGGGCACGCCAGGGGCGTCAGGGCCTTCGACATGGTTGCGAATGGCGTGGGCGAAATCGCCGTAGAGGTTGGCCATGGCCTCCAGGTAGCCCTCGGGATGCCCGGCCGGCAGGCGCATGCGCCGCGTCGCCGCCGCGCACAGCCACGGCTGGCCGACACCGCTGCGCAAGATGCGCAGGGGTTGGTCAAAGGCGCGATGGATCAGGCTCGCCGGCTCTTCCTGGCGCCACTCCAGGGCACCCTTGTCACCGTAGACGCGAATCTTCAGCGGGTTCTCTTCGCCGGTGCAGACCTGGCTTGCGATCAACGCGCCGCTGGCACCGCTCCCCATCTTGAACAGCATCGCGGCATCGTCATCCAATTGCCGGCCCGGGATGTGCGTACCCAAGGCGGCGCATAGCTGTTGGATAGGCTGGTCCGCGACGAACTCGGCCAAGGAAAACGCGTGGGTGCCAATGTCGCCGATGCAACCGCCCAGGCCGGACTGGCCGGGGTCGTCGCGCCACTCGGCCTGTTTATTGCCCTGGGCGGAGACATCCTGGCTGAGCCAGCCTTGGGGGTACTCGACCAGGACTTTGCGTACCTGGCCGATCTCGCCTGAACGCACCATCTCCCGGGCCTGCCACACCATGGGATAACCCAGGTAGGTGTGGGCCAGGCCGTAGAGGCAACGGCTGCCTTGCAGCACTTCCCTGAGGGCCAGCAACTCCTTGAGGTCCAGCGCGGCGGGTTTCTCGCTGAACACATGGAAACCGGCTTTCAAGGCCTGGCTGGCGATAGGCGCATGGAGGTGATTGGGCGTGACGATCACCAGCAGTTCCATGCGTTGATCCAGCGGCAGCAGCGCTTCGGTGTCGAGCATCTGCTGCCAATCGTGGTAGCAGCGCGACGCCGTCAGGCCCAGGGCCGCGCCGGTCTGCCGGGTGTTGTGCGGGTCGCGGCTGAAGGCGCCGCACACAAGTTCGAAACCGCCGTCCAGGCCCGCGGCCTGACGGTGGGCCTGGCCGATGAAAGCGCCCTCTCCACCGCCAACGAAGCCCATTCTTATTTTCGGTGCTACAGGATTCATCGCGATTGTCTTCCTGTCAGGATGATGATGTAACCGGTTACATCATGGCGGAAATCTAGGCTCAGTTTTCCTGCGTGTCAAACCCGATGAGGCCATGCATGAACATTTGTGAGGCGCTCAACCTGCGGTAAGCTCCCCAACCGTAGCCCCTGCCCCCCGAGGTGATTTTGTCCAACATTCGTGAAGTGGCCCGGCTGGCCGGTGTTTCGGTGGCCACGGTGTCCAGAACCCTGAAATCGCCCGAACGGGTGCTTCCCGAGACGCGGGACAAGGTCAACGCGGCGGTGGAACAGGCCGGCTATCGGCCCAACCTGATGGCGGTGCAATTTCGCTCCCGGCGCACCGGCAACCTGGTGATCCTGGTACCGACCATCGCCAATACGTTTTTCGCCCGGGTCATCAGCGGCGCGCAGCAGGCCGCGCAGGCGGCGGGCTATCGATTGCTGCTGTGCGACACCCAGGGCCGCGCGCAGATCGAGCGGGAATTCGCCGCGCTGGTCTACGCCCACCAGGCCGACGGGGTGATCCAGCTACGCGCCAGCGATCCTTTCGAATCGATGCCCGCAGGCGCCGAAAGCCTGCCGCTGGTCAACGCCTGCGAAGTGGTCAAGAGCGCCCCCTACCCGACCATCAGCCTCGACAACCGCGCCGCCGCCCAGGCCATGACCGAGCACCTGATCGGCCTCGGCCACCGCCGCATCGGCATCATCAAGGGCCCCCGCAGCAGTCCCTTGACCCTGGACCGCGTGGCCGGCTACCAGGATGCCCTGCGCCAGGCCGGTATCGACGTCGATCCAAGCCTGATCTGCCATGGCGACTTCACCTTGAAGGCCGGCGATGATGGCGCCGGCGCGATGCTGGAGCGAGCCGACCGTCCCAGCGCGCTGTTCTGTGAAAACGACGAGATGGCCATCGGCGCGCTCAGGCGCATCAAGCAGATGGGCCTGCGGGTGCCCGAGGATATTTCCCTGGTGGGTTTTGACGACATCCCGTTCGCCGCCTATTGCGACCCACCCCTGACCACCATTTCGCAGCCTGCCGAAGCGTTTGGGCAAAAAGCGGTGGAGATGCTGATTGCCTTGATCGAGAAGAAGCCGATTGCCGAACGGCATGTGGTGTTGCCGTTTGAGTTGACGGTGCGTGGCAGTACGGCGCCCCTTGCATAACCAGGAACCTGTGGCGAGGGGATTTATCCCCTCGCCACAAAACCTCCTGACCACGGCTTTACTCGCCATCACTCACGTTTGAACTACAGTGGAAGAACTCTGCATAGAGCCATAACAAGACGGAGAGGTCCCCCATGCGAGTCAACAAGCGCTTCACCCTCCTGGCCGCCGCGGCAGCCTTGGCGGTCACGACTGCGGCCCAGGCAGCCCCGGTGTATATCAACATCCTGACAGGAGGCACCAGCGGCGTTTATTACCCTATCGGGGTGGGGCTTTCACAGATCTACAGCAACGGTATCAAGGACGCCAAGACATCGGTGCAGGCCACCAAGGCCTCGGTGGAGAACCTGAATCTGCTGCAGGCCGGGCGCGGGGAGCTGGCCCTGGCCCTGGGCGATTCGGTGGCGGACGCCAAGAACGGCGTGGAAGACGCCGGTTTCAAGGCGCCGCTGACCAAACTTCGCGCCATTGCCGGCGCCTACCCCAATTACATCCAGATCGTCGCCAGCCAGGAGTCCGGCATCAAGACCCTGGCCGACCTCAAGGGCAAGACCGTTTCCGTCGGTGCGGCGAAATCCGGCACCGAACTCAATGCCCGGGCTATCTTCAAGGCCGCGGGGCTGACCTACCAGGACATGAAGGTCCAGTACCTGCCATTCGCCGAGTCGGTGGACTTGATCAAGAACCGCCAACTGGATGCCACGCTCCAGTCCTCCGGCCTGGGGATGGCGGCCATTCGTGACCTGGCCTCGACCATGGCGCTGAGCTATGTGTCGGTGCCCACCGATGTGGTGGAGAAAATCGGCAACACGGCCTACCTGAGCGCAATGATTCCAGCCAATACCTACGACGGCCAGACCGACGCCGTACCGACCGTGGCCATCACCAACATTCTGGTCACCCACGAGGATGTCCCGGATGAGGTGGCGTACCAGATGACCAAGCTGCTCTTCGAAAACCTCACTCGCTTGGGTACTTCCCATTCGGCGGCCAAGGACATCACCCTGAAAAACGCTGCGAAAAACCTGCCGATCGCACTCCACCCCGGTGCCGAGCGCTACTACAAGGAAGTAGGCGCGCTGTAGCCCCCTGCGCGTCAACGGTGCTCAGTGCCGTTGACGCGTCATGGTTTCGCCCCTTGAATGTGAACAGAAGGCAGGCACCTCATGAGTGAAGACCAGCACGGCATCGCCACGGACCCGCGGGACTGGCCCAAGACACTGTTTTACGTGGCCTTGCTGTTTTCAGTGTTTCAGATCGTCACCGCCGCGTTTTCTCCGGTCTCCAGCATCGTGCTGCGGGCGTTGCATGTCGGCTTCCTGCTGTGGGTGGTGTTCCTCAGCTACCCGGCCTATGGCAGGCAGCGTCCCTGGCAACCCCTGGCCTGGGTCCTGAGCCTGGGGGGCGTGGCGACGGCCGTCTATCAGTGGGTGTTCGAGGCCGATCTGATCCAGCGTTCTGGCGACCTGACCACCGCCGATATGATCATCGGCGTGGTGCTGATCGTGCTGGTCTTCGAAGCCGCGCGGCGGGTAATGGGCATCGCCTTGCCGATCATTTGCGGCATATTCCTGGCCTATGGCCTGTTCGGCGAATATCTGCCGGGGGACTTGGCTCATCGTGGCTATGGTGTCGATCAAATCATCAACCAACTATCGTTCGGCACCGAAGGGCTGTACGGCACGCCAACCTACGTGTCGGCCACGTATATCTTCCTGTTCATCCTGTTCGGCTCTTTCCTGGAAAAGGCCGGCATGATCAAGCTGTTCACCGATTTCGCCATGGGTTTATTCGGCCATAAGCTGGGCGGTCCCGCCAAGGTGTCAGTGGTGTCATCGGCGTTGATGGGCACCATCACCGGCTCGGGCATCGCCAACGTGGTCACCACCGGGCAATTCACCATCCCGCTGATGAAGCGCTTCGGCTACAAGGCCGCGTTTGCCGGTGGTGTGGAGGCGACTTCCAGCATGGGCAGCCAGATTATGCCGCCAGTGATGGGCGCGGTGGCCTTCATCATGGCCGAAACCATCAATGTGCCGTTCGTTGAAATCGCCAAGGCGGCGTTGATACCCGCGTGCTTGTACTTCGGCTCGGTGTTCTGGATGGTTCACCTGGAAGCCAAGCGCTCCGACCTCAAGGGCTTGCCCAAGGACCAGTGCCCCAGCGCCTGGGGTGCGGTCAAGGAGAGCTGGTTCCTGCTGATCCCGCTCGGGGTGTTGGTCTACCTGTTGTTTTCCGGACGCACACCGCTGTTTTCCGGCATGGTGGGCCTGGCCTTGACGGCCATCGTGATTCTCGGCTCGGCGATCATTCTCAAGGTCTCGAACTACGCTTTGCGCTGTGCCTTCTGGATCGCGCTGGGGCTGCTGTGCGTCGGTTTTTTCCGACTGGGCATCGGTGTCGTGTTTGCGGTGATCGGCGTGTTGGTGGTGGCCTGCTGGTTCATGCAAGGCACGCGGGAAACCCTCGTCATCTGCCTGCATGCCCTGGTGGACGGCGCGCGTCACGCCGTTCCGGTGGGGATCGCCTGCGCCTTGGTGGGCAGCATCATCGCGGTGGTCTCGCTGACCGGCGTGGCCTCCACCTTCGCCGGTTACATCCTCGCCATCGGCAGGGACAACCTGTTGCTGTCACTGATCCTTACCATGCTCACCTGCCTGGTACTGGGCATGGGCATCCCGACCATTCCCAACTACATCATCACCAGCTCGATCGCCGCGCCCGCCCTGCTGGAACTGGGCGTGCCGCTGATCGTGTCGCACATGTTCGTGTTCTACTTCGGCATCCTGGCCGACCTGACGCCGCCGGTGGCGCTGGCCTGTTTCGCCGCCGCGCCCATTGCCCGGGAAAGTGGCCTGAAGATCAGCTTCTGGGCGGTACGCATCGCCCTCGCCGGCTTCGTCATTCCGTTCATGACGGTCTATAACCCGGCACTGATGCTCCAGGGCGACAACCTGTGGATGACCGCGTACATGCTGATCAAGACGTTGTTGGCCGTCGGGCTTTGGGGGATGGCATCCACCGGTTACCTGCAACAGAAAATGCCGATTTGGGAACGCCTGCTGTGCTTTGCCGCTGGCGCGTTGCTGGTGGTAGCCCTGCCATTGACCGACGAGATTGGCTTCGTACTGGGTGGGTTGCTGATTTTCCAGCACGTCTGGCGCTCGCGACGTGCCGGGCGGGCCTTGGCGTGATCGGTTTGTGCCTGGGCCTGTCCGGCGTGGTCTGGGCCCAGCTTCCCGTTGCCGACTTCACGCTGGCATGGAACCACACCATCGAAAAGATCCGCTGGGAGGAAGACTATCGCGTCAGCGAACAGGGCCTGGTGCTGGGTGAAGCCAGGGTCAAAGGCAATGGCGCGGGCATGGAGATTCCCGACAATGCCCGGCTGGAAAATGGCAGCTGGCACTATCAACGCCAGGTGCCGCCCCTGCAACCGCTGAAACTGGGCCGCACGCCGCAGGCTGGCGACTACCAGTTGTGTTTTGGTGGCGGTTGTCGGGCGATGAGTCATTGGCTGGGGCCGCCTACGGCACGTCAACCGACGGTGGAGCTGTGGAGTTGCGGATAATCCCGGGGCCAGAACATTTGTGGCGAGGGAGCTTGCTCCCGCTGGGTCGCGAAGCGGCCCCGAATGAAGCTGACTGAATCAACCAGACACACCGCACTGCCTGGTTGAGGGGCTGCTGCGCAGCCCAGCGGGAGCAAGCTCCCTCGCCACAAAGTCCGTCAACGCCTAGGGTAAGTGTTTCACTCAGGCAAACGTCGCCCCCCGGGTATTTACGAACAGCGAATACAACGAGTGGCTGCCGGCCATGAACAACCGATTGCCTTCCCGGCCGCCGAAGCAGACGTTGGGGCAGCGCTCCGGCAGGGAGATGTGCCCGATGGCCTTGCCTTCAGGGTTGAACACCCGCACGCCGTCGAGTTTTTCCAGGTCGGCCTTGGGGTCGCCATTGCCACCCCAACCGCACCAGAGGTTGCCGCTTTCATCGCATTTGATCCCATCGATCGCCGCGTAATCCAGGCCTTCGATGTGCTTGCGCCGCTCGCCCAGCGTGCCGTCGGCCTTGACAGTGATTGCCCAGATCAAGCGGTTGGGCTTGGCCCGGCCTTCGACCACGTAGAGAGTTTTCTCGTCCGGGGAAAAACACAGCCCGTTCGGCCCCGCCAGGTCATCGATCACCCGAGTGACCTTGCCGTTTTCACCGTCGATGCGATACACGGCGTGGGGCTGGACAGGCGTGACTTTGTGCCCCTCGTAGTTGTTGCCGGTCTGGAACGGTGGGTCGGTGAACCAGACCGAACCGTCCCGCTTGCAGACGATGTCATTGGGCGAGTTGAAAGGCTTGCCCTCGAAACTGTCCGCCAGCACGGTGAGGGTGCCGTTGTGCTCGGTGCGGGTGATGCGTCGGCCTTCGCTGGCGGTGGTGGAGCCTTCGCACACCAGCAACCGGCCTTGGCGATCGCGGCACATGCCGTTGGAGAAATTGGAATTTTCGCGGTACACCGACAGGCTGCCGGTGATTTCATCCCAGCGCACGATACGGTTGTTGGGAATGTCGCTGACCAGCAGGTAACGACCGTCACCGACCCACACCGGCCCTTCTGCCCAACGCAAACCGGTGGCGAGTTTCTCCACGCTGGCGTTGAAGATGCGCAAGTCCATGAAGCTGGGGTCAAGGATATTGATCAGCGGGTCCGGGTAACGCTGGCTCAAGGGTTCGGCCTGGGCGAGCCCTGGCAGGTTGCCAAGAGCGGCGGCAGCGGCCGAGACCACCAGGGACTTCTTCAGGAAGATCCGGCGGCCCTGATCGGCGGCGGTTGCAGATTGCGAAGCATCCATCGTGCGTCTCCGTTAATTATTATTGGACGGGACGACAGTTTTACTACGTGATAAGACATCGTACAAGCATGCAAATCTGCTCTTGCGGACAGTCGATCAGGCCGTGGTCAGCGGTATACGAACGGTAAAGGTCGTGCCGACTTGCGCCTCCGAGTGAACCTTGATGGTGCCCTGATGGGCCGATACGATCGCCGAAGCGATGTGCAGGCCCAGTCCGAGCCCAGCCGTGGAACCGTACTGCATTTCACCGCTGCACAGACTTCGGACCATTGGGTTGAAGATGTTGGCAATGGCCTCTTTCTCGATAGGCTTGCCCTGGTTGTTGATCGCGATCACGGCCATATCCTTTTCCACGCTCAACGAAACAGTCACCGGCGTGCCTTCGGCACCATGCTGGACGGCGTTGCCAATCAGGTTGGCAAATACCTGCTCCATGCGGGCCGGATCAAACAGCGCATCCAGGGCACCGGTCGTTTCAAAGCGGATTTCGCTTTCCGGATGATAGGCCCGCGCCTCCTCCACCATGCCTTCGCAGGCGGCCACCAGATCGCCGTTGAAACGCTGCACCGGAATGCCCGAGCCGAGTTGGGTACGGGTGAAATCCAGCAGATCGCCCACGATCTTGTTGGCCCGCTTGACGCTGGTGTAGATGCGCGAAGTGATCTTGGTGGCCTTGGCGGGCAGGTCCCCCGCCCGCAGCAGCACTTCGGAACTCAGCAGGATCGCGCCCAAGGGACTGCGCAGGTCATGCCCCAGAATCCCGAGAAAGATGTTGCGCGACGCATCCACCGCCCCCGAGTAACTGACGACGGACTCGGCCAAGGCCTGGTCCACGGCCTCGTTGAATCGAATCAGATCGTCCATGACCTGCTTGTTATCCAACTGCGTGTGCGGCATCCAGAGCATGAGCACGCTAGTGCGCAGGGCCCGGTATTCGGAAACCATTTGCTCCACGGTAAAACCCGAGGACTGGCGGATGACCGCATGGGTTTCGGCGGCGGTTTCGGCATCAACCGGCGGGGCTTCGCCATGGGACTTGGCAATCGCCTCCTTGCGCGTTTGCGAGGTGCGCAGGTCAGCGGCGATGGTGCGCAGCATCTGCTCGGCATGGTCGCGCAGGGCCACGGAGTCCATGCCAATGGACGCGGGGGTGATGGTTTTGGCGAAGTCTTCCCACGCCTGAAGAATCGGCTCGATATTGTCGAGGATGAAATCGGCCAGGCGCATGGGTTTTTTCCGCAAGAAGGGCGATGCTGTAGACGACACAGCGGCCAGGTTTGTTGTACAGCAAAGCACCGGATAATGTGCGTAATGCTGTTTAGTTTTATTTGGTGTGTATATCCGTTATTTCGGTAACGGCGACTGGCGGTTCCGCTCTTACAGCGGGTCACTTTTGGAGAGCGCCAAAAGTAACCAAAAACGCTCTGCCCCACCACTCGGCACCTCGCCTAGGCTCGGTGTGCCCGAACGAAGGCATTGCTCCGTGGGCCGCCGCGAAGGGCCATCCATGGCCCAGCGCGGCTATCCCGGCATCCATGCCGGGATGCCCACTGCGCAATGCCTGCGTTCGGCCAGCGTGGTTTGACGGGGCGTCGAGATCAAAATCCAAAGCAAAGCAAAGCGAGAGCGCGACACGTCCAGCATCTGTGTAGCTGAACCACCGCCTTCGCGAGCAAGCCCGCTCCCACAGGAGAAACGCGGTCCCACCAAGAACCAGGTCGGCTATCAGGCCGCCTCGCGGTGGACGTTGATCTCAGGCGCCCCGTTAACCACGCTGGCTGAACGAAGGTATTGCGCAGTGGGCAACCCGGCATGGATGCCGGGTTAGCCGCGCTGGGCCATGAATGGCCCTTCGCGGCGGCCCACGGAGCAATGCCTTCGTTCAGGCACACCGAGCCTAGGCGAGGTGCCGAGTGGTGGGGCATGTAGCGTTTTGCTTACTTTTGCGCTTCTCAAAAGTGAGCCGCTGTAAGAGCGGAACCGCCAGCCGCCGTTACCGAAATAACGGATATACACACCAAAGCAAGTAAACACCTAGGCAACCGCACCCATGCACCAGAACCCACAGACCTTCGAACCTCGTCCCTTGCACCCTATGAGGTAAAAACATTACAGTCGTACGACAACCTATAACTAAAACAGCCTATCCGGGGCCTTTTGCCTTGGCGGCCGCCTTAGAGACACCTGCCATGACTCGCCCCATCGCTGCATCTGACACCCCCACACCGTTACCCCGCCACCTCGCAGTGCTCGTCCTGCTGTGCATGGGCTGTGCCTTCGCCGGCAACCACGTCGCCGCCCGGGCCGCGTTCGATGACGGTGCCGGTGTGCTGCTGGCCATCCTGCTGCGCTCGGGCGGGACGCTGCTGGTGCTGGCTGCGATGGTGCTCTGGCAACGACAGAGCCTGCGCCTGCCGCCCGGTGCGTGGCGCTGGCAACTGGCGCTGGGGCTATTGATCGGCGCCCAGAGCCTGTGCCTGTACTCCGCCGTAGCGCGGGTGCCGGTGGCGTTGGCGCTGTTGGTGGGCAACGTGTTTCCGATCTTGCTGGCCTTGCTGACCTGGGCCCTGGGCGGCCCCCGCCCGACGGCGCGCACGGCTGCGTTGATGGGCATGATCCTGGTGGGCCTGGTGTTCGTGCTGGAAGTGCCGGCGCGGTTATCGTCTGGGCAAGGCGTCGGCCCGCAATGGCTGCTGGGGGTGGGTCTGGCCTTTTGTGCTGCCTGCGCCTTTGCCTGCGCGCTATGGATCACCGATCACAAATTGTCCCAGGTGCGCGGCTCGGTCCGCAGCCTGCTGACGATCTTCATCGTCTTCAGCAGCGTCAACCTCGCTGGCTTGACCGGCGCCCTGCCCGGTGGTTTCGACCTGCCGGCCAGCAGCACCGGCTGGTTCGCCCTGGCGACCCTGGTGGTGCTCTACGGCACCGGTTTTACCGTGCTGTTCATTTCCGTACCCCGCCTGGACATGCCGCGCAACGCCCCGGTGATGAACATCGAACCGCTGGCCACGCTGCTGATCGGCTGGCTGGTGCTGGACCAGATGCTCAACCCGGGCCAGGTGATGGGTGGCGCGATTGTAGTGACGGGCATCGTGCTGTTGACTTATCGCAAGGTTGAGCGGGTCAAGGTGCCCATGGCTGAAACGGTGAATTGAACTGACTGACCACTCTTGTGGCGTGCCAGCCCACAGATAGTCTTCGCCTTCCTGAAACTTGTTTCCAAACCGACAGTCCTACCCCAGCCGTGAAAACCCCGCCGATCTGCAGCGACGGGTTTTCCAGCTGATCGGCGCCAAGCCTGGCGCTATGGCAACTCCCCCCTCTTGAGCCGTTCGCCCCATGCGCCACCCTGTTCGCTCTTGCCGTTTCGTTTCGCTGTGCTTGCTTGCCCTGTTTCCTCTATTCGCCAGCCCCGCCCATGCCCGCGGCGAAAGGCAACTGGTGGAGGCCATCAACGATTTCCGTAGCCAGTCGCGCCGTTGTGAATGGCGCACCGTGCGTGCCACGCCGCCGCTGGTGCTGCGTTCAAGCCTGGGCTTGCCGATTGGCTTTCGCGGTGGCCTGCGGGAATCCTTGAAAGACGCCGGCTATCAAGCCCGGGCCGTGCGCAGCATTCGCTTGACCGATGCGCGGGACGCCGAAGAAGCCTTCGACATGTTGGCCGATGAACATTGCGCTGCGCTGCTGGACAACCAGTACGCCGACATCGGCGTCAATCGGGTCGGTGATGAATGGCGCGTGGTGCTGGCGCAGCCCATGGGTGGCACGCGGATGAGCGACGCGGGTGCGACGGACAAGTCGCTGCTGGCCCAGGTCAACGCCGCCAGGGCCAAGCCACGGATGTGCGGGCGCCAGCGCTTCGCGGCGGCCCGGCCGCTGAGCTGGAACGCCGCGCTGGGAACCGCCGCCCAAGGCCACAGCCGGTCGATGGCCCGCGAGAATTATTTCGCCCATCGCGACCCGGACGGTCGCTCCACCTCCGATCGGGCCAAGCGCGCCGGCTTTCGCGGACGTAAGCTGGGCGAGAACATCGCCGCCGGTCAACGCTCGCCGAGCCAGGCCATGCACGATTGGCTCGCCAGCCCGGGGCACTGCGCCAACCTGATGAACCCGATGTTCACCCAGATGGGCGCAGCTTCCGCCAGCGATTCGCGCAGTGATGCGGGGGTGTACTGGACGATGGTGCTGGGTGCGCCGTGAAACACCATCCCCAGCGCTGAGCCATCCGCTGTTGTGGCGAGGGAGCTTGCTCCCGCTGGACTGCGAAGCAGGCCCAAGGCATTGGCGACCGCTTCGCAGTCCAGCGGGAGCAAGCGCCCTCGCCACAAGGGCTACGGCGAATCCGCCAACGCTCACACCGGCCGACGCACCGCCCTCACCTTGCCACTGCCTCCGCCACCACAGAAAAACCGGTCAGCCCCGTCGGACTCCAGCCCCGACACACCAACCCCAGGCGGCATCGTCACGCTTTCCAGCACTTGCGCCGTTTGCGGATCGATACGCCGCAGGTCACTCTCGTCGTTTTCCCAGGTGCCATGCCAAAGCTCTCCATCGACCCAGGTCACGCCCGTGACGAAGCGGTTGGACTCGATGGTGCGCAGAACCCTGCCGTCGGCGGGGTCGATCTGGAGTATCTTGCGCGCCTTGTACTGACCGACCCAGAGCGATCCTTCGGCCCACGCCAGGCCGGAATCATCACCGCTGTTGGGGGCCGGAATCGTCGCCAATACCTGACCGGTGCGTGGATCGATCTTGCGGATGCTGTCACCGGCGATCTGGAATAAGTGCTCACCGTCGAACGCCGTGCCCGCGTTCGCCGGGACATCGAGCGAATGCACGGTCTGGCCGCTGGCGGGATCGAGGGCATGCAACTTGTCGCCTGAAGCGAACCAGACACGCTCGCCATCATGGCTCACGCCGTGTACGCAATCGACGCCGGGGAAAGGACCGTATTCACGCAGGATCTGTGCCTCTGAACGTTTCATCTCACTCGCCTCATCAGTGGGGTGTGACTGCAGCCTAATCCTCGGATGGCAGCGCGGTGAGTAACAATACCGTCGCGAATCCAGGCATCGGTGGCGCCATCCAGCGCCGGGCCCTGGCGCGCCCGAACGACTGCGCCTTACCGGCGGCGGCCAGCGTCTCCAAGGCCCGCTGCACGCTGCGCTGACTGATGTCCAGGGCCAGCGCCAGGGCTGAACTGGACCAGGCCTCACCGTCGGCCAGCAATGCCAGCACCGCTCCATAGGACTCCTCGACCACTCGCGCCAGCACCACAACCTCATCGGCATGTCGCGGCATCAGGGTAAAACCGCGCGGGGTTGCCCTCACGTCAGCCAACGGACGAAGCGTGGCACGCAACCGCCCCATCTCGACCCGCAGCCGGGCGCGATGGGATTCATCCGTCAGTTTCAAGCCGAAGGCCTGGGCCATCAGCGTTTCCCTCTGCACATCGCCAGGCCAGGCTTGCGCCAGTCCTCGCGCCAAGGCGAACAACACCGGGCGCCGGGCAAGGCTGACCTGAATGCCAGCGCCGCTGACCCCATATCGACACGCGTCCACCACCACCGCCGGCCCGGCCAACAGCGCTTGCACCTCTTCCAGCACGAGCAAGCGCTCTTCGCCTCGAGCGATCAGGCGCGCGGCGGGTGCGTGCAGTAGCCGCCAGGCGCTTTCAATTTCGGCGCTCAGCGCGCCGATTCCCGCTTGCCGTGCGGCTTGCCCGGCCCGTTCGAGGGCGGTGCGGGCGGTCTGTGTTTGCAAGCGCCGCATAGCGATTCCCGCGGCTACCAACTCGCAGGCCGCCCGTGATGCCGAGGGCAGGCAGGCAAGATCCAGCTCAACGAGCCTGCGTTCAGCCTCGTCGAGTCGACCGATCAACAGCAGGCGGCGGATTTCGATCGTGTGGGCATGCGCGACGTTCGCCCGATCGCCGTGGGTTTCGAGCACCACCCGCGCGGCATCGAGGCGCTTCATCGGCCAAGCCAGGTCACGGGACGCCAGGGCGATTTCGCCTTCGGCGACCACACAGCGCGCCCGTGCCACCGCCGCCTTGGGCCCGAAGGCCGCACCTGCCCGACGCATCAGGGCCCTGGCCCGAACCAGATCCCCCAACTGCGCCATGGCAATGCCGCGAAGCGCGAGCGCCGGGGCATCGTTGCGCAGCGCGACGCGATTGAGCGCGGCGACGGGGTCCCCCGCTGCCAACGCTCGCGCCGCTGCGGTGATCAAAGGGTCAGTTGTCATCGATCTTGGGGGTCAAAGGCGGATGTCGGCAGCCGGCACCACATCGATCCGCGACACCGCACTGCTCAGCCGTCCCAATCGGTTGTTGTGGTTGGCAATGATCTGCTCGGCCGCCATGCTGCCGTTATCCACGGTGGAGTGAGCATCGGCCGCCAGGACCACGTCGTACCCCAAGGCATGGGCCTGGCGCACGGTGGCGTTGACGCAATAGTCGGTTTGCAGCCCGCAGATCACCAGGCGATCGATGCCGCGGGCCTGCAACAACGGTTGCAGGTCGGTCTGGTAGAAGGCATCGGGGGTGGTCTTGCGCACCCGCAAGTCATCCGCCGCGGTCAACAAGTCGTCGGCCAGTTGCCAGGCGGCAGAACCATAGGTCAGCGAGCCTTCCAACTCTTCGTGCTGGATCAGGATCACCGTCAAGCCGAGGGCCCGGGTTTTGGCCGCCAGGCCGTTGATGGTCTGGATGACGCGCTGGATGTCGAAGCATTCTTCTTCGCCGCTGCACAGTGCGTCCTGGACATCGATGATCAGCAATGCGGTGTTCATGACCTTACCTCTTCAAACGGTATCGGGGCCGCGCAACGAATCAATAACCCAGCGACAACCCGGTGTTGCGACGGGGGTCGTTGGCGCCATAGAAGCGATTCTTGCCCACGGGCTTGCCACCCAATGACGGTGCGCCGACCAGGATCGCGGCGATGTGGTTGGGGTCCTGCGGACCGGCAAACTTGTGTCCCCAGCTCTCCAGCAGCTTCCGGGTATCCGGGCTGGCCGCAAAAGTCTCCAGGTTGGTTTCCTCCGGCATCCACTGCTGATGGAAACGCGGCGCATCGACCGCCTCCTGGAGGTTCATGCCGTAGTCGATCACGTTGAGAATGGTCAGCAATGTCGCGGTGATGATCCGGCTGCCGCCCGGGGTGCCCACCACCATGACCGTCTTGCCGTCCTTGGTGACAATGGTCGGGCTCATGGATGACAACGGCGCCTTGCCCGGCGCGATGGCGTTGGCTTCGCCCTGCACCAGGCCATACATGTTGGGCACGCCGACCTTGGCGGTGAAGTCATCCATTTCATCGTTGAGAATCACCCCGGTCTTGCTCGCCATGACACCGGCACCGAACCAGTCGTTCAGGGTGTAGGTGACCGAAACGGCATTGCCCCACTTATCGACGATGGAGTAATGGGTGGTGTTGCTGCCCTCATGGGGCGCCACGCCGGGCTTGATCTTCTGCGAGTCGCCGGCCTTTTGCGGTTCGATCGCGGCCCGCAGCTTGGCGGCGTAGTTTTTATCCAGCAGATGGTCGATGGGGTTCTTCACGAAGTCCGGGTCACCCAGGTAGCTGTTGCGGTCCACGTAGGCGTGGCGCATGGCTTCGATCTGATAGTGCATGCCCTGGGCCGAATGGAACCCCAGGTCCTTCATCGGATAGCCGTCGAGGATATTCATGATCTGGCACAGCACCACTCCACCGGAACTGGGCGGCGGCGCCGAGATGATGTGATAGCCGCGGTAGTCGCACTCCACCGGAGCCAGTTCGCGGGTCTTGTACTTGTCCAGGTCGGCCTGGGTGATGATGCCTTTGTTGGCCTGGCTGGAGGTGACCAGGGCATCGGCGACCCAGCCTTTGTAGAAACCGTCGGCACCCTTGGCGGAGATTTCCCGCAGGGTCTTGGCGAGGTCTTTTTGCACCAGCTTCTGGCCGACCTGCATGGGCTCGCCGTTGTGCAGGAAGATTGCCCCGGAGTCACGCATGTCCTTCCTGAACACATCGGTGGCGGTTTCCAGCAGATCGACATCGCCCTGCCCCAGGGCAAAGCCTTCCTCGGCGAACTTGATGGCCGGGGCGATCAGTTCCGCCCGGGGTTTGCTGCCGTATTTGCTCAACGCCAGTTCCATGCCGGACACGGTGCCAGGCACGCCTACCGCCAGGTGGCCGCGAGTGCTGAGTTCGGGCACGACGTTGCCGTCCTTATCCAGGTACATGTTGGCCGTGGCGGCCAGAGGGGCTTTTTCTCGGAAATCCAGGAACGTCTTGCGGCCATCGGCCAGTTGCAGGGTCATGAACCCACCCCCGCCCAGGTTACCCGCCGCCGGATACACCACCGCCAGGGCATACCCCACCGCCACCGCCGCATCCACGGCATTGCCGCCGCTCTTGAGCACATCGACACCCACGTGGGTCGCAAGGTGCTGGGCGGTAACCACCATGCCGTTCTCGGCAGCCACTGGCGCCTGGGAGGCGGCCTGGGCATACAAACAGCTGAGGGTCAGGGTGGTGGCAACGAGGGTCCGGGCAAAGGATTCGAACTTCATGAGTCGGCCTCTTCTTGTTTTGAAAAGTCGGGGATCGCATCAAGCAACTAGCTAGTATGGCCCGGTTTGCGTATTGCGCCTGTTTCCCCGCCGACTGGGTGACGCCACGGCAGCCTTTGGGATAGGCTCCTGCGGTTCATCTTGACTGAATAAGGACATCGCCGATGACGCTACGAATCGAACGCACGGATACACCCACCGACCAGGAACGCCAGGCCATCCTCGCGCCGCTACGCGCCTATAACACGGCCCAGACCGGTGGAAGTGCACCTGAACTGGTGGCCTGGCTGGTGCGGGACGAACAGGGCGACATTGTCGGTGGGCTGTATGGTCGAGTGTTTTTTCGCTGGCTGTATATCGAGCTGCTGGTGGTACCGGAACAGGCCCGGGGCCAGGGCACCGGCTCGACCCTGATGCAGATGGCCGAAGAACTGGCCCGGGAGAAAAACTGCGTGGGCATCTGGCTGGACACCTTCGACTTCCAGGCGCCGGAGTTCTACCGCAGGCACGGCTTCACCGAGTGCGGCCAGATTGACGACTACCCCCCGGGCCACCAGCGCTTCTTCTTCCAGAAACGCCTGACGCCTACAGATTGAAACGCAAACCCTGTGGGAGCGAGCCTGCTCGCGATAACCATCTAGCAGTCAACATTTCTGTCGTCTGACCCACCGCCATCGCGAGCAAGCTCGCTCCCACAAGGGGGCCGGATTCACCGCCAATCCTCTGTGGGACCGAGCCTGCTCGCGATCGGTCTATCTGCTTAAAGACACGTCGCCAGCGCCGCCAACCGGCGCTTGGCCACGAAGTCGTCATGCTTGGCGTAATAACTCAACTCGGTGCCCGTCGCACCGGCATGCAAATCGACAAACGATTCGGCAGAGCGGGTGTAGACCGTCGAGCCACCCTTCTTGCCCGGTTGCAGGTAGGCGCCGGCATCGACACCGAACACCGCTTCGTCCTGCCAAGAGAACTGCACGCATTGGGCCACGACCTGTTCGGGTTTGTCCGAGGTCAGGGTCTTGTAAGGGGCCTGGGTCCGGGCCTCGTTCATCGCCGAACCCGCACAGCCGGCCAGCAAGGTTGCGGCCAGGGCCACGGTCAACATTCGCATTGCGTTCACTCATCAAGAAAAAAAAACGGACTGTAGCACTGCGGCCCGGGCCTTCGTGCTGCTTTACTGAAATTTACACGGGACATCAGCCTGCGATTCGCGCACCCTGTCGCGCCATTGCCACCAGCCACGCGGAACACCCCATGACCCCCAACGCCGAATTCTACAAACCCACCGCCGAATACGCCGACAAACTGATCAGCCAGATCGGCCAGACACCATCCTGGATCGCCAAGCGCATTGGCGTCACCGACAAGCGGATTCGCTACATCCTCGACGGCGAACGCACCGTCAAGGGCGAAACCACGCCGATCCAGATGACCTACACCGAACAATTCGCCCTCGAATGCCTGGCGGCTGCGGCCAAGGCCAGCAAGAAGCAGTCTGCATCCCCCAAGGAGTGACCATGGCGGCAACCGAACAACAACACGAACGGGCCCTGGAAATATTTCTCGATGAGCGCCCCGAGCTGCGCATCGAGTTGGACCACCTCAACCCGCTGCTGGCCCAGGCCAAGGGCGAGACAGCCGCGCAGTACCGCGCCGAACGGTTGCATGAAGCCTTCGAAGCCGAGGCCGAGCGCCTGGGCCTGTTTGCCTGGGAACTGACCCTGCAACTGACCGCCGCCTCGCCTCAGGACTACCAGGCCCAGCGCCTGGAGGTGCACAAGGAAGTGGCGGAGATGGCGGGGATGGAATGGGCGGAGTATTGCGAGTTGCATGGCTTAAAGGCTAAGCACTGACCACCTGTGGCGAGGGAGCTTGCTCCCGCTGGGCTGCAAAGCAGCCCCCATTCATTCTCAGTGGTTCGCCTGACATACTCCCTTGGCAGGTTTTGGGGCCGCTGCGCGACCCAGCGGGAGCAAGCTCCCTCGCCACAGGGTCAACCTCCAAAGATCTCGCCCGTTCCTCACAATCGCCCCACCGCCCATAAAGCTTTATCATGGCCGCAGTTTTGCTGATCGGGTCTGTCATGAAGTTCGCCATCGCGCTGTTTTCCGCCGCCCATGCGCCCTCCTCGCGCCGTGCCTTGCTGTTTGCCCAGGCGGCGCTGGCGGGTGGGCATGAGATCGTGCGGCTGTTTTTCTATCAGGACGGCGTCTATAACGCCTGCGCCAGTGTCGTCACGCCTCAGGATGAACAAGACCTGCCCCAGCAGTGGCGAACCTTTGTCAGCGACAACCAGCTCGACGGCGTGGTCTGCATCGCGGCGGCGTTGCGTCGTGGGGTGTTGAACGAGGAAGAGGCCCAGCGCTACCAGCGTTCGGCGGCCAGTGTCGAGGCGCCCTGGGCCTTGTCCGGACTGGGTCAGTTGCACGATGCGATCCAGGACGCCGACCGTCTGATCTGTTTTGGAGGCGCGTGATGGCCAAGTCTTTATTGCTCATCAGCCGCCAGGCCCCATGGTCGGGCCCCGGCGCCCGTGAAGCGCTGGACATCGTCCTGGCCGGCGGTGCGTTCGACCTGCCTATCGGCCTGCTGTTTCTCGATGACGGAGTGTTCCAGCTCACAACTGGCCAAAACGCCAAGGCGGTCCAGCAAAAGGACCTGAGCGCCAACCTGCAGGCGTTGCCGATGTTCGGCGTCGAGGACCTGTTCCTCTGTGCCGACAGCGCCGCCGAACGGGGTATCGCCACTGATACCCTGGCGCTGGGCGACGTGAAAGCACTGACCGCGCCGCAAATCGCCGTGCTCATTGACCGTTACGACCAGGTGATCACCCTCTGATGTCGACTTTGCATGTGTTGTCTCATTCGCCCTTCGGCGACAACCGCCTCGCCAGTTGCCTGCGGGTACTGGGCAATCAGGATGCGCTGCTGCTGTGCGGCGACGCGACGTACGCGTTGCAACCGGGCAGCCCACCGTTTGAAGTGTTGCAGGCCGCTGGCGTAAACCTGTTCGTGCTCGCCGAAGACCTCCAGGCCCGCGCTCTGGACACGCCAGACTGGGCCGAAGCCATCAACTACTCAGGTTTCGTCGAGCTGTCGATCGAGCACGACAAGGTCAACACCTGGTTATGAAGACGCTGAACGTGGGCGACCGCGCCATCGCGCTGGACAAGGACGGCTACCTGGCCGACCTTGACGACTGGTCGGCCGAGGTCGCCACGGCCCTGGCAACCGCCGAAGACATCGAACTGAGCCCCGAACACTGGGAGATCCTCGAACTGCTGCGCGGCTTCTACAACGAATTCCAGCTCTCCCCCGCGACCCGGCCGCTGATCAAGTACACGGCACTGAAATTGGGCGCGGACAAAGGCAACAGCCTGCACCTGAACCGATTGTTCAAAGGCACTCCCGCCAAACTCGCCGCCAAGCTGGCGGGCCTGCCCAAACCGACGAATTGCTTATGACCGACTTTCCATCGCTGACCCTTGAGACCCCGGCCGAACACCCGTTCGCCCAGTTCGTGCGCATCCTTGGCAAAGGCAAGCGCGGCGCCCGCAACCTGACTCGCGAGGAAGCCCGCGAAGCCATGGGCCTGGTGCTCGACGAAAAGGTCGAGGACACCCAGCTTGGCGCCTTCCTGATGCTGCTGCGACACAAGGAAGAAAGTGCCGAGGAAATGGCCGGTTTCACCGAAGCCCTGCGTGAACGCCTGGTGGTCCCGGCGTTGGCGGTGGACCTCGACTGGCCGACCTACGCCGGCAAGAAACGCCATTTGCCGTGGTACCTGCTGGCGGCCAAGTGCCTTGGGCAGAACGGCGTGCGGATTTTCATGCACGGCGGCGGCGCTCACACGGCAGGCCGGCTCTACACCGAACAATTGCTGGGCTTGCTGCAGATCCCACTGTGCCGGGATTGGCAGCAGGTCGGCAGCGCGCTGGACAACGGCGGCCTGGCCTTCATGCCGCTGGTGGACTGGGCGCCGCAAATGCAGCGGATGATCGACCTGCGCAACACCCTGGGCCTGCGCTCGCCGATCCACTCCCTGGCACGCATCCTCAATCCACTGGCGGCCCGTTGCGGCTTGCAAAGCATTTTCCACCCGGGGTATCAGGCCGTGCACCGCGATGCCAGCGGTTTGCTCGGTGATACCGCCATCGTCATCAAGGGCGACGGCGGCGAGATCGAAATCAACCCGGACGCCGACAGCCACCTGTACGGCACCACCGGCGGCGTCAGCTGGGACGAAGAATGGCCGCGATTGGCCGAGCAGCGCCACGTCAAACCGGAAAACCTCGATCCCGAGCACTTGAAGGCGATCTGGCGTGGCGACGTCGAGGACAGCTACCCACAACTGGCGCTGATCGCCACCATGGCCCTGGCCTTGCGTGGCCTGGGCCTGGCGCGCGAAGAAGCGTTCGACAAAGCCCGGCAGCATTGGGATGCCCGGGATCGTTCGATTTAACCGATCATTAGCGCCCAACCTTTGCGCTTTTACTTCAAACCTATCGGAATAGACTCGCCTCCAACGTTTATTGGCCGAGGAGATCGAGATGGGTTTGTTAGTCGAGGGCCGCTGGCAGGATCAGTGGTATGAAAGCAAGGACGGCACCTTCCAGCGCGAACAAGCGCAACGCCGCCACTGGGTGACCGCCGACGGCAGCGCCGGCCCCTCGGGCGACAGCGGTTTTGCCGCCGAGGCCGGGCGCTACCATTTGTATGTCTCCCTGGCCTGCCCCTGGGCTCACCGCACGCTGATCTTGCGCAAGCTCAAGGGCCTGGAAGACTTGATCGATGTGTCGGTGGTCAGCTACCTGATGCTGGAAAACGGCTGGACCTTCGACAAGGCCCACGGCTCCACTGGCGACAAACTCGACAACCTGAGCTTCCTGCATCAGCGCTACACCGCCGACACGCCGGACTACACCGGCCGCGTCACCGTGCCGGTGCTGTGGGACAAACGCCAACAACGCATCGTCAACAATGAATCGGCGGAAATCATCCGCATGTTCAACAGTGCCTTCGACGGCTTGACCGGCAACGGCCTGGACCTGTATCCCGAACACCTGCGCCGCGATATCGACGCCTTGAACGAGCGGATCTACCCGGCGGTGAACAACGGTGTGTACCGGGCCGGATTCGCCACGACCCAAGCGGCCTATGAAGAAGCCTTCGACCGGTTATTTGCCGAGCTCGATTGGCTGGAGGCGTTGCTGGCAACCCGCCGTTACCTGGCTGGCGAATACCTGACCGAGGCGGATATTCGCCTATTCACTACGATCATCCGCTTCGACGCGGTGTACTTCGGCCACTTCAAATGCAACCTGCGGCGCATCGCCGATTATCCGAACCTGTCGAACTGGCTGCGGGAGTTGTACCAGTGGCCAGGCATTGCCGAGACCGTGGATTTCGCCCACATCCAGGGCCACTACTACGGCAGCCACAAGACCATCAACCCCAATGGGATCGTGCCCAAGGGGCCGAAGCAGGACTTTACGGTCGCCCATGATCGGGGAAGGTTGAGTGGGAAAGGGATTTGGCGTGGGGCTGGGGATTGATCCTGGGTTTTCGCTGTATTTGAGGACCTCTTCGCGAGCAAGCTCGCTCCCACAGTGGACCATGTTTGAATACAGTCCACTGTGGGAGCGAGCTTGCTCGCGATTGGGGACAACGCGGTCTTCAGACCTGCCCCTGAGCCCCTTCAAACCACGCCAGCTTCTCGCGCAGTTGCACCACTTCCCCAACGATCACCAGGGTCGGCGCATGCACTTCGTGCTCGGCCACCAGCCGTGGCAAGTCCGCCAAAGTTCCGGTAAAGACCCGTTGGTTGGACGTCGTGCCCTGCTGGATCAACGCCGCTGGCGTATCCGCCGCACGGCCATGCTTGATCAGCTCGCTGCAGATCATCGGCAGGCCGACCAAGCCCATGTAGAACACCAGCGTCTGCGCCGGCGATACCAGGTCGGCCCATGGCAAGTCGCTGGTGCCGTCCTTGAGATGGCCGGTGATGAAACGCACCGATTGGGCGTAGTCGCGATGGGTCAGTGGGATCCCGGCGTAGGCCGCGCAACCACTGGCCGCGGTGATGCCCGGGACGACCTGGAACGGGATGCCATGGGCCGCCAGTTCTTCGATCTCTTCGCCGCCGCGCCCGAAGATGAACGGATCGCCGCCCTTCAACCGCACCACTCGCTTACCTTGTCGGGCCAGGTCCACCAATTGCTGGTTGATCTGGTCCTGGGGCACGGCGTGTTCGGAGCGGCGCTTGCCAACGTAGATGCGCTCGGCGTCGCGCCGGCACAGTTCAAGGATCGCCGGCGCCACCAGGCGGTCGTACAGCACCACGTCTGCCTGCTGCATCAAGCGCAAGGCGCGAAAGGTCAACAGGTCCGGATCGCCGGGCCCGGCCCCCACCAGATAAACTTCGCCCGGCGCGTTCGGCGCCTGGCCATCGATCTTTTCCCGCAGCAGGCGCTCGGCTTCAGCGCCCTGCCCGGCCAGTTGCCGGTCAGCGATAGGGCCCTGGAACACTTCTTCCCAGAACGCCCGTCGTTGCTGCACATCGGGAAACAAGCCTTTGACCTGGCTGCGAAAACGCGCCGCCAGCCCAGCCAACTGCCCGTAGGTCGACGGAATCCAGGTTTCCAGCTTGGCCCGGATCAGCCGCGCCAGCACCGGCGCGTCGCCGCCGCTGGACACCGCGATCACCAAGGGTGAGCGGTCGACGATCGCCGGGAAGATCACGCTGCACAGGGCCGGCGCGTCCACCACGTTGACCGGCACGCAACGCTTATGAGCATCGGCCGAGACCTGGGCATTGAGCGGTTCGTCGTCGGTGGCGGCGATGACCAAACCGCAGCCGTCCAGATCCGTCTCGACGTAACCACGCAGGATGCATTCACCGCCGCTGCCACTGACCAGTTCCCGCAACTGCGGTTCGATGTCGGGTGCGACCACCCGCAGCAACGCGCCGGCATCAGCCAGCAGGCGGGACTTGCGCAAGGCAATCTCCCCGCCGCCGACCACCAGCACGCGGCTGCCGCGCAGGTTGTGGAACAGTGGCAAATAGTCCATTTAGCCGATGACCTCGATGCCGCCCATGTAGGGCTTCAACACTTCAGGCACACGGATCGAACCGTCGGCCTGCTGGTAGTTTTCCAGCACGGCCACCAGGGTACGACCCACCGCCAGGCCGGAGCCATTAAGGGTGTGGACCAGTTCCGGCTTACCGGTTTCCGGATTGCGGAAACGCGCCTGCATGCGGCGGGCCTGGAAGTCGCCGCAGTTGGAGCACGAGGAAATCTCGCGGTACTTGTCCTGGCTCGGGATCCAGACTTCCAGGTCGTAGGTCTTGACCGCGCTGAAGCCCATGTCACCGGTGCACAGCGCCAGGGTGCGATACGGCAGTTCCAGCAGTTGCAGGACCTTCTCGGCGTTGGCGGTCAGGCTTTCCAGCGCTTCCATGGATTTCGACGGCTCGACAATCTGGACCATCTCGACCTTGTCGAACTGGTGCTGGCGGATCATGCCGCGGGTGTCACGACCCGACGCCCCGGCTTCACTGCGGAAGCACGGCGTGTGGGCGACGAACTTGATCGGCAGTTGCTTGGCGTCGACGATTTCGCCGGCCACGATGTTGGTCAGCGACACTTCGGCGGTCGGGATCAGGTACAGGTCAGCCTCGCCTTCGCGGCTGATCTTGAACAGGTCTTCCTCGAACTTCGGTAACTGACCGGTGCCTTGCAGCGCCGGCGCCTGGACCAGGTAAGGCGTGTAGGCCTCTTCGTAGCCATGCTCGGTGACGTGCAGGTTGATCATGAACTGCGCCAGGGCCCGGTGCAGACGGGCAATCGGCCCGCGCAGCAAGGCAAAACGAGCGCCCGACAGCTTGGCGGCGGTTTCGAAGTCCAGCCAGCCGAATTTCTCGCCCAGGGCCACGTGGTCCTGCACCGGGAAATCGAAGGCTTTCGGCGTGCCCCAACGGCGCACTTCGACGTTGCCCTCTTCGTCTTCACCGACCGGTACCGATTCGTGAGGCAGGTTCGGGATGCCCAGCAGGATCGAATCCAGCTCGGTCTGGATCGCGTCCAGCTCGACCTTGCCAGCGCTCAATTCGCCCGCCATGCGCTCGACATCGGCCATCAACGGCGCGATGTCTTCACCGCGCTGCTTGGCCTGGCCGATGGACTTGGAGCGCGCGTTACGTTCAGCCTGCAGGGCTTCGGTGCGGGTCTGGACGGTCTTGCGCTGTTCTTCCAGCGCTTCGATGCGCGCGACGTCCAGGGCAAAGCCACGGGAAGCCAGGCGGTCCGCTACGTCCTGAAGGTTGCTACGTAACAGTTTGGAATCGAGCATGTCGGTCTCTCGTTATCAAAGTTTGGTCAAGGACAGGCCAGCCCAGGTCGCGAGCAGCCCGCCGAATACGCTGATGGCCGCATAGCCCAGGGCCAGCGGCACCTGCCCGCTTTCCAGCAGGCGCACCGTATCCAGTGAAAAGGATGAAAAAGTCGTCAGGCCGCCGAGAAAGCCAACCATCAGCCCGGCACGCACCTCGATGGGCACTTCCGGGCGAATCAAAAACAGACCGTATAGAACGCCGATCAGCAGACAGCCCACGATATTAACGGCCAGCGTCGCGGTATAGAAGTGCCGGGGCCAATTTGCATTGACCCAATTGCCAGTGGCGAAGCGCAACAACGTGCCGGCAACACCGCCGGCAGAGACTGCAAGAATCAAAGGGATCAAGGTTTTCTCCGCTGCCGTGGGCTGAGGCGATCCAGTTGCGCCAGGTGGTTGAGTTTCTCGCCGATCTTCAGCTCAAGGCCACGGGGGACCGGCTGGTAAAACCGCTGGGGTTCGAGCTCATCAGGAAAATAGTCTTCACCGGCGGCATAGGCGTCCGGCTCATCGTGGGCGTAACGGTATTCCTCGCCGTAGCCCAGTTGCTTCATGAGCTTGGTCGGCGCGTTGCGCAGGTGCAGCGGCACCTCGAGCGAGCCGTGCTCGGTAGCGCTGCGCATCGCCGCCTTGAAGCCCATGTACACGGCGTTGCTCTTCGGCGCGCACGCCAGGTAGGTGATCGCCTGGGCCACGGCCAGCTCACCTTCCGGGCTGCCGAGGCGCTCCTGCACGTCCCAGGCCGCCAGACACAGGCTCAGCGCCCGCGGGTCGGCATTGCCGATGTCTTCGCTGGCCATGCGCACCACCCGACGCGCCAGGTACAGCGGATCGCAGCCGCCGTCGATCATGCGCGCAAACCAGTACAAGGCCGCGTCGGGGTTGGAACCGCGGATGGACTTGTGCAGCGCCGAAATCTGGTCGTAGAACGCCTCGCCACCTTTGTCGAAGCGCCGGCGGGTATCGCCCAGCAGGCTTTGCAGCAGCTCGACGCCAATCTCGCTGTCGTCTTCGGCCAGGTCCGAGGCGTTTTCCAGCAGGTTGAGCAGGCGCCGGCCGTCGCCATCGGCGGCTGAAAACAGGATCTGGAAGCCTTCATCGCTGAGGCTCAAATGCCGCTTGCCCAGGCCGCGCTCCTCGGTCAGCGCGCGATGCACCAGCTTGCGCATCGCCATCTCGTCAAGGCTCTTGAGCACATAGACCCGCGCTCGCGACAGCAAGGCGTTGTTGAGTTCGAACGAGGGGTTTTCGGTGGTCGCGCCGATGAAAATCAGCGTGCCGTCTTCGACGTAGGGCAGGAACGCGTCCTGTTGGGACTTGTTGAAACGGTGGACTTCGTCGACGAACAGGATCGTGCGCTTGCCGTATTGCCCGGCCTGCTGCTTGGCCACTTCCACCGCCTGGCGGATCTCCTTGACCCCGGCCAGCACCGCCGACACCGTTTCGAAATGCGCGTCCGAGACTTCCGCCAGCAGTCGCGCCAGGGTGGTCTTGCCCACGCCAGGCGGACCCCAGAAGATCATCGAGTGCAACGCACCCTGCTCCAAGGCCTCGCGCAGAGGCTTGCCACGGGCGAGCACATGTTCCTGGCCGACATACTCATCCAGGTTGGTCGCGCGCAGGCGGGCGGCCAATGGCTGGGCAATCGGGGCGCTTCGAAACAGGTCCATGATTACTACAAAACCTCCGCTGGGTCCTGATGCCGATTCTCTCTGCAGAGCAGATCTGTGGGAGCAGACCTGTGGGAGCAAGGCTTGCCCGCGATACAGACACCTCGGTGTATCTGGTAGACCGAGGCGCTGCAATCGCGGGCAAGCCTTGCTCCCACAGACCAATTCCCACAGACCATTCCTACAGGCCATTTCCCACAGGGGGTCTTGGGTTTATTCCTGGATCACGTCCGCACCCTTGGGGATGTCGAACTTGAACTTGGATGCCGCGATCGGCTCGTTGGCCTTGACCCCGGTGAACAGGATATTGGTGCGCTGGCCGACACTGTCGATCAGTTGCATGTCGTTGACCAGGCCGTTGCGGAACGACAGGCGCAGGCTGTCGAACAGGCTGTCCTTGGTCTTGGGCTTGAGGGTGAAGTCAATCACGCCACCGGCCTCCTTGGAGGTGATCTCGAAGCTCTGGCTGATCTCGGAAATGTCACCGGAGAGCAGCAGTGCCGGCGTCTGGGTCAGGCGCTGGTCGAGGGTCTTGATGGTGACCTGCTCCAGATCCGGGTCCCACAGGGAAACTTTCTTGCCGTCGGAGACCATCAGTTGCTCGGCTGGCGCATCGGTGTGCCAGTAGAACAGGCCTGGACGCTGCAGCGCCATGTCGCCAGCGGTTTCCTGCAACTGGGTACCACTGCCATCGAGGGTCAACTGGGAGAAACGCGCCGTCAGGGTCTGGGAGCCTCCCAGCAATTGGGTCAGGCGAGCCACGTCCTTTTCGCCGGCGTGGGCCGACAAAGTAGACAAGGCCAGTACGGGCAACAGCAACATGCGAATCAGGCGCATGGGAGTCCTCATGAAGTCGTGGGGGTCGAGCGGCGTGTCAGCAGGCCGCCCGGGTCGTTAGTCGCGCATCGGGCCCGGCGCCAGTACTTCACGCGAGCCGTTGGTGTTCATGGCCGTCACCACCCCGGCCATTTCCATGGCTTCGATCATGCGGGCGGCGCGGTTGTAGCCAATCTTCAGCTTGCGCTGAACGGCAGAAATCGAGGCCCGGCGGCTCTCCAGGACGAACTGCACCGCTTCGTCGTAGAGCGCATCGGTTTCAGCATCGTCGTCACCGCCGCCACTGCTGCCCTCGAAACCGCTGCCGGCTTCTTCGACACCGTTGAGGATGTCGTCGTTGTATTCAGGAGCGCCACGCAGTTTCCAGGCCTCCACCACGCGATGCACTTCGTCGTCGGAGACGAACGCGCCATGCACTCGAATCGGCAGGCTGGTGCCCGGCGGCATGTAGAGCATGTCACCGTGGCCAAGCAGTTGCTCGGCGCCGCCCTGGTCGATGATGGTCCGCGAGTCGATCTTGCTCGACACCTGGAACGCCATGCGGGTCGGGATGTTGGCCTTGATCAGGCCGGTGATCACGTCCACCGACGGCCGCTGTGTGGCGAGGATCAGGTGGATACCGGCCGCACGGGCCTTCTGGGCGATACGGGCGATCAGCTCTTCGACCTTCTTGCCGACGATCATCATCATGTCGGCGAATTCGTCCACCACCACCACGATGGTCGGCAGCTTGTGCAGCAGCGGCGCTTCGTCGTGAATGCTTTCGCGGTGATACAACGGGTCAGTCAACGGCGTACCGGCTTCTTCGGCTTCCTTGACCTTGGCGTTGAAGCCCGACAGGTTGCGCACGCCCATCTTCGCCATCAGCTTGTAGCGACGCTCCATCTCGGCGACGCTCCAACGCAAGGCGTTGGCGGCGTCCTTCATGTCGGTGACCACCGGGCACAGCAGGTGCGGGATGCCCTCGTAGATCGACAGCTCGAGCATTTTCGGGTCGATCATGATCAGCTTGGCGTCTTCCGGGCCGGACTTGAACAGAATCGACAGGATCATCGCGTTCACGCCCACCGATTTACCGGAACCGGTGGTACCGGCCACCAGCAGGTGAGGCATTTTCGCCAGGTCGGTGATGACCGGCTTGCCACCGATGTCGTGGCCCAGGGCCAGGGTGACCGGCGACTTGTGGTTGTCATACTCAGGCGTCGACAACACTTCGGAGAAGCGCACGATCTGCCGGTCTTCGTTGGGAATCTCGATGCCCACGGTGGTCTTGCCGGGAATCACTTCCACCACCCGCACGCTGGTCACGGCCAGGGAACGCGCCAGGTCCTTCGCGAGGTTGGAGATGCGGCTGACCTTCACGCCGGCGGCCGGCTGGATTTCGTAGCGGGTGATCACCGGGCCCGGGTGAATCGAGTCCACCGAGACCTCGACACCGAACTCCTTGAGCTTGATCTCCAGCAGATGGCCGACGGCCGCCAGGGATTCGGGGGAATAGTTGAGCTGTTTCTTCTCGGCCGGGTCCAGGATCGAGATCGGCGGCAAGGTGCCTTCCACCGCACTGTCGACGAACAGCGGCGCCTGTTTCTCTTTCTGCACGCGCTTGCTCTGCTCCGGCGGCTTGGCCGGGGCCATGGTGATGACCGGCGGCACCTGCTTCTCGCGCTCGGACATGTGCTTGCTCAACGCCTGCTCACGCTCGATCAGGCGCTCCTTGACCTTGGCCTGCTCGCGCTTGTCCGGCGTCGTCGGGGCCACCACGTCGTGGACCCGGTCGTCGACTTCACGCAGTTGCGCCACCAGTTGCTTGCGCTCGGTACGCGCCGCCCACCAGCGGTTCATGGCGCCCTGGATCAGTTCGATCAGGTCGAGGGTGATCTTGCCGGTGACGTCCATGACCTTGAACCAGGACAGGTCGGTGAATACCGTCAGGCCGAACAGGAACAGGGCGATGAACAGCAGCGTGCTGCCCTGGATGTTCAAGGCGTTCCGGGCCAGGTCGCCGAGGCTTTCCCCCAGCGCCCCGCCCGCCCCGGCCGGCAAGCCGGTGGGCACGTGGAAATGGATATGGGCCAGCGCGGCCCCCGACAACACCAGGAACACCAGGCCGATCAGGCGCCAGGAGAACAGCCAGCCACTCCACTGCCACGGCTCGTGGCGCTGGCGGAAGATCTGGTAGGCCTTGATCGCCAGCAGCAGCGGGAAGATGTAGGCGAAATAGCCCAGCACCATGAACAGGATGTCGGCGCTGTAGGAACCGGCCGGACCGCCGAAATTCTGCACGTCGTCGATCTTGCTGTTATGGCTCCAGCCCGGATCGTCCTTGCCGTAGGTCAGCAGGGCCATCATCAGGAACAGGCACAGGGCACCGATGGCGATCAACGCACCTTCCTTGAGCCGGTAGTGCAATTGCTGGCGCCAGAGCGGAACGACTGGTTTGGGTGCTGCGGTGGATTTCTTCAAAACGCTTCTTTTCCTGCGCCAACGGCGCGTCCATCTGTTGAATGACTATAAAAAACTGCCCATGACGAGCAGGTAAAAAAGTGAATGTGCACAACCGGTACTACTTTTACCACTGTGAGGTGCATCCAGAAAACCGCAGGTGTTGCCGAAGATTTTGATCTTTAGCCCATCCTGCGTTCAAAACTCAAGCATTGTACGGGTTTGTCCGCGCCAAGGCATTGCCTGACAGCATAGCCGGATACAGGGTGTACACGCGCCAATTGGACCATGCATTCTCTTTTGTGACAAAGGCTTATGAGGTGTTTTTTATGAGCGAAGTGAAGCATTCACGCCTGATCATTCTCGGTTCCGGCCCTGCGGGGTACAGCGCGGCCGTCTATGCTGCCCGCGCCAACCTCAAACCCGTTGTCATTACCGGCCTGCAGGCCGGTGGCCAGCTCACCACCACGGTGGAAGTCGACAACTGGCCCGGCGATGTCGAAGGCCTGACGGGCCCAGTACTGATGGAACGCATGCAACGGCACGCCGAGCGCTTCGACACGCAGATCGTCTACGACCATGTCCACACCGCCAAGTTGCAACAGCGCCCATTCGAATTGATCGGCGACAGCGGCACCTACACCTGTGATGCGCTGATCATTGCCACCGGTGCCTCGGCCCAATACCTGGGGCTGCCGTCGGAAGAAAGCTTCGCCGGCAAAGGGGTTTCGGCGTGTGCGACCTGCGATGGCTTTTTCTATCGCAACCAGGTGGTGGCCGTGGTCGGCGGCGGCAATACCGCAGTCGAGGAGGCCCTGTACCTGTCGAACATCGCCAGGGAAGTGCACCTGATCCACCGTCGCGACAAGCTGCGTTCAGAGAAGATCCTGCAGGACAAACTCTTCGAAAAGGCCGCCAGCGGCAATATCAAGCTGCACTGGAACCAGAACCTGGATGAAGTCCTGGGCGACGCCAGCGGCGTGACTGGCGCGCGCCTGCGCCACAGTGAGACCGGCGAAACCAGCACCCTGTCCCTGGCCGGCGTGTTCATTGCCATCGGCCATAAACCCAATACCGAACTGTTCCAGGGCCAGTTGAAGATGCGTGACGGCTACCTGCTCGTGCGTGGCGGCAGCGAAGGCAACGCCACCGCGACCGATATCGAAGGCGTGTTCGCCGCCGGCGATGTGGCCGACCACGTCTATCGCCAGGCGATTACCTCCGCCGGCGCCGGATGCATGGCCGCACTCGACGCAGAGAAGTATCTCGATGACATCCCTGCCGTTTGACGGTTAACCTTCCAGGCGGGCGCTCGCCGATGGGCGAAGCCCGCCACCTGCCGCCCTCCCCTTCTACTAAACCGGATACCCATGCTGACCTGGTTACAACGTAACAGCTTCGAGTTCCCGCCACTGGCAAAAGCCATGCGCGACCCCAATGGGTTATTGGCCGCCGGTGGCGATCTATCCGCCGACAGGCTGATCCAGGCCTATCGCCATGGTTGCTTCCCATGGTTTTCCGAAGGGCAGCCGATCCTCTGGTGGTCGCCGGACCCGCGCACGGTGCTGTTTCCCGACGAACTGCACATATCCCGCAGCCTGGGCAAACTGCTGCGCAAGCAGCGCTATGAAGTCACGTTCGATCGGGATTTTGCGGCGGTCATCCAGGCCTGCGCCGCGCCGCGGGACTATGCCGAGGGCACCTGGATCACCGACGCCATGCAAACCGCTTATCTGGAACTGCACCGACGCGGTTTCGCCCACTCGGTGGAAGTGTGGGACCAAGGGGCGTTGGTGGGCGGCCTGTATGGCTTGGCCATGGGCCAGCTGTTTTTTGGCGAGTCCATGTTCAGCCGGGCCGACAATGCGTCGAAATTCGGCTTCGCGAGGCTGGTCCAACACCTCAAGGCCGCAGGTTTCGTGCTGATCGACTGCCAGATGCCCACCGAACACCTGCACAGCCTCGGCGCACGGTCGATCCCACGCAGTGAGTTTGCTGGTTATCTAAAGGCGCATCTGGACCAACCCAACCATGCGACATGGGTTTGCTGAGCGACATTCGCGCTCCTGGCTTACAATTAAATTCAAAGCTTATCCCGAGGGTCGATCATGACCGAGTTGGCGCGTTTGAAGTTCTATGCCACTCAGCCCCACTCTTGCAGTTACCTGCCGGAGGAGCAGGCCACGACGCTGTTCCTCGACCCTAGCCAGCCCATGGATGTGCATGTCTACGCAGACCTGTCGGAAATGGGCTTTCGTCGCAGCGGCGATCACCTCTACCGGCCCCATTGCCAGCACTGCAACGCCTGCGTCCCGGCGCGCATCCCCGTGGCGCAATTTTTGCCCAATCGCCAGCAGAAACGCATTTTCAAGCGCAACGCCGACCTGCAGGTCCGTCCGGCCAAGCCGCAGTTCACCGAAGAATATTTCGACCTGTACCAGCGCTACATCGAACAACGCCATGCCGATGGCGACATGTACCCGCCCAGTCGGGATCAGTTCTCGACCTTCCTGGTGCGTGACCTGCCGTTTTCTCGCTTCTACGAGTTCCGCCTGGACGGACGCCTGGTCGCCATCGCCGTCACGGACCTGCTGCCCAATGGGCTGTCGGCGGTGTACACCTTCTACGAGCCGGACGAAGAACGGCGCAGCCTGGGGCGCTTTGCCATCCTCTGGCAAATCAACGAAGCCCGGCGCCTGGGACTGGAAGCGGTGTACCTGGGCTACTGGATCAAGAACTGCAAGAAAATGAACTACAAGACCCAATATCGCCCCATTGAACTGCTGATTAACCAGCGGTGGGTTGTCCTGAGTTAGACCCCTTCGGCTTAAAAGCTAGAACCCCTTGGCTTGAACCCCCTTTTTCGGGCACAATGCACGCCGCTTTTGCCTGGCGCAGTTGCACCGGGCCATTCACTGGATACCGAGGGCTTTACTGCATGTCGAAAGAAGACAGCTTCGAAATGGAAGGCACTGTCGTCGACACCCTGCCCAACACCATGTTTCGTGTGGAGTTGGAAAATGGGCACGTCGTAACCGCGCATATCTCCGGCAAGATGCGCAAGAACTACATTCGTATTCTTACCGGTGACAAAGTGCGCGTCGAGCTGACGCCCTATGACTTGAGCAAAGGGCGCATCACTTACCGCGCTCGCTAACAAGTCAATACAAAACGCCCGGCTGATGCCGGGCGTTTTTGTTTGTGGGAGCCAAGCTTGCTCGCGATAGCGGTGGGTCAGTTTGCATAAGTGCCAAATGGGCCACTGCCATCGCGAGCAAGCTTGGCTCCCACAGGGAACTAGCGGTGAGACTCAATCTTGTGCCTTACCCAAGACAACTGTGGGAGCGAGCTTGCTCGCGATAGCGGTGGGTCAGTACGCATCGATGCCGAATGGGCCGACACCATCGCGAGCAAGCTCGCTCCCACAAGGGATTGGCGGTGAAACATAATCTTGCCATGCCCACAACAGGGCATGGTGTGGGCATGGAATAGCAAAAAGGCGCCTTTCGGCGCCTTTTGCTGTGTTGCGACTAACGGTCAGGCCATTTCGGCCGTGGTTTCGAAGTCGAAGGTCAGTTCGCCGTCCTTGATGTCGATGTGAACCACACCGCCATGTTCGGCCAGTTCGCCAAAGAGGATTTCCTCGGCCAGCGGACGCTTGATCTTGTCCTGGATCAAGCGAGCCATCGGCCGCGCACCCATCGTCACATCGTAACCACCCTCTGCCAGCCAACTGCGGGCCGCATCGGTGACTTCCAGCAATACACGCTTGTCTTCGAGCTGCGCCTGAAGTTCGGTGAGGAACTTGTCCACCACGCTCTTGATGACTTCATGGCTGAGGCGACCAAACTGGATAATGGTGTCCAGGCGGTTGCGGAATTCAGGCGTGAAGCTCTTCTTGATCACTTCCATCGCATCGGACGAGTGGTCCTGATGGGTGAAACCGATCGAAGCGCGAGCCGCGGTTTCGGCACCGGCGTTCGTGGTCATGATGATGATCACGTTGCGGAAGTCCGCCTTGCGTCCGTTGTTATCGGTGAGCGTACCGTGGTCCATGACCTGCAGGAGCAAGTTGAAGACTTCCGGATGCGCCTTCTCGATTTCGTCGAGCAACAATACGCAGTGTGGCTGCTTGGTGATGGCTTCGGTCAGCAGGCCGCCCTGGTCGAAACCGACATAGCCTGGAGGCGCACCGATCAGACGCGACACGGTGTGGCGCTCCATGTACTCGGACATGTCGAAGCGAACCAGCTCGATGCCCATCGCCTTGGCCAACTGCCGTGCGGCCTCGGTCTTGCCGACACCGGTCGGACCGGCGAACAGGAACGAACCCACCGGTTTGTCCGGCGATTTGAGACCGGCGCGGGACAGCTTGATGGCGGTCGACAGCGAGTCGATGGCCGCATCCTGGCCGAACACCGTCAGCTTCAGGTCACGCTCCAGGTTACGCAGCAACTCCTTATCGGAACTGGTGACGTGTTTAGGCGGAATCCGCGCGATTTTCGCCACGATGTCCTCGACCTGAGGGACTTCGATGCGCTTGACGCGTTTCTCCACCGGTTGCAGGCGCTGGTAGGCACCCGCTTCGTCGATGACGTCGATGGCCTTGTCCGGCATGTGCCGGTCGTTGATGTAACGCGAGGCCAGCTCAGCCGCCGCGCGCAGGGCTTCATCGCTGTATTCGATGTTGTGGTGCAGCTCGAAACGCCCTTTCAGGCCGCGCAGGATACCAATGGTGTCTTCCACCGAAGGCTCCGACACATCGACCTTCTGGAAACGCCGGGCCAAGGCACGGTCTTTCTCGAAGATCCCGCGGAATTCCTGGAACGTGGTCGAGCCGATGCAACGGATATCACCCGACGACAGCAACGGCTTGAGCAGGTTCGACGCATCCATGACCCCGCCCGACGCTGCACCAGCACCAATAATGGTGTGGATTTCGTCGATGAACAGGATCGCTTGCGGACGTTTTTTCAACTCGCCGAGCAACGCCTTGAAGCGTTTCTCGAAATCGCCGCGGTACTTGGTACCGGCCAGCAAGGCACCCAGGTCGAGGGAATACACCACGCTGTTGGCCAGCAGGTCCGGCACCTGGTTGTCGACGATGCGCTTGGCCAGGCCTTCGGCGATTGCGGTCTTGCCCACACCCGCCTCGCCCACCAGCAATGGGTTGTTCTTGCGACGCCGAGCCAGGATCTGGGCAACACGCTCGACTTCCGCTTCGCGCCCGACCAGTGGGTCAATGCGGCCCTGGCGTGCCAGTTCGTTCAGGTTGCTGGCATAGGCATCCAATGGGTTGCCTGAAGAAGAAGACTCACCGCCCTCGTCGTCCTGCATATCCTGCTCACCCTCGGAATGATCGCCATGCCCCGGCACCTTGGAAATGCCATGGGCGATGTAGTTGACGACATCGATACGCGCAACGCTCTGCTGCTTGAGCAGGAACACCGCCTGGCTTTCCTGCTCGCTGAAGATGGCAACCAGCACGTTGGCGCCGGTGACTTCACGTTTGCCCGAGCTCTGCACATGGAAGACAGCACGCTGCAGGACACGCTGGAAGCCCAGGGTTGGCTGGGTTTCGCGATCCTCGTCATGGACGGGGATCAGTGGCGTGGTGGAGTCGATGAACTCCTGCAGATCATGCTTGAGTTTGTCGAGGTTCGCGCCGCAGGCACGCAAAACGGTGGCGGCAGCCTCGTTATCCAATAGGGCCAGCAGCAGGTGTTCGACGGTCATGAATTCATGACGCTTCGAACGAGCCTCCTTGAAGGCAAGATTGAGGGTGACTTCGAGCTCGCGGTTTAACATAGCTTCACCTCATACCCAAGTGGTCGGCGTTAACCGTCCTTCTCGATTTCACAGAGTAGCGGATGCTGGCTTTCCCGGGCGTACTGGTTGACCTGCATGGCCTTAGTCTCGGCGATGTCGCGGGTAAACACTCCACATACTGCCCGTCCCTCTGTATGGACGGCCAGCATGACCTTGGTCGCCAGCTCCCGATTCAGGTTAAAAAACACCTCGAGCACTTCGACGACGAAATCCATCGGTGTGTAGTCATCGTTGAACAAAACCACCTTGTACATCGGTGGCGCCTGTAATGCAGGCTTTGCTTCCTGAACAGCAATGCCTGCGGAATCGTCGTCGTGTAGATCCGGGCGATCCTGATTGAATGTTAGTCGAATCTGGCTGACTGCATGCATGGAAAGAAAGGTTCGTTTAGTTGGCGAATACAGTGATGGGGGCGCTTGTGGGCGATTTCAACCACGACCACCCGGCCACCTTGACTATCGGCAAAACGGTGTTACAACCAATAGAGCCCATCGTGGGTTAAAAAGGTCCGTGGAATCTATCCTTACTTCAAGATTAGCCTGCGGATGGACTGGATGATACTCCAGTGATGGAGTGCGTTGCAGAGGGAAATGGCTTATGTCGGTCGTCAAGATGAATGGCAAGGTGAAATGGTTCAACAATGCCAAGGGCTACGGTTTCATTATCGCAGCCGGCAGGGACGATGAAGACCTTTTCGCCCATTACTCGGCCATCAACATGGAAGGCTATAAAACCCTGAAGGCCGGACAACCTGTAACGTTCGACGTCATCCAGGGACCCAAGGGCCTGCACGCGGTCAACATCAGGCTTGTCACCGCCGAAGATGTGCCCGCCCCTGTCAATGTCAGGGTCACCGAGACTCATTGACCGGCCGCCGCACCGGACAAATGAAAATGCCCGACTCGATCACTCGAGCCGGGCATTCGCGCTGAGCGCCGATTCGCTTACATGTGCGAGATCAGGGCATCACCGAAGCCCGAGGACGACACCAGCTTGGCACCCTCCATCAGGCGTTCGAAGTCATAGGTCACGGTCTTGGCCGAAATCGCGCCGTTGGTGCCCTTGATGATCAGGTCGGCCGCTTCGGTCCAACCCATGTGACGCAGCATCATTTCCGCCGAGAGGATCAGCGAGCCCGGGTTGACCTGGTCCTTGCCGGCATACTTGGGCGCGGTACCGTGGGTGGCTTCGAACATTGCCACGGTGTCGGACAGGTTGGCGCCCGGCGCAATACCGATACCGCCCACTTCCGCCGCCAGGGCGTCGGACAGGTAGTCACCGTTCAGGTTCAGGGTGGCGATCACGTCATATTCAGCCGGACGCAGCAGGATCTGCTGCAACATCGCATCGGCGATGGCGTCCTTGACGATGACGTTCTTGCCGGTCCTCGGGTTCTTGAACTGCATCCACGGCCCGCCGTCGAGCAGGGTCGCGCCGAACTCCTCGGCCGCCACTTCGTAGGCCCATTCCTTGAAGGCACCTTCGGTGAACTTCATGATGTTGCCTTTATGCACGATGGTCAGCGACTCGCGGTCGTTGTCGACAACATATTGCAAGGCTTTGCGAGCCAGGCGCTTGGTGCCCTGCTTGGAAACCGGCTTGACGCCGATGCCGCAGTCCTCGTCGAAACGGATCTTGGTCACACCCATTTCTTCTTTCAGGAACTTGATGACCTTGGTGGCTTCAGCCGAACCGGCTTTCCACTCGATGCCAGCGTAGATGTCCTCGGAGTTCTCGCGAAAGATCGTCATGTCCACGTCGCCAGGCTTCTTGACCGGGCTTGGCACGCCTTCGAACCAGCGCACCGGACGCAGGCACACGTACAGGTCGAGCTGCTGGCGCAGGGCCACGTTCAGCGAACGGATACCACCGCCCACCGGCGTGGTCAGCGGGCCCTTGATGGAAACCACGTAATCCTTGACCGCGTCCAGGGTTTCCTGGGGCAGCCAGGTGTCCTGGTCGTAGACTTGAGTCGCTTTCTCACCGGCATAGACTTCCATCCAGGAAATCTTGCGCTTGCCGCCATAGGCCTTCTGAACCGCAGCGTCCACAACCTTGATCATGACCGGACTGATATCGACGCCAATGCCGTCGCCTTCGATGAAGGGGATGATCGGGTTGTCGGGAACATTAAGAGAATGGTCTGCATTGACGGTGATTTTGTCACCGACGGCTGGAACCTGAATCTTTTGATACCCCATGCTGAACTCCATTGCTTGGATTGAACATCTGGCTGCGTTCGAGCGTACCCCAGTTGAATCGGCGCGCAAACCCTACGTTAGGCTCATCCGGGGTAAAGGGTTGCAGTTCACGGTGTACAACCCTGAAAACCAAGGGAAAAGCGCCAAACATGAGCATAGTCCGCTCCTTGGGTACTGCGACGTTTAGACCAATGGACGTGTACGGAAGTCTATGAACCATCGGCAGATTGCCAGCTACCTATGTATAATGCCGCCGCTGACCACAGGGTCACGCTGGCTGAGCGCTCTATCACAGGACTTTCCGCCAGTTTAAAAGCCGGACCGTTACCGCGGCCCAACCGCTTGACGCTCGACTGATGCACCCAACATCACCGCGAAGAAACCTCGACATTCGGTTCACGGATGACTTTGAACGAACGCGCTTACCCGGCGCCCCTCGAGTTTCTGCGCATGCTTTAGCAAAGAAGAGAGTTAATCCGAATATGCCCACCCGCTCGAAGATCATCTATACCTTCACCGACGAAGCGCCCGCCCTCGCCACCTATTCGCTGCTGCCGATCGTCGAAGCCTTTACCGCTTCGGCCGATATCGCCGTGGAAACCCGCGATATCTCCCTCGCAGGGCGCATCCTGGCCAGCTTCCCCGAGCAACTGGGTGACAAAGCCGTAGCCGACCACCTCGCCGAACTGGGCGACCTGGCCGTTACGCCTGAAGCCAACATCATCAAGCTGCCGAACATCAGCGCCTCGGTGCCGCAACTGCAGGCCGCGATCAAGGAATTGCAGGCCCAGGGCTATGCGCTGCCGGACTACCCGGAAACCGTGAGCAGCGACGCAGAGAAAGACGCTCGCGCCCGCTACGACAAGATCAAGGGCAGCGCCGTGAACCCGGTCCTGCGCGAAGGCAACTCCGACCGTCGCGCACCACTGTCGGTCAAGAACTACGCCCGCAAGCACCCGCACAAAATGGGCGCCTGGGCAGCCGACTCCAAGTCCCATGTAGCCCACATGAGCACCGGCGATTTCTACGGCAGCGAAAAAGCCGCCCTGATCGACGCCGCCGGCAGCGTGAAAATCGAGCTGATCGCCCAGGACGGCACTGCCACTGTCCTGAAGGAAAAAACCACCGTACAAGCCGGTGAGATCCTCGACTGCGCCGTGATGAGCAAAAACGCCCTGCGCGACTTCATCGCCGCTGAAATCGAAGACGCCAAGCAAAAAGGCGTCCTGCTGTCGGTTCACCTCAAAGCCACCATGATGAAGGTCTCCGACCCGATCATGTTCGGCCAGATCGTTGCCGAGTTCTATAAAGACGCCCTGGCCAAGCACGCCCAAGTGCTGGAGCAGATCGGCTTCAACCTGAACAACGGCATCGGCGACCTGTACGCCCGCATCAAGGCCCTGCCGGCCGAGCAGCAGGCGCAGATCGAAGCTGACATCCAGGCGGTCTACGCGGCACGCCCATCCCTGGCGATGGTCAACTCCGACAAAGGCATCACCAACCTGCACGTGCCGAGCGACGTCATCGTCGACGCCTCGATGCCGGCCATGATCCGTGACTCCGGCAAGATGTGGGGCACCGACGGCCAACTGCACGACACCAAGGCCGTGATCCCGGATCGCTGCTACGCCACCATCTACCAGGCGGTGATCGAAGACTGCAAACAACACGGCGCCTTCGACCCAACCACCATGGGCAGCGTGCCGAACGTTGGCCTGATGGCCAAGAAAGCCGAAGAGTACGGCTCCCACGACAAGACCTTCCAGATCAAGGTCGACGGCGTGGTCCGTGTTTCGGACAACAACGGTCGCACCCTGCTGGAGCAGAGCGTCGAAGCTGGCGACATCTTCCGCATGTGCCAGACCAAGGACGCGCCGATCCAGGACTGGGTCAAACTGGCCGTCAACCGCGCCCGCGCCAGCAGCACCCCGGCGATCTTCTGGCTGGACCCGATGCGCGCCCATGACGGCGTCGTGATCGAGAAGGTCCAGACTTACCTGAAGGACTACGAGACTGCCGGCCTGGACATCCGCATCATGTCGCCGGTCGACGCGATGAAGTTCACCCTGGCCCGCACCCGCGAAGGCAAGGACACCATCTCGGTGACCGGCAACGTACTGCGCGACTACCTGACCGACCTGTTCCCGATCATGGAACTGGGCACCAGCGCCAAGATGCTGTCGATCGTGCCGCTGATGAACGGCGGTGGCCTGTTCGAAACCGGCGCTGGCGGCTCGGCACCCAAGCATGTGCAGCAGTTGCTGGAAGAGAACTTCCTGCGCTGGGATTCCCTGGGCGAGTTCCTGGCCCTGGCCGCGTCCCTCGAGCACCTGGGCGTGACCTACAACAACCCCAAAGCACTGGTGCTGGCCAAGACCCTGGACCAGGCTACCGGTGAGTTCCTGGACCGCAACAAGTCGCCTTCGCGCAAGGTCGGCGGCATCGACAACCGCGGCAGCCACTTCTACCTGACCCTGTTCTGGGCCCAGGCACTGGCCGCCCAGGACGACGACGCAGCCCTCAAGGCTCAGTTCGCTTCCCTGGCCAAGACATTGACCGACAACGAAGAAAAAATCGTTGCCGAGCTCAATGCCGTGCAAGGCAAGCCCGTGGACATCGGCGGTTACTACTTCGCCAACCCGGAACTGACCAGCAAGGCCATGCGCCCGAGCAACACCTTCAACGCGGCGATTGCTGCGCTGGTGTAAGGTTGTAAGGAAGCACCACAAACCCCGGCCTTGTGCCGGGGTTTGTGTTTCTGGCATCTAGAACCCACCCCTGTGGGAGCGAGCTTGCTCGCGATTGCAATTCATCATTCAATTCAAATATTGACTGACACACCGCTATCGCGAGCAAGCTCGCTCCCACAGTTGGATTGAAGTACAACCGGCAGAAACAGGCCGGCCGTTAGGCCGCCTCGCGAGCAAGCTTTGCTCCCACAGATCTGACGGGTGTACGACCGGGAGAATCAGGTCGGCTGTTAGGCCGCCTCGCGAGCAAGCTTTGCTCCTACAGATCTGATGGGTGTACGACCGGGAGAACCAGGTCGGCTACTAGGCCGCCTCGCGGTGGACGTTGATCTGGGGCGCCCCCTTAACCACGATGGCCGAACGCAGGCATTGCGCAGTGGGCATCCCGGCATGGATGCCGGGATAGCCGCGCTGGGCCATGGATGGCCCTTCGCGGCGGCCCACGGAGCAATGCCGGAGTGAGGGCATGCCGAGCCCAAGCGAGGCACCGAATGGTGGGGCAAAAGCGCTTTGGTTACTTTCGACTGGGCCGGCTTCCGGGCTTTTCGAAAGTGACCCGCCGTCAGGGCGGAACCCTAAGCGGCCGTTACTACAAAAACGGATATGTACTCGATCCCCCCCAATCTGAGCAATGAAGGAACCTTATGAACTGGCAACCCCACATCACCGTCGCCACCATCGTCGAAGACAACGGCCGCTTCCTGATGGTGGAAGAATCCAAGGCCGGACGCACGGTACTCAACCAGCCCGCCGGCCACCTGGACCCCAACGAAACCCTGATCGAAGCCGCCGTACGCGAAACCCTGGAAGAAACCGGCTGGGACGTCGAACCCACCAGCGTCACCGGCATTTACCTGTACACCGCCCCCAGCAACGGCGTGACCTACCAGCGCGTCTGTTTCGCCGCCAAAGCCTTGAAACACCATCCCGAGTATCAACTGGACGACGGCATCCTCGGCGCCAAATGGCTGACCCGCGACGAACTGCTCGAGCAGCGCGAGCACTGGCGCAGCGAGCTGATCATCCGCTGCATCGACGATTATCTGGCCGGCCACCGCCACAGTCTGACGCTGATCCGTCCTTCTCTTTAGCCTTGCGCGCCCGGGCCTGATAGAATCGCGTCCTTTTTCAAGACACTCATTGAATTCCTATGCGTGATCCAGCTCCTTCTGACACATCCAAGCAGCGCGTCATTGTCGGCATGTCCGGCGGCGTGGACTCTTCCGTTTCCGCCCTACTGCTGATCGAGCAGGGTTATGAGGTGGAAGGCCTGTTCATGAAGAACTGGGAAGAAGACGACGGAACCGAATACTGCACCGCCATGGATGACCTGGCGGACGCCCAGGCCGTGTGCGACAAGATCGGCATCAAGCTGCACACTGCCAACTTCGCCGCCGAGTACTGGGACAACGTCTTCGAGCACTTCCTGGCCGAATACAAGGCCGGCCGCACGCCGAACCCGGACATCCTCTGCAACCGCGAAATCAAGTTCAAGGCGTTCCTCGACTACGCCATGATGCTCGGCGCCGACCTGATCGCCACCGGCCACTACGTGCGCCGCCGCGACATCGACGGCCGCACCGAACTGCTCAAGGGCCTGGACCCGAACAAGGACCAGAGCTACTTCCTGCATGCCGTCGGCGGCGAGCAGATCGCCAAGACCCTGTTCCCGGTAGGCGAACTGGAAAAGCCCGAAGTGCGTGCGATCGCCGAAAAACACCAGCTCGCCACCGCCAAGAAAAAAGACTCCACCGGGATCTGCTTTATTGGTGAGCGGCGTTTCAGCGACTTCCTCAAGCAATACCTGCCGGCCCAGCCGGGCGAGATCAAGACGACCGAAGGCGAAGTCATCGGCCGTCACCATGGCCTGATGTACCACACCATCGGCCAGCGCCAGGGCCTGGGCATCGGCGGGCTGAAAGACGCCGGGGAAGAGCCGTGGTACGTGCTGGTCAAGGACCTGGAGCACAACGAGCTGATCGTCGGCCAGGGCAACGACCATCCATGGTTGTTTTCCCGCGCCCTGCTCGCCTCCGACATCTACTGGGTCAACCCGATCGACCTCAGCGAACCGCGTCGCCTGACGGCCAAGGTTCGCTACCGCCAGAGCGACCAGCCCTGCACCCTGGAAAAAACCGCCACGGGCTACCGCGCCACCTTCGATGACCCGCAGCGGGCGGTCACGCCCGGCCAGTCCGTGGTGTTCTATGACGGCGAAATCTGCCTGGGCGGCGGCGTGATCGAAGTCGCAGAGCCTTGGAGCAGCAAGGCATGACCCCCATCCAGGAACAACTGACAGCATTGGGCGGCGTATTTCTCGCCGCCGTGCTGGTGGACAGGATCGCCAAGACCGGCCAGGCCAGCGAAGCGGGCGTGGCCTGCATGCTCGGCAGCCTGCTGGTTCGCGACCCCAAGGACACCCTCGAAGTCTACGGCGGCGATGACCTGAACCTGCGCGAAGGCTATCGTGCGCTGATCGGTGCCCTGGAGCGCGATCCCAGCGCCCTGCAACGCGAACCGCTGCGCTACGCCCTGTCGATGCTGGGCCTTGAGCGCCAGCTGGCCAAGCGCGACGACCTGCTGGAAACCATCGGCAAACGCTTGCCGCAGATCCAGTCCCAGGTCGAGCACTTCGGCCCGTCCCACGAAAACGTCGTCGCGGCCTGCGGCGCGCTGTACCAGGACACCCTGAGCACCTTGCGCCAGCGCATCCAGGTGCATGGCGACATGCGCAACCTGCAGCAACCGAGCAATGCCTCGAAGATCCGCGCCCTGTTGCTGGCCGGGATTCGTTCGGCACGGCTGTGGCGACAGTTGGGCGGCCATCGCTGGCAACTGGTGATCAGCCGGCGCAAATTGCTTAAAGAGCTTTACCCGTTGATGCGCAACGAATAAGTCGCCTCAACCCGTTTTTGTAGTTCGTTACGCGTAATACGCCGGTCAGTTGGCGACGGACCGGCGATTGTTTTCATGTATGATACGCGCCCCATTTCGTTGCCCGACTGTCCGAGAACACCCCATGCAGCTCTCTTCGCTCACTGCGGTTTCCCCTGTTGACGGCCGCTACGCCGGCAAAACCCAGGCCCTGCGCCCGATTTTCAGCGAGTACGGCCTGATCCGTGCCCGCGTCCTGGTTGAAGTGCGCTGGCTCCAGCGCCTGGCCGCCCACCCTGCCATCAGCGAAGTGCCGGCGTTTTCCGCCGAAGCCAACGCGGTGCTCAACACCCTGGCAGAAAACTTTGTGCTTGAGCACGCCGAGCGCGTCAAAGAGATCGAGCGCACCACCAACCACGACGTCAAGGCCATCGAATACCTGCTCAAGGAGCAGGCGGCCAAGCTGCCGGAACTGGCCAATGTCAGCGAGTTCATCCACTTCGCCTGCACCAGCGAGGACATCAACAATCTGTCCCACGCCCTGATGCTGCGCGAAGGCCGCGATGAGGTGATGCTGCCACTGATGCGCCAGACCGCCCAAGCCATCCGCGAGCTGGCGATCCGCTTCGCCGACGTGCCGATGCTGTCGCGCACCCACGGTCAACCGGCTTCGCCGACCACCCTGGGCAAGGAGCTGGCGAACGTGGTCTACCGCCTGGAGCGCCAGATCGCCCAAGTGGCCGCCGTGCCGCTGCTGGGCAAGATCAACGGCGCCGTGGGCAACTACAACGCCCACCTGTCGGCCTACCCGGACATCGACTGGGAAGCCAACGCCCGCGCCTTTATCGAAGACGAGCTGGGCCTGAGCTTCAACCCCTACACCACCCAGATCGAACCGCATGACTACATCGCCGAGCTGTTCGATGCGATCGCGCGCTTCAACACCATCCTGATCGACTTCGACCGTGACATCTGGGGCTACATCTCCCTGGGTTACTTCAAACAGCGCACCATCGCCGGCGAAATCGGTTCCTCGACCATGCCGCACAAGGTCAACCCGATCGACTTCGAAAACTCCGAAGGCAACCTGGGCATCGCCAACGCGCTGTTCCAGCACCTGGCGAGCAAACTGCCGATCTCCCGCTGGCAGCGCGACCTGACCGACTCCACCGTGCTGCGCAACCTGGGCGTGGGTTTTGCCCACAGCGTCATTGCCTACGAAGCCAGCCTCAAGGGCATCAGCAAGCTGGAACTGAACGAGCAGAAGATCGCCGCTGACCTGGACGCCTGCTGGGAAGTCCTGGCCGAGCCGATCCAGACCGTGATGCGTCGCTATAACATCGAAAACCCGTATGAAAAGCTGAAAGAACTGACCCGTGGCAAGGGCATCAGCCCTGAAGCGTTGCAGACTTTCATCGATGGCCTGGACATGCCTGCCGAGGCCCGCGCCGAGCTGAAGAAGCTGACGCCGGCCAACTACATCGGCAACGCGGCGGCACAAGCCAAGCGCATCTGATACACGGCTGTACCTTTGAGACGCCCGGCCGCGCCGGGCGTTTTTATTCGCGTCTGAAAAGTATATTTTTTCAATAGGTTACACATGAATCCTGATATTCCTCTGCAACTTCTGGGCGGCATCACGGCACGGGAGTTCCTGCGTGACTACTGGCAGAAAAAGCCCCTGCTGATCCGTCAGGCGATTCCTGACTTCCAGAACCCGATCGATGCCGACGAACTGGCCGGTCTGGCCTTGGAAGAAGAAGTCGAATCGCGCCTGGTGATCGAACACGGCGAGCGCCCTTGGGAATTGCGTCGCGGCCCGTTCGCCGAAGACGAATTCAGCAAGCTGCCAGAGCGCGAGTGGACCCTGCTGGTACAGGCCGTCGATCAGTTCGTACCGGAAGTCAGCGAGCTGCTGGAGAACTTCCGCTTCCTGCCGAGCTGGCGCATCGACGATGTGATGATCAGCTTCGCCGCCCCAGGTGGCAGCGTGGGCCCGCATTTCGATAACTACGACGTGTTCCTGCTGCAGGGCCATGGCCAGCGCAACTGGAAAATCGGCCAGATGTGCGACTCCGAAAGCCCGCTGCTGCAGCACGCCGACCTGCGCATCCTCGCTGAATTCGAAGCCACTGACGAGTGGACCCTGGAACCGGGCGACATGCTCTACCTGCCGCCGCGCCTGGCGCACTGTGGCGTGGCCGTGGACGACTGCATGACCTACTCGGTGGGTTTCCGTGCGCCGAGCGCCGCTGAAGTCCTGACCCACTTCACCGACTTCCTCAGCCAGTTCCTGCCGGACGAAGAGCGCTACACCGACGCCGACGCGCGCCCTGTAGCCGACCCGCACCAGATCCAGCAGGACGCCCTCGACCGCCTCAAGGGCTTGCTGGCCGAGCACATGAGCGACGAGCGCCTGCTGCTGACCTGGTTCGGCCAGTTCATGACCGAGCCGCGCTACCCGGAACTGGTGGTGGGCCCGGAACTGGAAGAAGACGACCTGCTGGCCAGCCTGGAACAAGGTGCCGTGATCATTCGCAACCCGAGCGCGCGCCTGGCCTGGTCGGAAGTCGATGACGACCTGCTGCTGTTCGCCAGCGGCCAGAGCCGTTACCTGCCGGGCAAGCTGCGCGAGTTGCTGAAAATGATCTGCGCCGCCGACGCCCTGCACATCGAGAACCTCGGTCCGTGGCTGGCCGACGAAGACGGTCGCGGCCTGGTCTGCGAACTGGTCAAGCAAGGCAGCCTGGGGTTCGCCGATGAATAAAATTCACGTTCGTGTCGCAGCCTGGCAAAAGGATAACGCCGAGATCCGGCGCATTCGTGAGACCGTGTTCATTGCCGAGCAGTCCGTTCCACCTGAGCTGGAATGGGATGCCGACGACCAGAGCGCGGTGCATTTTCTGGCGTTTGAAGGCGACTTTCCCATCGGCACCGCCCGCCTGTTGACCGACGGCCATATCGGCCGTGTCTCGGTCCTCAAGGACTGGCGCGGCCTGAAGGTGGGCGATGCGCTGATGCATGCAGTGATCGCCGAAGCCGAGAAACGTGGGCTCCAGCAACAGATGCTCAGCGCCCAGGTGCATGCCACGCCGTTCTATGAGCGACTGGGGTTTGCGGTGGTCAGCGAGGAGTTCCTGGAAGCCGGGATTCCGCATGTGGACATGGTGCGGCGCTCAGCCTGAAACCTGTGGCGAGGGAGCTTGCTCCCGCTGGGCTGCGCAGCGGCCCCTGCTTTTTGGGGTTCGCTTCGCGACCCAGCGGGAGCAAGCTCCCTCGCCACAAAAGCATCATGCAAGCTCAAAACGCCCCGCCATCCACCGATGCCGGGGCGTTTTGCCGTCTAACATTCAACTTGCCCCACCCGGGGCCGACAAACTGGCAATATCAGGCCTTTGTCTCACGGAGAAATGGACATGCTTCTACGCACCCTGCTGACCCTCCTGCTGCTTGGTAGCAGCCTGTCAGCCATGGCCGATACGCAAGTCGTGCCGCTGAACTACCGCACCAGCGCAGACCTGCTGCCGGTGGCGCAGAATTTCATCGGCAAGGACGGCCAGGTCAGCGCCTACGGCAACCAACTGATCGTCAACGCCGAGCCCGGCAAGATCGAAGAACTCCGGCAATTCCTGGCCCAGTTGGACACCGCGCCCAAGCGCCTGCTGATTACGGTCGATACCAACGAAAACAACCTGCAGGGCGACCAGGGTTACTCGATCAACGGTGCCGCGCCCAGCCAGACCCGCATCATCAACCGCAGCACCGCCAGCCGTGACGGCGGCGTGCAGCAGGTGCAAGCCAGCGAAGGCCAGCCGGCGCTGATCCAGGTCGGCCAGAGCGTGCCCTTCACCAGCAGCCAGACCGACAACTACGGCCGCCTGCAAAGCCAGACCGAATACCGCAACGTCACCCAGGGTTTTTATGTCACGGCGAGCGTCACCGGCGAGACCGTTCATCTCAGCATCAGTACCAACCGTGACCGCATGAGCCAGGAACGTCCCGATGTAGTGAACGTTCAGAGTACCAACACAACCGTCAGCGGCCGCCTGGGCGAATGGATCACCCTGGCCGGCGTCAATCGCCAGACTCAAGCCGACAAACAGGGCCTGACCCGCAGCTACTCGACCCAGGGCCGCGACGACATGATTCTGCGGGTCAAGGTCGACACCCTGAACTGAAGCACCAAAAACTGACTGATGAGTCGTATTAGACCAAAGATGTAGTGCCACAAAAAAAGCACTACAAAACGTTTGACGAGGCAAAAAACCGAAGGCATGATGGCCTCGCTCCCGCTAATCAGGGGCCCTGGCAAGGGCCTTCGGGTCGACGCTTGCAACTACCCTGCGAGCCGATTCGTGTCTGTACCGCCCACAAGGTGTGTTTGACGAGGTTGCGACTGGAACGAAGTTGTCCCGAGGGACGGAAGCGTAACTAGGTAACCCGGCATCACTCTGAGTTCGTATGGAGGCCCACGACGCCCGAATGCGCCCGCAGTTCGCCCCTACCTGCTCACTTTCCCCTCGAGCCCATCGTTCATCCCGTCGCCACCCCGCCTGAACCGACTTGCACGCCAACCCCCTGGTCGGCAGGAGCAGGAATTTTCCACCAAGACCTATGCGACGAGGTTTATCTCCATGGCACTGACACGCGAACAGCAAATTGCAGCCCTTGAAAAAGACTGGGCTGAAAACCCGCGCTGGAAAGGCGTGAAGCGCAATTATTCCGCTGCTGACGTCGTCCGTCTGCGTGGCTCGGTTCAACCTGAGCACACCTTTGCGAAGATGGGCGCCGAGAAGCTCTGGAACCTGGTGACCCAGGGCGCCAAGCCAGCCTTCCGTCCCGAGAAAGATTTCGTCAACTGCATGGGCGCCCTGACCGGCGGCCAGGCTGTGCAGCAAGTCAAGGCCGGCATCCAGGCGATCTACCTGTCGGGCTGGCAAGTAGCCGCGGACAACAACTCCGCCGAGTCGATGTACCCCGACCAGTCGCTGTACCCGGTGGATTCGGTTCCAACCGTGGTCAAGCGCATCAACAACTCGTTCCGTCGCGCCGACCAGATCCAGTGGAAAGCCGGCAAGAACCCGGGCGACGAAGGCTACATCGACTACTTCGCGCCGATCGTGGCTGACGCTGAAGCCGGTTTCGGTGGCGTCCTGAACGCGTACGAGCTGATGAAGAGCATGATCGAGGCAGGCGCCGCCGGCGTTCACTTCGAAGACCAACTGGCTTCGGTGAAGAAATGCGGCCACATGGGCGGCAAGGTACTGGTTCCAACTCAGGAAGCCGTGCAGAAGCTGACCGCTGCCCGCCTGGCTGCCGACGTTGCCGGTGTACCGACCATCATCCTGGCCCGTACCGATGCCAACGCCGCTGACCTGCTGACCTCCGACTGCGACCCATACGACCAGCCGTTCGTGACGGGTACCCGCACCCAGGAAGGCTTCTACAAGGTGCGCGCCGGTCTCGACCAGGCCATCGCCCGTGGCCTGGCCTACGCGCCGTACGCCGACCTGATCTGGTGCGAAACCGCCAAGCCGGACCTGGACGAAGCCCGTCGCTTCGCCGAAGCGATCAAGAAGGAATACCCGGACCAACTGCTGTCGTACAACTGCTCGCCTTCCTTCAACTGGAAGAAAAACCTGGACGACGCGACCATCGCCAAGTTCCAGCGCGAACTGTCCGCCATGGGCTACAAGCACCAGTTCATCACCCTGGCCGGCATTCACAACATGTGGCACAGCATGTTCAACCTGGCGCACGACTACGCCCGCAACGACATGACCGCCTACGTGAAGCTACAAGAGCAAGAGTTCGCTGACGCCGCCAAGGGCTACACCTTCGTGGCTCACCAGCAGGAAGTGGGCACCGGCTACTTCGACGACATGACCACCGTGATCCAGGGCGGCACTTCGTCGGTGACCGCACTGACCGGTTCCACCGAAGAAGAACAGTTCCACTGATACACGCCGTAAACGGCCCTTGCGGACCGAGTAAAAGCTAACCGCAAAGCCGATGATCTGAAGCCCCGACTGGTTCGGGGCTTTTTTTTGCCGGTTTTTTCCGCTCCGTTTTTCACACCTTGAAGTGACTGACCAACTGCTGCAACTGGTTACCCAGGCGCGCCAGTTCGATGCTGGAGGCGGCGGTTTCTTCGCTGGCGGAGGCGGTCTGTTCGGATACATCGCGCACGCTCAGGATACTGCGGCTGATTTCCTCGGCCACCGAGCTTTGTTGCACCGCGGCGGCGGCAATCTGTTGGTTCATGGCCTGGATGCCAGAAACCGCCTGGGTAATGTTGCCCAGGGATGTGCCGGCTTTGCCTGCCAATTCCACGCTGCTGTCGGTCAGTTCGCGGCTATTTCGCATGATGCTCGATACCTGGCGCGTGCCGTTCTGCAAGCCCGCCACCAGGCTTTCAATCTCTTCGGTGGAATGCTGGGTACGCTGGGCCAACCCACGGACTTCGTCGGCGACCACGGCAAAGCCGCGCCCGGCGTCACCCGCGCGAGCGGCCTCGATGGCGGCGTTAAGGGCCAACAAATTGGTCTGCTCAGCCACCGCCCTGATCACGTCCATGATCTTGCCGATGCGCCCGCTTTCCTGCTCCAGCTCGTTCATGGCGTCGACGGAGCGCCCGACCTCGCTGGCCAAGCGCTCAATTTGAACGATGGCTTGCGCGACCACCTGGTCGCCGACACGGGCTTGTGCATCGGCCTCTGATGCAGCTGCGCGAGCTTGTTCGGCATTACGCGCGACTTCATGTACGGTGACCGACATTTCGTGCATGGCGGTAGCCACCTGATCGGTCTCGGTCTTCTGACTATTGACCCCGGCACTGGTCTGCTCGGTGACAGCCGATAGCTCTTCGGCGGCACTGGCGATTTGGGTGACGCCATCGCGGATGCCACCGATCAAGTCGCGCAAGGTCGTGCCCATACGCTCGATACCCTGCTGCAAGACACCCAGCTCATCACGACGGGTCACGATCATGTGTTGCGTGAGGTCACCTGCTGCAATGCGATCGACCACAGCCAATGTGTCCTGTAACGGCCGTGTAATCTGGCGGGTGATGATCAGGGCGGCAAAAATCCCCAGCAACATCGCCAAGGCAGTACAGCTCAGTTGCAGGATGCGCGCCTGGGCGCTGTCTTCGTCACGGGAGACCAGTTGGTTGGCATACATTTCGTCAGACAGTCGAGTGATGGTTTCACCCAAATCGACAGTGTCCTGCACCGCCTTGCCAATGGCCTGATTGCTGGCAGTGAAGTCCTGCACCGAACGGCGGTAGGCAATCAGCGCGGTTTCCAACTGCTTGATGGTGTCGGCATAGGTCGGACCGAAAGCGCCGTTGAGGGTTTCGATGCCCTTGAGCGCATTTTCGAGCTGGCGGGCGGCGGCGAGCTCGGTGGCACTGTTGGGGTTGCCGGTATAGCCACGCACTTCATAACGCACCAGTGCCAAGTCCTCTTTTGCCTTGAGGATGACCCTGTACTGCTCGAAACGGCGCTCATCCGAGGCAGGCATTGCTTCTACGTCATTGATGACCTTGGCAATCAGCGCGGCCCCCTTGACCGCGTTGACGCCCATCTCCTTGCGCATGGCCGCGTCATTGCGATAAGCCTCGCGCATCGCATCCAGCGCCACTTGATACTGCGTGCTGGCCTGCTCGATCAGCGCAAGTTTTTTCAGGTTTTCAGGTTTTCTCAACTCGTTTGCGAGGCTTTTCTGCTTGGCGACAAACTGCTCCAGCGACGCCTGGATCAGTGCACCCTTTTGTTCATCTCCCCGGTCCAGCTGGTATTGCAAGCGAGCCCTGCGCAGGTGATCAAGACGGTTGCCGAGTTCGGTGATGCTGGTCATTCGATCAGTACGCTCGATCATTTTCCCCAGGCTGAACCAACCGGTCGCGGCGAGGATAGCGGTCAGAAGCAGCACAACGGCAAAGCCCAAAGCCAGCTTGAGCATAACGCTCATATTCGCGATCCAAGAGTTCATGGCATTCCTTGTGGTCATCAGCCGCGAACGATGAGACCTGGCGCGGCTATCTAAGAAGGGGGCGTTGGCCTAACCAAATATTGGTATAGATGATTAGATGAATGAGGCACAAAGATAGCCATTTGATATCACTTCTTCAAGAGAAGTCGACGACGGATAGATTGTGCGGGGGGCTAGCGAGCAAAAATCGGCACGAGTCTGGTTTTTTCACCCGTTTTTTTTGAAGCAACCTACGCTGTAAGAGCAAGCCTGCATCTGTGGGAGTCAGGCTCGCCTGCGATGAACGATTACGCTGTCTGCCTCGGGACCGCGTTACCGGCATGGCGAGCAAGCTTGGCTCCCACAGGAGCAGTCCCCCACGCAGATCCAACCCTCACCGAGCCCTTCCTCACAAAACTTCGGCGTACGGATAGAAAAATTGATCGAACGCAGTATTGGGCAGTCCGAAAAGGAGTAAAACGTGCGGCGCTGACAATTGCAGTAGCGGCGATGTAAGACAGTCTCTCGGGCACAATACTAAGTACACCGTAGAAAGGCCGCCACAGATAATAATAATTATCATTTGGAAGCCATTATCATTGTTACATTCCGCACGAAATATTATTGCTGAACACACGGTCAACGCCCGCCCGGCCTGGGCCGCGGGGTCATGGAGGCGCGCTATGTCCTTATTCCAATAAATAATTTCGCTATAGGAATTTTACTTGCCCGGTGTTTAGCCATAAAATCACCGCGATTGATTGCTGCGACATATCGTCACTGCGTTATTTCATTCAAGCTCAGAGACCTTTGCTCTCTGTTAAGGATTTCCAGCATGTCCGAAGCGACAGGACTCATGGCCCACAATTGGGGCTTTGCCATTTTCCTTCTGGGCGTTGTTGGCCTGTGTGCTTTCATGCTCGGTGTGTCGAGCCTGCTTGGGTCAAAAGCCTGGGGCCGCAGCAAAAATGAACCGTTCGAGTCCGGCATGCTACCTACCGGTGGCGCCCGCTTGCGGCTCTCAGCCAAATTCTATCTGGTCGCGATGCTCTTCGTGATCTTCGATATCGAAGCCCTCTTTCTCTTTGCATGGTCTGTGTCCGTCCGCGAAAGCGGCTGGACCGGATTCGTCGAAGCTCTCGTTTTCATAGCAATTCTGTTGGCAGGTCTTGTCTACCTTTACCGAGTGGGGGCGCTTGATTGGGCTCCGGAAGCTCGGCGCAAGCGGCAAGCGAAGCTGAAACAATGAGGCTTTGGCAATGCAATACAATCTCACCAGGATCGACCCCGATGCTCCTAACGAGCAGTATCCGATTGGCGAACGGGAAACCGTCGCCGATCCGTTAGAAGATCAAGTCCACAAAAACATCTTCATGGGCAAGCTCGAAGACGTGCTGAACAGCACGGTCAACTGGGGTCGCAAGAACTCCCTGTGGCCGTACAACTTCGGCCTTTCGTGCTGCTACGTGGAAATGACCACCGCCTTCACGGCGCCCCACGACATCGCGCGCTTTGGCGCCGAGGTGATCCGGGCATCGCCACGCCAGGCGGATTTCATGGTTATCGCCGGTACCTGCTTCATCAAGATGGCGCCGATCATCCAGCGTCTCTACGAGCAAATGCTCGAGCCCAAGTGGGTCATCTCCATGGGTTCGTGCGCCAACTCCGGTGGCATGTACGACATCTACTCCGTCGTTCAAGGGGTGGACAAGTTCCTGCCCGTGGACGTCTACGTGCCCGGCTGCCCGCCTCGCCCTGAAGCTTTCCTGCAAGGCCTGATGCTGTTGCAGGAGTCGATTGGCCAGGAGCGTCGCCCACTGTCCTGGGTCGTTGGCGATCAAGGCGTCTATCGCGCCGACATGCCATCGCAAAAGGAACAGCGCCGCGAACAGCGTATCGCAGTCACCAACCTGCGCAGCCCCGACGAAGTCTGATCCAGCTCTGTTCCTCTACAAGAAACGAGAACCTGGCTTCATTCTTTACGTTGACCGAAAGCGATAAATAACCATGACTACAGGCAGTGCTCTGTACATCCCGCCTTACAAGGCAGACGACCAGGATGTGGTCGTCGAACTGAACAACCGTTTTGGCCCCGAGGCGTTCACCGCCCAGCCGACCCGCACCGGCATGCCGGTGCTTTGGGTTGCCCGCGCCAAACTCGTCGAAGTCCTGACCTTCCTGCGCAACCTGCCCAAGCCGTACGTCATGCTCTACGACCTGCACGGCGTGGACGAGCGCCTGCGCACCAAGCGTCAAGGGCTGCCCGACGGCGTCGACTTCACCGTGTTCTATCACTTGATGTCGATCGAGCGTAATAGTGACGTAATGATCAAGGTCGCCTTGTCCGAGAGCGACCTTAGCGTGCCGACCGTGACCGGCATCTGGCCGAACGCCAACTGGTACGAGCGTGAAGTGTGGGACATGTACGGGATCGACTTCCCCGGCCACCCGCACCTGACCCGCATCATGATGCCGCCGACCTGGGAAGGTCACCCGCTGCGCAAGGATTTCCCGGCTCGTGCCACCGAGTTCGACCCGTTCAGCCTGTCCCTGGCCAAGCAACAGCTCGAGGAAGAAGCCGCGCGCTTCAAGCCTGAAGACTGGGGCATGAAGCGTTCGGGCGCCAACGAGGACTACATGTTCCTCAACCTGGGCCCGAACCACCCTTCGGCCCACGGTGCGTTCCGCATCATCCTGCAACTGGACGGCGAAGAGATCGTCGACTGCGTGCCTGACATCGGCTACCACCACCGTGGCGCCGAGAAGATGGCCGAGCGCCAGTCCTGGCACAGTTTCATCCCGTACACCGACCGCATCGACTACCTCGGCGGTGTGATGAACAACCTGCCGTACGTGCTGTCGGTGGAGAAACTGGCCGGGATCAAGGTACCGGAGAAGGTCGACGTCATCCGCATCATGATGGCCGAGTTCTTCCGTATCACCAGTCACCTGCTGTTCCTGGGGACCTATATCCAGGACGTGGGCGCCATGACGCCGGTGTTCTTCACCTTCACCGACCGCCAGAAGGCCTACACGGTGATCGAAGCCATCACCGGTTTCCGCCTGCACCCGGCCTGGTACCGCATCGGTGGCGTTGCCCACGACCTGCCACGCGGCTGGGAAAAGCTGGTCAAGGACTTCGTCGAGTGGATGCCCAAGCGCCTGGACGAATACACCAAGGCCGCCCTGCAGAACAGCATCCTCAAGGGTCGTACCATCGGGGTCGCCGCCTACAACACCAAGGAGGCCCTGGAATGGGGCGTCACCGGTGCCGGCCTGCGTTCCACCGGTTGCGACTTCGACCTGCGCAAGGCACGCCCCTACTCCGGCTACGAGAACTTCGAATTCGAAGTACCGCTGGCGGCCAATGGCGATGCCTACGACCGCTGCATGGTTCGCGTCGAGGAAATGCGCCAGAGCATCAAGATCATCGACCAATGCATGCGCAACATGCCGGAAGGCCCGTACAAGGCGGATCACCCGCTGACCACGCCGCCGCCCAAAGAGCGCACGCTGCAGCACATCGAGACCCTGATCACGCACTTCCTGCAGGTTTCGTGGGGCCCGGTCATGCCGGCCAACGAATCCTTCCAGATGATCGAAGCGACCAAGGGCATCAACAGTTATTACCTGACGAGCGATGGCGGCACCATGAGCTACCGCACCCGGATTCGCACCCCAAGCTTCCCACACCTGCAACAGATCCCTTCGGTGATCAAAGGCAGCATGGTCGCGGACATGATTGCGTACCTGGGTAGTATCGATTTCGTTATGGCCGACGTGGACCGCTAAGCATGAACAGCACGCTTATCCAGACTGACCGTTTCGCCCTGAGCGAAACCGAGCGCTCGGCCATCGAGCACGAGCTGCATCACTACGAAGACCCGCGCGCGGCGTCGATCGAAGCCCTGAAGATCGTCCAGAAGGAACGTGGCTGGGTGCCTGACGGCGCGCTCTACGCCATCGGCGAAATCCTCGGCATCCCGGCCAGCGACGTCGAAGGCGTGGCCACCTTCTACAGCCAGATTTTCCGCCAGCCAGTAGGCCGTCACATCATTCGCGTCTGCGACAGCATGGTCTGCTACATCGGCGGCCACGAATCGGTGGTCGGCGAAATCCAGAACAAGCTGGGCATCGGCCTGGGCCAGACCACCGCCGACGGTCGCTTCACCCTGCTGCCAGTGTGCTGCCTGGGCAACTGCGACAAGGCGCCAGCGCTGATGATCGACGACGACACCTTCGGTGACGTCCAGCCTGACGGCGTCGCCAAACTGCTGGAGGGCTACGTATGACCCTGACTTCCTTCGGGCCCGCCAACCGCATCCAGCGTTCGGCCGAAACCCATCCCCTGACCTGGCGCCTGCGTGACGACGGCGAAGCCGTATGGCTGGACGAGTACCAGGCCAAGAACGGCTACGCCGCTGCGCGCAAGGCGTTCAGCGACATGGCCCAGGACGACATCGTCCAGACCGTGAAAGACTCCGGCCTCAAGGGCCGTGGTGGCGCGGGCTTTCCCACGGGTGTGAAGTGGGGCCTGATGCCCAAGGACGAGTCCATCAACATCCGCTACCTGCTGTGCAACGCGGATGAAATGGAGCCCAACACCTGGAAGGACCGCATGCTGATGGAGCAACTGCCCCATCTGCTGATCGAAGGCATGCTGATCAGCGCCCGCGCGCTGAAAACCTACCGCGGCTATATCTTCCTGCGTGGCGAGTACACCACCGCCGCCAAGCACCTGAACCGTGCCGTGGAAGAAGCCAAGGCCGCCGGCCTCTTGGGCAAGAACATCCTGGGCTCGGGCTTTGATTTCGAGCTGTTCGTCCACACCGGTGCCGGGCGCTACATCTGCGGCGAAGAAACCGCACTGATCAACTCCCTGGAAGGCCGTCGCGCCAACCCACGTTCCAAGCCGCCCTTCCCTGCCGCCGTAGGCGTGTGGGGCAAGCCGACCTGCGTGAACAACGTCGAGACCCTGTGCAACGTGCCGGCGATCATCGCCGACGGCGTGGACTGGTACAAATCCCTGGCCCGTGACGGCAGCGAAGACATGGGCACCAAGCTCATGGGCTTCTCCGGCAAGGTCAAGAACCCTGGCCTGTGGGAACTGCCGTTCGGCGTCACCGGCCGCGAGCTGTTCGAAGACTACGCCGGCGGCATGCGCGACGGCTACAAGCTCAAGTGCTGGCAGCCTGGCGGCGCCGGTACCGGGTTCCTGTTGCCGGAACACCTGGACGCCCAAATGTATGCCGGCGGCATCGCCAAGGTCGGCACCCGCATGGGCACCGGCCTGGCGATGGCGGTGGACGACAGCGTCAACATGGTGTCGCTGCTGCGCAACATGGAAGAGTTCTTCTCCCGTGAGTCGTGCGGTTTCTGCACCCCTTGCCGCGATGGCCTGCCGTGGAGCGTCAAGCTGCTGCGGGCCCTTGAAAACGGCGAAGGCCAGGCCGGCGACATCGAGACCCTGCTGGGTCTGGTGGGTTTCCTCGGCCCAGGCAAGACCTTCTGTGCTCACGCACCGGGTGCCGTGGAGCCGTTGGGCAGCGCGATCAAATACTTCCGTCCAGAGTTCGAAGCCGGCATCGCGCCCACCAGCGCCGTCGTCCCGCCTCTGGCAAAGCCGATCGTAGTCGGCGCGTAAACGCTTAAAAAGACGAAGGGTCCGTGCCCTTCGTCTTCTCGTGTGATGACGCCGTAAACGGCTGTGTTGATTCACGCGAATAACAAGATTCCATTAGCCACGCCCGCTGACACCGGGCCAACGAAGAACTTTGAACCATGGCCACTATCCACGTAGACGGCAAAGAGCTCGAAGTCGATGGCGCAGACAACCTGTTACAGGCATGTCTGTCGCTGGGCCTCGACATTCCTTATTTCTGCTGGCACCCCGCCCTTGGCAGCGTTGGCGCTTGTCGCCAGTGCGCGGTCAAGCAGTACACCGACGAAAACGACAAGCGTGGTCGGATCGTCATGTCCTGCATGACCCCTGCCACCGACGGCAGCTGGATCTCCATCGACGACGAAGAAGCGAAAGTGTTTCGCGCCAGCGTCGTCGAATGGCTGATGACCAACCACCCTCACGACTGCCCAGTCTGTGAGGAAGGCGGCCACTGCCACCTGCAAGACATGACGGTGATGACCGGCCACAACGAGCGCCGTTATCGCTTCACCAAGCGCACCCACCAGAACCAGCAACTGGGCCCGTTCATTTCCCACGAGATGAACCGCTGCATCGCCTGCTATCGCTGCGTGCGTTTCTACAAGGACTACGCCGGCGGCACCGACCTGGGTGTGTTCGGCGCCCACGACAACGTGTACTTCGGTCGCGTTGAAGACGGCACCCTGGAAAGCGAGTTCTCCGGCAACCTTACCGAGGTTTGCCCGACCGGTGTGTTCACCGACAAGACTCACTCCGAACGTTACAACCGCAAGTGGGACATGCAGTTCTCGCCGAGCATCTGCCATGGCTGCTCCAGCGGTTGCAACATCTCCCCGGGCGAGCGCTACGGTGAACTGCGTCGCATCGAGAACCGCTTCAACGGTTCGGTGAACCAGTACTTCCTGTGTGACCGTGGTCGTTTCGGCTATGGCTACGTCAACCGCAAGGATCGTCCACGCCAGCCGCTGCTGGCAAACGGCGCCAAGCTGAGCCTGGACCAAGCCCTGGACAAGGCCGCCGAGCTGCTGCGCGGTCGCAACATCGTCGGCATCGGTTCGCCACGGGCCAGCCTGGAAAGCAACTACGCGCTGCGTGAGCTGGTCGGCGCCGAGCACTTCTACAGTGGCATCGAAGCCGGTGAGCTGGAACGCATCCGCCTGGTGCTGCAAGTGCTCAAGGACAGCCCGCTGCCCGTGCCGAACATGCGCGACATCGAAGACCACGACGCGGTGTTCGTCCTTGGCGAAGACCTGACCCAGACCGCCGCCCGCATGGCCCTGGCCCTGCGCCAGTCGGTCAAGGGCAAGGCCGAGGACATGGCAGACGCCATGCGCGTGCAGCCGTGGCTCGACGCCGCCGTGAAGAACATCGGCCAGCACGCGCTGAACCCGCTGTTCATCGCCAGCCTCGCTGAAACCAAGCTCGACGACGTGGCCGAAGAATGCGTCCACGCCGCTCCGGACGATCTGGCGCGCATCGGTTTCGCCGTGGCCCACGCCCTGGACGCCAGCGCCCCGGCCGTCGAAGGCCTGGACAGCGAAGCGGCCGCCCTGGCCCAACGCATCGCCGACGCCCTGCTGGCGGCCAAGCGCCCACTGATCATCGCCGGCACCTCGTTGGGTTCCAAGGCGCTGATCGAAGCTGCGGCCAACATCGCCAAGGCCTTGAAGCTGCGCGAGAAGAACGGTTCCATCAGCCTGATCGTGCCGGAAGCCAACAGCCTTGGCCTGGCCATGCTCGGTGGCGAATCGGTGGACGCCGCCCTGCAAGCGGTGATCGACGGCAGCGCCGACGCCATCGTGGTGCTGGAGAACGATCTGTTCACCCGCACTGACAAGGCCAAGGTCGATGCCGCGCTGAACGCAGCCAAGGTTGTGATCGTCGCCGACCATCAGAAAACCGCCACCACCGACCGCGCCCACCTGGTGCTGCCGGCGGCGAGCTTCGCCGAAGGCGACGGTACGCTGGTCAGCCAGGAAGGTCGCGCCCAGCGCTTCTTCCAGGTCTTCGACCCGCAATACCTGGACGCCAGCATCCTGGTTCATGAAGGCTGGCGCTGGCTGCACGCCCTGCGCGCAACCCTGCTGGACCAGCCGATCGACTGGACGCAACTGGACCACGTTACCGCCGCCGTCGCTTCGAGCAGCCAGCAACTGGCCGCCATCGTCGACGCCGCACCGTCCGCCTCGTTCCGCATCAAAGGCCTGAAGCTGGCGCGCGAACCGCTGCGCTACTCCGGTCGCACCGCCATGCGCGCCGACATCAGCGTTCACGAACCGCGCACCTCCCAGGACAACGACACCGCGTTCTCGTTCTCCATGGAAGGCTACTCGGGCTCGACCGAACCGCGTTCCCAGGTGCCATTCGCCTGGTCGCCGGGCTGGAACTCGCCGCAAGCCTGGAACAAGTTCCAGGACGAAGTCGGTGGTCACCTGCGTGCAGGCGACCCGGGCACCCGCCTGATCGAAAGCCAGGGCGATCGCCTGAGCTGGTTCGCCAGCGTGCCGCGCGCCTTCAATCCGGCACCGGGCACCTGGCAGGTCGTGCCGTTCCATCACCTGTTCGGCAGTGAAGAGAACTCGTCCAAGGCCGCACCGGTACAGGAACGCATCCCGGCCGCCTACGTGTCGCTGGCCAAGTCCGAAGCCGACCGCCTGGGCGTCAATGACGGTGCCCTGCTGAGCCTGAACGTGGCCGGCCAGACCTTGCGTCTGCCGCTGCGCATCAATGAAGAACTGGGCGCCGGCCTGGTGGCCCTGCCGGCCGGCCTGGCAGGCATCCCGCCAGCGATTTTCGGCAAAACCGTCGACGGTCTGCAGGAGGCAGCGCAATGAGCTGGTTCACCCCTGAAGTGATCGCTGTGATCCTGACGGTCCTCAAGGCCATCGTGATCCTGCTGGCCGTGGTGGTCGCAGGCGCACTGTTGAGCTTCGTCGAACGTCGCCTGCTGGGCTGGTGGCAGGACCGCTACGGTCCGAACCGCGTTGGCCCATACGGGATGTTCCAGATCGCCGCCGACATGATCAAGATGTTCTTCAAGGAAGACTGGACGCCACCGTTTGCCGACAAGGTGATCTTCACCCTGGCACCGGTGGTCGCCATGAGCGCCTTGCTGATCGCCTTCGCGATCATCCCGATCACCCCGACCTGGGGTGTGGCGGACCTGAACATCGGCCTGCTGTTCTTCTTCGCCATGGCCGGCCTGTCGGTGTACGCGGTGCTGTTCGCCGGCTGGTCGAGCAACAACAAGTTCGCCCTGCTGGGCAGCCTGCGGGCCTCGGCCCAGACCGTGTCCTACGAAGTGTTCATGGGCCTGGCGCTCATGGGCATCGTGATCCAGGCCGGCTCGTTCAACATGCGCGACATCGTCGAGTACCAGGCCCAGAACCTGTGGTTCATCATTCCGCAGTTCTTCGGTTTCTGTACCTTCTTCATCGCGGGCGTAGCCGTGACTCACCGTCACCCCTTCGACCAGCCGGAAGCGGAGCAGGAACTGGCCGACGGTTACCACATTGAATATGCCGGCATGAAATGGGGCATGTTCTTCGTCGGTGAATACATCGGCATCATCCTGATCTCGGCGCTGCTGGTAACGCTGTTCTTCGGTGGCTGGCACGGTCCGTTCGGCATCCTGCCGCAACTGTCCTTCGTCTGGTTCGCCCTGAAGACCGCGTTCTTCATCATGCTGTTCGTCCTGCTGCGCGCCTCGATCCCGCGCCCACGCTACGACCAGGTGATGGACTTCAGCTGGAAATTCTGCCTGCCGCTGACCCTGATCAACATGCTGGTGACCGCTGCGATCGTTTTGATGAACGCGCCTGCGGCCGCGGTTCAGTGAGGATTTGACCCATGTTCAAATATATTGGCGACATCGTTAAGGGTACTGGTACCCAACTGCGAAGCCTGGTCATGATCTTCGGCCATGGCTTTCGCAAGCGCGACACCCTGCAATACCCGGAAGAGCCGGTCTACCTGGCACCGCGCTATCGTGGCCGCATCGTCCTGACCCGCGACCCCGACGGCGAAGAGCGCTGCGTGGCCTGCAACCTGTGCGCCGTGGCGTGCCCGGTGGGTTGCATCTCGCTGCAGAAAGCTGAAACCGAAGACGGTCGCTGGTACCCGGACTTCTTCCGCATCAACTTCTCGCGCTGCATTTTCTGCGGCCTCTGCGAGGAAGCCTGCCCGACCACCGCGATCCAGCTCACGCCGGATTTCGAAATGGCCGAGTTCAAACGTCAGGACCTGGTGTACGAGAAAGAAGATCTGCTGATTTCCGGTCCCGGTAAAAACCCTGATTACAACTTCTATCGTGTTGCAGGTATGGCCATTGCCGGTAAGCCAAAAGGCGCCGCGCAGAACGAAGCCGAACCGATCAACGTGAAGAGCTTGCTGCCTTAAGGAAGAAAGATGGAATTCGCTTTCTATTTCGCATCGGGTATCGCGGTGGTGTCCACGCTTCGTGTGGTCACCAACACCAACCCCGTGCACGCCCTGCTCTACCTGATCATTTCGCTGATCGCCGTGGCCATGACCTTCTTCGCCCTCGGTGCACCGTTCGCCGGTGCCCTGGAAGTGATCGCCTACGCCGGCGCCATCATGGTGCTGTTCGTGTTCGTGGTGATGATGCTCAACCTCGGTCCGGCCGCGGTCCAGCAGGAACGCTCCTGGCTCAAGCCCGGCATCTGGGCGGGACCGGTGATCCTGTCCGCCCTGCTGCTGGGTGAACTGCTGTATGTGCTGTTCGCTCACCAGAGCGGCCAGGCCATCGGCCACACCACCGTAGACGCCAAGGCCGTGGGCATCAGCCTGTTCGGTCCGTACCTGCTGGTGGTCGAACTCGCCTCGATGCTGCTGCTTGCCGCAGCCGTCACGGCGTTCCATTTGGGCCGTAATGAGGCGAAGGAGTAATCACATGCCTGCTATCCCTCTCGAGCATGGTCTGGCGGTTGCCGGCATCCTGTTCTGCCTCGGTCTGGTTGGCCTGATGGTCCGCCGCAACATTCTGTTCGTGCTGATGAGCCTGGAGGTCATGATGAATGCCTCCGCCCTGGCTTTCATCGTCGCGGGCGCTCGCTGGGCGCAGCCGGATGGACAGATCATGTTCATCCTGGTGATCAGCCTGGCAGCCGCCGAGGCCAGTATCGGCCTGGCGATCCTGTTGCAGCTGTATCGCCGCTTCCACACTCTCGATATCGACGCTGCCAGCGAGATGCGCGGATGAACCTACTCTTTCTGACTTTCGTATTCCCCCTCATTGGTTTCCTGCTGCTGTCGTTCTCTCGTGGACGCTGGTCGGAAAACCTTTCGGCACTGGTTGGCGTGGGTTCCATCGGCCTGTCTGCCATCGTCACGGCCTACGTGATCTGGCAATTCAACGTCGCCCCACCGGAAGGTGGCAGGTACGTGCAGGTGCTGTGGCAGTGGATGGCCGTTGAAGGCTTCACGCCGAACTTCGCCCTCTACCTGGATGGCCTGTCGGTGACCATGCTCGGCGTGGTGGTCGGGGTGGGTTTCCTGATCCACCTGTTCGCCTCCTGGTACATGCGCGGTGAAACCGGTTATTCGCGCTTCTTCGCCTACACCAACCTGTTCATCGCCAGCATGCTGTTCCTGGTGCTCGGCGATAACCTGTTGTTCCTGTACTTCGGCTGGGAAGGCGTGGGCCTGTGCTCGTACCTGTTGATCGGTTTCTACTACAGCAACCGCAACAACGGGAATGCCGCACTCAAGGCGTTCATCGTCACCCGCATCGGCGACGTGTTCATGGCCATCGGCCTGTTCATCCTGTTCCAGCAACTGGGTACGCTGAATATCCAGGAACTGCTGGTCAAGGCACCCGAGCACTTCAAGGTCGGTGACTTCTGGATCGTCCTGGCGACCCTGATGCTGCTGGGCGGCGCCGTCGGTAAATCCGCGCAACTGCCGCTGCAAACCTGGTTGGCGGACGCGATGGCCGGCCCTACCCCGGTCTCGGCACTGATCCACGCCGCAACCATGGTGACCGCCGGCGTCTACCTGATCGCCCGTACCCACGGCCTGTTCGCCCTGGCGCCGGACATCCTGCACCTGGTGGGCATCGTCGGCGGCGTGACCCTGGTGCTGGCCGGTTTCGCCGCGCTGGTACAGACCGATATCAAGCGCATCCTCGCCTACTCGACCATGAGCCAGATCGGCTACATGTTCCTGGCCCTGGGCGTCGGTGCCTGGGAAGGCGCGATCTTCCACCTGATGACCCACGCCTTCTTCAAGGCGCTGCTGTTCCTTGCTTCCGGTGCGGTGATCGTTGCCTGCCACCACGAGCAGAACATCTTCAAGATGGGCGGCCTGTGGAAGAAACTGCCGTTGGCCTATGCCAGCTTCATCGTTGGCGGCGCGGCCCTGGCGGCCCTGCCACTGGTCACCGCCGGCTTCTACTCCAAGGACGAGATCCTCTGGGAAGCGTTCGCCAGCGGTAACCAGGCACTGCTCTATGCCGGCCTGGTGGGTGCGTTCATGACCTCGCTGTACACCTTCCGCCTGATCTTCATCGCGTTCCATGGTGAAGCCAAGACCGAAGCCCATGCCGGCCACGGCATTGCTCACTGGCTGCCACTGTCGGTGCTGATCGTGCTGTCGACCTTCGTCGGCGCCATGATCACCCCACCGCTGGCCGATGTGCTGCCACAAAGCGTCGGCCATGCCGGCGGCGAAGCCAAGCACAGCCTGGAAATCGCCTCGGGCGCCATCGCCCTGGCGGGTATCCTGCTGGCCGCCCTGCTGTTCCTGGGCAAGCGTCGTTTCGTCACGGCGATCGCCAACAGCGGCATCGGGCGATTCCTTTCGGCCTGGTGGTTCGCCGCCTGGGGCTTCGACTGGATCTACGACAAACTGTTCGTCAAGCCATACCTTGCGATCAGCCACATTCTGCGCAAAGACCCGCTCGACCAGACCATTGGCCTGATCCCGCGCATGGCCAAGGGCGGCCACACTGCCCTGAGCCGTACCGAGACCGGTCAACTGCGTTGGTATGCGGCTTCCATGGCGGCTGGCGCCGTGCTGGTTATCGGCGCCATCGTGCTGGTAGCGGTCTGATATGAACCTTGCGAACTTGCGAAAGGAAACGAGCCCGTCATGATTCTGCCCTGGCTAATCCTGATCCCCTTCATCGGCGGCCTGCTGTGCTGGATCGCGGAGCGCTCCAGCTCCACGCTCCCGCGCTGGATTGCGCTGCTGACCATGTCCCTGGAACTCGCGCTCGGCCTCTGGCTGTGGGCGACCGGCGACTATTCATTTGCTCCGGCTCCTGGCGCCGATCCGACCTGGGCGCTTGAATTCAAGCACGTCTGGATCGCGCGCTTCGGCATCAGTGTGCATCTGGCCCTCGACGGCCTGTCGCTACTGATGATCCTGCTGACCGGCCTGCTGGGTATCCTCTCGGTACTCTGCTCCTGGAAAGAGATCCAGCGTCACGTGGGCTTCTTCCACCTGAACCTGATGTGGATCCTGGGCGGCGTCATCGGCGTGTTCCTGGCGCTGGACCTGTTCATGTTCTTCTTCTTCTGGGAAATGATGCTGGTGCCGATGTACTTCCTCATTGCGCTCTGGGGTCACAGTTCTTCGGACGGCAAGAAAACCCGGATCTACGCGGCGACCAAGTTCTTCATCTTCACCCAGGCTTCCGGCCTGATCATGTTGGTGGCGATCCTTGGCCTGGTGCTGGTCAACTTCAACAACACCGGCGTGATTACCTTCAACTACGCCGACCTGTTGAAAGTGCAGATGTCCAAGACCACCGAGTACGTGCTGATGCTCGGCTTCTTCATCGCCTTCGCGGTGAAGCTGCCGGTGGTGCCGTTCCACTCCTGGCTGCCGGACGCCCACGCCCAGGCGCCGACCGCAGGTTCCGTGGACCTGGCCGGTATCTTGCTCAAGACCGCGGCCTACGGCCTGCTGCGCTTTGCCCTGCCGCTGTTCCCCAATGCGTCGGCCGAGTTCGCGCCGATCGCCATGACCCTGGGCCTGATCGGGATTTTCTACGGTGCGTTCCTGGCGTTCGCCCAGACCGACATCAAGCGTCTGATCGCGTTCTCCAGCGTTTCGCACATGGGCTTCGTGCTGATCGGGATCTACTCCGGCAGCCAGCTCGCCCTGCAAGGCGCGGTGATCCAGATGCTGGCTCACGGCCTGTCGGCGGCAGCGCTGTTTATCCTCAGCGGCCAGTTGTACGAGCGCCTGCACACCCGGGACATGCGTGAGATGGGCGGCATCTGGTCGCGCATCGCCTACCTGCCGGCCATCAGCCTGTTCTTCGCAGCCGCGTCCCTGGGCCTGCCAGGTACTGGCAACTTCGTCGGCGAGTTCCTGATCCTGATCGGCACGTTCGCCAGCGCTCCGTGGATCACCGCCATCGCCACTTCCGGCCTGGTGTTCGGTTCGGTCTACTCGCTGATCATGATCCACCGTGCCTACTTCGGCCCGACCAAGTCGGACGAAGTGCTGCGTGGCATGGACGGTCGCGAACTGATCATGGTGCTCGGCCTTGCGGTGCTGCTGGTTTACCTCGGCGTTTTCCCGCAACCGTTCCTCGACACCTCTGCCGCCACGATGCATGGCGTGCAGCAGTGGCTCGGCACCGCCTTCTCTCAACTCGCTTCGGCCCGGTAAGAGCGCTATGGAATTCACGATTCAACACTTTATCGCGCTTGCGCCGCTGTTGATCACCAGCGCCACGATCATCGTGGTGATGCTGGCGATCGCCTGGCGCCGCAATCACTCACAGACCTTCCTGCTGTCGGTGGCGGGGCTGAACCTGGCCCTGCTGTCGATCCTGCCGGCCCTGAAAGTCGCGCCACTGGCGGTCACCCCGCTGATACAGATCGACAGCTTCGCCTGCCTCTACATGGCGTTGATCCTGGTCGCCACCCTGGCCTGCGTCACCCTCGCCCACGCCTACCTCGGCGATGGCGGTTCGGGTTACCCGGGTAACCGCGAAGAACTGTACCTGCTGATCCTGATGGCCGCCGCCGGTGGCCTGGTCCTGGTCAGCGCGCAGCACCTGGCCAGCCTGTTCATCGGCCTGGAACTGCTCTCGGTACCGGTCTACGGCCTGGTGGCCTACGCCTTCTTCAACAAGCGTTCCCTGGAAGCCGGCATCAAGTACATGGTGCTGTCGGCGGCAGGTTCCGCGTTCCTGTTGTTCGGCATGGCCCTGCTCTACGCCGAAGCCGGCACCCTGAGCTTCGTCGGCATCGGCCAGGCCCTGGCGGCCACCGGCCTGCCTAGCCCGATCGCGCAACTGGGCCTGGGCATGATGCTGATCGGCCTGGCGTTCAAGCTGTCGCTGGTACCGTTCCACCTCTGGACCCCGGACGTCTACGAAGGCGCCCCGGCGCCAGTGGCGGCGTTCCTGGCCACCGCTTCGAAAGTGGCGGTGTTCGCGGTCATGGTGCGTCTGTTCCAGATCTCGCCAGTGGCCAGCAGCGGTGTGCTGAGCAACGTGCTGACCATCATCGCCATCGCGTCGATCCTGTTCGGCAACCTGCTGGCACTGACCCAAAGCAACCTCAAGCGTCTGCTGGGTTACTCGTCCATCGCCCACTTCGGCTACCTGCTGATCGCCCTGATCGCCAGCAAGGGCCTGGCCGTGGAAGCCATCGGCGTGTACCTGGTCACCTACGTGATCACCAGCCTCGGCGCCTTCGGTGTGATCACCCTGATGTCCTCGCCGTACAACGGCCGCGACGCCGACGCCCTGTACGAATACCGCGGCCTGTTCTGGCGCCGTCCGTACCTGACCGCCGTGCTGACCGTGATGATGCTGTCCCTGGCCGGCATCCCGCTGACCGCCGGCTTCATCGGCAAGTTCTACATCATCGCCACCGGCGTCGAGGCTCACCAATGGTGGCTGGTCGGCTCCCTGGTGCTGGGCAGTGCCATCGGCGTGTTCTACTACCTGCGCGTCATGGTCACCCTGTACCTGATGGAACCGAACCTGCGTCGCCACGACGCCGAGTTGCACTGGGAACAGAAGGCAGGCGGCGTGATGCTGCTGGCCATCGCCGTACTGGCGTTCTTCCTCGGCGTGTACCCGCAGCCGTTGCTGACCCTGGTTCAGCAGGCTGGTTTGACGGGTTGATCGTGTAGCGGTAGCTCGTAGAAAACAGAAACGGCACCTTTGGGTGCCGTTTTTGCGTTTGGGGCATGATGGATTTTCAGAAACCCGTGATCGCAGCCTTTCTTGCTCCAGTTCTTATGCGATCAATCAAACCTTCCTATAAAAGCCTCTTCACCATGGGAACACATGCCAGTTGAAGCCCCGAAGGGGATTGGTAAATCGCAGGCGCCTCACCCACGAAACCGCAGCGTCGGTAAAAGTCAGCCGCATTCAAAGTCGCATCAAGATTGACTTCCGCCAGGCCCAACCCTCGCGCCAGGCATTCGAGGTGATCCAGGACTCTCCTGCCAATACCGCGCTGCATAAAGTCAGGATGCACAAAGATCGCGCCGATTTCGCTGTTCTCCAGGTCAAGCATTCCTGTCGCCACCGGCTCTCCATCAATACAGCCCAGATAGAAGTGCTTCTCCACAACCTGTGCATGTTCCGACATGCTTTTGAGTATCCGGAGCTGTTACGAACGGAGTGCTTGACGCTACAACATTATTCAATATGATTCATTCTTAATCATTTCGCTTAATAAAGATTCACTATTATTCACCGATAGCAAGTAGCCCCGGAAGCGGTTGCTCAGACTGGCTTTTACTGCCAATTGCCTAAGAGAAATCCACCATGACAACCACCGCGAAAACCCGGTCGGTCACAGCTCACGTCCCGGTGCACCTGGCCGAAAAAGTCGACCTGATGGCCGAGCGCCTCGAGCGTTCCAGGAACTGGATCGTCAAACAAGCGCTATCTGCCTGGATCGAGCAGGAGGAGGAGCGAAGCCGCCTGACCCATGAGGCCTTGGCCGATGTTGACGCCGGCCGAGTGATTGACCACCAGGCTGTCCAGGCATGGGCCGATAGTCTCAGCACCGACGCCCCGTTACCGGTACCGCGCTGATGGAGTTGAAGTGGACCAGCAAGGCGCTTTCCGACATTGCTCGACTTTATGAATTTCTGGCGGCGGTGAATCAACCCGCGGCCGCGCGAACAGTGCAACAACTCACGGCCGCGCCGACCTCTCTGCTGGCCAACCCGCGCATTGGTGAACGCCTGGAAGAGTTCGAACCTCGAGATGTGCGCAGAATCCAAGTGGGGCGCTACGAAATGCGCTATGAAATAGCCGGTTCCACCCTGTACCTGCTGCGCCTGTGGCACACACGTGAGGATCGATGACTTGGGCTCGAAGGGAATGACTGCCGTCACGCAGAATCTTTTTTCATTCGACGACCGGCAGGGATGAGCGTCGATATCGAATGCGTGGTGGTCGGCGCAGGCGTCGTTGGCCTTGCCGTGGCACGGGAAATGGCCCGGGCCGGTCATGAAGTGCTGCTGATCGAAGCCGCCGAAGCCATCGGCATGGGCATCAGCTCGCGCAATTCCGAAGTCATCCATGCGGGCATCTATTATCCGCCGGGCAGCCTCAAGGCGCAGCTGTGCGTAGAAGGCCGGCAACGGCTGTACACCTATTGTGAAAGCCACGGCGTCGCCACCCGCCGGCTCGGCAAGTTGATCGTTGCCACGGATCAGGCGCAGGTGGGCGGACTCGAAGCATTGCTTGAGCGGGGCTCGATGAACGGCGTGGACGACCTGCGCCTGCTCGACCAAGAACAGGCGCAGGCATTGGAACCGGCCCTGTCCTGTGTCGCCGCGCTGTATTCGCCTTCCACCGGTATCGTCGATTCCCACGCTCTGATGCTGGCCTTGCTGGGTGACGCCGAAGCGGCCGGGGCGAACATTGCTTTCCACACGCCTTTACTGGGTGCTCGCGTCATCACTGGGGGGTTCATGCTGGAATTGGGCGGCACGGCGCAGATGGCCTTGTCCTGTCGCCTGCTGATCAACGCCGCCGGCCTCCAGGCACCTGCCCTCGCCCGCCGCATCGAAGGCCTGGAGATGCAATCAGTGCCCGAGGACTTTTTGTGCAAGGGCAACTACTTCAGCCTCGCCGGGCGAGCACCGTTCCGGCACTTGGTCTATCCCGCCCCGGAAGCCGCCGGCCTGGGCATCCACATGACGCTGGACCTGGCCGGCCAGGCGCGTTTCGGGCCGGACACCGAATGGGTCGAGTGCGAGGACTACCGAGTGGATCCGGCCCGGGCCGAAGCGTTTTACCCGGCGATCCGAAATTACTGGCCGGGGCTGCCGGACCAGAGCCTGCAACCGGCCTACAGCGGCATCCGCCCGAAGATCTCCGCGCCCGGCGAACCGGCCCGCGACTTTGTCATCAGCAGCGAGGCCGAGCACCGGGTGCCAGGGTTGATCAACCTACTCGGGATCGAATCGCCCGGGCTGACATCCTGCCTGGCAATCGCCAGCCGGGTCCGACAACAGATCGAAAATGTCTAGCCACCAGCGCAAAGTGCAACGCGTTTTGCCCCCCGCTCATGCAGCTTGCACGACGCCGGAAATTCTTTGCGTTTCAACTTATTGTTTATAAAGGGTTTTAAATCGATCTTCGGCTGGCACAGCTGATGCAATTCAGCTCTTACGCGGCGTCGGCGTCTCCAAGCCTGCCCGCTTCCGTGTATTGCCGAGGAGCTACCTATGAATGCCATCGATCTGTTGAAAGCCGACCACGAACGCGTCAAAGCCATCCTGACTCAACTGAGCGAGTCGACCGAACGCGCCGTGAAAAAACGCACCGACCTGTTGGCGAAACTGGAAATGGAAATTTCCATCCACACCCGCCTGGAAGAGGAAATTCTTTATCCGGCTTTCAAGCAGGCCGGTGGCAAGGATGAGGCCGAAATGTATTACGAGGCCAAGGAAGAACACCGTACCGTCGACTCGCTGGTGCTGCCGGACCTGAAAGCCACCGATCCAACCCAGCCGGAATTCGCCGGTCGGGTGAAAGTGGTCAAGGAACTGCTTGAGCACCACATCGAGGAAGAAGAAAAGGAAATGTTCCCCCACGCGAAAAAACTGTTGGGCAAGGCAAAACTGGACGCCTTGGGTGCAGACATGGAAACCATGAAAGCGCAGTATAAAAAAGAACTGAGCAGCGCCAATCTAGCCGCCTGACCAAAGCGCCGTAGATGCTTCAGCCGTCATGTGACGGCTGAATGCGTTGCGGCGATTTATTGCATTTGTTCGCGCAAGAATTCCACCAACGCCTGCACCGGGCGTGCACTTTGCCGATGCTGGGGATACACCGCCGATAGCGCCAACGGCTCGGTCTCGAAGCCTTCCAGGACCTTGATCAGCCGCCCATCCTTCAAGGCATCGCCGAGGATGAAAGCGGGCAGATAGGTGATGCCCATGCCGGCGATGGCCGCGTCCCTGAGCAAATCCCCGTTATTGGCGCGCATGCGTCCCGTGACCTCCAGGGTCAACGGTTTGCCAGTCCCCGCAAAACGCCACTGCACCTGACGGCTGTGCCCGTAGGGCAAGCAGTCGTGATTGCGCAGGTCTTCAGGCCGCGCGGGTGTGCCTTTTTGCGCCAGGTAGGCGGGGCTGGCGCAGTACACCCGCTCGATGGTCGCGATGCGCCGGGCAATCAGCGTCGAATCCTCCAGCACGCCGATGCGCAGTGCCAGGTCATAGCCCTCCCCCAGCAGATCCACCGAGCGGTCGCTCAGGTCCACCTCGACACTGACGCCCGGATAGCGCTGCAGAAACAGCGGCAGCAGGCTGCCCAGGTGCGCCACGGCGAAGGACAGCGGTGCGCTGAGGCGAAGGGTGCCGCGGGGCTCGCTGGTCTGGCCGCTGATGCCCTGCTCCACCTGCTCGACTTCATTGAGCAGGCGCAGCGCCGCTTCGTAATAGCGCTGGCCCAGGGGCGTGACGTCCAGTCGCCGGGTCGAGCGATTGAGCAGGCGCACGCCCAGGCGCTGTTCCAGTTCCATCAGCTTGCGGCTGACGAACTGCTTGGACAGCCCCAGTTTGTCCGCCGCAGCGGTGAAACTGCCCGACTCCATGACCTGGGCAAAGATGCGCATTTCTTCGAAGGGGTTCATTGTCATTCCTGGGGTGGACAGTCATGGTGATTTGCTGGGTATTGTGGTCTTGGTGAATCAGATTGCCTAGCTGTGGGGATGTGCCATCGTCATCGCGAGCAAGCTTTGCTCCCACATTGGATCTGTGGGAAAACCTGTGGGAGCAAAGCTTGCTCGCGATAGCGGTGGCACAACTTGCGAGGCGCCAATGCCCGACACAAAAACGCCCGCACAAGGCGGGCGTCGTTCAGCATGGACCGCTTACTTGGCCGTCAGCGCCGAGTAGCTGTTCATCAGGTTGCGGTAGTTCGGAATGCGCTGGGACAGCAGGTTGCCCAGGCCTTCGATGTCGTTGCGCCAGTCGCGGTGCAGCTCACAGGCCACCGAGAACCAGTTCATCATCTGCGCGCCAGCAGCGGTCATGCGTACCCAGGCGGCCTGTTGTACGGTTTCGTTGAACGTACCCGAGGCGTCGGTCACCACGAACACGTCAAAACCTTCAGCCAACGCCGACAGGGTCGGGAACGCCACGCAGACGTCGGTGACGACGCCAGCGATGATCAGTTGCTTGCGGCCGGTGGCCTTGATCGCCTTGACGAAATCTTCGTTGTCCCAGGCATTGATCTGGCCTGGACGGGGGATGTACGGCGCGTCCGGGAACATTTCCTTGAGCTCCGGCACGATCGGACCGTTGGGCCCTTGTTCGAAGCTGGTGGTCAGGATGGTCGGCAGTTCGAAGAACTTCGCCAGGTCGGCCAAGGCCAGCACGTTGTTCTTGAACTCGTTGGGCGAGAAGTCCTGGACCAGGGAAATCAGGCCGGTCTGGTGATCGACCAGCAGGACGACCGCGTCGTCTTTGTTCAGACGGTTGTAGGCGGGTACGTTGCTCATGGGATGACTCCTTTGGGATGGTTTGTGACAAAACCCTGTGGGAGCGAGCTTGCTCGCGATAGCGGTGTGTCAGCTTGCGGCGATGTCGGGTGTTCCGCCGCCATCGCGAGCAAGCTCGCTCCCACAGGGGGAAATCCGCGTGTTAGTCAAAAGGCAAAGCAGGAACAGCCAAACGCGCCCCAGAAGCCTTGGAAATCGCTGACCGGGACGTTCGACAATCGCGCCCGTTCATGGCTGTGGGAATGCACCGTGCACGGACCGCTGCACTGGTGGACCTGGGCCTGCAACGGTGACGTCGGGCGCCAGTGGCCCGGGACCTTGACCACCGGCGACCAGTCGGGCAGCACCGGGACGCTGGCCGGCCCGAGTTTTTCGAAGTCGCCGGCGGCATACACCACCTTGCCGTCGACCACGGTCAGCACCGACTCGATCCACTTGATGGCTTCTTCCTCGACGCTGAAGAAGTCCGCGCTCAGGGCCGCCAGGTCAGCCAGTTGGCCAACCTTGATCTGGCCTTTCTTGCCCTGCTCCGACGAGAACCAGGCACTGCCGTGGGTGAACAGTTCCAAAGCGGTCAGCCGCGGCAGGCCCTCTTCATGCAACGAAAGGCCGCCGACCGTGCGCCCGCTGACCATCCAGTACAAGGAGGTCCAGGGGTTGTAGCTGGAGACGCGGGTGGCGTCGGTGCCAGCGCCCACCGGCACGCCTTCGGCCAGCATGCGCTTGATCGGCGGCGTGGCTTCGGCGGCCTTGGCGCCGTAGCGGTCGACGAAGTATTCACCCTGGAAGGCCATGCGATCCTGGATCGCAATCCCGCCGCCCAACGCACGTACGCGCTCGATGTTCTTCGGCGTGATGGTCTCGGCATGGTCGAAAAACCAGGGCAGGCCGTTGAACGGAATGTCGCGGTTCACCTTTTCGAACACATCGAGCATGCGGCTGATGGATTCGTCGTAGGTGGCATGCAGGCGGAACGGCCAGCGCTGCTCCACCAGGTGCCGGACCACCGGCTCCAGGTCCTGCTCCATGCCCGGCGGCAGATCCGGACGCGGCTCGAGGAAGTCCTCGAAATCCGCCGCCGAGAACACCAGCATTTCCCCGGCGCCGTTGTGCCGCAGGAAGTCGTCGCCCTGGTGCAGCTTGACGCTGCCGGTCCAGTTCTTGAAGTCGGTGAGTTCTTCCTTGGGCTTCTGAGTGAACAGGTTGTAGGCGATGCGCACCGTCAACTGCTGCTCGCGGGCCAGCTGTTCGATGACCTCGTAGTCGTCCGGGTAGTTCTGGTAGCCACCGCCGGCGTCGATGGCACTGGTCAAGCCCAGTCGATTGAGTTCCCGCATGAACTGGCGGGTGGAGTTGACCTGGTATTCCAGCGGCAACTTCGGCCCTTTCGCCAGCGTCGAGTAAAGGATCATCGCGTTGGGTCGCGCCACCAGCATGCCGGTGGGCTCACCCTTGCTGTCACGCACGATCTCGCCACCCGGCGGGTTCGGCGTATCACGGGTGTAGCCGGCCACCCGCAGCGCGGCACGGTTGAGCAAGGCACGGTCATACAGGTGCAACACGAACACTGGCGTATCGGGAGCGGCCTGATTGAGCTCTTCCAGGGTCGGCATGCGTTTTTCGGCGAACTGGAATTCGTTCCAGCCGCCCACCACGCGCACCCATTGCGGTGTTGGCGTGCGGTCGGCCTGGTCCTTGAGCATGCGCAAGGCATCGGCCAGGGACGGCACGCCTTCCCAGCGCAGTTCCAGATTGTAGTTCAGGCCGCCGCGGATCAGGTGCAAGTGCGAGTCGTTGAGCCCGGGAATGACGGTGCGCCCCTTGAGGTCGATGACCTGGGTGCCGCTGCCGCGCAGGGCCATGGCTTCGGCGTCGGTGCCGACCGCGACGAAGCGCCCCTGGCTGATGGCGACCGCACTGGCGCGGGGCTTTTCACGGTCGACGGTATGGACCTGGCCATTGAACAGAATCAGATCGGCGTTCATCGGATTTCCTTCTGGATGAGTAGAGGCAAGGGACAGCCGCGGCCAGAAAGCCGCCGCAGCACTGAGCAAGGACCCGGCGGCGAGCAATTGGCGGCGCAGCGGATCGGTTGGGTCGTCCTTATTGGCCATGGTCGGGCTCCAGGTGCACGTGGGCTTTCGAGGCCTCAAGCCACGGTGCGAACAGACGGGTCGCCAGCGGCATGCACACGTACACCACCGAAAGCACGATGGTCAGGGTGATCAGGAACGTGGCCACCACGTAGTTGGAAAGAAAACTGTTGAGTTGCAGCAACGGCCCCCAGATCAGCGGCACCAGCAAGGTGTGCGGCAGGATCACCAGCAGCGTCACCACGGCCTGCTTCCAGCGCGGCGGCGGTGTGGCCGCATCGGCCAGCGGGGTGAACCAGAATTCCTTGTGCGACCCGACTTCGGTCTGGTCACCGTCGGCCAGCAACGGCAGGGCCTCCTCCACCAGCTCGCGGCGCTCGGGCGAGTCCAGCCAGCGCTGCATGGCCTCGGTGGAACAGAAACGCAGCACGCAGGTGAACAGCGCCAGCCCGCCCTGCTTGCCCCGCACCACATCCACCCCCAAGTGCCCCGGCCACTGGCCGGCCACGCGCACCGTGCGACGCAACCAGGCCTCGTAGGCAGCCTCCTGGCCAGCCTTGATCCGGTGCTTGACCACCAGGGTCACGATTTCATCGAAGCCGGGCCTGGCCGGGCTCGTGGCGGATTCAACGGTTTGCGATTCAGACATGGCGAAGCACTCCAACAAAACGCGTATTGATTGCCAGGCGTCCAGGCCCGGCGATAAACACGCTGGTAAATACGATCAGCAGCAGCCAGCCGAACTGGCCTTCTTCCAGGCTCCACTGCGGGTGCACCACCAGCAGCGCCACCGCCAGGAGAAACAGGATCGGCAGGCACGCCAGGCGCACCAGCACACCGGCCATGATCAGCAGCGGACACAGCACCTCGGCGAAAATCGCCAGGACCAGGGTCGGCGCCGCGCCAAGGTGAAACGGGTCTTCGATACGGGTCAGCTCGACGCTGTAGTGCAACAGCTTTGGCAGCCCATGGACCCACAGCAAAAACAACCCGCCGCTCAGGCGCAGGAACAACAAGCCCAGATCCTGCAGCGGGCGCTCATCAGTCATGTTCATCGGTGGGCTCCGTCCGCGGTGAGCGAGGCCGCCGCTGGCAGCGGTTGGGACATGTGACTGGCAATGCGCGAGCGCAGCCAGCGCTCGGCCGGGTCGTTGTCATGCACGCCGCTCCAGACCATCGACAGCTCGGCGGCATTGATCTCGAACGGCGGGTCCTCGGCGCGCAGCGCGCAGCCTTCCACCAGCGCGCAGGCGGCATAGTCGGGCACAGTGGCGATCAGTTCGGTACCGGCCAGCAAGGCCCGCAGCCCGCTGAACTGCGGCACCGCCAGCACCACTTTGCGGGTCCGGCCAATACGGGCCAGGTCCAGGTCGATGTTGCCGCTCAGGTCACCCGAGAACGAGACCATGGCGTGGGGCCGCGAACAGTATTCATCCAGGGTCAAGGGCCCCGGGCGCTTGTCGCCACGCAAGACTTTGCAAGGAATGTCCCGCAGTTTCTTGCGCTTGGCATTGGCCGGCAGATCGGTGGTGTAGCTGACACCGACGCTGATTTCACCGCTGGCCAGCAGCGACGACATCAGCAGGAAGTTGGCCCGGCGCACCACCACGATGATCCCCGGCGCTTCTTCGCGCAGTTGGCTCAGCAGCGGTGGAAACAGGCCGAATTCGGCATCGTCGGACAGACCGATGCGAAACACGTCGCAACTGGTGGACGGATCGAACGCCTTGGCCCGGCTGACCGCGCCAGAGATGGTGTCCATGGCCGGTTGCAGCTCTTGCAGGATCGCCAGGGCCCGCGGCGTCGGCTCCATGCCACGACCGTGGCGGATCAGCAACGGATCATCGAACAGATCCCGCAGTCGCCCCAGCGCCGCGCTCACCGCCGGCTGGCCCATGAACAGCTTTTCGGCGACGCGGGTCAGGTTTTTCTCGAACATCAGCGCCTCGAAGATCACCAGCAGGTTCATGTCGAGACGGCGTAAATCGTTGCGGTTCATGGGTGTGAGTCCTATCGATCCTGTGGGAGCGAGCTTGCTCCGGGCGGCGTTCCGACGATAGCGGTGGATCATCTGGCATCGATGTTGAATGTAATGACGCCATCGCGAGCAAGCTCGCTCCCACAGGTTAGTGCTTGATCAACCCTGGATGAACGCCAGCAGGTCCGCGTTCAGGCGGTCCTTGTGGGTGTCGGTCAGGCCGTGGGGCGCGCCGGGGTAGATCAGCAGCTGCGAGTTCTTGAGCAACTTGGCGGCGGCGATGCCCGCCGTTTCGATGGGGACCACCTGGTCGTCATCGCCATGGACCACCAGGGTTGGCACGTCGATGTTGCGCAGGTCTTCGGAAAGATCGGTCTCCGAGAACGCCTTGATGCAGTCGTAGGTGTTCTTGTGGCCGGCGAGCATGCCCTGCATCCAGAACCAGTCGATCATGCCTTGGGAGACTTTGGCGCCCGGACGGTTGGCCCCGAAAAACGCGCTGGCCACATCTTTGTATAGCTGAGAACGGTCGGCCAGGGACGCCTGGCGGAAACCGTCGAACACTTCCACAGGCAGACCGCCGGGGTTGGCCGGGGTCTTGAGCATCAGCGGCGTCACCGCCGAAATCAGGCCGAGCTTGGCGACACGGGCAGCACCATGGCGGCCGATGTAGCGCGCCACTTCGCCACCGCCGGTGGAGAAGCCGAGCAACACCGCGTCCTTCAAGTCCAGCCGCTCGATCAGCTCGGCCAGGTCATCGGCGTAGGTGTCCATGTCGTTGCCGTCCCAGGGCTGGCTGGAGCGCCCGTGCCCACGGCGGTCATGGGCGATCACCCGGTAGCCATTGGACGCCAGGAACATCATCTGCGCCTCCCAACTGTCCGAGTTCAACGGCCAGCCGTGGCTGAAGACCACCGGTTGACCACTGCCCCAGTCCTTGTAGTAGATCTCGGTGCCATCGCGGGTGATGAAGGTGCTCATGACATGACTCCTTGAGGTGGGTGGATCGCTTTATGGTCTGGTCAGAGGAGGCATCAGCGTGAGTTAAACGTTGTTAATTTTTGCGGAACGGTGGTGTTAAAAACCGGCTTTTGTGGCGAGGGAGCTTGCTCCCGCTGGGCTGCGTAGCAGCCCCAGAACTGTCACCTCGGAGTGTCAGATTGATTGGGGGGTGAGGCCTTTGGGGCCGCTTCGCGGCCCAGCGGGAGCAAGCTCCCTCGCCACAGGTTCGGCGTCTGGAAGGCCGGGAGTAGAGCCTGCGCCGTTGCGCTTGAAGCCAAACCTGAGGAATATGCTCGGGTAAAGCCCAGGCACCAGGACCAGAACATTGAGAGCAACATGAGCCAATTCCTCAGCCTGCCCGTCGAACAGACGGTGCATTTCGGCCCTTACCGGGTCCATCCTCGCCAGCGCCTGGTGCTCGAGGGTGGGCAACCGTTGCGCCTGGGACGGCGGGCCGTGGAGATTCTGCTGGTGTTGCTCGAGCACGCCGGCGAGGTGGTGAGCAAGCAGCAACTGATCGCTAGGGTCTGGCCCAGGAGCGTGGTGGAAGACACCAACCTGCGCGTGCACGTCGCGGCACTGCGCAAGGCCCTCGGGGATGGCCAGGCCGGGCAGCGCTACATCGTCACCGTGGCGCAGCGCGGCTACAGTTTTGTCGCGCCGCTGTCATTCGAACCGTTCGACCAATGGGCACACATCCCTCATCCATCTTTGACGCGCAACCTGCCGCTGCAGCGCACGCGCCTGATCGGACGCCAGGCCCTGGTGGAAAACCTGGTGACCCAGCTACCGCGAAAACGCTTCATTACCCTGGTCGGCACCGGCGGCATCGGCAAGACCACCGTTGCCCTGCGGGTCGCTGAACGGCTGATCGACCACTACCGTGACGGCACCCATCTGCTGGACCTGGCGTCGCTCAACGATGCGGCCATGATCGCCCCCAACCTCTGCGCATTGCTCGACGTGCCACTGCAGGACGGCGATCCGCTGGACGCCATCGCCCGGCAGCTCAGGGAGCGGCATCTGCTGCTGGTGATCGACAACTGCGAGCACCTGATCGACGCCATCGCCCAGCTCAGCGAAACCCTGCTACGCGGCGCCCCTCACCTGCACATCCTGGCCACCAGCCGCGAAGGCCTGCGCGCCGAAGGCGAACACGTGCAGCGCCTGGACGCCCTGGCGTTCCCGCCTCGGGAGATGCCCATCGAGGGCTATCCCGCCCTGGAATACCCGGCGTTGCAACTGTTTGCCGAACGGGCGATGGCCAGCCGTGACGACTTCGAACTGACCGATCGCGAGGTGCCGTTGGTGATCGACATCTGCCAGCGGCTGGATGGCATTCCACTGGCCATCGAACTGGCCGCTGGACAACTCGGCCGCTTCACCCTGGAGGAACTTCACCGGCAACTGCAAGACAACGTCGCCCTGCTTCACAACGACACCGACGCCGCACCGCGCCAGCAAACCCTGCGCGCCACGCTGGACTGGAGCTTCGCGTTGCTCACGGCCTGCGAGCAGACCTGCCTGCGGCGACTGGCGGTGTTCATGGGCAGTTTCAACCTGGCCTCGGCCGCCGCAGTGATCGTCGGCCAGCATGTCGCGCCCGAGCAGGTGCTGGTGTCGGTCAGCCAGTTGGTCGCCAAATCGTTGCTCAATGTAGAGATCGGCGATGAAGAGGTACGCTATCGCCTGCTGGACACCACCCGCCGCTATGCCTTGGAGCAACTGGCCGAGGCCGGGGAACTGGCGGCCAGTCAGGAACGCCACGCCGAGCGCTGCCTGGCGCTCATGGGGCAAGCGGAAAGCGATTGGGAAAACACCCCCACCCGACTGTGGATCGCCCGCTACGCCGACTATCGCGACGACATCCGCGCCGCGCTCGACCGAGGCTTGGGCCCGCAGGGTTCACACGCCGTAGCGATCCGCCTGACCGCCCGTACCCTGCCCCTCTGGCAGGAGCTGTCGCTGCTCAAGGAACACGGCCTCTACGTCAACAAAGCGCTGCAATTGTTGCGGGCCAACCCCGCGCCATGCCCTCGCTTGACCCTGGCTCTGGAACTGGCCCACGCCAGTTTCAACTACCACACCGAGGGCGGCACACCGGCCACTGTTCGCGCCTTCGCCACGGCCCGGCAACTGGCCCGGCAATGCCAGGACCTGGCCGGCGAGCTGCGGGCCGTGTCCGGGCAAATGACCGTCGACCTCAGTTGCGGTGACTACCAACAGGCCCTGGCACACAGCCGGGATTTCGACCGATTGGGCTTGCAGGGCGACCCGACCCTGTCCTTGAGCACCCAACGCCTGCGGGTGCTGGCGTTGCACTTCACCGGCGATCAGGGGGCGGCGCGGCGCGAAGCCGAACAGGTGATCCAGCGCCTGACCCAGAGCGGTCACCTCAGCCGCTTCAGCCACGGCTTCGGCGTGCAATACGATCAGAGCGTGGCCGCGCTGACGGTTCTGGCGCGCATCCTCTGGCTGCAAGGCTTTGCCGAGAAAGCCCGGCGCACCGCCAACCTGGCGCTGCAGATCGCCGTGCAGATCAACCACGGCATTTCGATCTGCTACACCTTGGCGCTGGCCGGTTGCGTGATCGCCCACTACAACGGCGATCATCCGACCGCCCGAGAAAGGCTCGACCTGCTGAAGCAGCAAGCCAAGAAACATTCGGTGATGCTGTTCCATGACTGGGCTTGCCATTACGACTACGCATTCGACGGCCAACCCCTGGCAACGCGCCCGACAAACGGCTTGATCCAGGACATCGCCGTCACCCTGCGCAGCGACGTCGTCAGCCCGGCGCAAATCGAACGGGCCCGCAGTGGCGCCGCGGGCTGGTGTTCGGCGGAGATCCTGCGGGCCAATGCCGAGAGCTTGCTGGCCCGGAACGAACCGTCTCTTGAAGAAGCAGCCGAAGCGCAACTGCTGGCCGCACTGGGCATCGCCCGTCGTCACCAGGCCCTGGCCTGGGAACTGCGCAGCGCCACGTCCCTGGCCCGTTTGTGGCAGCGCCAAGGGCAAGCGCATGCCGCGCAGGCACTGCTCGGCCCCGTCTATCGACGCTTCACCGAAGGTTTCGAGACCCCTGACCTATTGGAAGCCGGCGTGCTGCTCCAGGCGTTGACTTGACGGTTGGGGCCGTGAACGCCGGACTCCCCAAGCACCTTGCAGCACGTAACGCCGATGAAACACAGGCCACTGACCACTGCACCGCAGTTTGTCCATGGCATAGGTGCGAGTGGTGCGGAGCAGGTAGAAGCGAACCCCTTCGGCACGCGGCTCGACCATCAGCAGCGACACGCTCGCCAGCCGCGACAGCAGCGGGGGCAATTGTCCGACACTCAGTTCAGCGCAACTGATCACGGCCAGCGCCGCCTTGAGCGTAAACGGCCCCTCGAACACCGCCAGACGCTGGAATGCGGTTTGTTCGTCAGCGCTCAACCGCTCGAAACTCGAGTCCAGCACCGCCTCCAGGCTGCGATGCCGGGCCACCGCCGTCCGCCGTCCGTGGCTCAAGAGTGATAAACCGTGATCCAGTTGTTCCAGGACTCCAGCCACTCCCAAGGCATCAACCTGGGCCGCCGCCAGTTCCAACGCCAGCGGCAATCCGTCCAAGCGCTGGCAGATCTGTGCAAGCGTCGACCAGTCGCGACCACCCGGCCTGAAGCCCTGCTGCCGGGCGCCAACCCGCTCGATCAGCAACTGCACCGCCGGACATGCCTCGATCTGGTGCTCGGGTTCCCGGGGCGACGCCACGGCCAGGCCCGGCAGTGACACAACCCTTTCGTCCTGCAAGTCCAAGGGTTCGCGACTGCTGAGCAGCAGCGACACCCCAGGCGCCACCGCAGCCAGTGTCCGGACCAGTTCCCGACAGGCATCGAGCATGTGCTCGCAGCCGTCGAGCACCAGCAACATCCGACAGGGTTCGAGGACGCGACCCAAAGCACCCTGCTCCACGCCCAGCACACCGGCCACTTGCGCCACCACTTGTGAAGGATCGCTAACGGCCGCCAGGTCAACGAACCAGGCACCATCCTCAAAGTGCTCGAGCAGCAGCTCCGCCACCCGCACCACCACGGTGGTCTTGCCGACACCGCCCGGGCCAGTCACTGTGGTCAGCGACTGACGGGGCACTTGCGCCAGTAGCCGCCCCAGGACTTGGTCGCGACCCACCACCGGGCTCAAGCGTGCAGGCAGGTTATGCCGCTCGGCTTGGGGGCAAAAAGGCGGCTCAATACTCTCTTGCACCGCCAGGGGCACCGCCAGGCAATAGCCTTGCCGAGGATGATTGAGGATATAGCGAGCGCCATCGCGCCCGTCACCAAAGGCCCGCCGCAGCGCCGCGATGTGCACCCGCAGGTTGATGGCCTCCACGACGCTGTCCGGCCAGACGTGGGCGATGAGTGTTTGCTTGCTGACGTAGTGGCCGGCGTGCTCCACCAGCACCTGCAGGACATCCAGGGCACGGCCACCCAGCGCGAGGGGCTGGCCGTCACGGGTGACCAGCCGCTGCTGCCGGTAGAAGGCAAACGGACCGAAGCCCACCGCCGGCTCGCTATCGGGTTTGACGAAACTGTTCATGGGCGATCCAGCGCCGGATAACCGGTGCGGGCGTCAGCGTGCGGATCACCGAACACATCTGCCCTGGCTCCTGCGCATCCTTTCCAAAGGGTTCGCCGTATCTTGGCAGGCACAGGCCTCAGGACAATGCTGGCACAGGGAGCGCCACGGACATCACGGTGCCCTGGACGGACACCGATGGCTCAACTGAACTGCTGGCGATACTGCACCGGGGTCAGGCCGAGCTTTTCACTGAACAAAAATCGCATGTGCCGCACACTGCCGAAGCCACTGCGAAACGCCACGGTCTTGAGCGGCAGGTCGGTGGTTTCCAGCAACTGACGCGCCCGGTCGATGCGCGCGCCTTGCAGGAACTCCATGGGCGTCATTTTCACTTCACGGGCGAAGACCCGGGCGAAATGCCGCGAACTCATGGCGGCCAACGCGGCCATGCGCTCGATGGTGAAGGGTTCTTCCAGATGTTCCATCACATGATTCTGCACCCGGGTAATGGCCGATTCCTGCGTCGACACCGCCGCCACCGAGGGGCTGAACTGCGCCTGTCCGCCCTGGCGTTTCATCACCACCAGCAACACCTTGGCCACGTCTAACGCGACTTTGCGGCCGTGGTCCTGGGCGACGATGGACAGCGCCAGGTCGATCCCGGCGGTGACACCGCCGGAGGTGATCAGGCGCCGGTCCTGCAGGAAGATCTTGTCGGTTTCCACCAGGGCCTTGGGGAAACGTTGGATCAGGCGCTCGGTGTAATGCCAGTGGGTGGTGACGCGATAACCGTCGAGCAAGCCCGCCTCACCGAGCACAAAGACTCCGGTACAGATGGAGCCGTAGCGCGTGGCCCGTTGCGCCGCCGCCCGCAGCCAGGTGTGCAGTCCCGGATGCTGGTCGTTATAGGCCCCCGGCCCGCCCGGCACCAGCAACACGTCATAGGCCGCCCAGGCCTGGTCGATATGGATATCGGCCTGCACCATCACGCCGTTGGACGCCCGCAACGCCCCGCGCTCGGTTCCCAGGGTCAGCAATTGATAACGCAGGTCCGCTGGGAGGTAACGATTGGCGATGGAAAACACCTCCAGAGGCCCGGCCATGTCGAGCAGCAAAAAATCCGGGAACAGCACCATTGCAACGGTTTTCATCGGGAAAGACGCCAAAAAATCCAGAAACTGTGAAACCTCTTGTGGGAGCGAGCTTGCTCGCGATAGCGGCGGAGCAGTTGGAATTGATGTGACTGACACACCGCTATCGCGAGCAAGCTCGCTCCCACAGGGTTTATCGTCAGCATTATGTCGAAGCGAAGCATCAGCCGGTAGGCATTCTCGATTGTCCACTCAAAGCAGACAGTCTTTCGTTTTTCACCTGCTTATTGAACATATGGATAACCATTAACCTTCTTCTGAACCCGGCGAGCGGCCCAGCCGTCGCCCACAGACATCAGGAGAATTGATCATGCTGACCCTTCGCAAAGCTTCGGACCGCGGTATTGCCCGCCACGGCTGGCTGACCTCGTTCCACACCTTCTCGTTCGCCAGCTACCGCGACCTCAACGAACAGGGCTTCTCCGACCTGCTGGTCATCAACGATGACCGGGTCGCCGCCGCCAAGGGTTTCGGCCAGCATCCCCACCGGGACATGGAGATCTTTTCCTATGTGCTCGAAGGGGCGCTGGAACACAAGGACACCCTGGGCACGGGCTCGGTCATTCGCCCCGGTGACGTGCAGTTGATGAGCGCCGGCAGCGGTGTGGCCCACAGTGAGTTCAACCATAGCGCGGACGAACCGGTGCACTTCCTGCAGATCTGGATCGTGCCCAACGTCAGCGGCGCCACGCCACGCTACCAACAGGAGCATTTCAGCAGCGAGCAGAAACGCGGTCGCCTGCAATTGATCATCTCCCCCGACGGTGCCGACGGCTCGCTCCAGGTGCGCCAGGATGCACGGGTCTACGCCGGGCTGTTCGATGGCGAGCAAAGCGCCACCCTGACCCTGGCCCCGGATCGCTATGCCTACGTGCACGTGGCCCGAGGCGCTGTCGAGCTCAACGGCGTGCCGTTACAGGAAGGTGATGGCGTGCGAGTGCGCCAGGAGCAGGTCCTGACCTTGAGTAACGGCCAGGATGCCGAGGTGCTGGTGTTCGATCTGCGGCCGCAGGAACTGCCACAGATGCCATGAAGCAACCGTGAACCCTTGTGGGGGCGAGCCTGCTCCCACAATGTTTATCTCTGGCAATGAGCGAAAAAAGACTCGAAAGTCCTTAATCCATAATTAATGACGCATTTCAGGCTAAAAACATCTAAAAAAAGTCAGCCAATCTGAAAAATCCAGGCTTAGATAATTGAGAGCGGCGCATTTTGAGAGATTCACTGGGCCGCCTCAAAATGCGTTCGTCTGTTGCCACGAGCCAGGTCGATCTATAAAGTTCCCGAAAGAACCTCGTTTCTGACAGAAGGTCATTGGATACTTCTCCAACGCAAATTGACCAGCGCACGCGCCAAGGCAAAATGATCTCACTTTGCCATTAATTCTCCTGACTTGCTTATTCACGGAAGAAAGCATGAAAACCGTCATATCCCTCGCGTTACTTTCCATTGCGTGCAGTGCGGCTGCGGACGTCCAGAACATCAAGTACGTCTACGATGATTCGGATGCCGTGTACTCCATCGTTTCGTCTGTCGACAGCGGTACCGCCATCCAGGCCACCGTTCAACGATCGGGCGCTTACTTCACCAACTACACAAAGCTTGAACTTGACTGCGCCAACCGCAATGTTCGGCACATGGGGATGTACAACAGTCTTTCAGGGGTGGAAAAAGCTCAGTTCGACCAGATGCAAGGGCGAATCATCGACGGCTCGATAGCCGACGAAGTTGGAAAAGTGCTGTGCAAGGACACCACCTTGACCGCTTCGCAAGTCGCGCCACAAACTGAAGACCTGCCCACCGAAACACCAACAGACGATAACACCTGACTTATATTCGTAGCGCAGGAGCCGTGCGGGAGTAAAGCCTGCCTACACATAGCTCCCGCGCTACGGCGCGGCAACGCCCTCTCCCCACCCTGGAAACTCATCTCTGATCTGCCTGCGTCTTCATCGCACGGTTTGTTTGCGCTCCGATTTCGAGCGATAGCTACCAGGCGGCACACCAAAAAAATCCCGGAAACGACGCTGGAAGTGCGGAGAGCTGACGAAGCCCGTCGCCACGGCGATTTCGGTCACGGATCGATTGGTTTGCTGGATAAGCTGGCGGGCACGCGTCAAGCGCAGTTCCAGGTAATAGCGCGTGGGCGTCGCACCGAGAAAGCTACAGAACCGCCGCTCCAACTGCCGCTTGGAAATTTTCACGCACGCCGCCAGCTCATCGATGGTCAACGGCTCTTCCACGTTTTGCCACATCAATTCCAAAGCCAGCTTGAGACTTTCCGGAAGCGTCGGGTCCGTCTCGACGAAGACCGGCGGCAAGTCCGTCGCATCATCGCCGGACTCATCACAGCGAAGAATTTCCTCGATAGCGCCTACCAGCGCTGCCCCGCCCGCCTGGCGAATCAACTGGAGCATCATGCGCAGCGAACTGTTGGCACCCGCGCAACTGACCCGTTCCCGATCAACCACATAGGCCCGGCTGGACACTTTCACATGGGGAAACACCTCCGCCATCATGGCGCGGCTTTCCGGGTGGACAGCGCATTCGAAACCATCCAGCAGGTTGGCATCGGCCACAAAGAAGGCACCGTTCCACAACCCGCCCAGGATCGCCCCGCACGCCGCGTTGGCGCGTAGCTTGCGCCGCAGCAAGGGGTGGCCTTGCAACTTCACGCGAAAGCCCCCGGCGACAATCAGCACGTCCTGGTTTTCCGGCATCTGCGCCAGTTCGATGTCGGTCGAGATGACAATGCCCAGGTCGCTCGTGACTTGCCCACCTGAAACCCCCACCGTCAGCACTTCATAGAGGGGCATGTCGCTCATCAGGTTGGCGGTCACCAGCGCGTCCACCGCACCGGTGAACGACATCATCGAGAAATTATCCATCAGTACAAACGCGACGCGGATCGGCGCCTGGCTGGCGGGAGCTGATCCGAGCGGTCGATAAGCCATGTTCTTGTTTTTGAGTACGCTCTCGAATGCGCTTGGCATAGGGCCTCGTTAATACATCAAAGACGATGATGATTGGCTGCACGTGGGTGCCTTGAGCCGCAGGGCGAAGGCGCAGAGCAAACACGCTATCTTCCAGACTAGTCAAGCCGGCTGCAATCGCGCCTGCGCCGTCTACCGGTCGGTCCGCGCCATAATGAAAAGCCTCAAGTGCCTACGACTTTGGTCGATACACTGTCAGTAGGCATGGGCGCTTTTCCCTTCCAGAGACTCGCAACGCCAACCACTGCTGTTTCCGCCGCTCCAACACTTAAAATATTCCGCGGGAGAAGTCATGAATATCAAACAGAAGCTGACATGGGCGTTCGCGGCCATCGCCTGCCTCCCGGTTATCCTGGTGGCGGTGCTTGTCGTGCTGAACCTGCGCGACGCCGCAAAAACCAACTTCCTGGACAGCAGCGGCCGTGAAATCCGCCAGATCGACAACGGCATGAAGCAGTTTTTCGATGGCATCAGCCAGAACGTCGAATTCTTCGCCAAGGACCCCCGGGTCATCGCGGCCAAAGGGCTGAAAAGCTACGCCGGTGCCGACGCCGCACAACTGCCCTTCCCCGAGATCAACCAGCAGCTTCTGGATATCTTCGAGAGATTCGCCAAGAGCCACCCCACCACCGCCTACCTTTCCGTGGGCATGGAGGACGGCGGCTACGCCAGTTGGCCGGACGATCCCAAAATGGCCAACTACGACCCGCGCGTACGTCCATGGTACAAGGCCGCGATGGCCGCACCTGGCACCAACGTACGCACGGACGCCTATTATTGGGCGCCGGACGACGTATCGCTGATTGGTACCGTACACACCGTCGCCGACGCCAGTGGCAAACCCATCGGCGTGGTCGGCCTGGACGTGTCGCTCAAGCAGCTCACCGAACTGGTCAAGAACATCAAGCTGGGTGAAAGCGGATACCTGATGCTGGTCGAAGCCAACGGCAACGTCCTGGTGGACGCTGCCGATGCCAAGCACAACTTCAAGCCGCTGGCCGACCTTGGGCCCAACTATGCCGAGCTGGCCAAAAGCAGCGATGGCGTGACCCAGATCGAAATCGACGGTGTGCCCTACATGGCCAACGTGGTCAGCTCCAAAGGGTTGGGCTGGCGCTTCATCGGCCTGATCAAACGCGATGAAGTGATGGCCGAGGCTTCGAGCCTGACTTGGCTGATCGCCGCCATTGCTGCCGTACTGGCTGTGGTGTTCGCTTTGGTGGGCGCCAGTTTCGCCAGTGTGATCGTGCGGCCGATTCGCGGTGTTGCCAATGGTCTGCAGGAAATTGCCGAAGGTGAAGGTGACCTCACCCGCAAACTCTCCGTGCAAGGCAAGGACGAAACGGCCACCTTGGCCGGCTGGTTCAACCAGTTCCTGGGCATGATCGCGCAACTGATGCAGCGCATCGGCAGCGCCTCTTCCGACCTGCAAACTGCCGCAGCCGATACCAGCCACGTGGCGCAGAACATGAACGACGCTGCCGGGCGCCAGCGCCAGGCCGTGGAACTGGTGAGCACCGCGTTCAACGAAATGGTCGCCACCGCCAACGAAGTGGCCCGCTCTTGCAGCCAGGCCGCCTCCAGTGCGGACGAAGGCTATCGTGACGTGCACGACGGCCAGCATCACATCGGCGAAGCCACCGGCAGCGTGATGAAACTGAGCGACGACCTGCAAAAGTCGACCCAGACCATGCAGGCGCTGGAGCAGGACAGCAAGAACATCAACACCATCCTCGACACCATTCGCTCGATCGCCGAGCAGACCAACCTGTTGGCCCTCAACGCCGCCATCGAAGCCGCGCGGGCCGGCGATCAAGGCCGCGGGTTTGCCGTAGTGGCTGACGAAGTCCGGGCGCTGGCACGGCGTACAGCTGATTCCACCGGCGAGATCGACAGCCTGCTGGGTAACCTTGCTCGTCGCACCCAGGAAGTCACCCAGCAGATGCAAAGCAGCCTGCAGGTGTCGCAAACCAGCGTGGAACGCATCCAACAGGCCCGCGACAGCTTCGACAAGATCCGCAACTCGGTGGACTCGATTCGCGACCAGAATACGCAGATCGCCACAGCGGCAGAGGAACAGCACCAGGTGGCCGAAGACATCAACCGGCACATCGCGCAGATCCATGCCGATGCCCAGTTAGTCGAGGAATTCGCCCACTCGGCACAGACCGGCTCGGGGCGTCTGACGGATATTTCCGGTCAGCTCAAGGGCTTGGTGGGGCGCTTCAAGTTCTAATGTAAAAGCCTGAAGCCAAGGACGGCTCAAGGCGAATGAACACCCGCAAACCACTATCCTTTCGCGATTTCACCCACGCCAACCAGGGAACGAGTTATCTAGAGAAAACGGATGCTCGCGGCTGAGCAGTTCGCTCGCGTTTCTCCCGGTTCATGGCGCTCCCAGTCAACTCTGGCCGTTGCGCTCAAGCATCACCCACCACCGGGACTTAAAGTCGAAGTGCCAGGGGACATTCCCCCGCTCACAATTCCAAGAATAGAGCCACTTCAATGAGCCTGACCAAATCCCTGCCAGCGTGCCTGGCACTCAGCTTCGCGTCATTTGCCGCCCATGCAGCCGACGGCCCTCCTCCACCGTCCGTAAGCCAACCCAGCGGTATCAACCTGGGCGGCACCAGCTTTTACGACGGATTTGCGGGGCCGCCCGGGCTGACTCACCAGACCTACCTGAAGTTCAGCACCGCCAGCAGCATCAGGACCAACGGCGGCAAGAAAAACGGCGCCTTCGATGACCCGAAGATCAACGTCATCACGATGATCAATCAGCTGAGCTACTACTCCCCCGACACCTTCGCGGGAGGGGCACACCTGGGTTGGAGCCTGCTGGTCCCTGTCGTATCCCTGGACGGCGACTTCGGTGACAACGGTGCCAAGCTCAAGGACAACGCTACCGGCCTGGGCGATGTCACGGTCGGGCCACAGGTCCAGTTCGATCCAATCGTCGACGCCAGCAGCCGGCCGGTTTTCGTCCAGCGCATGGCCTTCGACACCATCCTGCCAACGGGCAAGTACGACAAAGACAAAGACCTGAACCCCGGCTCCAACCACTTCTCCCTGAACCCCTACTGGGCTGCGACCTGGATGCCGGCACCCCGTTGGGAAGTGAGCTGGAGACTGAACTATCTGTACAACTTCAAGAACGACGATCCGGCGAGCAGTTCGCAGCAGTTCTTTGAAGGGCAAGCGGTGCGCGACACCCAGTCAGGACAGTCGGCTTGGGCCAACTTCACCGCCTCGTACGAAGTGTTTCCGAAGGTCTCGGTGGGCATCAACGGCTACTACTTCCGGCAGATTTCCGATGACAAGGTCAACGGCAACACCCTGACCGACTCCCGGGAAAAGGTGCTGGGCTTTGGCCCGGGCCTGTTCTGGAAAATCACCGAAGACAAAGCCTTCTGGCTCAACACCTATAAAGAAACCGGTGTCGAGAATCGCTCCCGAGCGGATTACCAGGTGCAGGTTCGCTACGTTCACAAGTTCTGATTGACGTGCACGCCGGCTCACGCATGAGCGGGCTCTTTACCTGAGGTGATGCTTCATGAACGCACTCGACTCCATCGACAGCAAAAAATCACTGGGCGCCATCTGCCTGATGATGGTCATTTCCCTGGGGACGCTACAGATCCAGCCGATCCTGGGCGGTGCCCTGATCGACCAGCTCGGCCTGCCGCTCAATGCAATCGGCGCGATCTTCGCCGCGGAACTCATGGCGATGGCCATCGCTTGCGGGGTCTGCGCCCTGTTCATGGCGAGCGTCGACCGGCGCCGCTTCGCCCTGGTGGCCTTGTTGATCCTGGCATTGGGTAACCTGGTCAGCACACAACTGCACAGCCAGGCCGGACTGGTCATTTCCAGGATGATCTGCGGCGCCAGCGGCGGCGCGGTCATGGCGGTGGTCTATGCCACCGCAGCGCTGCGCACGTCCAAGGATGCGACCTTCGCCATCATCAACATCGGCAACCTGCTGTGGGGCATGCTGCTGGTGACCTCCATGCCGCTGGTCCTTCAAGCATTTGGCGTGAATGGCGCGTTTTCCCTGTTGGCGATCACCAGCGTGCTCGCGGCGCTGGGTTGCTGGAGAGTGCCCAAGCGCTACCCGGACGCCCATCGCGCGGCCAATGGCTCGATCCAGCCATTCGGTCTCACCGCCATGCTGTTGATCCTGCTGTTTGCCCTGCTGTTCTTCGGCCACTCGGCCCTATGGGTGTACCAGGAACGCATCGGCAAGAGCATCGGCCTGGAGCCCCAGCAGATTGGCGGCATCCTCGGCGGCAGCATCCTTGCCGGTGCCCTTGGCGCCGGGCTGGCCGGGTTGATCGGACGGCGCCTGGGCCTGCTGTTTCCGCAACTGTTGAGCTTCGGCACGGCATTGCTGGCGACCTTGATCATGGTCTATGGCACCAGCCCCGTTGCCTTTATCACCACGGCCTGCCTGATCCATATGGTCTGGTTTTTCAGCCTGCCCTACCTGCTTTCCATGGCGGCGGAACTGGACCCTTCCGGCCGACTGGCAGGCCTGGGCAATGCCGCGATTTTCATCGGCCAGGGACTCGGCCCGTTTGGCGCCGCACTGGTCGTGGGCGAAGGACACTTGCGCGCGGTCGGATGGCTGGCCGCCTCAGCCTATCTGCTAGCCTTGGTGATCTCGTGCCTGGTCGTTGCACGCTTTCGCCGCGGCGTGAAGCCTTCCGGGCCGGCGATGTCCCCGCAATCGGCCTGAACATGAACGAACCCGCACATTGACGAGATTGCCCGATGAGTATTCCATTCCCTCAAACCCCTGAATTTTCCGCCGCTCTCTACACGCCCAGCCGCGTGGAAGCAGAGGTGTTCGATCTTGAGATCGAAGGCATCCTGCCCGCTTCGATCTGTGGGACTTTTTATCAGGTGGCGCCAGACCCGCAGTACCCCCCCATGCTGGGTAACGACATTTTTTTCAACGGCGACGGCGTGGTCAGCCGCTTCAACTTTGCCAATGGCAAAGTCTCGATGCGACGCCGCTACGTGAAGACCGATCGCCTGCTGGCCCAGCGCCGTGAAGGGCGTTCGCTCAACGGCGTCTATCGAAACGTCTACACCAATGACCCCCTCGCGGCGAAAAACAACACCACCGCCAACACCACCGTTATCCCGCACAACGGCGTCCTGTTGGCGCTCAAGGAAGATGCCCTGCCTTGGGCGCTGGATCTTGAAACCCTGGAGACCCTCGGCGAATGGACCTTTGATGGGCAGATCAAAGCCGCGACGTTCACCGCCCACCCCAAGCTCGATCCGGTGACAGGCAACCTGCTGGCCTGCAGCTATGAGGCCAAAGGCGACGGCACGCCCGACCTGGCCTATTTCGAAATCTCGCCCGACGGAAAGCTGCTGCACGAGATCTGGTTCCAGGCCCCTTATGCGGCGATGGTGCATGATTTCGCGGTGACCGAACGGTACGTGGTGTTCCCGTTGATTCCGTTGACGGTGGACGTCGAGCGCATGAAAAACGGCGGGCCGCATTTCCAGTGGCAACCCGACCTGCCCCAGCTGTTCGCCATCGTGCCGCGCAACGGGTGTGGGCAAGATGTGCGTTGGTTCAAGGGGCCCAAGGACGGTTTCCAGGGGCATACGCTCAATGCGTTCGATGAGGACGGCAAGGTGTATGTGGACATGCCGGTCACCGGCGGGAACATCTTCTACTTCTTCCCCCAGGCCGACGGCTACGTACCACCGCCTGAAACCCTGGCCGCCAGCCTGATGCGCTGGACCTTCGACCTCAATGGCGCGCAGGAGGACGTTCAACCGCAGCCACTGACGGAATATCCCTGCGAGTTTCCACGGTGTGATGATCGCTACATCGGTCGAAAGTACCAGCATGGTTTCCTGCTCGCCTTTGATCCTGAGCGTCCTTACAACCCGGCGAATGGGCCGATACCCTTCCAGTTTTTCAACCTGCTGGCGCACCTGGACCTGCAGACAGGCCGCACCGACGCCTGGTTTCCCGGCGACAGCGGCTGCTTCCAGGAGCCCATCTTCATTCCGCGCTCGGCGGATGCAGAGGAAGCCGATGGCTACGTGGTTGCCCTGCTCAACCTCATTGCCGAAGGGCGCAGTGAACTGGTCGTGCTGGACACCCGTGACATGGCCAGCGGTCCCATTGCCCGGATCAGGATCCCCTTCCGGATGCGCATGTCGCTGCATGGCTGCTGGGCACCGAACGATTGATTGGCATCGGGCCCTGATGCCCGTCAATTAAGCACAGTCCCTGTGGGAGCGAGCTTGCTCGCGATGGCGGCGGTTCAGTTACATGAGTATTGAACTGGCTGGCCTCATCGCGAGCAAGCTCGCTCCCACAGGTTTAGAGCCCTTTCCGCACCTCCCCTTGCTCCCCTTGCTCCCCAGGTCCGCCAAAGGGACAGTCTCGGCAAAAAATACATAAATTCCATATTGTAGGATTTTTTCATAAATCCTACTTTACAGGATTTTATAGCAAGACTAGATTAACCCTCATTGCACCCTCCCTCTTCCCAGGAGCCTCCATGAAAATCGCAAGCTTTATTGTCCAAGGCCGTAGCAGCTACGGTGTGGTCGAAGGTGACCAAATCATCGACCTGGAATCGCTCAAGCCAACCCTTGGCAGCGATCTCAAACAGGCCATCGGCCACAATCGCCTGAACGAACTGAGCGCTGCGCGCCTGGCAAGCCTGCCGCGTATCCCCTTGGCTGACGTGACGTTCCTGCCGGTGATCCCGAACCCGGGCAAAGTGCTGTGCATCGGCATCAACTACGCCACCCACGTGCGCGAAACCGGTCGGGAAATGCCGACCTATCCGATGATCTTCACCCGCTTCGCCGACAGCCAGACCGCCCACCTGCAACCCATCGTTCGCCCAACGGCGTCCCACAAGCTTGATTTCGAGGGCGAGCTGGCGGTGGTGATCGGTAAAGCGGCCCGCCACGTCAAACACGCCGACGCGCTGGACTACGTCGCCGGTTATGCCTGCTACAACGACGGCAGTGTCCGCGACTGGCAGAAGCACACCATTCAGTTCGTCCCCGGCAAGAACTTCCCGAACACCGGCGGTTTCGGCCCCTGGCTGGTGACCGGCGACGAGATCGGCGACCCGCAGGACCTGGAATTGACCACCCGCCTGAATGGCGAAGTGATGCAGCACACCCGCACCAGCGACATGATTTTCGATGTGCGCCAGCTGATCGAGTACTGCTCCACCTTCACCGAACTGGCCCCCGGTGACGTGATTGTCACCGGCACCACTGGCGGCGTCGGCGCGTTCCGCGAGCCACCGGTGTGGATGAAACCAGGCGACGAAGTTGAGATCGAGATCGCTCGAATCGGCACCCTGCGCAACAGCATCGTGGACGAACAATAAGCATGGAAAACCTACACACCCCTGACGCCCAGCCCGAGCAGGATGGCGACAGCAAAGGCTCGAGCCTGGAGCGCATGCTGCGGGTACTCGACCTGTTCACCGAACAGAGCCCGATCTGGGCGGTGGACGACATGGGCGGCGCCTTGGGTTTTACCCGTTCGACGGTCTACCGCTACGTGCGCGAATTGGCCGAGGCCAACCTGTTGTTCCAGGTCGAAGCCGGGCGTTATGCCCTGGGCGCGCGAATCATTACCTGGGACCGCCAGCTGCGCCTGAGCGACCCCCTCGTACGCGCCGCACAATCGCTTGAGCCCAGCTTCCCGCAGTGGAGCGAACAACAGGTGTGGCTGATCTGCCGGCTGTTCAAGGACCAGGTCGTGTGCATTCACCAGCACGGGGACCTGTTCAGTGAGGTCAGCTACTCCCGTGGCTCGCCCAGGCCTTTGTTCCTGGGGGCGACGTCCAAGGCGATCCTCGCCAACATGACCTCGCGCCAACACAGCCAACTGTTTCTCGACCACCCCGAAGAAGTGCGCGCCAGTCAACTTGGCCAGACCTGGGAGGCGTTTCGTCGCTCGCTGCAGCAACTGCGTCGCCAAGGCTATGTGGCCAGTGCAGGTGAAGTCGACGCGGGCGTCTATGGCCTGGCCGCGCCGATCTTCGACGGCGATGGCAAGGTCGTCGGCAGCATCAGTTGCGTGCGCCCGGAGCGAGAACGCGACAGTGCCCAGGAAGAGACACAAGGGCAGCAGATCCTTGCCCTGGCGCAGGATCTGTCGCAACGCATGGCTGCGCTCGCCAACCGTGCCAAGCCACTGGGCTGAGCCATCCGCAAGGGAATAACAATGACAACCCTCAAACGCATCAACACCCAGGTCCTGGTCATCGGTGCCGGTCCTACCGGGCTGACCCTGGCCAACCTGCTCGGCCAAGCCGATGTAGACACTCTGATCATCGATCGCAAGCCGGGCACCGTGACCGAACCACGGGCGGTTTCAATCGATGACGAATCCTTGCGCACCATGCAGGCCATCGGGCTCGATGCCGCCGTGCTGCGTGATGTCGTGCCCGGCTACGGCGTGCATTACTTCACCCGGCCCGGCGGTCGCTGCTTTGGCAAGGTCGAGCCGACCGGCAAACTGTATGGCTTCCCCAAGCGCAACGCCTTTCGCCAACCACTGTTTGAAAACACCCTCAGGCTAGGCCTCGAACGTTTTGCCAGCCTGACGGCGCGGTTCAGCCACGAATTGGTGGAGTTCACCCAGGCCCCACACGGCGTGTGCGCGCTGGTGCGTGACGCCGAAGGGCAACTGATGGAGGTCCACGCGGCTTACCTGGTGGCCTGCGACGGCGGCCGTAGCCCAGTGCGCAAGCAGCTCGGGATCGAGATGGTCGGTTCGAGCTTCTCCTCGCGCTGGCTGGTGGTCGATACCGACCAGGACGACGACCCCTTCTGGCAGACCCGCGTGTATTGCGACGCCCGGCGTCCGGTAGTGGAAGTGCCCGGCCCCCACCGTACGCGCCGATTCGAGTTCCTGCTCAAGCCCGATGAAACGGACGAACAGGTGCTCGACGAAACCTGCCTGCAAGCATTGCTGCGCCCGTTCAAGGGAGACGCGCCGGTTTCCATCGTGCGCAAGACGGTCTACACCTTCCACGCCCGGGTCGCCGAGCGGTGGCAGGTGCAGCGGGTGTTTCTCGCCGGCGACGCCGCGCACCTGACCCCGCCCTATGCCGGGCAAGGCATGAACAGCGGCGTTCGCGATGCCCATAACCTGGGCTGGAAGCTGGTCGGCGTACTGAAGGGAAAAATGGCAGAAAGCGCACTGCTGTCCTACGAAAGCGAGCGTCGTGATCATGCGTGGGCATTGATCAAGTTGGCCTTGAACCTCGGCGTGGTCATGGCACCGGCCACCGTCCTGCGCGCTCGCCTGATCAGTGGCGCATTCGCCTTGATCGGCCTGTTGCCGCCGTTGCGCGATTATTTCCTGCAAATGCGCTTCAAGCCCAAACCCCGCTTCACCCGGGGCCTGGTGCTGACCGAGGGGCAAGCAGGCACGTTGTCCTGTGGACAGATGTTCCCGCAACCGATGCTCACTGACGCCCACGGCCAGGAACACCTGCTCGATGACGCCATCGGCGCCGGCTTCGCCTTGATTCAATACGGTGACCCGACCCGCCAGCGTATCGATGAACTCAAGCATGGCCTCTGGAGCCACCTTGAAGCCAGACGCATCCTGATCCTGCCCGCGTCCGTCCAGGCCATGCCGTCGATCCCGGGCTGCACGGTGCTCCAGGACCGTGAAGGCCAGCTCAAAACCCTGCTGGGCGATTCGCACCCGTTCCTGCTGCTGCGCCCGGATCGCTATATCGCCGCGATTTTCGACAAGGCCACCGAAACCCGGGCCGCCGAATCGTTGCAGTCGCTGTTTGGCATCGCCGTGGCCCACAGCAGCGCAATCGAGCCGAGCATCGCGCCCGTCTTTCATTAAACCTTCACGCACAGAGGTGGTTATGCAAACACTCCAGACTTCCACACCTGCACGCCTGTGCTACCTGCACCTGGCGAGCAAGGACGCGCAACGGCAAATCGATTTCTATCGACGGATGCTGGATATGGACAGCCAGGCGCAAGCCGATGGCAGCTGGATGCTCAGCGGCCCGCAACGCGCCATGCTCGTGTCTCCCGCCGACCACAGCGGCCTGCTCGCGGCGGCGTTCGACCTGGGCAGTCAGCCTCGACTGCAAGCACTGCGGGTCCGCCTGCTCGGCAACGGCTGCGCAATCGAAGAGGTCGACTCGCCGCTGCTCGAAACGGGGGCTTTCCTGATTCGTGATCCCCAGGGCCGGCAAACGATATTTGGCGTCGCTCACCCCGCTCTCCAAGCCTCTGGCCAAGGCATGCCCGGCCGCTTGCAGCACGTGGTGTTCCAGACCACGGAGCTGGAAGCCATGATCGATTTCTACGTCAACACGGTGGGCTTCACTGTTTCGGACAATGTCGTGGATGAGCAGACCGGCCAACTGATGACGTGCTTCCTGCGCTCGGACGACGAGCACCACACCTTGGCATTTTTCCGCGGTTCGAAAAACGAGTGGGACCACCACTGTTACGAAACCAACGAATGGAATGACATCCGCGACTGGGGTGATCGCTTCGCCAAGGAACGCATCACCATTTTCTTCGGGCCCGGTCGACATGGGCCGGGCAACAACCTGTTCTTCATGGTGGTCGATGCCGATCGCAATCGCCTGGAGTTCTCGGCCGAGCTGGAAGTCACCGATGCCAGCCGCCAGCCCGGTGTCTGGGCACAGGAGGAATACACACTCAATTCCTGGGGCCGCGCCTGGATCAGGAGCTGAGCAGTTTTCCCATCGGCGTTTGCACCCTTAATTTCTAAACGAGGCGACCACCTGCCTCCAAAGGTAAAAGACCATGACGACTCAACCGCTCGCGCCCTACGCCATCAACGGCAACCAATACATCAACGGCACCTGGCGTGCAGGGCGCTCCGCACGCCGCCTGGACGACCGCAACCCCTTCAACGGCGAACAGTTGTTGGAGATGCCCCTGGCCTCGATTGCCGATCTCGACGACGCCTATCAGGCAGCGCAGCAGGCGCAGGCAGCGTGGGCACAACTGCACCCCACCCAGCGCGGCGCACAACTTGAAAAACTCGCCCAGGTCATCCAGAACCGCCGTGAAGAAATCATCGACTGGCTGATCCACGAGTCCGGCAGCACCCGGATCAAGGCGAGCATGGAATGGCAATTCACGCTGAACCTGGTGCGCGAATGCACGACGATGCCGATGCAGGTCGAAGGTCGGATCCTGACCAGCTACAAGCCCGGCGAACAGAGTTTTGTCTTCCGTGAACCCTTAGGTGTAGTGGGCGTGATCAGCCCATGGAATTTCCCGCTGTACCTGAGCATGCGCTCGGTGGTGCCGGCACTCGCCCTGGGCAACACGATCGTGCTCAAGCCTGCCAGCGACACAGCGGTGACCGGCGGCCTGCTGATTGCCCACCTGTTCGAAGAGGCCGGCTTCCCCGAGGGTTCGCTCAACGTCGTGGTCGGCGCAGGCTCGGAAATCGGCGATGCCTTCGTCGAGCACCCGGTGCCGAGCCTGATTTCCTTCACCGGTTCGACGGATGTGGGACGCAATGTCGGCCGTATTGCCACTGGTGGCAAACACATCAAGCGCGTGGCCCTGGAACTGGGCGGCAACGCGCCGCTGGTGGTGCTGGATGACGCCGACATTGAAGTTGCGGCGCACGCTGCGGTGGTCGGGCGCTTCCTGCACCAGGGCCAGATCTGCATGAGCGTCAACCGGGTGATCGTAGACCGCTCGTTGTATGCCGATTTCGCGTCGCTGGTGGTGGAGCGCGTGCGCAACCTCAAGACGGGTGATCCGACCAAGGCCGACACGGTGATCGGGCCAGTGGTCAATCAGAGCCAGCTCGATGGCCTGCTGCGTAAGCTCGACGGCGCCCGGAGTGCTGGCCTCAAGCAGCTTTGCGGCGGCCCGGCATCCGGGCTGGTGCTGCCTGCCCATGTGTTCGGTGAAGTGGGAGCCGATCAGGAACTGGCCCGCGATGAAACGTTCGGCCCCCTGCTGCCGCTGCTGGTCGCAGAAAACGAAACCCATGCATTGGCGTTGGCGAACGCCAGCGAGTATGGCCTGTCCAGCGCCGTGTTCACCCGGGACATGGCCCGTGGCTTGAACTTCGCCCGTGGCATTGTGGCGGGCATGACCCATATCAACGACATCACCGTCGATGACCAACCCAATGCCCCGTTCGGTGGTGAAAAGAACTCCGGCCTCGGTCGCTTCAACGGTCACTATGCCCTGGATGAGTTTACCCGTGCCCATTGGGTCACCTGGCAGCCCGGAGGCCATCACTACCCGTTCTGAGTCTTTGGCCCCCTTGACCAGACCCGGATCGGGCAAATCAACCCCTTTGCCCGATCCGTCAGAAAACAATAATAAACAGAGGCGAAAAATGAACCATTTAGCCTGCGTGTCCACCGATCAGGTTGTTCGCTCCGACCGCCTGATGAAATGGAAAGAGTTCATGAGCGATCACCTGGGGCGTACGCCGGACTATATAAAACGGCTGGAGTCGACGTTCATTGACCCATTGCATGACAGCAACTTCCAGGGTCGGCTGGAGTACGGGGACCTGGGCCAATTGCGTTTCTGTCGAATGACCGCCAGCGCCCATCGATATTCGCGCCACCTGAGCAAAGCGATCGACGCCCTCGATACGCCGCGCATGTTGATCATGCAGGTGGCTGGTGTCAGTCACTTCGAGCAGGGCCAGCAAAGCAGCGTGCTGGCCCCTGACGAAATGCTCCTGGTCGACTGCGGCAAACCTTTCAACGTGACCAGCACACAAGGTTGCGAACATTTCATCCTGCTGTTCCAGGGGGCATCCGGGCAGCTCGCGCAAACCTGCGACATGCACCTGAACGGTCGCAATGGACTGGGGCGGATGCTCATGCACCTGATCAGCGATGCCTACAATCAATATCCCTTGCTGAACAACCATTCGGCCGGGCTGATCGGTGACAGCATCACCGGGCTGCTGGATAACGCGCTGAAGAACAAACAGGAAGAAAAGCAACTCGAACACGACTTCCGCTTCTTCAAGCAGAACCGCCTCAAGGCTTACATCGAGCGCCACCTGGCCGACCGCGACCTGACCATCGAACGCATCGCCAACGCCGAACAGTGCTCGGTCCGCAGCCTGCACCGCGCCTTCCAGGACGAACTGGGGTGCAGTGTCAGCGAATACATCTGGCAGCGGCGCCTGTCACGTTGCGCCGAAGACCTGCGCAACCGGGAACATGCCCACCGCTCGCTCACCGAGATCGCCTACGCCTGGGGCTATGGCAGCAGTTCCCACTTCAGCCGGCATTTCAAATCGACGTTCGGCATGTCGCCGCGGCTATTTCGTGACACCGCGAGCGACAGCCGAGAGAAATCGACGGCGGCTTGAGCCTGGTTCCAATTCATCTGGGTTCACCATATCCCCTGTGGGAGCTGAGTGTTCATGGATTCGGCGCTCACCACAAATCTTCTGTGGGAGCAAAGCTTGCTCGCGATGGCGGTGGGTCAGTCTGCCGTGATGTTGGATGTGCTGACGCTATCGCGAGCAAGCTTTGCTCCCACAGGGGCGGGTTACTTAATTCCAGCCGCCGCCCATCACCTTGTACAACGTCACGCGGTTGCTCTGCTCGGTCAGGCGCAGGGTGATCAGGTCCTGTTGCGCGCTGTACAGGGAACGCTGGGCGTCGAGGGCTTCGAGATAGCTTTGCGAACCGCCACGGTATAACGCGTCGGAGAGTTCGAAGCTCTTGCGGCTGGCGTCGGTCAACGCCTGTTGGGCCTCGATACGGCGATCCAGCGTGCTGCGCTCGGCCAGGGCATCGGCCACTTCCTTGAAGGCGCTCTGCAGTGTTTGCTGGTAGGTCTGCACCTGAATCTCGCGCTCGGTCTTGGCCGAGTCCAGCGTCGCGCGGTTACTGCCGGCATCGAAGATCGGCAGGCTGATACTCGGGGCAAACGTCCAGGCGCCGCTGCCGGACTTGAACAGGCCGGACAAGGCCGAGCTTGAGGAACCGGCATTGGCCGTCAGGCTGATGCTGGGAAAGAACGCCGCACGGGCGGCGCCGATGTCGATATTGGCCGACTTGAGCGTGTGCTCGGCGGCCAGCACATCGGGGCGTCGTTGCAACAGGCTGGAAGGCAGCTCTGCCGGCACCTGCACCAGCGCCGCGGCTGATTCCAGGTACGCGCCCGGCAACAACTCTTCGGGAATGTCGCTGCCCACCAGCAGGCGCAAGGCGTTGCGATCCTGCAGGATCTGGCTTTCATACGCCGCCGCATCGACCCGCGCCGACTCCACGGTGGTTTGCGCCTGGGCCACGGACAGACCGGAGGAGCCGCCCAGGGCGTGGCTGCGTTGGGTCAGTTCGTAAGTCGCCTGCTGGCTGCGCAAGGTCTCCTGGGCCAGGTGCAGGCGCTCGTTGTCGGCCGCCAGGGTCAGCCAGGCGGTGGCCACTTCGGCCACCAGGCTGATCTGCGTGCTGCGTCGGGTTTCGGTCAGGGACAGATAGTCTTCCAGGGCTTCGTCCTGAAGGTTCTGTACCCGTCCAAACAGATCCACTTCATAACTGCTCAAACCCAGTTGCGCACTGTAGTCATGGGTGGTGGCCGCCGAGCCCGTGTTGGACAACGAACCGGGCGTGCGACTGTGAGTGCCACTGACACTGGCATCGATCGAAGGCAAGGACTCGGCGCGCTGGATGCGGTATTGCGCCTGGGCCTTTTCAACGTTCAGGACCGCCAGGCGCAGGTCGCGGTTGTTGCTCAGCGCCAAGGACTGCAAGCGCGCCAGGCGGCTGTCGGTGAAAAAGTTTTGCCACTCGATGTCGGCACTCACCTCGCCCTTGGGCGTGCTGGCGACCGGCAGCCATTGCTCGGAGACTGGCGCCTCAGGGCGTTCATACTGCGGCGCCAGATTCATGCAGCCACCGAGCAGCGTGAGGATGGCCAGCAATGGCCAGCGGAACTTGATCATGCGTCACCTGACTGGGCGGATGGAACAGAGGTCGAAGCCGTGGAAACGCGGCCGAAACGCCGGCGAATCTGCACGAAAAACAAAGGAACGAAGAAGATACCCAGCACCGTGGCGGACAACATGCCACCCAGCACACCGGTACCAATGGCCTGGCGTCCGGCGGAACCGGCACCGCTACTCAGGGCCAGGGGCAATACGCCGAACATGAAGGCCAGGGATGTCATGAGAATCGGCCGCAAGCGTTGGCGCACGGCGATCAGCGTCGCCTCGCGCAAGCTGTTGCCCTGCTCTTGCAGGTGCTTGGCGAACTCGACGATCAGAATGGCGTTCTTGGCGGCCAATCCCACGGTGGTCAACAGCCCGACCTGAAAGTACACGTCATTGCTCAAGCCACTGACACGCGTGGCCAGCACCGCGCCCACCACCCCCAGCGGCACCACCAGCATCACCGAGAAAGGCACCGACCAACTTTCATAGAGCGCAGCGAGGCAGAGGAACACGAACAGCACCGAAATCCCGTACAGCAACGGCGCCTGCGAACCGGAAAGACGCAACTGATAGGATTGCCCGGTCCACTCGTAGCCGATGCCTTCCGGCAATTGCTTGACCAGCGCTTCCACCGCATCCATGGCGTCCCCGGAGCTGACGCCGGGCGCCGGATCGCCAACCACCTCCAGCGAGGCGTTGCCGTTGTAGCGTTCCAGCAACGGCGAGCCGTAGCTCCAGGAACTGCTGGCGAACGAGGAAAACGGCACCATCTCATCGTTGCTGTTGCGCACGAACCAGTGCTCCAGGTCAGCCGCCTGCATCCGCGCCGTAGCCTCGCCCTGGACGTAGACCTTCTTCACGCGCCCCTGGTTGAGGAAGTCATTGACGTAAGTGCCGCCCAACGCCGTGGACAGCGTGGTGTTGATGTCGCTGGTGCTCAGGCTCAAGGCCCCGGCCTTGCGATCATCGATGCTGACCTTGAGCTGCGGTGCGTCGTCCAGGCCATTGCTGCGTACCCCGAGCAAGCGAGGATCCTGGTTGGCCAGCTCGATGAGTTTTTCCCGCGCCGCCACCAGCGTGTCATGCCCCAGGCCGGCAAGGTCCTTGAGTTGCAGGTCGAAGCCGGACGTCTGTCCCAGGCCGCGCACGGCCGGCGGTTGCATGACGAACACATTGGCATCGCCGATGCTCGACAGCGCCATGGTCGCGCGCTGGGCGAAGGACGCCGCATCCTGCCCTGCCCCCGTGCGCTCGCTCCAGTCCTTGAGCCGAATAAATGCACGGGCGCTGTTCTGGCTGTTGCCGTTCATGCCCAGGCCGGAAATGCTGATCAGCGCTTCGACTTCCGGCTGTTCGAGCAGGTAGCTTTCGAACTGCTTGACCACCGCTTGCGTGCGGCTGTCCGTGGCCCCGACGGGCAACTGCACCTGGGCCATGAGAATGCCCTGATCTTCGTCAGGCAGGAACGAAGTCGGCAAGCTGAAATAACCGGCGGCCATCACCAGCAGCACCAGCCCATACACCAGCCAGCCGACGCGCCCGCGCTGCAAAATGCCCCCCACCTGGCGCTTATAGGCCTCGGCAGCACGCTCGAACGTGCGGTTGAACCAGCCGAAAAATCCGCGTTGAGCGCCATGCCCCTGACCATCGGACGGCTTGAGCAGGGTCGCGCACAAGGCCGGCGTCAGCGTCATGGCGACGAGTACCGAGAGCACCATGGCCGAGACGATGGTGACCGAAAACTGCCGGTAGATAACGCCTGTGGAGCCGCCAAAAAATGCCATGGGAATGAACACCGCACTGAGCACCAGGGCGATGCCGACCAGGGCGCTGGTGATTTCATCCATCGACTGGCGCGTGGCGTCCAGGGCCGACAGCCCCTGCTCGCCCATCACCCGCTCGACGTTCTCCACCACCACAATCGCGTCGTCCACCAACAGGCCGATGGCCAGGACCATGGCGAACATGGTCAGGGTGTTGATCGAATAACCGAACAGCGCCAGCACACCGAATGTCCCCAGCAGCACCACCGGCACCGTGATCGCGGGGATCAACGTGGCCCGCAGGTTCTGCAGGAAAAGGAACATGATCAGCACCACCAGGACAATCGCCTCGCCCAGTGACTTGACCACTTCTTCGATGGACAGGCTGACAAAGGGCGTGGTGTCGTAGGCAATCACGTTCTTGAGTTGCATCTCCGTTGGATAGAACGGCTCCAGCTCCTTGAGCTTGGCCTTCACCGCCTCACCGACGTTCAGGGCGTTGGCCCCGGCGGCGAGCTGGACGCCCATGGCGGCAGCGGGTTTGCCGTTGAGGGCAGAACTGACGTCGTAGCTTTCACTGCCCAATTCAACCCGCGCCACATCCCCAAGCAGCACCACCGCTCCATCGCTGGTGGACTTGACCACCACATTGCGAAACTCCTCGACGGTTTGCAGCTTGCTGCGGGCGCTGATGGTGGCGTTCAACTGCTGACCTTTCACCGCCGGCATGGCGCCGAGTTGACCGGCAGAAACCTCGGTGTTCTGCGCCTCCAGGGCCGTGCTGACATCCGAAGGCATCAGCGCGTATTTTTCCAGCAGGGCCGGGTCCAGCCAGATGCGCATGGCATAGCCGGAGCCCAATGTCTGCACATCGCCGACACCGTCGATGCGGCTGATGGAATCGAGCAAGGTGCTGGAAATGTAATCGCCGATCTGGGTGCCGGTGACGCTCGGATTGTCGGAGGCCAGGGCGGCAATCATCAGGAAGTCCGAACCGCCCTTGGTCACGGTCAGGCCCTCGCTTTGCACCGACTGCGGCAGCCTCGACTCGGCCTGTTGCAACTTGTTCTGCACTTGCATCTGGGCCACGTCCGGGTTGGTGCCGGCGGTGAAGGTCAGGCTGATGCTGGCGCTGCCATCAGAGCTGCTGGAGGCCGACATGTAGGTCAGGTTATCCAGGCCCTTCATTTGCTGTTCGATGACCTGGGTCACCGAGTCTTCCACGGTCTTGGCCGAGGCGCCGGTGTAGGTTGCGGAAATACGCACCGTCGGCGGCGCGATGTCCGGGTACTGTTCCAGGGGCAACTGGCTGATGGACAAGGCGCCAGCGAGCATGATGACGATGGCGATGACCCAGGCGAAAATCGGTCGGTCGATAAAGAAGCGCGCCATGTTCAACCCTCCTGCGCAATGGCAACAGGCGTCGCTTTCTGCGTACGGCTGCGGGTACCGGTATTCTGTGCCACGACGGTTTCACCGACCCGGACCTTCTGCCCGCCCTCGACAATCACCTGGTCTCCCGCGTTCAGCCCCGCGGTGACCCACCACTGGTTATCCACGGCGCGGTCGATGGTCAGCATGCGCTGCTCGACCTTGCCATTGACCACCACCAACACCGAAGTCGCGCCGCTGGCGCTGCGGGTCACCGCCTTCTGTGGAATCAGGATGGCCTTGTCATCCCGCGCCTGCTCCAGCACCGCTCGCACGTACATGCCCGGCAGCAACAGTCGGTCCGGGTTGGCGATTTGCGCCCGCAGGGTCACCGTGCCCGTGCCCTCATTGACGCTGACCCCACTGAACTTCAAGCGACCTTCATGGGTATAGGTGCTGCCGTCATCGAGCTTGAGGCTGATCCGCGCTTCACCTTCGCCATTGCTCTGCAGCACACCGCTGGCCAGGTCGCGCTTGAGCCGCAACAGTTCGGTGGTCGACTGGGTGACGTCTACATACATCGGGTCCAACTGCTGCACGGTGGTCAGTGCGCTGTCCTGGTTGGCCACCACCAGCGCGCCGGGCGTGACCGTCGAGGTTTCGATGCGCCCGCTCACGGGGGAACTGATGCGGGTATACGCCAGGTTGATGCGTGCGGTGTCGACATCGGCCTGGGCCACTTGCACCTCCGCTTCGGCGGTCAGCAGGCTGGCCTGGGCATCCTCGTTGTCCTGCTGGCTGATGGCATCGATCTTTACCAACTGGGCGTCACGCTTGGCCGTGGCCTGGGCCGACTTCAAGGTGGCGCGTGCCTTGGCGAGATTCGCCTGGGCCTCAGCCAATGCGGCCTTGTAAGAGGAAGCATCCAGTTGATACAGCGCCTGTCCGGCCTTGACCTCGGCCCCTTCGACAAACAGGCGCTGCTGGACGATACCGCCGACCTGCGGGCGTATCTCGGCGACCATGAACGCCTGGGTGCGTCCGGCCAGCTCAGTGGTCAGCGCCTGGCTTTGCGGCTGCACGGTGATCACCGAGACCTTGGGCGGTTCGGGTGTGGGTGCCGATTCGCCGGAGCAACCGCCCAACATGAACAAAACGATCAAGCACACCAGGAAGGCGGCGGTCACCAGGGATTTGGCGAATAATTTGGTCGACATAAATGCCTCTGCAAGACGGATGGTTCAAGCCAGGCGCCATACTGCGAGGCAAATGTGCAGGAAAATTGAAGATTGCCCGCCGCCCTTGAATCTTCATCGCTCCAGGGCCTAAATGGTCAGGCCATTCATCGAACTGCCCGAGCCCATGAAACTGAGCATCTCCACCAAGCTGTTTATTGCCGTCATGGCCAGCGTCCTGTTTGTCATCCTGAGCATGGGGGCGGCCAACGGCTGGAGCTTTGGCAACGGCTTTCTCGACTACCTCAACGAACAGGCACTGTTGCGCATGAAGCCGGTGCTCCCCCGCCTGGCCAACGCCTACCAGCGCGAAGGTGACTGGGAATTCCTGCGCAACCAGCCGGATCGCTGGTTCGAACTGCTGCGCCCGGAGCCGGCGGAAAACACCACCCACCCAGGACGGCCCCCCATGCCGATGTCCGACCTGACCGGGGCGGTGTTTCGCATCGCCCTGCTCGACCAACAAAAACAATTGGTCATGGGCTATTCGGCCATTGGCGACGACGCCCTGATGCGCCCGATCGAGGTCGCCGGCAAAACTGTCGGCTGGCTGGCGGTGACGCCGTTCCAGAACGTGACTGAAGCTGGCGGTGAACGCTTTCGTCAGTATTTGGTGCGCACCAGCCTGGCCGTGGGCGTGCTCTCGTTGCTGTTGGCGATGCTGATTGCCTGGTGGATCGCCCGTACCCTGCTTGACCCGGTCAAGCGGGTGGCCGCCGCCACGCACCGCTTGGCCGCCGGGGAATACAGCAACCGCGTGTCGGTGGCCTCCAATGACGAAGTCGGTCAGTTGGCCCGAGACTTCAACCAGCTGGCGTATACCCTGGAACGCAACGAAAAAATGCGCCGGGAATTCATGGCCGATGTGTCCCACGAACTGCGCACCCCGTTGTCGGTGTTGCGCGGTGAGCTGGAAGCCATCGAAGACGGCGTACGCACCCTCGACCCGTCCTCGATGAAATCGCTGCAAGGCGAAGTCAGCATGCTCAGCAAACTGGTGGATGATCTCTACGAACTGTCCCTGGCCGATGTCGGCGCGCTGACCTACCGCAAGAGCGAATGCGATCTCAACGACTTGCTGGACGGTTGCGTGGCGATGTTCCAGGAGCGTTGCAATGCCCGGCATCTGCGTTTGGAGCTGGAGCTGCCGACAACGCCGCTACGGTTGGAGGCCGACCCCAAACGCTTGCAGCAGCTATTCAGCAACCTGTTGGAAAATGCCGTGCGTTATACCGACGAGGGTGGCGTGCTGCGCATTCGTGCCGCCAGCGAGGACGACGTCGTGCGCATCGATTTTCTCGACTCCGGCCCCGGGGTCGATGCGGATCAATTGCCGCGACTGTTCGAGCGTTTTTACCGCGGCGAAACCTCACGCAATCGCGCCAGTGGCGGCGCCGGCCTGGGACTGGCCATCTGTCACAGCATCGCCCTGGCCCATGGCGGCAGCCTCAGCGCCGATCACTCGCCGCTGGGTGGCCTTTGGCTGACCCTGCGCCTGCCACGGAACACCTGAACATGGCCACTGACAGCCCAATCCTTATCGTCGAAGACGAACCCAAGCTGGCCGCATTGATGCGCGACTACCTGATCGCCGCTGGCTACGCGACCCAATGCCTGGACAATGGCCTTCAAGTGGTGCCGGCGGTACGGGCCAGCGAGCCGCGGTTGATCCTGCTCGACCTGATGCTGCCGGGGCGCGACGGCCTGCAAGTGTGCCAGGAGTTGCGCAGCTTCAGCGCCGTGCCGATCATCATGATCACTGCCCGCGTGGAGGAAGTCGATCGCCTGCTCGGGCTGGACCTGGGGGCCGACGACTACATTTGCAAACCCTTCAGCCCGCGTGAAGTGGTGGCCAGGGTCAAGGCGATCCTGCGGCGTAGCCCGCAACTGCTCGTCACCGCGCCAGCACGCCTGCTGATTGACGAAGACCGTTACCAGGCGTCACTCGATGGCGTCGCCCTGGACCTGACGCCCTTGGAACTGCGCCTGCTCAGTACATTGGCGCAGTCCCCGGGGCGGGTGTTTTCCCGGGATCAATTGCTCGACCGGATCTATTCCGATCATCGGGTGGTTACCGATCGTACGGTTGACAGCCATATCCGTAATCTGCGGCGCAAGCTTGAGCAGGCTTGCCCGGCGGAGAATCCTATCGAGTCGTTGTATGGGGTGGGTTATCGGTTTCAGCTTGCTGACGTTTGAAGCGGTGCGTCTTGGGGTGCGTCTTGGTGAACGGGAGGATGGGTACATATCCGTTTTTTGCGGTAACGGCTGCTTAGGGTTCCGCCCTGACGGCGGCTCACTTTTGAAGAGCGCAAAAGTAAGCAAAACGCTCCTGCCCCACCACTCGGCACCTCGCTTAGGCTCGGTGTGCCCTCTCTCCGGCATTGCTCCGTGGGCCGCCGCGAAGGGCCATCCATGGCCCAGCGCGGCTACCTCGGCATCCATGCCGAGGTGCCCACTGCGCAATGCCTGCGTTCGGCCAGCGTGGTTAACGGGGCGCCCGAGATCAACGTCCACCGCGAGGCGGCCTAACAGCCGACCTGTTTTTGGTGGGACCGCGTTTCTCCTGTGGGAGCGAGCCTGCTCGCGATAGCGGTGGTTCAGCTAAATAAATGTTGGCATATGTCCCGCTCTTGCTCTTGCTCTTGCTCTTGCTCTTGCTCTTGCTCTTGCTCTTGCTCTTGCTCTTGCTCTTGCTCTTGCTCTTGCTCTTGCTCTTGCTCTTGCTCTTGCTCTTGCTCTTGCTTTGGATCTTGATCTGGGTGCCCCGTTAAACCACGCTGGCCGAACGCAGGCATTGCGCAGTGGGCATCCCGGCATGGATGCCGGGATAGCCGCGCTGGGCCATGGATGGCCCTTCGCGGCGGCCCACGGAGCAATGCCGGAGTGAGGGCATGCCGAGCCTAGGCGAGGCACCAAGTGGTGGGGCAAAAGCGTTTTGCTTACTTTTGCGCTTTTCAAAAGTGAGCCGCTGTAAAAGCGGAACCATAAGCGGCCGTTACCGCAGCAACGGATATACACCCTAAAAACTACGCCCCCGGATAAGTCGAGCCTATTGATCCGCTGAGTAGATAATGGTTTGCGCATTGCCCCCCGCAGCAGGCCGACGGGTGAAGTAGGTGTCGCCTTCGTCTGTCTGGATCTCGTAGTCGGCCTTGCTGGCGACCCGACTCGATGCATCGCTGTGCTTGATGATTTTCAGCACCCGCTGGAACTTCACGCCTTGCGTGCCGTTCTGGGCGGGGCCGGTGAGTACATTGACCTTCTGGAACCAGCCTTCCTGCTTTTTGTTCGACACCAGGGTGCCGCTCAGTGCTTCAAAACGCTCAAGACGGGTAAACCCCCAGAGTGTCTGTTCCTCGACCACTTTGCCCGGGGTGGCGGAACCGGTGAAGACAAACAGGTTAAGGCTCGGATTGTCTTCGCAGAAGAAGTCATAAGGCACCAGACCATCGACCATTCTCTTGCCGGGAACGAAACCCTTCTTATGAACCAGAAACATGAGCACCTCCACGCTGAAACACCAGCAAACGCTGAGTAAGTTTGAGCGCAAAGTCTACTGAGGCGGGGCGTACAGGGCCGTCAAGCCAATGTAATATCGTGTAAAGATCACACCCTACGAGGCAAGCTGATTTCCACAGTCAACCCACCGGACGACTCGTTGCGCGCCAGGATGGAGCCACCGTGTATTTCCACGGCCCTTGAGGCAATGGCCAGGCCCAGGCCGAAGCCGGCACTGGCTTCGTTCAAGCCACGTTCGAATGGGTTGAAAATGCTCTGTAGCCGCGAATGTTCAACACCCGGGCCCTGATCGCTGATCTGCACTGTCAGGCCATCTGCGGCGCCATTGACCTCGGCCACGACCATCACCGTGGTGTCTGGCCGGGTATGGCGCACGGCGTTTCGGATGACGTTCTCGAAACACCGATACAGCAGCTCACCGCTGGCATGGCTGATAAAAGCCGGAGACGCCTGCAGGCTGACACGACAACCTTTCATGCCCGCCTCGAATTGCGCGTCCTCGACGATCACCGACAGCAACTCGACGATATCGATGGGCTCGCGCTCGATGCTCTCTGGTCGCCCCTGCAGGCGTGCCAGGGTCAACAGCGCCTCGATCAGCGTATCCATGCGCACCGACTCACGGTCGATGCGTTCCACCATTTCCAGGCGGGCCGGTTCCTGGCGCAACAGCCCAATGGCCGCTTGCATGCGCGTCAGCGGTGAGCGCAATTCGTGGGAGATGTCGTGCAACAGGTCTTGCTGGGCTTGCACCAACAGTTTCAGTTGGTTGGCCATTCGGTCGCAGTCCTCGGCCAGGTCGACGATTTCATCGCGCCGCCCACCCATCATCGGTTTTACCCGAGTTTCGAAACGTCCCTGGGCAACCTCGCTCATGGCCCGCCGAAGATTGGCCAGCGGCCATGCCAGGTAATACGCCATATAGCCACTGAACAGCGCACTCATCAGCGTGCCGATGATCAACGGCGTCGAGCGCGCCGGCCCGTCGCCACCTTCCCTGCCGGGCGGATGCGTAGACCTCAGCCATAGCGTCATACCGTCCTTGCTGATGATCGCGCGCTCGTAGGCCGGCTGTGGAACCGGCGCCCCCGCTATCAGCTGACCGGCCTTGTCATACACTCCAATGGCCTGATCCCCAGGGTGCTCCCACACCGCCAGCAACTGCTGGCCCGCCTCGACACCAAACTGGCGCAGCAGTTGCTCCTCGCTGGCAAGGATCGTTTCCAGATGCGGATCCCCGGGCTTGAAACTGCCCAGCACCAGGACGCCCAACCCCACCAGAAACGTCAAGCTGGTGGCGAGCCAGAACGCCAGGAACAGTTTCCAGAACAGCCGGCTGGGCTTCATCATTCGGCGATCAACAGGTAACCGAGGCCCCGCACGCTCTGGATCCAGGCCTTGGCATCGGGCCGCGGTCCCAGCTTGTGGCGAATGCTACTGATGTGCACATCGATGCGCCGGTCATAGCGAGTCAAGGGGCAACCCAGGGCATTGAGCGACAGGTTCTGTTTACTCACCACTTGCCCGGCACAGCGGGCCAGTTCCTCGAGCAAACTGAACTCGGTGCTGGTCACCCCCAGCTCGCGCCCCTGCCAGAGCGCCTGGCGCTTGCCGGGCCACAAGACCAGCGGTCCGGTCCTGATCACTTCGCCGGTTGACCGATCCACCGGCTGTACCCGGCGCATGATCGCCCGCAAACGCGCCACCAGCTCCCCCGGTGAGCTGGGCTTGGGCACATAGTCATCGGCGCCCAGCTCCAGGCCGGTGATCTTGTCGATGTTGTCGCCACGAGCTGTCAGCAACACCACCGGCACCTGGCTCACGGCCCGAATGCGCCTGAGCACCTCGATACCCGACAGTCGCGGCAGCATCACGTCCAGCACCACGATGCTGTAGCGACCGGACAGCGCTTGCACCTCGCCCTCCTCCCCCGTGTGCACGGCAGTCGCCTCAAAGCCTTCGCGCTCCAGGTATTGGCTGAGCATTCCCGTCAGTTCCTGGTCATCGTCGACTAGCAATACAGAGATCATGGGGCGCTCTTGAGTAGGTGTCGGGCCATTATCGCCCGTGTGCCGCGTACCGTCATCGCCGCGGGCCAACCTTTACCTAACTTGACATTGGGTTAACCGCACCAAACGCAGCGAACTTTTATGCTTGCTCGCCACCAGCCCGCTCGCTCCCGCGGTGACTCGTCTTGCGGTGAGATATCCGCGTCCACCTACACCACCTGTCGATGTGTCCTGGATAAGATCTTGATGAATTTTTCGCGCCTGCTCTGCTCGGCTGCACTGCTGCTCAATGTCACACTTGCCCACGCCCAAGGTTTCAAGATTTCCGATATTCGCATCAACGGCCTCCAGCGCGTTTCCGCAGGCAGTGTCTTCGGTGCCTTGCCATTGAACGTCGGCGATAACGCGGATGAGCGGCGCCTGGTGGAGTCCACGCGTGCGCTGTTCAAGACCGGCTTTTTCCAGGACATCCAACTGGGACACGACGGTGATGTCCTGGTCATCACCGTCGTCGAGCGCCCCTCCATCGCCAGTATCGAGATCGAAGGCAACAAGGCGATCTCCACTGAAGACCTGATGAAGGGCCTCAAGCAATCCGGCCTGGCCGAAGGCGAGATCTTCCAGCGCGCCACCCTCGAAGGTGTACGTAACGAGCTGCAACGCCAGTACGTTGCCCAGGGTCGCTACTCGGCCACCGTCGACACCGAAGTGGTGCCGCAGCCGCGCAACCGCGTCGGCCTGAAGGTCAACATCAACGAAGGCACCGTGGCGGCCATCCAACACATCAACGTGGTGGGCAACACGGTTTTCCCTGACGAAGACCTGATCGACCTGTTCGAACTCAAGACCACCAACTGGCTGTCGTTCTTCAAGAACGACGACAAGTACGCCCGTGAAAAACTCTCCGGTGACCTGGAGCGCCTGCGTTCCTACTACCTGGACCGTGGCTACATCAACATGGACATCGCTTCGACCCAGGTGTCCATCACCCCGGACAAGAAGCACGTCTACATCACCGTCAACGTCAACGAAGGCGACAAGTACACCGTTCGTGACGTCAAGCTCAGCGGTGACCTGAAGGTGCCTGAAGACCAGGTCAAGTCGCTGCTGCTGGTGCAGAAGGGCCAGGTGTTCTCGCGCAAGCTGATGACCACCACCTCCGAACTGATCACCCGCCGCCTGGGTAACGAGGGCTACACCTTCGCCAACGTCAACGGCGTGCCGCAGCCGCACGATGAAGACCACACCGTCGACATCACCTTCGCCGTGGATCCGGGCAAGCGTGCCTACGTCAACCGTATCAACTTCCGTGGCAACACCAAGTCCGAGGACGAAGTGCTGCGCCGTGAGATGCGCCAGATGGAAGGTGGCTGGGCGTCGACCTACCTGATCGACCAGTCCAAGACCCGCCTGGAGCGCCTGGGCTTCTTCAAGGAAGTCAACGTCGAGACCCCGGCCGTGCCGGGCGTCGATGACCAGGTCGATGTGAACTACAGCGTCGAAGAGCAGGCTTCCGGCTCGATCAGCGCCAGCGTTGGCTTCTCGCAAAGCGCCGGCCTGATCCTTGGCGGCTCGATCACCCAGAACAACTTTCTCGGCACCGGCAACTACGCCAGCCTGGGCCTGACCCGCTCGTCCTACCAAAGCAAGTACAACATCGGCTTTACCGACCCCTATTTCACGCCAGACGGCGTGAGCCTGGGTTACAACGCGTTCTACAACGCCACCGACTACAACGAATATTACGATGACGATAACTCGTACTATTCCATCAATAGCTACGGCGCCGGCACCTCCCTCGGCTACCCGATCAATGAAACCTCACGGTTGAATTTCGGCGTGACGGTACAACATGACAGCATCGAACCAGGAACCTACAGCGCCGATGAGATCTACGATTTCATCGAGCGTGAAGGCAAGGACTTCACCAACTTCAAGGCCAATCTCGGCTGGTCCGAATCGACCTTGAACAAGGGCGTGCTGGCCACCCGTGGGCATTCGCAAAGCCTGAACCTGATGGCGACGGTGCCCGGCAGCGACCTGAGCTTCTACAAGATCGACTACACCGGGCAGGCCTTCGTGCCGGTCAGCGACGCCACCTCGCTGCGCTTGCACACCAAACTCGGCTACGGCAACAGCTACGGCTCCACAGACGGCCTGCCGTTCTATGAAAACTACACCGCCGGTGGCGAAGGCTCGGTGCGCGGCTTTGAAAGCGGCACCCTCGGCCCGCGCAATACACCGGCCACCGGCACCTATGCCAGCGCCGGCCAAGCGTACTACTCCGACCGGGACACCGAGTCACTGGGCGGCAACATACTCATCACCGGCGGCGTGGAATACCTGTTCCCACTGCCCTTCATCAAAGACAACAAATCACTGCGCACCTCGGTGTTCTGGGACGTGGGCAGCGTCTATTCCGACAAGTGCTACCTGAGCACCACCCAGGGATGCGATGGGGTCGATCTCAGCCAGATGGCCAGTTCGGTGGGGGTCGGGGTGACCTGGTATAGCCCGCTGGGTCCGTTGAGCGCCAACGTGGCCTTTCCGGTGCGAACCCCGGATAACGCGGATACGCAGGTGTTTCAGTTTTCCTTGGGGCAGACATTTTGATCCGGGAATCACTTCAGCCTCCCCTATGAGACCTATCTGCGGAGCGCACATCAGCGCTGGAACTGGTCGAAGGCCGCGAACCTGCTATCTTGAGCTACAGACCTGAGCAGTTGCGATCCGATACGTATCCAGGTCTGTACAGGGAGTGATGAAGTTGGAAGCAGTGGAACTGCTCGCTATGGATGAATGGACCACATCATCTCTACTTGGCGAGTGTGATGTGATCATCGTCAATTACAATGCCGGTGAACTGTTGCTGGCGAGTGTAGGGGCGGCGTTTGCCGCCGGCGCTTCGAGCGTGATCGTGGTGGACAACGACTCCCACGACGATAGCCTGATGCTGGTGGAGCGAACCCACGCTGCCGGCGACTCGCTTAAAATCGTCCGCAATACCGCCAACCTCGGCTTCGCCGTGGCGTGCAACCAAGGTGCCCGCCTGTCAGCGGCCCCCAATTTATTTTTCTTGAACCCGGACACCGTGCTGGCCGCCGATGCCATAGACAACTTGCTGCTGGCGCTGCGCAGCGCGCCGCAGATCGGCATGGTCGGAGGGTTCCTGTGCAATCCGGACGGCAGCGAGCAAGCCGGTGGGCGTCGGGTATTTCCAACCCCCAGACGCGCCTTCATGCGGGCTTTCGGACTTTCGCGGCTCTCAGCACTTTTCCCATCGCTGTTGTCCGACTTTTTATTGCACAAGGAGCCGCTACCCGGCACCCCCATTGTCGTTGAGGCCATCTCCGGGGCTTGCATGCTGGTCAAGCGCGAAGCGATCGAGAGTGTCGGGTTATGGGACGAAGACTATTTCCTTCATTGCGAGGACCTGGACTGGTGCATGCGCTTCCATCAAGCCGGCTGGCGCGTGCTGTTCGTGCCGGATGCTCGGGTGATGCATGTATTCGGTGGTTGCAGTCGTCATCGTCCCTATTTCGTCGAATGGCACAAACACCGGGGATTCCTGCGTTTCTATCGCAAGTTTTTCCGCCGAAAATACCCAGCCGTCCTATGGTTCAGCGTGGTGATCGGGGTCTGGTTTCGATTCAGCCTGGTGGTCCTTCGTCACGCGGCTACCCGGTTTAAACATGCATGGAACCTACGATAAGAGACCTCAATTGCGGATAGGAATATTGGGCGGCTCCAGCCTCTTGGGCGAGCACGCCCTGCCATTGCTGGCACAAACCGGTCTCCCGACGAGCGCCTTCACTCGAAGCTTGCCCAAGGTGCCCTGCCCCGGTGTGACATGGCGAAACGCTGACGACTGGCACGGGCTGACGCTGGACACCTTCCTGTCATTTGCCCCTATCTGGGTGTTACCCGACTATTTGGAGCGCCTGGCCAGCACCCACGTCAAACGCGTTATCGTGTTGTCCTCCACCAGCCGTTTTTCCAAGCAAGCATCGCCCGATGCTCGAGAACGGGACGTGGCGCAACGCTTGATAGGCGCGGAAGAACAGCTCAAGCAGTGGGCGGTCGAGCGGAAAATCGAATGGGTGATCCTGCGACCGACCATGATCTATGGCTTTGGCCGCGACAAGAACATCTCGCAAATAGCACGTTTCATTCGACGCTTCGGATTTTTCCCGCTTATCGGGGGCGGAACCGGACTGCGCCAGCCGGTGCATGCTGGCGACGTGATCCAGGCGTGTCTGTCCGCCATGAGTACGCCTGGCCTGCCCAGTGGTGGCTACAACCTCTCAGGGGGAGAAAGCTTGCCTTATCACACGATGGTGAGGCGAATATTCCAGGCCATGGGACGTCCGGAGCGAACGCTGCCCCTCCCTGCCCAGGTATTAAGCCGGGGCGTTTCGATCATGCGGTGTCTGCCACGCTATCGACATCTCTCAAGTGCGCTGGTGGCGCGGATGAACGAGGACTTGGTGTTTGACCATTCGCCGGCCAGTGATTGGCTTGGTTTTGCTCCCAGGGCGTTTCATCTGATGGGTGAGGATTTGCCTGGGCGCTGAGATAGTCTTGGGCGAATAGGCAGGACGGTTCTTCTCTGGGGCGGGGGTATATCCGTTGCTGCGGTAACGGCCACTTAGGGTTCCGCCCTTACGGCGGGTCACTTTCGAAAAGCGCGAAAGTAACCAAAGCGCTCCTGCCCCACCACTCGGTGCCTCGCCTAGGCTCGGCATGCCTGAACAAAGGTATTGCTCCGTGGGCCGCCGCGAAGGGCCATCCTTGGCCCAGCGCGGCTAACCCGGCATCCATGCCGGGTTGCCCACTGCGCAATACCTTCGTTCAGCCAGCGTGGTTAACGGGGCGCCCGAGATCAACGTCCACGCCGAGGCGGCCTAGTAGCCGACCTGGCTCTCCCGGCCGTACACCCATCAGAACTGTGGGAGCAAAGCTTGCTCGCGAGGCGGCCTGACAGCCGACCAGGCTCTCTCGGTCGTACTCCGATCCAATTGTGGGAGCGAGCCTGCTCGCGATGGCGGTGTGTCAGTTTGCGGTGATGTTGGATGTACTGGCCTTGTCGCGATCTAGCCCTTGTCCCCTGTCTCCACCCCAGGCTCGTCGCGATGAACGTGGGCTTGCCAAGCGCCCCATTTGCTTTCGAAGTACGCCTGGTTTTTGTCCCAGAGGGCCTGGTACTCACCACTGGCGATCAGCTTCCTGAACGAAGCCTGCCCGTAATGATGGATAAACGCGTCTTCGGCGCAGACCGTCCGGTAGCCGGCCGCCTGCACGCGACGGCTGTAGTCGTCGTCTTCGAACATCCCGATACCGAATGCTTCATCCAGATACCCCACCTCTTCAAGAATGCCTCGGCGAAAGGCGACACAGAACATGGCGAGCATCGAGATATCGAACGACCGCCCCTTGCGGGCTTCGGTGTAGCGGTCTGCAAAATCTTGCATCTGTTGAATGTCGGTGTAGGAAACTTCGATTTTCGCTTCGTTTCCTACCGCATTCGTGACCGGTCCGACCAAGCCGATACTCGGGTCGCTCAAATGCCTGACCAGCGGATCCAGCCAGCCGTCTGGCACTACCGTGTCGTTATTGAGCAACAGCAGGATGTCACCGTCGGCTTCTCGCAAGCCCTGGTTATTGGCCGCAGCGAAGCCTCGGTTGTCCGGGTTGAGGATGACCTTCGCGGTCGGCACTGCCTGGCGCAGGCGTTCAAGATAATCGCCCGTGCCATCCTCCGAGCCATTGTCGACGACAATGAGCTGGTAATTGGGCCAGGTGGTATTGCGCAGAATGCTATTTACACATTGAATCGTCAGATTGAGGTTGTTGTACGTCACGAGCACGATGGAGACTTTCTCATACAGCCCGACGATAGCCTGTTGCATGCTATCGAATCGATCTTTCCAATCATTGGCCCGGGCAAGTTCTACGCGTCGTTTGTACAGCGCCAGGTCGCGCTCGGCCAAGGCACGCTCGATCTGCTCGATGAACTCATCGACCCCGGTTGCGAAGTACAACAGGTCTTTGTAAATGCTCATCTCCGTCAAAGGCGTGGAGATCACCGGCTTGCCTGCACTGATGTACTCGTAGAACTTCACCGGATCGACCGCATGCGTCACGTTGTAGAGCCTGAAGGGAATCAGGCACGCATCGAAATGATCCAGGTACAGCGGCATTTGCGCGTACGGCTTGTGGCCTAGCAACTGCACATTGGGCTTGTGCTCGAGGCCCGCCAGATCGTCGACGAAAATATCCCCCACCAGGATGAAGTTCCACTCTGGCCGCCTGTCTGCCAACGTCGCCAGCAAGGGATAATCGAGCCATTGCGCCAGGGCGCCGTAGTAGCCAATAACAGGCCCGGCAAGCCCGCTCAGCACATCATTGGTAAAGCAGTGCTGCCGGAAAAAAGCAAAATCCACCGCGTTTCGCACCAGCACACAGCGTGGGTTGTGGGCGCACCACTTCTGGTAAAGCAACGCAGCGGAAACGGTCACCAGGTCGGCCTGGGCAATCAGGGTCTTTTCCTCGCTCAGCAGCTGTTCGCCGATGTTCGGAAATCCATCCCAGTCATCCATGCAGTCATAGAGAATGCGCCAGCCATGCATGGCTCGCAGGCTGAGTGCCACGGGGCTCCAGTAAGCAATATGCACCACCGAGAGGGCGGTTCTTATCTGCATATCGGCGACCAGCGTCGCCATGGCGAGCAGCAAAGCCTGATGATTCTCAGGCGTCACTGTTTTTTCGTAATACGCTTCTTGCGCCTCACGCTGCAGTGCCACTTCAAAGATATTGGGTGCCACTGACGTCAATCGATAGAGCTGTCCCTGCTCCGGCACACTGGAGGGGACGATATAAAACACCCGGTAACCATTGCTCGCAAACTGGTTCATCAACTGCTGCGGCCGCTGGAACCGGGCGGCCCACTCGATGTTCGCGAAGCAGAGAATGTCCAGGCGCCCTTTCGTGCCGAAATCAGCGTCCACCTCAACGTTCGGCAACGGCTCCGGTGCGGCCGGGTAGACGATTGCAGCAACCGTCTCGGGAAATTCCTGGGTGGCGGCAAAACCATAACGCATCAACCGGAAAAGCGAGCGCAGCGGTCGGGTGAAACGCCACGAACGGGTGTTTTGCAGGAAGTCGACTTTCGCCAAGGCAATATCGCGCTCATTGATGGCCGCGTCTCTTTGAGCCAAGGCGGCGTCGCGGTCGATCAAGGTGCTGTCGAGCTTAGGCACGTGGGTATCCATGCAGTGGAGTGCTGTCGCCCGGCGGCCACATGGAACTGAGGGAACCCGGTCGGTAGAACGTTGCCGTCAGGCTGCGGCGGGAGGAATGGCAGCCGCTCACCACGGGCGTGACGGCATGCCAGGAGTTATCCGAGCGCACCAGGATCGCCGAGTTGCCCACCAGGGGTTCGATCTCGGCCGCCACGGCAGTGGGATCGTTGTGGTGCAGAATGTTCAGGCAACCGCCGTCGTTGCGGTCCCAGGACTCATTGAAATACAGGATATGAGTGACCAGTTTATCGGGCAGGTCCGGATGGGGCCCGAGGCTCGCGCCAGGACCGTAATGAAAAACGTTGACCTCCATCGGCACGTTGCGCAGATCAAATCCGGTCAGCTCCGACATGGCCTCTCGATAGCCGGTCGAGCCCAGATCCTGCGCCAATCTCAACCATGCCTCGCTCAGTTCTTCGGGGAAAGCGATGGTATGAGTGCCCATGCTCACCAGGGCGCGCGCCTCATAGTCATAATTTTTCTCTCCGCCATAACCACTCACCGTCTTGAAGTGATCATGAGGGAAGGTCGCCGCCAACGCGGCGGCATCCTCGGTCGAATACAGACGGCCGATTTCAGCCCATGAGAACGGGTGAGACTTTAACGCCGCTGGCGTGAGACGAGAGAGATCTAGCATTGTCTGTTCTTGTTCGCTGTCAGGTTTCTGATACCACGGGCGATGGAACGCAGTGGTGCGGTCATTCGGAATGAATTGGAGTTCTGCAACTCAAGCATCCTGGCGTCACTGAGGGCCAGTTGCTGACTGAGCTGGGCAATCCGTTGCTGCTGGGCAAGCACCTCTACTGCCGGCTCCGGCGCCGGCTCGATGACCTCAGGCTCCGGCACCGCCGGGCTTACCGCACATTCAGCCGGCAAGGGATAACGCCCCTCGGCCGCGGCTTCGAGCAGGTTGGGTAGATGCTGTAGAAATGCACCCAAAACCGGCTGGGACGAGGTTTTGCCCTGGCGAATGATTGCCGCGACCCGGTCCCAATGCTCGACCAACCGATCCGACGCCGCACGCGCCGCGGGCGATGGATGGGTCTTGCCCACCCTCGCTAGAAACCATTGCGGATCGACCGTCGCCGCGTCCGGCAACGCATGAAGTGAATCGAACTCCGCCAGCGCCGTGTACTTGCCCGTGGTCAGGTCCGCCGAGCAGAACACCGGGACGCCAAACGCCAAAGCAGTGATCGCCAAGTGGTAGCTATGGCCAATCACCGCTTGGGCCTGGCTGAGAATTTCCGCCATCAGCAACGGCTCTGGCCAGAACGACAGGGTGATGGCCTGGGGCAGGCGCGCCGCAATGACCGACGGATCGTCACCCAGGACAGGGCCAATCGGCACCACCAGCAACTGATAGCCCTGGAACGCCTCGGCGTGGTCTTCGAACAGTTTTACAAAAGATTCCACCACATGAATGGCGTGGATCACGATATAGGGCCCGGTCAGCCCGGCCTGCTCGCGCAGGCGAACGAACTCGGTGGAAGGCTGCTGCTCATCGATCAGGCGGGGCAAGCCGAACGCGGTGTCGGGCAGCACTTCGATCTCGGCCTGCTGGGTGAGCGCGCCGAGGGCATCGCGTGACAGTCCATCACGGACTCGCACGTACTGGCTTTGCTCAAGAGCCATCGTCAACAACGGCCTGGCCCAGTCGGGAATACTGTTGCAATGCATCCCGGGGGCATTCCACATGACCGGAACCCCGTGCTGCTGCGCGATGAGCGCAGGGGTCAGCCAATAACCGGTAGGGTGATGAATATTGGCGGTTGTCGGACCATAGCCGTGGGCAACGACTTTATCGAATCGGATCAGGAACCCCCCACCGATCAACACGCCATCCAGACTGGCTGCTATATGAGGCAGCTCTGTCAACGACGTCACTGCATAGGGCCATTCGGGTCGGTTTTTCCCGTGATAGGAAAACCGATGCAGGTTGACTGAACCCAAGCGCCGGGTCAGCTCAGCCTCGGCGATGATCGGAAACAGCAGGTCACCGTAGTTCTCTACGTCAAAGGTTCCGAATATAGCAACCTGCCACGTGCGCTCGTCCAGGTGTTGCGTCAAAACCTTCTCTCCTTGAGTCCCGCAGGCCTTGGCAAGCGCCTCGACCGGTCGAAGGTCGATCCTCTGCAAGCCCAGGTCAACCATGCCCAGGAAATTCTTGTGGTTCGGCAACATGTCGAACGCCAAGGGCGCGACCTGCTTCTCGATCAGTTGCGAGGTGTCTTCCGTCGCGCCGTGCAACAGCTTGAGCGTGACATGATAGCGCCCCTCGGCGAGGTTGGCCGGGAAGCGCACCGTGATCGCTGTACGCCGCCAGCCATTTTCGACGGGCCCCGGTTGCAGTGCGAAGTTGCCTCCACCAATCACCAGCAGCCTCGCTTCCTGGATGGTGAAGCTGATGTTGGGTTGAGTGATCGACTCATGCAGCAACGCCTCGACGCGGATCTCGATGTCGTCGCCATACAGGTAACTGGAAGAAAGCTGCTGGGTGTTGGTGAAGCAGGCAGCGCTGATGTGTCCCTCTTCGGTCCCAAAGGCCATCCCCTCCTGCCCGCCCATGAATGCCTTGCGTGTAACCGGTATGACGCCGCCACTGGCCCAGCGCCGTTGCTCGTCACGCATGTCGAGCAAGTGCAGCTCGGCCATTTCATCGGGCGAGCCGCTGGCAACGACCCGGCCTGCGCGCAGGTAGATGACCCGGTGGCAAAAACGCTTGACCATGCTCATGTCATGGGAGACGAACAGCAGCGTCGTGCCTTTGGCAGCCAGCTCTTCCAGCCGATTCAGGCACTTGAATTGAAAGGACGCATCGCCGACGGAAAGGGCCTCATCGACGATCAGGATCTCGGGTTCGACACAGACCGAAACGGCGAAGGCCAGCCGTACCAGCATCCCGCTGGAATAGATTTTGGTGGGCTGGTCGATAAAGTCGCCGATATTGGCAAAGGCGATGATGTCATCGAAACGAGCGTCGATTTCCGCGGGGCTCAAGCCCAGCACCGCCGCATTCACATAGACGTTTTCCCTGCCGGTGAACTCTGGATTGAAACCAGACCCCAGCTCAAGCAACGCCGCAATCCGGCCATGCCCCTGGACACGGCCACGGGTTGGCATCAACGTTCCGCAGATCAGTTGCAACAGGGTGGATTTGCCACTGCCATTACGGCCGATGATACCGACAGTCTCCCCCCTTGCGATGGTCAGGGAAACATTGTCCAGGGCCCAGAACTCGCGATAGAAACGCTTCCTGCCGCGTACCAGCATCTGCAACAGGCGGTCCTTGGGCGCATCATAAATCTGATAACACTTGCTCAGGTTTTCGGCGCAGATGGCCACTTCAAACGACATCGGCAAAACCCTTCCATGAATCACGGCCATTATTGCGGCGTTACTGAATCAGTCCTTCGCTGGGTGCTGGGGATGAGTTAAGCACAGATGGGATAAAAAGCTGCGAATGAATCCTCACTTGGCCTACCCTCCATGGGGATGCGATTCAAGGAGCATCCGATATTGTCTTGAGGTCAAGCACCAATGCAGTCGTTCCGCACATCCCCCGCCGCCATGATCAGGAGTGTCCTGATCAATCGAATATTGATCTACGTGTTGATCCGCAGAGAAGTCATCGGTCGCTATAAAGGCTCAGTGCTCGGTATTTTATGGTCGTTCTTCACCCCGGCTTTCATGCTGGTGGTCTACACGTTCGTGTTCAGTGTCGTCTTCAAGGCCCGCTGGTCTGGCGGCGGTGAGTCCAAGAGCGAATTCGCCCTGGTGCTGTTCGCTGGCCTGCTGGTCTTCAACCTGTTTTCCGAATGCGTGAGCCGTGCGCCGGGCCTGGTTCTGGCCAATACCAACTACGTCAAGAAGATCGTGTTCCCACTGGAAACCCTGCCGCTGGTGTCGCTTGGCGCAGCGCTGTTCCACATGGCTGTCAGCGTCGTGGCCTGGCTGATCTTCTATATCGTCCTGTTCGGCCCACCTCCGCTAACCGCCCTGCTGCTGCCATTGGTGCTGTTTCCATTGGTGTTGCTGACGCTGGGCATCTCCTGGTTTCTCGCCTCGATAAGCGTGTACCTGCGCGATATTGGCCAGTTCATCGGTATCATCATCACCGCGCTGCTGTTTCTCTCACCGATTTTCTATCCGCGCTCGACACTTCCGCAAAACTATCAGACCGCCTTGCAGGCAAATCCCCTGACGCTGCCAGTGGAAATGGTTCGCGATGTCCTGTTCTGGGGCAGGCCGCCGCAATGGGAGCATTTGGCCACTTACTCGGTAATCGCCGTGTTGATTGCCTGCGCCGGGTTTGCCTGGTTCCAGAGGACACGCAAAGGCTTTGCCGACGTCATATGACGTTTGTTTGCGTGGCGCCCCGCCCAGCAACCGCTATGATGATTCATGGCACGGCTGGAGCCTGGGCCTGGCTGGTGATTGAGGCAAACATCGATCCTGAAAGACCGAGTGTGCGTTACCGTATTGACCAAAGGACCAGAAAACCGCATGGACCAGATCAACCGTCTTGTTGATTGCATTGACCAACTGACTCGTTCAACACAATCCAGATCCATAGAAACCTTGCAGTTGGTCAAGGAAATCGAGAATCGAGATCGGCTTATCAAACAGCTGAACGTTGGTTCGAAAGCGCTTCGCACCCGTCTATCGCTCCAGGAAGGCAAGACCGGGCGGCTGCGCGAGCAACTGCGGCTGGCCGAACAACGCCTCAAGGACGCCGAGGCATTAATCCAGACAAAGGAAAAAGAGGCTGTCGTGCTTTCCGATTGGGCAGTGGATTTGCGTGCCCAACTGGCGGCCAAGCAAGCCGAGTTGTTCAAGCTTTCCGACTGGGGCAACGCCATCGAACGTGCACCGCTGCGTTATTCGATACGCAAGCAATTGTATAAATTATCGCGCCGGGTCTACGCCTGGTTGCCCCTCACCGCACAGCAGAAAAGCAAACTGGCACGTCGGCTTCGAAATTGGCTGAAACCCGGCAAGGCAACACCGGGCGAATCATCGCCAGACGCTGGTTTTGCGCTGCAAACTCTGCCACCGCCCGTAAACGTTGCCGTACCGTCTAGCCTCGGGCAGCCCATGATCCTGATGTTCGGCGTGATTGACTGGCACTTTCGCATCCAACGCCCACAAAACCTGGCCAAGGAATTGGCCCGGGCCGGACAAACGACTTTTTATATCTCGAACAATTTCATCGACGACGAAGCCCCCGGCTTCCAAGCAGAACCTTTGGAAGGCTCCCACCGGCTGTTCCAGATCCGTTTCAAGGTACGCGGTGCACCGGCCATCTATCATGCCCCGCCGTCAGCGGCCGTGATCCGCCAGTTGTGCGAAGGCCTGGCCATGCTCCTGGAAGCGGCGAACGTCGATGCCGCGGATTGCATTGTCCAGCACGCCTACTGGTTTCCGCTGGCCAGGCGTATCCCCAACGCCACCCTGGTCTATGACTGCATGGATCATCACGAAGGTTTCGGCAACGTTGCCCAGGAACTGCTCGACCTGGAAATCGCCCTGATGCGCCGGGCCGATCTGCTGGTGGCGACATCCGACTGGATCGAACAACACGGCAAGCGGGAAAACCGCAACGTCGAGGTGATCCGCAACGCCTGCGAGTTCAGTTTCTTCAGCCGACGTCCCGACAGGGTCTACCGGGACCCAGCCAACAGAAAGATCATCGGTTACTACGGCGTCATTGCCGAATGGTTCGACCTGGACCTGGTCAAGCGGGTCGCCCAATCCTTCCCGCAGCACCTGATCCTGTTGATCGGCAGTGATATCGTCCAGGCAAAAAAACACTTCAAGGCCTGCCCGAATGTGGTCCTGGAAGGTGAAGTCCCGTATACCGCCCTGCCTTACTACCTCCACGCCATGGACGTTTGCCTGCTTCCGTTCAAGGTCATGCCGTTGACCCTCGCCACCAACCCGGTCAAGGTCTATGAATACCTGAGCGCTGGGAAACCGGTGGTGTCGGTGAAACTGCCGGAGTTGAGCCAGTTCGGCAAACTGGTCTGGGCGGTTGAAGAGCCGACTGAGTTCATCTCGACCCTGCGCGGTGTCCTGGGGGCACTGCCGGAGGCCAGCGCCACATTGGAGGCTCGTCAATCGTTCGCCCGAGGCCAGACCTGGCAGCATCGGGCCGCCAGCCTGCGCGATGCCATCGCGACATTGCCCCAGCCCAAAGTCAGCGTCGTGGTGCTGACCTACAACAACCTCGAACTGACCAAGGCCTGCCTCGACAGCCTGTTGACCCAGAGCCAATACCCGAACCTTGAAATCATCGTCGTCGACAACCACTCCAGCGACCAGACCCCGGCCTACCTCACCGCCTGGGCCAAGGGACATCCGGACCGGATCGTCATCCTCAACCCGGACAACAAGGGATTCGCCGCCGGCAACAACCTGGGCCTGGCCGCGGCCAGTGGCGACTATCTGGTCATCCTGAACAACGATACGGTCGTCACCGCCGGCTGGGTCAAAGGCTTGATCCGCCATCTGCAGGACCACAAGGAAATCGGCATCATCGGCCCGATCACCAACAACATCGGCAATGAGGCCAAAGTCAGCACCCGCTATGGCCGGATCGAAGACATGCCCGCCGAAGCCGCGCAGATGACCCGCGCCCGTATGGGCGAGTGGTTCGAAATCAACACCCTGGCCTTTTTCTGCGTGATGTTCCCGCGCTCGACCTACGAGCAGATCGGTGGCCTGTGCGAAGAGTATGGCCTGGGGTTCTTCGAGGATGACGATTACTGCCGTCGCGTGCAGCGTCGTGGCATGCGCGCGGTGTGTGCCGAAGACGTTTTCGTGCACCACCACCTGTCCGCCTCGTTCAACGCCTTGGGCGCAAGGAAAAAACAGGCACTTTTCGAAAAGAACCGGGCGATCTACGAAAGCAAGTGGGGATCCTGGGTCCCGCACACGTACCGAGATGTATAAGCAGCCCTGCATGCGCAGCAGATGAATTTGTGGCGAGGGGATTTATCCCCTCGCCACAATGAATCGAACAAGCATCCAGTGGACAGCATTGTCCCTTTAGCCGAGACGATATTTTGCCCAGATACAACCTGAAGTACGCAGTAGTGTTGTTGGTTTTACTGGCGAGTGCGGCGGTCGGCGTGTACGGTTTTTCGACGCTTGAACTGGCGTCCATGAACAGCGGCACCCGGATGATCGCGCTGTCACTGGCAGGCCTGGCCGCCCTCACTATCTTTACTCGCAAGCCACCGATCATGCTTTGCCTGGGTTTGCTGGCGTGCCTGTCCATTGCCTGCGCACAAGTTTGGCCCGTGATTGTGGTCGCGGTCTTCGCGTTGTCTGCCACCGTGCTCGGCAGGTGGATGCTCAGGCAGGACGCCTTGGCCGACTGGAGCGTCCACCTGCTGGTGGGAGCCGGTACGTTCGGTACGCTGACAGGCCTGGCGGCCTACTTGCCGATCAACTACCCCTGGCTGTATGGCGCGCTGCTGTTGTTGCCGCTTGTATTGGGGCGCAGACACGTCACGTCGATAGGCCGTGAACTGTTGCGGCAAATCCGGGCCACCCGCGCAGAGCAAACACCGGTCCAGACGGGGCTCGACGTGCTGATCTGCAGTTTCGCCTGCCTCTATGTGTTGGTCGCCTTCATGCCGGAGGTCGGGCATGACGCGTTGGCCATGCACCTCTTCGTCCCGTCACACCTGGCCCAGCGGCATCAATGGTCGTTCGATGCCAACACGTATGTGTGGGCGGTCATGCCCATGCTGGCCGACTGGATCTACAGCATTGTCTATATGCTGGCCGGCGAAACAGCATCGCGCCTGAGCAACAGCGCATTCACCTTGCTGCTGGCGTGGCAAATCCGCAGCATGACCCTCTGGGCCGGAGGCTCTGCCACAAGCGCCCGCTGGGCAAGCCTGATCTTTCTATCAACACCCCTCGCCTTCGCTGAAAGCAGCAGCCTGCACATCGAATCGGCGTGGACCGCCTTCATGATGGCCGGGACGTTGGCAATCCTGAAGGTCTCAAGCTTCACGCCGGGGCCCAGGGAGCGCCTGTCGCAATTGCTCCAGGCGGGCCTCCTGCTGGGCTTCGCCATGGCGACCAAGGCCGTGACCCTGAGCATCCTGCCGGTCCTGCTGGTGATCCTCTTGCTGCACTCCAAGGCCTGGGCCGTCCAAGGGATCGTCAAGACGCTCCTGCTTGGCAGTGTCGCCCTGATACTGGCCGGTGCTACCCCTTATGTCTCTGCCGGGTACTTGACCGGCAACCCGGTGTTCCCGTTTTTCAATGCCATTTTCCATTCGCCGCTCTGGCCGAACATCAACTTCGAACCACCGGCCACTTTCGGTACCGGGGTGACCTGGGACACCCTCTATCGAATGGTCTTCAAGTCGCCTCAGTTCATTGAAGGGCGGGTTGGCGCGGCAGGCTTTCAATGGCTGTTGCTGCCCACCGCTGCCGTCGCCGTGCTGTTGAGCGGCAACAAAAAAGCCCTGTGCATCCTCCTGGTCGGCGCCGGCGCGCTGTTCATGACGTTCCACTCAACAGCCTACCTGCGTTATGTGTTCCCCTCCTTCGCGCTGTTCTCAGTGATCCTGGCCCTGCCTTTTTCCGACGCCAGGATCTTCCCGCGCAGCCTCGCCATCGTGGCCGGTGCCGTGTTGATCCTGACCAATACCCGTTTCATCCAGGCCGCGACTTACTATGGCGAAATCAAACCCTCGGCACTGTTGAGCACGGCAGGTCGGGATGCCTATCTATCGGAACGCCTGCCCATCCGAAAAATGGTCGACACCGTCAACGCCTTGAATACCGGGCACCAACCCGTGGCGGTCTTTGCGTCGCCCTTGATGGCGGGTTTACATGGCGATGCCCTCTACGCCTCGTGGTACAACCTGAAATGGAAAAGCGAATTCGACGCGGCGGCCTCGCCATCAGAACTTGCCCAGCGCTTGCGCCGGCGCCAGGTGAGCTGGCTGGTGATCGACCTCAAGTCCCTGCCCCAGGCGCCACTCGATCGGCTGCTCACGGTGTCCACGTCGTATGCCAGACTGGGTGACATGGAACTGCGCAAGCTCAATGACACCCACGACGAACACCTGCTCAACCCAGAACTGTCCAGCCTTGAGGGCTGGAGCCTGACGTCACCCGCGACCTATGACGCGGCGCGCAAGATCCTGACCGTCAGTGTCAAGACACCGGCAACCCAGCGTGTCGACGTGACGCCGGGGCTGACGTACATCAACAGCGTGTCGGCACGCTGCGCAACGACAGCCACGACCGGAAGAGTCCAGGCCAATTGGATGGACGAACAAGGCGACTTCCTTACCACCAGCATCGAGACGTTTGACTGCACCACGCAATGGGAGACCCATGAGATGAACGTCGTAGCCCCTGCCAATGCCACCTCCGTGATCATTTACGCATCCGGGCATACCGACACGCCCCTGGAGTTCAAGTCACTTTCATTCAGGCAATAGTTGGCGATATCGATGAACTCAAAAACAGCGCTTTTCACGGACGAGCAACGCGTCGCCGTCGTCATCCCCAGCTATCGGGTCACCGCTCATATAGGCGCCGTCATAGCGGCCATAGGGCCGGAGGTCTGGCGCATCTATGTCATCGACGACGCCTGCCCGGACGGCTCAGGCGGGCATGTCCTGGCCTCCTGTAACGACCCCCGGGTCAAGGTGCTGCCCCATGACGTCAACAAAGGCGTGGGCGGTGCGGTCATGACCGGTTATCGAGCCGCCCTCGACGACGGCGCGAGTATCATCGTCAAAGTCGACGGGGACGGTCAGATGGACCCGACCCTGATCCCGCTGTTCATCGAGCCGATCCTGGCGGGAGAAGCCGACTACACCAAGGGCAATCGGTTTTTCGATCTGGAAGAAGTCCAATCGATGCCGCGCATTCGCCTTTTTGGCAACGCGGTGTTATCGCTGATGGCCAAACTGTCGACGGGTTACTGGGACCTGTTCGATCCCACCAACGGCTACACGGCGATTCACCGTGACGTCGCCAGGCTTTTACCCCTGGACAAGGTCAGCCAACGCTACTTTTTCGAGACCGACATTCTGTTCCGCCTGAACACCGTGCGCGCCGTCGTGGTGGATATTCCGATGGAAGCCCGATACGGCGACGAGGTCAGTCACCTCAAGATCTCGAAAATCGTCGGTGAATTCCTGTTCAAACACCTGCGCAATTTCACCAAGCGCGTGCTCTACAACTATTATTTGCGCGACATGTCCCTGGCTTCGATCGAACTGCCGATCGGGATTCTCATGTTCTTGTTCGGCATCTTTTTCGGCAGTTATCACTGGTATGAATCGGCGCAGAATGGCATCGCGACGCCGGCCGGCACCGTGATGCTCAGCGCACTGCCCATGCTCATGGGATTGCAACTGATCATGGCGTTCCTCGGTTATGACATCGCCTCCGTACCCAGCAGGCCACGGCAATCCAGGCGTGGTAGAGCAACCTCATTGCGGGAAGAAAACTCATTAAAGCGCTGAGAGATTTTTTAACCGACCCGTCGCTCAAGGCATTGGATGTCGACGGCAGCGAGCGCCTGGAACTTCACGGCAAAGTGCTTGAACGCAAGCAAATGCTTCGGGAAGTTTTCGTAGAGTTCCACCATGCGTTTCATCGCCTGGCAGACCGCTATTTCAAGGTCGAAGGTCTTGAGGTGGAGTTGGGGGCAGGCATCGCGCCCATGCGCAATTCGTACCCTGAAGTATTGGCGACGGACATTGTCGCCACCGAGCAACTGGACATGGCGCTCAATGCCGAGGCAATGAGCCTGGACGATCACTCGGCCAGGGCCTTTTATGGCCAGAACTGTTTTCACCACTTCCCTCATCCCGATCGCTTCTTCACGGAGCTGGAAAGAACACTCAAGATCGGCGGCGGCGCCATTTTGATCGAACCCTTCCACGGCCCCTTTGCCACTTTTCTCTATAAGCGCCTGTTCAAGTCCGAAGGGTTCGACATGCACTTCCCGTCTTGGGAAACACCGTCGACCGGCCCCATGAACGGCGCCAACCAGGCCCTCAGCTACATCGTCTTCGTTCGCGACAGACAGGCGTTCGAGCGCAAGCACCCGGGCCTGGAAATCGTCCACCAGGAAATCTGCGGCAATTATCTGCGCTACCTGATTTCCGGCGGTTTGAACTTTCGCCAGTTGCTGCCCGACGCACTGGTCCCTGTGCTCAAGGTCGTTGAAAAACTGCTGTATCCGTTGAGACGGGTATTGGCGCTGCACCACATCGTGGTCATCCGGAGGAAGTCTTGACCTTTATCCGGTACGGCGCCATCCAACTCGTGGCTTATGCGTTGGACATGGGGACCTTTTTGCTGTTGATGGCCTTGTTCAACGATCAACCCGTCCTGGCCAACATCGCCGGCAAAGGCGTTGCCGGTGTGTTCGCCTTCTTTTTGCATCGGCACTTCACGTTCCAGTCAGCCGGTGGCAGCAGCAAGGTTCAAGCGATGCGCTATTTCTCGTTGCTTGCCATCAATATTCCGCTCGCTTCGGCGCTGTTCAGCGTGGGGCTGTATTTCGTCAACAGCCCTGCCTCGGTGAAATTCGTCTCCGACGTGGTCTGTGTGGCCCTGACCTACTGGATCAGCAAACTGTTCGTGTTCCATTGCGCTGCGCACCCGCCTGTTCCTAGTGACCGCGCCGAAGGCGCATGACAATGAAACTACTGATTACCGGCGCGACAGGCTACATCGGACAACGCTTGTCAGCCCTCGCGGCGGCCAGCGGACACGAGGTCATTTGCGCCACGCGCCAGCCGTGCCCCGCCACCTATGCCTGGCTCCCTTATGACCTGCGGGGTCCGGCGCCCGACTGCCCGACGGGCACCCAGGTGTTGATCCATTTGGCGGCCGACACATCGACAGCTGCCACCAACGCAGACGACGAAGTCAAGGCGGCCCAGGCGCTGATCCGTTGCGCCCAACAAGGCTCGGCCAGGTTCATCTTCATCTCCAGTCAAACCGCCGAGGCCACGGCCCCTGGCGTTTATGGCCGGACCAAGTGGCGTATCGAACAGCACGTGCTGGCCGCCGGGGGCAGCGTGATCCGTCCTGGGCAAGTGTATGGTGGCCCCGAACGCGGGCTCTTTGGCCTGTTGTCAGAGCTGGTTCGCCGAAGCCCGTTCATTCCGATCCTGATGCCGGCACCTGGCGTGCAACCTATTCATGTCGACGACCTGGCAGCCTCGATACTGGCGGTCGTCGAGCGGAACGACATTCACGCCGAGATCCTCAATCTGGGCGCCGTGCAGCCGATTGCCTTTGGCCACTTCCTGATGTCGATTGCGACGCACCGGGTGCGTGCCGCTCGCCTGCCAGTCCCTCTGCCGGTGGCCTTGCTCAGGTTATTGCGCGTTTCACTCGGACAATCCTTGAGCGCGAAACTGGGCCTGGAGCGAATCTTTTCCCTCATCCGCCTGCCGCCCATGGACAGCGAGCGTTCCCTGCAAAAACTCGGCATCCAGTTGCGCCCCCTTGCCCACGGCATGCATCGCTCCGGCCATGGGCAACGTCGTGGGCTTCTGCAAGAAGCCGCGGTGCTCTTGCACTACCTGCTCAAACGCCCGCCGCAACGAAGCCTGGTCAGTCGCTACGCCAGGGCGTTGGAACGTGCGGGCAAAACCCGATCCATCATTCATTCACGCTTGCTGATGCGCTGGCCGATACTCCTGGCGCTTCTGGACAATCCCGGTGTCCTGCACCAGCCCGACGGCCAGGAACTGGCCTGGCGCCTGCAGATTGCACTCGGTATTGCCGAAGCCAGCCCCCAGGGGGCGCAGGTGTTTCTCGGCACCCAACAGCAGCGCAGCCTGGTCGCCACGCTGGTTGCACTGGGATTCACCTCGGTCAAAGCGCTGGCGTGGAAGGTAGCAGCGTTGTTAGGCCGCCCCTTTGCCCGCCTGTTGTTGCTTGGAAGTGAAGCCCACCGTGAAACCTGAATTTGATGTGATCATTGTCGGCAGCGGCCCGGCCGGGACTTCGGCAGCCTATCCGCTGGTCAAGGCGGGCCTGAGAGTCCTGATGGTCGATGCCCAGGCCGATACAGCCTCTGCCACGCTGCCGACGCGTCCATTTCTCAGCGCCAGGACCAACGACGAGCATCAGTGGAAATGGATGATCGGCGAAAACTTCCACGCCTTGAACCAACTGGACGCGGTATCGCCCAAGCTGAAGACGCCGACCCACGCCCATGTCTTCGAAGGGTTCAGCGCCCGCAATCGCATCGAGACCGACAACTTTATCGGCATCGGTTCACTGGCCACCGGAGGTCTGTCCAATGCCTGGGGTTGCGGCGTGGCAACGCTCGGGGCCAGCGACTTTGCCGGGCTGCCCATCGATTATTCCGAGATGCAGGCGTCCTATGAAACGGTCACTCGCCGGATCGGTATCAGTGGCCGGATCGACGATGACCTCTCAAGCTACTTCGGCCTCGATGAGTGGTCGCAACCACCCCTGCCATTGGACGCACTGCACCAGCGCCTGCTCGATCAGTACACCCGGCGCCGATCGGCTTTTCCCGACTTGGGGTTTCGCCTTGGCCGCTCCAGGGTCGCCGTCTTGAGCCAGCCGCTGGACGAGCGCAAGGCCTGCGACCTGTCTGGAAACTGCTTGTGGGGCTGTCAGAACCAGGCCTTGTACAGCGCCTCGCAAGAGCTGCAAAAACTCAAGCAATACCCAGGGTTCCAGCACCTCCAGGACTTCCTCGTGGAGGACCTGCAGAAACTGGACGGTGCATGGGCGATCACCGACCATCGCTCCGCCCGGCGCTTCTGCGGTACGCGCCTGCTGCTGGCGGCGGGGACCCTGGCCACGACCCGGCTCGCCCTCAAGAGCCTGAACCATTCGGCCCCGATCCCACTGCTGTCATCACCGACGGCCGCCTTCCTGCTGTGGCTGCCAAAAATGCTCGGAACCCCAAGGGTGCCGACATTTGGCCTGGGCCAGCTATCGTTCGCCCTGGCGCTGACGGCCAGTACCACGGCTTTCGGTTCGACGTTCAGCACCACAGGCTTGCCGATGACCGAGTTTGTCAGCCGCATCCCCATGAGCAAACGCTACAGCATCGAACTGCTGAAAAACCTGCTCAGCGCTTGCCTCGTCGGGAACATCTTCCTTCCCGGGCACCTGTCCAACAACACCGCGGTCCTGCGCCCCGACGGTTCGTTGCGCATCAACGGCCAGGTGCATCCCGAACTCCCCGGGCTCATGAAGGCAGCCGAGGCAACGCTGCGCCGGATCTATTGGAAAATGGGCGCGCTGTTGATGCCCATGAGCTTCACCATCGGCAGGCCGGGGGCGGATATCCATTATGCGGGCACCCTGCCCATGCACTCGACGCCCAGAATCGGGCAGACCGATCGCTTTGGCGAAGTCGCGGGCCTGGGCGGTGTGCATATTGTCGACGGCGCCTGCCTGCCCAGCCTTACCGAGAAATCCCACACGCTGACCCTCATGGCCAACGCAGACCGGATAGCACGCTCACTTGCCACAACGATAGGAAATCAAAAGGCATGACCCGCAAGGTACTTTGCATCGTCGGTACGCGTCCGGAAGCCATCAAGATGGCTCCCGTGATCAAGGCGCTCCAGGCCGAAAAACATATCGTTTGCCGGGTGCTCGCCACCGCCCAGCACCGAGGTTTGCTGGACCAGGTGCTTGAGGGCTTCGCAATCACTGCCGACCTGGACCTGGACATCATGCGCCCCAACCAGTCATTGGCGGCGCTGACCTCACGCCTGCTGCTTGAACTCGACGGCGTACTGCAAGCCGAGAAACCGGATGTGGTACTGGCTCAAGGCGACACGACCACGGTCATGAGTGCTGCATTGGCGTGTTTCTACCTGCGGATTCCCTTTGGCCATATCGAAGCAGGCCTGCGTACCCGGGACCTCGGCAATCCGTTCCCCGAAGAAGCCAACCGGGTGATCGCCAGCAAGCTGACCCGCTGGCATTTCGCACCCACCCAGCAAGCCGTGGACAACTTGCTGCGCGAGGGTGTCGCCGAAAGCGATATCACCCTGACCGGCAATACCGTGATCGATGCCTTGCTGATGACCGCAGCACAAGACTCCGCATTGGCTATCCCACTGGATGCCAGCAAACGCCTGGTGCTGGTGACCGCCCATCGCCGGGAAAACTTCGGCGAACCGTTCCAGAATATCTGCCAGGCACTCAAGCACCTGGCCGAACGGAATCCGGACATTCAGATCCTCTACCCTGTCCATCCCAACCCGAACGTCAAGGATGTCGCGCATCGATTGCTTGGCCAGACCCCGAACATCATCCTCTGCGCACCGCTGGATTACGCGCCGTTCATCGCGGCAATGAAGCGCTCGTACCTGATCATCAGCGACTCCGGGGGCGTGCAGGAAGAGGCCCCGGCCCTGGGCAAACCCGTGCTGGTACTTCGGGAAGAAACCGAACGCCCGGAGGCAGTCGGCCTCGGCGTGGTCAAGCTGGTCGGCGCCAACCGGGACACCATCGCCAAACAGGCACAACGATTGCTCGATGACCCACAGGCTTACCAGGGCATGGCACGTGGGGTTTCCCCCTATGGCGACGGCAAGGCCGCCGCGCGCATCGTCGACGTGTTAAGGCAGCACTTCCAGCCATGCGCATGATCTACCTGTCCCCGGTGCCATGGGCCAGCTTCAGCCAGCGCCCCCATCACTTCGTCAACTGGTATCACCATCAGACCGGGGAGCCAGTACTCTGGATCGATCCGTACCCGACGCGCTTACCCTCGCTGAACGATTTCAAGCGCTTGCCGCCTGTTGCCGATCAGCAAGGCGTCGCCGTTCCACCCTGGTTGCAGGTCTGCAAACCCCGGAGCTTACCCATCGAGCCCATTCCGGGCTCGGCCATGCTCCTCAAGCGACTGTGGCGCAACCTGTTCAAAGAGGCCGCGGCATTTTCCGCAGAAGGCCCATGCATGATCTGTGTCGGAAAACCTTCCGAACTGGCCCTGCAACTGCTCGCCCTCATCCCTGCAAGCCATGCCGTCTACGATGCCATGGATGATTTCCCGGCCTTTTATCAGGGCCTGTCACGCAGGTCCATGGAACGGCGCCAGGCACAGCTCATTCGACGGGTCGCCAAAGTGCTGGCGTCCTCCAGCCCCCTTCGCGACAAACTCCTGGGCATGACCGACCAGGTAGACCTGGCCCTCAATGCCTGTGACATGCACGCACTGGCACCAGTCGAGAGCCTGGACTTCGGTGCCAAACAACAGGTACTCGGCTACGTTGGCACGCTGGGGCGTTGGTTCGATTGGGAACTGGTCATCGCGCTGGCGCAGGCCAATCCTGGAAACCAGATCCGGCTGATCGGCCCCCTCTTCACACCGCCGCCTTGTGTATTGCCCGCCAACATCGAGCTGCTACCCGAATGCTCCCACGCCGGTGCAATCGCCGCCATGGCAACATTTTCGGTGGGCTTGATCCCGTTCAAGCGCAACCGCCTGACGGCCTCGGTCGACCCGATCAAATACTACGAATACCGCGCCCTCGGCCTGCCCGTCATTTCCACTCGCTTCGGTGAAATGGCCCTGCGCGACCGGGAACCGGGCGTCTGGATCGTGGATCAAGGCACCGATCTGGGTAAAACCGCCATGGACGCGCTCGCCAGCCAAAGCGACCGTTCGACTGTTCATCAATTTCGTCAGGCGCACCTTTGGGCTCAGCGTTTTTCTGCGATCCATCTCAAAAACGGCCAATAACGGCCGATACCCAGGATAAGACCCCGCGACTGGGGCGCAGGACAGAACGGTAGGCCAGTCATGACAGAGATTTATTTGCTGATAGCGCACGGCACGGACCAGGGCGAAGCTTACGTCCTGGGCTGGTTCGACGACCGGAGCAAAGCCCGGGAAGTGGCCGAGCAGAAAGAATGGGAAGCGTACCGCGCCAGCCTGAAGGAGAAACATCCATGGTCCAGCCACAAACCGCTGGCACCGGACCAGACGGACTATCGTCGCTACTGGATCAAGACCATCTCAAAATTCGAGCATGTGCCAGTGCCAAGGTCCTTTGCGGTCCATTGATCACCACGCATGAATATTCAACGAAACGCGCGTTATCGGTAGCGGTCTAGACGATTAAGCCCATCCGATGAGAGCGTTTTTATGTTGAAATTCCTTGGCGGCACCGTAGGTATCATCTTCCTGATTGGCCTGATCGTGGTGATTGCGCTGTTCAAGTTCATTTTTTGAGCCTGGCGGCGGCCAGTGGCTTGGCGTTCCATTTTTCTGGCGTGAAAAAGCCCAATCTTTACAGATTGGGCTACGTTATTGTGGCCAACCGGTTCGCTTGAGTCATGACGACATCCATTCAGGGATGTCCCGCATGCCATGCAAAACTCGCCATACATCAATGTGTTCATCGCGTTCAACGTAGAACACCAGATAGGGATAACGTTTCAGCGGCCAGCAGAGCAATCCGGGTATATCCAGCTCATGGGCGTACCGGGTCATACCCGATGCCGGATGGCGGCTGATGTGCGTATAGGCGTTTTCCAGGGCGCCGATGAAACTAAGTGCCGCCTGCTCGGCCTGCTGATCTAGGTAATAGTTGACGGCGTCCTCTACATCCTGGCTGGCCAGAGCTCGCGGAATGACGGGTTTCGCCTTCATCCTCACCCCTTGCGCACCTTGGCCCGTAGAGATTCGAAGTAGTCGCCATTCACAGGAGCAGTGGGAGCCGACTCAGCCCCGGCCAGTACCAGGCCGCGCAGATGCTGCCGATCCTGATCCTTGCGAATCAGCTCCCGCACATATTCGCTACTGGTGCTGTAGCCTCGCAGGCTAACCTGATCATCTATAAAAGATTTGAGAGCGTCCGGCAGGGAGATGTTCATGGTACTCATGGCTTTGCCTGTTTTTTGACAAAATTTGCCAAAGTATACACTCTTGAGCCGGCCTCGCCAGGGATCGAGCTCGCTGCAAAACTTGTAGTCCTTGGCCAACCATCAGACGTTCAAGACGCAATAACATGACTGACATAGAGACGGCTATTGCTGACTGGGAGCCGCTGCAACTTGAATGGCATCAAGGTTTCGCCTTCGTCGACGGTGTGCTGCTGGGCGACGGGCAAGTGCCTGATGTGTACATCATGCTCACCCCCGAAGGTGCACCACCCGGCGAGTTGGCTCAATGTGCCAGCGCTGGGCACTATCCGCCCTCGCCCTTGCTGGCCGATCAGCCGGTTTGGCGACATCGACGCAACCCTTGGGTCTTGCGCGACACGCTGCGCGATTACTACCTGCTTCCGTCCTACCGGGAGCGCCATGGCTACCACGCGCTGCAGGCCCTGCCGTTTCGCTTCGACCACGGCCTGGAAAGCCTCGGCCACCAGTACTGGCGCGACGCAACCGGCGCCTATTGGTTCGGCGACTACGCGATCAGCCGAATCCCCGACGCACGACCCGACAGCCTGGCCCTGTTGCCAGCGTCGCCAGCCTCGGTGACTTCAGCGTCCGCCCTGTTCAGCGACGGGGTGAATATCTTTTTGCAGGGGCGTTTTATCGCCAGCGCCACGGCGCGGGTGCGGTATTGCAACCACCCGTCCTATCGAGTGATCGCCGGTCAGGTCTACAAGGGCTTCAAGCCCCTGCACCAGAAGGACGGCACGCCGCTGCCGATCGCAAACCCGGACGACTTCCAGATGCTCGCCCATCGCTGGGGCACCGATGGGCAGTCGATCATCGTGCAAGCGCAGCAAGGTTCGAGCATTTCCTATGAATACTTCTATCGCATCGACAATGCCGACCTGGCGACCTTCACCGTGCTTAACGAACGCTACGCCAAAGACCGACACCGCGCCTATTACCTGACCGGCAAGAGCATTCGCTACGTTGGCGATTTCCACCTGCTCAGATGCTGGCAACCAGTGTTTGATGAGTGCGGCCGCGTGGTCAGCGCCAGCGAACGCGAGCATGACTATTTTGCCGTGGACGACACGTTCGTCTACGCCGCCGGAACCCGCTTGCGTGATGCCCATGGTCCGAGTTTTCGCCACTTGGGGTTCGACTATTACCGCGATCACCAGCACGTCTACAGGCGCCAGAAACGCCTTGATGTCGACGCAGAAAGCTTCGTAGTGACCCAACTCTATCGCAATGACCAGGATTACGCGCCCGTGCTGGTCGGTGACAAGCACGGCCCGCTGGGCTCTGGCGGCATCATCGATGCGGCCATGCAGCAGGCCTGGGCGCCTTATTTCGAAGCCCATCCGCAGTTGAAGGACTATTGGTGGCACCGTCTACAGGCCCTGCCTGAAGAATCGCAAACACCTGCAGAAACACTGCCCTTACGTGCCATCGGCCAGGGTTTCGAACTGGGTCGCCAGGTGTACTTCCATGGGCGCCTTATCAACGGGCTGGACGCGGCGAGTTTCAAATTGCTGGACACGCACCTGTGCGGCGATGCCCAGGGCTTGTATCTGATCCCGTTTCATAACGCCGAAACCGAGGTACCGGAACGGTTTTCCCAGGCGCCCGCGGAGCATTTCCGCTCTCTGGGTGCGCCCTACCTGACTGACGGTAAGACCGTGTTCTGTCACCGGATTTTTTATCACCCCCCGGAGCCGATTCACAAGGCGCAAGCGGCCACGTTCGAGTCCTGCGGTCATGGTTGGGCCAAGGATCAGAATGCGGTGTATTACTACGGCGAGGCGAAAAAGCGGCTACATCCCTCGGATACCCGCATTCTCGGCACCTATGCCATCAGCCCTAGCCTGATTCTCTCGGAAGGCAAGCCGCTGGAGGTGGCGTTCGATCCTGAAGAGGTTCGCGTGCCCCATCCCGATTTCCTGCAACTGGGCACGCGCAAGTTGTTCTGCCGCCGACGACCGGTGAGCGCCAAGCGAATCGACCTGGCTACCCTCCAATTCCTGGACGACCGCTACGCCCGTGACCAACATCGCATCTATCACTACGATGGTTATGCAAGCCTGACCGAGGTCGACGAAGCGCATTATCGCGAATCCCTCGGCCAGCCGGCGGCGAACGCCTAGAACTGCGTCACGACCGTAACCCCTGCCGTGTCAAACCGGTCCATGTTCATGAGCGCATCAATGGATTGTTCGAGGCTGATGGTCTTGCCGACCAGTTTTTCAGGCGCCAGCTTGCCGGACGAGATCATCTCCATCATCGCGCCGTAACGGTGAGCCTGCATGCCATGGCTGCCACAGATCTCCAGCTCGTAGGCAATGACTTTGCCCATCGGAATCGCCGGCGTACTCTGGTCCGCCAGCATCAACCCGACCTGGACGTGCCTGCCGCGCCGTCTCAGATTATTGATGGAGTTGAAGCAAGTCGTAGGATGGCCCAGGGCATCCAGCGAAACGTGAGCGCCGCCCTTCGTAATCTCGAGTACCGCCTCGGTGACATCCGCCACGCGACTTGCGTTGACCGTCGCGACGGCACCCAGCGACTGGGCAAGCTTGAGCTTATCGTCGGAAATATCGATGGCGATAACGTTCGCCCCGATAGCGTGGGCGATCATCACCGCGGACAACCCCACACCGCCACAGCCATGAACCGCGACCCACTGGCCCGCCGTAACCTTGCCTTGATCGACAACCGCGCGGAACGAGGTGACGAAACGGCAACCAAGGCTCGCCGCCGTGGCGAAATCCATGTTTTCAGGCAGCGCGACCAGGTTCAAATCCGCCTTGTGAATCCCCACATACTCGGCGAAAGAACCCCAATGGGTGAAGCCCGGTTGAAACTGGCTGTGGCACACCTGCTGGTTGCCGCTATTGCATTCCGGGCATGCCCCGCAGCCACCGACAAACGGAACGGTAATGCGATCGCCAACCTTCCACCGAGAGACATCCCTTCCCACCTCCGCCACGATCCCCGCCAATTCATGACCGGGTACATGGGGCAACTGAATATCAGGATCATGACCTTTCCAGCCATGCCAGTCGCTTCGGCAGACGCCCGTGCCAAGGACCTGAACCACAACACCATGATGCTCAGGGGTCGGGTCTTCGACCGTCATCAAACGAGGGGGTTGGGAAAAGGCTTCGTAAACTACGGCTTTCATGAGAATCCCTCTACTTTGAAAAAGCGCTGTACATGAATCCGAGCAAGTCGCTTGCGCTCAATTCACTATCGGGTGGTCTGTTCACCCAGCACTGATCCGCACCATGCCTGACGCCCTCCTGAAAAACCAAATCTTTTCAGAGGGGGCGAAGCCGTTCCAGCATTCGATAACGGGCCAATGCGTCATGGCTCTCTGCCACTTATTTCAATGTCCACGCTTTCAATCGGGCGGTGTATTCACTACATTGAGCATAACCCTGCTCTGTCGACACGGACTGTCATGACTACCCTATCCCCGATCAGCTCCGCCCTTCCCATCCAGACTCGCTCTGCCGTCGCGGCATCGCCTGCAACAGTGATAGAGAGTGCTGATGCCCTTCCGGCTCGACCATCGGCAACTGTCAGCCTGGGCAACCCCGTGGCCGATGTCGAATCACAGACCTATTCCCGACTCGGGCAACTGCCCGGCCAGGAGATTGTTCGTGTCTGGGAAAAGACCAGTCAGGATGCCGTCACTCGCGTCATGGGGACCAACCCCAGATCGTTGTCGATAGCCAACCGGTTCCACGGCCTGGGCGCAGCCTTGGTGGAGCAGTTCGCCAAGAGTGGTTCGAGCATTTCCCAGTCAGTGCTCCATACCACCACGGACAGGGCTCACAACGCCGCCGAGATAAAATCCGAACAGGCGCTGCTGCACAATAAAGCCGACAACCTGATCACCCTCAGCATCAAGACCGCCAGTGGCAAGACGGTTACCTTCAGCCTGACCAGCCAGGACGATGGACTTGGCGTTCAGGCTACGGTGGACGGGGGCCCGCTGAGCGAGGACGAACTCAAGGCGATTGGTGTGCTTGGCAGTGCCTTCCAGGCCGCTGTCGACGGGTTGACCGCCGAGCCTCCCAAGCTCGACCTGGGCAAGCTGACGCAGTTCGACTCCAGCGTATTGGCATCCATTGACCTGAACGCCAAGCTCAAGGGCGTGGACGGTGAGGACCTGATCCTTGCCTACCGCGCCGACAGCCAGAGCCGCACTACGCAAATGAGTGGTCCGGATGGCGAATTGAACCTGAGCGTGGACCTGAAGAACAGCGCAATCCTGGGCGATGCCAAGCAACAGGCCAACGCACTGAACAGCTACCTCGCCCAGTTTGAGCGAGTGCAGGAGCGTGGCAGCGCCAAGGCTGCCCTGATGGAGATGTTCAAGGACGCCTTCAGCGCCATGAACAGCCACTATCCACAGGGCGCTACCCCGTCACAGCCACTGACCCGTAACGCAACGGACAAAGGCCTGCTGACTGGGCTGGCAGACTTCGAGGCGTCCATCAAACAAACCAACAACGCGTCCAACCCGATGCGCCCGTCCGAAGTCGATAGCTTTGCTTATAACCTGTCGCAAAAAACTGTCGTTGCAGGTTCCATAATGAGCAATCGCAGCGTCGATCAAGTCCAGCAATCGAGTTTATCGGCCAGTTATCACAAGAGCCTGAAGGGCGGGAAAGCACCTGCGATAGGCAAAACGACCGACTCGCAGAACTATCTCTACGTACAAGTGCATGACGAGGCCCGCAGTTCGGCCAGCCTCGCCTACAAGGACGGCCGACTGAGCAAAGCCTCCGTCACGCAAAGCGCCAGCCAGGACACACGGACACAGAAGTACGTCATGGGCAAAATGATTGAAGAGACGGTGGTGCCGAAGGAGGCTTCGGTTAGCCGCAGTCACTTGGTATTGCTGGAATACGCCGCCAAGCAAAGCAAGAAGTCCCAGGATGCGCAGGATCAATCCCTATTGAAGGAAGCGCTCGATACCCTGCACAACTCGGTGCTGCTGCAGGAAAACCCTTCGGCACTGGTGCGTTGAAAGCAAAAGACAGTCGACTCGGCCTGGAGGATGACAGTGGATACTGACGGTTTTCCTGGCGATGATTTGCTTTGCGCCGGGCCGCGCAGTGGTCTAGCGAATGACGTAAAGTTTTTCAGCATGCAACTGATCTACGTCAAGCCCGTTCAACGCGCAACAAATACCTTGGAACCTGGCTTTTAATGGTCATGCTCCAGGGTTTGCCATGGACCTTTTGCTTAAGTTAATCAATGGTGGAGCTGGCAGTCTGGCTTCCTACTTGGCGGCCCACGTCCTGCTTTGTCTGTTGCCAGCGTTTTTCATTGCCGGGGCCATGGCAGCACTTATTCCTAAAGCCAGCATCACTCACTGGCTGGGACGGCATGCACCTGTCTATGTTTCCTACCCTGCGGCGGCATTGGCCGGGTCACTGATTGCCGTCTGCTCATGCACCATTGTTCCTTTGTTCGCGGGCGTTTACCGCAAAGGCGCGGGTATCGGCCCGGCGATCACCTTTCTGTTTTTTGCCCCGGCAGGAAATATCATGGCCCTCGCCTATACCGGCAATATTCTGGGAGCAGAGTTTGCAATTGCCCGTTTGACTCTCTGCCTGATCTTCGGCATCGGTATTGGCTTGATAATGGCGACTCTATTCTGGAAAGACGACCTGACCCACGATGCACAGGCAGATGCCCTGTTCGCAGAGAAGGCCAGCATTTCCGGGCCTGCCCTGGGCATCCTCCTATCTCTGGTGGCCCTGCTGATCGCGGGCACCTTGAGACTGTGGCCCCTGACCGCAGACCTGATCAGTATCAAAGTCCCGCTTGTCTGGGCCCAGGCGTGGCAGGACACCCTGTTTGACTGGGTTCCCTATGACGCCAGCAAAGGAGAAGAAGGCGTGAGCTTGCAGGGGTCTGTACTCATCGCCCTGCTCCTGATGATTGCCGCCACGGCCAAGCGTGGCCTGGATAACATCACCGAAGGTGCCAACAGCTGGACATGGGTTGCACTGAGCCTGACCGCCAGTACTTTGCTGATCGCCTCGATGCGCCTGACGCCAGAACCTGGCATGTTGGTGTTCATCTTCACGGGTCGAGTATTCGGTGTCGCACTGGCCTTATTGTCTGTTTGGTACTTTGCCCGAAAACTGCCAGCCGAAGACTGGCAAGGCTGGCTGTGGGAAGCCTGGCGCTTCGTCAAGCAGATATTTATTGTGCTGGTGGTGGGGGTGTTCATCGTCGGCATGGTTCGCCAGGTTATTCAACCCGAGTGGATTGAAAGCCTTGCAGGCAGCAATTCCGTGCTCGCCAATGCCATAGCGGTAGGGTTCGGCGTGTTCATGTACTTCCCCACCTTGGTAGAAGTGCCCGTCGCCCGCATGTTCCTCGATCTTGGTATGCATCCTGGCCCGCTCCTGGCCTATCTGATGGCAGATCCTGAACTTAGCTTGCAGAGCATGCTCATGGTGGTGGCTGTGATTGGTCGCAAGAAGACCGCCGCCTACGTTGGGTTAGTCGCGTCGTTCAGCATCGTGGCAGGCCTGCTCTATGGTGCCTGGGTCGATGGCACCGGCTGGCGCACCCTTGCTGCAGGGGTGGCGGTCGCGCTGGCCATAACCGCTGCAATCTGCCAGTTGATCCGTTCTCAGCGTCAACAGACAGCAAGTTGACTTTCACACCCAGGAGCTTCCAATGCTGAACATCAAAATCCTCGGTTCAGGATGCGCCAACTGCAAGAAACTGGAGGCCGCAGCCCGTCAAGCTGCGCAGAATCTTAATATCCAGGCCGAATTCGAAAAGATCACCGACATGGGCAAGATGATGACTTATGACATCCTCTCCACCCCGGCGCTGGTGATCAACGAGAAGGTTGTAAGCAGCGGGAAGATTCCGACGGTTGCGGATATTCAGGGCTGGATTTCGACGGCGGGCCCTGCCAATTCCTCCACATGCACGTAGCCCGATGAGGTTCATGCCGTCCTGCCTGGCGGCTTCATATCGCCTCGGCATGCCTGGGTAAAGCGATGGAAATCAAGGCGGCCAGCAACACGAATGCGCTTGATATCCAAAGACATGCGCCCAATCCAAACACCTGGTAAATCCAGCCAGAGAGCACGGTGCCGATCAAGCGCCCCATGGCGTTCGACATGTAATAAAACCCCACATCCAGCGACACGCCGTCTTCCTTGGCGTAGGACACGATCAGGTAGCTGTGCAGCGACGAATTCACGGCGAACAAAGCACCAAAAACCATCAGTCCACCCAACAGCACCATTTGTTGCGACAGCCCGGTGTCCAGACCGAGCGCAATGGCCGCGGGCAGACCCGCCAGTGCAAGTGCCCACAGAAACGCCGCACGACCATCCGGCACGTGACCTCGTTTCTTTCCAGTGATGTTGGGCGCGAAGGACTGGACGATGCCGTAGCCAATCACCCAGGCCGCCAGGAAGCCACCAACCTTCCAGAAATCCCAGCCGAACACGCTGCTCAGGTACACCGGCAAGGCCACCACGAACCAGACATCGCGGGCGCCGAACAGGAACATCCGCGCCGCCGAAAGGATGTTGATCGCCCGGCTCTTGGACAGAATGTCACGAAACTTGGGCTTGGCCTTGGCCTTGCCCAGGTCCTTCTTCAACAGGATCAAGCTACTGATCCAAATCAGCGCCAGGCCACCCGCCATGGCCAGCAACGCGCCTTTGAAACCGACCCCTGCCAGCAAAGCTCCGCCAAGAAAGAAGCCGACACCCTTGAGCGCGTTCTTTGAGCCAGTGAGGATCGCCACCCATTTGTAGAGTTTGCCCTGTTGCCCATCGGGGACCAGAAGTTTGATGGAGCTTTTGGCGCTCATCTTGTTCAGGTCCTTGGCGACCCCGGACAACGCCTGAGCCCCCATCACCCAAGGAATGGTCAGCCAAGCTACCGGCACTGTCAGCATCAACAGCGCCGCCACCTGGAGGCCCAGCCCGATGTTCATAGTTCGGTTCAGGCCCAGCCGGGCGCCGAGGTAACCACCCACCAGGTTGGTGATCACGCCAAAGAGTTCGTAGAACAGAAACAACGCCGCGATTTGCAGCGGGCTGTAGCCCAACGCGTGAAAGTGCAGCACCACCAACATGCGCAAAGCGCCGTCGGTGAGGGTGAAGGCCCAGTAGTTACCCGTCACGAGCAGGTACTGCCGCACTGACGGCGCAAGGGCTGACAACGCTTTCATGGCCGCTCCTCAGACTGCCAGACCGACCATTTTGGCCAGTTCGACCGTGCGGTTGGCATAGCCCCACTCGTTGTCATACCAGGCGTAAAGTTTGACCTGGGTGCCGTTGATGACCATGGTCGACAGCGCATCGATGATCGATGAACGCGGGTCGGTACGGTAGTCGATGGACACCAGCGGTCGCTCCTCGAAACCGAGGATGTCTTTGAGCTCATTCTCGGCAGCGTCCTTGAGCAACTGATTGACCTCTTCGACGGTGGTGGCCCGCTCGACTTCAAAGACACAATCCGTCAACGACGCATTGGCCAGCGGCACACGTACGGCGTGACCATTGAGGCGCCCACGCAGCTCCGGGAAGATTTCGGCAATGGCGGTGGCCGAGCCGGTACTGGTTGGAATCAGGCTCATGCCGCTGGCACGCGCACGACGCAGATCCTTGTGTGGCTGATCGAGAATGCTCTGGGTGTTGGTCAGGTCGTGAATGGTGGTGATCGAACCGTGGCGAATGCCCAGCTTTTCATGGATGACTTTCACGACTGGGGCCAGGCAATTAGTGGTGCACGAGGCAGCGGTGACGATACGGTGCTGCGCCGGGTCGAACAGGTGCTGGTTGACGCCCATGACGACGTTCAACGCGCCTTTTTCCTTCACTGGAGCACACACCACCACACGCCTGACCCCCTGGTCCAGGTAAGCCTGCAGCACCGCGACGGTTTTCATCTTGCCGCTGGCTTCGATCACCAGATCGCAACCCGACCAATCTGTGTCGGCAATCGCCTTGTTGGCCGTGACTTTGATCCGTTTATTGTCAATGACGACGCTGTCGCCTTCGGCGCGGGCTTCGTTGTTCCAACGGCCATGCACCGAGTCGAAGTTGATCAGGTGAGCATGAGTGGCCGCGTCACCCGCTGGATCGTTGATCTGCACGAATTCGAACTCAGGCCAACTCCAGGCAGCCCGCAGAGCGAGGCGACCGATCCGACCAAAACCATTGATGCCAACTTTGATAGTCATGTTGTTGTGCTCTGTATCTGTTGTGAGTGGGCGTTCGACTGGGTGTCGAACGGGCCGATGTATGCGATATGGGGTCAGATGGAACGCTGATTGACACGTTTCATGAGTTCTTGCGCCGATTCCTTGCGCTCGGAATAACGATCAACCAGATAGTCCTGACGGTCGCGAAGCAGCAGCGTGAACTTCACCAACTCCTCCATCACATCCACGACACGGTCGTAGAACGGCGAAGGTTTCATCCGACCGTTATCGTCGAACTCCATGTAGGCCTTCGGCACGGAAGACTGGTTGGGAATGGTGAACATGCGCATCCAACGTCCCAGTACCCGCAGTTGGTTGACCACGTTGAACGACTGCGAGCCGCCGCACACCTGCATGACGGCAAGGGTCTTGCCCTGGGTCGGACGTACCGCGCCCATTGCAAGTGGCACCCAATCAATCTGCGCTTTGAACACTGCGCTCATGTTTCCGTGGCGCTCCGGAGAGCACCAGACCTGTCCCTCGGACCACAACACCAAGTCGCGCAGTTCTTTCACACGCGGATGATCGTCGGGCGCGTCGTCGGGCAGTGGCAAACCTGACGGATTGAAAATCCGCGTCTCGGCGCCGAGGTGCTCCAGCAACCGAGCGGCCTCCTCCACCAGCAGACGACTGAAGGAACGCTCACGGGTGGATCCGTACAGCAGCAAAATGCGCGGCTTGTGGATGGAGGTCTCTTCGATACCGAGTTTGTCCGCCGAGGGGAGATCAACCAGCTCAGTATCGAGCTGGGGAATAGGGTCATCAAACATCGTCTTTGTCCTGCGCAATTATTCCGAAGGCGTCGTCGAAGGCGTATCAGGCGGTCTGGCTTTCGCAGCAAACGGCTGCACGCTCAGGGCGATCACCCATTCCATCAAGGCGTTTGGCATCAGGGCTTAACCAGTGCTTGTTGCTTTCCAGCGTAGTGGTCAGCACTTGATGAACCCAATCGGGGAGATTCGGGTGCAGTCGGTAATACACCCATTGGCCTTGCCGACGGTCCGACAACAGCCCGCAAGTACGCAACTGCGCCAGGTGCCTGGAGACCTTTGGCTGACTCTGGTTCAACGCGCAGGTCAGCTCGCAAACACAAAGCTCTCCTTCACGAGTGATGAGCAGCATGGTGCGCACGCGGGTGTCATCAGCCAGGCATTTGAAAACAGTGGTCGGTGTCAGGTGGTCAGCCATATCGATTCTCAGCGAACAGGACACGGGCTTTGCTGGTCATTGTGAAGCCTCGACTCATATACGGTTTTTCGAATATATGGTTTTTCGAATAAGAGATAAACCCCTCCCATCGGAAAACTCGAAAGTTGCCTGCTAAACAGGCACATCGCGAACAAATCGCATCAAGCGGGGCATGATGTAGGCCGCATCCTGGCCGACGCCCCTGAGCGTCGCTGAAGCAAAATTCCGTTGTTTCGGCAGACCGACAAAATACAGCCCGGGCAGATGCTTCGCCTGCCCGTTACGATGAGCCCAATATTCATCGCCTGGGCATTCCAACCCGCTCAAAAATTTCAGGTTCGGGCGAAATCCTGTAGCAAACACCAAACTATCAACCTCAGTGTGCTGCCCATCAGCCCAGATCACGCCGGTTGGCGTTATCGCCTCGAACATCGGCTTACGCTCGAAAAGCCGTTGCTTGAGGGCTCGACGATAGATCCCGTCATCGAGTACCGGCGTACTTTGATCACTCAACCAACGGGTCTTTTCCAACCCTGACCACTTCAGCCACCGATGAAAATCCAGGCCGAGGATCTTTTGCGGAAAAAACCGAATGGGCTCCCTGCTTGCCAGTACGACGTTGCCCACATGGGCCAGTTCATAAGCAATTTGAACAGCCGAGTTTGCAGCACCTACCACAACCACTCGCTGCCCACCAAAGCCATCGGCATTTCGATATTCCGCGCTGTGCAAACTGCGCCCGAGAAAGCCCTGAAGGCCTTGAATATCGGGAATGAAAGGCTGATTGAATCCTCCCGTGCAGACGATCAGCGCCTTGGAGCAAAAGTTTTCCCCGTCGTCCGTTTGAAGCCGAAACAGCCCGTGCTCTCTGCGTACATGCTGTACTCGGGCGTACTGACGAACTGGCAATTTGAATGCCTTTGCATAGTCTTCCAGATAGCGCACGACCTCATCACGAAGCGGGTAATGATCAGGTTCTGCCGGGAAGCGCATGCCTGGCAATGACGAGTAAGCCGCAGGAGAAAAAAGCTTCAGACTGTCGTAGTAGTTGCGCCAATTCCCTCCCGCAGATCGCTCAGCATCCAGAATCAGGAACCTGAGGTTGTGCTGCTGCAAGTGCCAACCGCACGCTAATCCTGCCTGGCCAGCGCCAATCACAATGACATCCAGGACTTCATTCGTTACATTCATATATGCACACTCATGCACACTACAAGACAAAAAAATATCAGGACGCACCTGGGCAACAGAACGGTGTCAGGCTTTTCATATGCTCAAGAATGGCTTCGAGGCGTGCCACCACCGCCGGACCATCCACCTCGTAGAACATCTGCCTGCTGACCTTGGTGCCGCGGACGATACCTGCCTCTAACAGCACTTGCAGATGTCGGGAAACCACTGAACGTTCCTGGGGCAATCCTTGGGCAATCTCGCCGATATCGGCGCGCCCCAGTTGCATCACGCGCTTGAGCACAGCGACACGCGAAGGCTCGCAAAGCGCCTTGAAGAAAGCGCCATCGAGCGACTCGATGGCAGCGTCAATTGCGCGGGTTCGGTGAAGGATTCGATCAGTCATGCAACCGACTATATGTGCATGCTTATGCACGCGTCAATACACTGCAATGACACGCCTCCCCAGGCCGTGCGCTTTCTGGAAGGCCTATAGCCTAGGGAGCGAGATGTCCGTACCCGGCCGCACGGGTGAAGTCGGCCAAATGCCAAATATCACCGTTCGCCCCCCAAGTGCCATCAACCACATCCTGGATCTGTATTGAGGTCAGCAACTGACGCTGATCCTCCACTGTCAGGCTCGACTGTATTGCGCAATGCAATTCACGCACGTAGCGCTGGCGCATCGGTGCATCAAGAACGCCGGCAGGCACCTGGACGATGACAATGCATGGAACGAACCTGGCATGAGGAGCAACGCCTGCGCACAGCCATTCATCGGCCTGAATTTCCTCAATGAGCACCCAGCACAATGCACGCTGTTGAGGGGCATCGCCCATGTGTTCATTAACCATTGCCACGTCGCTCACGCTTCGAAGCAGCTGTTGGCGCTGTGGCTGATTGAAAGCTCCCGTAGGCACCTTGATCAAGATGTTTGGCATGGCGAAACCTCACTGTTAACTGGAAGCGCCATTGGGCCAGCTATCTCTCCACTCCATAAGTGACCGATTCGTCTTGTTTCGGGCATAATCGGACAATGTACGATTTCACTGTTCTAGTCTTTCCCGAGTCGTTCGCCTCAAGCGTCGCGGCCACCCTGGACATCCTCGGCACCGCCGCGACACTTGCGCAGCGGCAAGGCCTTGCCGTGCCACGCTGGCGAGTTTGCGGGCCGCAGCCAGGGCTGATTACCCTAGGGCAAGGCATGCAACTGTTGGTCGACGAACTGACGACAGACGCCGAGGACAACTCCTGCTGGGTCATTCCGGGCCTTGGCATCAGCGACTTCGACGCGCTGCTGCGGCGCCTTGAGGAAGACTGGGTACTTCAGACACTGCCAGCGCTGAGGGCACATGTGAATGAAGGCAAGGAGATTGCCGCCTCGTGCTCGGCGGTCTTTCTCCTGCATGCCGCAGGATTACTGGACGGTCGAAAGGTAACGACCTCCTGGTGGCTCGCCCCTTGGCTGTCGAGCATTGCGCCTGACTGCATCGTCGACCCCAATGTCATGGTGCTTTGCGACCCACCCTTGACGACCGCTGGCGCAGCCTTCGCGCAAACTGACCTGATGCTGCACCTGCTGCGCAGACGCCTGTCGCCGACGCTCGCCGACTATGTGGGCAAGGCTCTTCTACTCGACGGCCGACAGTTGCAATCCCCATTCATCAACCCTGCGATCATGGCCCGGGGCAATACACTGGTCGCCAACCTCACCGCCTACATAGAAGCCTGCCTGCCCCATCCTCCCAGCGTTCCGAGCCTTGCGGCGTACGTCGGCATGTCTGAGCGAACGCTGTCCCGGCACCTTCGAAAAGCAACCGGCCTTTCAACCCAATATTTGATCCAGCGCGTGCAACTGAACAGGGCCCGCGTGCTACTGGAAACCAGCAGATACTCCGTTGAATCCATCGCCGAGCAGGTGGGATACCAGGATGCCACGGCCCTACGGCGACTTATGCGCCGCCTGTTGAACGCATCCCCAAAACAACTGCGCCAGTAAGATCCAGTTTTAACTCTCAAAAGCGAAAACCGCAGACATGAAAAAGCCCGACGCTGAACGCTCGCCGGGCTTTTCCGTCAGTGCTCGACAATGACGGTGTATCGGGTTTAAGGCAAAGGATCGAACTTCAAGCTGCTGAGGCTCTGCACTTTGTCCTCGCGAACCATTTTGTACTCAGTGTTCGGGCCGATCCAGCGATCCCAGATCGCATCGATCTCCCCGGCTTTTTCCATTGCCGCCAATGACTCGTTGACCTTGGCGAGGAATGCCGGCTCATCCCTGCGCATGCCCGCGCCAATCGGCTCGAGCGCCATCGGTTCCTTGGCCAGCGCCAGTTCCACGCCACTGGCCTTGGCTTGATTGACCAGTTTCAAAGCGGTCATGGTGTTGGTCACCAGGCCCACGACCTTGTTTTGCTGCAAGGCCATGTAGGCCGAGCCGGTGTCCTGGAATGTTACCGGCGTGGCCCCGGCAATACGGATCGACTGCTCGGACGTCGAGCCTTTGGTGGAGCTGATGCGCTTATCCTTGAAGAAGCTTTTCGGTTGATCGGCGTTGACCGCGCGCACCACCAGGGTTTCCTTGGCGATGTAGTACGGGTCGCTGAACTGGATCTGTTCGGCGCGGGTCTTGGTGTAGGCCAGGTTGGCGAAAATCACATCGACGCGGCCCATTTTCACTTCAGGAATCCGTGCTTCGACAGACAGCGGTTTGAGCTCCAATGCGACGCCCATGGTCTTGGCCAGCGCCTTGCACAGGTCGACGTCCATACCCACCAGCTCGCGGGTTTTCGGGTCCGGTGCGGAAAATGGCGGCACGTCGGCGTACACACCGCAGCTCATGGACTTCTTGGTCATGATGTCGCTCAATTGATCGGCCTGCGCTACCGCAACAGCCAAAGGACCTAACGCCAGCGTGACAAACAGATGCTTCATACGCATGGAAAAACTCCTGGGATTGAAAAGTCGGATGGCAGAGGGAGACAAATCGCTGCGGCTCAATGGGCACGCAGATCGGCAATAAAACGTTGTGCTCGCGGATGCGAGGGCTGATTGAAAAAACGCTCGGGCGTGCTCTTTTCCAGAATCTGACCCGCGTCCATGAACCAGATGGTGTCAGCCACTTCACGGGCAAAATTCATCTCGTGAGTCACGCACATCATGGTCATTCCATCCTTGGCCAAACTCTTCATGACGTTCAGCACTTCCCCGACCATTTCCGGGTCGAGTGCACTGGTGGGCTCATCGAACAACATCACTGGCGGCTCCATCGCCAAAGCCCGGGCAATCGCCACCCGTTGCTGTTGACCGCCGGACAACTGCGCCGGATAGGCGCCAGCCTTGTGCGCCAGCCCTACCCGATCAAGCAATGTCATGGCCTGCTGCTTCGCGGCCAAGCCTTTCAGACCGCGAATTTTGCTCGGCGCCAAAGTGATGTTTTCCAGCACCGACAGGTGCGGAAAAAGGTTGAAACTCTGGAACACGAAACCCACTCGGCTGCGCAGCCGGTTGATGTGCGCGTCAGTGCCGTGCACGTCCTGACCATCGAACAGGATCTGGCCCTTCTGAATGTCTTCCAGGCGATTGACCGTGCGGATCAGCGTCGACTTGCCGGACCCTGACGGACCACACAACACCACCACCTCGCCGGGTTTCACCTCGGCGGTGATGTCGGTCAGTGCGTGGTACTCGCCGTACCATTTGTTGATGTTCGAAAACATGATCATTGGATGCATGGACGCAACCCTCTTCAATTATCGATGGCCAGCAAGGGGTCGGCAGCCACGGCCGGACCACCGTTGCCCAGACGCTTGCGAGCGATACGGCGCTCCACCCAGCCGGCCAGATGGGTCAGGCCAAAACAGAGCAGGTAGTAGATGATCGCCAGGATAAAAAACACCTGGAACGGCTTGGTCAATAGCTGGTTATTGACCTGGTTCGCAGCGAAGGTCACCTCCTGGACGTTGATCACATAGCCCAGCGAGGTTTCCTTGATGATCGAGATGAATTGGCTTATCAGGCTCGGCAGCGCGTTGTAGAGCGCTTGCGGCAGGATCACCCAGATCGTCGTGCGCAGGTAACCGAGGCCCAGTGCGCGGGACGCTTCGTACTGACCTGGCGGTAACGCCTGGATGCCGCCACGAATGATTTCGCACAGGTAGGCACTCTGGTAGATCACCAACGTGCAGAGCATGGTGACGAACCCGGTGATGTTGTGACCGATCAACAACGGCACCAGGAAGTAGGTCCAGAAAATCACCATCAGCAGCGGAATACCGCGTAGCACATAGACCCACACCGTGGCCGCCCAACGCAGGCCCTTCCACGGCGAAACCCGTGCCAGCGCCAGCAGCAAACCGAACGGGAATGCCAACAACAGTGCCAGCGCCGCCAGGATCAAAGTGCTGGCCAAACCGCCCAAGGGGCCATGCGGGTATTGGCCGATCAGAAACAGCGTCCAGTTGTTTTGCACAATCGAGAAAAGATCGAACATGCTCATCTACCTCGCCAGCGCTTTGTTGAAGCGCCGCGCCAACAATGCGCCGAGCCCCATCAACAGCAGTGAAAAGACCAGGTAGAACACCGTGGCAACCAGGTAGGACTCGAACGTGCGGAAGGTGTAATTCTCGACTTCGCGGGTGGCGTAGGTCAGTTCGACCACGCCGATGGCCATGGCCAGGCTGGTGTTCTTGAACAACAGCACGGTGTGGTTGATCAGCGAGGGCAGGCAATTACGCACGCCCTGCGGCAGGATCACGTAGCGCATCGAACGCACATAACCCAGCCCCAGCGCTCGGGATGCTTCGGTCTGCCCCGCCGGAATGGCACGCAAGCCACTGCGGATGTCTTCACAAAAATACGCGGCCTGACACAACCCCAAGGCAATCACCGAGAACAGGTATTCAGTGCTGTAGTTGGCCAGCCACAACTGAGTGGATTCGCTCAGCAGCGTCGGCACACCGAAGTACCACAGCATCAATTGCACCAGCGTCGGCACGTTGCGGTGATAAGACACGTAACCGGCCACCAGACGATCAGCGAGCTTGTTGCCGGTCAGGCGAACGGTCACCAGCAACAGCGCCAGGGCCATTGCCAGCAGCCAGGCGAACAGCGCCAGTTGTAGAGTCGTTTCGATGCCCTTGACGATCAGCTCGGCATATTCGCCTTGCAGAACCGCGGCCAAATCGAAGTCATGCTTCATGATCAATCCCTACGGGCATTGGGCTAGGGCAGAATTGATAAGCGTCTGGCGAGCCATGACGTGAGTACCGCGTGACGGATTGATCCGTTCTTCTGGGGGGCGTCCGTTGCCAGGAAATCTCAGCCCTGGTAATCCTGTGGGCGAGCCGTGGACAGGCCGCCGGGCACTTGCAGGGTCGGGGTGATCTCCATGTGCCCGACGTTCACCGCAACCGGGGCGGCGATGGCAAACGCGATGGCATCGGCGATGTCCTTGGCCTGGGGCAGCTCGAAGCCTTCGACGAAGCGCTTGTAGGTCTCTTCGGAGTCGCCATGGACATGGGCAAAAATGTCGGTGGCCACGCGGCCCGGGCAGATCTCGGTGACCCGCACCCGCTTGCCGAAGGCGTCGATACGCAGTTGCCGCGAGAGCATGCTCACGGCGGCTTTCGTCGCGTGGTACGTGGAGTTGCCGCCGAAGTTGTATGCGCCGGCAATCGAACTGATGTTGATGATATGGCCGCAATCACGCTCGACCATCCCCGGCAGCGCCAGGCGTGCCAGGTGCAGGACCGCCCGCAGGTTGACGTCGATCAGCAAGTCGATGCCTTCGGCGTCCGCCTTGAGAATCGAGCCCGGTTTATCGACACCGGCGTTGTTCACCAGAATGTCGAACTGCTGGGTTTCGAACAAACGGGTCAGCCCGGCCAGGTCAGTGACATCGATGGCGTGCGCGATACAGCCGGTCTTGGCCGCCAGTTCTTGCAGCTTGTCGGCGCTGCGGGCCAATGCGTGTACCTGCACGCCTTCCTGACACAGGCGTTCGACGACGGCGGCGCCGATCCCGGAAGAAGCACCGGTCACCAGCGCGGTTTTGTAATCTGAAAATGGCATGAAGTTGTCCTCGTATTACGTGTGCGGATCACTCGGTGATCGCGATGACTTCGACTCTATCCAGCCCTGAAGCCGTGGACCAAGACGGAATGACTGTGTGGCAATAAGCCCTGCTTATGACCGTGCAACCGTTACGCCAACAGCTGCGAAATGGGTGTGATGCAACCACCCGCCAGCTCGATTTCTCGACGGATGGTGCGGGCCAGTTCGACGGCGCCAGGCGTATCGCCGTGCAACAGGATCGAATGCGCCGGCACCGCGATGTGCTTGCCGTTGAGCGTGGTCACGGTACCCTCCTCCAGCAACTGTCGAACCCGCTGCAGCACGTCTGCCGGTTCCTTGATCACCGAGCCCGGCACCTTGCGCGGCACCAGCAGGCAGTCATCGTCATAGGCGCGGTCGGCCAGAAACGTGGTGGCGACCCGCAACCCACATTTGTCAGCAGCGTTTTCGATGGCCCGACTGCTCGACGAGCTGATAATCAGCGTCGGATCGAACGCCGCCACCGCACGGACCAGGGGCTCAGCCAGTGCCGCGTCGGCTGCGACCATATTGCCCAGCGCGCCGTGAAAGCTCATGTGGGTCATACGATGGCCATTGACCGCCGCCATCCCGGCCAGCGCGCCAAGCTGATAAACCACATAGGTCGCCAGCTCCTTGAGCTCGATGTTCATCTGCCGCCGGCCGAAGCCCATCAAATCGGGGAAGCCCACATGAGCCCCCAGATCGATGCCCCCGGCCTTCGCCAGACGCACGGTGTTGTCCATGATCAGCGGGTCGCCGGCATGGAAACCACACGCCACGTTGGCCGATGAGATCAGGCTCATCAACGCTTCATCTTCCCCCATGCGCCACGGACCGAAACCCTCGCCCAGGTCAGCGTTCAAATCGATTTTCATCACTTGCCCTCGCTCGTCATGCCGCATCCAGGCGCATGAGCGCCTCTCCATAACCGACGGTCGTGCCACACGCCGTCAACACCGCAGCCAGCCGTCCGGTCTTCTGGCTGCGGACCGGCAACAGCAGATCGCCGACTTGCAACAACGCCACCAGTTGCCCTTGCTCCACTCGACTGCCGACCGATACCAGCACCTCGTTCTGTTGCGGATGCGTTAGCAACAACTGGCCCAGGCCGGGGCTCCTCAACAACAATTCATCTGTAACCTTTGGCGCCATGGGTGTTGCGATTTGAATGGGCGCTACCACCTCGTCGACGCAGCGCTTGAGCAGTAAATGCAGCCCCGGACGGCGGATTTCTGCGCCGGCCAGGTGGGTCTCCTTGAGCCACACCGCCAACTGGCGGATTTCCTGATTTGTCATGGTCGAATGTCCTTAACGCGAGGCCATCCCGTGAAGATCGACCAAGCGGCTGACCTCCGCGAGATAGCGCGAATTATCTTCCAAGGCCGCAACGGCTTCGGCATAGCTGCACTCGATAAACCGCACCTTGCTGCCAATCGGCGCCTGACCCAAGCGCCACAGATCGGCCTCGATCACCGTGCCGAATTTCGGGTAACCGCCGCTCGGTTGCGCGTCACGCATCTGAATGATCGGCTGGCCACCGTGGGGCACCTGAATCACGCCGGGGACGATGCCGTGGGAACGGACTTCCATCGGCACCTTAGGCAAGATCGGCGCGCCTTCGAGCCGGTAGCCGTAGCGGTTGCTCTGGGTCGTGACCTTCCACTCGCCCGCCCAGAACGCCACACGGGATTCGTCCAGAAAACACTCGTATTCGGCCGCAGGCAGGACGCGCATGGCCGGTAATCCATCGAGTTGCAACGCCAGCGCCTGATTCGGGGACACGACGCCGAAATCCGTAGGCAGTGCACTCAGGCCTGGACGCAGCGCTGCAACCCGGTCGCCCTGCTGCAAGGCTCGCCCCTGTAAGCCACCGAATTCACCGCGTAATTGAGTGCTGCGCGAACCCAGCACCTGCGGCACGTCGACACCGCCAGCCAGGCATAGATAAGCGCGGCTGCCGGAGGTCGGAAAGCCGAGGTTCAACACCTGGCCTTCCCGCGCCTGCGTCACCCAGGATGGCGGCAATGGCTGGCCGTCGAGGGAGGCCTCGCAAGCCGCGCCGGTCACCGCAAAGGCGCAGTCTTGAACAAACCGCACATCGAATGGGAACAGCGGGATTTCGATGGCCGCTGCGCCCTCGGGATTGCCCAGCAGCAGATTGCCCAACGCCAGCGCCAAATGGTCCATCGCGCCGGAGGTTCCGACGCCGTAACCGAGGCTGCCAAAGCGGCCGAAGTCCTGCACCGTGGCCAGGGCGGTGGCCGATAAAATCTCGATCATCGAATGATCCTCTCGATGCGCAAGCGCAACATGTCGCCCGGCCTGAGCATCGCCGGAGGGTTTTGGGTCGGGTCAAAAAACGCCATTTCGGTGCGGCCGATGGTGTTCCAGCCACTGGGGCCGGCGGAGGCGGAGACGCCGGTCTGCACCCCGCCAATCGATACCGAGCCGGCGGCTATGCTGATCACCGGCACTTGGCGTCGTGGCGTGGCCAGGCGCGAATCCATGCCGCCGAGGTAGCAGTAACCGGGATGGCTGCCCAAGGCATATACCGGGTACAACGGCTCGCAATGCAGATTGGCGATGGTCTCGATGTCCAGCCCGGTGTGCGCCACCACATCATTGATGTGCGGGCCGAATTCGCCACCGTAGACCACCGGCAATTCAACGATTCGACCTTCCAGTGGCAATGGCCGACTGCCCTCCCACGCCTCCTGCAATCGCTCGCACAAGCCATTGATGTCGCGTGGCGGCTTGATGAACGTCAGCATCAGGTTGTTCATGCCTGGGACCGCTTCGTGGATCTCGGCCCACTCCCCGGCCTGCAAAGCCAAGCTCCAAATGCGTTGTTGCGGCGCTAGATCGAGTTCGCCCGGCGCCTCGAACAGCAAGGCCGTGGAGCCCAGCAGGCTGATGTGCGGACGCGGCGATACAGATGCTGTGTTCATGTCGGACTCCGTTGTTGCAGCCAGCGCTCCAGGTGATGAATGTCCACGCCGCCGGCACAGAAGACCGGGTCGTCAAGAATCTCGCGGTGCAAGGGAACATTGGTCGAGATGCCCTCCACCACCAGCTCACTCAAGGCCAGGCGCATGCGGGCCATGGCCTCATCGCGCGTCGCGCCGTGGGTGATGACCTTGGCCACCATCGAGTCGTAATACGGTGGCACCCGATACCCGGTGGTGACGTGGGAGTCGACTCGCACACCGAAGCCACCGGGAACTTCCCAGCGCTGGATCAATCCCGGCGTGGGCATAAAGGTGATCGGGTCTTCAGCGTTGATCCGGCACTCCAGGGAGTGGCCATTGAGCTGAACGTCTTGCTGGCGCAGCTCCAGCACTTCGCCACGGGCCATGCGCAACTGCTGTTGGACAATATCGATGCCAGTGGTCATCTCCGTCACCGGGTGTTCGACTTGCAGCCGGGTGTTCATCTCGATGAAGAAGAACGCGCCGTCCTCGTACAAAAATTCGAAGGTGCCGACGCCGCGATAGCCGATCTGCCGGCACGCAGCGGCACAACGTTCACCGACCTTGGCGATCAGTTCCGGATCGATCCCGGGGGCTGGCGCTTCTTCCAGGACTTTCTGGTGCCGGCGCTGCAACGAACAATCGCGGCAACCCAGCCAGATCGCATGCCCATGGGCATCGCACAACACCTGGATTTCCACATGCCGTGGATGGCCGAGGAACTTCTCGATGTAGAGTTCCGGGTTGCCGAAGGCCAGTCGCGCTTCTTCGCGGGTCAGGGCGATGGCATCGAGCAGTTCGCCCTCTTCTTTCACCACGCGCATGCCGCGACCACCGCCACCACCGGCCGCCTTGACGATGACCGGGTAACCGATTTCCCGAGCGATGGCGAGGATGCTCGCATCGTCGGTGGGCATCACTGAATCCGGTCCGGGTACGCAGGGAACACCGGCTTCACGCATCGCCCGTTTGGCCGCGACCTTGTCGCCCATGGTGCGAATGCACGCCGCGCTAGGGCCGATGAAAGTCAGGCCTGCGTTTTCTATACGCTCGGCGAACCCGGCGTTCTCCGACAGAAAACCGTAACCCGGATGAATCGCCTGAGCGCCGCTGACCTTGGCCGCGAACAACAGCGCCGTCTGGTTCAGATAACTCTGGCCGGGTGACGCGGGTCCGATGCACAGGGCCTGATCGGCGTTTTGCACATATTGGGCCTGGCGATCCGCCTCGGAGTGCACGACCACGGTTTGTATCCCCAGGCCATGGCAGGCACGCTGAATGCGCAGGGCGATTTCGCCACGGTTGGCGATCAGCACTTTGTCGAACATTGAATTCACCTGAAAGGGGATGGGCTTGGGATCAGTCGAGACGGAACAGCGACTGACCGGCTTCGACTTCAGCGCCACTCTGGGCGAGGATCGCAGCGATCCGGCCGGCGGCTTTGGCCTTGACCGGGTGAAACATTTTCATTGCCTCGATCACCGCCAGGGTCTGCCCGGCTTCGATCTGCTCGCCGACCGTGACAAACGGCGCTTCCCCCGCAGCAGGCGTCAGATGCAGCACGCCGTACAGGCTGGCCTTGATCTCGAGCGCCGCCACCGACGGGGTCTCGAGCGCGGATGTTGTCGATACCGGCGATTGCGGGGGCAATGGCTCGCTGGCTAGAACCTTTGCGGCCTGTTTGAAAAGACGAATCGTACTGTCGCCTTCGGTCAGACTCAGTTCGAGCAGATCGGATTCGGCGAGCAAATCGATCAACCCCTTGATGCGTTCTGAATCCATGCGTGGGCCCCTGCCTGTCGAGCTGTCTTAAGTGGATGGGGTCAATGTAGCGAGCCCGCCGAAAGACGACCAAGACGCTTTGGCTTTGGGGTGATAAGCCGTCCTTATGACCACTCAGATCAGGCTGCCGCGCATCTCGGCGACCAGTTCCAACAGGATCGCCTTGACCGCCTGGGCCGGCACAGACAGCGGCAGATGACCGGACAAGCACAGCGCCAGTGGCGCCTCGACCTCGGGCTCGACAATGCGGCACATATGCACCGACGTGGTGGCGACCATCACCCGGGCCGAGGACTCAGGCAGGATCGTCGAACCGAAATGCTCGGCGACGGCGGCGGTCAGAGTGATCGAAGATTCGATTTCAGCCACCACCTTTGCGTTCAGGCCGATGCGCAGGAAGGCTTCATCCACCAATCGACGCATGACGTTGTAGGGACGCGGCAGGAGCATGTCCATGTCCGCCAGTTCGGCCAGCGGGATCTCTTCGAGATTGCTGATCGAAGGATCGGCACTCACCAGATAGAGGTGCTCGCGCAGCAGCGAGACGAAGCTCAAGCCATGGACTTCGCGCCCGCCATAGAGCACGGCCATGTCCATCCGGCCGTTCATGATCAACTCGCTCAAGGTGGTGCCGAAGTTTTCGTTGAGGTACAGCAGAATGCCCGGATGGCGTTCGCGCACCCTGCGCAGCAGCGGCAGTGACAGCGTCGACGCCGCAGTGCCCGGCGCCAGGCCGACCGAGACCTGCCCGGACAACGCCTGCCCCGTGGCATTGATGTCACTCTGAGCCTGTTCGCATTGACGCAGAATGATCTGGGCATGGCCATAGAGCACCTTGCCTGCCTCGGTCGGGGTGACGCCGCGTTTGGTCCGAATCAGCAACTGCTGTTGCAACTCCGCCTCCAGCGTAGCCAGTTGCTGACTGAGTGCCGGTTGCGCGACATGCAGCACATCGGCGGCCTGGGTCATGCTGCCAATATCGACGAGTTTCACGAAATACTTCAAACGGCGCAGGTTCACGGTGGCGGTGCTCTTGCTCGAAAAAGGAAGACAGCCCATAGGCTTTAGCAAGAGCCAGGCCAGCCCCGGCACATCGCGCGCGGGGTTAACGGCAAGACCCAAACCATAAGCCTTTGCTATGGCTGGATCGCAGTGGTCGTGAATGACACCCGCCACGGGCAGACAGGCTTGATCGCACCGCCTTGGTGCAACGGCTGTTCAGTTCCAGCCATAAGCGATGCCTATCCGACCAGAACGATCTCGTCTTATGGCTGCCCGGGTAGCGACTCGTACTGTAGGGCCTCGTCAACGTCATCAACGAGGAACGACACGTGACTGCCTCCCGCATCGCCGCCCGTGTGCAACGCATCAAACCGTCCCCCAGCAGCGCTGCTTCCGACCGTGCGAACGAACTTCGCCGGCAGGGCAAATCCATCATCAATCTGGTGGTCGGCGAGCCGGACTTCGATACCCCGGCAAACATTCGGCAAGCAGCGAACGCCGCCATCGAACGTGGCGAAACCCGTTACACGCAAAATGCCGGTACCCCGGAACTGCGGCAGGCCATCGTCGCCAAGCTGGCACGGGAAAACGGCCTGACTTATGCGGCGAATCAAATCCTGGTCACCAGCGGCGCGAAGAGTGCGATCTTCAATGCCTTCGCAGCCACCCTTGGCGCCGGCGATGAAGTGCTGATTCCGGCACCGTACTGGGTGTCGTACCCGGACATGGTGCTGGCCTGCGAAGGTGAACCGGTCACCCTCGCCTGCCCGGAGGAGCACGCTTTCAAGCTGACCCCGGAGCAACTGCGCGGCGCGATCACCGAGCGTACTCGCTGGCTGCTGCTCAATTCACCGAGCAACCCGACCGGCGCCAGCTACAGCGCTGCCGAACTGCGCGCCCTGGCCGATGTGCTGCTCGATCATCCACAAGTGTTGCTGATGACCGACGACATCTACGAACACATCCGCTACGAAGGCCTGGACAACCCGCACATCCTCGCCATCGAACCGGCGCTGACCGAGCGCACCCTGGTGGTCAACGGCGTGTCCAAGACCTATGCCATGACCGGCTGGCGCATCGGCTACGCCGCAGGCCCGGCCGACCTGATCGGCGCCATGGCGACCCTGCAATCTCAATCGACCAGCAATGCCTGCTCAGTCAGCCAGGCCGCCGCGGTCGAGGCGCTCAACGGCGACCAGGCCTTCGTCAAGGAAAGCGTGGCGGTTTACCAGCAACGTCGGGATCGCTGCCTCGACCTGCTCAACGCCATCGATGGCCTGAGTTGCCGCAAACCCGATGGCGCGTTCTATCTCTATGTGAACTGCTCCGGGCTGCTGGGCAAATCAACCCCTCAAGGCAAGCACCTGGACACCGATTACGACGTGGTCATGTATCTGCTGGAAAGCCAAGGTGTGGCGGTAGTGGCAGGTACCGCTTATGGCCTGGCGCCGTTCTTCCGGATGTCGATTGCCACCGACATCAAGACCCTCGACGAAGGTTGCTCGCGCATTGCTGCTGCCGTTGCAGCGTTGAGCTGAGGACTGACGATGGCCGTGGCGACCCACCCTCCCCTGAGCTTCAAACAGGCCCTGCTGGCGATGCTCGGCATCTCGTTGGTGCTGATGCTTTCGGCGCTCGACCAGACGGTGATCGGCAACGCCTTGCCGAGCATCGTCGCCGAGCTCAAGGGTTTTGAACTCTACGCCTGGGTTGCCACGGGCTACATGCTGGCGTCAATCGTCACTATCCCGATCTTCGGTCGATTAGGGGATTACTACGGGCGCAAGCCCTTCGTGATTGCCGCCACGCTGATCTTCACCCTGGCGTCACTGGCCTGCGCGTTGGCCAGCGACATGCTGTTGCTGGTGATCGGCCGCGCCTTGCAGGGCGTCGGCGGCGGCATGCTGATCGGCACGGCGTTCGCCTGCATCCCGGAACTGTTTCCCGACACCCGACAACGCCTGCGTTGGCAGATGTTGTTGAGTGCCCTGTTCAGCGTAGTCAACGCTATAGGCCCCGGATTGGGTGGCTATCTCACCGGGGCGTTTGGCTGGCGCTCGGTGTTCTACCTCAATCTGCCGCTGGGTTGTCTGGCGCTGTTCTTCGCCTGGCGCTACCTGCCTTACTACCGCCCTCAACAACCGACAAAAATCAGCCTCGACTGGCCCGGTGCATTGCTGATTGCCCTGGCGCTGGGAAGCCTGCAACTGTTTGTCGAATGGCTGGGGCATTCCAGCCTGATGTTGAGTGCGGCGCTGGGTTTGTCCTGCTTGGCTGCAACCGGTGCATTGTGGTTTTGGGAGCGGCGCTGCCAGCACGCACTGCTGCCCTCGGCATTGCTCAGACTACCAAGCATGCGCCTGCTGTTTCTGCTGTCGGTGGCGGCCGGCGCGATCATGTTTTCGCTGCTGTTCTATCTGCCGTTGTTACTGCAAGGCAGCTATGGCTACTCGCCGCAGGATGCAGGTCTGTTGATTACGCCGCTGGCGCTGAGTATCACGCTGGGGGCGATCGTCAACAGTCGCATCGTCACTCGCCTGCGCAATCCAAACTGGTTACCGCTGGGAGGGTTCGTCGCGCTGTTGCTGGCTTGCCTCAGCCTTGCCATTGCCGGACGCGGCGCGTCTTTCAACCTGTTGCTCGGTTTGATCCTGCTGGCAGGTCTTGGCTTGGGTTTCATTCTGCTTAACCTGACCGTCTTCACCCAGACCCTCGCCGAGCGGCAGTTTCTGGGGATCGCCACGGCGTTGACGCAATCCTTGCGACTGGTGGGAGGACTGCTCGGAACCGCCTCGATGGGCGTGCTGGTCAACCTGCTCTACAGCGCCAACCTGCAACGTCTTTTTATCGCCCAAGGGCACGCTGACGGTTTGGCGCTGTACGCCGACCCGCAGGTCCTTTTACGCCCCAATGCCGCCCTGCTCGAACATCCGCAATGGCTGAACCTGGCCCGTGATGCCCTGGCCCAGTCGGTAGGCGTCGGCCTGCTGCTGTGCGCCGGCATCGGCGTGCTGGCGCTGTTCATTCTGTACCGCTTGCCGCCCGTGAGATTGAACGTCTTGCCGGCCACCGTCGCTCCTGAAAAACAATAAAAACCTTTACTGCCGCTTTTGACTGCCTCTCACAACACTCGACAACTCATGGGGATGACTCCGATGGAGCTTTTCAATCGCGCACCTAAAGTAGTGGCCGGCATTTGCGGCCTGATCATCGCTCAACAGGGTTACGCCGCAGGCTTGGTAGAAGACAGCAAGCTGAGCGTGCTGGCCCGCAACTTTTTCAGTAATGCTGACAACCGCAGCGGCGCCGCCGACCCCAACTACACCCAGGAATGGGGCCAGGGTTTTATCGCCAACTTTCAGTCCGGCTACACCCAAGGCTCGGTCGGCTTCGGCGTGGATGCCATTGGCATGTTCGGGGTCCGCCTCGACTCCGGTAAAGGCCGGCACTACAACCCTGAAAGCAGCGCCTTCAACGGCAACATCTTCCCGACCGACAGCGATGGCCGGGCGGTCGATGAGTTCGGCAGCCTGGGCCTGACAGCCAAAGCGAAGTTCTCCAACACCGAACTCAAATACGGCACCCTGGTTCCGATGTTGCCGGTGGTGATGTCCACTGACCGCATGCTGCAACAAACTTTCAACGGCGGGCAGATCCAGTCCAAAGACCTGGAGAATTTCACCTTCACCGTCGGTCAGTTGGAGCATGTGAAAGGTCGCGGTTCAAGTAACCAGATGGGCATGTCCATCCCCGGTGCAAACAACGCGCAGACGGGCGAGTTCGTCAACAAGTTCTATTACGGTGGCGTGGACTACAAGCCGACCAAAGACCTGACCTTGCAGTACTACTATGGCAACCTGCAGGACTTCTACAAACAGAACTTTCTGGGTCTCAAATACGACTGGCAGGTCGGCCCCGGCACCCTGCGTACCGACCTGCGCCACTTCGACAACCGCTCCGATGGCGCCAACGGCCATGATCCCGACTTCTTTACGTTCGGCTACTACGGCGACGGCGTGACCAAAGGCAAGGTCGACAGTCGCCTGAGCAGCGCGCAATTCACCTACCTGGTGAACGGCCATACCTTCGCGGCCGGCCTGCAGCAAGTCAGCGGCGACAGTGATGCAGTCTGGTTGAACCAGGGTGACGGTTCTACCGCCTACTTCATGACGGAGTCGATGATCGGCAAGTTCCAGCGCGCCGGGGAAACCACCTGGCAGGTTCGCTACGGCTATGATTTCGCCAAGGTCGGGGTTCCTGGCTTGAGTTTCCTGGGCATGTACGAAAGCGGCTCGAACATCCGTACCCCGACCGGCGACAAGAGCGAGTGGGAGCGCAACCTGACGGTGAGTTATGTGATCCAGCAAGGTCCGCTCAAGGACCTGAGCATTGCTTTGCGCCACGCCTCGCTGCGCACCGAAGTGTCCACCCAGCGTGACAGCGACGAGCATCGGGTGATCATCAGCTACCCGATGAACATTCTGTAAAAGCCAACACGCTGGGTGATGCGCATCGTCACCCAGCGTAGTGCGACAGCGATTCCCGAGGCTATAGCATCAGACCGCAATCCGGTGTCGTCTCTTACGACAATGGAACAACCGTGAGCCTGTTTGATTCGACCGTCGCAGTCATCTGCATTGCCTGCGGATACGCCAGCAAACACTCAGCGATGGCAGGCTCCAGCTCAACCCGCACTCGCCTTGTCAGGGCCCGAGCACCGAAGCGTGGGTCATGCTTTCGGCACAGCCAGGCGCTTGCCGCAACGTCCAGGACCAGCGTACGGCAATGCTGACCGAGACGTTGGTTGAGTTTGTTCAGTTCGATCTGCAACAACGCTTCCAGCCATTGGGTTTCGATACGTTGGAAAACCAGGATGCGATCAATACGGTTTAGAAATTCCGGTTCGAACCAGGCGTGCAACGCTAGCTCCAACATAGCCTGCTCACCTTGTGGGGCGATGCCGAGCCAGCGCCGCCAACCGCGTGAAAAACGTTCCCTGTAGGTGCTCGCTTGTCGGGCGCCAATGTTGCTGGTCATGAAGATCAGGCTATTGCGAAAATCCAGCGTTCGGCTACCGCCGGCCAAGGTCAGTTGGCCATTCTCAAGAATACCCAACAAGCTGCGCACCACTTCCTTGCTGGACTTTTCCAATTCATCGAACAGCACGATGCCTGGGCGACTGTAGGTACCTTGAATCAATTCGCTATTGAACAGACTGACGCCCTCTTTACTCCCCACATAACCAGGTGGCGCTCCGGTGAGCGCCGCCGAGTAATGCTCCTGGGCCAAGGTGTGCATGTCGATGCGACAAAAAGCATCGGCGCGACCGTGTATGGCCAGTGCCAGCAGACGGACGATTTCGGTCTTGCCGACACCGGTCGGCCCCATGAACAGGTTCACCGACAACGGCCTCTCACGTTCACCAATATCGACCTTAACCACGTTCAGCAACGCCTCGACCGCGCTCATGGCATGTTCTTGGCCGACAATGCGACTGCGCAACAACGCCATGACTTGGGCGGGATTGAAGACGAAGCGTGAGGTCAACGGATCTGCTGCCGGTGATGCTCTGGTCAGGCTGGGCTGTGGGTGGTTTGGGTCGATGCGATCATTCACGAAAGGCATGGTTTAGCCTGCGTGTTTTTCTTTACCGTCGTGGGGAATCTCTCCCACCGGGCAATGAGCCACGCCGACGGTGCTACGGGTCAGTTTTTCGACGTTTTCCCGGGCTTTCTGCGCATCCAGTACCCAGGTGCGGTAAAAGTCGAACGGGCAGTCAGCCACGCCCTTGTCGCCGTCCCCGGAGTTATAGACTCCGGTGTAACCGCGATGCAGCAGCTTGAACAAATGATTCTGTGATTGGTCGTTCGCTCGCGCATCGCGGATTTGCGAAACGGATAATTGTGCGTACTGAATGCCCATTTCCTCTTCACCGCATTCGCCCAGGGTGCGACCGTCGAAGCCAATAATCGCCGAGTGACCAAAGTAGGAATAAACCCCATCGAAGCCGGCCGCATTGGCCACTGCCACATAACAATTATTGGCCCAGGCCATGCTCTTGGACATCATCACCTGCTGCTCTTTGGCCGGGTACATATAGCCCTGGCAACGGACGATCAACTCAGCCCCTTTCATTGCACAGTCGCGCCAGATCTCCGGGTAGTTGCCGTCATCACAAATGATCAAGCTGATTTGCAGGCCCTTGGGACCCTCGCAGACATAGGTCCGGTCACCCGGATACCAGCCTTCAATGGGGCACCAGGGAATGCACTTGCGGTACTTCTGGACGATTTCGCCCTGGTTATTGATCAACACCAACGTGTTGTACGGGGCTTTGTGGGGATGTTCCTCATGCCGCTCACCGGTCAGTGAAAACACCCCCCACGTGTCTGCCGCACGGCACGCGGCGGAAAAGATCGCAGTCTCTTCGCCTGGAATACTGGCGGCAGTCGCCATCATCTCATCGTGGTCGTACATGATGCCCATGGTGCTGTATTCAGGAAACACCACCAGATCCATGCCGGGGAGACCGCGTTTCATACCGGTGATGATGTCGGCAATCTTGCGGGCGTTTTCAATGACCTCGGCTTTTGTATGCAGCCGCGGCATTTTGTAATTGACGACCGCGACACCCACGGTGTCCGGGCTGCTGGAAATATCACCATGACGCATGAAATTTACCTCTGTTAATGGCTGATCATCCAAGGTCTGGAGCCGGTTTTACGCTTGAGCCCCTGTGGATTTTCTTTGGTCGGGGCCAGCGGTTTGCTCGGTGCGCAACAACTGCACCCACTGGGGTGACGACGGTTCTGCTGGTACTCGCCAAGCGTCTGCGGCGCGTGGGCACTTCGCTCGTTGGTCGCCATGGCCTGGCGTTGGCTGCTCGACAACGTCGTCAGTGCCGGCGCAGACAACAGCAACCGCCCTCCTGGGCCCGCGCAAGACGGGCACTGGCACGACTCGTGCCGTTGGGCCATGGGCCGCAACATTGTGAAAGAGCCACAGGTTGGGCATTCGTACTCATAGGTCGGCATGGCGCTCTCCGGACATTGATCGGGCTCGGGCGTGTCTCACAGGTCCGGGGCGATCGGCAGATCGATACTGCCATCGAGGTGTTTGATGGGGCCGTTGGCGTTGGGGTTGATGTCGAACTCGAAGATTTCGGTGGGTAACCAGAGGGTCGCGCAGGCGTTGGGGATGTCGACCACGCCGCTGATATGCCCTTGCACCGGTGCGGAGCCCAACAGTGCATAGCCTTGGGCGGGCGAATAACCAAATTTGGTCAAGTAGTTGATCGCATTCAGACAGGCCTGGCGATACGCGATATTCACGTCCAGGTAGTGCTGTTTGCCGGCTTCATCCACCGAGATACCTTCAAAGATCAGGTAATTCTGGTAGGTCGGGATGATCGGGCTGGGTTTGAACACCGGGTTCTTGATTCCGTACTTGGCCATGCCGCCCTTGATCAGCTCGACTTTCATATGGACCCAGCCGGCCATCTCGATAGCACCGCAAAAGGTGATCTCGCCGTCGCCCTGACTGAAGTGCAGATCCCCCACCGACAACCCGGCGCCTTTGACGTAGACCGGGAAGAAAATCTTCGAGCCCCGGGACAGGTCCTTGATATCGCAGTTACCGCCATGTTCACGCGGCGGCACGGTGCGTGCGCCCGTGGCTGCGGCATCATCCCGCGCCTGGCCCTTGAGCTTGCCCATGTGCGCGGTGGCGGCCAGCGGGGCGTTGGCCAGGGGCGGCACGCGGGTCGGGTGGGTGTCGATCAACTCCTGCTCACGGCGGTTCCAGTCGCCGAGCATTACCGGGTCGGGCAGGCAACCGATCAATCCGGGGTGGATCAGGCCGGCAAAATTGACCCCGGGAATGTGCCGCGAGCTGGTGAACATGCCCTTGAAATCCCAGATGGCTTTCTGTGCGCTGGGAAAGTGGTCCGTGAGGAATCCGCCACCGTTCTGCCGCGAGAAGAAACCGTTGAACCCCCACATGGATTCGGCCTTGGCGCCGATGTCCAGCAGGTCGACCACCAGCAGATCCCCCGGCTCGGCGCCATGCACGCCCACCGGACCGGACAGGTAGTGCACGGTGGACAGGTCGACGTCACGCACATCAGAGGCGTCGTCGTTGTTCTTGATCGCGCCGGCGGTCCAGTCGTAAGTCTCGAGAATAAAGTCATCCCCCGGCTTGACCCAGCAGGCCATGGGAATGTCCGGATGCCAGCGGTTGTGGATCTGTTCGTTCTCGGTGGCGGGCTGGTTGAGGTCGACTTTGATCAAGGTATCGGTCATGGCGAAGCTCCTGAACATTAGGGATGTACCGCGTTGGAACCAGTCTCGAATGGCGGCACGAATCGGCCAATACGTTGGATGACGTACCCCTTTGAGCGGGCTTGCCAGCTGCTACAAAAGGGGCCGATAAACCATCGCGCCGCCCGGCCGCGCCTACACGCAGAGGTAGCGACTGATGGTGGCTTCGTCGACCTTGTCCCGGGTCTCCTCAATCACGAAGCGACCCTTCTCGATCACCAGGAAGCGGTCGGCGATTTCCAGGGTGAATGACAGCACCTGCTCGGAGACCACAATGGTCAGGTCGCGCAGGTGGCGGATCTCTTTCAACGTGCGGGCGATGTCCTTGATGATCGACGGCTGGATGCCCTCAGTGGGTTCATCGAGCAACAGCACCTTGGGATTGGTCGCCAGCGCCCGGGCAATGGCCAGTTGCTGCTGTTGCCCACCCGAAAGGTTGCCACCCTTGCGCGAGCGCATGTCGTGGAGTACCGGAAACAACGCATAAAGGTCTTCGGGCACCTGGCCCCGGGCCGATGCCGGCAGGCCGGTCTGAATGTTTTCCAACACCGTCATGCTGGGGAAAATCATCCGTCCCTGAGGCACATAGGCGATGCCGTGCTCCACCCGCTCGTGGGTTTCCAGGTTCGAGACTTCCTGGCCATCGACGCTGACCTGCCCCCGCCACTGCGGAAGGATGCCCATCAAGCTCTTGAACAGCGTGGTCTTGCCCATACCGTTGCGCCCCATCACGGCGACAATCTCGCGTTTGGCCACGGCCAGGTCGAGGTCGTGGAGGATCTGGCTCTGGCCGTAACCACAGGACAGCTTGTCTACGTTGAACATGCCTGCTTCCTCAATGGCCTAAATAGACTTCGATGACTTTCGGGTTGTTCTGCACCGACTCCATGCTGCCCTCGGCCAGGACCTTGCCCTGATGCAGCACCGTGACCTTGTGGGCGATGCTCTTGACGAATTCCATGTCGTGTTCGATCACCAGCACCGAGCGTCCCTGGCTGATGCGCTTGAGCAATTCCGCAGTCTGTACGCGCTCGTTGACGCTCATCCCGGCGACCGGTTCATCGAGCATCAACAGGTCAGGGTTCTGCATCAGCAGCATGCCGATCTCCAGCCACTGCTTCTGGCCGTGGGACAGCAGGTCGGCCTGCTGCTGCAGCAGTTCGCCGAGAAAGATCTCCCGCGCCACCTCTTCAACCCGGGCAATCACTGCGGCACTGCGTTTGAAGAACAACGCGCCAAACACCTTGCGCCCCGCCGGGTAGGACATCTCCAGGTTCTCGAACACCGTGAGGTTTTCGTAGATCGACGGGTTCTGGAACTTGCGCCCGACGCCGGCACGGACGATGTTGTACTCGCGCATCTTGGTCAGTTCCTTTCCATCGAACTGGATGCTGCCGCTGGTGGCGCGGGTCTTGCCGCAGATCAGGTCGAGCACCGTGGTCTTGCCTGCGCCGTTGGGCCCGATCACCACCCGCACTTCATTGCGGTCGATGTACAGGTTGAGGTTGTCCACGGCCTTGAAACCGTCGAAGGACACCGTCAGCCCCTCGATAACCAGCACCGGCTTGTTCATTTGAAAACCCACGGCGGTCATGGCTGCGTCTCCAGCGAAGGACGTTCAGGAGCCGGGGTCGGCGGCGCGGTGCGCGGCGTCTCCGGCAGGGGCGCGGCAACGGCGGCTTGCTGCGGAGTACGGCGTAATAAACGGCCAAGGGTCTGGCGGCCATGGCTGTCCCAGAGTCCGGCCAAGCCATTGGGAAAGTACATGACCACGGCAATGAACAGCCCGCCCATCAGGTACAGCCATAGCTCGGGGAAGGACTCGGAGAAATAGGTCTTGCCGTAGTTCACCAGCAAGGCCCCATACACCGCGCCGAGTAGCGACATGCGCCCGCCGACAGCGGCAAAGATCACCATCTCGATGGACGGCACGATGCCGACGAACGAAGGCGACATGAAGCCCACCTGCAAGGCGAACATGGCGCCGCCAATGGCCGAGAAGGCAGCGGCGATGCAGAACACGAAAATCTTGAAACTGGCCACGTCATAACCGGAGAAACGCACCCGCTCCTCTTTGTCGCGCATCGCCATCAGCAGCCGCCCGAGCTTCGACGCGAGGACGAAGCGGCCGATGAAAATGCAGCCGAACAGCAAAGCTGCGTTAATGAAGTACAAAAGCAACTTGGCGCTGTCGCTGCGCAGGTCCCAGCCGAGCAGCGTCTTGAGATCGGTGATGCCGTTGACCCCGCCGGTCAGGCCCTGCTGGCCAACGATCAGCACCGTGAGGATCAGCGCGATGGCCTGGCTGACGATGGAGAAATAAACATCCCCCACCCGCCGCTTGAACAGCGCCATGCCAATGATGAAGGCCAGCACTACCGGCACCAGGATCACCGCCAACAGGGTGAAGCTGAAACTGTGGAACGGTACCCAGAGCCAGGGCAGTTCGGTGATCTGGTTCCAATCCATGAAATCCGGAATGCCCGGCGTCGACTGGATTTTGGTGCTCTGCGGGTCGGAGGCTTCGAGCTTGAGAAACATCGCCATGCAGTAGCCGCCGACGCCGAAAAACACCCCCTGCCCGAGGCTGAGAATGCCGCCATAGCCCCAACACAACACCAGGCCGACAGCGACGAAGGCATAGGTCAGGTACTTGCCCACCATGTTCAGGCGAAAAGCATCCAGGGTCAGCGGGAAGACCACGAAAATCAGCAGCGCCAACAGGGCAACGCCCAACAGGTTCCGCTTGCCCGCCAGCATCTTGTCTAAAAGCTTCATCGGCTTGCCTCTACTTGCGCACTTTGATGGAGAACAACCCTTGAGGGCGCAACATCAGGATCAGGATCACCCCGGACAGGGTCAGTACCTTGGCCATCGAACCACTGAGGAAAAACTCCGAGATCGATTGGGTCTGGGCAATGACGAACGCCGACGCAATAGTGCCGAACAGGCTTTGTGCGCCGCCGAAGACCACCACCAGGAAGGTGTCGACGATGTACTGCGAGCCCGCGGTGGGCCCGGTGGAGCCAATGGTGGTAAAGGCCGCGCCGGCCACCCCCGCGACACCACAACCGAGGGCAAAGGTCATGCGGTCGACCTTGCGCGTATTGATGCCCACGGCACGGCTCATCAACCGGTTCTGTACCGTAGCCCGTACTTGCAGGCCCCAGCGTGAGCGGTAGAGCAAGAGAAAAATGGCCCCGGTGAGCAGCAGGGTCAGGGCCATCATGAACAGACCGTTGCGCGGGATCTCGATGGACTCGGTGAAGTTGAACGAACCCATCAGCCATTCCGGCGGCGTGGCGCTGACTTCACGGGCGCCGAACACCGAACGGAAGGTCTGTTGCATCACCAGGGACAGCCCCCACGTCGCCAGTAGCGTGTCCAGCGGACGCTTGTAGAGCCGACTGATCATCGCCCACTCCACCAGCCAGCCAATGGCCCCGGCCACCAGAAACGACAGGGCGATGGCGATGAAAAAGTAATAGGGTTGAAACCACGGGGTGAAATGGCTGGTCAGGCTCGAACAGACATAGGTGGTGTAGGCGCCGATCGTGAGGAACTCGCCGTGGGCCATGTTGATGACCCCCATCTGGCCGAAAATGATCGCCAGCCCCAATGCCATCAACAGCAGCACGCAGAACACGGACAAGCCGTTGAACCCCTGCATCGCCGCGATGGCACCAAATTCCGATAGCCATTCCATGATGATGGACTCCTGCTTGGAGGGAGGATGTGGAAAACCGTAGGGGCCCCATCGCCCAGCCAGCCATCTCCTACACAACGCCCGTAGGAGCTGGCTGCCAGGGATGACGCCAGCCCTTACTGGTAGCCTTTGGGGAAAGGATTCGGTTCGATCAGATCAGACTCGTACACCACCTTGAACTGGCCATCGGGCTGCACTTCACCGATGCGGGTCTTGCTCCACAGGTGATGGTTTTCATGCACTTTGACGTAGCCTTCAGGCGCGGTTTTCAGCTCGATGCCCGGCGAGGCTGCAACCACCTTGTCGACATCGAAGCTGCCGGCTTTTTCCACGGCAGCCTTCCACAACCATGGGCCCAGATACGCGGCCTGGGTCACGTCGCCGATCACCGAATCCTTGCCGTACTTGGCCTTGAAGGCGTCGACGAAGGCTTTGTTGTTGGGGTTGTCCAGGCTCTGGAAGTACTTCATCGAGGCATAGAAGCCGGCCATGTTCTCGCCGCCGATGCCCAGCAATTCATCTTCGGTGACTGAGAGAGTGAGCAAAGTCTGCTTGGCCGAATTGACGCCCGCCGCATTGAGTTGTTTGTAGAAGGCCACGTTGGAGCCACCCACCACGGCGGCGAACACCACGTCGGGCTTCTTCAGCTTGACCTTGTTGATCAGCGAACCGAACTGGGTGTTGCCCAAGGGGTAGTAGTCTTCGCCGACCACGGTACCGTGCAGCACGTTTTCAATGTGCTTGCGGGCGATCTTCATCGAAGTGCGTGGCCAGATGTAATCCGAACCCACCAGGTAGAAGGTCTTGGCGCCCTTGGTCTTGGCGATCCAGTCGAGGCTGGCGAGGATTTGCTGGGTGGCTTCCTGGCCGGTGTAGATCACGTTCTTCGACTGCTCCAGCCCCTCATAGAAAGTCGGGTAGTAGAGCAGGCCGTTCTCTTTCTCGAAAATCGGTAGCACGGCCTTGCGCGAGGCCGAGGTCCAGCAGCCGAACACCGTGGCCACCTTGTCATTGACCAGGAGCTTCTTGGCCTTCTCGGCGAAGGTCGGCCAGTCGGAGGCGCCGTCTTCCTGGATCACCTTGATCTGCCGACCGAGGATGCCGCCTGAAGCGTTGATCTGCTCGATGGCCAAGCGTTCTGCCTGGATCGAACCGGTTTCGGAAATCGCCATGGTGCCGGTGGCCGAGTGCAACTGGCCGACCGTGACTTCAGTGGCGGTCACCGCCAGGCCGGTGCTGTTGGCCTCGTCCGCCCATACACCCTGGCTGAACACACTGGCAGCCAGTAACGACAGGGCCGCCGCCCCTAGCGCCAAGCGGCGCGGCAACAAGCCTTTAGTCCGGATCAATGGTGGTTGCATGCTGCTACTCCTCTGCGGTGACGCTGGTGGTACGCCCTATGGCGGCCAGCAACGGTGGTGGTATCAGCATGGAGGGGCGTATCGACGACGGGTATACGCAGCCTGACGTAAGCGCATACGTCATTTGACGTAGGGAAAAATGCACCAAGGCGGCGCAGGCTATTGCTCCAGGTCCCGACCGACCGGCACTGCGCACACGCGCGCGCAGGCACCAGCTGGCGCGGCAAGACGGCGTGGTGCAGGGCATGAAAATTGCTCGGCTATCCGCCACGGGCACACCCGCCAGGCACGGAGCGCCTTGACCCCAGGAGTCTTTCACCGTGCTTCCACCTGGCACCCAGCGCATCGCCAAGATCCGTCGCGACTACAACAGCTGGGTCGCCGACGAAACCATGGAAGACTACGCCCTGCGTTACACACCAAAGTCCTTTCGCAAGTGGTCGGAACTGCGCATCGCCAACACCGCCCTGGGCGCGGTGTCGTTCCTGGCCCTGGAGGCGATTGGCGGGGTGCTGGCCCTGAGCTACGGCTTCACCAACACCTTCTGGGCGATCCTCGCCGTGAGCCTGATCATCTTCCTCACCGGCCTGCCCGTCAGCTACTACGCCGCCCGCTACGGCGTCGATATGGACCTGTTGACCCGCGGTGCCGGCTTTGGCTACATCGGCTCGACCATCACCTCGCTGATCTACGCCAGCTTCACCTTTCTGTTCTTCGCCCTGGAAGCAGCGATCATGGCCCTGGCCTTGGAGCTGTACTTCCATATCCCATTGGCCTTTGCCTATGTGATCTGCTCTGTGCTGGTGATCCCCCTGGTGGCCTATGGGGTGACCCTGATCAGTCGCCTGCAACTCTGGACCCAGCCGTTGTGGCTGGTGCTGCTGGTGCTGCCCTATCTGTTTGTGCTGCTGAAAAACCCCGAGGCCTTCAGCGACTGGACCAGTTTCCAAGGCCGTGATGCCGGCGGCGACTTCAATCTGCTGGCGTTTTGCGCGGCCTGTACCGTGGCCCTGTCCCTGGTGACGCAGATCGGCGAACAGGTCGACTACCTGCGCTTCCTGCCGGAAAAAACCGCGGCCAACCGCAAGCGCTGGTGGGCCGCCCTACTCTGCGCCGGCCCCGGCTGGATCCTGCCCGGCGCCCTGAAAATGTTCGCTGGCGCCTTCCTGGCGTTTCTCGCCCTGCAACACGAGATCCCCATCGAGCGCGCTACGGAACCGACCCAGATGTACCTGGTGGCCTTCGGTTATGTGTTCGCCTCGCCGGAATGGGCCCTGGCGGCCATGGTGCTATTCGTCTTCGTCTCGCAGATGAAGATCAACCTGACCAACGCCTACGCCGGTTCCCTGGCTTGGTCGAACTTTTTCGCCCGGGTCACCCACAGTCACCCCGGCCGCGTAGTTTGGCTGGTGTTCAATGTGGCGATTGCCCTGATGCTGATGGAGCTGGGGGTATTCGACGTCATCGACCAGGTGCTCGGTCTCTACGCCAACATCGCCATCGCCTGGATCGGCTCGGTGGTCGCCGACCTGGTGATCAACAAACCCTTGGGGTTGTCACCGAAACACATCGAGTTCAAGCGCGCTCACCTCTACGACATCAACCCGGTGGGCGTCGGCTCCATGCTGATTGCCTCGCTACTGTCGGTCCTCGCCCACTTCGGTCTATTTGGTGCGCTGGCCCAGGCAGCACCGCCCTTCGTCGCCCTCGGCACCTCGCTGGTGATGACCCCGCTGCTGGCCTGGGTCACCCGCAGCCGCTATTACATCGCCCGCACCAGCGATCCGCTACTGCTGCAACCGGTGGCACCGAGCACGCAGATCACCTGCGGCCTGTGCAGCAACCCGTTCGAAACCGCCGACATGGCTTTCTGTCCGGCCTACAGCACGCCCATCTGCTCACTTTGCTGTTCGCTGGACGCGCGTTGCGGCGATCGCTGCAAACCCCACGGGCGTCTGTCGGCGCAGTTCGAAGCGCTGTTGCATTGGTTGCTGCCCAATGCAACGGTGCCACGCCTGCACACCCGGCTAGTGCATTACTTGGGCCTGCTGCTCGCACTGATCCTGATGCTCAGCGGCGCTCTGGCGCTGATCTATGGCCAGGCCTCCCAGGGGCTCCCCCACTCGCCGCAAGCCCAGGCGACGCTGTACCAGGCATTTTTCAAGGCCTTCCTGACGCTCTCGGTACTGGCGGCCATCCTCTCCTGGTGGGTGGTTCTGACGCGGGAAAGCCGCCACGTGGCCCAGGAAGAATCGGACCGCCAGACCCAGCTGCTGATGCAGGAAATCGAAGCCCACCGCTTGACCGACCAGGCCCTGCAAGATGCCAAGGAGGCTTCCGAGGCGGCCAACGCGGCCAAGAGTCGCTACGTCACCGGACTGTCCCACGAACTGCGTACGCCGCTGAACAGCATCCTCGGTTTTACCCAGATCCTGCAGCGCGACGCGGCCATGCCGGAGCAGCATCAGGATGCCCTGGCGACCATCCTGCGCAGCGGCTCGCACCTGCTGTCGCTGATCGACGGCCTGCTCGATGTGGCCAAGATCGAGGCCGGCAAACTGCGCCTGGAAGCGACGGAAATCCCCTTCCCGGAACTGATCCACGATCTGGAGCTGATGTTCACCCCACAAGCCCGGGACAAAGGGTTGCGCTTTCGCCTGGAGTTGATCGGCAAGATGCCGGCGGTGGTGCGAGGCGACGAAAAGCGCGTCCGGCAGATCCTCATCAACCTGTTGGGCAATGCGGTCAACTTCACCGACAGCGGCGAGGTCTGCCTGCGGGTCAGTTACATGCGCGAGACGGCAACCTTCGACATCATCGACACGGGTATCGGCATCGACCCCGAGCACATCGAGCGAATCTTCCAGCCTTTCGAACGCGGTGATCTGATGCGCCAGGACAAGGGCGTTGGCCTGGGCCTGACCATTACCCGCATGCTCACCTCGCTGATGGGCGGCGAGTTGCAGGTCAAGAGTCAGCAGGACAAGGGCACCTGTTTCCAGGTGCGCCTGTTTCTCTCGCAAGTACGGGTGCCGCAGGCGGTGATCCATGTCGAACACGACATCATCGGCTACCAGGGGCCGCGGCGTCTGGTGCTGGTAGTGGACGACCATGTGGACCATCGCAAGGTCCTCAGCGGCATGCTCACGCCCCTGGGCTTTGAAGTGGTCCAGGCCAGCAACGGCCAGGAAGCGATTCGCCAGGTCGCCCTGCTGGGGCCGGACCTGATCCTCATGGACCTGTCGATGCCGACGATGGATGGCTGGGAAACCAGTCGGCTGATCCGCCGCAATGCGTTGTCCACGGCACCGATCATCGTGATATCGGCCAATGCCTTTAACGACGAGCGCGAGCGCAGCCTGGCCAGTGCCTGCAACGACTACCTTGCCAAGCCGGTACACACCCCGGAGCTGCTCGAACGGATCCAGAAACAGCTGGACCTGCACTGGCTGCGCCGCGAAAAACCAGCCCCTGCGACATTCCCCGAACCGGGGATATTGCCCTCACAGCCTGACCTCATCGCCCTCGGCGAACTCAGCGCCATCGGCTACGTACGCGGTCTGCACGAAAAACTCGACGCCATCCAGGCCGAGACGCCAGCCACCGCCCCTTTCATCAGTTCGCTACGCAAGCTGCTGAAAAACTTTCGCCTGGACGAAATCAACCGCGCCCTCAAGGAGGCAGAAGATGAATGCACTGACCACAGTCGCTGAACCCGGTGTCGTGCTGATTGTGGACGACACCCCGGACAACCTCGCCATGCTCTCCGACGCCCTCAACGATGCTGGCTACATGGTGCTGGTGGCCCTCGACGGGCTCAGCGCCCTGAACCGCATCGAACGCCGGCGCCCGGACCTGATCCTGCTGGATGCGATGATGCCGGGCCTGGACGGCTTCGAGACCTGCCGGCGGATCAAGGAGCACCCGGCCAACGCCGATATTCCGGTGCTGTTCATGACCGCGTTGACGGAAAGCAGGCATGTGGTCCAGGGCTTTGAAGTGGGTGGCAGCGACTACGTGACCAAGCCGATCCAGACCGACGAAGTGCTGGCCCGGGTCGCCGCGCACCTGCGCACCTCGCGCATCCTGCTGTCGGCCCGAGCGGCGTCACAGCCAGCCGCGCCGAGCCTGGACGACGAGCCGGCGCACAGGGTGCTGTCGGCACGCTTTCAGCTCACCGGTCGGGAAGTCGAGGTTCTGCGCTGGGTGGCCTGCGGCAAGACCAACCGCGACATTGGCACCATTCTCGATCTGAGCCCACGCACCGTGAACAAACATCTGGAACATGTGTATGTGAAGTTAGGTGTAGAGACGCGCACAGCAGCGACCTCCGTGGCCTTGTCGGCCATGACCGATTCACGCAACAGTGCTTCAAGGTAAGCCGCGATAGCCAGATGTAGTGTTGGATCTATTACCGGCCGCATCCGGCAATGGTCACAGTAGCGCCGCTGGGCTTCAGCATCGAAGCCCTTGTCAGCAAAAAGCCAGCGACAGCGTTTGCGAGGATGATCGCGCAATTGGGGGATATAAGGTTGCACGACTTGAAACACACGTCACGCAAAAGTCACGCACATGAAAAAGGCCAATGCTGTGAACATTGGCCTGAGTCATTGAAAAATATGGTCGGGACGGAGTGATTCGAACACTCGACCCCTAGCACCCCATCTCCTTTTGCATACTTCTTGAAAGACTCCAAAATTTTACTGTGGATTTTTCTAAGCTAGTATTTACTTGAGCTCCCGCGGTGTTCTGCTCTACGAGAGTCCAGTAACGTCCATCAAGAGCCAGCGTTTTTGTGGGGGTAAAAGTAGGGGGATCGTACATCAGCAGGGTTCACAGACCATGGCATGATGGTGATCATGCCCTGATCTCTTTGCGAGGTAGTAATGCAACTCTTCGCTGCTCAAATTAGCCCAAGGCTGTCCAAGTAAGCACTCACCTCTCCCATTCCTCGCTCCGCTACACCCAGTAGGTCATCTCGGTCTTTACGATTCAGCGGCAGCGGACCTGCGTTAGACACCCATTTAGAGACGCTGGTTTTGGGTAAACGCCTGGATGACAGAACCATCGCCATAAGGTCGTCCCGTGCTTTTTCATCGTTGAAAACGGCCTGCAAGTTTTGGCCCTTTGGATTGTAACTCGTGCCATCTTTCATACCTGCGGCGTGAAATGAAGCTCGTCTGATAATGCACGGAACGCATTTGCCACACTGCTGATGCGTTCTCTTCCATTTCCCACAGGAGACAGTATCGGTGGCCAGAGCGCTGAGCGAGATTTGATCGGAACAGCCAAGAAGCATTTCCCCTTTTGTCTTTAGCGCATACGGGTTTTTGACAACGACTGGCAAACCAACGGTGTCCAGAATCTGCTGGAACAACCCAAGAAAATGAGGATGAGTCGTTCGGGTGCTCAGCGCCCCTATGCGTCTTGGCGTCATCGGTGGATTGAGAGCGATGAGACCGTTCTCTGGAACGAATAACTCCACCGGTGTACTGGCCACTCTCAATTGCGCCAAAGTAGCAGCGACTAACGTGCCATAAGCAAGGAAGTTGAAACTGCGTGTACGCATCTGCACATCGAGCGTGGTACCAAGCCATGAGGTGGGGTTCGCCACGGCAGCAAATCTCGAGACTTTTACGGGAAGCTGGCTGCTCACAAGGATTTGCTTCTCCGAATCCCCTCTGTAGGAATGACTGATCAGAATTGGCCGTCGCCCTTTACCCAACAGATCAAGCGCACCAATGCCACTGTCCATGCCTCCGGAGAACAAGCTCACACAATCATGGCCAGCAAGCACGGTGATGTGGCCACGATTTTGCGATTTTGATTGTCTAGGGCCGTCAGGCAGCAACTCGATCGTCCAGATGTCACCACTTAAAAAATGAAGCGCTTTTTGAAGCAAAGGAACAGCTGCATACCAAAGATCCGGATCGGCTAATGGAATGACCAAGCGAAGCTGTCGTGCCCACCCATCGTCCGCCTCGGCTTTATCGACAAACGTGTCTGCCGCCGTAACTGCCATCGCAATAGTGAGCAAATCGAAGCCCACGCGACTCACGGGCGCACCTAGACGTCGAACAGCGGTACGAACAGGCCCACCGATTGAACAGGTCCCCTTCGCCAGTGGTCGACTTCCGTACATCAGTACGGGTATGACATTCGGAGAGCATGGTGGAAGTTGGTCAAATTCGTGATGAAAAATTAGGTCAGTCACTGTTCGTAGCTCTCCCACTCGACCCAAACTTCTTTAATCGCACTGAGCTGGATTTTTTCGATTTGGGCACTCGTGAAGGACTTCAAGTTACCCGTTAAAAGGGGGCGCATGTGCTTGTCTGTTACGGCTTCCACCAAAGAAAACAAATCCCTTTCCGCCTGCTCTACCTGCCCAGGAGAGGATGCTTTAGCGAAGGCCTCATTGGAGTCCAGCACTATCTGCCCAAAAACACATTTCGTGACGTACACGAGCATCATTTGGACAAGCATTTCATCATTTATCTTCGTGAAGTCGAATTCATCATAGCCTTCCAGGCAATCCGATAGTGCTTCATTCATCGCTACGCGAACCCGATCTGAATCGCCATCTTCTGGAACGAGTGCTTGGACGATTATGTCAATCGCAACGTCCGTATCTTTCCCGTTAAGGGACGCTAGATCGAGCCCGCTTGGTGACTGGCCGTCACTCAGCGCTGCCATTGCACCAAACAGTGCGCCGCCAGCACCAGCCATCGAGCCAAATCGAATGGGGCCGACACTGCTACCACCTGTAGAGCCACTGGCATAGCTTCGTACAGCAGAGCGAAGGTAGTCGCCGTCTCCGCTGGAGACGAATTTACCCAAGGATTTACGGAAATCTTTGAACCGCTGCGGAGGAGTTTCTGGAATCGCACCCTGGCCCGTTGTGTCTATCCATTCAGGAACAAACGGAGAGTTACCACCGGGCCCTTTACTCGAAGTCGACGTTCCCATGTCATTGCTTCTCTTTAGGCTTAAACCAGCTGACGCTTTTCACCCTGGTACTGAGCCAGGGCTTAATTTTTCCTGGCATGACCGTATGGATGAAATCGGATAACGAAGAGCCTGCATCGGATGAGCGCTCGGCCAACATAAATGCGCCATCAAAACCAGGCGCTCTGGTAGTCCAATCCACGTGGGACCGCATTGACTGAATAAGCTGTGCCATAACAGCCACATGCTCGCCAGTTGGAATTGTGAGAATGGCAGCGATGGCAGATGGGGAGGATGTGTTGGACGCTCTCTTGAGAACCGCAAGCGCTTCTGTCGCAGCGGCCGATAAGCCCGCTCTCAGTACGCGTAATGGCGTGGTCTCACGACTCAAATAGACAATCGGACGGAGATCAGTGTTTGAGAGTGAAGGCTCAAGCGTCAGCCACTCTCTGATAAATTCAGCTTTTACGTTCCACGGTTCAGGGCAAGCTAGTTTGAATTTATCTGGATCCTCCAGCAGGTTTTCGAGTGTCGCCAGTATTTCCGGTTTCCCCCCCGCGGCTGCGTTGATCACCGAGTACATGTGAGCAACCGACTTGTCTTCCATGCACCGTTCAAACAGAGCGAGTTTGGCAATCAAAGCCTCATCCACCGGCATGTCTCTTTGCTTGGCAACACGAGAGCGCATACGAACTACGTTCAACATCCGCTTAACGATTCGTGGATTTCCAAGGATCAGCGTTGAGTTCGCGAGCATAGAGGCCATGCGATCAGCAATCGCAAACCCTTGGGCGATCTGATCTGGAACACCTGTACCAAGAAGACCTAATGCGACCTCGGTGACGATAGGCTCTTCCTTCCAGGCTTTACGCAGATTCTCCTCAAGCCCGGCTCGTAGCTTTTCGATTTTATCCGCTGAAATCACTGCGCCGGCGGACGCGAACAACATGAACAAATAGGCTCTCACTTCTTGTACCCCGAGCCTAGGAACACGTACTGGCACCTGGATGAGCTTGTCCAAATAGTCAGTTACGTGTCGGTCATCTGGGTCTTTGAAATGCTCGCTCACCGAATGTCTGACCATGTCTTCATCGGCAGCGACGACGAATGCCGTTTGCCCCATGAACAAAAACAAGCGAAGGGCTTCGAGGGTTTGGATGGTCTGCTTTGGAAGGCACCGATCGAGGTTGTCTACAAATACGACCAGCGTTTTATCCAACGCAGTGAGAACGTCGGCAAATTCTGACCTAAAGGCGGCGATTTCCTTCGGTGGAGTCCGCTGCTTTTCCTCATCCAACAAACCAGTAAGGTGCCCTTTAGCCTTGCCACCAGCTTCCTTTAGGGTCGATAGCGTTTCTTCATCCGCCTCGCCCGAGAATAGATCGCCTAAGGCCTGCACACCTTTCATGCCAAATCCAAAAGCTGGTATCCCCATGGCCATTGCGCCACCTTCGACCAGAAGACCAAGTGCACGCATTTTATTTACACGGCCCATCAGTTTCTTGGCTTTGGGGATAACCGCTGGTTTTCCTTCCGCAGCTTCAATCAATGTCGATGCGATGATTTCCATCAAGGCTGCTCGGGAATCGTCAAATCCCTGATAAAGCCATGCATCAAAACGCACCACAACGTATTTACTTGGGGCCTCGCCGGGGTTGAGGCCTTCCTCAATCAAATTCAGCAGAGTTGATTTTCCGGTGCCCCAAGAACCAAAGACACCGACCGTCACAGGCCTCATGTTCGGGTCGCGAATTACGTCGACGACCAGATCAGCGACCTCTGAATAATTCAGAAAATCTTGTTTTGTATCGACGTCAGCCCACATTTGAGCCTCCCTGCTTCACATTATTTGCGCACCTGACGGCTTTAAACGACCCATATCCAAAGCCGCAGGCCGTACTGGATCAGTATTGAACGATCCGTATCATTATCGAAAAATAGCACCCATGCCACTATTTTGGCACTGCATTTTCTGATGCAATGCTCTGCATTCGGTGTAACACCACAGCTCAAGGGCTGACTAGGTCGGTACGCGATATATTTCATAGACATTCCGAGCGAAGCTGATGACGTTATTTGAGTTTCTATCTCCTTATGTGAGGTTCTTCCACGGTGCGGCGTATAACCTGCATCAAACGTTAGATGGGTTAGGCATTTCCTCTGCCGGGTTCATCGAACAGGCGGCGGATGGTGGGCTAGTGGGCGGCTTCGCTCCCGGTGAAGCAGTTGTACCCGTATTAGTCGCCATTATGTTTCTAGCACTCTGCTCTTTACCATTGGTACTTTTGGCTGGATACATTCTCGGCAGAGCAAAAGGCATAATGGTAATAGGGCTTCTATTATTATTGCCAGGACTGCTAAACACACTTGGTTTTCTTCCACCTTTTAGCCTAACCCCATCCAAATATTCTGTGGGTGGCACAGGTAATTTGGGAAGCGCCTTTGGATTTGCATCTATAATATTATATGGTGTACTAATCGGATGGTCCGCAACTATAATTATATACGACGCATTCAAATTGAATGACCGTTTCCGCCACTATTACGATCATATTTGGTTTCTTACGGCTATTTTGACAGGAGTATTTTTCGTTGCTGATAGTGGTGCCTCCGAGGACGCTCAGGAGCTGACAGACGCTAGCGCCGCGACTAGAAATGCGAGCTTGTATTTACTAGCGCAAGTACGCGAGTACGATAATTACTGCAAGCAGAACGGATCCTCAGAATCTGTATCCTGTCGCTGGGCTTCACGTGTACAGCAACAGCTTAACGAATACGCTAGTGATCACCATAAGATCTATAAAGAATTCGGCCCTCACGTCAGTCGCACTCTTTACGCTCCAAGCTGGTCTCAAATAACGGATAAAGAAATAATTAAAATCAGACAGGAGATAAATGATTACAACAACCAAAGATGCCCAACTACGAAACTTGGCGTTGGCTCTTACCAACTCTCCCCAGCATCCGGTATCTGTCAAACCGTACCGGCTTCTTATTGCACCGCCTTTCCCGATCCGCCTGAAAACCTCGTCGACAAATATATTATTGGGAGAACTGTAGCTTTAGCATCTGAATGCATAGTACCAACCTTGGTCAGACTCAGGTATGAACAAGAAAAAACGATTACCATAGTATCTCAAAATCAACGCTCCAAACATTATCGCTGGCTATTTTTCATAGTGTTCTCAATCATTGTAGGCGGGAAAATAGCAAACTCCACTACTCGTGTAATCGATATTGATCGAAGGGCTCCCGAAGAACAACAAAGAATTCGAGAACTTGTTTATAAGGTGTTGAAAAAAACCGGTAGCTTGTTGGGATGGGTGGCTAGATTTTTAATCTGGAGTTACCGGTTTCTCAAAAACCAACACAAGACTTCTTGAAGCACGGGGTTACCTACCCGATCGAGCGCTGCGATGCTGCAACGTGTAGCCGGATAGCAGCGGCTCAATGGTATAGTGGCCCACCCACCCCTGCCCCTGATCGGTACAGTCAAGGAAGATAAAATGAATATAAAAAAAATCGAAGTACCACCGTACGTTTCCCTAGCAGGTGACAGATGAGTTTCGTTCTTGAGGATTTAGGATTAGCTTATCGAAAGGCTAAGGTGGATTTATTCTATTCGTCCAGCCCCGACTTATTGGCAATAGCAGCCTACGAGGAACACCTTTCCGAAAATCTCAGTGCTCTTTTGATTCTGCTCAATGGAAGCAACCTAAAGTGGGTTGAGCAGAAAGCGTTTATCGGTGGGTGGACCTTTGCCACTAAGTCTGTTACTTGGGCAGACCGCAAGGAATTTCGCGAAAAAAATGGTACTGGCCTAATTTTTTCTTCTCCTGAAGAAGATTGGGACCGCACTTGCGAGTTGCTTTCGGAAACTGAGGAATATTCAAAGCCTAATGCGGAATTCCGCTTGATGGCTCAATGCAGCATAGATTTTCATGTATTATCTGCTTTATGGTTGCTTAAAGTAGGACATCAGTATGATGCGAAACTTTCCAAATGTGCCTACGGAAATCGATTGCGCCGCACACAAGATGGCAAAAATATAAACCCTCTATCACTAGGCTCATTTGTTCCTTATTTGACACCTTTTCGAAACTGGCGTGACAATGGCATTTCCTCAATGCGTGCCGCCTTGGATGATGGAAAAAAAGTCGTCGCACTCACGGCTGATGTCAGTTCTTTTTACCACGAACTTAAACCTAGCTTCATGCTGGAGTCGTCCTTTCTCCGTGATGTGCTCTCACTTGAGCTAACAGAAACCGAGAAGAAACTAAATCATTTATTCATCAACGCTCTAGAAGCATGGGCAGCGACAACTCCGCTAAAGAAAGGTCTGCCGGTTGGATTACCAGCGTCTGCTGTAGTCGCCAACATGGCTTTGATAGAGCTGGACCGCGTGATCGAACAGCAAGTCATTCCACTGTACTATGGACGATATGTTGATGATATTTTGCTCGTCATGGAAAATGGCGCCCACTTTCGGTCAACGGATGAACTTTGGGATTGGTTATTCGAACGTTCTGACGAAAAACTTGCCTGGGATGGTAAGGGAGAGAGTAAAAGAATAATTTTTCAGCCTAGCTATTTCAAATCGGGAAAAAACAAAAGTCAGATATGTTTTGCCAATGCAAAGAATAAAATCTTTATATTGAATGGCGATACGGGCAAAACGTTCATAGACGCTATTGCTCATCAAATTCACGAACGCGCAAGCGAATGGCGTGCAATGCCACGCTTACCTCGTTGGGCCGAACACGTTGGGACCGATCTTTTGGCAGCAACACAAAGCGACGGTGAGACGGCTGACAACTTGCGAAAGACGGATGCATTAACAATGCGTCGCGCGGGTTTTGCTATTAAGTTACGTGATTTTGAAGCGTATGAACGTGACTTACCTCCCGAAACTTGGAAAGCGCACCGGCATGCATTCTTTCGCGCATTTACCCAGCACGTCCTGGTGCTGCCACAATTTTTTGAGTTATCGATTTATCTACCTCGCGTGATACAGCTGGCAACCGCATGTGAGGATTTTCGGGAGCTACGAAAAATCATCAGAGCGCTTGACCAATTGTGTACGAAGGTTAGGCGAAACTGCTCAGTGAGCGTGAAGGCGTGGCCTGACGATGGACCGGTCGATGACGAGAATGTTCTTGCGTTGTGGGAAGGACACTTACTCAAAACCGTACTTGAAAGCATTATGTCCGCATTTCCGCCTTTTCTCTCCAAGAATGGCAAGCGGGAATGGAAAGAACATATGGCCGACTATCGACCAAGCGATCTTGGAGTAAAATGGCCTTGGTCTACCAAAGCCTTCCAGCGAGCCCAAGCTAGACTCTTTTCTTTTGATTTGGCCCACATGCCATTCCGCTTTATTGGCTTGCCAGAAGAAATGGTCGCGCAGCGGGGTATCCCTGATCGTCGATCAGGTGCAATTCACGATGAATCGGCTCAAATGCTTCCCCAGAGCGTATTACGTGGAGCAACATTCCTCGCAGAATGGAGCAATCTCGAAGGCTTACCCCGGGGTCTTCTTTTCGCCACACGACCTTTCAACCTCCCCGAGCTTTTCGTACTCAGCAAAAATGTCTACTCCAAGGATCATGAGGAGGAAATACGCGCAGTTGTTCTAGCTCTGAGAGGTTTCACGCTAAACGACAAAATGCCGTTTATGGATCGACGAGGAGTTCTACACATTCCCGATGGTACGCCCCCATCAGATTACCGTATTGCCGTATCCAGCTGGCAGACTCGACTGGAAAGTTGGACAGCATCGGTGTCGCAGCAGCCTGACCCTGACATTCAAAAAAGGTACGCTAGGCTGAATCACTTGCTAGACGGCGTGATTTCAAACCCTGAGAAGAGTCGTTACCTAATCCTGCCTGAATTGGCGTTGCCAGCCCTATGGTTCATTCGCATCGCGCGAAAGTTACACGGTCGTGGTATCTCTTTGATTTCTGGGGTCGAATACCTTCATGCCAAACATGCGAAGGTTCACAATCAGGTTTGGGTAGCTCTTTCTCACGACGGGCTGGGGTTCCCCTCAACGATGATTTACCGACAGGACAAGCAACGACCCGCGTTGCATGAAGAACAGGAACTGCGTCGCATAGCGGGCGTGGAATTAAAGCCAGAAAAACCTTGGAAAAAACCACCAATTATTCAACATGGGGAGTTCCGCTTCGCTTTATTGGTATGCAGCGAACTTACAAATATCGGCTATCGAAGTGCGCTTAGAGGAAAGGTAGATGCGCTGTTTGTTCCTGAGTGGAATCAGGACACAGATACATTTAATGCGTTAGTAGAATCTGCCGCGTTAGACATTCACGCTTATGTTATCCAGTGCAACGACCGGCAATACGGTGATAGTCGTATCCGCGCTCCTTACAAGGATAGCTGGAAACGAGACGTTCTTAAGGTCAAAGGTGGGATCACAGATTATTGTGTCATTGGAGAAATCGACATTCAGGCATTACGGCGATTTCAGAGCAGCCACCGCTCACCTGCGGGTCCATTTAAACCAGTTCCAGACGGTTTTAAAATTTCTAAAACTCGTAAAGTCTTACCGAAGTGATCATCATAAATTATCAGTTATGAATGGTCTGCTACTCGCAGGAGTTCCAAACGTAAAAGGCCGCTAACGAAGCGGCCTTTTTATGTCTGCTAGGCTCAGCTGCTAGACAAGGTTTCGCAAAGCTTCAATCCCTTTTCCGTCACCGCAGCCCCCGAAAATTTATAGCCATCCTCTTTATCGAACAGCAGATAGCTCTGCGACGCCAACCATCGAACAAATCTGCAAAAAAATGCTCATCTTCTATCGATTGACCAGACGCCTGCTTTTCAACCGCAGAGGTATGAATCGACTTGTACGCTTCATTGGCCTTGGAGTCCAGAGCCGTCGCATCCAGCTCGCGAGGCACTGAGTAACTTTCCTGCCGCCCTTCCCGGAGTTACATCGTGCACGGATCATAGACCACTCCAACGCCATAGGCCTCTATACCTTCGCAGCTGCCCATAACATCGGCCACACGCCAGCCGGACGAACCGTAACACTCCTTCCTTCAACAGCACATCGCGAATACGGTTATCAAGCATGCAGTTTTGGCAGCAGAAACCTTAGGATTTTCGGAGGCATAGGTCAGTCCACAGCCAAGGATCTGCGGCGCTGCTGCAATTGCAATTGCTCGTTCTGAATCGCTGACAGCGACGACAACAGCGTTGAAGGCATCTTGCAGGCAAATATTGCCGAGGCCCGGCCTTGAGACGCATTCGTTGGATCGTTCTTGCCGGCTCCCTATGCCAATAAAAAACGGATGTAATCCGTCGGGGCATTCAACACCGGAGCACTCGATGCAAGCCAGGCGCCACGATCCTCAAGCTCCCTGATCCAAGGAAATCCGGGGTAGTAGTCACCTGAGACAGAGACTATGCACGTGAGGGCATCGAAGCTAGCCAATTCTCGACTACTTTCACCACTTAAATACGCGCAGCCTGGACAACTCCTAGTTGAACTGTGGCTTCGGATCGATTGCTCCCTGACTTAATGGCGGACCGTAGGGTCCAATTGACAACCGAATCCTACTGCCCCAGCGTTTCACAGCGACGGGCTATCCGTATGCCTCTAACTCCCCAAACAGCGAAATCGCCCTCACAGTCCTTTCGATTTCCGCTGAGAGCCAGTAGTTTTGAGGGGGTAAAAACACTTAAAAAACAAAAGGGGTCGCGAGATAAAATCTCGCAACCCCTTGAATTATATGGTCGGGACGGAGTGATTCGAACACTCGACCCCTAGCACCCCATCTCCTTTTTCATACTTCTTGAAAGACTCCAAAATTTCACTCTGGATTTTTCTAAGCTAGTATTTACTTGAGCTCCAGCGGTGTTCTGCTCTACGAGAGTCCAGTAACGTCCATCAAGAGCCGACGTTTTTGTGGGGGTAAAAGTAGGGGGAGTCTGATTTATGGCCAAAATTACCATCAAAGAACTCGAGTCGCTGACCGCCAACGATGCCGGCCGCATCCTCCGGGAAGATGGCAATCTCGCAGGTCGAATTTCCCTGCGTAAGGACGGCGTGTCGGTCAGCTTTTTTTATCGCTATCGGTGGGGCGACCAGAACAAAGAATACGCCTGCGGGTCCTGGCCACGCAAATCCCTGACGGACATCCGCAAGGCCCGCAACCAGGCACGGGCACTCATTGATGTGCAGATCAATCCCAACGAGCACAAGAAAACCGCCAAGGCACAGGCATACGCCGCGGCTAACGTAGAGGCCGAACAAGTAAAAACGACGAAGGTGCAAACACTGACGGTCCAAGATTTGGCGAAGGCCTGGCTGTTGGATGGCGTGGCGCGTAAAGATGGCAATGCTGAATTGCAACGACGCTTTAACAAGGACCTTTTTCCGGCACTTGGCAAGACCGCGGTGAACAATGTTTCAGAACACGATGTTCGGGTGCTGATCCGGGCCGTGGTCAACCGCGGCGCTTACCGGCAAGCCATCAGCTTCTTCGCCGACCTCACCCAGATGTTTAGCTGGGCTAGAAAACGTCAGCCCTGGCGGGCCTTATTGATCGAGGGTGATCCAACTGAGCTGGTCGACATCTCCCCCTTGATCCCTGCCGACTACGAAGCCGAAAGAAGCCGCATCCTTACGCCAACTGAGCTGTTGGAACTGCACAACCGCTTCCAGCAAATGACCGCCGATTACAACGCCCTCCCCGCCGGCCAAAAATACGAGGGCATTCGGCCGTTAAAGAAAGAAACTCAACTCGCGCTCTGGATCAGCCTGGGCACCTTGTGCCGGATTGGCGAGCTGCTCCAGTCCGAATGGAAAAATGTCGACCTGGACCGGCAGACCTGGTTCCTCCCGAGCGAAAACGTCAAAGGCGCCCGGGGCAAGAAACAGGACCACCACGTTTTCCTCTCCCCCTTCGCATTGCATTTCTTTCAGGAACTTAAAACCCTGACGGGCGACTCCCAGTGGTGCTTCCCCAACAAGCAGGATGATGGGCATGTGGACGTCAAAGTGGTGAGTAAACAGGTCGGCGATCGCCAGGCCCGGTTCAAAAACCGCAAGGCCCTCTCAAGAAGGCGTCACGACGACACGCTGGTCCTTGCCGACGGCCAAAACGGCGACTGGACGCCGCATGACCTGCGCCGCACGGGCGCGACCATGATGCAGGCTTTGGGGGTCAGCCTGGACGTCATTGATCGCTGTCAGAACCATGTGTTGGCAGGCTCGAGGGTCAGGCGCCATTACCTGCATCACGACTATGCCGAAGAGAAGAAGTGTGCCTGGAACCTGTTGGGCGATCGACTCAGTGCCGTGCTGTCCTCAACTTACGAGCATCCACCAAGCAAGTCGATGATGTCTTTTCCAGCGTACGCCTCCACTGAATCCTTGCCGCCTTCATCAGCCTAATCAGCTCGATTAGCCCGGTAGCATCCTTGGCCACCGCTGTGTCTGATCTCACGACTGATCTTAGAGTCTGCTCGCCCTAGCAGCGTGTCCATGGAACGGATCGAGTTACCTGCCACCACTGAACGCGAAATCTCTTCGCGTTCAGCCAACGTCAGGCCCAATCCGGACCTGCGCTGTACAGAGGGGCTGATACCGCCTATTTCCGTCAGGATGCGCTGTATCAATGAGCGGTTTCGTTCAAATAGTAGGGCGACCTGCTGGATAGTCGCCTTTTTACCAGTGATCCCACATCAATTTTTTCTGACTTTCGGTGTAATAGATCCGAGGTCTCTGCTTCATCTGTAACATTCCTTTTGCTTACACAGAATTTAATTGTGGTGCATCGACCGGTTGAATCCACAGTAGATAGCAGCCCTTTCATAACAGGCTGCAACGGACCAAGATTGGTCATTGTTTTCGAACTAGTTGTAGGAGGAACAACACCAGTATCACATTCAACATAGCCAACGAACTTAGCCCAGCAAGCACTCCGCCCGCCCCCCACGTTTGCAAAAGGTAACCACCAGCAAGAGGTGTGAGTGCCTGTCCAATAAGTGAAGGTCGAGACATGCGACCCATTAGCAAAACATAATGCGTTGGCGACATCAGCGTCAACGGTAGCAGCCCCCGAACAATCGCTCGCAAACCATTACCAGCACCATAAAGTACGAGGCCAAGACCCGTCATTGCCGGCGTCATGGTCACAACCGACAGACCGATTGCCACTAGTACGACAGAGATCAACGTCGTCCAAATTGGGTGTCGCTTTCGTGAAAATACTTGCAGAATCCGCGAGCCTACCTGACTCGGCCCCAGTAAAGCGCTGAATCCGATGGCAGCTGCAAGTGAATACCCCTGACCTTGAAGCAAAGAAATCAGCTGAACAGAGATTGCCGTCATGATCACTGCGCCCAACGCAAAAACCGTCGTGAGGAGCCAGTACACCCGTCGATCAATCGACAGACTTTCATCGTACAACGCGTCATTTTTTCTGAGTGAAACCGAGCCTCTCGGTAGCACCCACATATAAAGCGGTGCCACAGTCAGCACTAACAACGCTCCATAGGCCAAACACGTTGAGCGCCAACCGATGTAATCGATGACTAACGCAACCGCCGGCCAGGAAAGCGTTGTCGCAAACCCTGAGATCAATGTAATTCCTGTAATCACACCGCCCGCTCGCTCACCGTAAAGTGAACCTAAACAGGCGAATAGTGCTTCATACAATCCAAGCGCCATGCCAATGCCGATGACTGACCAAGCCAGTAAAAAAAACGGCAATGACGTGGCATTGGCCATCAGAAACAATCCAATGGCGACTCCTAGACCACTGCTGGCAAGAATTGGGCGACCGCCATAGCGGGCAATCAGTCGACTGATCAACGGAGCCAACACCGCAGAAACAAGAATGCTCAGAGACAATGCGCCATAGACCCACTGGCTAGCCCACCCTGTCTCTTCAATGATCGGATCGGCCATTACGGCCATAAGGAAGAACGAACCTCCCCAGACCAAAACTTGCAGTATCCCTAACAAGACGATGCCGAACTTTCCAGGTAGTGGAGTTTGATTTCTCAAAACAATGTCATCAAAGATAAGAAATGCATGCAAAGCCACGAACGCATAAGCGACTGGGCTCAAGGGTGTTAACTATCTTCAAGCCACCGACTCAATAGCAGAGTCGTCAGTTGCGGCTGCTCAAGCGGCGGCAGATGCCCACATTGAGGCACCACCACCAATCGAGAATGCGGTATGCCGCGATGGATTTCTTCGGACTCAACTGGAGGGGTGATTTCGTCGCTTTCACCAACAACGATCAAGGTCGGGACCACAATGCTCTTCAATAATGGTCGATAATCGGGACGCTCTATAATCGCCAATTGCTGCCGAACAAACCCTTCCTTTCCTACTGCTGCGGCCATTTCCTGCACCGTATCGGCAATCGCAGTTCCAATGCAGCGGGGATGCACAAGCTTGGGCAACAGTTGTGGTGTTACGCCCTTGAACCGGCCAAGTTGTGCAAGAGTCAGCAGGCCACGTCTCGCCTTGGTACGGGCTTCATCGTCCGGTCGCACCATCGTGTCTATCATTGCCAACTTCAAAACCCGCTCAGGTGCCTTTTTCATAATTTCCATGGCTACATATCCGCCCATGGACAACGCAGCGAGTGCAAAAAAAGGTGGTGCTTCATCCAGAGTCCGCTCCGCCATCTGAGCAATGCTGGAGTCAAGGGAGACATCAGGGATGCAGATATGCGTTGAGTTTTCCAAGACAGATTTTTGATGTGCCCAAAGGCGGTCATCGCAAAGCAATCCGGGGATAAGCACGAGCGGCGTAAGGTTGGAAGACAACGGGGTTTCCTTCATAGGTTCATGGTCGAGGATTGATGTTGTTCAAAGCATGTGCCCTGCCCAGATTTCGCGACCTACTAGATCGGCGGCAATCTCGATGAACGCATCTCCAACAAATTTTGCGGCGGGGCTGACTCGCCTGTCCGCGGGAAATACCTGGACCAATTTACGCATGGGAATAGGGTCGACCAAAGGTGCAGCACTGAGCACTCCCGATTCAATTTGCGTGTAAATCGATGCCAGTGGCAAAGCTGTCAAACCGAAGCCATTGCGAACCAGGTCAATCATCGCGCCGAAGGAGTCAGCTTCAACACTGGTTTTGAGCTTGATGCCGACTTCTCGCGCACAATTATCCAGAATCACGCGAAGACTGTGGCGGGCGCTTGGCAACACCAATTGCTGCTCGGCCAAAGACTCGAATGACACCGGCGCATCCAGGCGTAGATTGGCACTGGCAGGTCCGACCAGCAGCAAGTTTTCCATCATCACCGGCACGATACGCAGCGTATGCAAGGGTTGGGGATCGTAAGAAATCGCCAGTTCCAATTCGCCACGCTGAACCCAATCCAGCAGGTAGCCGCTAAAGGCGGAGGAGAACCTGATGGCAAGATTCGGATGCTCTTCTTTGATTTTCCGCACCAGCGGAACGGTGACAATTTCCGCTACCGTCGGTGTTGTACCGATCATCACCGTGCCCCGAAAAGAAGACTTCCCGCCCACGACCGAACTTCGAATGGACTCCATCTCTTCCATGATCCGAGTGGCATGCGCCAAGACTTCACGGCCGGCATCGGTAATTTCCATGCCTCGTCCATGCCGATCAAAAAGGTAGGTCCCGAGTTCCTTTTCCAACAGACGAATTTGCCTACTCAGTGCCGGTTGTGCGATGTGAAGCCGGTCGGAGGCCTTGCTGAGACTGCCAAGCTCGGCCACATGAATTAGGGTCTTGAGTTGAACGACATCCATTACCAGGCCAGTCAAAGTCGGGCTCGGCGCGAAATGCGTCGAAAGTAGTATGAGTGTAAACGCATTAGCGTTTCCTGGAATGCCACAGGGCCCGCGTCGCATGGGGCCTAATGGCTTTCTAGCCGGCTGTATCCCCCAGCCCGTAGGGGCTGCAAGACAAGCTATAGAATTTCGGTATATCAGTTAGACCTGGCTGACGGCTTATTACCCTCGTCACTCTGCGGTAGCGTGCAATCAACGTCGACGCCAAGAGCGATCGACTGACTACAAGAATAAGATTCGAGGGCTTGCCGCCATGATTGACTACCTTTCTCGTTACCTGACCGACCCGCCTTATACAGTCAGCGAACAGCTGACCTCTCATATACACCCCCCCGCTTCAAGTGCCTTGGTCGTCGAAGGGTCACAGCACTTGCGTTAAGCACATCAACCCATCGAGCTAGCAACGTCGGACACGCATCAGCGTGCGCCTCGTATCGTCTCGCCTTGAAAAAAGGGTGAACAGAATGTCTGCATCAACCAGCGACTCAACACGCCACACTGAAAAGTCCGATCAGATGAAAAGTCCGAATCGTGTCAGAGCCATCATGGGTGCCTGCTCGGGCAATCTGGTGGAGTGGTACGACTTTTTCATTTACGCCTATACCGCCATCTATTTTGCGAGCTCGTTTTTCCCCAAAGGCGACACCACCAGTCAGTTGCTCGCAACCGCCGGCGTCTTCGCCGTCGGCTTTTTCATGCGGCCGCTCGGCGGTTGGATTTTTGGCTGGATTGCTGATACCCGCGGCCGCAAGGTATCGATGATTATCTCGGTGTTCATGATGTGCGCCGGTTCCTTGTTGATTGCCGTCATGCCGACCTATGAAACCATCGGTGTGGCGGCGCCAGTTTTGCTTGTCGTTGCCAGGCTGATTCAGGGGCTGTCAGTCGGCGCGGAGTACGGCACCGGCGCCACCTACATCAGTGAAATCGCGACACCTGGACGTCGCTGTTTTTATGGCTCCTTTCAGTACTTCACCATCATTGCCGGTCAGCTCTTGGCATTGATGACCGTGGTCATTCTCCAGCAAACCCTCACCGGCGAAGAATTGCGCGAATGGGGCTGGAGGATTCCGTTCTTCATCGGTGCCCTGAGCTCAATCGTGGTGGTGTATCTGCGCCGCGCCATGCATGAAACCGCCACCAAGAAAGACATGAGCCGCAAAGACGCCGGCTCGCTACGCGGCATGTTCAAGCACAAACGGGCGGTCGCGCTGGTGGTAGCGTTTACCATCGGTGGTTCTTTGTACTTTTACACCTTCACCACCTATATGCAGAAGTTCCTGGTGATCTCAGCCGGTTTCAGCCCGGAAACGGTTAGTTTCATCATGACCGCGGCCCTGGTCGGTTTCATGTTCTGCCAGCCACTGTTCGGCTTGCTGGCGGACCGTATCGGGATCAAGGCGCACATGCTGATGTTTTCCGGGTTGGCGATGCTGTTGGTGATTCCCCTGCTCTATTCACTGCAATCGGTCAGCAGCCCGTTTACGGCGTTCCTGCTGGTGTTTGGTGGCCTGGCCATTGCGTCGCTCTACACCCCGATTGCCGGGATCGTCAAAGCTGAACTGTTCCCACCTGCGGTACGCGCATTGGGCGTAGGCTTTCCGTATGCCATCGGCAATGCGGCATTCGGCGGCACCGCCGAATACGTCGCCTTGTCGCTCCGGTCCCAAGGCATTGAGGAATATTTCTTCTTCTATGTCGCGGCCGTCGTGACCATCACTTTCATCGCCGCGATGCTGATGCCGAATCTTTCGCGCTATGGGTACATCAGCGGTTCCGGTGAGATCGAAGAGCGCACCGGTTTGAAGGGTTGCGCAAAGTCGCACGCTGCGAGCGTTTGAAGCACTGACGATTACAGAGGTATTTGAAAAGGGCCCATGAGATCCATGGGCCCTTTTTGCATCACTGGGTAGCAGATGCAGGTGCAACTTGAGTAACAGTTTCGGCGAGGACGTTGGCCGCGTGCTCCCGGTTCGGCCATGCCTGCAAATCAAGATCAAGATCCTTGAACTGACTTGAGTCGAAGACAGGCGTCTTGATACCGGCTTTGCGTTGCTGGTCATAGTCGCGCAGCAAGCGCATGCCAACATTGAACAACAGCGCCAGGGCGATCAGATTCACGAAGGCCAACAGCGTCATGGTGATATCGGCAAAAGCGAACACGGTGCCCAGGTTTTGCACAGCCCCCCAAAGGATCAGCAGCAACACCAAACCACGATAGACAATGACCGCAGCGCGCTTGTCACCCAGCAGAAAGCGCAGGTTATTCTCGCCCAGGTAGTAGTTGTAGAGGATCGACGTGAAGACAAACAGCGCCAACGCCACGCTGATGAAGGTGCGTCCCCAGTCTCCGACCACTGCCGCCAACGCGTTCTGAGTCAGCACCAGGCCATCGCCCTCAAAACCAGCCGTGTAAAAGCCTGACAGCAGAATCAGCAGCGCCGTACAGGTACAGATCACAAAGGTATCGAGAAAAACGCTGAAGGCCTGAACCACCCCTTGAGCCGCCGGGTGATCCACTTTCGCCACCGCGGCTACGTTGGGAGCACTCCCCAGTCCCGCCTCGTTGGCAAACACCCCACGTTTGACGCCCATGACAATGGCACTGCCGACCAGGCCGGCAAACGCCTGATCCAGGCCGAAAGCACTTTTGAAGATGGTCATCAGCATTCCGGGAACATGATCAAACTGGAGCACGATCACATAAACGGTCACGCCAATGTAAGCCAGCGTTTTGACCGGCACCAGCAGGTCCGAGACCGCGGCGATGCGCTTGATGCCGCCCATGAACACCAGGCCCAGCAATACGGCAATCGTAATGCCGGAGTAGGTCGTAGAGAAACCAAACGCATTATTCAGCGAGTGAGTCACGGCATGGGATTGCAGTCCGTTGAAGGCGAAACCAAAGGTCACCAAGAGCAGTAATGCCATGACCTTGCCCAGCCAGGGTTGTTTCAGTCCGTACTGGATGTAATACGACGGCCCGCCGCGGAACTGTCCGTTCGCATCACACCGTTTGTACAATTGCCCCAGGCTGCACTCAAAGAAGCTGGTGGACATACCCACCAGCGCGGTAACCCACATCCAAAACACCGCGCCCGGCCCGCCCAACGTTACCGCCAACCCAACACCGGCGATATTGCCCGCACCTACGCGCCCCGCCAGGCTAAGCATCAAGGCCTGGAAGGAGCTGATCTGCCCGGCACTCTTTTGCACGCTATCGCGGAAGGCGCCGAACATATGCAGAAAATGGCGGAACTGGACAAAGCGTGAACGCACTGTGAAGTAGCCGCCCAGGCCTACTATGAGCACGATCAGAAGCTTGCCGGAGAGAAAATCATTAATGACATCAAGCATGGGTCGAACCTCTTGTTGTTATAGGTACACGGATTTCAGGCACGCACGCGCCTGCACACGTCGCCGCCCGAAGGCAGGAGAAGTGACTGAATCAGCTTTTGAATTTCAACTTCGTGGCCTGGCCAGGCTCCCGCGAATGATCAGGAAGCCCTCAGGACGACCGGGCTTACCCGGTAAGGCTGCTCACCTGGAAATCGGCGATCTGTTGCCACATCGCGATGGGGTTGGAATACATCGGGAAATGCCCGCAATAAGGAATGGGGGCCAGCCGGACACCTTCGGCCTGGATATGCGGCAGATAGGACAGTGACGCGTTCTGCTCGCCGTACATGAACATTCGTGGGCATTTCAAGCCGAGGAATTTGCTCATCAGATCGGCATTATCGGAAAGATCTACCATCGACTGGAATATCCCCCGCACCGCACCGGCACGCACCTTGTGCCGCAAGCTCGCGGAATAGAGTGCACTGGCATAGGCAGGGGCGTGTCGGGCACGTTCGATGAAGGCGGAGAAAAACACCTCGGGATCGTTGCTCGGATAGTCGATGATCTGCCGGCTGAGGAAGCAGTCTTCCGGGGCGATATTGCCCTCGATATCGACGAAACTAAGCACCCGGTCCGGGAACTGATGCGCCAGCATCAATGCGGTCAGACCGCCCATGGAATGGCCGACCAGATGGAAGCGTTCGATGCCGAAATGTGCCAGCACCTGCAGCGCTGTCTGCAGCAGAAAGGGAATGGAAATCCTGGAAAGATCATCGCACTGGCTTTCACCACAACCCGGTGCGTCGTAAGCCACGAAAGGGTGACCGGCGAACGCGGGCTGCTGCACGATGTCGGCATAGTCCTCCTTGGTCGAACCAAAACCATGCAGGAACACGATCGGCGCAAGGACGCCGTCGCGATGGATGGCGGCCACGTTCAGTTGGACACCCTCCACCGTCAGAGGGAGTTGCACATGAGTGAACGTTTCTGGAGAAGACACGTTGTTGACTCCTTGAACGAAAAGGTACCGCCGAACCTGGGTTGCCGGCAGCCAGGCTCGCAATTTCAAGGGAATCGAGCCTTCTGTAAATTCCTAATACGGGAAGGCTTTCATACGCCAAACCTATCATTCTTGTTCACGCATAGGGCCTTGGTCGACTCACACACGGGACTGGAGACGGGTGACCAGCTCCTGCACCAGCGGATTGGGCCGATCTGCATTCCAGGCCACCGCAGTGGTCACGACATTGAGCTTCTGGATCAGTGCTCGGAATACCACATTGTCCGGTGCCAGTTTTTTCAGCGACGCTGGTACCAGTGCGATACCCTGGCCGCAGCTGACAAAGGCAATTTGCGAGGCGACCGAGCGCACTTCATGCAGCACGCGCGGGGAAAAACCGCTGGCGCGGCAAGTCGCGATCAGATTGTCGAAGTAGACCGGACTAACCTTTCGGGAAAACATCACCAAGGGTTCAGTGGCCAGGCTGGACAGGCTGATTCGCGTGCGCGCAGCCAAGGGGTGATCGCTGGGCAGGGCCACAACCAGGCGGTCCTGAGTCAGCGGCAGTGATTTGATCGAGGCCCCCAGATCACCGTCCAGCCGGGCGAAAGCCAGGTCGATATCCCCGGCTTCCAGCGCCGGCACCGCTTCGACGCTGTCGATTTCCCGTACAGACACGGTGAGGTGCGGGTAATCGCTCTTCAGTTGCTCGATCAAACCCGGCAAGACATCAAACATGGCCGTAGAAATCGCGCCGATGGTCAACATCCCCGACTGCCCCGCCACCGCCTCCTCCACGGCGAGCTCCAGCCGTTCCAATTGGTCGGCGAACTTGCGCACGGCCGGCAGAATCGCCGCTCCCACCGGGGTCAGCTTCGCACCGCGTCGCGAGCGATCAAACAGCTTGACCTTGAGCGCCTGCTCCAACACTTGGATCTGCTCGCTCAGCGGTGGCTGGGACATGCCCAAACGCTTGGCCGCACGGCCGAAGTTCTGTTCTTCGGCCACCGCCAGGAACAACCAGAGATGACGAATCAGTCGAAAATTGATCATGATTAATCCATAGGTTTAACGTATCTAATGCATCTGTGATTAGTAATATACCTATCAAATTGTCTCACTGACACTGGGCGCCTCCGTCACCACTGGGGCTTTCCCATGATCAATAAGAGTTTGCTGGATCGCTTGGCGGCGCTGGATACCAACACGGTCTCCGATGCGCTCGACTTCCTCGGCCTGCCGGGTGCCACTGTTGGGCTGCGCCCACTGTGGAACTGCCCAAAGATTGTCGGCCGCGCCAGCACCGTGCTGCTGGCTCCTAAATCCGACAACGTCCCCACTGTGCACCTGATTACCCCCGTGGTGGAACAGATCGACAGCGATGACCGTGTGCTGGTGATCGCAGGTGGAGTCGAAGGCATCTCCTGTTGGGGCGACATCCTCGCCAACGCGGCGGCCAGCAAGAAAGTGCGCGGCACGGTGATCGACGGTTTCAGTCGTGACATCGACGGCAGCGAGTCAATTGGCTACCCGGTTTATGGCCGCGGGGTGACCATGATCAGTGCCCGCAATCGGGTGGTGCAGATCGATGCCGCCGTAACCATCAACGTGGCCGGCGTCGACGTCAGCGAGAACGACTATGTCATCGCCGATACCTGCGGCACCGTGTTCGTGCCCTCAGCCTATATCGAGAAAGTGCTTGACCTTGGCGAGCGTATTGCCCGCCGCCAGGACGGCATGGTCGAGGCTGTCCGCAGCGGTCGCTCGGTCGCCGAAGTGATGCATGACACCCAATTCGAAGCGATCCACACGGAGCACGCCTGATGAATATCGAAGACAAAGAACTGGTCGCCTTGTTTGAAGGCCTGGACACCCCGGGCGTCTCCGATGCGCTGGACAAACTCGGCCTGCCCGGCCAATGCCTCGGAGTGGCGCCACTGGACAACTACAGCAAGGTTATCGTCGGCCCAGCGTTTACTGTGCAATACGTCTCGGCCAGCGTACCTCCGGGCACCGTTGGTGATTTCATCGACGACGTCGCGCCCGGCGATGTGGTGGTCATCGACAACGGCGGCCGCACTGACTGCACCGTCTGGGGCGACATCATGACCCAGTACGCCGGTACTCGGCAGATCGCTGCCACAGTTATCGATGGTGTTTGCCGTGACGTGAACAAAGCACTGGGCGATGGCTACCCGATCTTCAGCAAAGGCCGCTTCATGCGCACCGGTAAAGACCGCGTACAGGTTCAGTCGGTCAACCAGCCGGTGTCCATCGGTGCCGCCCGGGTCTGTGCCCGCGACATCGTAGTCGCCGACGCCAACGGTGTGGTCGTCGTCCCCCGGGCTCGTGCAGCTGAAGTGGCAGCGTGTGCCCGTCAGATCGAATCGGTCGAAGCCGACATTCGCGCGCTGATCAGCCAAGGCAAAACCCTTAAAGAAGCCCGGGTCGCACTGGGTTACCACAGCCTGCAGAGGAAAGTCTGATGACTATGCTCCCCCTCCCCCTGGATTCTTACGCACGGGCAAAAGTGCTGGGCAGTTCGACGCTGTATGAAGCATCTCATCTGCCTTGCGCGGTCGACAGCGCGATCCGCCCGATCTGGGACGGTGCCTTTATCTCCGCTCCCGCTTACCCTCTGGAATGCTCACCCGGCGACAACCTCGCCCTGCACCTAGCGATGGAACGTGTGCCCCGTGGCAGCGTGCTGGTCGTAGGCACGGGCAGCTTCATCGCCGGTTATTGGGGCGAAGTGCTGACCGTGGCGGCCGAAGCGGCTGGCGTGGTCGGGCTGGTGATCGATGGTGGCGTACGCGATATTGCGGCCCTGAAGAAACGCCAGTTCCCGGTGTTCGCCCGCGGCATCTCGCTGAAAGGCACAGTCAAGGCCAGTGCGCCTTCGGTGGGGCAGCCGTTCAATTTCAATGGTGCTTTCGTGACACAGGGCGACTGGGTGGTGGCCGACGATGATGGTGTGATCATCATTCCCAAGGCGGATGCCGCACGCACCCTGGCAGAAGGTGAAGCGCGGGCGGACAAGGAAGCGCAGATGATGCAGGCGTTGACCGAGGGCCGCTCGACCCTGGAACTGATGAACCTGACTGAGTGGAGAACTCGCGCATGAGCGCCGATATCCAACGTCTGAATCAGCGTCTTGCCAATGCGCAGCCGTCCGCGACTTACCGAATCATGGATCGGGTGGCAGAGCGCCGGGCGCAAGGCGCGAAAATTATTTCGCTGTGTGCCGGCGAGCCGGATTTCGATACGCCCAAGCATGTGCGTGAAGCGGCCATTCATGCCATTGAACACGGCCACACCCGCTACACCCAGGTCGCCGGTGTACGTTCACTGCGAGAAGCAGTGGCCGCCAAGTTCCGTCGTGAGAACGGTCTGGACGTGGCCTGGCAAGACACCCTGGTCTGCAACGGTGGCAAACAGGTGATCTACAACGCCTTGGCCGCGACCCTCAATGAGGGTGACGAAGTCATCGTGCCGGCGCCGTACTGGGTCAGTTACCCGGAGATGGTTCAGTTGTGTGGCGGTGAAGCCCGAATCGTTACCTGCGAGGCCGACACTGGCTTCAAGCTGACGCCCTCGGCGCTGGCCGCCGCGATCACACCGCAGACCCGCTGGTTGATCCTCAATTCGCCGTCCAACCCGACCGGCGCGGTGTATAGCCGGAAAGAACTGCACGCCTTGGCTGAGGTGTTGTTGACTCACCCTCACGTGCTGATTCTGGCCGATGACATCTACGAGCATCTGATTTTTGATGATCAAGCGTTCTACACCCTAGCCCAGGTTGAACCACGATTGGCACCGCGCACCCTGACCATGAACGGTGTGTCAAAGGCCTATGCAATGACCGGCTGGCGAATCGGTTTCGCCACAGGGCCGCGCTGGTTGCTGGAAGCCATGGAAAAACTGCAAGGTCAGCAAACCTCTGGCGCCAGCTCTGTGTCGCAACAGGCTGCGCTCGCGGCACTGGAAGGTCCCAAGGATTTCATCCGTGAAAGCCGGGTGGCATTCCAGAGTCGTCGCGATTTGATGGTGGCGCTGCTGAACGACACCCCAGGTCTTGAATGCGTCAGTCCAGCTGGGGCGTTCTACGCGTTCGCTTCCTGTGCCGGATTGATCGGGCGTACCTCAGCGGGTGGCCGGGTACTGCACACCGACGAAGATGTCGCGCATGCACTGCTCGACGAAGCGAATGTGGCGGCGGTGCATGGCAGCGCTTTTGGCCTCGGCCCCTACATTCGCATTGCCTACGCCTTGGATGACGCTTCATTGCGCAAGGCCTGCGAGTCCATCCGCTCGTTCTGTACCAGCCTGCGTTAATCCGCCGCTGAAAAACCAACCCGGCCATGGCCGGGTTTTGCTGTTTATCAGCTGCGTTAACTCGATGTTTCTGATAAACAATCGATCACTTTTTTTCAATCGAGCCTGAGCCATGATCACGTTCAAGCAACTGGAAGCTATCTACTGGATTGTGGAACTGGGTAGCTTCGAATCCGCAGCCATGAAACTGAACATGTCCCAGTCAGCCATCTCCAAACGTATTCAGGAGCTGGAAGATGCTTTCGACATGCCGATCTTTGATCGTTCAAAACGCAGTGCGCGTCTGACGGAAAAAGGCACGGAGTTGTTCGAGCAGGCCACGGAGATTCTGCGCCAGCGCGATTACTTGCTTGAACGCATAAGCTCCAAGGAAGTGTTGGTCAGGCGCTTTCGCATCGGCGTCACCGAGCTGACCGCCATGACTTGGCTGCCGGCGCTGGTCGAGGGTATTCGCAGTGCTTATCCCAAAGTGGTGCTCGAACCCTCGGTCGAGCTCAGCACCGAACTGGTGGCCAAACTGGAGAACGATCAGCTCGACCTGATCATCGTTCCCGACATCTTTGCCGACGCGCGTTTCGTCAGCACGCCGCTGAGTTCAGTGGAGAACGCCTGGATGTGTGCACCTTCGCTGCATCAGGGTAACGAGATCATGAACATGCAGGCTATTTCCTCGTACACCGTCCTGACTCAGGGCGGCGGCTCCGGCACCGGGTTGATCTATGAGCGCTGGTTTGCCCAGAATGACGTCCGGGTCCACCGTACGATCAAAAGCAACTACCTGATCGCCCAGTTGGGCCTGACCCTGTCCGGTGTCGGCATCAGCTACCTGCCTCGCCAGTGTCTCTCGCCATTGGTGGACCAGGGTCGGCTACTAGTCATCGAAACCGAGCCTGCGCTGCCTCCCATCCAATACATCGCCGTGCACCGCTCCGATCGTCTTCAGGGCCTCAGTGTCGAAGTTGCACGTCTGGCGGCAGATTGCTGTGATTTCAGTCGCATGGTGATTTAGCTCTTGAAACAAGAAAAAAAGCGATGCTTTTACATAGATAAATATCGCTAATAGTACCGAGCGACCTTTCTTACTATGAACGCATAGCCCACAAGGGTTCAGTCGTTCATGGAGGTCGCTATGTCATTGCCCGGTTCACGCATCTACCCTTCTCCACCCCAGGCACCACGCTCGCTGCTGGACGCTTTTCAGAGCGTCGTCACGCCGCATATCAGCGACAACCTCGGGCGTCACATCGGTGCCCGGGGGCTGACGCGCTATAACCACACCGGCAAACTGGTGGGCACCGCCCTGACAGTGAAGACTCGCCCCGGTGACAACCTCTACATCTACAAGGCCCTGACGCTGATCGAACCGGGGCATGTGTTGGTGATCGACGCCCAGGGTGACGCGACCAACGCGGTCATCGGTGAGCTGATCAAGCTCTATGCCCAGCAACGCGGCTGTGTCGGCTTCGTCGTCGACGGCGCCATCCGCGATGTCGCCAGTTTTGAAGCCACACCGTGCTATGCCCGCAGCGTGGTGCATTGCGGCCCCTACAAAAGCGGCCCAGGGGAAATCAACGTCCCGGTGTCAATCGGCGGGATGATCATCAATCCGGGCGACATCATTGTCGGTGACGAGGATGGGCTGGTTGCCTTCTCGCCCGACCATGCCGAGCAGGTGTTGGTCAAGGCGCGCGAGCATGACGCGCACGAACAGCAGGTCAAAGCCGAAATCGCCACTGGCGCCATCGATCAGTCATGGCTGGACAAGGTGCTGGAAAGGGCCGGACTGGCGAACTGAGTTTCGCTATGAAGCAATCCTGAATTCCCTTTAGCACGTTATTGACTGCGCTATTTTTGCCGGGCTTTCAGCCCGTTTTTTTTTGCGCGCACATTTTATACAACGCGAATCAGGCCTCAAAGTTTCATCAATAAAAGCGATCTTTTGACAGGAGTATTTGTCGCTTTTTTTACGGTTTCATAATTATTACTTTGGCCGGACAACACCGACAAAAACAAGGTCCGCCCCATGTCTATGCCTGAAGTCACAAAACCAGCCGTGCGCAGCAAATACCGTTGGGTGGTTGCGGCCCTAATTTTCTTGATCTACACCATTGCCGCCGCCGACCGAGCCAACCTGGGCGTCGCGCTACCGTTCATTCGTAAAGAGTTTGAAATGAGTAATGCCGAGGCCGGCGGGTTGATGAGTTTGTTTCTGCTGGCCTATGCATTGGCACAGATCCCATCCGGCCTTGCCTTCGGCCGTTTCGGCGTCAGCAGGATCCTGCCGGGCGCCATGGTACTGACCTCATTGCTGACCGGCCTGGTAGGCACCGTCGGCTCACTGTTGGCATTGAAGCTATATCGCCTGGGTCTTGGCGTCGCTGAAGGTCCGCTGCCGATCAGCATGACCACGACCATCAACAACTGGTTTCCTGCACGGGAAAAGGGCACTGCGTCAGGGATCTTTCTGTCGGCGGTCAAGTTCGGGCCCGTGATCGTGCCGCCACTGTGTGCCGTGATCATTTCGGTATGGGGCTGGCGAGAGATCTTCTACTTCTTTGCCGTGCCCGGGATCGCACTGGCAGTCGTCTGGTATTTCATGGTCACCGACCACCCCTCCCGAAGCCGGTTCGTCAACGCAGCCGAGCTCAGCTACATCAGCGAAGAAACCGGCAGCACTGAAGCGACTCGGCAAACCCGCCCCAAAAAGACACCAGTCTGGGTGAGCAAACTCGATCGAGTCATACGTGCCCGCCAGGAAACGCCCCTCGAGACCAACCGGCAGGTATTCAGGTCCTGGAACATTTGGGGCTGCGCCACAAGCTATTGCTTCCAACTGGGTGTATCAAGCGTACTGCTGGCGTGGATTCCGACCTACCTGATGACGGTCAAACAGTTCTCGATCATGAACATGGGGTTGGTGTCGGCTGCGCCATGGGTGGGCGCCGTGCTCGGCAACCTGCTGGGTGGTTTCTGCTCGGATCGACTGATGGGTGGGCGACGTAAACCGGGCATGCTGCTGTCTGCGCTCGGCACTTCGCTGATGATGTACCTGCTGATCAATTCGCCTGCCGAACCCCTGCCCTACGGCTTGTTACTGATGCTGACCGGCGCTGTGCTTAGCCTGGGTTTTTCCTCCTACATGGTCTACCCAATGGGCCTGACCACCAAAAAAACGTTCCCCATCTCCAACGCCATCGTGAACATGATCGGTCAGTTGGGCGCGGCGGCGACGCCTTTCATCACTGGATTGCTGCTGGACAATTATGGCTGGAACTATGTGTTCGCCTGGCTGGCGGTTGGCTCATTTATCAGCTTCATCATCTTGCTGACCATTTCCGAGCCACGGGAGAAATTGAGCACTCCGGGCTGAAATGCTTTCCGAACAAAGCCCAGCCGCTCGTTTGAGCGGCTTCTGTCTGAACGATTCTGTCATCACTGCGAGGCGTTACACATGTCCCCCCAAGACAAAGAACTGGTTGCCCTGTTTGAAGGCCTGGATACGCCAGGCGTGTCGGATGCCCTGGATAAACTGGGTCTGCCGGGCCAGTGCCTGGGCGTCATGCCCCTGGACAATTATCGGCAAGTGGTGGTCGGGCCGGCCTTCACTGTGCGCTACGTCACTGCCAGTTGCCCGCCGGGAACGGTCGGCGATTTCATCGATGATGTGGCAGAAGGCGACGTGGTGGTTATCGACAATAACGGGCGCACCGACTGCACCGTCTGGGGCGACATCATGACCCAATATGCCGGGAGCAAAGGGATTGCGGCGACCGTTATCGACGGTGTCTGCCGGGACGTCAGCAAGGCACTCGGTGACGGCTACCCACTGTTCAGCAAAGGCCGCTTCATGCGTACCGGGAAGGATCGGGTCGAAGTAGAGTCCGTCAATCAGCCGGCGTCCATCGGCCAGGCCCGCGTGTGCGCCAGAGACATCGTGATCGCCGATGCCAACGGCGTGGTGATCGTGCCCCGGGATCGAGCCCATGAAGTGGCGGCCTGCGCCCGCTCAATCGAAGCAGTGGAAGCCCATATCCGCGCCTTGATCGCCGAAGGCAAATCCCTCAGGGAAGCCAGGTCAGAGCTTGGTTACCACACCCTGCAACGCAAGTCCTGATCGCCTCCCTACGCCCCTTTTCCCTTTGCCCTCACTGCCTGCCCACGACAGCGCAATGTGAGGGCTTTTTTGCTTGTGCGTCCAGAGTCTTGGCGAACGACAAAGGGTGAGCAGCCACTTCTGTGAATGCTCACCCTTTGATCTTGAAGATATGCCGATAACAGGTCAGACCGTCAGCGGTTTTCCTCCTGTGTCACCCTGAACATCCAGCACAGCCGCATGACGCTCAGCCTCGCCCTCACTCATCAACTCGCCCTCCCATTTGGCCACGACCGCCGTGGCGATGGAGTTACCCACTGCGTTGATAGCCGAGCGGCCCATGTCGAGGAAGGTGTCGATCCCCAGAATCAGCAGCAAACCGGCTTCGGGAATATCGAATTGGGTCAGTGTCGCGGCAATCACTACCAGCGAAGCGCGCGGCACACCGACCATACCTTTGGAGGTCAGCATTAACGTCAACAACATGGTGATCTGCGTACCAATGGACATCTCGATGCCATAGGCCTGAGCGATGAACAGTACGGCAAACGTGCAGTACATCATCGAGCCGTCGAGGTTGAAGGAGTAACCCATGGGCATGACGAAACTGGAGATCCTGCGCCTGACCCCGAAACGATCCAGTGCATGAAGAATCTTCGGGTAAGCCGACTCGGAACTGGCCGTGGCGAAAGACAGGAGGAAAGCCTCCCTGATCAGCACCACCAGTTTGAATACACGCCGCCCCAGGAACATCCAGCCGGCAAAGACCAGCATCGCCCAGAGCACGATCAGCCCGAAATAGAAGTCGCGCATGAACACCGCGAATTTCACCAGAATGTAGAGCCCGTTGACCGCCACGGTCGCGGCCATGGCCGCCATCACCGCCAGCGGCGCGAGCTTCATCACATAACCCGTGACTTTCAGCATCGCCTGGGACAGCTCCTCAATGACATTGATCAGCCCCTGAGCCTTCTTGCCCAGAGAAGCCAACGCCACGCCGAAAAACAGCGAGAACACCACAATCTGCAGAATTTCGTTCGTGGCCATGGCCTCGGCGAAAGACCTGGGCACCAAATGCGTGGCGAAATCCTTGAGGGTGAACACCGACGTTTGCAGGTTGGTCGCACTGGTCACCTCTGGCAATGGCAAGCCCAGGTTGTGCCCGGGTTGCAGCAGGTTGGCCATGACCAACCCCACCGACAGCGAAATCAAAGAGGCGGTGACGAACCAGCCCAGCGCCTTGCAAAAGACCCGGCCCACAGCGCTTGCGTCGCCCATGTGGGCGATGCCCACTACCAGCGTCGAAAACACCAAAGGTCCGATGAGCATTTTGATCAGGCGTAGAAAAATGTCGGAGATGATCGAGATGTATCCGGCGATCCTGATCGCCGCCGCTTTGTCCGGGAAGTTGAGGAAAATCATGTAGCCGATAAGGATCCCCAGCAGCATGGCGATCAATATGTCTGCCGCAGCCGGTAGCCTGTTCTTCATCACGCACCTGTTGTCGTATTTTCTGGAAAGTAGCCTGGGTAAACGCCCGCGTGATCACGCGACAGCGTTGAAAAGCGCAAGGGCCGCCGCAGTGCTACGGAATGAAAAAGGCAAGTGCAAAGTGCCTGTATCGGCAGGCCGAGGATGGATGCGGGTGGAACAGATCATGGACAGAGGATAGGACGGGGCAAGCCAACTGCAGGAGGCTGTCATACATAGGTGCAACCCTCGGATCTTATAGTTGTGGTTGCGTCGGTTACGCGCTGTACCGACGTAGCCGGAAACTACGCTAGTGCTGCTCCCCCAATAAGAGCCGATCGCGCTCTACCAGATATGCCCAAATGCGATGGCGGCGCGCTCAAGCTCCGCGTTTTCTCCAACGGCAATTTCTCGGTTTTCCCTTTCCCATAATTCGTGGTTATCGCCGCACACTGCTGCGCCACGCATTCACCGCCCAGCTATACAAAACGGGCATATCTCAAAGACAAAAACGGTAGTCGTCGTTCTCCTTCAGCGCTCCCAGAATGGGTGAAAACACAAAAGCAGCACTGCTTGGGAGATGGGCATGTCAACAGAAGCTGAACAAACCGTGGGACAGGATTGGCAGGAGGACGTATTCCGCGTGCTCAAGGCCCACGACGTCAAACACGTGGTCTTCGTACCGGATGCAGGTCACTCGGCGGCCATCCGCATGTCGTATGCCGACCCGGCCATCAAGGCCGTTGTCCTCACCACCGAAGAAGAAGGCATCGGCTATCTCGCCGGCGCATGGCTTGGCGGCGAGCGCGGCGCTCTCTTGATGCAGTCCAGCGGCGTCGGTAACTGCATCAATACCCTGGCACTTCAAGTCTGTGCCGGCTTTCCGCTGTTGATGGTGGTCACCATGCGCGGCGACTGGGCCGAATTCAACGCGTGGCAGAACCCGATGGGCCAGGCCACAGAAGCCTCCCTGAACCTGATGAAAGTGATGACCTGGCGCGCGGACGTCCCTGAAGACGTCGCCCCCCTGCTGCACGGTGCCGCGACCATGGCCTTCAACGGTGATTCGTCCACTGCCCTGCTGCTCGGTCAGCGCCTGATTGGAGAAAAGAAATGGGTCAAGTAAGTGCAAACCACACCCTGTGCCGCCGCGAAGTGGTCAAGGCCTTGCTGGCCGACCGCAAAGACGTGCTGGTCGTGACGGGTCTCGGTTCGGCGTCCTACGACGTCATGGCTGCCGGTGACAATGATCTGAATTACTACCTGTGGGCTGCCATGGGCAGCGCAATCACGGTGGGTCTGGGCCTGGCGAATGCGCAGCCAGACAAGTCGGTGGTGGTGGTCACCGGTGACGGCGAGTTGCTCATGGGCTTCGGCGCACTGGCCACAGTGGCACTGCAAAAGCCCGCCAACCTGACCATTGCAGTGCTGGATAACGGTCACTTTGGTGAAACCGGCATGCAAGTCAGCCACGCCGGTTTTGGTATTTCCCTGGACCAGGTGGCGAAGACTTGCGGCTTCAGCTGGACCGATGAAATCCGCGACATGGAAGGCGTACATGACCTGCGCGAGCGCTTTGCGAGCCGCGACGGCGTCAAGCTCGCGACGATAAAGATCAAAGCGGAGAACCCGCCTCGGGTGCTGCCGCCGCGCGATGGTCATTACGTCAAGAATCGCTTTCGTGCCGCCTTGGGTTTCAACCCGATCTGATTGCTATTTGCCCGGCCCCGGTCACGCAGGGCAGATGCCGTGCGTGACGCGTTGAGGAGAATAAAAATGACTGACCGTAACTCTGAAGAACTCAATGCCATCCGCGAGGGCGTACGCGCTCTGTGCGCTGAATTCGATGCGGCTTACTGGCGCAAAGTCGACGAAGAAAAAGGCTTTCCGGAAACCTTCGTCAAGGCACTGACCGACGCAGGTTGGCTGGCAGCGATGATCCCTGTCGAATATGGTGGCTCCGGCCTCGGGCTGGCTGAGGCCTCGGTAATCCTGGAAGAAGTGAACCGCTGCGGCGGTAATTCCGGCACCGTGCACGGCCAGATGTACAACATGTTCACCCTGCTACGACACGGCAGCGAGGCGCAGAAAAGCTACTACCTGCCGAAACTGGCCAGCGGCGAATTGCGCCTGCAATCGATGGGCGTCACCGAACCCACTACCGGTACCGACACTACAAAGATAAAGACCACCGCCGTGCGCAAAGGTGACAAGTATGTGATCAACGGGCAGAAGGTTTGGATCTCGCGCGTCCAGCACTCCGATCTGATGATCTTGCTGGCGCGTACCACGCCGTTGACCGACGTGAAGAAAAAATCCGAAGGCATGTCGATCTTCCTCGTCGATCTACGCGAGGCCATCGGCAACGGCATGACCGTGCAGCCGATCGCCAACATGGTCAATCACGAAACCAACGAACTGTTCTTCGACAACCTGGAAATTCCTGCCGATAGCCTCATCGGCGAGGAAGGCAAAGGTTTCCGCTACATCCTGGATGGCCTGAACGCCGAGCGCACACTGATCGCCGCCGAATGCATTGGCGACGGTCGCTGGTTTATCGAAAAAGCCAGCGCCTATGCGCGTGATCGCGTCGTGTTCGGTCGCCCTATCGGGCAGAACCAAGGCGTGCAGTTCCCCATCGCTGAAGCACACATTGAAATCGAAGCGGCTGACCTGATGCGCTGGCGTGCTTGCGAGGAATACGACAGCGGCATCAACGCCGGGGCCAGCGCCAACATGGCCAAGTACCTGGCGGCGAAAGCCTCTTGGGAAGCCGCGAATGCTTGCTTGCAGACCCACGGCGGTTTTGGTTTTGCCTGCGAGTACGACGTCGAACGCAAATTCCGTGAAACCCGTCTGTATCAGGTTGCTCCCATCTCCACCAACCTGATCCTGTCGTACGTTGCCGAACACCTGCTCGAACTGCCGCGCTCCTTCTAAAGGAACAGCGTAAAGCCCAGTGCGTCGGCTTAAGCCGGAGCGACTGGGGAGCCATGACAAGAGAGATAATAATCATGAGCCAACCCAAAGGCATCCGTCCCCTCGATGGCATTACCGTCGTCAGCCTGGAGCATGCGATTGCAGCGCCCTTCTGCACCCGACAATTGGCCGACCTTGGTGCGCGTGTGATCAAGGTCGAACGACCAGGCACGGGGGACTTCGCCAGAGGTTACGACCAACGCGTCAACGGTCTCGCCTCACACTTCGTCTGGACCAATCGCTCGAAAGAAAGCCTGACCCTCGATCTGAAACAAGATTCGGCCACCGAGGTGCTGGACAGTTTGCTGGCCACTGCCGATGTCCTGGTGCAGAACCTGGCGCCGGGTGCGACAGCACGAATGGGACTGTCATTTGAGGCTTTGCATCAGCGATTTCCACGCCTGATTGTCTGTGACATTTCAGGCTACGGCGCAGGCGGCCCCTATGAAAAGAAAAAAGCTTATGACCTGTTGATCCAGAGCGAAGGCGGATTCCTGTCGGTCACCGGCGGACCGGGTGAAGAAGAAATGGCCAAGGCCGGTTGCTCGATTGCTGACATCGCGGCCGGCATGTACGCCTACACCGGAATTCTGTCTGCCTTGCTGTTGCGTGGACGCACTGGCGAAGGTAGCCACCTCGATGTGTCGATGCTGGAAAGCCTGGTCGAGTGGATGAACTACCCGATGTACTACGCCTACGATGGCGCTACACCTCCCCCTCGCGCCGGCGCCGCCCACGCCACGATTTACCCCTATGGTCCCTTCCCCATCGGTGACGGCACCACAGTAATGCTGGGTTTGCAGAACGAGCGAGAGTGGCAGCTGTTTTGCGACAAGGTACTGCTTACTCCTGAACTAGCGAAAGACGAACGCTTCTCTGCCAACTTCAAGCGCGTCGAAAACCGCCAGGCGCTGCGGGCACTCATCGTTGAATCGTTCTCCACACTCAATTTCGATGCCGTGTTTGATCGGTTGGAGCATGCGCAAATTGCTAATGCTCGGGTCAATGACATGCAAGGTGTTTGGGACCATCCGCAACTTCAGGCGCGTGATCGCTGGCGGGAAGTCGAAACCTCTGCTGGCACGGTTCCTAGCTTGATACCTCCAGGCAGCAACAGCGCATTCGAGCCACGTATGGATGCAGTACCAGGCCTCGGCCAGCACACCGAACAGGTGCTCAGGGAATTGGGGCTGGGTAAGGATCGTATTGAACAAATGCGCGCAGCCGGGGCGATTTAGCCTTGAGCTGAAAACAAAAAGCCTGCCTGAAACGATCAAAGTTTTTGAGAGAACACTGCCCAATGAAGATCCTGGTAGCTGTGAAACGAGTGGTCGACTACAACGTGAAAGTTCGCGTCAAAGCGGACAATTCCGGTGTCGATCTTGCCAACGTCAAGATGTCGATGAACCCGTTCTGCGAAATCGCAGTGGAAGAAGCCGTACGCCTGAAAGAAAAGGGTGTTGCGACCGAAATCGTTGTCGTCTCCATCGGCCCGTCCACCGCTCAAGAGCAACTGCGCACCGCGCTGGCTCTGGGTGCCGACCGCGCCATCCTCGTCGAATCCGCCGAAGATCTGACTTCCCTGGCCGTTGCCAAACTGTTGAAAGCGGTTGTCGACAAGGAACAGCCTCAACTGGTGATCCTTGGCAAACAAGCCATCGACAGCGACAACAACCAGACTGGCCAGATGCTCGCTGCATTGAGCGGTTACGGTCAGGGCACATTCGCTTCGAAAGTCGAAATCAGCGGCGACAGCGTTGCTGTAACCCGCGAAATCGACGGCGGCGCGCAGACAGTTTCCTTGAAACTGCCGGCCATCGTCACCACCGACCTGCGTTTGAACGAGCCGCGCTACGCGTCCCTGCCAAACATCATGAAAGCCAAGAAGAAGCCTCTCGAAGTGCTGACTCCGGACGCTTTGGGCGTTTCCACCGCCTCCACCAACAAGACTCTGAAAGTCGAAGCGCCTGCTGCACGCAGCGCGGGTATCAAGGTCAAGTCGGTGGCTGAACTGGTCGAGAAACTGAAAAACGAAGCGAAGGTAATCTAAATGACTATCTTGGTTATTGCTGAACACGACAACAAAGTGCTGGCCCCGGCCACACTGAACACCGTTGCTGCCGCTGCCAAGATTGGCGGTGACATCCACGTTCTGGTTGCAGGCCAGGGCGCTTGCGCCGTGGCTGAAGCCGCTGCGCAAGTGGCTGGCGTGAGCAAAGTATTGGTCGCTGATAACGCTGCCTACGCTCACCAACTACCGGAAAACGTCGCTCCTCTGGTCGCAGAGTTGGGCAATGGCTACAGCCACATCCTGGCTGCCGCCACTTCCAACGGCAAAAACATCCTGCCGCGCGTTGCCGCTGCACTGGACGTTGACCAGATCTCCGAGATCATCTCGGTAGAAAGCGCCGACACTTTCAAGCGTCCGATCTACGCGGGTAACGCCATCGCTACCGTTCAATCGAGCGCTGCAGTGAAAGTGATCACCGTGCGTGCCACCGGTTTCGACCCGGTTGCCGCTGAAGGTGGTTCGGCTGCTGTTGAAGCGGTTGCTGCTGCTCACGACGCTGGCATCTCCAGCTTCGTCGGCGAAGAACTGGCCAAGTCCGATCGTCCGGAACTGACCGCTGCCAAGATCGTCGTTTCCGGCGGCCGCGGCATGCAGAACGGCGACAACTTCAAACACCTGTACGCCCTGGCCGACAAGCTGGGCGCTGCCGTCGGTGCTTCGCGTGCCGCGGTCGACGCAGGTTTTGTACCGAACGACATGCAGGTCGGTCAGACCGGCAAGATCGTTGCTCCACAGCTGTACATCGCGGTCGGTATCTCCGGCGCGATCCAGCACCTGGCCGGCATGAAAGACTCCAAAGTGATCGTTGCGATCAACAAGGACGAAGAAGCGCCGATCTTCCAGGTGGCCGATTACGGCCTGGTGGCGGATCTTTTTGAAGCGATTCCAGAAATGGCCACCCTGGCTTGATCACTGACCGATTGGAGCAAAGAATATGAGCAGCAGTTCCGATTTTTCCGCCTGGATTGGACGACGTCAGGAAAGCCAGGACCGGATCAGTTTCACTCTGGTCAGACGCATTGCCGCGACATTGGGCGAGTCGGCACCACAACCCGGTGAGCCGCTGCCGCCCCTGTGGCACTGGGCATTTTTTCAGGAGCCGGTGGGTGCCAGCGAACTGGGGCCGGACGGCCATCCAGCGCTTGGGGGATTTTTGCCGCCGGCCCATAACCGCAATCGCATGTGGGCGGGAAGCCGAATTGAGTTTTTCAAGCCATTAAAAGTGGATGCTGAAGTGAGCTGTGTATCGACCATCCTCAACGTCGAGGAGAAGCACGGTCGCACGGGTTCCTTATTGTTCGTCACAGTACGCCATGAGTTTTTCCAGGACGGCAAACGCGCCCTACAAGACGATCAGGACATTGTTTACCGTGAACCTTCCCCGCCCAAACTGAACGGTACCGAAAAGCTACCTGAAGGCCAATGGCAGGAACGGATAGAGCCCACTCCAACCCTGCTGTTTCGCTATTCCGCAGTGACCTTCAATGGTCATCGTATTCACTATGACTGGCCGTATGTGACAGAGACCGAAGGTTATCCGGGGCTGGTGGTACATGGTCCATTGATCGCCACGTTGAATTTACGTGCCTTTACCAAAGCGCATCCAACTGCGCGCCTGGAGCGTTTCGCATTCCGCGGAGTACGACCTCTGATTTCGCCTCAGCCTTTCGAGGTGGGCGGACGTCTAATCGAAAACGGCAAGGCACAGGTCTGGGCTGGCAATCAGGACGGCACAGCACAGATCGGAGAGATCGAGTTCAGCAATGGAGCAACGCCATGAGCAAATCAATTGTTCGCTCCGCCCTGTTTGTGCCGGCCACTCGACCAGAGCGCATCTCAAAAGCTATTGCCACCGGGGCGGATCGGGTCATCGTTGACTTGGAAGATGCCGTGCAAGAAAACCTCAAGGAGCAGGCGAGGGGTAATCTCGACGCGTTCCTGACCGAAGCCTCGGATGCACGGATTCTGGTCCGAGTGAATGCCCCAGATCACTGGGCGCATGTTGCAGATCTGGATCTTTGCCGACGCCACGCCGGCGTTATCGGAATTCTGCTGCCCAAAGCAGAAAGCGCGAAACAGGTCACCACAGCTGCCGGTACCGAAAAACCGATTTGGCCAATCATCGAGAGCGCGAAGGGCTTGTCAGCACTCAACGAAATTGCCGGCACTCAAGGCGTTGAGCGCTTGTCGTTTGGTAGCCTGGATCTGGGTCTGGACCTGAACCTGTCTACTGGCAGCCCTGCCGCTGAAGAAATCCTTAGCCATGCGCGCTACGCCGTTTTGCTTGCCACCCGGGTTGCCGCGCTCGCTCCAGCGTTGGATGGGGTATTTCCGTCGATCCAGGACACCGCAGGGCTGCTACGTGCTGTTCATTTTGCACGCGACATGGGCTTTGGTGGCGCGCTGTGTATCCATCCAACCCAAGTCGCGATCATTCATCAGGCGCTAAAACCAAGCCAAGAAGAATTGCACTGGGCGCAACGCATTATCGAAGCCGCTCGTTCAGGTGAAGGCGTTTTCGTGCTGGATGGGCAAATGGTCGATGCGCCGGTCATTGGTCGCGCCCAATCCATTTTGGCTCGCGCGATCTGATTCAACACCGGCGCTGTTGCTTAGAAGCTATGCATCCATTCCCATCCTACAGGACGGTGTCATGACTAACGTTTCCAGCCTTACCCATGCCATTTCAATCAACCCCACCAATGGTGAGCAGATCGGCCACTACCCCTTCGAATCCGCAGCGGAACTGGAGGCGTCACTGTCACGTGCGATTACAGGGTTTTACACCTGGCGTAGCCAACCCGTCGAAATGCGTTCGCAAGCACTCATCGCTTTGGCAAGGGCATTGCGCGACAACGCAGAAACGATGGCGAAGATGATCACTCAAGAGATGGGCAAACCCAACACTCAGGCGCGCGGTGAGATTGAAAAGTGTGCGCAGCTCTGTGAGTGGTACGCCAAACACGGCCCCGCCATGCTGACTGCCGAACCCACACAGGTTGAGGGCGGAAAGGCACGAATTGAATATCGCCCACTGGGCCCGATTCTCGCCGTGATGCCGTGGAACTTTCCCGTCTGGCAGGTGCTGCGCGGCGCCGTCCCGGCGTTGATTGCCGGCAATACCTACGTCCTCAAACATGCGCCGAACGTGATGGGATGCGCCTATCTGCTGCAAGACGCGTTCAAGCGCGCCGGCTTTGCTGATGGTGTGTTCGAAGTCATCAATGTCACGCCCGACGGTGTCTCAACTGCGATAGCAGATCCTCGCATCGCAGCAGTGACGCTCACAGGCAGTGTTCGAGCTGGCATGGCTATTGGCGCGCAGGCGGGTGCAGCCTTGAAGAAGTGCGTGTTGGAACTGGGTGGCTCAGATCCATTCATTGTGCTCAACGACGCCGACCTAGACGAAGCCGTCAAAGCCGCTGTGATTGGCCGCTATCAAAACACCGGACAAGTCTGCGCGGCTGCCAAACGCCTGATTGTCGAGCAAGGCGTTGTCGAGGAGTTTACCCGCAAGTTTGTCGAGTCCACCTGCAAGTTGGTCATTGGCGATCCACTGGCCACAGACACTTACATCGGACCCATGGCCCGTTTTGATCTGCGCGATGAACTGGATCGTCAGGTCCGGGATACCCTGGAAGAAGGTGCGACCTTGTTGTTGGGAGGCAGAAAAGCCGAAGGCCCTGGCAACTACTACGAGCCTACGGTATTTGGTGATGTCACCGACCAGATGACCTCATTCAAACAGGAATTGTTTGGGCCCGTGGCATCGATCATCACCGCGCGGGACGCAGCACACGCACTGGAACTGGCCAACGACAGTGAGTTCGGGCTTGCCTCGACCATCTACACACGCAATGTCGAACTGGCCCAGAAGCTGGCGGGCGAACTGGAAACCGGAGGCGTATTCATCAATGGCTATTGCGCAACCGACCCACGCGTCACTTTCGGCGGCGTAAAGAAAAGCGGTTTTGGCCGTGAACTGTCGCATTTCGGTGTGCGCGAGTTCTGTAATGCACAGACCGTCTGGCTGGACCGTCACTAACATCAAGCAAGTCGCCAAGCCCAGCGAAAACGTCCGCTGAGCCAAAGATGGGCGAGTCAGAAAAAGACTCGCCCCACCCTTATGAGGAGCTTTTGATGCGAGTCTTCCCTGCAATGCTGGGCGCTACTCTGACTGCGGCGTTAACCTTCACGCCAGCGATGGCTGCCGAACTTACCGGTACACTTAAAAAAATCAAGAACTCGGGGACCATAACCCTGGGGCACCGAGACTCTTCAATTCCGTTCTCCTACATCGCCGATGCTTCCGGCAAACCAGTTGGCTACTCCCATGATATCCAATTGAAAATTGTCGACGCTATCAAGCAGGAACTTGAGATGCCCGAGCTGAACGTACGGTACAACCTGGTGACGTCACAAACGCGCATCCCGCTTGTGCAAAACGGTACTGTCGATCTGGAGTGCGGTTCTACAACCAATACCGCAGAGAGGGCGCAGCAAGTCGAATTTTCAGTCGGCATCTTCGAAGCCAGCACCCGACTGTTGGTCCGAAAGGATTCGACCTACAAAGACTTTGACCATCTCAATGGCAAGAACGTAGTGACCACTGCTGGCAGCACTGCCGAGCGGATGCTCAAGGTCATGAATGCCGAGAAAAAGATGAACATGAACGTCATCTCTGCCAAAGACATTGGTGAGTCTTACCAAATGCTCGAGTCCGGCCGCGCCATTGCGTTTATGCAGGACGATGCATTGCTGGCGGGCGAGATGGCCAAGGCAAAGAAACCGGAAGATTGGGTGGTGACCGGCACCCCGCAATCCAACGAAATTTATGGTTGCACCATGCGTCGGGGTGATCCGGATCTCAAAAAAGTCGTGGATGACTCGATCAAGTCACTTTTCGTCTCGGGCGAAATCAACGCCATCTACGATAAATGGTTTACTCAGCCCATCCCTCCCAAAGGCTTGAATCTCAAATTCCCCATGAGCGCAGAACTCAAAACAATCATCGCCCAACCCAACGACCAACCGGCGCCGGAAAAGGCTCTTTAACGGTCGTCCCCTTCTGCTCGAGCGACCAGGACACAGCGAGGCACTCTCCTCGCGCCATGACCTTTGTATCAGCTGAAGATTCCACCAAGAGCCAGAGCTTTTGTAGGGGTAAAAACACCTAAAAATAAAAAGGGGTCGCGAGATAGAATCTCGCAACCCCTTGAATTATATGGTCGGGACGGAGTGATTCGAACACTCGACCCCTAGCACCCCATCTCCTTTTTCATACTTCTTGAAAGACTCCAAAATTTTACTGTGGATTTTTCTAAGCTAGTATTTACTTGAGCTCCAGCGGTGTTCTGCTCTACGAGAGTCCAGTAACGTCCATCAAGAGCCGACGTTTTTGTGGGGGTAAAAGTAGGGGGAACCCATTTTATGGCCAAAATCACCATCAAAGAACTCGAGTCGCTGACCGCTGAAGATGCCGGCCGCATCCTCCGGGAAGATGGCAATCTCGCCGGCCGAATCTCCCTGCGTAAGGACGGCGTGTCGGTCAGCTTTTTCTATCGCTATCGCTGGGGCGAGCAGAACAAAGAGTACGCCTGCGGCACCTGGCCGCGCAAATCCCTGACCGACATCCGCAAGGCCCGTAACCAGGCCCGTGCGCTCATTGATGAGCAGATCAATCCCAACGAGCACAAGAAAACCGCCAAGGCACAGGCCTATACCGCGGCTAACGTCGAGGCCGAACAAGTAAAAACGACGAAGGTGCAAACGCTGACCGTCCAGGATCTGGCCAAGGCCTGGCTGTTGGATGGCGTGGCGCGAAAAGACGGCAATGCCGAGTTGCAACGACGCTTTAACAAGGACCTTTTGCCAGTACTCGGCAGGACAGCAGTGAACAATGTTTCCGAACACGATATTCGGGCGCTGATCCGCACCGTGGTCAACCGCGGCGCTCACCGGCAAGCCATCAGTTTCTTCGCCGACCTCACCCAGATGTTTAGCTGGGCTAGAAAGCGTCAGCCCTGGCGGAACTTATTGATCGAGGGCGATCCGACTGAGTTGGTCGACATCTCCCCTCTGATCCCCGCCGACTACGAGGCGGAAAGAAGCCGTATCCTTTCCCCGGCGGAGCTGTTGGAACTGCACAACCGTTTCCAGCAAATGACCGCCGATTACGACGCCCTCCCCGCGGGCCAAAAATACGACGGCATTCGTCCGCTAAAGAAGGAAACGCAGCTCGCGCTCTGGATTAGCCTGGGCACGCTGTGCCGAATTGGTGAATTGCTGCAGGCCGAATGGAAAAATGTCGATCTGGACCAGCAAACCTGGTTCCTCCCCAGCGAAAACGTCAAAGGCACCCGCGGCAAGAAACAGGACCACCATATCTTCCTCTCCTCCTTCGCCTTGCATTTCTTTCAGGAACTCAAGACCCTGACGGGAGACTCCCTGTGGTGCTTTCCGAACAAGCAGGATGATGGGCATGTGGACGTGAAAGTGGTGAGCAAACAGGTCGGCGATCGCCAGGCCCGGTTCAAAAACCGCAAGGCCCTCTCAAGACGGCGTCACGACGATACGCTGGTGCTTGCCGACGGCCAGAACGGTGACTGGACACCGCATGACCTGCGCCGCACGGGCGCGACCATGATGCAGGCCTTGGGAGTCAGCCTGGATGTCATTGATCGCTGCCAAAATCATGTGCTGGCCGGCTCTCGGGTGAGACGCCATTACTTGCATCACGACTATGCCGACGAGAAGAAAAACGCCTGGAACCTGTTAGGCGATCGACTCAGTGCCGTTCTGTCCTCAACTTACGAGCACATACCAAACGAGTCGATGTTGTCTTTTCTAGCGAACGATGCGTCAGAGCGGGCTCCCTTATAAGGCGGTTACACCTTGTGCTCCGCGGAGTTTAACATCCGCGACAACCGGTGTTTTGACCTTACATTCGCGATGAACAAAGGTGACAGGCCGCATGCACACATTCGTCAGCTTCACCGTTGCGGATCTGTTCGGAAAACTATGGCGAATGCCCATGATCAAGTTGTCCCACGACATTGGTGTTTCCGACGTCGCCGTCGCCAAAACTTGCCGCAAAGCCGGCATCCCTCTCCCTGGCCGTGGCCACTGGGCCAAATCGGGATCGGGAAAACAACGGCAACGCAAACCCAAACCTCCTCAGGCCGAAGGCAAGGTCCGATTCCAGGTGCTCGACCGTGACACCCCACTTGCCACGACTGGCACTGATTTGAACTCACCTATAGTCCGGCGAACGATTATAGATAGTTGTAAGCGCTCTCATTATGCTCGGCCAAGTCCAGGCCTATCTCTTCGACATGCTCATCCGCGCGCAAGCCAATCACCGCGTTGACCAACTTCAGAATGATGCAGCTAACCGCAAAGCAATAAACCGTAGTGAACAACACGCCTTTCATTTGCGCGACCACTTGGCCACCCATAGTCACGCCTTCGACTAGACCGCCAAGCGACGGGACGCAAAATACACCGGTCAATACGGCGCCGATCATGCCACCGATGCCGTGCAGGCCAAACACATCTAGGCTGTCGTCATAGCCAAAGCGTTTCTTCAGCACCGTGACACTCAGGTAACAGAACACGCCACACAACAGACCGATTGCCAGAGCACCGCCGACGCCGACATACGCACACGCGGGTGTAATGCCGACTAGGCCGGCCAAGGCACCGCTTGCCAGACCTAGTGCACTCGGTTTTCCGACCCTGAACCACTCAGTGAACATCCAGCCGAGAATACCGGCACAGGCGCCCAGTTGAGTGTTGAGCATGACGGTGCCCGACAGTCCGTTTAACCCGCCACCAGAGCCGATGTTAAAGCCGAACCAGCCGACCCAAAGCATTGCTGCACCGACCATGGTCAGGCTGAGATTATGCGCTGGCATCGGCGAGTTTTCGTATCCTTTACGCTTGCCCAGCATCAAGCATGCTGCCAATGCTGCGACGCCAGCGTTGATATGCACTGCGGTGCCGCCAGCGAAGTCCAGCACTCCCCAGTTATGCATCAAGGCGCCCGCCCCGCCCCAAACCATGTGCGCCACGGGCGCGTAGACCAGGGTGAACCATATCGCCATAAACAGCAGCGCAGCGGAGAATTTCATGCGCTCGGCGAAGGCACCGGCAATCAGTGCCGGAGTGATGATCGCGAAGGTCATCTGGAAGGTCACGAACACACCCTCGGGGATTTCGCCCACCAGGCTTTCTGGCGTCATGCCTGACAGAAACGCACGACTCAAGCCACCGACGAAACTATTGAAGCTGACCTCGCCCTCAACCATGTTGGTGGTGTCGACCACCATGCTGTAGCCATAGATCACCCACAATACGCCGACCAGTCCAGCGATACCGAAGCACTGAGTGAACAGTGACAACATATTCTTGGCCCGCACCAGACCGCCGTAAAACAACGCAAGGCCCGGGAGACACATGAACAGCACCAGCACTGCCGCCGTGACCATCCAAGCGGTACTGCCGGTGTTAAGCGTTGGTGCATCGGCAGCCTGGGCCAGAGGAATGAGGGCGCCGAGCGCAAGTAATGCAAGAAGGGATTTGCCGAGTAGACGGTTTACCATTTTCGAAGCTCCTGCAATGAATGGAAAAGTGTCTGGCAGAAAGCGAGGTAGAAGTGACGGGCCTTGATGGCCTCTTCGAGGAAGTAACTAGAAGTCGAAGCATTTGTAAAAGCGCACTCACCAGCGACAAATTCCTATCGCAGGCGAGCGCGCTCAGAGGTGGTTAGGGTCTTAGTACTACTTACCTGGAATCCACGAGGTTCCTGCCAGCGGCACTCGGGCCATCGCTGCCGATTCCACAGTCAATGCCACCAGATCCTCGGGATCGAGGTTATGCAGATGAGATTTACCGCAGGCGCGCGCCATGGTCTGTGCTTCAAGCACCAATACGCGCAAATAGTTGGCCAATCTGCGTCCGCCCTCGACCGGGTCGAGCCGTTTCGATAGTTCCGGGTCTTGGGTGGTGATACCTGCCGGGTCACGGCCGTTCTGCCAATCGTCATAGAATCCGGCCGCCGAACCGATCTTCTTCAGCTCCTCGTCGAGGCGCGGATGATTGTCGCCGAGGGCGATCAATGCCGCTGTGCCGATTGCCACTGCATCAGCGCCAAGCGCCATGGCCTTGGCCACGTCGGCACCGTTGCGGATACCGCCGGAGACGATCAGCTGCACTTTGCGGTGCATGCCCATTTCCTGCAGTGCCTGCACTGCCTGCGGGATGGCTGGCAGAATCGGGATGCCAACGTGTTCAATAAACACTTCCTGAGTTGCCGCAGTACCACCCTGCATGCCATCGAGCACGATCACATCGGCACCGGCCTTCACCGCCAACTTGACGTCGTAGTAAGGGCGGCTAGCACCGATCTTCACGTAAATCGGTTTTTCCCAATCGGTGATTTCACGGATCTCGGCAATCTTGATCGCCAGGTCGTCAGGCCCTGTCCAGTCGGGGTGACGGCAAGCGGAACGCTGATCGACGCCGATTGGCAAAGTTCGCATGCCCGCGACACGCTCGGTCACTTTCATGCCCAGCAGCATGCCGCCTCCACCCGGTTTAGCACCCTGACCCAACACAATTTCAATGGCATCGGCTTTGCGCAGGTCATCCGGGTTCATGCCGTAACGCGAAGGCAGGTACTGATAGACCAGATGTTGCGACTGACCGCGCTCTTCCGGGGTCATGCCGCCGTCACCGGTGGTGGTGCTCGTGCCCGCAATGGTCGCGCCACGGCCCAGGGCTTCCTTTGCGTTGGCCGACAGCGCACCAAAGCTCATGCCCGCGATGGTCACTGGAATCTTGAGGTGGATCGGCTTCTTGGCGAATCGATTGCCGAGAATCACATCGGTGCCGCACTTCTCGCGGTAGCCTTCCAAGGGGTAACGGGAAACGCTCGCACCCAGCAACAACAAGTCATCGAAGTGCGGTAGCTTGCGCTTGGTGCCGCCGCCGCGAATGTCATAGATGCCGGTTTCGGCGGCCCGCTGGATTTCCTGGATGGTCAGGCGATCGAAAGTGGCCGACTCGCGCAGTACCGGGGCTTTTGGAGTAGTGGAATCGCTCATGGTCTTGCTCCTGAATCAGTACGCGGAGGCGTTATCGACTTTGAAGTTGTACAGCTGACGGGCCGAACCGTAGCGCTTGAAGTCCGACGCTTTTTCGTTGAATCCGGCGCGATTGAGTAGTTCTTGCAACTCCTCGATATGCTCGGCGCGCATCTCTTTCTCGATGCAGTCCGAACCCAGTGATTCGACTTTGCCTTTGACGAAGATTTTGGTCTCGTACAGTGAGTCGCCCAGCGCATCGCCCGCGTCTCCGCAGACAACCAGTCGCCCGGCCTGGCCCATGAAGCAGCTCATGTGACCGATGCTGCCGCCTACCACGATATCGATGCCTTTCATGGAGATGCCGCAGCGCGCACCGGCATCGCCTTCGATCACCAGCAAGCCGCCATGAGCGGTAGCTCCCGCTGCTTGCGAGGCGCTACCTTTGACTCGTACGTAGCCGGACATCATGTTCTCGGCGCAACCCACACCGACGTTGCCGTGCACGGTGACTGAGGCTTTTTGGTTCATACCGGCGCAGTAGTAACCGGCGTGTCCCTGAATATCCACGGACACCGCTTCGTTGACGCCAACTGCCAGGTTGTGAGCACCGTTGGGATGCATCACCACCCACTCTCGCTCTTCGAGATTTTTAACTTGATCGTGCAGCGCCTGGTTGAGGTCGCGCACGGTGGAAGTGGAAAGATCGATAGTTTTCATGTGCGTGCTCCTTAAGCCGACTCGCGTTCCCAGATGTACATGGTGGCGGGAACGGGTTCCCAGACTTTGGCTTTCTCGATACCTGGCAGGCTCGACAGCGCTTGGTACTCCGAGGCCATAGCAACGTAGTCGTCGGTCTCGGCGAGGATCGCCGGCTTACACGCGATTGGATCTCGGATCACCGCAAAACCGTTACGGGTGCCTACGGCGAAGGTGAAAAAGCCATCCAGTGCTTCCAGCGAGCTGTCCAGCGCAGTCTTCAAAGAGTCGCCCTGCTGCAGACGCCAGGCCAGGTAGCCGGCAGCAACTTCGGTGTCGTTTTCCGTATCGAAGTTGATCCCTTCGCGACGCAATTCCTGACGCAGGCGGAAGTGGTTTGACAGAGAGCCGTTGTGCACTAGGCACAGATCGGCACCAGTGGAGAACGGGTGACTGCCTTCCATGGTTACAGCGCTTTCGGTGGCCATGCGGGTGTGACCGATGATGTGGCTACCTTTCATGCTGCCCAAACCAAAACGTTCGGAGATCTCTTTTGGCAAACCCATGCCCTTGAGAATTTCGATGCTCTTGCCGGCGCTCATGATGCGTACGCTTGGGGCCAGCTCACCCAGCGCAGCACGCACCACAGACTCTTCTGCCTTGACCTTCAGCACCACGGCGCTGGCGTTCTGAAACCAGTCCAGCGACGCACCGAGCTTGCCTTCCAGAGCTGCAATCAGCGCCTTAAAGTCATAACCTTCGGTAGTTGCCTGCAACGTCAACTTGACCCAACCGTCACCCACTTCATCACCGTAGATGGCAAAGCCGGCGCTATCCGGGCCACGATCGGTCATGGCTTCGAGCATTGGCTCAAAGAGCTTGCCGAGCTGGGACTCCAGCGCAGGATTTTTCAGGTAAAGACCCACGATTCCACACATATTCATAACTCCTGGGCAGAAGATGCCCAACCCATTGGCTGGGCATCAGAAACAACGGGTTAAACGAGAGGGTTAGAAAAATTCGGTGTAGCGATTCACTTCCCAGTCCGAGACGTGGCGGCTGTATTCCACCCACTCCATGCGCTTGAGCTTGATAAACTCGCCGACAATTTCCTTGCCCATCACTTCAGCAAACAGCGGGTCAGCTTCAAGCGCATCGCAAGCTTCTTTGAGCGACTGCGGCAAAGTTTTAATGCCCTTCGCCGCAATGGCTTCCAGTCCCAAGCTGTAAAGGTTTTCGTTGCAGATCTGATCGGGCATCAACTGCCGTTCGATACCGTCCAGGCCCGCAGCGATGATCGCGGCACTGACCAGGTACGGATTACAGCCAGCGTCCGGGAGGCGAAATTCAAGACGGCCGTAAGGCACACGAACCATGGCAGAACGGTTGTTGGCGCCGAAGGCGATAAAAGCCGGCGCCCAAGTAGCGCCGGAAAGCGAATTTCCGACTACCAGACGCTTGTACGAGTTGACGGTTGGTGCAGCAAAGGCACAAAGCGCTGGGCCATGGGCGAGCAACCCTGCCGCAAAGTGATAGGCCAACTTCGACAAGCCCATACCGTTCTTGTCAGAGGCATCGAAGAACAGGTTTTTGCTCTCAGCGCTGGCAATAGAAAGATGGAAATGCATGCCGTTGCCAGCACGCTTCGGATCAGGCTTCGGCATGAACGAACAGATCATGCCCAGATCATTAGCAATCTCACCGGCGGCCATTCGGAAGAACGTGAAACGGTCAGCCGACTCCATGGCATCGCTGTAGGTGTAGTTGATCTCGAATTGGCCATTGGCATCTTCGTGGTCGATCTGATAGATGTCGAAACCCACTGGCTGCAGCGCTTCAGTGAGCTTTTCGAGAAACTCTCTGGAGCGCGACAGGCCTTTGTAGTCGTAGCAAGGCTTGTCCAGGTTGTCGCTGGCATCGACCAACTGCAACTTGCCATTGGCATCCCGGCGCATCAGGTTGAACTCGGGCTCCAGACCAGTGTTAAGCGTCCAGCCTTTAACTTTAAGCCGCTCTACTTGTTGCTGCAGGACGTAGCGACTGTCGTAAGGCCAAGGTTCGCCATTGACGTGGCCAATGCAGACAATGCGACCGTAGCCCGGTTGCCATGGCACCGGAGTTAGCGTTGACAGATCGCCCTTGGCCATGAAGTCTGGGCCATGCGGCTCCATACCCATGCCACTGATGGCAAACCCGGCAAAGCCAGCACCAGCTTCTGCAACCATCGGCAGGCCTGAGATAGGTACCGACTTCGTTTTGGCGGAACCATGGATATCCACGAACTGCGCAAGCACATACTTGATACCGTGCTTTTCAATCAGACGCTGGGTCTCTGCTGGTAACATTTTGTCTCTGCTCCATATTCCGATGGGGAAACTTAATTTCCCAATAGGAATGCAAGCTGCTTGCCAAAGTCGGGAATCAAGATCATTTCTCCTTTGTTGGGAGATTTTCTTCTGTTTATATGGGAATATTCATTTCTCTAGAGGAATATTGGCTCGGACACCTTACACCGAGCTCTGCATTTCGCACATTCCCAGTGCGAAATATTTTTTATTGAGCGGAAACAGTGCACGAGTAATGAATATGCCAACCGAAACACAGCCGAAATTGAAGCTTGAGCAGTATTTGGGCATTGAGATCAAACGGCAGCGGCAGGCTCAGGATCTGAAACTCTCAGACGTCGCACGGATCGCCGGTATCAGCCAGGGCATGTTGAGCAAGATCGAAAACGCCCAGGTATCGACCAGCCTCGATAACCTGAGTCGTCTGTGCGATGTGCTGGGTATGCCAATGTCCAAGCTATTCAGCCAATACGACCAGCCAGGTAGCAGCGCCCTGCTGGTCAAGCGTGATGAAGGGCTGGAGGTGGTGCGTCGGGGAACAGAGAAAGGCCACACCTATCATCTGCTCAACCACACACGTGGGCCGAAGAAAAGCTTCGAGGCGTACATGGTCACCATGGACGACGCCAGCGAAGAGTTCCCGACCTTCTCTCATCCCGGCACCGAGTTCCTGCACCTGCTGGAAGGCGAACTCGTGTATCGCCATGGCAATAAGCTGTATCACATGGAGGCGGGAGACAGCCTGACCTTCGACGGTGACATCCCTCACGGCCCGGAAGAACTGGTGAGGGTTCCGATTAAACTGCTGTCGATCATGAATTATGGGTCGCAAGCGGAGTAATCTGACCCGCTGACAAACCCGCAAGAAAGCGCTTACAACGCTGATCTCCCACCACCACCCAGGCGTATCCACAACCGAATCGCGGGCGTGGGCCGCCTCGGCCGCCAGACAGTAACAAAGCAAAATATTCCTTACAGGCAAAAAAGTTTCCAGATAACTCTGGACCCGAAGGATTCTTTCACCTATAAATCCGCCACAGGAATAAATAATTCCCATCGGGAATTTTTATTCATATCAGAAAACATTTTTCACCCCTGAATTTCGATCAGCTTTCAGCTGCCGCCATTTCTCTGAGGACATGTGATGCAACACGAAAAGAACCATTTCATTCTCAAAATCAGCTGTCCGGCGACCTCCGGCATCGTTGCGGCGATCACCTCATACCTTGCAGGCAACGCTTGCTACATCGGTGAAATGGCGCAGTTCGACGATGAATTCAGCGGCAAGTTCTTCATGCGTGCGGTGTTCCGTTTCAACGATGGTCACGTCGGTGACATCGCGCAGTTAAAGGCCGGTTTCGATGACGTCGCCAAGGGTTTTGATATGCAGTGGGAACTGCATGACACACGAGAGCCTATGCGCGTGCTGCTGATGGTCAGCAAATTCGACCACTGCCTCACCGATCTCCTGTATCGCTACCACAAAGGCGAGATGGACATGAACATCACCGCCATCGTCTCCAACCACCTCGACCTGCGCCCAATGGCCGAGCGTGAAGGCATTCGCTTCATCTACCTACCGGTGACCAAGGAGACCAAGGCTCAACAAGAAGCCGCGCTGATGAAGGTGGTCGACGAAACCGGCACTGATCTGGTGGTACTCGCCCGTTACATGCAGATCCTTTCCGACGATCTCTGCAAGCAGATCTCAGGTAAGGCCATCAACATTCACCACTCGTTTCTGCCCGGGTTCAAGGGCGCAAAGCCATACCACCAGGCTTATGAACGTGGCGTCAAATTGATCGGCGCCACCGCTCACTACGTTACCAGCGATCTGGACGAAGGCCCGATCATCGAGCAAGAGGTACAGCGCGTTGATCATGCCTATCTGCCAGAGGATCTAGTAGCCATTGGGCGCGACACCGAAACCGTGGCGCTGTCCAAGGCGGTGAAATACCACCTGGAACACCGGGTATTCCTTAACAAGGACAGAACGGTGATTTTCCGATGAACACTTCCAAACTCATCGATGGCAAAGCGGCCGCCAATCGTGTTTTGACCCTGGTCAAAGCCGATGTGCAACGCCTTAAAGCCGATGGCATCGAACCTGCGTTGGCGGTGATTCTGGTGGGCCAGGATCCGGCCAGCCAGGTCTACGTTCGCAACAAAATTCTGCGCGCAGAAGAAGCCGGCATCCGCTCGCTTGAATACCGCCTGAGTGCCGACACAACCCAGGTGCAGTTGCTCAAGCTCATCGCCCAGTTGAACGATGACGAGAGCGTCAACGGTATCCTTTTGCAGTTACCGTTACCCTCGCACATCGAAGAAACCCGAGCTTTACAGGCCATCGCTCCGGGCAAGGATGTGGACGGCTTCCACAGCGAAAACGTCGGCGGCCTAAGCCAGGGTCGCAACGTTCTGACGCCTTGCACCCCCAGTGGCTGCATGCAGTTACTGGAAGATGCCTGCGGAGACCTGAGCGGCAAGCACGCAGTGGTCATCGGTCGCTCCAACATTGTCGGAAAACCCATGGCCGCCCTCCTGCTCAAGGCTCATTGCTCGGTCACCATACTGCATTCACGCAGCGTGAACGCCAAGGCCCTATGCCGTCAGGCCGACATCGTGGTCGCCGCTGTTGGCCGCCCACGGATGATTGATGCTAGCTGGCTCAAGATTGGCGCGGTGGTCATCGACGTCGGTATCAATCGCATCGATGAGGATGGCCTCAGCCGTCTAGTGGGCGATGTCGATTTCGACAGCGCCCTGCCCCAAGTTTCGGCCATTACCCCAGTGCCTGGTGGAGTCGGCCCGATGACCATCGCGTTTTTGATGAAAAACACGGTGACTGCTGCCGAACAGCAAGCCCATGTACAACCCAGCTCCTCGGAGGCCGCATGCCTTTCAATCTCCTGAAATACGGACTCAGCTCGGAGTATCCCGTCGAGGTGGATCTGCCTGCGCCGAAAGAGCTCAAGTCCTCCTATGACGTGGTGATCATCGGCGGTGGCGGTCATGGCCTCGCCACCGCCTACTACCTGTCGAAGTACCACGGCATCACAAACATTGCGGTGCTGGAAAAGGGCTATCTGGGCGGCGGCAACACAGCCCGCAATACCGCAGTGATCCGCTCCAACTACCTGACCAGCGAAGGCGTGCGTTTCTACGCCGAGTCGGTGCGGATGTTCGAAAGCCTGTCCAACGAATTCGACTTCAACATCATGTACTCCCATCGCGGCCAACTGACCCTGGCGCACACCGATGCCACCGTCCGCTCGTTCCGTCAGCGCGCCGAGGTCAACAAACACTTCGGTGGTCGCACCGAGATGATCGATCGCCAGCAAATTCGTGAACTGGTACCGACCCTCAATCTCGATCCGGGTCACTTACCCGTGATCGCTGGTCTCTGGCACATCGACGGCGCTACTGCGCGACACGACGCCGTGGCCTGGGGATACGCCAAACAGGCGGCCAAGCGTGGCGTCGAGATTCATCAGCTCACCGAAGTGCAGGAACTGGTCATTGAGAACGGAGCCATCACTGCGGTGAAAACCAATCGCGGCACCATCAAGTGCGGCTGTGCGGTGCAGGCGGTGGCGGGCATGAGTTCACAGTTGATGAAAAAGGCAGGCATTCGCTCACCTATTCAGACATTCCCTCTGCAAGCCATGGTCACCCAACCGTTCAAGCCCTTCCTCGACCCACTCGTGAGCTCTTCTGCCCTGCATTGCTACGTACAACAGACCAGTCGTGGCGAAGTGGTGTTCGGCGGCGGCTCCGATCCCTACCCGCTGTTCAACACACGCTCGACGCTGGATTTGAAAGAAAGCCTGCTAGCTCATGCTATCGAGATGTTCCCATTTCTGGCCAATGCCAAGTTGATGCGCCAATGGGCCGGGATAACAGATATGACCCCAGACTACAGCCCGATCATGGGCCTGTCGCCGGTGAAAAATTACTACCTCGATGCTGGCTGGGGTACTTGGGGCTTTAAGGCCACACCAATTTGCGGCAAGACCATGGCCGAGCTAGTCGCCAGCGGCGGCAAGGTGCCGGAGCTGATAAAACCGTTTGGTCTGGAGCGGTTTTCCACCTTCCAGCAAGTCAACGAAATGGGCGCGACAGCGGCCAGCCACTGACGGAGAGCGACAGATGAAAGTCATGACTTGCCCGCTCAACGGGCCGCGCAACATTAGCGAATTCACCTATGGCGGTGAGTTCAAGCAGATGCCTGACCCACAGATCTGTACCGACGCCGAGTGGGCCGACTATGTATTCAACAGCGAGGACACCCTGGGTGTGGTGCGCGAATGGTGGATGCACAACCCTTCCAGCTACTGGTTCCTGGCCGAGCGCCACACCGGAAGCGACGAGATCTTGCGCACCTTTGATCCAAAGGACGTGTTCACCACCCGCGTCGACTTCACCGCCGCCACCGCCAAGGAGATCGCCCAATGATTCGCCTACCCGCTCCCATGGGCTTGCTGATTGACCGTAATCAGCCACTTAGCTTCAGTTTCGACGGCAAGCCGTATCAGGGTTTCGAGGGCGACAGCATCGCAAGCGCCCTGCTCGCTAATGGCCGGTTTCTGTTGTCGCGCTCGTTCAAGTACCACCGCCCTCGCGGCCCGCTGACCATGGCAGGGCAGGACGCCAATACCTTGGTACAACTGCCAAGCGAACCCAATGTGCTCGCCGACAGTTACCTGTTGGAACATGGCGTGCAGGTAACCGGGCAGAACTTCAACGGCTCGCTGGACAACGACAAGGATGCCTACCTCGGCAAATTCTCGAAATTCATGCCAGTAGGTTTTTACTACCGCTCGTTCTACAAACCAAAAGGCATGTGGAAAGTCTGGGAACCAATTATCCGCAAGAAGGCCGGTCTGGGCGTACTCGACCTGAAATTTCAACCGGAGTATTACGACAAGGCCTATCTGTTTGCTGATCTGGCGGTAATTGGCGCGGGCCCGGCAGGTTTGCAGGCTGCACTGACTGCCGCCAACTCTGGCGCGAAGGTGCTGCTGATCGAGCAACAGCCTGTGCTCGGAGGTTCACTAACCTATGCCCGTTTCGATCTCGAAGGTACCCGCGCCGAAAACCTGCGTCGTGAACTTGTCAGCGCCGTTGAAGGCCACGCCAACATTCATGTGCTGAAAAAGGCGACCTGCAACGCCTGGTTCACCGACAACTACTTGCCGGTGATTCAGGGCAAACGCATGTACAAAGTCCGTGCGACCCAGTGCCTTATCGCCAGTGGCTCGTTCGATCAGCCAGTAATCTTTCGCAACAACGATCTACCGGGTGTGATGCTGACCAGTGCTGCGCAGCGATTGATGAAATTGTATGCAGTTAAACCGGGTAACCGCGCCGTAGTTCTGACCGGTAACGATGACGGTTACCTTGCAGCGCTGGATCTGCACGAGCAGGGTGTTGAAGTAGCGGCGTTGGTGGACATGCGGGTGAATCCCGCCGACCGAGCCCTGCTACTGGCGCTGGAGAAACGCGGAATTACTTGCCACCTCGGCAGTACCGTTTACGAGGCACTGCATGAAAAAGGCATGCGTCATGTCAACGGTGCCGACATTCGCAAGATCACCGGTCAAGGCCAGGTGGCAAGTAGTGGTCTGACCCTGGACTGTGACCTGCTGTGCATGTCCGGCGGCTATATGCCGGTGTACCAGTTGTTATGTCAGGCTGGCGGCAAGTTAGCGTACGACGATCACCTGGCTGAGTTCACACTCACTGGCCTGCCGAAAAACCTTAGCGTTGCTGGATCCGCCCATGGTTATCACGCACTGGACAATGTTTTGTCCGACGCAGTTCATGTGGCTGCAGAAATAGTCACTGCGCTCAATCTTGATCTCGCAGCCAAGCCATTGCCAATGCATGCAGAAGCTCAGGTCAACTTTCCTTGGCCGATCTTCCCGCACCCTAAGGGGAAGGATTTCGTCGATTTCGATGAAGACCTGCAAGTGCGCGACATCATCAATGCAACCAAAATTGGCTATCGAGACATTCAGTTGGTTAAACGCTATTCCACGGTAGGTATGGGGCCGTCGCAAGGTCGCCACTCTGCGTTACCGACCGCACGACTGGTGGCGTCTTCGACTCAACGTAGCATTAGCGAAACCGGCGTCACCACTGCTCGACCACCGTTCGAAGCGGAAAAACTTGCTCATGTTGCCGGCCGTGCTTTCGATCCGTACCGGCAGACACCAATGCATAAGCGGCATTTGGATGCTGGTGCGAAGATGATTCCCGCCGGAATCTGGCAGCGCCCCGCCTACTACGGCAAGGCCAGCGAGCGTGACAAATGCATGCAAGCTGAAGCGATGCATGTGCGTAACAAGGTCGGCATTATCGACGTCTCGACCCTCGGCGGTCTGGACGTACGTGGCCCGGATGCCGCCGAGTTGCTCAATCGTATGTACACCTTCGCCTTTCTCAAGCAGCCCGTGGATCGCTCACGATATGCGCTGATGACTAACGAACATGGAGTGGTGATCGACGACGGCGTCTGCGCACGCTTCGGCGAAAACCACTTCTACGTCACCGCCACCACCAGCGGTGTCGATCGCATCTATCAGCAGATGCTCAAGTGGAATGCGCAATGGCGGCTGAACGTCGACATCGCCAACGTCACGGCAGCGATTTCGGCAGTTAACGTGGCGGGCCCGGATTCACGCAAAGTTCTGGAAAAAGTTTGTACCGCCCTGGATTTGTCGGCGGAAGGATTCCCGTATTTGGCCGTGCGTCAAGGTACGGTGGCAGGCATCAAAGCACGTCTACTGCGGGTCGGTTTCGTCGGCGAACTTGGCTATGAAATTCACGTTCCGGCGCGCCATGCGTTGAAGCTGTGGGATGCGTTGATGGAAGCCGGCAACGCATTCGACATCCGCCCGTTTGGGGTGGAAACCCAACGTCTGCTGCGGCTTGAAAAAGGCCACGTGATCATCAGTCAGGACACGGACGGCATGACCCATCCGGCCGAGATCGACATGGGCTGGGCGGTCAATCGCACCAAGCCGTTCTTTGTAGGGCGCCGCTCCGTGGACATCCTCGAGGCGCAGCCCCAGAAACGCAAGCTGGTCGGTTTTACGCTGCCTAAAACTAGCCCTCAACCGCTGGAAGGCCATCTGGTGCTCAAAGGCAAGGACATTAGCGGTAACGTCACCTCTTGCGAGTATTCGCAATCTCTCGGCCAGATCATCGGCTTGGCCTATGCCGCCTTCGATCAAAGCTCTCCAGGGCAGCAGATTCCGATTCGCGTCGAGGACGGAGTGGTCGTCCAGGCCACCGTGGTGAAACTGCCTTTCTTCGACCCTGAAAATCAGCGACAGGAGCTCTGACATGTCCAGCCTCAATGCAGAAAATCATATCGGGCTGAGCCCATTGCAACGATGCGCTGTGGTCGATTTGACCGAAGTGCCCAGAGTCGGCTTTCGCGGCACCGACAGCGCAGCGTATTTGGTGGCACGAGGCTTCGTTCTGCCGGACTCGCCAAATCGTGCAGTGACTCAGCCGGACGGAAGCCACGTTGCGCGGCTTTCGCAAACCGAGTATCTCGTCTTGGGCAGCTTGCAAGATCGTGGAGAGCGCATCGCTGACGAGGAAACACGTTGGGAAATGGATCACAACGCCAACTACTTGCTACCTCGCGAGGACAGTCATGGCTGGCTGCAACTGAGCGGAGTCTACATTGCCGAGGTCATGGCCAAGCTCTGCGGTGTCGACCTTCGGCCGCAGGCGTTTGCGCCTGGTGCCGTGGCACAGACCTCAGCAGCACGTATCAACGTGATTGTGATCAATCTGGGTTCGGTAGCTTCGCCAATATTTCAAATCCTGTTTGATCGCGCCTCTTTGGACTATTTCAAGGGCGCATTGATGGACGCCATGGGAGAGTTCGATGGAACGGTGCTAGGCATCGACGCGTTGGTCTGAAACTCACCGTAGACCATAGCCTGAATGGTTGAGCAGGGACATCTGCTCAACCATTCGTGTTTCATCCGTCGAATTACTCTCGCTCATCTCTCAATCGGAGACCACGATGACCATTCTTGACACACCGAACAAAGAGACTGACTACAGTGTGCCCGCGCTGGCTCGGGGGCTGAGTGTGTTAGGACTGTTCAATGCCAGAACGCGCAGTCTGAACATCCACGAAATATCTGAAAGGCTGGGCGTCAGTACTTCGGCGGTGTACCGCATATTGTTCACGCTCATCAACACCGGCTATTTGAATAAGATAAACGCACAGTACGAATTGGGTGCACGAGTCATCAGTGACGGATTTAGCTACCTGGCTAACCGCGATATTGTCGAAGTGGCTATGCCGCATCTCAATCTTTTACGAGACCACACTTCACTATCATGTCATCTGACTATTCGTGAGCAGACCGACAGCCTCTATGTATATCGTGCGTTTGCCGCTCAACGCCTCTCCGTCAACATCCCCATCGGGACGCGAATCGCTTGCCACTGCACAGCCATGGGAAGAATCTTACTTACCGCACTGGATGACATCGAGTTAGCGGCGCTCTATCAACACATCAGGCTAGACGATTATCCCTCGCCGGCGCCTCGAACGCTCCCTGAACTCCAGAACCTTATCTTAAATGACCGCCAGCGTGGTTGGGTGCTACACCGATCCGATTACTCAACCGCAATTGCTACTTCAATAAAAGACCATAAGGGGGTGGTCACCGCGGCGATCAACCTTTCGGGCCCCGACGCAGTGATGGATCCCCTAGGTGCGCAGGATCAGTTCAAAAAATTGTTATTGACGTGCAGTGCAGACATCAGCCGCGAGCTAGGCTACGTCCCATAATTGGCTATCTGAAGCGCGCGTTGAACGTGCGATAGCAGAAACGGTTTGCTTTCCTGGAATGGGGTCGCCCACGCAGCTGTGTTGGCGCCAGTCCATTTGTCTAGAATCACTTGTACCCTACACCCTTCAAGGAAACGGAAATGTAGAGCGACCCCATCGCACTAAAGCTAGATAGTCAGCACCACGACCACCCTAAGGAGCATTAAATATATCCTGGGTCAGTCGTGATACTCGTGCGCTGGAACTCAACAGCAGCTTCAGTTTTTTAACGGCGGACGTCAGGCCAGTCGTCGTAAAGACGGCCCATCAGGTATGGTGCATAGTCCACGCCGTCCTTACTGAGATCGACCACCTGCTCGACGATGTAAGACGTCTCGCCACCGAGGTGACCACCATCCAAGAACTCTCCTACCGGCACTGTCCCAACACCTGGATCGAAAGGAGATCCTGTCAAAGCGAGATATGCAGAAACAATCGGACGGAATCGATTGATTTGGGTTGAGTTTTTGAAAATGACCAATTCGGGGTTGCGAATAGATCGGCCATTGACCTCGAAACCACAACGCATGTCAAAGTAGTATTCGGGCGCCTCTTCAGCCCCACCCTGCTCCTCGCCGAGCTTGGCGTCGAGTAAGATCAGATCATGGCTTTTACGCCCTGCGAAACCGTGGAAACCGTTACCGTCCTCGAAGTAGTCGATGAACCCCTGCTTCTTGGGCATGCCCCAGAACTCGCGACCCGTTACGATGTTAACCTCTTCAGTTTCCAGCACGGTGAGGTAGTAGCTCCCTTCAACACCGTTGTACATCGCGTTTACGCCGACAATGGCTGCACGATCACGGCCCGCTCGGTTGGATACGCCATGGATCCATTCCATGAAGGAGAGGAAGCCAATTGTGACCTTGGGCTGATCGGGCACCTCCAGGCATGGCGGGAGAACGCTGCGAACGAACTCTGCTGTAGTCGAAAAATTTACGTAACTATAGGAGTGGTGCGTGCGAATATTGTCGTAGTAACGGCGATATTCTTCCAGCTGATGCTGAGTCCAGACGTAGCTCATAAGTGCCCCTAATTATTATTGATGGAGTATCTGAATTAGATGTTTTGCCCCGACCACGGTCAATCATACGTTTTGATGAAAAATAAAAGCTTTACCATACGATGATTTAAAGACTTGTAAGAAAGTATGAGGTTATGCTGCGAGCCGCTTCGTGATACGGCAACAGTAGCGATTAACACTTCTTCAAATCGTTCGCGCTAGATTGCTCCAGATGATTAATATTTGAGCTGCTGAATCAACTTTCTTTGCTGAGCACTCAGTTGGGTCATAGTCTCGCTTGCCGCTGCGGTATGCTCCGCCTCCTTGGCCACCTCGACGGCAGCAAGGCTGATGCTTTCGATGTTCCTACTAATGTCTTCAGCAACCATGCTTTGTTCTTCTGCGGCGCTGGCAATCTGGATGTTCATGTCCGAAATCAGCAGGACTGCCTCAGTGATTGCACTCAGGGCAGTCGTTGTACCTTCAGCGTGTCGAACGCTCTCACTCATGCGCTTGCTACTGCGATCCATGGCCTGCACTACGTCCTGAATGCCCGCCTTGAGCTTTTCGATCATCGTATGGATCTCAAGGGTAGAGCTCTGGGTCTTCATCGCAAGGTTACGAACCTCATCGGCGACCACGGCGAACCCTCGTCCCTGTTCACCGGCTCGTGCAGCCTCAATTGCAGCGTTGAGGGCCAGAAGGTTCGTCTGTTCGGCGATAGATCGAATGGTGTTCAGAATCTGGTTAATGTCTTCACTGTCGGAGGCGAGAGCTTGAACCTTCTCTGACGCGTGCAGTAGCTCATCATGAAGCCTTTGCGTCGTCTTGGTACCAGCCTCAACCACCGTCTGACCGGACTGCACAAAGCGATCTGCCTCGCCGGCTGCTTCCGCCGCCTTCGCCGCACTACGTGAGACTTCTTGCGCAGTTGAAGTCATCTCTTGGGCGGCGGTGGCAATAAGCTCGATTGCAGATAACTGGCGCTGCACTTTCGTGTCTGTCAGGGTGGAGTTTTCTCGTGTTTTCTCGGAGGCATCGGCGATATCTCCCGACAGGGCTGCAACCTGACTTACCAGAAGCCGAAGTTTGCTCAAAAAGCTATTGAATCCAGTGCCAATGTCACCAAGTTCATCTGATCGCGCTATGCTCAACTCTCTTGTCAAATCGCCCTCTCCACCTGCGATGTCACGGAGTCGGGTTGCAGTTTCCCTCAAAGGCCTTCCTACTCCGAAGCTAATCAGCCAGAGTAAGAACACTCCTAAGGCTGTCACTAAGACACCTCCAATTCCCATGAAACGAAGGCTGGACTGGGTATTTGATAACAGAGACGCTTGAAGCTCCCTAGCCTGGCTCATGACCACACTTAAAGGCACATTCACTAGGAGATTCCAGAACACCCCTGTACCAGCGACATTGATAGGGATGACCAACCGCACCGTGTCATTTGCTTCATCCACTTCGTATCTTGGAGCTCGATCACCAGCGGCCTGCACTAGCGAGAGGTCAGCAGGGGTCAGTGACACTGAGGAGAGCTCACCAAGCTTATTAGGCGCCTGAGTACTGGCCACATAACGCCCATTACTGGAAAGCAAGCTCATACTTCCCGCACCGGCATACATGCTGTGATTACTGGTTTCTAGCAAATCCTGAATGAAGCTAAGCGCATAATCGACGCCCGTAATGCCCTCGAATTTGCCGTTGACCAAAATGGGGACTGTAAATGATGCCAACAAAACTTTGCTGCCATCTGTTAAATTATAAGCAGCAGGGTCAATTACGCAGTTTTTCTTGGTCTCCTTCGCACAAAGATAATATTCTCCTTCGCGCACTCCGGTTGGTAGCCGATTTTGACTTTCTACTGTCGGGGCCGGCTCCACCAGAATTTCTTGCTCTTTACTACGATACCACGAAGGCATGAATCGGCCTGTTCCATCATAGCCGTCCGAACTATTTCCGGCGTATCGAATATCTGATGAACCAAATGCATTTGACTCCCATATAACATAAACACTCAATGCTTGAGGACTGGCAATCAAAGTTTCACGAGTTAAGTTAGACATCTGCTCCCGAGACACACTCAATAGCGGTTGCCCATCAGCATCGACTTTTCCAATCGACATGTTAACTACCGCTAATTGTTGCGCAACTTGAAGCGCAGATTGAAGTCTGGCTCCTATCTCGACTGCCTTCGCTTGTCCAAGGCTGGTTAACTCCGCTTGCGCACGGTCAGCCGTCTGAGTATCAGTCGACTCGCGCACAAATGTATTGCTGCGCTCAGTCGTAAAGTAGCTGATGCCCAGAAGCGTGGCGCTGATCAAAAGCATCGCGCACCCTGCCTGAACAACGAAAAATGTCTGTACGGATTTAAATTTCATTCTGACATGACTCCAACAGGGTGCTTACAAGGACACCCGAGGATATGATTTGACTTTCAGCAAACTGGCGCCGCCATTTGCAACGTTATTGTTATTTCAAATCCTTCAGTACCAAGCCACCCGGCTACAGCGTCACAAGCTGCAGAAAAAATCGGATGAGCTAGGAAAAAAGATTATTTCCTCCCTGATGATGCATCCAGCCCAATAAAACTATGTTGTAGAGCGTCCGACTTAAAATCTGCGAAAAAAAGCCGCCCCGGTGGGCGGCAAAATTCCGGTTGGTAAGACCGGAGACAAGCTAGGGGTAATGAACATGCCCCCATCAGGGCATGATCAAAAAGCTTTTCCGAACAGTTTCACGAACATCCCATTCGCCATGACAGTTTTCAGGGAACAGAACGGCATCGCCGGCATGGAGCTCGATGGGCTCCCCTTCATCAGGAATGAAGAAGCAATGGCCAGCGACAAAATGACTAAACTCACGCGAAAGAACCTGGCGGCGCCACCTGCCTGGTGTGCACTCCCAAATGCCAGTCAACAACTGGTTTGGCCCCTCTACCGCATGAGTAGAAGTCTCGGAGACCAAATCACCGACAGGTTGTGTGACAGGCTTAAAGTCAGTGAGCGGAAAACCTTTTACATTCGAAAGAAGAATCGGTTGAGGCATCATCTACTCCAGTATCAGAGGTTTTTGTCTTCAAGGCCCGCCGGAGCGAGCCCTGCGAGTTTTCGATCCAACCAAGCGGGACTTTCATCATCAGCTTCGGCGGCCTCTTTACGCTGAACAGCCCCACGAACCATCAAACCACCGAGATAGCGGAACGGCTCCGGTGGGAATCGCTTAGGCTCACGCCCTACGAGACCGCAGTGACTCCACTCATCGTCTAGTCCAAGAGCCAGACTCGCCAGAATTCGGCCCCCAAGGCGGCTCGGGCCAACGCCGTTTCCACTCCAGCCAACACCGTAGAAAATGTGAGGTGATCCATCTAGGTGACCGAAAACGGGCAAACTGTCGTAGGTACGATCAATCGGGCCACACCAGGAATGAGTGATTGGCACATCGTTCAGCTGTGGGTAGGTACGTCGAAAATCGCGTTCAGTATCTTCACTCAGGCTTGGATTGTCGTCATATCCACCATCCACGCGACTGGCGAAACTGATCATCCCGGTGCCCTTACCAAACGCGATACGGCCATCCTGAGTGGTACGGTAGTAGTCAACCATCAGCTGAGAATCAGTGATTGCCTCCCCCCCCGTCCATCCGATTTTTTCCAAACGATCCGGAATTGGCGCGGTGGCAACGATAGTGCTCGTAACGGGAAGGATCGTTCGGCGCAGCTCAGGGATCTCGGCAGACCAAGCGTTATGTGCGAGTACGACACGGGTAGCGGTAATCGAACCATTGGGCGTATGTAGCACGGCGGGAGATGAACGCTCGAAATTAATCATGGGAGTATTCTCGAAAATCTTAATACCCTTCTCTAGCGCAACTCTGCGCATGCCACGAACCAGCCTGGCGGGCTGCACAGTGGCGTTGCTCATCTCCAACACACCCTCAAGATGCTTTCCTGAGCCGGCACGTCGAGCAACTTCATTGTTGGAGAGCGGCAGAAACACAGATTCGCCGAGACGCTGGCATGTTTTCACCACGTCCTTCCAAGCACCACGTTGGGCATTGGTGGTGGCAGTCCAAAGCCAGCCTGCGCGGCGGAAGTGTGCATCGATATTATGCTCTGTGCAGAACTGTTCAATTTCACCGATTGCAGCAGCTGAAGCACGAGCAAGTCGCACCGCTTCATCTTTGCCACATTGCGCCGACAAGGAGCTGATCTTTGGCCACCAAGACATGACGAAGCCACCATTGCGGCCGGAAGCACCACCACCGCAGATGTCACGTTCGATGATAATCACCTTGCACTCAGGGTCTAGCTCGACAATCTGTAGCGCCGTCCATAGGCCTACGAATCCGCCACCAACGATGGTGACGTCCGCCACATGATTACCTTCCAACGAAGGCAAAGGAGTCAGCTCGGAGGAAATCTCCTCCAACCACAGCGAACGCTTCATTTTTATTAGCCTGTACGTGAACCTATCGGTATGTCTACTTTCAACTGACGAAGACAACCATTCAATTGTGAGTTCGCCAGAAAATAAAGACTCAACTCGTACGATGATATGAGTTAGTCATATTTTGAATAAAAGCAAATAAAAATCCGCAAATGCCAACTTTAAAGAGTCAACATTTGCGGTACACAGCTGTGCAATGGCGTGCGCCTAACGAAACTTTAAACTGCAGAACTGAAATGGCCCGCTGTTGCGCCACCATCCAACGAATAGATAGCACCGTTGGTATATGAAACTTCATCGGAGGCCAGGTGCAATATCGCTTTGGCCACGTCATCAGGCTGGGCAAAACAGCCCAGCGGAACCTCCTTCGCGTAGGACTTCATTTCAGCTTCAGGATCACTAGACTCGGAAAGCAGAGCATCCATCATCGGCGTGAGCACAAAGCCCGGACACACCGCATTCGAGCGAATGCCCGACGGGCCATAATCCAGCGCCAGGCAGCGCACCAGACCAAGAACACCGTGCTTCGAAGCGCAATAGGGCGCATAACCAGAGGCCCCACGCACAGAGGCATCGGAGCCTATCGCTACAAACGCACCCTTCCCTTGTTTAAGGAAAATGGGCATCGCAGACTTCGCCGTCAGCCAGACATCTTTGTGGTTGATATTGACGATGAAATCCCAATCCTCTTCGCTTTGCTCGTGTACCGCGCTTGTTTTTTCCACCCCTGCGCATGCAGCTACAGCATGGAGATTGAGCCCAGTCGACCTAACGTACTTCAACGCCTCAGCGACCTGTACCTCGTCTCGGACATCCAAGGTCACAGCATGCACACGATCATCACCTAAGAGCGATCTCGTCTTGTGCAAACCTTCCTCTGAAAGATCGAGGCCAGCTACAAAATGGCCCTGCTTAGAGAATGCAACGGCGGTGGCCTGGCCAATGCCAGACCCAGCGCCTGTAACGACCACAACGGACTGTTTACTCGTCAGCAACATACCTATAACTTTTATTTTTATTACGCATATCCACTACGCTAAACGTAATGAAGGCAGCAACTGTCAGCCCCACCATTACATAGGGCAGCGCGCCAAATACCCCACCTGGATCAGCGACAAAGTTATATACCAGGAGTGCAACAAAAACGAACACACCAATCGAAATCACGGTTATTTTAACTGGCTCCATCCTACCATCACGAATTATTTCCTTAATGGCTCCAAGACCAAGCAGCACGTATGGGGCAATCCAGAACAGCGAATACAGCGTTGACAAGTAAGCAGTAGATTGCAGCGGTGGCGTCTCCGTCAATACTTGTAGTGCAACAGGGATAAACGCTGCAGCAACACCCATTAGTACAGTTGAACCAGTTGGCGAACCAAACTTAGGATGAATGCGGGAAAACACCTGAGGAATGAAACGGTCAACAGCAGCAGTGGCAAACACCCGACTTCCGTAATTCATAAAGGCCACCAAACTCGCAAATGTGGCGGCACCAAGAAGAAAATCGATTGGCATCTGCAGGTACTCAAGGCCAGCAGCTGCAGCCAAGATTTGGGTCGGTGACTCCCCATTCGCAAGCGCGGTCAGATGCTCCGCCATCAGAGGTGCGCTCAGGATCAAAATTGCAATGAAGCTGAGACCTGTGATGAGCAGTACGTTACGCAGAAGCAGCGGAACGTTCTTTTTTGGGGCATCTGTTTCAGCTGCTAATGCCGCCAAAGCGTCGCAGCCTACAAAGTAGGCTAAGGCCACAATCGTGCCTTCCGCCAGACTCGTTAACGTTACGCCGTCCAGGGTCAGTTGGGCATTGAGATCAACACCCGTGTTCATAGCTGCGACGATAGCTACCAGCGCAAGCAACGGTACCGGCAGGAAAGACAACCAAGCTGTCACTGAGATCGAGGCATCTAGGCCGCGCCATGTCAAAATGCCTGCCAGCAGCGAAATCACGATCGCTGTAACAGCCTGAAACCACCCGGCCAGAGCAAAGTCCACTCCCAGAGAATGCAGCAAACTGCTACTGAACGTCACAAAGCAAGCCGACAGAGCCGCACACACCACTAAAAAGCCAACGAGGTATGAAGCCGCTACGACTCGCTGAGGCAGCCTTCCGAGCGCGATGCCCACATATGAAAGAAGCGATCCTGTCACCACGTATTTGCGGGCGAACACGTTAACAGCTGCCGTCATGCATAGGGCAGCTAGAAGAGCGAGCGCCATGGCCAGCCAGGAACCGTAACCCGCATATAAGGGAATAGAACCGGCAGCGATTGCGGCGCTTGGCCCCAATTGCTGTCCTGAAAGCCCCAACAAAGTCACCCGGGTTAATGAAACTTTCTGCGCTGGAATTGCAATGCGCTCAGCGTCAGCTCCGACATTCTCGGTTTCTATCGTCTTCATTGTTATTTTCTCATGACATGTTAGAAGCGGCTTCATATTCATCAAACCGCTGGGAAGTTCCATCAAAGAATTGGTGTGGCGTCCCTTTCTAAATTTGCATCGGCATCCTTGATCAACAGCAACTCAGCTCGGACATCGAGACTCCTGCAAAAAAGCCAATAGAGAATCCCACCCACTGGAATACCTACAAAGAACGCGTAATCCACACCGCCAAACCAAGTAGCGACTGGGCCTTGATAAAACGGCAGGTACATGAAAGGAATCATGACAACAAACGAGATTACATAAGCTGCCATGCCTCTCCAGTTCCATTTCCCATAAATTCCATCAGACCGGAAAATTTCTCGCACCGAGTATTGGCCTTTGCGGACTACGAAGTAATCAACAAGATTGACCGCAGTCCAAGGCGCCATGAGATAAGCCAAAACGGCAAGCACTGTGTAGAACGTAGTGTTGATAAACGTGTCGGGCAACAGCACACCTACTATCGTTGCCGAAATACCTAGGATGACGATGGCCTTGATACGTAGTGAGCGGTTCGGATTCGTCGGGACAATGCTGTCCATAGCAGTGATCAGGGTCAATGCGCCCCCGTAAACGCACATGCCGTTGAAAATGAGCAGCGCTATACCTCCCACCACGAGAACTACAGCCCCAAAACCTGGATAGATCGAGTCACCGGCCAGTTGCAGACCTTGAGTCAATGCATCCTTTGGATACAAAGCAGCACTGATAGCCCCTACCGCCTCCATGCTAAACACACCGAAACCGGCCCCCATTGCGGTGTAGGTGATGATCGAACGATGGCTCGTGGTAGGAGGCATATACCTTGAATAATCAGAAACGAAGAACGCCCACGACAACTGATAGGCCAATGCAGCAGACGTCACCATCAAGAATGGGGTGAATGAGAACGTCCCTTCAAGAGCGAGCAATCCCGATGTAAATCCTCCGGCCATCGCGAGCCCCACAACGAACACACCGAGCACAGCAACCAAGGCCACAGTCGTGTATCGCTGTCCAACGTGGAGTAGGTTGTAACCAAAGATGGCGACAACAATAGAAACGATGCCTAGGACTACCCCCGAAATCGTCACTGTCCCAAGCCCCAATTGTTGAGCGGTAGCCCCCATCAAATTCACGTTCAGAACAACGTACCCCCAATAAACCAGCACCGCTACGATCCAAATGAACACCGCACCGTAACGCCCAAACTGGGGCCGTGTTTGAACCATCTGGGGCAAGCCGAGGTGAGGGCCCTGGCTGGCATGCGCGGCCACCGGAATCGTCCCAAGGAACGTTCCTAGGGCGAGGCCAATCAACGTCCAGACGAGATTCAATCCCAAAGCGATGCCCATCGCCCCGGTCGCCAAACTCAGCAACTGAGCACTGCCTGCAAACCAGATGGTAGCCTGATCCCCCAGGCGTCCATGCCGCTCTGACAACGGCACATAGTCAATCGATCTCGTTTCGACAACCGTGGCACGTCGTTCCCCCTGTGAAGAGTCAACGTTCACACTTTCACTCATGTTACTACTCCTTCAGAGGGCGGCCTGCCGACAGTCATGACCACCTGATCCGTTGCACTAAATCGGACATTTATTATTTGGAGGGGTTAGAAAATTTCGAGTGGGTAGCTTAATGAGAACCGCGTTTGGGTGATGGAACCACCGGTACTCGGCGCTCCGGAATGCCATGACTGGAAAACTTTTGCCGAAAGATCTTTTGCTGGCCCTGACTGGACAACGTATTCAGCAATTATGTTTGTCTCGTGCTCTTTCTCAGATTTACCATACAAACCAAAGTAAGCTGAATCTTCAGATAAGTTGGTGCCGTCGATGTCATAGCCTCGGAGATGCTTGAGCGTAAACTTCGCCCCGGGGACACCAAAAGTCGACATATCTAGATCATATCGAACCTGAACTGACCGCTCGTTAGGGGCATTAAAATCGGAAATTTCGGTTGCGTTAGCAAGATAAATACCGCCACTGTAAACACCTGCAGCTACACCCGGCCGAGTACTGCCGATAGCAGCATAGTCCTGAGGCTGGTCGCCATCATTTCGCTGTATCGCAAGCAAAAACTTATGCGGGCCAGTTGAGAAAGCAGCAGATAAGGATGCTGCAGTGAGATTGATATCACCCGCCTCGGCGTGACCCGAATCAACACTGCGATAAATATTGAAGTCAAATGTGAACGCCTGAGTATCCGAAAGCGGCAGTATGTAATTCACATTCGAGTAATACTGATTCATAAGGTCTTTGAATTGGGCCGCGTAAAGCATTACCGACAACTGATCATTGAAGGAGTACGCTCCGCCGGCATAGTCAATTTGCGAAGTACTCTTCCCGGCATAAGCGAGCCCCAAATCACCATCACGATTAGTCGAAATGTAGCCAGTACCAGATGTGAAGTGACCGCCCCCCAAGGTCAGGCCGGAGAGTTCAGCGCTGTCGAGCATCCAACCGGTCGCAGTTTGATTCAGTTGGTAGTAGTTACCAGTAGCGAACACAGGCACTTGAGGTTGCAGGTCACCGTACCGAAGCGTTGTGCTCGACAGCCTTAATTTCACACTGCCGCCAGCCTTGCTGTAGCTATCCGCTGGATCGCCATCATCACGAAAAGGCAATGTCATTGAGCCTACTTGCCCGCTTCCACCATCGAGCTTTGCAGCACCGTAAGCAAAGGCATCCAGGCCAAAGCCGACAACACCCTGGGTGAATCCAGATGTGAAATCCAGCATTTCACCCTGAGTCCAGTCCTTCTGCTTACCTGCATCTCCGGTCTGGTGCCAATAGTAGTTGCGAGAAAGGAGCTTGAGGTGGCTGCCTTCTACAACGCCAGCAGAATCGGATTGCTGTTCAGCGTGCGACATAGCGACTGGAAGAATGAATGCACCTACGCAAACATGCCAACGTGCTGGGAATTTATTCTTGTTCTTCATTTTTGAAATCCCGAATTAACTACTGATACGAGGGGAACAACCCTCGACACTTAAATAAAACGCGAACTTCCCCGAACTACATTTACGAAGCCATGCTAAGCAAAATCCTCCCCACACGTCACTCGTGCAAAGATACTAATCTGCACGCCCAATCCGTACATTCGATCAATTGAATTTACAAAACAACAGGATTTAATTGTTAATGCGGCCCCCTGTAAAACTACAATTAAACATGGTGAGCTTATGCAAGCGCGACTGGCAAATAAGCACGTATTTATCACTGGTGGCACCCGTGGAATGGGTGCCGCTCATGCAATGGTACTTGCCCGACACGGAGCAAAAGTCCACATCGCTGATGTGTTGCACGACGAAGGACGCAAACTGGCAGCACAAGCAAGGGAAGATGGGCTAGCCATTCACTACCTCGAACTGGACGTGACGAGCGAGCAATCTTGGCAAGACGCAGTTCAGGCTGCTGAGGAGCGCTGGGGTGACATCAATGTGCTGGTGAACAATGCCGGAGTCACAGGGCAACCAGGTGGATTTGCTATAGAAGACCCTCAATTCTGGAATCGCACCATTGCCGTCAATCAAACGGGTGTTTACCTCGGCATGCGGGCGGTCGTACCATCTATGCAGCGGGCGGGAGTAGGCTCAATCGTCAACATCTCGTCAATCCTAGGGTTCGTGGGCGATTCGGAATATTTCGCCTACAACGCTTCCAAAGGCGCATTGCTGACAATGACTCGCAGCGCTGCACTGAAACTAGCAAAACAAAACATTCGAGTGAATACGGTTTGCCCTGGCATGGTCGCCACACCCATGAATGAGGCGGAAGTCGAATTGCAGGCATACATTGATGCAACGCCAATGGGCCGCATGGCGAAACCTGAGGAGGTATCAAACGTTGTGCTGTTCCTGGCTTCTGACGAGTCGTCCTACGTGACCGGCGCCGATCTTGTTGTAGATGGTGGTTTCCTAGCCCACTGACCCCCAACTCAGCCTGCCCAAACCTTAGGGCAGGCCATACTGCACTACATCTCTCGCAGTCGATTAATGCGGCTTCATCGAAGAGAACAGCTGAATCGTAACAACCCCCGCCACAATCATCCCCATCCCCGCGATTGCCGCCATATCTGGCTTTTGGCGATAGATGACAACACTCACGAGCGTAACCAGCACAATTCCCATACCCGACCATATCGCATAAGCAATACCGATCGGAATGGTCTTAACGACAATGGCGAGCATATAGAAAGATGAGACATACCCTACGATAACAGCCAACAGAGGAAGTGGTTTTGTTAAACCTTGAATCGATGCCAGCGCACTTGTGGCAATAACTTCCATACATATGGCAATGGCGAGCGCTAAATGTCCATTCATGCTTCAAACTCCCAATCAAAATACCGGTCAACGTCGTTGGCCGGCAATTCAGAGAAGCGATAAGCGACCCGCTCAGCACGACAGGTCGCCTTGCTCACATCAGACTGATTAAATGTCTGGGCGAGTGTAAGGGAACCACCAACCCTGAGTTTCAGCCTTGAATTGCATGTGAATGTGCTTCACATCAGTAAAGGCATTAATGCCATCCAGACCGAGCTCACGACCCAGGCCGGACATCTTCTTGCCACCGAACGGAGCGGCTACGTTGTCTTTCAATGGGTCATTGATCCATACGTGGCCAGCATCGATCTCGGTTGCAGCACGCATGGCCGACTCGAAGCTGGAAGTGAAGATGCAAGAGCCAAGGCCGAAGTCGGTATTGTTGGCATGCGCGATTGCCTCATCTAGAGAGCGAATACGGCAGAAAGTAGCTTGCGGGCCGAACAGCTCATGGCGCGGCTGTTGTTTAAGCGGGTCAGTGATCTCGACAATAGTCGGCTCGAAGAAGTGACCGCGAGTGAAGCCGCCACGGGTGCCACCATGACGGATGGTAGCGCCCAAGCTTTGCAGATGCGCCAGACCTTTTTCGACAGTGTTTACTGCAGCCTTGTTGACCAGTGGGCCGAGGTCAACATCACCCATCGGGTCACCGATGCGCAGAGTGCGAACAGATTTGACCAACGCATCCATGAAATCGTCATAGATCTTTTCGTGGATGAAGAAGCGCTCTGAACCGGTGCAGACTTGGCCCGAGTTAAGGAAAGCCGAGAAAGTAGCGGCCTTCACTGCCATATCGAAGTCGGCATCATCCATGACGATGAATGGATCAGAGCTCCCCAATTCAAGGAGCAACGGCTTCATACGTTCAGTCGCGCCCTGCATGATTTTCTGACCGGTAGGAACCGAGCCGGTGAAGGCAATCATGTGAGTGTCAGGGTGCGAAACCAGGTAGGCCGAGCCTTTGGCACCACAGGTGACAACGTTGAAGATGCCTGGTGGCAGGTGATCGAAGATCTTGGCCAGCAGCAAAGCGGTCATCGGGGTGACTTCCGATGGCTTGACGATACAGGTATTACCCGCCGCCAGAGCCGCTGCAACCTGCCAGGTCATCAACAGAATCGGGAAGTTGAAAGGAAGAATGCTGACAATAACGCCCAGCGGCTCACGCACCACCAAGTTCATCTGACCATGCATGTTTGGTTGAACAACCTGGCCACCTTGGGTTCGAGCCACTTCTGCCAGGTGGCGGTAGGCATCAACGCTCCACTCGACTTCGTCGAGAGATTCGCGCAGCGGCTTGCCGCTTTCCTGGGTTAGCAGGCGAGCCAGCTCAGGAGCATGTTTACGTAGACGCGCAGCACAGGTGTGCAGCAGTTCAGCACGCTCGCCGGCACCAACGCGCGCCCATTTGCGCTGAGCAGATAAGGCAGAAGCGACGACTGCATCCAGCTCGCTCATGGTGGCCTCAGCGACTTCGGCAAAAATCTCTTCGGTTGCCGGGTTTTCAACTGGAATAGCCGAGCCTTGGCTCTGGACAAACTTGCCATCGTAGTAAATGTTCATTGTTAACTCCTGCTTACTTTACTAAGTTTTTGTTGTACTTTGAATTCGAGTTATGCGAACGCTGGATGCGGTTTAGCTGCTACGTGTTCGCGAGCAAATATCACGGCGATTATATTGAGCACGACCAGGGAAAATGATGCTGCAATAAAGCCATCGGTATAATGGCCAGTGTTGTCTTTCACCATCCCAAGAATAATGGGATAAACAACGCCACCTAACAGAAACCCAATACTCATGATGATTCCATTAGCTGTTGCAGCGAGCTTGATCCCGACAGAATCAGCCGCCAAGCAATAAGCTAACGGTATGCCACCGTAAGCAAACAAACCGGATATAGGAAGCATTGCCGCGAGAAGCGTGTAGTTCTTGTTTGCCAAGGCAAATGCACAACCAAAAAAGGCGATCGTCATGCCAAGGCCAGAAATAAACATTAGTGGCTTCCTGCGACCCAGACGATCAGAAAGCAACCCAAAACTTACCGCGCAAATCATACCTACCAGCGGATAAAGCGCACCGATCAAGCCAGCATCACTTTCAGTCCAGCCGTTTTCCTCCATCAGGATCGTAGGAACCCAATAGACCGCCACCGCATAGGAGCCCCAAACACCGACGAGGAATACAGACGCAACCAAAACGTTTCGATGCGTCAGCGCTGTGAGGAAATCTCGAAGAACCGATTGCAATTTTGGTTCTGAATCTGGCTCCGCGAAATGCTTTGGCTCCTTCAAGAAGAAGATCGCTACAAACATCGTGACAACAAGCACAATTGCACCCAAAGCTGACCCGTCACGCCAACCGTAGGCGTTCAGGACATGCGAGTAGGCGTACAGCGCCAACAAGGTGCCAATGCCGTCAGTAGCCAACATTGTCCCCATTGCGACACCAGTCTTACCCGACTGCTCAAACCAACGAAGAGCGAGCGTATAAGGCCCTATGAACAAAAGCGGAATGCCCGCACCAAGGAAAATCCTAGAAAGCAACATGGCATCATAGGTGGGCACATAGGCGAAAGCCACTTGCCCAACCGCAGATATGAACAGCCCAACAACAGTAATTTTCTTAGCACCCCAGCGATCAACCAACATACCCGCAAAAGGAAGCACTATGCCGCCGGCCACAGCTGACGCGGATGCCAACGTGCCTACCATCGCGTAAGTCATGCTCAGATCGGTCATCATTGTGACGATCTGAGTTGAGTAACCGACATAGGGGACAAAAATCGCTACCGTTGCGATGAAGCAAAGAAACAGGGCAATCCATTTCCCCTGGTCACTCGCATGGTTATTAGTAGGCATGATGTAGTTTCACCTGTTAGCTGAAGTAACTTGTGAGCCGCATACCCCGGAATAACCGAGGCATGCGAGTTACAACTTATTCTTCATTTCTTGCATGGTGGAAAGAGCGCAGTCGCTGATTACTCCCCAAAACGCTTTGGTTTTGGGAAGAATCGGAAATCGTCGTACTTCTGACCATAGATGAACGGCACATATGCGTCACGATCTGGCAACTCATCGAACCATGGTACAGTCCAAGAGGAAGCACCTTCTGCGTAGAAGGCCTCACCCACAGACACGATCGGAATAGTGTCCAGCGGATCCATCTGGGAGCCGTTGAGCTTCAGAGTGCCCTTACCAACGCGAGTACTACGGTACGACTCTTCGGTTTTCATGCAGTTGAGAACTACGTCGTTCTGCAGGCCGATGCCAGTGACGTGCGGCTGAGCTTTGATTTCGAAGTCGTAGTTGCTGGCTTCCAGCGGGCCGAGTTCCGGGCCAAATTCCGCAGAGATCTCGATCAAACGAACACCATTGCGCTCGGTGTAACCGTAGGCATCGTTGCCATCGAAGTACAGCTGGGAGGAAGCGAGCTTCTTGCCTTCACCCCACATTTCACGACCGATAGTCACAGGCATATCGCCGCTCACGAAGAGGGTAAGCATGGTAGTACCAGTGAACTCTTTGTAGCGGCAATTCAGATAGATGACGCCGCAGTCGAACTCGCCGCACAGGGCGCTTTGCCAGCGGGATACGTTAGCGATAGCGGTCGGTTTCTCGGGTAACTCAAAGCACGGAGGCAGAACTTTCCGAAGGAACTCGAAAGTAGTTTCGAATTCGATGGAAACGGATTCCACGGTAAAACGCCCTTTAGAAAGAAGCGCCTGGATTTCTTTAACTTCTTCGGGAGTTTTAACAAAGCCCATAATTATTATCCTCGCTATTGTTCAAATAATTGTTTTTTCCCGATTCAACGAGAACCGTGACCTCATATTCAGCCCCCGCCACTTGACGAGCAATAGTTCAAACGTAAAAAAATAATCAACCCCACTGTTCGATCGTACAAGCAAACTTATCGCACCAACAAACCACAAAAAAACACTTTGAAAAACCAGCCCCCCCCCAGCCTCTCTAAGGACATAAAAATCATGCAACGAAACGGCAAAAAATAGACGAGTTAATTCACGCCTTAGCCAGGCGTGAATTTCAAAAGTGAACAAATCTCATTACTAGCCAACTGCTTTATATCGTTCTTCGCCTATTACTGACGCCGCTGATCCACCGGCACATTTTGCAAGCGCTCCAGCCAAATCAGCTGCCTTTAAGGCAAACCACAAAATTGAAACATCGTCAGTGGAATCAAGCGATCGGCCGGTTATATCTTCAATTCGCCGAACGCGATAAACAAGCGTTTGCTTATGAATATGAAGCTTAAGAGCGGTATTAACCCATGACCGATTATTTTCAAGAAATGTGCGAAGAGTATGAATTAAAGGTGCATGCTGAGTTTTATCGTACTCTGCCAGTCCCCCCAACACCTTGTGGAAGGCCTCGGTCGCATCGTGCAGATTTTGAGGAAGCCAAGGAGCACTTACTCCAGCATCTGAGTAGAAACTCAATGGCATTAAAGTAGTGGCATGAGCTAACGCAAGACGAGCTTCACGCAGCGCATTCGTAAAGTCATCTAGGTAATTAAAAACTTCGCTTACGCCAATCATGACATTAAGCGTGGATTGCAAACGCTCTAATGACGCATCATCCCAGCATAGAAAGATGACATCCTCACCTTGCGCCCGAATTATCAGTTCAAAACCCTGCTGAACCAGCGCCTGGTCAATCTCCTTTACGGAAATCGTCACCCCTTCACATACTGCCATACGCAAATGTTCGACATCCACACTAGACGCCTCCAGGCGGCTTTGAGCTTGGCGAGGAAGTACACGCTTATGAAGCAGGTCATCGATAAGCTCGCTACCAAGCCGGAGCTTGGTCTCTCTTTCCACCTTTAGGCGCTCAAGCTCAATACCGATCACCGCAACGATATGGTGAAGCAAGCCATAATCCAGTGCTTCAGCGCTATGCGCAGCTAACAACCCTCCTCTATATGACGGAACCGACATTAGCACTGTCTCCCCCCCCTCGACAGCACAGCGCTGAACGACAGGAGGGCTTCGGACTGAACGAGGACGCTGGAGCAGAATCTCACGATGCGAGTCTGGCAATTCACGCAACCCAGCCATCCATGGACGCAGAGTTTCGGGCTCAACCAAATTCAGTACAGCTCCAACATCGTTGCCTAACGAGTTCAATAGGTGCGGCAGACCAATACCCTGAATACTGACACGAGCGGTTTCATAGATTTTCGTAATGGCAGTACGTCGCGCGTATTCAAGCTGCTTATAGGCCTCCATCACCGCCTTCGTTACCGCCGAGAAAGGAACACCGTACTCAGTCATGAGTACCGGAAAACCTAAGTTTTCAGCCTCTTCGATGAGAGCATCAAGGCAAGCAGGCGCTTTCATATTGTCGCCAATCATCATCCCAGCAACTCCCCCCGCATGAAGCCGCCGGACGTAGGACACCTGCTGAGAAGCATCGACGGGAATACCGATGCCTGTGGTCATGAGAACATCGCCTTTACCCAACCATTCAGAGGGGTCGGGCAGCTCGCAGACGTGCGCCCAGCTCACCAACTCATTCCCCCCCCTCTCACCAGCTACCATACGCGAGCGAAGCTCTGGAGTTTGGGCCAGGTCATTCAAGGTAATCGGCATGATGGTCTCCCATTGACAAAACAACCGGTGGGCGGTCGATCCCCCCCATACACACATGCATCAAGCAAAAGACGAGCCAGGCAGTAATCACACCCCTTATCAAGAGCGGAACTGGCGATATAAATGCGAATTTTAGCTAGTTATATCATCATGTTACGGGAGCAACCCTTGGTCTCTTTGATACCTGAATCCCAATGCGATTTCGACGGGTTGATGGCGTGAAACTGTGTGGAAACGCGCCATACTAGGTCGCTCGACCGATTTTGTAACCTTTCACTACGACAGGAACCTCTAATGACACATTGCACCTTCGACCTATTTTTTCAGTCGCCAGATGCGTTGCTTCAAATTGCTCACTTTCACACTTGCCAATATCATCAATTCAAGCAACTCTTAACAAATAACTCCTGCACGAGAGCAATTTGTACGAATGAACAGCACAACCAACGAAATGTATAAGCCGGTAAAATATAGCCGTGCCGAAAAACGATCGCGAAAACTTGACGAGATCAATGATGCGGCTGCGGCAATTTTTCTTCGTGATGGATACGCTGAATTCTCAGCCCGGAAAGTTGCCAAAGAAGTCGGAATAAGCCTTAGCAACTTACAGCACTACTGCGGAAACACTGAGAACCTCTACATCAAAATGATAAAATCGAAACTAGAGCGGTACGTCATTAGATTCGAAGAAATTTATCTTAACGACTCAATATCACCCCTCGAACGATTTGAATTAGCCATTCGAGAGAACATGCTAGCAACGATGGACGACATGACGAGCAGACTATTCTTTCAAATTGGTGCACTTGCAACTCAAGACGATCAAACCAGGAAAATAATGATCGACCAATACGACCATTTCCTTAGCGGAATGAAATATTTGGTTGCTCTTATCAACCCTCTTCTCAGCGCACAGGAGGTTCAAACATACAGCGGGCTTATAGCTACGATGATTGAAGGAAACTTCTTCTATCAATGGCAGCCAAGCATGACCCCACAGGTACGCGCTGACATGATCAAGACCGCTGTTAATCTTTGGTGCCAGATACTAACTGGCAAGTCATACCCCAGCAAAATGAATGATACGAAAATAGTTTTTCATGATTCGCAAACCTAAAACAGAGAACACTACTACAACTCTAGCTGCGATCAATGTATCAAGACTGAAAATCAGGCGGCTCGCAAAATGCCCGACACCTTAACACTCTCATGTAATTTAATCCAAGAATACAGCTTTGAACATCTCAACTACAGAATTGATAACTTCAGTCATGATCTACCACAACACATTAACATAACCAATTCCAAAATATTCAGTTCTTCCTCACCACCATGATTAGGCGCCATTTTACTTCGGCAGCCTTACAATCCTCACGCCGCACTAGAAATCACCACTAGACGTCAAAGGTTCTCCAGTAGAAAAACAGACCCTCGAAAAATGACAAGAAAACTTATAATTTCGCACAAATTGCTGGCGCTTATTTATACAAATGTCTGATTGCTTCTAAAATCACCAACATCGATACTGGCTTTATAACCTGACAGAATCCCTACCTCTAGCTCTAAGAATTTTTCCTTAAAACCAGGGAATTCTGAATATTCTTCACACCAAACCACTAAAGAGCATTCCGATGAACTTTGACAGTATGGGGGCAGCCATTTCGCTATGCCCGACAAGCGGCGAAGAAATTGGTCGTTATTCTTATCAAACTGCTAGTCAATTGGATGCAGCGTTGACACGTGTACAAAAAGGGTTTGATGAATGGAGTGTCATTGACATTAGCGTACGGGTGACCGTTTTGCTGCATATGGCAGATGAGCTGCGAAAGCAAGCAGATTCAATGGCCATTATGGCTGCAAACGAAATGGGTAAACCTGTCGCGCAAGGACTCGCAGAGGTCGAAAAGTGCGCGGCACTCTGCGAATGGTATGCAGAGCAAGGCCCTAAAATGCTTGAGCCTGAGCCGACTCTGGTGGAGGACAATAAGGCCTTTGTGGCGTATAGACCATTGGGTGCTGTTCTTGCAGTGATGCCTTGGAATTTCCCTTTCTGGCAAATCATGAGAGGCGCTGTCCCTATCATATTGTCAGGAAACCCTTATGTACTAAAGCACGCTCCAAATGTGATGGGCTGCGCTTACCTGCTCCAGGATGCTTGGCGGCAGGCAGGTGTACCAATGGGTGTCTTTGAAGTCATCAACGTTCCGCCCGCAGGTGTATCTAAGGCCATCGAAGACACTCGTATCGCAACAGTTGCTGTTACAGGCAGCGTTAGAGCAGGATCGGCAATTGCGTCTCAAGCCGGTGCCGCATTGAAAAAATGCGTACTGGAATTAGGAGGATCTGATCCATTCATCGTGCTAGCTGATGCGGATATTGAAGAGGCGGTAAAAGCAGCAGTCGTTGGGCGGTTTCAAAACACAGGCCAAGTTTGCATTGCCGCAAAGCGTATTATCATCGAAAAAAGCATATCGAAAAAATTTGAAAAAAAATTCGTCGCTGCGGTCTCTGCACTGAAGATGGGAGACCCTCTAGACCATACGACTTATATTGGCCCAATGGCCCGCTTCGACCTTCGCGAAGAGCTCCATCAGCAGGTTCAGGCCTCGTTAAAACAAGGAGCGAAATTACTTCTTGGTGGTAATAAGAGTGCGCTACAAGGAAATTATTATGAACCTACAATTCTTGCTGATGTAACTCCTGAAATAACTTCGTTTAAAGAGGAACTCTTCGGCCCGGTAGCGTCGCTCATCGTGGCGGATGACGCCGCACATGCTCTGGAGTTGGCCAACAATAGTGAGTTCGGCTTGTCAGGGAGTCTCTGGACGGCAGACGTAGAAAAAGCAAAATACCTCGCATCCAGAATGGTCACCGGTGCAGTGTTCATCAATGGATACTCAGCGTCCGATCCACGCGTTCCAATTGGCGGGGTGAAAAAAAGCGGATTTGGACGAGAGCTATCACACTTTGGCGTGCATGAGTTTTGCAATGCCCAAACTGTTTGGATGGATCGTCGCTAAGTAGTTAGCATGTGACCTGTCGAAGCTAATTGGGCTTCGACTTCCTTGCAGGATATTACGGCCTTAAAATTCCAGATTAAGTTAAAATACACGTAACCAATGGAATACGTATCATCGATTCTGGATCTACGCGCGGATCAGCCATAACTCTAAAATTCGACCATCGATTGCCAAATTGGTAGTTTTCAATGCGATACTGTGATTCAGGCCGACAAATCAAAAAAAGCCGCCCGAAGGCGACTTAGTGGAGGGCTGACCAATCTATTGTTTGACGGCCCAAGCATTGAAGCGCTGCTCCAGCTGCTCTCCATGATCTGCCCAAAAAGATGCGTTCATAGCCACTTGGTGAGCCAGGTTCGCCTTGTCTGTAGGCATATTGCTGCGTCGGGCTGCATCTACAAGCGGAACCGCCGCCCGGTTAACTGGGCCATAGGCGATTTGCTGGGCGAAAGCTTTCTGAGCGTCTGTATGCAACACAGATTGAATGAAGCGAATGCCTTCCTCTGGGTTTCGGGCGCCTTTGGGAATAGCATAAGCGTCCATGTCATAAATACCCCCATTCCAGACAACACGAAGATTGCTCTCGTTTTGCACTGCAGCGATGCGTCCATTGTAAGCAGAGCTCATTACGACATCGCCAGAAGCAAGATATTGAGGGGGTTGAGCACCGGCCTCCCACCATTGAATATAGGGTTTAATCTTGTCGAGCTTCGCAAAAGCCCTATCTTGACCTTCCCGAGTACTAAGTACGTTATAAACGTCTTTTGGCTCAACACCGTCGGCCATCAGTGCGAACTCTAATGTATACATTGCCCCCTTTCGCAGACTTCGTTTTCCTGGGAATTTTACAACATCCCAAAAATCCACCCAGCCAGTAGGTGCGGTCTTGAGCTTGTCTGCATTGTAGGCAAGCACAGTTGACCACACAAAAAAACCAACCCCGCAAGGCTGAACTGCACCGGGCAGCAGCTCGGTAGCCAACTGAGAAATGGCCGGTTGCTGACCAATTTCTTCCAACATACCGTCGTCGCATGCACGCGCCAATTCAGGCATTTCCATCTCGACTACATCCCAAGATACGCTGCCCGTGTCGACCTGCACCTTAACCTTGGCCATCTCACCGTTGAATTCATCAGCGATGATTCGAGTGCCTGTTTTCTGCGTGTATGGCTCGTAAAAAGCTTTCACCTGTGCAGTTTTATTAGCGCCACCATGTGAAACAACAGTCAGGTCTGCGTGGGCCTGCATAGTGAAGACGCACCCCAAAGCCAATGAAAGGGAAGTACTGAGGACTTTTTGCATTATTATCATCTCCGGTGCTCATAAATCGTCCGTGATTTTGAAGTAATGGTGCCGCTAGGCCTCGCCGGCTCACGAGCCGCTGTCTAGTCTTGAGGGCGCGCGCGCACTCAAGCAATAAGACATAACAATGATTTCAAGAGGCATACTCGTACATCCGTATAAAGGGCAGACCTCCAAAGGAAAACCTATGGTGCGTCATCGATACTGCTCCGCGAACCTAGACCTACCACTCTCGGACTGACCATGCCATTTTGCATCCCAGACATCATTGACAACTCGAGCCTCCGGACGCGCCTTCTCAGCGGCGCTGACGGAGCGAATCGACGCCTGCGATGGGCTCATGTCTGTGAATTAACTGATCCAACAGAATGGCTCGGAGAGGGAGACCTGTTGATGACAACAGGCATCGGTATTCCTCACTCTCCTGGAGAGCAACAAGCGTATGTGGAGCGCTTGGTGCGAGCGAAGGTTACGGGACTTATGATCGGCGAGAACATGCAGGCGCCCGCTGATATCACCTCTCTTCAAATGGAAGCATAGATATCTGGTTTTCCGTTACTGATGACCCACTATTCGGTGCCATTCTCGGCAGTAACTCGCGCAATAATAGACGCCAGTAAACAAGAAGAGCATGAACGACGTGGAGCGGTAACCAGGGTGTACGAAAGCGCCCGCATTGGACTGCGAAGTTTAGGTTTGACAGGACTTTTGAAGCGCTTGGCCGCCGATGTTCAGTCGAACCTTTACCTTTTCGACTCGCGCTGGCTTGAACCCTGGCAAGAGGGTCTAGTGGCGTTGCCGAGAGCTGGCAACGAACACTCGCCGCACGTGGAACTGTGTCTTCCTCAGTTACCCAATGTACTGATGGTAATGAGGACGCATTAGTAATGGCGTTGCCATCGCTCACGGCATGCGAAATCCTCGCCGCCGGTGGTGACCTTATTGATTATGATCGACTCCATCATCTCGTCGCAGTGTTGGGAATTGAGCTTGAACGCCTTCTGGTAGAGAACGAACGTTCGCTGAGACTGGGCTCTGAGTTGCTAGATGCCTTGATTCAATCTCGCCTTCCTGAACAAGCTGCGCTTGATCGTTTGGAGCAGTTAAATTGCCCTGCTGAACAGCCCAGCTTGGCATCTGCAAGACCGACGACAGAACCGGTGATTGATTGGCGACAGCGCCTGCGACGCCTAGGAGTCGATGGTGCGGAGTCAAGGGAACGAGTTGATCGTGTTGCTGGCCAATGGTGGAAGTACACATCAACTCCAGGCAGCATTGAAATGCAACATTGGGGATAGTAACCCACTGATTACACCATCTAGAACCGTGGAAGCGCTGCGTGAAGCACGTCTAGCTTTGGCTCACGGTACCGAGCAGCGCCCGCTGGTGATGTACAACAATGCTCAAGATGAGCAGTCTTGGCTTCCAACGAACTTGGAGGAGGCGCGGAGAATACACAGGCGTGTACTTGGAACTTTGACCGACTATGACGCACAGCAGGGTGGGCAGCTTCAGCACACACTACTTGTGTTCCTGCAACAGAATCGCTCTTGGCAAAAAGCCGCTGATTGACTAAACGTGCACAAGCAAACGCTGGTGTACAGGATCCGACGCGTAGAGGAAATTTCTGGGCGCTCAATAGACTCCTCGGAGGACGTGGTTGTGCTCTGGATTGCCATGCGAGCAGGGCAAATTGCTGGAATCATGGAGTGATCACGAAACTCTTGCGCACCGTTTCACGTACATCCCAAACTCCTTGGCAGTGAGCGGGGAATAACACTGCGTCTCCAGCGAGTAGTTCGACAGGCCCCCCCTCATCTGGGACGAAAATACAGTAACCCGCTATGAAGTGCCTAAATTCTCGTGCAAACACCTGGCGACGCCAGGATTGCTCGATACTCGTATCCCCATTAGTAAAAAAGATCATCTTTGCCAAGCAGTAAATTCGCGACCAGGACAAAAATCTGTCGCCGAAGTTATCTGTGATAATTACAAAATGACTAAAATGCATTGACCAAGCATTTTTTTGCTAAAAAAAGGCGCCCTTTCAGGCGCCAAAAGACATCCGCCATGCTGGATGTATCTGCTCAATCTGATGCAACGTCTGGTACCGCTGCCTGAGCAAAATGAGTGAGAGAGGCGTCGTACTTTGAATAATCTGAATCCGTATCATTTGTTCGCTTTATTGAATCGGGCCGGTTTACGGAACAAACGGAAATCGTCAAATTTTTGCCCGTAAATAAAAGGTAGATACGCATCAGGGTCTGGCAATACGTCCAAACGCGGTACAGTCCAGCTAGACTCACCTTCGGTGTAGTAAGCCGTCCCAACCGATACGACTGGAATAGTGTGAAGCGGATCCAGCGCAGTACCACTAAGCTTCAGAGTTCCCTTCCCTTCGCGCTTTACTCGTAGGTTTTCCTGGTTCTTCATGCAATTCAGAATTGGGTCATGCTGGAGCCCAAAGCCCGTAGAATGAGGCACCGCTTTAATTTCAAAATCATAGCTTTCGCTACTTGAAGGGCCTTGATCATCCCCAAACTCGGCTTCAATCTCGATCAAACGCACGCCGTTGCGCTCGCAAAAACCGTAAGCCTCATGTCCATCCATGTAGACTTGGGCGATGCCTGTTTTCTTTGCCTCGCCCCACATCTCGCGACCGATCGTGACTGGCATATCCCCGCTCACGATCAACACAAGCATGGTCGTACCTTCCAGCTCTTTGTATCGGCATTTAAGGGAGATAATGCCGCAATCAAATTCGCCGCACAGCTCGCTTTGCCACCGTGAAATGCTGGCGATTGCAGTAGGTGTTTCAGGCAGATCAAAACAAGGAGGCAGTACCGACCGTAAGAACTCGAAGGTTGTCTCGAACTCAATCGATACGGCTTCAATGGTGCAACGACCTTCAGAGAGAATTCGTTGAATTTCCTGAAGCTCTTCTTTCGTTTTAACGAAGCTCATGACAGTCGGTATCCTTAGTATTTTTTTTAAGGTTTAAAGGTGACAATCTGACGTGGAATTCAAGCTTTCAAGCGCTTGATCACTGCTTCAGCCACGCCTAGAGAAGACGCTGGATTCTGGCCGGTGATCAACGATCCGGAGACGACAACGTGACTTTCCCAATCACCGGATTTCGAGTACACCGCTCCAAGTGCTTTCATGTCAGTTTCGACGAGATAAGGAACGACCTTCTCGAGGCCAACAGCGGCTTCCTCACTGTCACTAAATGCAGTCACCTGGATGCCTTCCACTAGGGGGCGCCCATCGCTTTTGCGAGCATCGAGTAATGCGCAGCCCGCATGGCAGATTGTGGCAACGGGCTTGCCTGACGAAATAAACGACTCAATCAGTGCCACAGAATGAGGATTGTCGCGCAAGTCCCACAGAGGGCCATGACCGCCTGGATAAACAAGCGCGCTTATATCCGATGCCGATACAGATGAAAGCTTGGCGGTGCCGTTCATGCGCTCTGCCAGAATGCGATCAGACTGATAGCGCTGGTATAGAGGGTTGCCCTTCAGAGTTTCTACCGAAGCAGGATCTACAGGTGCATTTCCTCCCAGGGGCGAGCAAAGGCGAACCGGGAGGCCGGCGTCAACAAAGCTGTAATAAGGAGCTAGAAACTCTTCAAGCCACAGCCCAGTTTCCTTTCCAGTATCACCGAGTGTCGTGTGGGAGGTTAATACAAATAAAATACTCATCGTGTTCACTCCAGACGTTTTAGCCAAATGGCTGGCATTCAGGCAGCAGTTTGCTGTTCCCACAAATCTTGGGCGCTAGACCAAGATTGGTTAACGTCTTTTCCGTCCGCGGTTTTCCAGGTAATTGGGCCAACCATCTGAAGAATGAAAGTGGTGTCCGCGAGCATCTTGGTTTCTTCATGCTCAGCACCAGTAGCTTCATACAGAAAACCGTGCTTGATACACAGCGCACCACCATTTTCCGGCCCGCCACGCAACTCAAGGATGCCGTCGAAAACGTAGCCCTCTGCAGGCCCGTGGTGAATGTGCGGCATCAGGATGGAGCCGTTTGGACAGAAAAACATTACTGTCCAGATGCCAAATTCAGGAGATACATGAAGCAGCTTCCACTTCACGCCGCCGGTATGAAATTGCTCTGGAAAATCCTGCCATTCTACTTCGTCAACCTGCACATAAGCATCTTGTGGTTTCTGGATCTGGTTCATTTCAGGCCTCACGGATTGTGGGTATCGGAGGACACAAGCTACATCCGGGGTTCAGTTCGTCCTATCCAGAATTGGCAACAGGCGTGACCTCTCCGGCAAGGAGGAGCAAAAAAGTAGAGTTGCCGAAAATGGCTATTCACTTATCGGTTCAGCGCTTAGCTTTTGGGGTGTACGCAACCCGGCGAGCGCTCCTCGCCCATATGAGGAATAAGATGATGACTAAAACAATAACGGTAATCGGCACTGGTTTGATGGGCTCCGGCCTTGCACGCACGCTGCTGGCTGCAGGGCGAAAAGTCACGGTTTGGGATCGTCGCCCCGAAGCCACTAAGGCTTTGGTAGAGCAAGGCGCGACGCTCGCCCCTTCCTTCGTTGACGCGGTGCACGCAAGCGACCTGACCATCATGATTATTAGCAGCGCTGCCGGCGGTGCATCGCTAATAGAAAGCAATATTGAGGCGCTAGATTTAGCCGGGCGCTTTGTAGCCAATCTCAGCACATCTATGCCAGAAGACGGCCAGCGCTTTCGCACACTCGTAGAGCGTCGAGGTGGCATTTTTATTAACGCCGCCATCTCTTCGTACCCCGACCTGATTGGCGGCCCATACACCGCGATTCAGTACGCATGTGATCCAGCTGTATGGGATGAAATTGCAGAAACCGTAAAACCAATGGCACCGCAAGGCACGATTTACACCGGTGAAGACTTGACTGTCCCACCAATCGTTGACGCCGCGATGACTGGCAGCTTTTACGCTGTGGGCCTGGCCGGTTTTCTTGAGGCAGCGGCGTACGCTAAGACCCAGGGCGTAAGTGCCAGCCAGCTCTCAGAGTTTGCTGACAAGATGCTGGATCTGCTGCGCTATAAAGTGCAAAAAAGCATCAAGGAAATCGAGGCCAATGATTTCAGCACAATCCAGGCGACTGTCGACGTATACCTGGACGCGGTCGTTCAATGGCGTGACGCACTCAAGGCAAGCGGTCTGCGGGCCAGCCATATCTCGGCACTCGCGGATGATCTCAAAATTGCTCAGGATGCAGGTCATGGCGATCTTGGCTTCAATTCACAATATCTAGTGGCCGGGGCAAAAGGCTAAGGATAGCCAATAAAAAAGCCGGCTCTAAACAGCCGGCTTTTTTATTTCATAAATTTCAATGATGGCGCCTCTGAGCGCCCAACCTGCTAACAGTCTGAGATGGGAGCTCTCCGAAAAACTCCTGATAATACTTTGAGAATCGGCCCAAATGGCTGAAACCAGCATCAAGAGCGGCGCCTTGAATTGTTTCCTGGGGAGAGGACATGAGCAGCTTTCGTGCTATATTCAATCGTACAGATCTTACGTAGTTGAGCGGAGTCATCCCCAATACATCTTCGAAACTGTACTGAAGTGTTCTACGACTAATTCTCAAATGATTACAAAGATCTAGCACCCCAATGCTTTCATCATGAACATGGTGAGCAAAAAACTCGCAACTTTTTTCAACGATATATGTCCTCGTCGAAGGAGGCACAACTAACCTACTCGAAGTCTCAAAATCCAAAATTTCCTGCACACAGCCGAATACCCTTTCCAAGCCGGAGCTAAATGAAACTGGACCGATACCTGCCTGTACATCGTTCAAGTGAGACTTGAGATTAAGTTCAAAATCGATTTGAGTATCAGTGGAGGGTTGGATAAATCGCTCGAAAGGTTTCTCCTCAATGTTAAAGAAACCTTCTGTTCTGAATCTTTCAAAAAAAGCTGTCTTACTGACAGTCAGCATCAACGCTTCGATGGGTGCTTTTGAGACTGCATGAAAAGATCGACCAGACGAAATGTGGAAGGTGCTCGCATTTACGTACCGACCGTTTAGGAGTACATCTTCGTCAGATCTCACATTTACGATAACTATCGAATCAAGTGGAACATGACAAATTTGCTCGACACACTGACTGTCCATCGTCTCCCGAGTCACCTGCACTTTTCCGGCAATGGAATGACTCGCGATGGCACCGTGAAAATGAGCTTTCTTCTCAAGTTGATGATAACGATTGTCATCCCACTCATTTAAGCCGCCAGCATGCTCAAACGCATCATGCGACTCCATGAAACGAAATTGAGTGCTGCTCTGGGGCGTATGAGTTGCCATCATGAAATCTCGGCTTAGCTAAAAGGGCTTGAACTGACAAGCAAGTCCCATGCCGTTCAACACCGCCCTTAATCCCATTCCCCCCAGCAGTTGTCGAAACGCTCAAGCACAGGCATTGCAGGCCCATTAAAAAAAGCGCGAAGCCGGTAACGACTTTGCGCTTCATATTGCCATGTCACCTTTTCGCACAATACTCGGTCATGCGACCCAGTATGGTGCGATTTTACTCATTTCAAAATTGTTACCCCGAGAAAAAATTACTCAACTGGCTAGCCAAAGTGCCCTGCAGTCGCCCCACCATCGAGGGAGTAAACGATCCCATTCGTGTAATTGGCTTCATCTGACGCCAAGTGAAAAATGACTTTGGCCACCTCAACAGGCAGAGCAAATCTGCCCAACGGCACCTCTTTTGCGTAAGATTTCTTCTCGGCCTCAGGATCGATCGCCTCCGCAAATAAGCTGTCCATCATCGGTGTCTGCACGAAGCCAGGACACACCGCATTGCTACGTATACCCAAAGGGCCGTAGTCCAACGCAAGACACCGCACAAGACCTAAAACACCATGCTTGGAGGCACAGTAGGCGGCGTACCCCGATGCACCACGCACCGATGCGTCCGATCCAACGGCAACGAACGCTCCGCCTTTTTGTTTCATGAATATTGGCATCGAATACTTCGCCATCAACCAGGTGCCGGTGAGGTTTACTCCCAGCGTAAACTCCCACTCCTCCCTCGATAAATCATGAGCCAGTCCTGTGCGAGCAACTCCCGCACAAGGGATCACTGCATGAAGCGGAAGCTTGAGGGATTTGACGAATTCAAAGAGCTCTCCCACCTCATTCTCCCGGGAAACATTCACCACCCGAGCATAAAAGTTGCGAGTGCCGATCTTCCGAGCAGTCTCTTCCAAGCCAGATTGCGAGAGGTCGCAGCCGATCACACAGAAATTGCTCCTTGCGAAATGGACGGCGGTCGCTTGGCCGATCCCAGAACCCGCTCCAGAAATAACGACGACACGCATGTCATTGCTCATAGCTGCACTCCACTTTTTTGAGACTGAGTCCCTAAAGTAGCGCCAGGGCATGCATGGCCATAGCCAATATCGGCAAAGCTCAAGAAGGCTTTTCGATAGGGGCAGCGTTGTAATGGATTGCCAAAAACGGATACGAGGTGACAGCCGCCAAGCGTAGGCTGAATACAGGGCGCTATGGACAGGTTTACTGACCGTCGAAGGGAAGCAATAACAAAGCGTCCAGCAACACTTACTACCGCTGCCATAATAATTTTCTAAAACAGCCAAAGCGGACGGCATCGTAAGAACTCGTCCAGAGAGCAACGACATGAGCAAAGCTGACGTTGAACACGGCACAGGAATGATGAGTACAAGCGAAAGCTTGAACACGGATCTGTTGAAACAACTGGAGGCCATGAACCAGCCCGAGCACACCTCCTCCGAATGCTGGAGTAGCGCGGCTTCGCTAGTTCGAGAGGCGTCGGTATGGATCCTCTTTGGTGCTGTCCTTTGGATTGGTACCTTGCTTGCAGTAGGAGCAAACGCATGAGCACTTCACATAGTATCGAACAAGAAGCACTTGCGGGTCGGCTGCCAGTTCTGGCTGGTAATCGGGTATATAAAACCTATGGCTCGTTCCTCTGGACATGCTGCGCTTTCAGTGCCGCCACTTGGGCGTTCCTGATTGGTAGCTATCTTCCTTACGTAGGAGATTGGCGACTCGGCGTGATGGGTTACGTGATTGGCCTCATCATCGGCATGGCACTGGTTTCGCTTGCCTCAGGGGTACCTAGCTACAAATACGGCACCGACCCTATTGATACCGCTAAAGCCTCTTTCGGCTACAGAGGGATCATCGTTCCCTTATTTGGCTTGCTTGCAACCTTGATCGGCTGGTCTTACGTAGTTGAAGCATTGACTGCTAGGGGAGCTGCGAACGTAGCCGCCACCGTCACAGGAAGCCAGGTTACCGGTGATTCACATGAACATCTGGTGATTGGCGTTGCCTTGGCTGCTCTGTTGCTTGTTTGGTTCATTGCATGCAAGGGGCCTAAGTTTTTTGAACGTCTCAACGGTTTCATTGGGCCGCTGCACATGCTTATCACCCTGGTGATGTTCGGCATTCTGGTGCATAAGTTTGGGCTCGAAAACCTTTGGCACAACCAAGTAGCACCGGATCAGATGCTTTCGCATGATCCCGTACAAGGCCTGGCACTCGCCGTTGAGTTTGGCGTTTCCAACGCCATGACTTGGTGGCCAGTCATGGGTGGTCTTACCCGCCTGGTAAAAAGCAAAAATCATGTCATGGGCCCATCAATCATTGGCGTGGGAATCCTCGGAGCAGCGGTTGTCTCCACCGTCGCGGCCCTTGCAGCCATCAGCGCAGGCACTTACGACCCAACGATTTGGATGATCGCTGTTGGCGGGCAAGTGTTCGGCTCAATCGTGATGACCATCGTCCTGACGGCGAACATTGCCACGATGGTTGTGATGATCTATCTGGCAGGTGTTTCAATTCAGCAGGTCAAATTCTTCGCAAGATTAAAATGGGAACTGCTTCTCGCCCTCCTCCTGCTGCCTGGTGTGTACTTTGCCTTTGAGACCGAATGGTTGCTATCCAAGGTTATGAGTTGGCTGTCGTACAACGGCGTGATGTTTGTGGGCATCTCCGGGATCACGCTGGTTGATTACTTCATCCTGAGACGCGAGCAGCTCGATGCTCCAAGTCTTTTCGCGACTCGTAACAGCCACTATGCCTACTGGGGCGGCGTGAACTGGGCAGCTGTATTAATCAGCATTGTTGCGGTGGTTGGTTATTTGGCTCTGTACGACCCTGTAACAGTCGCAATGAGTGGATGGTTCCGCTATTTGGGCGCATCCATCCCTGTAATTGCTATTTCTGGATTCTCCTACTACTTGGCCGTGAGACTCATCGTGGCTCCAATGGGGAAAGGGAGCTATACGAAGGGGACGGCGATCGCCAGTCGCCCAACACTTGATCCACAGCCAAAGCCGGGGACAGTGAGGGTCGGCCTCTAGCTGCCCAAACGGCATCCCCCTATGAGCCTCAACTAACAGCTGAGCTCTAAATCAGGCTTCCCTCAGGGCGTCTTCTAGGCGCCCTTTTTTATGCAATGCGCGCAGTTCACTGCGCCCAACAGAGGCGTTGCTCATGCTATCGATGTATTCAATGAAGTTCAGGACGCTGGCCCTGGCAGGACTATGCTTAGTGACGACACTGGCGAGCGTCGTTGCCCTCAACGTCTACCAGGGAAAAGTGTCTTCAGATGAAATACGAACGCAGAGCAGTGTTCTATTAGAAGTCGCAGCTCGCGATCAGCTCATTGGCAATGGGAAAGCCCAGCAAGCTCGCATAGAAAAAAAATTTAGCGATGCCAATCTCCTTGCTCAGCAGGTAGCTCTGCAGATGGGTACGCTTCGAGATCAGTTTGCGGAGGGTCGGATTAGCGCCGAAAACCTGAGGCGAGACATGGTCAAAAGCATTCATCAAGCAATCGCGGCCAACCCTGCTTTCTTGGGGCTATACGTATCTTTTGAACCCAATCAAGCAGGTGGCGAAGATGAAAGCTTCAAAGGCAAGACAGAGTTCGGTTCAAACGAAATAGGACGCTTCTCAACCTATTACTCTCGTTACGGCAGCACTACATTCGAATTAGCAGCATTAGACGAAAAAACTATCAACGGAGATCAACCGAATGCTAGCGGCCAACCGATGAATTATTGGTACAGCTGCTCGAGGAGTACGCTTAAGCCCTGCATCACTACCCCTTACTTCGACACACTGAATGGCCAAACTGAAGGTCTCGTATCGCTTGCTACCCCCTACTTGGAAAAGGGTAAGTATGTGGGTGTGCTCGTAGTCGACTTGAGCCTGAATGACCTTCAGGGGCAAAGCGAAAAGCTCTCCCAAGATATTTATGAAGGGCATTCGACGGTGAGCATCGTGAGTGACTTGGGCGTAATCGCTGCGAACAGCGCCTCTGCGAAATCAGCGGGAAAATTCGCTTCTGAGGTATGGCCCGAAAATGGAGCGCGACTTCAGGCACGAACATTTGCCTCTGGGATATCAGCCGCTCGCGAACGCGATAATTTTCAGTTGCTACTGCCCTTCTCTCCAATTGGCGAGTCAGCACCTTGGGCAGTGAAAATCGATGTTCCATGGGATACGTTGATGGCACCTGCTGACAAGCTGGCAGTCCAGCTAGATACACGGCGCCGTTCAGGCATGTGGGAAAGTATTATGTTCGGTGCGCTGCTCGGAACATTAGGTCTCTTGTTATGCGCGGTAGTCATTCACAAATCGCTTCAACCATTGAGTGTGATCACGCTCATGATCAAGGAAATTGCGACCGGCGACGGCGACCTGACCAAGCGAATCAACTACCGCCAGCCTAACGAACTCGGCGAGCTTTCAGGATGGTTCAACCGCTTCTTGGACAAACTGCAGCCCCTTATCAAAGAGATCCAAGCATCAGCCCAGCAAACTCGCGAGGCTGCGACGCAAGCGTCCGCGATAGCACAGGCATCTCGCATTAGGTCGAACTCTCAGGCGAATGAGGTCGATCAGGTCGCTACGGCGTCTACCGAAATGGCTGCGACTGCACAGGAAGTTGCCAGGAACACCGCATCAGCTGCTGAGGCGGCGCAAGATAGTAATCTCGCGGGAACACAAGCTGATCGGATCATCGTCAACGCGAGTCAAACAATTCATAAGCTCTCCAATGGCATGAGCCAGAACATGTCACAGGTCAAAGCGCTCGCCGATAGCAGTACGAAGATCAGTTCCGTACTGGAGGTCATTCGAGGGATCGCCGAACAGACAAACCTACTCGCGTTGAATGCAGCGATCGAAGCAGCTCGAGCGGGCGAAGCCGGACGAGGATTTGCGGTTGTCGCAGACGAAGTTCGAACGTTAGCTCGGCGAACCCAAGATTCGGTGTCAGAGAGCCAGCAAGTTATCGAGGCCCTCCAACTGAACACCATCAATGTGGTCTCAGCGATGAGCGACAGCCACTTACTGACATGCACCACGGTTGAAGAGTTTGCCAAGGTGGGGGATGCACTTCAGCAGATGAGCGTCGGGGTCGGAAAGATAAATGACATGACGCTGCAGATCGCGACGGCCACAGAGGAACAAAGCAACGTGGCTGACGAAGTAAGCGCAAACGTCAGCAACATCAGAGACTTCACTCAGAGCTTGGCAGTGAACGGCCAGGAGCTGGAAACTATCAGCATGCACCTCGATCAGTTGGCTAAATCACTCGAAGAAAAGGTCGGCCACTTCAAGGTCTGATTTCCGTACTCCGCGCCCTCGGACAGGGGCGCAATCACCATATTAAATAGAGCTATCTGCCAACGTAGGCGCCAAAGCGCCAGCTCCAATAAAAAGTGGTCTCGACCATCTGTTCGCGAAGTCCTGGCGTTGGACTCCCTGATCCAAGTCGCCGATCTCTCAAGCTTCACTTTCTTCATACCTTACGTAGCGGCAGTGAAATCGTGGCGCCAGACCATGTTTTATTCAGGACAACGAGCCAGCCTCTTCACGGCCAATCTTCACTGCATGGAGATGGCCGTTGCTGAAGGTCGCGGAGACCTTGGGATCGCCGCCACATACGCCAATCACATTCAACCTGACCGCCAAGAATATTGACGAAAAAAGCCCCGGAAATATCCGGGGCTTTTGGCTTCGCAAGTAAATCTACAGATGCTGTAAGAACCAGTCCGTCGCTGCCTTACTCGAAGCTTCAAAGTATTTGACGTAAGGGTCGAAGTGACCACCTTCAAGTAGAACCAGGGCCTTCGGCTGAAGCGCCTGCTCGTATGCTTTGAGCGCCAAATCCGTGACCGTCAACGTATCGCGCTTGGCCACAAGCATCAGCAGCGGAGTCGGACTTATGCGATCAATGACAGACCCCGGCTCATACTCATTGAGCATCTCAACGCTCTTGAGCGTTACCTCGTTGCGCCAAGCAGGAGCGATGGTTCGTCCACTGTGGACGAAGAAATCGTAGGAATCCTGCCCTGGAAGAGCACAATCACTCGCTGGGTCTTCATTAACGACTTCGAGCATCATAGGGACCTTGCCCGCATAGCGATCAGCCCGGTCGACCTCGAATGCATCAATGACTACAGGCAGCAAGTCGGGGCGAATAGCGAGGCGCACATCCATCGACCCGCTTATATCAGGCACCTGTGCCGCTACACATTTCACCCGGCGATCAAAAGCTGCTACCTGTAAAACATGTCCACCACTGTAACTTGACCCCCAGATGCCGATCCGCTGACTGTCGATCTGCTCAAGCGTACACGCGAACGTAATGGCGTCTCGGTAATCGCGGATCTGTAGGACGGGGTCAACTTCCTGCCGAGGAAGACCATCACTCGATCCGAAATTACGGTTGTCGTAGATCAATACGGCAAAACCATTTTGCGAAAATACTTCACCGTATTTATCCAGGTACTGCTCTTTTACTGCAGTAAAACCGTGGGCCATGACGATGGCCGGATACTGATGCTTTGCCTGTCCTTCAGGAGTGTACAGCCACCCTCGGAGCGTCACGCCATCGGTAGTTTCGAAGCTGATGTCACTGCGCATTGTTGGTTCTCCAGGCGTCGCCGCCCGTTAATGTGCGTTAAAGGATGTCTTCGGCGGTGGTATTTAAAGCGGCATCTGGAGCAACCAGATAATTGGGATCGCGCATCTCGATCCATCCGCAGAACGGTGGGTTCGTGCTCCAGCCCAACAGGCGCTGAACACGCTCGGGGAACTCACGAACACGCTCACGAGGCACAGCGATGTATTGGTTTTCCTCTTGGCGCAAGTAACCCAAAACCAAGGTAGTTGCGATCGCAGTACGTGGTTTGTCCACCGTCGTGTTTTTGCCACCACTGTGGTACGTCGATCCGAGGTAGATCAAGCCGTCACCAACATTCATCTCAGCCGGCACGGATTCCTCGTAGGTTGGCGCACGATCGTCATCCCATTTGTGGCTACCTGGAATAACTCGCGTCGCACCATTTGCCTCGGTGTATTCGCTCAATGCATACAACACCTGGATCTGACTGTCAGGGCCAGGGTGACGGCGGTGGTGCGCAATATCATCCCGATGCAGCGGCTGTGCTCCTTCACCAGGCATGATCATGATTGCCTGGGTCAATGACATCTGCAGCGCTGGGATGGACACGTGCTGAACACCGTCGAGCCAGTATTTGAAAGGCTTGCACAGATGCTTCTCTGCTGCGCCGTACAACTGTGGCTGAGTGATGAGTTCTTGCATGTGCAGTGACCGGGAAAACAGCCCCGATATGCGCCTTGTTTTACGCCCAACGAAGGAACCGTCGCCGTTAGGAGCAACGTCCAGCACGTCAACCAAATCAGCCCATAATCCGTCGATGGTCTGTTGCTTGAGCATGTTTTTAACAATGCACCCACCATCGCGCTCCAGGCACTCAAGGATGTCGTCGATGCTCGCGCTGCTAGGCAAAGTGACCAACGCTTTTTTGCTACTCATCTTGCTCTCCGGAAAACTTCAGGTGTTCGTGGAGCTTTTATACAAGGCGAATGAGCATTCCTTTATCCATAATCGGCAAGCCGACGTGGCACCGTAGTCGTTTCCTGCCCTCTGCATCCGTTGCCAATACTGGCTAGGCAAGTTGGCGAAGTTCGAATAGCGTCTCCTCAACAATTCCTATCGTTAAAGGGCACCAAAATGAAAAGACTCGAAGGCAAAGTTGCGTTGATTTCCGGGGCGTCATCAGGCATTGGGGCTGCCAGCGCCATACGATTCGCAGAAGAAGGCGCCAAAATTGTCATCTGTGACATCGATGAGGCGAAGGCTAGTTCAGTTGTGCAAGCTATCCAGGCTGCAGGTGGTGAGGCAATATTTGCCCGCTTGGATGTTCGGGATGAGAGTCAATGGACTTCAGCGTTTCAGGCAGGAGTATCAAAGTTTGGTTTCGTGAACGTCGTCATGAACAGCGCTGGCATCGCGGTACCCGGCAATGTCGAAACCATGAGCTTTGACGACTGGAACAAGGAGCTTTCAGTCAACCTCAATGGCAGTTTCTTCGGCATAAAACATGCCTTCAAGAACCTGCGAGAAAAAGGTGGATCGATTATCAATCTATCGTCCATCGAAGGCATTGTCGGCCATCCAGAATACGCGGCATATTGCGCAGGTAAAGGCGCAATCCGTAACCTCACCAAATCTGCTGCGCTGCATGCTGGCCGAAGTGGCTACAAGATTCGGGTCAACAGCATTCACCCTGGGTACATAGTGACGCCAATGGTTGGAAATGATCCAGTTGAACTGGAGCAATTAGCGAAACTGCATCCTATCGGCTTCTTGGGCGAAGCTATCGATATTGCCAACATGGCGCTCTTCTTGGCTTCAGACGAGTCGCGCTTTGCGACAGGAGCCGAATTTGTGGTCGACGGCGGATTCCTTGCGCAGTAAGTTGACGCCCTCTTCGCTTTCATCAAGGCTGGTGCCAGCGACCACTGCGCAATCCGTTCTATCGCATTGCGGCACCTCGACTTCGCGTCAACGGCGCGATGACGCGACGGCGTAGAAAATGAGTGACGCTGGGATTGCTACTTCAGCAAGAGCTAGAGCTAGAGCTAGGAAAACGGGAGCGGCGCAGCTACATTACGCAACACGGCAAATACGTTGAGTGCCATTGCCACCAACGCGTAATATCCAAAAACGCCTGTCAACTCGATAACTGCAGGTTCACCAAGCGTACTGACGGCCTCTGCGTACAGGGCGTCATCTACACGACGATCTTCATAGAGCGCCTTTCCGAGATGATAGACGATGCGTTCGTCATCACGCTGAATTCGGGTAAGACCTGCTGCTTGATAGCCTCTATGACAAGGTCTGAGCCCCACGCGCTGCGGGCAATTGGCTCGTGAATTTTCCACTCTGCCTAGGACTGCCACCAGGCAGCAGTGACGAGAATAGCTAGCTCGTTTAATCGTAGTTCCAAGCGCGTACCGTACCTGCAGAACGCACCAAGCCTTTGCGCATGATTGGCAAGCTCAGGACTGTGAATCGACGCGAAAAAACGGGCCGTCGAAGTTGACTCGTGGGTCACTGAGAATATCCTTGAGAACAGCTCTCTGCGAATCTTCCATCTGTTCTTCTGACAGTGTGCTGAGGCGCAATGGATGGTCATATCTGATGCTCCTTTAAGGCCCACCTTCGAGCTACGTCCCCAGAAAATATTTGCAGCGATTACTCCGATGTTTGAACTAAAGCTGCTGCTCGGAGGAGCGCTTAAAAATTACAACCAAGATGAAACCCGCTTGCGGAACGGAATTGCAAGTGAAGGTGCCGTCTGTTTAAAAGGCCGACGCAAGAGCGCGGCCCCTACGAAGGTCACTCAAAAATTGAAGGTGTAGCGCATGATGAAGCGATTTTCGTTAGCACTATCCGCATAAGTTGAGCGGTTCGTCGAGTTACGCCATTGGAACGCTAAGCCTTTGGCAGGCCCACTTTGGATAGCGTATGAAATATCGGTTACCCGTTCCCATTCTTTTCCCTGATCCCCGGTCAGGTGCAGAGCAGCAGCTTGGCGGGTCGTCAGTAGCTCTGGATCTACATCGTCCCCTTTGACATACCTGGTAGTAAACAATAGGCCAGGCAATCCTAACGCCGCGAAATCATAGTCATAACGAGCAAACCAAACTCGCTCATTTGGTGCGGTAAAGGTACTTACCAACGATTCGCCGAAGAGGTAAGAATCAGCACCATTGACGAATGCGAATGGCGTATCGCCCCACGCCTTCTGATAACCGCCACCGAAGGTATGTCCCTTTAGGTTGTAAGCAAAATAGCTACTTAACGTCCGATTATCAACGTTGCCAAGCTTATTTAACCCGCTTTCCCCTGAATCAAAAAAACGTACATCTGCTATTACATTTCCGTCAAGGAATGGCTGCGTAGTTTTCATACCAGCAAAATATGTACGATAAAGATCCTCAAGCTCAGCCGAATGTAAACTTAGTGCTAAATTATTTGCGGGTTTAAAGTCCAAGGCCAAGTAACTATAGTGATCTGCCTCAACCGGAGCATACCCAGTAGCCGTAAGAGATTCAAAATCAGTTGAATTTCTTTGTTTGACCGCATTGATGCGTATCGCTGTCACCGTAAGTCTGTCAATGTCCTTGACGGTTAGTAGGCCACCACGAAAAACTTGTGGCAAGAGCCTGCTATTGTTGCTCCAGAGCAAGGGCATAAGAGGATTGACACCGCCAATCCTAATTTCCGATTTCCCTAAGCGAACTTTTGCCGTGGCAACAAACTTACCGTACTCATCCTCAACATTGCGATCGGAATCAAAAGCAAGCAGGCCAGATCCCGTTCTATCCGAACTCGAATCTAATTTCACGCCGAGTAACCCGAGGGCATCAACACCGAAGCCCACCGTCCCATCTGTAAAACCCGACTGAAGATTTACGATAAAACCTTGCGCCCATTCATCACGCTTGGACTGAACTGCGCCTTCATTTCGAAAATCTCGATTGTAATAGAAATTCCTGAGTTCAAGGTTGCCCTTGAAATCATCGACAAAATTTGCGGAAGCGAAGGGAGCAAACAACAGAGACGAGCAGACACACGCGACTCTTTGAGAAAAATAAAGCATCACTGGCACCTTGTTTTTATTTTGTGCGAGTTATGAACCACTCGACTGTGGTTCATTTAATGAAATTGCAGTGCTTTTCACTTTACCAAGTACAGCGGGGTATAAATATTCCTTTTCGCCGGTTAATTACCGACAACTTCTGACCAACCTCGAAGCAATAGTTCTAGAGAAACCCATAGTAAGCTGAATGCAATCTGGAATCCAAAATCGCATGAGTAAGTAGAGACACTACCCGGCGACCCCATCAAGAATATACAGGTGAGCTGATGAGGATCTGAATCTGAAATCGATAATATCTTCATACTCTGGGGAGTAGTAAAATTCGCGAGCTTTCTCGACGGACGAAAATTCGAGAAAAATAACGCGTGGCACGACTCGCTCACCCTCAATCACTTCAGGCGAATCGGTTGCAACTAAAAATTTAGCTTCGAATTTCTTTATTACCGGCTTCACCCTGCTCATATATTCCTCGTAAAAGGCACTTGGATCGGTAACTGTAAGCTCCGCAAAAAGGTAACCCTTCTTACTCATTTCCACCCCCCTTTTCAAAACAAGTTAATCTGAGCATTCATATGAGGTGGAACCATAGAAGTCCCGCCTCACGCCTTTCTAGATTGCTTGGTGGTTGACTAAAAACCTGCTGGCAAGTGACTTGGCCGCTCGCAGGCGACTGTTCCCATTTTCGCAGGCACTGACATTTCAAACAGCTCAAGATCCGATGAGATAGCTGTTTCATTGTGCTTGAGTCCTGGCGGGATAAATAGCGATTCGCCAGTTTCAACGCGGATAGTGCGCCCGTCTTCAAACTGAAGTTCAATCCAGCCCCGAAGTGCGTATATAAAATGAACATCGCAGATGTGATAATGCCATCCAGTCTGCTCCATTACATCAGTTGCGCAGGTGACCTGCGCCCTAGCTACACCGGCGGTTGCATCGGTTAAGCCAAGATCGCGATATTTGAAAAAAGCACGACGACCAGGAACAAAAGGGGCGTTTTGCGGAGTGACATATGTTAATTTTTTTGCCAGTTCGGCAACAGATTCTGGGAGTTCCAGCGAGACTTTCGATTCAGCTTGCATCTATTCTCTCCTTACTTTATTAGGCGATAATCATGTGGGAAATATTTATACTTCGATCGCCTACGAAATACGCTGCTAAAGCTTCAGCCAACAAGCCTTTTAGATTATCTACTACTGCAGACATGACCAAAAAATGACACTACCGGCCGTAGTACACTATTCAAATAAGCCCTGTGGTATAGAACATCGCAATCACAAAAAACACTGCAATGGTCTTGATGATGGTTATCCCGAATATCTCCTTGTATGACTGTCTATGGGTGAGCCCAGTGACGGCAAGCAATGTGATCACCGCACCATTGTGAGGTAGCGTATCCATGCCACCGCTTGCCATCGATACGACGCGATGCATAACTTCAAGCGGGATATTTGAAGCGTTAGCCGCTGCAATAAGTTGATCGCCCATTGCGGCAAGTGCAATGCTCAGCCCTCCTGACGCAGACCCTGTGATCCCTGCCAGCGTACTTACCGAAACAGCAGCCTTTATTAAGGGATCGGGGAGATATTGGAGAGCACTACTAACCACGAGGAAACCTGGCAGGATTGCTATGACGCTACCGAAACCATATTCAGACGCTGTATTGAGCGCCGCCATAGAAGCGCCGGAGACAGCTTGTTTTGCGCCCGCTACAAAGCGCTCGCGGATCTGCCTAAATGCAACAGCGGCCACAAATAAGATGCCGCAAAGTAGCGCGCCCTGTACTGCCCAAATGGCGGCTGTGCTAGAAGTTTTTCCAGTAATAAGCGTCGGCAACCCTGGAAAAATTTCGGGACTAATTGAGTATAGAGCGCTGTACCAAGTCGGAATGTAGATGGTGAGACAGTAGTTAACAACCCCCACCACTAGCAAAGAAGTCAACGCCAGAATGGGATTAGGTAGATTTGCGGACTGGACACGTTCAGGCTCATTAGTATGAGCCTCGCCATAACCCTCGCCCACCGACATAGCAGATTTGCGTCGATACTCCAAATAGATCAAACCTACAATTAATACAAATATGGAGCCCGATATACCTAGTATTGGAGCAGCCCAAGACGTTGTATTAAAAAAAGTAGTTGGGATTATATTCTGGATTTGTGGTGTACCGGGAAGGGCATCCATAGTAAACGAGAAAGAACCCAAGGCTAGTGCACCAGGCATCAGACGCTTGGGAATATTATTTTGTCGATAAAGCTCCGCTGCAAACGGATATACAGCAAAAACCACAACGAATACAGAAACGCCACCGTAAGTCATCAGCGCACACGCTGCAACAACGATTAAGTTAACCTTAGAACGACCAAAATAGCGGATTGCTGCAGCTACAATTGCCTCTGAAAATCCGGATATTTCAACGACCTTCCCAAATACAGCACCAAGCAGAAACACCGGCAGATACAGTTTCAGAAATGTCGCCATCTTTTCAAGAAATACACCCGAGAAGATGGGTGCGACGGATGACGGATCGACAAAAAAAACAGCGCCGAGGGCCGCCACTGGTGCTACCAGTATGACACTGTGGCCCCGATAGGCCATGAACATGAGGAAACCTAACGCTGCCAACGCAATAAGCACAGACATAGTATATCTCACACCTAATTAGATTTATTATTATTTAAAGCAGACTTCGTAGATTTAACTGATTCTAGGCCCATTAAGAGCCTAGAAAACAAAGCTAGTTAACTCAACTTCCCTGTCTTGCTTACACCGCTCGCGAGATACCCCCCATCCACCGGCAAATATGCGCCGTTGATGTATGCGGCACCGTCAGATAGAAGAAAAAGAATTGTCGCGGTCATATCGTCAAGTACACCAAGGCGGCGTGCAGGGATCATTGAGGTGTACGCCTCAATCGTCTCGGGTGTATAGCTCGCCTCAGTCAAGGGAGTGAGAACCGGGCCTGGGGCAATGGCGTTCGCTGTAACGCCATGAGGTCCTAGTTCCATTGAAAGCTGTTTGGTGAGCCCGACCATAGCTGCTTTAGAAGTTCCATAGGCTGTACGCCCGATCCCAGCACGTACGGCGCTCACTGAAGCAACATTGACAATACGACCATATCCCGCCTTTAACATGCTTTTGCCAGCACGCTGCGAGCACAAAAAAGTACCTGTGACGTTCACAGCCATTACCATGTTGAAAAGCTCCACCGGATAGTCGATGAACGCGTGAATGCCCAGAATGCCAGCGCTGTTGACTAGGAGGTGTGTCGTGTCTCCATACCATTCCTCGGCAGTATTGAACGCGGAATCAACGGAGTTAGCATTCGACACATCAATCAATACAGCAATGGCGTTGCCACCTTGCTCCAAAATGGAGTTTGCGACTTTAGTTGCGTTCTCCAGGTTCAGATCAGCTACTACTACGTGAGCACCTCTTGTAGCCAACGCAACCGCAGCAGCTTCGCCAATGCCCGAACCGCCGCCAGTTACAAAAGCAGTTTTGTTTTCAAAATTCATACCATACACCTCAGGCCATGCTTCTTAATTATTTTAATACGCCAACCATCATTAATTTTTAAATCTGACTATTGGCTGAACTATCGCTGAATCTGACGACCAATAGAAACACTGCGTTCACTATCGGAAGTGGTAATCTGGGAAAAGCTTGATACCGCAACAAAATCTTCTTTGGATAAAATCAACAGAGCCACAATCGAAATCACTCCAGTACCCACATAGAAGTACCACGGCGACGATATATCTCCAGTCATTTGAATTAACCAAGTAGAGATAAATGGAGCGCTCCCACCAAATAAGGCTACTGGAATATTGTAAGCAACCGCAATACCAGTGGAACGGATACGCGTAGGTAGAAGTTCACTCATTGTTGCGTAGGTTGAGGATGCATACAATCCGAATAAAATTGCTACCACCATCAAAGGCAGAAAGAACGAACCTGGTGTCGCACCTTCAGCAACATTAAATAGCCAGTACATCGCCACGGTCGCTGCACAGCCCACAATCAGAAGAAATGGTTTGCGTCCATATCGATCAGTGAACATCCCACCAAACGGCATGACAAACGCAGCAGAAACGCTTGCGATGAAAACCAGAAAAAGAGTCGTTACCGCGTCAAACTTCAATATGCGAGACATGTAGGTCGATGAAAAGGTGAGTACCAGATAAAAGATTGAACTATGAAGCGAAATAATGAAGAACACCAGAGTGACAGCTCGCTTCCATAACCACACTTCTCGCAGTGGAGCTTTGGAGGTTTCACCTCTACTTTGAATAGCTATGAATTCGGGACTGTCTTCCAATTTGAGGCGGATGTACATCGAGACCAAACCCATTGGGCCCGCGACTAGAAAAGGTAAGCGCCACGCCCAATTCTGCATGTGCTCGGCGCCGAGAATCCAAGTAAGTCCGTTAGCGACTACACCCCCCAAAACGAGGCCGAGCACAGCGGTTACCATTAACCAGCAAGTCGAAAAACCGCGTCTTCCTGGGCCTGCATACTCAGAAATGTAGCTTGTGATCGTTCCTATTTCCCCCCCGGCAGAGAAGCCCTGCATACAGCGGATGAGCACGAGGAGAATGGGCGCAGCGATACCAATCGACGCGTAACTAGGAAGAAGTCCCATCAGAAACGTTGAACCTGACATCATAATGAGGACGGTGACTAACGTCCGACGACGGCCTATTTTGTCAGCTAGGGGGCCAAAGAACAGTCCTCCAAGTGGTCGTATAAAAAAACTGAGAGCAAATGCAGCAAAGCTGCTGAGCAAGCTTGTCGTTGGATCATCTGAGACAAAGAACGCATGTCCGATGTAGACGGCTAAGAATCCGTATACACCGTAGTCATACCACTCAATTAGGTGGCCGGAGGTCGCACCGATAAAGGCTCTTCTTCTATGGCGTGCAAGGCTATCATTATGCATCTGAGATTCCCTCTTTTTATTCTTAATGGAAAGTGCAGATCGTTCCTCATAAAGCAAGGAGACTTATTACCACCGTGCAATTTTTTCTTTTTAGCTTTAGCAACTCCAGGTCCTTCTCAGCAGGCGAAGAGCTTCCGCACCGGGTACAAGCGCGCCTCTAGTAATGTTCATGGTGACGGCATGCTTTATTTTCGCTCTCGACCTTTACTAACTCGTTGTTAATTAGAAAACTGGCACTCTCTTACAGAGACATGACAGGTATTCCACTATCAAAACCATCGCAATTTTTTTGATAACAACTACTAAAAGAAACTTATATGATAATTACGAAACACTCCGGTATATCTGTGATGCGTGATATTGACCTACAGATGTCGGTATCTCACGCTCGCCATGACGTTTTCCTAGCTTCGTTTGGTAAGGAGTACCTAGATTGCCGCAATGCCGACAGCTTTCGCTATTCGTGCAACTACGTACAGGGATTGGTAACCTAAGGTTCGATTAGGCTTGGACGAGCACCTATTTCAGGGTGGAGAACGATGACTGACCCAACACGCCAGCAGCTACAAGACCTCGAACGTCTTGCTTTCCAGGTTTCTCCTGCGCCCCAGGTGATTACGGGCGATAGGCGCATACTGGAGCTCAATGATGCATTCGCGACTCTCTTTGGATTCAAGCGAGAAGAGCTGCTCCATGAGCATCTACTGAAGCTTTACCCGTCTAAGGCGGACTTTAAGATCATCGGTGATCGCAGCCTGAATTGGTTAAGGCATGCCAAGAATGGTTCGTACTCAGATGAACGCTTTATGCAGCATCAAAGCGGTGAGGTTTTTTGGGCAAGGGCTAAGGGGTACACGTTGACGCCAGAAGATCCTTTTCATCTCATGGTTTGGCATTTTGAGCGGATTGATCAAGCTGTCCGACCGACCGTCAACCTCACGCCTAGAGAGCGGGAGATCGCCGTTCATATCGTCAATGGGCTCACATGCAAAGAGATCGGGCGTAAATTCGACATTTCACATCGCACTGTTGAGGTTCACCGTGGACGGCTTATGAAAAAGCTGAAGGCAAAAAATAGTGCTGAATTGGTCTCAAAAATAATCGTCTTAAAGTAGATCACCATCCTTTTATTTATTCGCGATGTCGGCACACTGTCGCGCCGTACGCAATCCCATAATTCACGGACATCCAAGTAGTCCTCAGACTGTTGTGACTTGAGCCTCTTTGTTCCACCTGAATCTGAGGCGAGCCAACTTGTCCTTCAAACGCGGTATCGCGGCGATAGCCCGCTAAGCGCCTGATGCTATGTCGCGACGCCGCGTTGACAGCCCTGGGTCAAGGTCGCGATTGCTCGCCCTTGATCTTAACATCCTGCCAATTCCTCGCGTTTTGAAGAATCTCCGGCTCGACACCTGAGAAAACCCCCTTAGCCTCCATATCACCGAGCAACAGGAATCTAAACCAAGCTGTCATGTAGCCATCAGCGTGATCAAGCGTATTGCCATGATCTACACCTCTGCGTCGTGCCATCACGGCGATCGCGTTTCCGGTCAAATCGTCGAAATTCTTTCCGAGGGACGCCAGCGGTGCAATTGTCTTGGCATCAATACCTCCAGTTCCCGCGACCATCATGTAAGGAATCCGAATCTTGCTGACATCATATATCCACCTCTTGTCGATCTTCCATGATTCAATCATCGATAGTGAGACGGCACTTGCGCTGTAAAGTACTCGATAATTTGAACCGTTTGGAAAATCCGTGACTGCGTGGATTGCGCCCGCCCCACCTTGCGAGTGTCCGGCAATGCCTATCTTTTGAACGTCTACCTTGCGGTAGAACAGGCTAGAAGGATCTTTACTTTGAGCAAGTATAAAATCCAGTTCTTTGGCCGAGGATGACCCGAGTGCGCTCCATTCATCGTCATTTCCAGCGACGATGAATCCCCAAGAAGCTAAGTGTTCAAAGATTGGCTCATACCTGGGATACGTAACACCGGTGCCGTTGGCCATGATCACGAGAGGATAGGCCTTGTTCTTCTGTTCCATTTCCGCTGGATACCAAATTTTATAGCTCGGGAACTTCTCCTCGCCACTGCTGAAGGTTCTCGATGCGACCGTGAACTCCCCTAACCCAGTGTACTTCGCCTCAAGCGGCTTGGCAGTCGACACGCCGTTAAAATAACGTTCTTTGACCATTGGTTGGCTCGCGGAGTCACAGCCGACTAGCCCAGCGAAAGCCAGAACAATCAAACCAATATTTGCCAATCTCATCATTACTACAGCATCCCATTATGCGATTTTTCCATCGACAGGCCTCATGTCGACGGCCTGTCCATTCAACGATTTAGCACTCTTCAATCTTTCGATGAGCTCAGGTCGACCGAGCTGGCGCGGCCAAGCGCTTATGTGCGCAAAGACGCGCTTTCAGCGCTGCGCAGACTACCTAGGGCTGCTTGTTTTATATCATTACCCAGCCTGCGATCTTGATTGATTGGTCGTCCAGTCTGGCCTTTTTTTCAAGAGATGGCTGGAGATGAGCAATTTATACCCAATACTGAGTCTCCGATGACTAACCGGTCTGATCCGGAGATTGATACATCACGCATCCAAGTCCGCGTATTGAATGAATCTCTACTCCACCAGGGGCAACTGCCTTCCTTAGTCAAGAGACATGGGACCCAAGTGTATTGGATTCTATGAATTCGTCAAATCCGTAAACTGCCTCCGTGTGTATTTCACTGGAGACGGTACGACCAAATATTTGACAAAGCGAATCAAGAACAAAGAGCTACTAATGGATGTGGGAGAACCACTTCTCCTTCCTTGGCGCTACTGGGAGACTACTTGGACATTTGTTGAGTTTGCGGCCACTTGCTTCTGCTATGCTCCTCATTGGACATCGAAAAAACCGCATAAAACAGGGGCTTGTTTTGGATGATCGTAGGAGTATAGACTTTATAAATCAGCACAATTTCATTGTAAAATATGCACTTGTTCTTCTATGCGAGTCTAGGTGCGGAACCCGCCCATAAGTTGCTGCTGATGATTCGCTAGTAAATTCAAGGATTGACTGATGCTCGCAGAATCTTTCGATTGTCGTGCCAGAACATCTGTGACGTCCCGGATGCTGGATAAGTTACGATTCACCTCCTCTGAAACGACGCTCTGCTCTTCCGCTGCACTGGCAATCTGAATATTCATCTCACTGATAATCTCGATACCCTGATTGATTTTTTGAAGCGCTCCCACAGCACGTTTCACCTGCGCAACACTGCTATCGGCCTGGCTGCGACTGTTTTGCATCGACTGAACCACGCTTCGAGTACCTGATTGAAGATGTTCGATGACGTGTTGAATCTGACCTACCGACTCTTGGGTTCGCTTGGCTAAATGACGCACCTCGTCCGCGACTACCGCAAATCCCCTACCAGACTCACCTGCCCTGGCCGCTTCAATCGCAGCGTTCAAGGCAAGAAGATTCGTTTGCTCAGCAACAGAGCGAATTACTTCGAGGACTGACCCAATTTGCTCGCTATTGTTGGCCAGCGCCTCTACTTGTTGCATCGCCTGATGCATTTCCGTAGCAAGTTGTGTGATGCAATCAGTGGTTCTGTCGATTGTCTGCACACCCTCCTGGGTCGCGAGATCAACATTACGAACCGCTTGAGCTGCTAACGCAGCATTGCGTGCCACTTCCTGCGAAGTCACGCTCATTTCCTGAGATGCAGTTGCGACCTGGTCAACTTCAAGCAATTGTTGCTGCATGCCGCTATTGGTTTGCGTAACAATGTCTGCTGCCTGGTCAGCAGTACGACGGGTGTCATCAACTGATGATTTCACTTGAGCGATAATGGGCTGCAGCTTGTCAAGAAACCGGTTAAACCAACTCGTTAAATTCCCGATTTCATCATGTCTTTCATAGTCCACCCGCCGTGTCAGATCACCCTCACCACTTGCGATGTCCTGGAACATCGCGGCAACACGTAGGATCGGCTGCGTGATGCTACGAGCCAGCATCCATATCAGCACCAATCCTGATAATGCCGCCAAAATACCCACCATGAGTTGAATGCCAGCCGCATCCTTGTTTGCTTTGTCCAGCGCCTCTTTGAGCTGTCGAGCCGAGGCCAGCAGGACCACTTCTGGAACCTGAATGACAATACTCCAATGCTGTGCACCTGGAATGGGGGAAAACGGCATGATGACGACGACGTTCCCGTCACGCTCAAGTACCTCAGGAGTATCACCTTTCGTACTCGCCGAGATTTGTTTTCCAAGCTCAGGATCTACGCTTACCAAAGGCTTTCCCGCCGCTTGGGGCTCACCACTTCGAGCGGCAACAACCCCGTCAGCGCTGATGAAACTTACCTGTGCATTGCCGCCGTAAAGCGCACGGCTGGACCTTTCTACCAGCTCTTGCAGGCTTGCCAAACTTAAGTCCACACATAGAACGCCGAGCACAGAATCACCCCTCATCAAAGGGACTGAAACAGTCGACATCAGCGTCGTGATGCCTTGGGCATTAGTGAACGCATACGGGTTACTTACGCAGTCTTGTTTGGTTTTGAACGCACAGGTGTACCAAAAAGTACCTGGAGTCCCATCATCGGCCATCTCCTTTTCGCTCATGGTATAGCTCGGAACAAGCGTGGATGCGTAGGAAGCGAAACGACCTTTTTCATTCCCTCCATCGGTTTGCTGGTTCGTAAAACGAGCGTCATCGCCATCCAATGCATTGGGCTCGAATCCTACTCCTAAACCTAGTACGTCCCGATTAGCAGCCACTTGCAGCTGCATAAGTTTGAATAGGTCACCACGCAATGTTTTGGTGTCCGAGGCTAATCGCTTTGCTTGTTCACGCTGGAAGATCACTTGGTGCATGACCGTGTCGCCAAAAACCCTACTGGTGACGAATCGTTGACTCACAACTTGGGCTTGCTGCTCGCCCAGCTTGGTCATGTACTGCAATGCCCCCTCTTTGATGGTGAGTGAGCTGGACTCATTGCTCAATGTCGAGATAGCGTCGATCCGGTAGATTGAGAAACCTATCAAGATGGCCGCTACGCCCAACATGCAAATGCCCGCGAGCAGCGTTATGCGAAGCTTTATGGAAAAGCTGAAAATGGACATGTCAACGCTCCGTGAGTTACAACAACTCGTCAGTCATTCGAGTGCATGGTCCTGCTGGCTTTGCTCCCACACGTTGCGGGATAACATCTAAACAAAACGCAAGTGGCGGCCCAACGAAGAAAGCACCACCACTTGCTAAACAGGCGAAGTTAAAGAGCGTCGGCGATCGCTTGGCCTACCTCTTGGGTTGATCCCTGTCCGCCCAAATCACGCGTCTTAGGACCTTGCGCAATGACCGTCTCAATGGCCTGCATGATTGCATCGTGAGCAGCACGGAACTCCGAACCGCCACCCAGGAAATCAAGCATCAACGCACCCGACCAAATCATGGCAATAGGATTGGCGATGTTCTTGCCGAAGATATCTGGCGCCGAGCCGTGGACGGGTTCGAACAGCGAAGGAAATTTGCGCTCCGGATTGAGGTTGGCCGAAGGCGCAATCCCAATGGTGCCCGTGCAGGCCGGGCCGAGGTCAGAGAGGATGTCGCCAAACAGGTTGGACGCCACCACCACATCAAAGCGATCTGGATGCAAGACAAAGCGGGCGCACAGGATGTCGATATGTTGCTTGTCCCATTTGATGTCGGGGTAGTTGCCCGCCATCGCCGCAACACGTTCATCCCAGTACGGCATGCTGATTGCCATGCCATTTGACTTGGTAGCGGCGGTCACATATTTGCGTGATCGTGTCTGGGCGAGGTCGAAGGCGTATTTGAGGATGCGGTCGACACCTCGCCGGGTGAATACCGATTCCTGCAGCACGAACTCATGTTCAGTACCTTCAAAGACCCGGCCTCCTACTGAAGAATATTCACCCTCGGTATTTTCCCGGACAACGATGAAGTCGATGTCTCCAGGCTTGCGATTGGCTAGGGGACATGCCACACCAGGGAATAACTTCACCGGGCGGATGTTCGCGTATTGATCGAACTCCCGGCGAAATTTCAACAAGGACCCCCAAAGAGAAATATGGTCTGGCACTTTGTCCGGCCAACCAACAGCACCAAAATAAATGGCATCGAAACCTTTAAGTTGCTCAAACCAGTCGTCAGGCATCATCTTGCCGCAGGCGAGATAATAATCGCAGCTGGCCCATTCAAAATTTTGAAACTCAAGCTCAATACCGTACTTGGCAGCAGCCTTCTGCACAACTTTAATACCCTCAGGCATCACTTCGACGCCGATTCCGTCGCCGGCAATCGCTGCAATTCGAAACGTCTTGCTCATTACACTTCCTCTTTTGATTATCAAACAGCAATAGCTATTAATTAAATCGACTCAAGCAATAACAAAGCGCGATAAATAACTTTAACTTTACGTTCATCATCATTAATTTAGCCGCCACTGCGCCCATCGCAGCAGCGGCAAAGACAGGTCACCGAGTTGTCAGACTTGATCGCCTAACGAGGACTCCAACCGTGCATATTTCTCGGGTGACCGGACACTTAAGTAAAATGCGCCCAGGAAACCCAGCGCAAACGAACCAAACAACAGCGCCATGAAGAACACCTCAAGTGCGCCTTGTACGCCCAGCAAGACATCGAAGCTGGTCAGGGCAAAATAAAGAAACGGTAGGAGACCTGCGACACTTAACAGCGGCGCGAGAAAGGTGTGCCACATCCGCTTATCCACCTTGGAGCGACGGAAGAACACAAAGATCGCAATACTGGCAATGCACTGGATGGTAATGATCCCGGCCGCACCGACACCGGTAAACCAGGTGAATAGCGTGTCGTAGGGGTTCAGCCCGAGCACCGCGAAGATCGCGACCACTATGGCCACCATTGCAGTTTGCACGTAGCACGCCACATGGGGCGACTTCTGGACCGGGTGAGTCGAGCCCAGCTTCTGGCTGAGCAAACCCTGGCGCCCCAAAGAGTAGAGGTATCGGGCAACGTTGCTGTGGAACGTCACGATGGCAGCAAACAGACTGGTAATCACCAGCACCTGAAATAGCTCGGTCGCCCAACCTCCGAGTATCTTGTCACTGACCCAGAAAATCAGATTGCCCGATTGGTCTTTGGCCACTGCCACCGCTTCATTTGCGCCGATCGCGTTAATGATCAACCAAGCTGTCAGCGCATAAAACACGCCCATGAAAATCACTGCGATGTAGGTGGCAATCGGCACCGTGCGTTTGGGGTCGCGCGCTTCCTCGCCGTAGATGGCCGTGCCTTCGAAGCCAATGAACGAAGCATGGGCGAACATCAGAGCGACACCAATTGCGCCGGAAAACGTCGCGGAGGGGCTGAATGGTTCAAACGAAAACTGGCTCACTGGCACCGCGTGATCGCCAAACAAAATGCCCAGGTCCAGTATCAGGATGATTACCGTCTCCAGCGTGAGCAGGACCGCCAACACCACGGCGCCTGCATGCAAACGCCGTAACCCCAGCCACAGGCACATCGCCATGGCCGTGAAGGAGTAAACCCACCACGGCAAATGGAGGTTGAGTTGCTTGCCGAGTAACTCATTGAGGTAATAGCCGATACCTCCGTACAGACCAAGTTGAATAGCGTTATAGGAAAAAATTGCCAAAGAAGCAGAACCCAGTCCCATGGGGCGACCGATGCCTTTGGTGATGTAGGCGTAGAACGCCCCAGCGTTGGTGATGTGTTTACTCATCGCCACGTAACCCACAGCGAACAGCAGCAGCACCAGGGCGACCGCCACAAATGCGCCGGCGATGCCGATGCCGTTTCCGGAACCAATGATGACAGGGAACAACGCGACAACCACGGTCAGTGGAGCCGCAGCGGCAATCACAAAGAACACGATACCCATGATGCCGATACTGTTTCGCTTAAGGTCTCGGCTATCAGAACTTGGGTTCATGGTCTTTCCCGGTGTTGATCCCGTTAATTCCAGCGTAGCTGGTTTATTACTATATTCGTATGACATCGCTAAAACCCTGTAGGTAGTGAGTTTTTTATTTCGGTAAAGCGAGGCAGTCGTTAAACAAGCAATACTTGGCAGCGTGCCTATATACACCTCGGCACTTTCTGGTTTTTTCGTAGTAACAAGTGTCCTTATTATTGATGAATCGGTGCAGACGTTGTTCGTAGATCCGTCATATTACTGTACCGCGACAACCAAAAGATCTCTCCAGACTGTTCGCGCCCAAATCAAATGCTTTAGAACAGACGTTCATGATATAAGACGTGTATTTATGACTCCAAAGTACAACGTTCAAGTTTGGTCGATATGAACTTCACGTCGAGATACTCTTGAAGTCCCCAGTGACCACCTTCCCTGCCCAGGCCGCTGTCCTTATTGCCACCGAACGGTGCTTGTGCGGTCGATGGTGCTCCATCGTTGACGCCGATCATTCCGTATTCCAACGCTTCAGCAACCAGTTGCGCTCGGGTCAAGTTCCTTGTCCACAGATAGGCCGCCAAGCCGTATGGCGATGCGTTGGCTGCCGCCACCACTTCAGCTTCACTGTCGAACGTAATCAGCGGCGCCACCGGGCCAAAGGTTTCCTCCTGCATGATCAACATTTTTGCAGTCACGTCCTGGAGCACTGTCGGTTGAACATAGAAGCCTTCCATCCGGACACCTCCGGCGATGATTCGAGCACCTTGGGCCACCGCATCGGTGATATGGCTGAGTGCTTTATCGCGTGCATGTTCATCCACCAACGGGCCTATCCGGGTGGACTCTAGCAATGGGTCGCCCACCTGGAGCCGATTGACCGCAACGGCGAGTTTTTCGGCGAACTGATTGGCGATTGAGCGATGGACATAGATGCGATTGGTGCACACACAGGTCTGTCCAGCATTGCGGAATTTGCAAGCCACGACCTCATCTACCGCCGCGTCCAGATCGGCATCTTCAAAAATGATGAACGGCGCATGCCCCCCCAATTCCAGAGACATCCTTTTCAGTGTCTTGGCCGACTGTTCGTACAGACGCTTGCCCACCTCAGTGCTACCGGTAAAGGTGAGTTTGCGAATACGCGGATCATCGAACATCACCTGAGACACCGTCCGCGGATCCGTGGTGGTAATCACCTGCAAGGTTCCAGGAGGGCCCCCGACTTCTTCCCACAGTTTGGCGAAATACAGCGCTGTGAGCGGTGCTTGCACGGGAGGTTTGACAATGGCCGTACACCCCACTGCCAGCGCCGGCGCCAGCTTGCGGGTGATCATCGCCGCAGGAAAATTCCACGGTGTAATGGCATACACAGGCCCAACCGGCTGTTGCAGGGTCGCCAGCCGTTTATTGCCATGTTGGCTCGGCATGCTTTCGCCGCCGACACGCCGCCCTTCTTCGGCAAACCAGTCGATAAACGACGCAGCGTAAACGACTTCTCCACGGGCTTCCTGAATCGGCTTGCCCATTTCCATGGTGATGGTACGGGCAATGCCCTCGGTGTGTTCGATAACGGCGTTGTACCAGGCACGCAGCAGTGCGCACCGATGATGAGCGGTTGTCTGACGCCAGGTCTGGAAGGCGGCACTGGCGGCATCGGCAGCCAGCATCGCCTCTTCAATACCGGCGCTCGGAAGCTCGGCGATGATTTCCCCGGTCGCGGGAGAACGCACCGGGAACCAGCCAAAGGCGCTGATCCATTGACCATTGACGAACATCTTGCGACGACCGCCATCGTTCGAGCCCGGTGTAAAGATTGGAAGTTTCATGTAGTGATCCACCTATTCGGTTATGCCGCCTTCCCATCAAGAGAAAGACACGCCGTACACAATCGCTGTCACTTGCTCAGGCGTTCGGTCAGGCTTCGAAAAATGCGCGACCTGGCGACCTGATAGCCGAGGCGTTGCCCGACATCCGTTTTCAACAAATTGCCAATCAGCCCGTTATCCGCCTTGAGCACCTTTCGCCCCGCTGCCGTATCGGTTTGCCCGGCCAGGTCGGCAAGGATGCGTTGCGCCGCGTTGTGCCCGGGCATACCACTGACACCGCCGCCGGGATGGCTGCCGGAACCACAAAGGTAATAACCAGGAACCGGCGTGCGGTAATGCGCCGCCGCTTTGATGGGACGATTGTCGAAGAGGTTGTCCAGGCCGATCATGGACTGGTGGAAGATGTTTCCACGGGTGATGTGATAGTCGCGATGCAGATCCAGTGGGGTGATCACGTGGCGAGCGAGAATGTGATTGCGCATGTTCGGTGCATAGCGGAAATAGATCTCCAGCACCTTGTCAGCCCACTCTTCCTTACGTGTGTCCCAGTCTCCATGGGCCAGGTCAAATGGCAATTGCTGCACCCCCAACGAGAGCGTATGAGTACCTGGCTGGCTCACCAGACCCGGGTGGGTCACAGATGGAATCAGCGCCTCAACCACCATGTCATCCGGAAACTCGCCACGCTGCTGTGCTTGCCAAGCCATTTCATACAGGGCTGGGGATGGGCCGAGAATGTTCAAACCCTGATGCTGGGGCCCCAGCTTGCCGGTCGGAAAACCGACATAATCCGGCAGAGCGTCCACTAGCAGATGAATACGCGCCATGGAACCGCGCTGATCAATCTCCTTGGCATCGGCTGCTGCCGCCTCTGGTAGCGCCCCTTCGGGTAACAACCCCACCAGAGAGCGAGTCGGGTCTGCACCGGAAATGACCAGCGGCGCACGAATCTGCTCGCCCGAGGCCAGCAGAACCCCCACAGCCTTCCCCTCTTCAATCAACACCTGCTGGATGGGCGTACTCGTTTCAACCCTTCCGCCGAATGCTTGCAAGGCGCTGACCAGCGATTCGCTGATCATGCCCATCCCGCCTTTCGGCAGGCCATAACGACCGAACTGACCTTCGAACTCTCCCAATGCGTGATAGCCATATACATAGGCCGTGCCTGGCGTGGTTGGACTTCCCCACGTGGAGACCAGGCCCATGAACATCATGAAGCCGCGAAGACGATCGGATTCTATGTAGTCCTTCAGCAGGTCCTCGGCCGAAGCCGTCATGAACGCGTCGTACAGCACGCTTTCACCGGCGTCGTCAAAGATCGCTTTCAAGCGTTGTTGAGTCGGCGGGTCGCTGAGCTGGATCTCATGCGTCAGCTCACCGAAACGCTTGAGCCGCGTGGCGAAACGCATGAAATTGGCGCCATCGGCCTTGTTGTGATCTTCGATCGAACGTAGGGTCTTGTCGATCTCCTGCCAGAACATCACACGATCGCCGTCGTCCCATAGCGCCATTTCCTGCAAGCCCGGAGCCACTGACTCCAGGCCGTATTTTTTTAGTTCCAGATCGTCGACCACTTCCTGTCGAAACATCATCTGAATGTACGAGCAAGAAGAGAAAATAGCGCCCGGTATCAGTTCTTCACTGGTACAGGCGCCGCCTACAATCGGACGGGCCTCCAACACCAATACCTTGAGGCCTGCCCTGGCCAGATAGTTTGCGCACACCAACCCGTTATGGCCGGCACCGATGATCAGGGCATCAAGATCGTTATGCTTACTCACGGCGTCATTCCATCTGAATGTGAAATCGAATGCCTGTCCACCTGCTCGGTGAACAGGCCGCCTGCACGGCCAGCGACTCAGGCCGGCAGCACCAACTTGAACAACTGGTGATCGGTGAAGGTGTCATCCGGGTGACCGACAAAATTGCCCGTCACAATGCCGGTCGCGCCTTCGAATCGGCCACCACCACGAATCACGCGCCAAGCGATCGAACCGGTGCTGTAGCCGCTTGCCTGCACTTTGAACTGGCCTGGCATGACCGTTTCAACATCGAGATAGCTGTCGATCCCGGGGAAGTCGACTCGACCGGTTTCCCAACTTTGCTCGCCCCGCACGGTCACCACCGTATCGAAGTGTGCGACACCGGTCGGCACCTGCAACGCTCCCTCGCCCTGCACATCCGCCACTGGGTCGAGCGCAAGAATCAGCCCCTGGGCACGGGACCGTACGACACCGGTGGCGTGGCCGATGGCTTCGGCCTTGCCGGTGAAGTAGATCAGCATGGAGTAGGTTTTCATCATCACCCCCTCACACCGGTGGTTTTGCTCAGATCGGCCATGACTTCGGCCAGAATGTCGAGGAAGTAGGCGGCGTTGTCGGCGGTAAATGGCAGCGGCGGGCGTATCTTCAGAACGTTGCCCAACGGACTGGAAGCGCTGATCAACACATTATGGTCGCGCAATTTGTTGACCACTTGCATGGCCAGTTCCTCGTGCGGTTCTTTGGTAAGCGGGTCCTTGACGAACTCGGCACCGATGAACAGACCCGCACCCCGAACATCACCGATCACCGGGTATTCCTTGGCCAGATCACGCAGACCGGCACGCAATAACTCACCGACCACCAGAGAATTCTTTTGCAGGCTTTCCGCTTCAATCACCTCCAGTACCGCCATCGCCGCGGCGGTGGAAACCGGGTTACCGCCAAAGGTATTGAAGTAACGCGCGGTCGTGGCAAAACGGGTCAGCAGTTCCGGTTTCGCCACCACACCACCGATGGGAAGACCGTTGCCCATTGGCTTGCCCATGATCACCAGGTCTGGTACGACACCGTGACGCTGGAAGCCCCAAAACGTATCGCCGGTACGCGCGAAACCAGGCTGGACCTCGTCAGCGATGAACAGCCCGCCAGCCCGGCGGACAGCTTCGACGGCCTTGACCAGAAAACCACGCGGGTCGGAGAAGACGCCATCACTGGAGAATATGGTGTCTGTCACCAGCGCCGCCGGACGGATGCCGTGACGCAGCATGTCCGCAATTGCCGCTTCAACCGACTCGGCGAACGCGTCGCCGACGTCCTTGTCGCCCGCACGATAGGCGTCCGGTGCCGGGACCAGGCGCACCATGCTGCCCAGCGCCACGCCTTCACCCAAAGAGGGGGACATCTCGGCAATCGCGGCAGTAATGCCGTGGTAGGCGTTTTCAGTCACGATGATGCCAGTATTACCGGTATGACAACGCGCGATTCGTACCGCAAGGTCCGATGACTCACTGCCGGTGCATGTAAACATGACGTTTGCCAATTCCTCGGGGAAGGTCGCGATCAGCTTTTCGGCGTAGGTCAGTACAGTGTCGTACAGATAACGGGTATGGGTATTGAGCAGTGCCATCTGCTTGGAAACCGCCTCCACGACATGAGGATGGCAATGTCCTACCGAAGGCACGTTGTTGTACACATCCAGGTACGGCGTGTTGTGCGAGTCGTACATCCACACGCCTTCAGCGCGGACGAAGTGCACAGGCTTTTCATAGAACAACTTGTAGGACGGGCCCAACACTTTTGCGCGGCGTTTGAGCAGTTGTTCGATCACTGGGTCCAGGTCATGAGCCTGAGCAGGATCGAACGAGTTGATCATCAGTGGACGATTCATTATTTCACTCCAGGTTGCATGCTTTACGAAGAATGACTTGGGCATCCGCTCGACTGACTTGCGCCAATCGCTGGAGCCCGTCCCAGGCAACGCCTGTGTTCTTGAGGATGTAATGACGGTTTGCGGGATATAGACGTGCCCGAAACTCGGTGATCGCAATCGCAGTACACAGACGCGTGATAATCAGGTCATATAGCAAGTCCACTTCCTCGACCAGGAGCGGCAGCACGCGGTGATAGGCCCCAAGCATCTCGGCCACCTTGCTCAACGGGTGGTCGCCGTCGGTGTGGTAACTGGCGGCAATGGCGATGTCGTTGATCAGCTGGGTCGCCACCATGTCGCCAAAATCGAGGATGCCCGAGACTTCATCATGGCACCCCTCATCCATCAGGATGTTGTGTGGATTGAAGTCGGCATGAACCACCTGGCTGCGCATTTTGATAAGTCGGTGGTAGACGACTTCGTCGAAATAATCGAAGCCTGCCCGAACCAGGTTCCAGGGTTTATCGCCATCGGCATTCTGCGTTGATGGCAGCATCTCCCGGCAAGCTGCCGCTTGCTGAATGTCCCACGCCAGGACTCGATCAGCCCCCGGGTGATTGAAGCCATGCAGCGCTATCCCGAGTTCGGCAAGACTGATGCCGATGTTGCGCAGCTGGGCTTGCGAGCTGACACTTTTCGGCAACGCCAAGCCTTCCAGAAACGAAGTCATCCAAATAATTCGTCTCGGGTTGTCACCCACTTTAGCCGCAAAGGACGCTTCACCGTTGAGCGACGCAATCAACAGTGGAACCGGAATATGCGGTGCGCGTTCGGCCAGCCAGGCCAGCGCTTGAATCTGCATATCAATGGTCGAGTGATCGTCTGCAGGGTTCGACATCCGCAGGATGTACTGCAAGCCGTTGACTGAAAAAACATGGAACAGCTCGTCACGCTCACAACTGATTCGCGTGCATCGGACACTCATGCCATACCGACCCAATACAAGCGCTTCGACTTCCGCCAGGGGCGTCTCTTCGACAGCGGTCGTCATATTGCTCAGTGATAGCGAAAGACCGTTAATAGTCATTGGATATGCTGCCTAATGCTATTCAGGACCCGTTTTCGAAGCACGGTCCAGCCGCGACCTGATAAACAGGTCGCTCTGCAGTGCGTTCACAAGAGCCCCGAATCTCGAATATCGGGAGTACCCCCCGCCGGAGCGGGGGCGTCATATCATTCGAAGTTCATCATGACGTGACGAACGACCGTGTAGTCTTCCAGGCAGTAGATCGACTGATCCTTGCCATAACCGGACATCTTCATGCCGCCATGAGGCATTTCGCTCAGGAGGGTGAAGTGTTGATTGACCCAAGTGGTGCCGTATTGCAGGCGAACGCTGACCTTGGCAGCGGTCTTGGCATCACGGGTCCAGACTGACGAAGCCAAGCCATAGCGGCTGTCATTTGCCCAGCCGATGACCTGATCGACGTCCTGGAAGGAGGTCACCGAAACCACGGGGCCAAACACTTCACGCTGGACGATTTCGTCGGTTTGCAAGGCTCCGACAACGAGGGTCGGCTCGTAGTAGAAACCATCACCCGCCACATGTTTACCACCCGTGATGACCTGGATATGCGGCTGATCCTTCGCACGGTCGACAAAACCTGCAACGCGTTCACGCTGTCGGGCGCTGATCAGCGGACCGAGCTCTGTACCGGCCTGGTCGGTGGGCCCGAGCTTGATTGAGCACACGGCCTCCTTGAGGGCCGCGACGAGGGTGTCGTGGACGCTTTCATGCACGTAGATTCGGCAAGCAGCGCAGCAATCCTGACCGGCGTTATAGAAGCCAGCCGAGCGTACAGTGGTAACCACCGCCTCCAGGTCCGCGTCGGCCATCACGATCACCGGCGCCTTGCCGCCCAGCTCGAGATGGGTGCGTTTGAGATTGCCAGTCGCCGCTTGCAGGACTTTCTGGCCGGTGGTGACATCACCAGTGATGGACATCATGTTGATGTCCGGGTGTTCACCCAGGGCCTGACCGACCGTTTGCCCGCGTCCGGTGACGATATTGACCACACCAGGTGGCAGCATCTCGGCAAGGATACTGCCCAGTTTCAATGCGGTGAGCGGGGTGTTTTCCGACGGTTTCATCACCACGGTATTACCCACGGCAATCGGCGCGAAAATCTTCCACGTGGCCATGGCCAGCGGGAAGTTCCAGGGAGCAATGGCCCCGACCACCCCAACCGGGTCACGACGAATGATGCTCGTATGGTTGGCTGCGTACTCACCGGCCGCCAGCCCGGTCAGGCAACGCGCCGCGCCAGCAAAAAAGCGAATGTTGTCGACCACGCCCGGGATCTCATCCTCAAGCATGCGCTCGTAGGGCTTGCCCACGTTCAACGATTCTATTTGGGCAAAAGCGGCGCCTTCCTGTTCGATTCGATCGGCAATTTTCAGCAGCAGCGCCGAGCGTTTTCCTGGGGGCAACTGCGACCAGGCCGGGAACGCCTTGCGAGCGGCTGCCACCGCGTTATCAATCTGTTCAAGGCTGGCTTCCGGCACTTCTCCCAGCACTCGACCGGTGGCCGGGTTCACCAGCGTTTCCGCGTGGCCTTCGCCGCGAACCAGCTTGCCGTCGATCAACAGATCAATCACGAACTCTTGTGTAGTGCTCATAGTTACTCTCACGCTCGTCTGTAAAAACTGTGGCAGGGCAACCAGCACGTCACGACCCGGCTGCGCTCCTCGTTACAGACAAACTATGACAATATGGACTGAGCCCCTATGTCCAATCGGAACTAGTTGTTATGTCCACTTTTGACCCCAATTTACTGTCTGACCTGATTCTCGCCACGCTGAAGGAAAGCAGTGGAATATCGCTGCAACGGCAAATCTACAAAGTGGTGCAGCAAGCGATCCTTGACGCGCGGCTGGCCCCGGGTCATCGCCTGCCTGCAACTCGCGCGCTGGCCAAAGAATTGAAGGTCTCACGCATGACCGTCACCTTGGCCTACGACAAACTGGGCGCCGAGGGATACATCGTCAGCACTCATGGCAGCGGCAGTTTCGTAGCCAATATTCACCCTGCCGTCAGCCGGGTACAGATGGCAACGGAGCTTTCAGCGTCTGATGACAGACCAGGACTGTCACGCCGGGCGGTCGAACTGGTGGGTGGGACTCACGGTGCGACAGAGCATGAAGGGGCATTCGTCCCGGGTGTTGCCGATACCACCAACTTCCCCTTCCATATCTGGCAACGCATGCAGAATCGATACGCCAAGAAGCCCTTCTCGGCGCTGACCGGCTACAGCAGCGACGGTGGTTATCTGCCTCTGCGTCAGGCCCTGGCGGAGTACTTGCAGATATCGCGCTCAGTAAAATGCAGCCCGCACCAGATCCTGATCACGATGGGAACGAATCAGTCCCTGGACTTGTGCGCGCATATGCTGGCCGACACGGGCGACGTCGCACTGATCGAGGAGCCCTGCAACTGGAGCACGGCACTTATTTGGAAAGCGGCAAGTCTGAGAGTAGTGCCTGTTCCGATCGATGAGGATGGTGTCGCTGCTCAGCTCTTTCCTTTTCAGAAAACCAAGCCTGAAGACCTGCCAAAATTACTCTTCACGACACCGTCGCACCAATACCCGATGGGGGGCTCGATGGGCTTGCATCGGCGGCGACTGTTAATTGAGTTGGCCAGGGAACACAACTTCTGGATTATTGAAGACGACTACGACAGCGAGTTCCGTTATGACTCCAGCCCCCTGCCCTCTCTGCAGGGACTGGATGAACATGAGCGGGTCATCTATCTGGGCACCTTTAGCAAGGTGATGTACCCAGGATTGCGAATGAGCTATCTGGTGGTGCCCGAAGCACTCGCCGACGCCTTCGCCAGTGGCCTGACTCAGTTGTACCGCCCAGGCCAGCTTGGACTTCAGGCCGCCATGGCCGACTTCATCGGCGAGGGTTATTTCGCGACCCATATCAGAAGAATGCGGGGCATTTACGCTGAGCGTCAGCGCGAACTGAAACGTGCGTTGAACGAACACTTTGGTGACACCATAACGGTTTCAACCGGTCACACCGGACTGCACCTGACCATACAGTTCACCTCCAACATCGACCTTGCCAGAATGACAGCAGAAGCCAGAATGAGAGGCGTATATCTGCGCGACATAAGCCTCTATCACCAACTGCCGCACTCAATGAAAGGTTATGTCCTGGGGTATGGAGGAGTCAGGACGAATGATATCGAACCCGCCGTCAAAAAGATGGCCGAGGCCTATCAAGTAGCAAAAAAAAGTAACAACCAGGCATGCTGAATATGCGAGACGTGGATCGCTGCCAAAATCATGTACTGGCCGGCTCCCGGGTGAAGCGACACTAACTGCGTCACGATTATGCCTAAGAGAAGAAACACGCCTGGAACCTGTTGGTGATCAACTCAGTGCTGCGCTGTCCTCAACCTACGAGCATGCACCTAGCCAGTCGGTGATGTCCTTTCTCCATCCGAACAGCTACCGCTAAAAAAGCATAGATAAACCTTCATAGATGCAGCTACGAACGCTTACCTATGCAAAGGGTGAGTTCAGATATACGCGATAAATCCAAGCATCAGGGGAGCATTCAGGTCGCTGGCTCCGCCATATACGTACTTTCACTGTTGTGCCTGACAAGCCCCCACACAATCCTAACAATAAAAAAGCTACCACCTCAGAAGGTCACCGGGACGCCCGACACGCCCCGGCTACTGGGGTGGTGCTCGCAGTCTGCACGTACCTTCACCAGAATAGGCGCTGAGCCACGCCTACCCCAGACAGTCGATTAACTCACTACATCAGGCAGCGCTTCGCCGACCAACGCGCGGCGGGCACGCTCTACTGCACCGTCTTGCAGCGCCCCCAGGGAAGTGTTCGAGCGCCAGGCGATATGCGGGGTCAGAATCACATTGGGAGCGTTGCGTAAGGCGTTATCCGCCGGTAACGGTTCCTTGGCGAACACGTCCAGAGCCGCACCGGCGATGTGGCCTTCATGCAGCGCTTCGGCGAGCGCTGGCTCGTCGATCAACCCACCTCGGGATACATTTACGATCACCGAGTCTTTGCGCATGCGCTTGAGCACTGCAGCGTTGATCATGTTACGGGTGTCGGCGTTAAGGGGAAGGTGCAGTGAAACCACGTCCGACTGTTCGAGCACTTCTTCTAGTGAAGCCTGGGTCACGTTATCGAAAGTAGCGTAAGGATCGTAGGCTTTCACACGAGTCCCCAGCGCCGCCCACCAGCCGGCCGTCAGACGACCAATCCGGCCCATGCCGACAATACCCACTTCCATGTTGGCAAGCTTGGGCGTGTCATAGGCAATCGTGCCCGCCCAACCACCTCTCTCGATCGAGGCCTGGCCTTGAGGCAAACGGCGAGCCAGTGCGATGCCCATCGCAAGCGCATGCGCGGCCACTTCCTCAGAAGAGGCGTCCGGAACGATCGACACCGGAATATTGAGGTTTTTTGCAGTCTTGACGTCGATGTTGTCGTAACCCATGCCGTAGCGAACGACCGCCTTGCATCGCGTCATGCGCGAAAACTCGGTTTCGTTCACCTTGCCATAAGGCGTCACCATGACGATAACGGCATTCGTCATCCCGTCGGTGAAAGCTTGTTGGTCAGCGGCAGCCACCAGTTCAAGGCCGAATTGGTCAGCCAATGCCTGCTCACGCTCAAGGTGCGGAAATTGGTGAGGGGCAATCAAAAGAGTTCCGTTGGAAATAGCAGAATGCATCGCTCTAATCCTTGTTTTTCAGAATTCGAAAGGAGCCTCGCCGTTACGCGGATAAGGCCCGTTTAAGTCAGTCGATTCGACGGCCTATACGGTCATAAATGACAGAGCCGCGACGTTTGAGATAAATGGCAAGCACAATGCCGACGATGATGGACAGGTAGGTCAAACCGACCAGCCCCCACATCACAGCTGGCGGAGCATCGATCAACAGTTCAATGTTCATCGACGCAGTGACCAGAACGACACCTACACCGATAGCAGCGATCAAGGGGGCATAGAAGATCTTCCACTTTGTCCCCCCCTGAGGGTCCCTTTTGAAAAACACCAAGACAGCAATCGACGTCATGAACAGCAGCAACAACATTCCGTAGAACGCGATTCCCGCTGCCGCGCCATACAGCGCAAGATCCTTGCCCCCCGTCGCGATCAACGCCAGCAGTGCCAGCAGCCCCGCAGCCCCAACGGCCATTGCCGAACGATAGGGAGAACCGTGTTTAGGATGAACAGAGGCAAAATATTGCGGCAGAACCCCGTCCACACTCAGCGAGTGGGTGTAGCGCGAAAGAATGTTCTGCAACGCGAGGGTGGAGGCAAACATACTGGTGACGATTAATACGTTGACAACCTGATTGGCAAACACGCCTACGTATTTCAAGACTGCATCAGGCATCATCGCCGCTGGATTGGCCTGAGCCGCCGCGACAGCATTACTAACGCCAGACGCCAGGATCAGTCCGTAGGACGAAATGGCATAGAAAACGCCTAGAAAAATGATCGCCAGATAGGTCGCGCGCGGGATGGTTTTGAGCGGGTCCCGAACCTCGTCCCGATAGATGGCCGTGGCTTCAAAACCGTTGAATAGACCAACGCTGAATAACAGCAGCAAACCCAGCTTGGGCGTCACCAGGCTCGCCGGATTCCACGGTTCCAGTGCATAGCCTTCAGGTCCACCGTTGGAAATCACGGCGACGTCGAAGATAACGATTGCAATGATTTCAAGTACTAGAAGTGCCGACAGCACTTTGGCCGAAAACTCCACGTTGAAGTAACTCATAGCCCATACGACCAACAGCATGGCCATCGACCATACCCACCAGGAGATCGCAGCGGTGTGGACAAAGCTGGCAATTAGGTTGTTAACGGCAACGCCAGCGAATACCAGTGCAGCGATAATGTTGAAGCCATAGGTCACAAGTGCGAGGAAAGACCCACCCAACCCCAAGGGACGTCCCAGGCCTTCAGTTATGTAGGTATAAAATGCCCCCGGTCGAGGTACCCTCCGGGTCATGTTGGTGAAGCCCGTCGCAAACATGATCATCAATACCGTGACACCCAGGAACGCGATAGGTACACCGATACCAAAACTGATGTTGAACGATAGAAACCCGCAAACAACACCCAGCGGCGCCGAAAAAGCGAGTACGGTGAACATGAGATCGAGTGTTCCCATGTTGCCCTTGAGTTTGTAACCGGGTGCAGCTTCTTGTGCGTCGCCTGAAGCGACTTTCATACTGTCTTGTACAGCGTTCATTTTTGATTTTCCTGTTGGCATTTTTATAATGTAAAAAATTTATAGGCAGGAGAAATACGGGCACGACTTCGTGGAGCATCCAAAGATATGGCTGATTTTTGTTTTACGTCATGAGCCGCAATTCGCGACTCATAACGTGTCAAACCTGAAACTTTGAAAGCACGTACAGCATCAGGTTTAAGGCTCGGTTTTCACTCTGAGAGCAAACCTGCCAGGTCTTTCACCGTTTTACGGCTTTGCTGGCGTGCAAACTGCTGCACATACCATTTGCCAAGCGCCTGTTTACCTGTGGAGCCACTGGCTTTCCAACCGCCGAACGTTTGCGGACCTGGCCACCATCCTGTGGTCGCGTGTCCTGGTACATTAACGTCCACGCAACCCGCTTCGATTTCGCGCAGGAACGTACGCGCCTCTTCCGCATCACCGGTATAGATGCCCGCAGTAAGGCCCATCGACGTCGCGTTTGCCGCGGTCAAAGCATCCTCAAAACTGTCGACTTTGCTGATAGAAACCAGCGGGAGGAAGTACTCGGTAACCGCCAGTTCATGTTCAGCGGGCATGCCCGAGATTACCGTGGCCTCTACAAAGTAACCTTCTTGTTCCAGCACCTGGCCACCGTCAACGCGATAGCCGCCAGCTTTAGCCTGCTCGACAACCTGCTTGAAACGCTGGACGGCGCGCTGGTTGACCAGTGGACCGCCGAAACTGTCTTTTACAGCTGGCTCGGCAATCACCACTTTCTGACGACGCTCGGCGACCAGTTCAACCAGGCGCTCGTAGGCCTTGGGTGTCGCAATTACACGGGAAAGCGCACTGCACTTTTGCCCTACCAGATCGAAGGCCGAGAACACGATGCCGTCAGCCGCCATTTCCAGATCAGCGGTGTCAGTGACGATTACAGGGTTCTTGCCGCCCATTTCGGCGATTACCGGGCGTGGATAAGGGCCGCTGTTGAACTGTCGAATGATCTCCTGGCCCACAGCCACGGAACCTGTGAAGGACATGCCATCGACATTGCTCGCAACCAGCACACGCCCCGGTTCGTCGGCGCCGTGGATGATATTGACCAGGCCTACGGGCAGGTCCATCGCCTCACACATTTCATAGACGGCGTGACAAGACCACGGGCCATCATGGGTTGCTTTGATCACCATTCCATTGCCGGCGATGATAGCGGCAATAGTAGGTCCGGACGCCTGCACGATCGGATAGTTGAACGGCGTAATAAACCCGAACACACCGTATGGACGAAGCACGGAGGCATTAGCGAACCCTGCGGGATCTGCCTCCCGCTCATCCTCAAAGGCACCCGGACGGCCCGCGTATTCAGTATAGAACTTCAGAATTTCCAGCACTTCCGTGGCTTCGGCACGGGCGCCGACGCGGGTTTTACCGATTTCCACCGCTACGCGAACAGTCCAATCGTCGATCTTGCCAGCAACGTAATCCAGCGCCTTGGCGACTCGTGCGATACGCTCCTTCAGCGGTACCTTGACCCATTCGCGTTGCGCTTCGCGGCTCTTCTCGACTGCCAAGTGAACCAGCTCGGCCGGAGCGTCATGGCAACCGGAAACAATCACTGAAGGAAAGCTTGGGTCTTCACGCTTGAGCAGCGCACCGTCGAAGTACTTCTTACCCGCGATCACATGCGGAACTATCGTAGGCGGCTTGGCGCGTTGAGCCGCAACGGCGTTGGCGAAAAATTCATGGTTGGCGGTAGTCATCATCATCCTCGTACCAAAGGAATGGACACTCGGACGAGTGTTCACTTGGTAATCAAGGCTACCCACAAAGCCCCGCCTCAACTGTCCCAACCTGAGACATAAGCATAACCATTTGTTAAATATATATTTTTTCTAAATCCCTTCTTGCAGCAAGCTTGCTCAAGTCTTCCTACATATTGAACATCACTGCAAAGAGATAACCGCAACTGTCATTCTTTGATGAATACCAAACGACGCACACCACCTCGCCACTGATCGCACCTTGTCCCAAGTCGGCACAGTTAGACGTTTTAAGCCGAAGTTAGTCTAGCCCCACGATGTCGACCACTTAGGTCATTCTTCTCAGGAGACGGGCGGACTATCATGGCAAGCAATAACGACAACCACAGCCTCAACCAGGATCCACAACTTCGTCGTGGCTCAAAGGGTTTCCCCCTTCTGCCCGGTGGCTTTGGCCGCTCCACCTACTATCTGGGTGCCCCCACCCCCTACGCCGTTCGCGGCGAAGGGTACAAGGTATGGGATGATCGTGGTCGCGAACTAATCGATGCCAACAACAATTTCACAACCCTGATCCACGGCAACGCCCACCCCGCGCTGGTCGAGGCGGCCAGCCGAGTGATCAAGAACGGCAGTTGCTGGGGTATTCCGAACAAGCAGGAATGGGAACACGCGGAGTTATTGCTGGCGCGTCTGCCGGGCCTAGATCAAGTTCGCTACACCAACTCCGGCACTGAAGCGGTCATGACTGCCGTGCGTGTGGCACGTGGCGTAACCGGACGTGATGGCGTCATCATGATGCATAACGGGTACCACGGTTCGTCCGAACTGGCACTGTGCACAGGCGGCCCGCAATATCGCCGAGGCGTTCCGGCAGGCGTTTCCAACGATGTCACGCTGGTCGCTTTCAACGACCTTGCAGCCCTCGAAGAAGCCGTGGCAGCAAGACCGGATTACTTCGCGGCAATCATCATCGACGTACTCCCTAACCGCGCCGGATTGATCGCCGCCACACCGGAGTTCATCAAGGGCGCCCGCGCCCTGGCCTCGCGCTACGGCGTGATATTGATCATCGATGAAGTCATCAGCTTGCGCCTTGGCTTTAACGGTGCCTGTACCGAATATGGCATTACCCCCGACCTGCTCACCACCGGCAAGCTGATTGGTGGTGGCTTCCCGGTAGGTGCATTCGCCGGCCGCGAAGAGTTGATGCGCCACCTTGACCCGACCGGCCCGAGCCCGCTTCCACAGGCTGGGACCTTTTCCGGGAATCCAGTGAGCATGGCGGCCGGCGCAGAGTCACTGCGCCTGCTGACACCCGACGTCATCGGCTCAATGAACGCATTGGGCGATGAAGCCCGCCTGGCCATTGCTGATCGAGTAGACGCACTGGGTTGGGAGGTTCGCGGCAAGGGCTCGTTGTTCCGCCCATTCCCCAAGACGGGAATCGCGTATACGACCGAGCTACAACACAGATTGTGGTGGGCAGCGTATGACCGTGGCGTGCTGCTCTCCCCAGCCAACTTGATCGCGCTTTCTTCACCAATGACTCAAGCGGTGGTCAACGACCTGGCGGATCGCCTGACGGATGCCATCAGCTTCGTCGCCAATAACTAATCCTCGATAACACCTGAGCCCGCAAAAAAGGCCCGGGCGACCTGCGCCTCGTTCAACGTCGAGCGGGCGCCCGCGCAAGCTCAATCACGTTGTAACTCACAATAAGTTGGAGGTTTTTATGGATATCGGTCTCTTCATGGTGCCATTTCGCGCACCACAGACCAGCCTGAAAGATGGCTACGAATGGGACATGCAAGTCATTCGCTGGGCAGATGAGTTTGGTTTATCCGAAGTGTGGGTAGCCGAGCACAGCACCATGCGCTGGGAGCCCGTCTGTTCGCCTGAGCTTTACCTTGCGGCTGCGCTTGCGCAAACCAAGCGAATCAAGCTCGCCACCGGCGCCAACGTGCCGGCGAACCACAACCCGGTTGCCCTGGCTCACCGGCTGATGCAACTGGACCACATGTCCCAGGGCCGTCTAATCGTCGGTCTGGGCGCGGGCGCTTACCCTTCCGACCACAAGATACATGGCAACACCAACCCTCCCGAGAAAATGGCTGAAGCCGTAGATATCATGCGTGCAGTCTGGGAGAACAAAGGGCCATTCAAGTACGAAGGCAAATACTGGCAATTCGAAGTTCCCGAGTACGACGAAATTCAGCAAGGGCCATTCTTTGAACCCTTCCAGAAACCGCACCCACCACTGGCGATGGCCGGCCTGAGCCCGAATTCGAAGACGCTGACCGAGGCCGGCCGCAACGGTTATCTGCCGATGAGCTTCAACGTGGGCCGCGAATACCTGGCCGGTCACTGGTACCGCTACATGCAGGGTGCGGAAGCGGCTGGCAAGGTCGCTGACCGAAACCAATGGCGAATCGCCCATAACATCCTGGTAGCCGACACCGACGAAGAAGCGATCGACATGGCCGTCAACGGTGCGATGGGGCAGGCGTATCGCGAATGGCTGCTACCAGGCTACGAGCGCGGCGGGTTCCTGCCAGTGATGGTTCCAGAGCTGGGTAAAGTGACAGCGAATGACATCGACATTGAATACCTGGCGCGAGAGAAGTGGCTTGTCGGCTCTCCGGACACCATCGTGAAAAAACTGCAACGTGATCTGGATGCATCCGGTGGCTTCGGCACCCTGATCCACTTCTCGTTCGACTACCTCGATCAGCGTGAAAAATACCGTCGTCACTTCGAACTGTTGGGCACCGAAGTACTGCCTCGCATCAAGGGCATCGTGCACAAAACCGAGAAGCTTGCGGACTTGAAGCGCCCCGCTGGCATCAACGACTGATAACCGCGTCGAGGGGTGCCTGCACTCCTCGTTGCCTGTATCACTCACCTTTTGCTCGGTACGCAGGCAAACCACGCCAATGCTCCGAGCGCGAACCTCGCCACAGCACTTCACTTATCAAGGTAAAAAAATGAAGCTGGTAAATTACGAAAGCCAAGGCAAGTTGCAGCCTGGCATCCTGATTGACGAGCATGTGTTTGACACCAAACGATTGCTCACCGCCATTGGCGAAGACGCCCCCGCACAGCTTACCAACCGCCAACTGTTGACCCAGTGGCAGGGCAAGCTGGCGGTTCTGGAAGAGCGCGTTGTCAAATCGGCCAGGGCCACCCCGGAAGCTGCGGTTGGCCAAATCGGCAAGCTGCGCCTGGGCCCACCTATTCATGATTCGAGCAAAGTCTTGTGTGTAGGTCTGAACTACCGCGATCACGTGGCTGAAACTGGTCGAAAACTGCCGACCGCTCCCGACATTTTTTGCAAATTCAATACCTCGCTGATCGGCGCTACGGATGATATCGCCTGCACAAGCCTCACCCCGAACCTGGACTTCGAAGGTGAACTGGCCGTGGTGATCGGTAAGCCATGCCGCAATGTCAAACCGGAAGAGGCACTTGACTATGTGGCCGGCTTGACCGTGCTGAACGACACCTCCGCTCGCGACCTGCAACTGCGCGGCACGCAATGGACGCCAGGCAAAGCGATCGACGGTTCGACACCTTGTGGCCCGGCCCTGGTGACCCTGAACGAAATCAGCAACCCGCAAGAGCTAGATATTCAGACTCGAGTCAACGGCAAGGTGATGCAATCCTCCAACACCAGCTATCAGATCTTCTCGGTAGCTGACGTGGTTTCGTTTATTTCAAGCTTTCTCGAACTATCGCCTGGCGACATCATTGCGACGGGCACACCTGAAGGCATCGGCAGCAAACGCACTCCGCCATTCTGGCTGAAGGCCGGTGACGTGGTCGAGGTAGAGATCAGCGAAGTGGGGCGTCTGCTCAACGTAGTACGCTAATGCTTGATGAAAAGAGCCCCGGACTTGCGCCGGGGCTCTTTGCATTGTGTTGATGTATTGATGAAACTGTCAGGAACGCACTTCGATCTCAAAGCCTCGTACGGTGTATGAGTCTATCTTGCGATACAGTGTCGAACGCCCTATCCGTAGTATCGCAGCAGCACGCAGCCGATTCCCGCCCGCCTCGATCAGCGCCTCTCGAATTTGCTCCAGTTCTGCTCTTTGCAAGCGACTGAGCCGGATCCGCGCCAGCGCACGACGATGCACTTCTGCCAGATCGTCCAGCCTGACCTCAGTCCCTGTCGCTCTGAGTGCCGCTGCCTCGACGACCTCCTTGAGTTGCCGGACGTTACCGGGCCACTCGGCCCCCGCCAGTACCTCGAGCAGGCGTGACGAAATACGACGTGGTTGAGGCAGCGCATTGAGGAAATGGTCGACCAGCAACGGGATGTCATCGCGGCGAATACGCAATGAAGGCATCTGAATTTCAATGCCTTGCATACTGGAAATCAACGGGAGCATATCGTCAGTCACGGTGGCAAACGTCATGAACACCCTGGGTTGGTCCAGCCCCGAAAGCAATAATGTCAGTTGGTCCCTGAACAGCGTCGGCAAACTGTCTATGCGATGAAAAACCACCGTGCCACCGTTAGCCAAGTCATCGGAAACCTGCTGGATGTCCAGCGGACTGCCCAAGGACAATGCAGCGCATTGATGTGTACGGGTAGGCCCTCCCACTCGACCGGCCAAGGCATCGGCCAACAACAGCTTGCCGGTACCGGCCTCACCGACGATGTAGGCCGAGATCCCCCTGGCCGCAGCGGTCGCGGCGCCCTCGATGGCCCGCTTGAAGGGTGAACTGTTACCAATCAGTTGCTCGAACTGATCCTTGCGCCCCGCGATCCGAAGAACCTGATTGCGGGAAAAGCGCGCTTCAGACTTGCGCAAACGCATGACGGCACCCGCCTCTCCGTCACCACTGTCGACCGGCCGGGCTTGCAGGTACAGCGCTTTTTCCGGACCGCAACTGATCTCGCGCTCGATAGGCTCGCTGCAATGCTGAATCTCCTGGGCATAACCTGCCAACACTGCATAGTCACTCTGATCGAGCATCTGCATCGCACTGCGGCTGGCGATGGTGGTCTTGCCGTCCATGGCGACCACCGCATCGGTGCCCCGCTTGCGCACTTCACGCAGATATTCAGACAACAGCAGCTGCTCACGCGCAGCGAGGCTGGCGGCCAACGCACTGTTGATCTGGGATGCCGCCCCCTGAAGGATCAGCAGAATCGAACGTGGGTCCATACCAGTCACAAGTCGCTCGGGAAACGCAAGGCTCAGGACGCCGCGAATAGAACGCCGCAGCGGGTCGCGGATCGGTACCGAGGTGCAATACATATCCTGCAGTGCGTCATTGAAGTGCTCGGCGCCCCAAACCTGGACGGCACCACCCTCCTCAATCGCCGTGCCTTCCGAATTCGTGCCGATCTGATCTTCGGACATGCAGCCCCCCAGAATCGGGAAACACTTCTCGGCACGCTTAACCATCATCGGGTCGCCGCGAAAATCAGCGATGGTCCCCATTGAATCGGCCAGGGTCACAATGCCTTGTGATTCCACACACAAGCGTTCAAGCTCGTCTAGAATGGGCCGTGCCGTTTGTAAAATCCTTTCATCCAGGTGCGGCTTGGCGACCAGTTCCATGGTTTTTTGAGCAGGGCTGACCTGACATAGCGCGCTGCGTTGCCACGATCTTGCAATTACCGGGCGTAGCGTGGACAAATCGGTATGCAGTGGGTCACATAGAAATTTTTCTCTGAGCGTGATGATGGCAGATTTAGTAAGTGAACCTGCGGCAACTTCGTGCCGCTTGTTAGTCATTTTAGGGTTCATGTCAATTCTCCGCCCTTGAGAGGCAAGCAAGGCAGTGCAGACCGGCTTTACGCTTGGTGCAGACCTCAAGGGTGCACCGTCCCCCCCCAAGCCCCTGATGAATACTCCTCCGCCTCGGTTGAGTTAAACGTCCGCTGACGCTATTCGTCAGAATCCTTCGCAAGTATTCGTTGGGGATGAAACGAGTGGCTGTTGGCGGACGCTGAACCCGAGAAAGCTGGTGAAGTGATCCATGAGCAATTGTGATGCCAGACCACCCAAGGCCGGTTTGTCTCTATTACTGAGCGGTATAGCCGCCGTCGATGTACAGCTCGGTACCCGTTACGTAGCTCGCTTCATCACAGGCCAGGTACAGCACGCCGTAACTGACTTCCTCTGGACGCGCACCTCGGCCCATAGGCGTAGCGGCTGCGAAGGCATTATTTGATTCGACACCCTCTTCTTCTGCCATCGGAGTCATCACCAGACCTGGGCAAATAGAATTGACGCGAATATTGTCCTTCACATATTGCATTGCAGCCGCTTTAGTCATCATGCGCACGGCGCCCTTGGAGGCCTGATAGGAAAAGAAGCCCGCTCCGCCCACCTGGCCGTTGATGGAGCAAACGTTGACGATGGAGCCGCCACCGGCACGTTGCATGGCCGGCACAGCGTGCTTGATGCCGAGGAAAACCCCCTGCTGGTTGATCGCCGTCAGTTTGGTCCAGGCGCTGAGTTCTTCTTCGTGGGCACCTTTCATGGAACCCACGATGCCGGCATTGTTCAGCAGAATATCTACCCGTCCCCAACGCGCTTCGGCCTCTTTGACGACAGCGATCCAATCAGCCTCGGACGTCACATCCATGTGGAGATAATGAACATCGTAGCCGGCATCACGCAGTTCTTGCGCCACCGCCGAACCGGGGGCATCGAGCACATCGGTCATCAACACCTTTGCACCTTCGGAAGCGAACAACCGCGTGTGAGCTTCGCCTTGCCCACGCGCTGCACCGGTAATAATTGTCACCTTGCCCAAAACTCTATTCATGACTCTCTCCGTTGTTATTAATGGGCTCACGCCCAAGCATTGTTACTCGCGTCACCTTAGCGCCCTGTCAAGGATGCCGACTGTGTCATTTAGGTACAGGCGTCTATGCCCGGCGGCAAGGGTTGGCGGCACTCAGACCTTGAAGTGATCCATCAGCCGCATCTGCTCGACCGTCAACACATTCAACTGACCGGTGATCTGCGCCGACTGGCTCGCCTGACGGGTCAAGGACTCCGTCACACTGCGGATGTTGGCGACGTTACGATTGACCTCTTCAGCAACCGCGCCCTGCTCTTCGGCGGCGCTCGCAATTTGCAGGTTCATGCTAGTGATGACGGAGACTGCTTCACCGATACGATCCAGAGCCTTGAGTGCCTTGTGAATACTTTGCGCATTGTCCTTGGTCTTGCTGTGACTGTTGTGCATCAGCGTGACAACCCCACGGGTGCGGTCCTGGATCTGCTCAACGACATGGCGGATTTCTTCGACTGAGTCCTGAGTGCGTCGTGCGAGAGCCCTCACCTCATCGGCCACCACAGCGAACCCACGCCCGCTGTCACCCGCTCTCGCCGCTTCGATGGCTGCGTTCAATGCCAGCAAATTTGTCTGCTCCGCGATGCCCCGGATGACATCCAGCACCGAGCCGATCTGCTCGCTGCTGACCGCCAGTGCCTCAACCTGGACCACCACGCGGCTTATCTCTTCACACAGGTTGGTAACCTCAGCCGTACTGTGACGGATGATCGCCATCCCATCCTGAGCCTCATTATCCGCGACCTGGGCGGCAGTGGCTGCACTTGACGCATTGGTGGCAACGTCCAGCGCGGTGGCGCTCATTTCATTCGATGCGGTAGCGACCTGGTCGATTTCCCGAAACTGAACCTGCATGCCTTCGCTTGTTTCACGGGTGACTGTCGAGGACTGGTCGGCGGCAGTTCGGATTTCAATAATGCTTTGCTTGATCCGGGCGACGGTGGGTTGCAATTTGTCCAGAAAACGATTGAACCCGCTCGCCAGCTCACCGAGCTCATCTCGCTTGACGTAATCCAGGCGACGCGTCAGATCGCCATCACCGGTGGCAATCTCCTTGAGCATCTGTGCCACCGAGTTGATTGGACGAATCACCCCAGAGGCCATCAGCCATATCAGCGTCAACCCAATCGAAGCTGCAACGAAGCCAACCAACACCGTATTCGTCACCCCTCGAGCCTGCGCGTCGTTCAGTTGCCGCTGCAACGCGAGCGTGTCTTCGAGCAGCACCTGTCGGGGCACGCCCAGGAGCACATTCCAAGGCGTTACGCCTTCTGCCACATTCAAAGGGATCGTCGCACGAATTTCTCCCTCGCTCTCGACCACCGCGGTGCCATCTTTTGCCAGATCCTGCACCTTGCCACCCATGTCGGGCGGCAAAGGTGCGCCAATGGCTGCGGGATCGACACTGTCCGCCGCAACGACGCCATCGGCGGATGTCACAATGATGTAGCTCTGACCTCCAAAAAGACCCGCAGCACTCTCATGCACCCCGGCTTGCAGCGCCGCCAGCGATAGATCAACCCCGACGACGGCCACTACAACGCCATTGACCATGACGGGCATCGATATCGTCGTAAGCAGAGCCTTTTCACCGTTGACGGTATCGTTGTAGGGCGATTGCACGCATAGCTGCCGCGTCGTTTTCGGACAAACGAACCAGTTATTGTAGGGAACACCACTGGCATTCAGGTCGGTTTTCAGTAGATCCGCTTCTGCGATAGTCGAATTCACCGAGCTCCCGCCGTAGCGACTCCATTGAGCGGTGAAGCGCCCGTTGTCGTTACCGCTGTGAGTTGCATCTCCCACAAAAACGGCATCTTGACCATCCAGTGAATCTGGCTCGAAGACGATCCACAGCCCTTGCAAGCCGAGTGCCGTGTTGCGTTCATACAGCTTTTTCACGCTATCGTTGAGCAACTCACGCAATACTGCGGGGTTACCGCCGTGTCGCTTCCACCCTTCACTCTGGGCGGTGACTTGATCGGCGAGCGACGTCAACAGTATCTGGCTCTGACGAAAATAACTGCCCAACACGGCCGTCTGTTCAGCCGCCTTGGCCTGAAGCAAGGTCTTCGCGGCGTGGATCATCGTGCGCTCGCTGGCTTGGGCAATTAGCGAATTATTCACGCTGGAAAAGTGGATATTCATGGCCACCACCACAGCGACTATGCCGAGCAGGCACAAGCCTGCCAATACAACAATTTTGACGCGAATAGAGCCAGTATTGAGAGACATGTTTTTCCCGATGACGACAGCCGGACGGATTGATGAGCAACCACCTCAAAGACTTTTCTAGACAGGCCACAACCGTTCAAGAAACTGTCTGAGAGCAGGTAGAGAAGCCTTCAGCTTGCTGATTTGCAGCACTGCATCAGCCGCTTGCCGCCCCTTAGCATGGAAATGTTCGAGCATGACCTGATGCTGTTGCGCATTCTCGGGAGCAGCCTTGGGACACGCGAGTATCGATAACACCAGCACGCCGGTATCCAGCCCTACCCGCATCAAGCCGTTGGCCACGGACTGAGAAAGAAAATGGCTCTGTTGCCACGCCGGGTCTTCCTCGACGTAACCTGCGGCAACAACCACCTTGTAATCTCCCGTTCTGGCCAGGTCCATCGCCACATTGGGAACTGCGAACAGGTCGGACACGACAAATGACTCAATCCGCTCTATGGGAACTTTCTCGCGAAACCCATCGAAGGCCTGCTGAACGAATTCCTCGCGTGCGCCCGCTTTGATAAATGCATAGACAGCATTCTTCATGGCGTTTGATTCCGTCTTGTTTTTTGTGTGGACGCACTTGCAACGCTGCCAGATGCCTCTGCGCCCAAAGGCCCGTCATCCCCGGGCAAACCTCCAGGAACATGGCAGCGTAATAACGTGCTCGGCCAAGTCTCGGCGATCACGACAGCAAAAAACTGTCCCATCTTGAGCCACTTACAGATCGCGCCGACAGCGGTAAGGCATGGTCCCACGCCCGGCTCCTATCCACACTCAACTCGCTACAACTCTCGTTGGCTCAAGTTGGGACAGTTTGACTATTCGTTTGTGAGAGAACCTGAGATCAGAGGCAACCCGCCCCTCTGGTAACGATGAGCTCCTGGGTCGAGAGGGACAGAGATGAATCCCGAACCCTGGACCGCTGGCGACCATACAAGAACGCGCCGCCAGTTTTGATCATGTGATTTTCATGACAGCTAGACAGCGCTTCGGCGCGAACAAATGCACAACCCCGCCAAGCCTGTGGAGATAGAAAAATGTCAGAGATACAAAGTGTTAGCCATTCCAACTCAGGGGTCGATAAAACCCTGTTCCTGCATGCCATGTCGATTCTGCCAGGCCCGGTTTCGCTGGTAACGACAGGTGAAGGGGAAAACCGAATGGGTCTTACCGTCTCGGCGCTGTGCAGTCTCTCGGCTGAGCCACCGTCGCTGATCGTGTGCGTGAATAAAAACGCCAGTGCCCATGATGACCTCCTGTCACGGGGCACGTTCGGCGTTAACGTACTCAAACCTGATCAAGCCGACTTCGCCACACTGTTCACACAGCGCGGCGTAGATCGCTTCGCCAGTTCCGAATGGATACAACGCGTCACCGGCGCGCCCCTGCTGGGCAGCGCGCTAATCGCGTTCGACTGCAGGCTGGAGCGTTCCATCGATGGTTTCTCCCACACCATTCTCATCGGCTCCATCGCCGATATCGTGGTAACGCCAGAGGCTCCATCGGAATGCCTGGTCTGGCACCAACGCCGTTACCGCACCTGTGCAGAGATCGCCTGATAACCGCTTCACACTGTGAACCAACAAGTGACTGATTCGATAAGGCATCACGACCTGAGAACAGCGCCTGACAACATGATTTGACCTTGGCCATTACGCGCTGAGGAAACCAGAAAAAGAAGATGAGGTAACAACATGGTCGCCAATCGATACGCATTCATCAAAGCGGGCTGGCACAGCGATATCGTGAACCGGGCGTTGGAGGGGTTCTACGAAAACATCTGTCCGGATCAAATCGATGTGTTCGAGGTGCCTGGCGCTTTCGAACTGCCACTGATGGCTCAAGAGCTTGCATTGACCGGCCGGTACGCGGCGGTGGTCGCAGCGGCGCTTGTGGTGGATGGCGGTATCTATCGACACGACTACGTCGCGCAGACAGTCATTGATGGTTTGATGCGCGTTGGCCTGGATACCCGCGTGCCGATTCTTTCCGTGTCGCTGACCCCGCATCACTTCCAGGAGACGGATCACCATCGCGCGATCTTCAGTGCGCATTTCCTGGAAAAAGGCCGCGAAGCCGCCAACGCAGCAATCAAAATAGGCATGACCCGGGCCACAGTGTTGGGTAAGCCGCAACGAAAGCTGCAATCGGCAGGCTGATCAAACGCAGCAAACTGCCGAGCGAGCGATCCGACCCGATACAGGGTCGCCGCTCTGCAGCAAAGACCGTTGCCGTAGCCATCACATTGCTCCGGACACAGCTCACCCGGCCTTATGTATTCCTCTGCAGTGACGTGGGCCTGAGCAGAAAATGCCCCAGCGCCTCATCCCACACCTCGGGCATCAATCCTTTCAACATCAACGCCTCACTCCAACGATTCGTAACATCCCGCCAATCGCCCCGGCGATCGCATGGCGGGCCGGGTTCGCAGGTAAAGGACAGCTAGGGGTTCTCGCCTTTCAGCCAATCCCCGCTCTCGCAGCGTCATCAACCAAGTAAACGCTCGAGCCAGGGTCGATGCTGGGCAAAACTAAACGAAGCCTCCAGGTCGGCAACTGGCCCACAGCAGACCGATGCCTTTCAACGATTTCCACACTCAAAGAGCAGCTCTTGCCCCCCCCCCAAGAGGAGGAGTGCGAACGCTTAAATTTCCGTAATTGAGATAGGCACCTTATAAGAGCGCATCGCAGCGCTTCGCTTTCTTACGGTGCACTAATCCAGACATTCTATCGCGCAGCCCCAATAAAAAGGCTCTCCATCAGTTGGCATACACATTGCTTAATTGAAAAAACCGAACGACCGTTCGTACGGAACCCCAAAACCAATTGCTGAGCCTCGGTACAACCGCACCCTGCAGCCCGAACGAGAATGCTTATGCCTACCAAATTTCCAACCATAGCAATCGTGGGAAGCGGCCCCTCTGGCTGCTACGTCACCCAGTTCCTTAACAAGAAGTGGCCCGAGTCGCAGATCACAATTTTCGAAGCACTTCCGGTTCCGTATGGGCTTGTCCGCTACGGGGTGGCAGCAGATCACCAGGGTAGCAAAGCTGTTACACAACAATTCGAGCGTCTATTAGAAAAAGAAACCATCGAGTTTCGGGGCAACGTAGCTGTCGGTAGGGATATCTCCTTCGTAAAGCTAACTGAGTCTTACGATGTAGTGGTGTTGGCAACTGGGCTCAATTATGACGCCACCTTGAGCATACCCTTGGCTCCTGCAGCTCAAGTAATTGGTGCCGGCGCGCTTTTAAAAGCGCTTAACGGACATCCTGAAGCGAACCTGCCAGTGGACGCGAATGGCGAAATCAGGCGCTTAGGAAAACATATCGCAGTGATTGGCAGTGGGAACGTAGCCATCGACGCGTTACGGATGATCGCGAAAACCGATGATGCATTGGCGGGATCAGACATTTCTGATGAGACTCGAATAAAAATAGATACCGCGAGCGTCAGCGACATCACGCTCATCAGTCGCTCAAGTGCAGACGAAGCGAAGTGCGACGACTCAATGATGGCCGAATTGGTTGCTCTACCTAACGTGAAGGTCAGCGTGAAGGGGCTACGAGAGACTGACGTCGGTACCATCGCCCAAATGCTGAGAAAGGCGCAATCCGCAGACAAAGCTGAGACCGAAGCACAGGTCAGCCTGAAATTTATTTTCAACGAAGTGCCTCAATCAATTTCTTACGTAGAGGGCTTCGGAACAGAACTAATCAGTAACAGTAAAAGCACCGATTCAGAATCATCACGAATTTTCGACTCAATCATTACGGCGATTGGTTTTACTAACAGCGCTGAATCTAATCAAATAATCCCCCAAGAGAATTTTGAGGGTGACTCGATTTATAGAGTTGGGTGGCTCCGCAGAGGTGCCAACGGCACCGTAGCGGAAAATCGTAAAGACGCAAAAACGGTAACAAATCAGATCATCGAAGACTTTGAAAGCGGAAAAATCAAAGCAGTGAAACGCGGTCTTGCATCTGTAGTCCGCGATCTACCCGTTAACCACGTAACTTATGAAGGATGGAAGCGCATTGATCATTACGAGCAAGCTTCAGCCAATTCTTCGCGTTGCCGACAAAAGGTGCCGGATCTTTTGATGATGCTCAAAATCGCACACGGCCAGCACGACATGAGTTAACACAAAAGCAAATATCCTGACTCGACAAATTAACTAATAGGAAAGGTGAGACCATGCTTGATGTACTCGTTGCCTACGGCACTGAGAGCGGGAACGCAGAAATGGCTGCGGATGATATAGCAGCGAATCTTGACGCTCGCGGGATTAAGACCGATGTTAAATCGCTAGATAACTTGAGCTTGACAGAGCTTACAAAAATTTCGCACCTTGTAGTTGTAACATCTACCTATGGCGAAGGTGAGTTACCGGAGACTACGGCACCGTTCTATGCCGAACTTGACTCAAACTCTCCAAATTTAAGTGGCATAACGTTTTCGGCATTTGGCCTCGGTGACAGCACTTATAACAACTTCAATAATGCGATCAACATTGTGTCGCGAAAGTTGATAGAGCTAGGCGCCACCCAATTGGGTGAAACCGGTACACACGATGCCGCCATGGGTAAGTCGCTGACTCTAGCAGCAACCACATGGATTGACACAATTACATCCAACAGTGTAAATGGGCATAAATAATGAATATCACACATGACATTTTACCGTGGTCGCATCCCGACTTTCGGCGAAACCCCTATCCTTGGTACGCCCGACTGCAGCGAGATTACCCGCTGTACCAAGAAAACGAGCACACTTACATCATTTCGCGGTATGAAGACTACATAAAGTACGTAAAACACCCAGCTATGAGCATGGTTGAACCTGACTGGGTGAAACCTCATAACTGGCATGTTTTTTTGGATACGATCTTGTTTTATGATCCTCCGAAGCACACGACTATTCGGCGACACACCAACAAATGGTTCACACCCAAACTTGTTGCAGAGTGGGTCAAACACACTATCAGCGTGACCGAAGAGGCTCTAAATCAGATAGAGCCCGATGGCTATATTGAAGCGCACCACCATATTTGTGTCGTCCCTACTCATACAACTATGTGCCGTGTACTCGGTGTCATCGAAGATGAAATCGAGCTAGCGACGCTGAACTCTTTGAAAATCGTTGGCATGCAAACCCCAGCAGCAACTCAGGCCGACAAAGACCGCGCTCGGGACGGCTTTGAATGGTTATTTGCTAAATGCGAGGCAATGATCAACGAAAAGCGCGCAAATCCAGGTAATGGTTTGCTTGATGCCATGCTGACTCTCGAGGCCAGTGGCGACATGACATATAACGAGGTCCTCCAGACGCTGGTACTTTTTTACTTCTCGGGCGCACCGAACCCGGCGTACCTGCTTGCGTCAATTCTTGAACACTTTGCTCGCGAGCCGCACTTATTTGAACTTTACCGGGACAATCCGGAGGTTCGCCAGGCCATGATCAACGAATTCATACGTCTGAACCCACCGGAGCAGTCGTTCACTCGTTATCCGACAGAGGACATCGAGATCCGGGGCGTCACGATTCCGGCGGGCTCCTGCATACGCTTCATGACCGCAGCCGTAAACAGAGACGAGACTGTCTTCAAACGCCCTAACCAATTCGATCATACCCGACCTCAAGAAGCGAGCCAGCACGTCTCGTTCGGTGTGGGCGTACACGCTTGCGCTGGGCAGGTGATCAGCCGCGCCGAGGTCCAAGCTTCTCTGGACGTAATCGCCCAACGATTCAAACGGATCGAATTGGCCGAAGAACCAGTCACGATGAACGACGACCGAATCCGTAACTACATTACGCTGCCACTGATCTTCAAATAAGAGTGCCCCTCCCCCTAACCTCTGAATTCGCGACTGATACAACCTAAATAAGAAAGAAACTATGGTTTTTCGGAAGGCGTTTTTCCTTAATGAGGTTAGGACCACCTTCGCCAAACTGAACAAAATTACGAAATACCTGTATAGCGAAATTTACCAAAACTTATTATAAAAATATTTTTAATTGTATATCTCTGCCCGCCAAACAGAATCGAATCAATAGATAGACTAGGAGATAGCAATGACGACAACAGCGCAGGCAAAGGCTTTGCAAATCGATGCACCTTCCAAACACAAAAAGCTCGCCGGTCAGATGGGGGCATTCAGCTTAGCTCTCACAGTTCTAGCTTTTTCAGCACCATTGACCACGGTATCAGGATACATTCCTGTCGCACTCATGTTTGGGGGGGTGGGCAGTCCGCTCGCGTTCATTTTCGTTACAGCAATGATTCTAATCTTCGGGATTGGATATGTGACACTCAACGCTGAAGTCAAACGCCCGGGAGATTTTTATTCTTTCATAAGCTATGGACTTGGAAAGCCTGCAGGCCTTGGCTCAGGGCTGATGGCCGCTGTATCATACTTTCTGATTCTAACCGGCGTGGCCGCATATTTCGGTGTATCCGGGGCAGATCTACATAAAGAGATTTCCGGAACCTCATATCCTTGGTATGTCTACGCTCTACTCTGCTGGTTTGCCGTCGCCATCATGGGCTATCTCCATATAGAGCTTTCCGCCAAGATTCTAACTTGGGTCATGGTCGCGGAAATCATAATATGCATTATTTTCGCTTTGGGAGTAATGTTCAACGGTGGCGATAGCTCGGTGACGGCGGTCGCCCCCTTGTCGCCCTCAGAACTGACAAAGGATTCGGTGAACCTTCCGTTTGCCATGCTGTTCGTAGTTTCGTTTTTCATGGGGTTTGAGGCGACTGCGCTGTTCAGAGACGAAGTGCGAATGCCAGACAAAACAATTCCAATGGCCACCTACGGCGCAATTATTTTTATTGGCGTAGTTTACACATTCTGCGCATATGCAATGATCATAGCTTATGGGACTAGCATCCAAGATATAGCAACTAACTCCCCAGCCAATATGTTTAATGACGCATTCGGCAAATACGTAAGCGGAAAATTTCATGTTTTTATTTCAGCATTGATATTGACCTCCTCGTTTGCGTGCATTCTGTCCATACATAACGTACTCTCCCGATATCTCTACAACTTGGGCACAGACGGTGCGCTTCCTTCCGTGCTTCGCAAAGTACATGCCAATCACTCTTCACCTTACATCGCTTCGCTAGCCGTGTCTCTACTAGTATTATCCGTAATGCTACCTTTTATTGTATTGCAGGTTAAACCTGATCTGCTGTACGGCCAACTGTCGGGCGTCGGCACCGCCGGTATAATAATCCTACTCACGCTTGTCAACTTATCTGCTCTCTCCTGGTACTTCAAGAGAGGCTGGAGCCAAAACGCCAGCGTATTAAAGTCTCTGGTAGCCCCGACCATTTCAACTATCTTTTTTACGGGCCTTGTTTACCTCGTTGAGAGAAACTTTGAACTGTTGGTCGGCGGTGAACCCGGACAACGTACATGGATGCTATACAGCCTGGGGGCAATTATGATCTTAGGCATTGCGTTGGCGCTCTATTATAAACTTGCACGTCCAGACACGTATGAGCGACTTGGGCGCACTCATCACTGACTTAGGTTTACCAGGGAGTCGCCTCAGACTCTCCTGGTTAACTCAGGGCTAGTCGAGCAGGTTTTGGTGGAATCATATACTCCCCTTGTGTACCATTCGGCCCATCGCTGAAACAGGTAGCACCCACCATGACCAAGCTTGACAATGTTAATAGCATGATTTCTATGCTTGACAAATACATCGGCACATTCGATTGGGGCAGCCTAACTAAAAGTAAGCAGATCATTCTGGACTCTTTCTTGCGAGTTGCGACGAGTGAAGGTATCGCTAATGTGTCGATGCGCACACTCGCATCAGCAGCTGGCGTCAAACCTCCTACAATATATTCTCACTTTCCAGGAGGCCGGGATGAAATAGTATCCGCGGCACTTCATCGACACTACAATAACTTCTCAAAAAGTCTACGCCAGGCACTGCATGGTTGCACATGCGCTGAGGAGTACTGGGCGTCCCTAGTTGCATTTCATGTCACGCAACAGTTGTCTCAACCTGAGAACGATCTTTGGGACATACTGATTGCTACTGACAAAGTAAATAGTTTACTGGATCCGGAACTACGGCGAGAAGTTAATGATTGGGAAGAGTTTTGCGATCAGATGTACTGTGCTGTCGCACGCGACTTAGGAAACTCTAACTGTACTCAGGACGCGCTAGTAATTCGAAAGACGCTGGACGGCATTGGAAGCTGGTGGCACTGGGATGGTTCAGAAGCTCACCTCAATCAGGCCATTGACTATGCGCTCGTTCTGACAAAGCACATCCTAGCAACACCCAAAACCGTATTTCACAAAGTCTAGGTTTTGTACGAAAAATACTGTTTAAAACACCGCATGGCACAATCCAGTTAAACCATCCGCGCATAATTTTTTTCGAGTTTGTCGAAGCGTGTAACGATGTGGCGGTTTTCTTTCAGCCAGCCAAATATAGCTCTATTATATTGCATTCCCGGTACTTGGCATGGTCAATCAGCCAGGCTCACTGAAGCGTTTTCCAACCAAATCCCAGACTGCCCCGGGAAGTTCATACCGTTGGCCATCGTGGGCCCCTACCCTTGATGAACTTGGACTTTACTGAGTCTCGACGCTCGCTGGGGCCAAATGAGTTACAGCTGATTTAATACAGAGCCTAAACGCAATGATCAGAATCAAAGCCTCTACAATTTAGCGCGCGACAACTCCACGCGGGCAAGGGCCACAAGTCATTACATGACTCGTTCGTCGAGGGCGCCTGCGCGCATCAGCTACTGCTTGAAAAGCACCGATAACCCCATACCCTATCAGCCCCCCATGTGAAGGGGCTGATAGAGCCGCTAGAGCGCCAAGCAAACTGTCAACTCAGGCGCTTGGCAGTCCAGTATAAAAAGCTTGCGCATAACGCCATAGCAGCTCCGATTATCGCCGGGGAGGTCCAGCCAAATCCGGCAGTAATAGCCATACCACCTAGCCAAGGCCCAAGTGCGTTAGCAGCATTCAGCGCAGCATGGTTGCTTGCTGCGATTAATTGTTGGCCATGTTTGGAGACATCCATAAGCCGCATTTGCAGCGCCGGACATAGCCCTATCATACTTCCGAGTGCCATAGTCGCAACAGCCACACCCACCTTTGAGCCAGCAAGCAGCGGGAATAGCAATAAAGTTATGAGACTGAAAGATAAAATTATCTTAACAGAAGCGAACTTGAAGCGGTCGTATAGCCAACCACCGGCGTAATTCCCTACCAACGTGCCCACACCAAAAAAAACCAGCATTGGTGCAATCCAATAATCTTCAAGCCGTGTAACATTCAATATGATAGGTGCTAGATAGCTGTACACTCCAAACATTCCCGAAAACCCAATTGCTGCAATACCTAGCGTCAACCACACTTGCGAATTAGCAAAAGAAGCCAGTTCGTGCTTTACATTAAGAGGCGGTTCCTTGCTCATATCTGGCGCATACCGATGTAATAAGAAAAGACCAATTAAACTGACAAAGCTAATCCCGGCAAAAATCCACCGCCAGCCCAGCTCTTGACCAATGTAGGTAGCACCTGGCGCGCCCAGTAGAATTGCTGCGGTGACGCCCATTAAAACTCGGCTTACTGCCTTGCCCCTTTTATTGAACGGTGCGTTCGAGGCAGCCAACACGGCAGCCACTCCAAAGTACGCAGCATGCGGAAAGCCCGCCATCACACGGGAAAATAGAAGCAGTTCATAGTTCGTAGAGAAAAAACTGATTGCATTTGCGACTGTGTATACGCCCAATAGGAACACTATGAGGTTCCGCTTGCTCAGATACACCCCGACAAACACCATGATGGGAGCGCCGATCACCACACCGACGGCATAGGCACTAATAAGATTGGCTGCTTGAGTTTCAGGTATGGAGAAAGCCGCTGAGAAGCTTGAGAGAAGTCCCATCATGGCAAACTCACCAGTGCAGAGGGAAAAGACGCCAGCCATCAAAGCTAATTCAACTAAAACCCTCTTGCTAACAATCGCCTTTAACATATCACGTCACAGCCCTAGCGGCCTCAACATTGAATTGCGGCCATTACGATAAAGTCCAGAAAGGGCATCATTACATTGCGCCTTGCCAGCATGAGGGGATTCAAATGGGATTATTCGAACGACTACTGATCGCCATTATAGTAACGAACAATCGTTCGGACACATTGTATGTTACACCGCCATAGCTGGCAATGAGGGCAGTATAACTGCGGAAATTTGGCGAGTGGGCTGCCCGGACCGTTAGGTAATCTCGGAACCTGTAGCCCCAAGCTCAGTGCATTCATAATGGGACGCTCACCGCTTTGCCGAAGACTAATCTTTTGACTGTGTCAGTATTTCAGCCATAGGCGCACAAACAGCGTGAGGCAGCGTCCCTCAAAATTCAGCCGTCCAGGCCCTATGTGTCCGGGCCTAGCTAGTTAATACCGACACTAAACTACCTTTTCACATAGTTGTAAACACTACGTCCAATGTTGGAGAAATGGGAGCTTTTCTCCAGTAACTCCATGAAAAATTTTTGATCAAACGGCTGCTCAGGGTAGAGCGCCACACGAGGATCCTCGTACTCCCGGACATAGCCGACACTTGCCCCACCCATTTCATAGCCGATAAGACGCTGGAGTTCCGGCGTGAAGTTTTTCGCCACCTCCAAGGGAATTGACAGGTACTGATTTTCTTCCTGCCTGACCCAACCCACACAGTAATCAATATTCAGAGCACGGCGGCTAGTTTGTGACTTGTTCTCACCGCCGCCATGAATGGTCTTGCCGGTATAAACGAGCACTGAGCCCTTTTTCATCTCAGCTGCGAAAGTGTCGGCCTGAGCGAAAGTCAGAGGAAGCAAGTTATGCTTATGACTCCCGGGGATAACGCGCGTTGCGCCATTTTCCTCGGTGAAATCGTCCATAGCCCAGATGGTACTTACTTCAATATGGAAGTTCACAGGAAAATGATCATACCAATCCCAGGCACCTTCATCACGATGAAGAAACTGAGCTTTCTGACCCGGATCAATGCATATGACTTGGGTAAGGTTAAGCTGCACCGCAGATGAATTTCTACCCAAGAACTTTCTAGTCGCTCCTAGCACGGTTGGGTGCATAACCATAGCGTGAGATGCAGAAGAGCGGGCAGGTACCGCACCGCAACGACGAGTAAGCGTACCTACGGCATTGTTCTCACCTTCAGGAGTGCGATCCAAGTATGGTTGAATTTGATCGTTGACTGCATCTATAACCGCCTCACTCACAGCGTTATCGATAATACAGTACCCTTCAGCATCCAAGCAGGCAATCACTTCATCAATCGAGCAATTGGAAGGCAGGTGAATAAGAGACATATATCCTCCAGATTAAAACTTAGGAATTTATAAAGTCAGATAGAAGACTTTCAATCAAGCTATCGCAACACAACAAAATGCACATCCATCTTAAGGATGAGCTCGCACCACATCATCGGCTACAAAGACGGCACGTATCATGCTGAGTAGCGTTATAGCGCTGTAAGAATCGCTTCATTGGGGCATGCACTGCACCATCAGATGGCAGATACACCCCCTAGCGCTTTAATTTCGTGCAATGCAATACGAGGTACCCCAAATGCATAACGCCGAGCTTAGTACACGATGCCGAGAGTACGCGCAAAACACGGTAAAATTCTTGAAAAAAACCACTGGCTGCTCGGCCGTTGTGTTCACGTGGTATCACGATAACCGAAGCAAACCACCTCACTTTCAATTGGGCGCAGATGAGGAAATGATCACTGAATATTATGACCGCTACTATCACGCAGATCCGCTTCGTGCTGACCTGTTGATCGAAACAGCAACACACTTTGAGACCCTATCGAATGCCCGAGAGAAGCACGACGAAAATTTGCTAGAACAGTATTATCCCTTTCTCCGTAAATATAAAATTCGAGAAGAAATGGATCTGCTTTTCTGTGCAGGCGGAATTCCTGTGGCTTCTGCCGCATTGCTGCACCAAGAAAGCAGTAGAGAGAAGAAAATGGGGGCTTGCGACTTAAAGGAAGTGCACAAATACCTGCAATATGCATTCTCCATTCTACCCTCGGTCAGACTTATTAACATGAACGCGGAGCTTGAGGCTCGCTACAAACTAACTCCTAAAGAACGGGCGGTGGTGGAGCTCATAGTGTCGGGAGAATCTAACAAATCTATCGCGGCGCGGCTCGGCATGGAGCTGCCGACCACTAAAACCCACGTCCTGCACATTTTTGAGAAGCTCGAGGTCGATAGCAGAGGCAAGGTAATTTCATTGTTAATGGGTGTACGCTAGCTAAGGGTTGAGGAGGTCGTGTGTGCGCCACCGCCCCCCCCCTTTAAGTACAGGACGCTACAGATCTAGTTTCGCACTGCCTCATACCTTAGGTTGATGTGCATCACCGATAGATCATGGATAGTCGTAGGACGGCATGGTGGAGCGCTTATACAAATATTATTATTTAGCGAATTATCTCTCGCATGCCGACACTGCCGCTCAACGTCTATAACTAGGGTGATGTCAATGAAAGACTTAGACGGGGCATTTAAGCCCTCGCGTGCGATCTATATAACTCCACCTGAGCTCACTTATGCCCCGGGCACACAAGCTCTCAAAGGAAAAATGTCCGGATGGGAATTACTCTGCTCCGTTCTGGCATTCGCAGCTCCCGTAACTTCAGTTAGCAGCTTGATTCCATTCGTTATTCAAGGAGGAGGGATTGGCGCGCCGCTATTGATTTTGGCAGCAACCATATTGATGCTGAGCTTCAGTATTGGTTTCGTTGCCATGTCAGGGCATGTGGCTAAGCCTGGCGCGTTCTACGCCTATGTGGCCGAGGCTTGTGGCATCAAAATAGGCCACGGTACGGCATTTGTTGCGGTCTTTGCTTATTTCACACTGGGGTTCTGTACCGTTGCGTTGATAGGGCCCGTGTTTTCCAGTTTTCTATCCGAAGTCTTCGGCATCAGAGGTGTTCCCTGGTACGTAGGCAGCATGCTTGCATTTATGATAACGGGTTTTTTGTCCTATCTGCGCATTGACCTTTCGGCAAAGGTATTGACTCTTACTATGTTCGCAGAGATTGCCGTCGTACTGATTTTCAATTTAATCGTACCGATTTCGAACAGTGGCGAGAATTTTTCTGTAGAACCACTCTCGGCTAGCCACTTCTTCGACGGAAATTTCACAGTTGCCTTTCTGTATTCGATCATTATTTTCATCGGTTTTGAATCTACCGCGGTTTATCGTGACGAAGTAAAAAATCCGAAAAAAACCATTCCACTCGTAACCTATGCAGCTGTCCTTTTCATCGGTTGTTTCTACGCATTCAGTGCATGGATGATCATAATGGCATATGGCGTAGACAATGTTATGGAAGCAGCCAACAAGGACACGGCTAACCTGTTTATGAACGCTATGGCGACCTACATGGGTAAAACCAGCGTAGACGTAACCCGGGGAATTCTAATCATTTCCGCTATCGCGTGCCTGCTCTCGGCGCATAATGCACTGGCTAGATACATTTACTCGCTGAGCCGTAACGGAGCGATCTCGCATAAATTCGGTAAAATCCACCCTAAACACATGTCACCTTATGTCGCCAGCCTCAGTTGTACCTTTGGCTGGGCGCTGGCAACCCTGGCTTTCATCAAGTCAGATCCAAGCCTCCTCTACGCCCAGGTCGGCGGAGTTGGCACGTATGCCATGCTAATCCTGATGTCGCTGACCAGCATCGCGGTTCTATATTTTTTCCTTCGCCGCAAAGAATTCAGCTTCAGAACCACTGTTTGCCCTTTGCTAGCCGTCGCCGGAATTCTGAGCTTTACACTTCTGACCACGGTTAACTTTCACTACCTAACTGGAGGCGAGCCGGGTTCAGGTATATGGCTGCAACTAATTATTGTCGGCATGTTCGCTTTTGGCTACTTTTCAGCATTGTTCAAGCCACAGTCTGCGGCCATAGCGGCAACCGAGAGCTAGCCAGCGCTGGGGAAAATACAACATCGTTGCCATACCTCGATAGCGCGCCCACGCGACGCTATCGAGGTGTGCCTGCAAAAGAGGAACTTACCTCCCGGACTCAGAACTCTGACACAACATTACCATTCAAATTAGCTTTCTTAGCTGCAGGCGAGAAACGCGACTCACGATCGCTTACACTAAACGCCCCACACTCTGAAGTTAGGATTTTCAGAGGGCAGTGAAATTCGCAACCCTACGCTCCAAGAAAAAATTGACTCCCTCGTTGAAATCGCCGCTCGCAAGGATCGGCACTCTGCCAGCAGGTAACCCATCGTGCTCCCCCAGCCGATGTCTGGACAAATCGAATCATTGCGCCGCCTACGGCATAGTGACCATGATCCCATTCGACATGGGAGTGCCCTACTCACTTTCTAGATGGATCTCACGAAAAAATGCCAGGCCTCTCTTCCGATCAGCTCTGGCAAACGTGGAGCAGGCATTAGTGGATGTAAGTTTTAGAAGTTAAATGTATAACGCACGATAAACCGGTTTTCATTAGCACTGTCGGCGTAGGTGGAGCGGTTTGTTGAATTGCGCCACTGTACCGAGAGACCTTTAATAGGGCCGCTCTGAAGAACATATGTGAGGTCTGTCATGCGTTCCCATTCCTTTCCGTCCGCACCCTCTGCGCGCAGCCCTGCTGCTTGACGAGTTGTAAGCAAGGTAGGATCGACATCCTCACCTTTTGCATATTTCACTCCCAGTGTCAGTCCAGGAATGCCCAAAGCAACGAAGTTGTAGTCATAACGTGCGAACCAAACTTGTTCTTGAGGAGCGGTGAACGTACTGACCAAAGATTCGGCGAAGAGATAGGTATCTGCTCCATTGACCATGGCGAAGGAGGTGTCTCCCCATGCTTTTTGATACCCCCCGCCGATCGTATGACCATCTAGGTTATAAGCGAAGTAGCTGCTGAGGGTGCGGTTATCGACCTCTCCGATTCCCTTATCACCGGTTTCTTTTGCATCAAAATAGCGAATATCGGTGATAAGTACACCCGTTGACAATGGCTGATTAAATTTCAATCCGAAGAAGTTGGTGCGATAAAGATCTTCTAAGTCCGAAATATGGTAGCTCAATGCGAGGGTTGGCAGAATCTTGTAGTCAAGTGCGAGATAGTTGAAGTGATCGGCCTCAACCGCTCTATAGCCGAACGCGGTAAGCGATTCAAAGTCAGTCGAGTTGCGTTGCCTTACTGCGTTGATACGGTAGGCCGAAATCGTCAAGGGATCAAGGTCGCTGGAGACTAGTGATCCCCCCCTGAAGACCTGTGGTAAGAGGCGACTGTTGTTGCTCCATAGCAATGGCATGAGAGGACTGATTCCGCCCACCCGCAGTTCGCTTTTCCCCATGCGAGCCTTGGCTGTCAGCATTATTTTGCTATATTCATCCTCTACATTGCGCTCGGAGTCGTACGCGAGAATTCCGGAACCGGTGCGATCTGGACTAGAATCCAACTTGATGCCCAGCAGACCTTGCGCGTCTACACCGAAGCCAACTTTCCCTTCAGTGAAACCGGACTGTAAATTGAGAATGAATCCTTGCCCCCATTCGTCTCGCTTCGATTGGATAGCGCCGTTGTTACGAAAGTCTCGATTATAATAAAAGTTGCGTAGCTCCAAACTTCCTTTTGCATCCTTCAAGAAGTCGGCTGAAGCGAACGGAGCTGGGAGTACAATCGCTAAGGCTGTTGCTAGTCTTGTTGCTCTTTTCAGCATGACGGACACCATTGTATTTTTGTTTTTTTGTTATGTGCGTTCAACTTGTCGCTGCAGGAAGCGGGGCGATCGTATCTTCTCCACCCAGGCCCCGGTTCACCGGGGTCAAGGCGAGGCAAAAGTAGCAATTGCTCTTCAAATACAATCGAGTGAAGTAATCCCAGCTTTACTCAGCCGAGAACGCCGAAGATTTCTTTGCTTGAGTGGAATCCGCACAAGACTGGTTAATCAATACCACCGCCACGGCACCTATCAAGCCCGCCAGGCTGATTGCCATGAAGTTGTGCTCAAGTGGTAGGTTCATAGACACAAGCCAGCCGATCAGCACTGGCGCAAGGATCGCGCCAATGCGTCCCACACCTGATGCAAACCCGACACCCGCTGAGCGTATCGTGGAGGGGTAGAAGTCACCTGCGTAGGCATAGGCCAACAGCTGTGTGCCCAGTGTGGATGCCCCAACTACGAAGACTACTGCGTATAGCAAAGAAACGGAGCGTGTATAGCCCATGACGGCCAGAGCAATGGCTCCGACAATGTAGAAACTGACCAAAACGTATTTAATGTTGAGCTTATCGCTCAGCCACCCACCACCTAGTGCTCCGGCGATCGCACCGAGGTTGAATACGATAACGAAATTAAGTGCTGAGCCGAGGCTAAAGCCAGCCATGGCCATGAGTTTGGTTAGCCAGGAGTTGAGCGCATAAACCATAAACAGGCCGGTTATGAACGCTGTCCAAATCATCACCGTGCTGAAGCTACGTCCATCCTTGAAAAGATTACGTACTGGAGCATCCAACTTGCCCAGAGCAGCTAGGTTGCCGGTCATCTCAGTTTGGCTGGTGAGATTCAATGTCGGCTCAATACGCAGCGCAACCTTGCGCAGCTCATCCTGACGACCTTCCTTCAGCATGTAACCGATGGAATCAGGCATGGTTTTCAGGATGAACGGGATCAGCAGAACAGGTAGTGCGGCGACATAAAAAATCCACTGCCAGCCATGGCTCTCGATCAATTGCTTGGATGTGACGGCAACTAATATGCCGCCTACTGAATAGCCAGCAAAAACCAGCGTGACGAGGCGAGTTCGGAGTTTCAAAGGGGCGAATTCACTCATCTGAGCGGTGCACACAGGCAACACGCCACCGATACCCAAACCGGCGATGAAGCGCATGATACTGAAGCTGACAGGGTCGTTGGTGAAGCCCGCCGCGGCTGTGAAAAGGCTGAACAATGCTACGCAGATGGCGACCATTTTCGGACGGCCGATACGGTCGGCAAGTGTTCCAAGGAAAATGGCACCCAGCATCGTGCCGAACAGGGCGGAACCCGCCATGATCCCCGCACTGGTTGCGTCAATTTTCATGTCTTGCATGATGGCGGGAAGAGCCGCACCGACGATGGCGAGGTCATAACCATCGATCACAAGAATTAGTACGCACCAGAATAGTATAAGCCGGTGAAATCGATTGAATTTTGAATCGCTGGCGAGCGCGTACACGTTAACTGTCTGCATATTATGTATCCTTCAGTATTGTTGTTGTTTGTGAAGTGCACATCGATTTGGGTATGTGATATCAGGCCACTTCGAGAGAAGAGCCTCCGAGCCGGCAGTCTGCTGTAAGAAAAGCTAGCTTTGTTTTCACAGCTCTGCTCGAAATTAGTAAGCTACTGTCTATGGGCACAGCGTATTAAAATATCCTATGCCACAATCAGCTAAAGAGCGCTTTAAGACCCTCTAATACATAAATTATTAATTATCACGCCTGTCGAAGTGTGAGTTTGAAACTTTCGCGCGCCACTCACTCTTAAGTCCTAGCCCTAGCCTGCTGCTTGGCAATCTCCTGGTTACGCAGGATGAACCGTTGCAGCTTGCCGCTCGGTGTTTTCGGCAATTCATTGACGAACTCGATTTCGCGTGGATAGGCATGAGCCGCGAGGCGCTGGCGGACGTGTTGCCGCAATGTTTCGGCCAGTTTCGGGCCAGGTAGATATTGCTTGTTCAGTACTACGAAAGCCTTAATCACCTCTGTCCGCTGCGGGTTGGGCTTGCCTATCACGGCGGCCTCAATCACGGCAGGATGCTCCGCCAGCGCGCTTTCAACGTCAAACGGCCCCACTCGATAGCCGGAGGTGGTGATCACGTCGTCGTTACGGCCGACAAAGCTAATGCTCCCATCGTCGTTGAGTTCCGCGGTATCCCCGCTCAGGTAATACCGACCCACGAAGGCCTTGGTTGGCATGCCGAAGTAACCACCGAACCAGTACAAGGGCGAGCGTTCGCGATCGACTGCCAACGCACCGGGCTGGCCAGCCGGTAATTCCTGGTGCTGCTCATCAAGCACTACCATTCGGTGGCCAGGAATAGCGTAGCCAGCAGCGCCCTCATGTACAGGGTGGCTCAGGCCGTGATGGTTGCTAAGTACCATGCCCAGTTCGGTCTGGCCATAGTGGTCGTGGATGACCACGCCTAAGTGCTCGGCGAACCAGCGGATGACTTGGGGATTGAGAGGCTCTCCGGCGCTACTCACCACGCGTAATCGACCTTGGATGCTATCGGCGAATTCCATGCCCGTGGAGATAAGTAACCTGAAGGCCGTCGGCGAACCGGCGAGGTTAGTGATTGCATATTTGTTGATTACCCAACAGGTGCTATCGACCGAAAATGGGCCATCGTAGAACAACGTCGCGTGACCTAAAGCCAGTGGCCCGGTGACCGAGTAATAGAGGCCATAGGCCCAGCCGGGATCAGCTAGGTTCCAAAAGCGATCGTCCGCCCGCAACTCTACTGCATCATGCATGTATCCTTTGAAAGCCAAAAGGGCCCGCAATGGAACCTCTAGAGGCTTGGCTGGCCCGGTGGTGCCGGAAGTGCACATGAGAAGAAATGGGGCTTGGCCGTCCTGAAGCAGCGGCTCGCAGTCGTTGCTCTGGCGTTGGAGGGTACTCCAAAAATCATAATCGCCGAGGTCCTGTTGAGCGGCTTCCACTGTGATCACAATGGGGCAGTTGGTGACTTCGTTCAGTTTGGGCCGGTTGTGCGCATCGGTAACAATCCAGCGCGCACCAGAGCAACCCAGCCGCTGCTCGATCGCCTTAGGACCGAACGCGGTGAACAGCGGTTGGTACACCGCTCCTACCCGCCAGGCTCCCAAGATCGTGATCAGTAGCTCGAATGTTCGCGGCAAAAGCCCGGCGACCCGGTCACCCGGTTGCACGCCTTGCTCACGGAGGAAATTGCCAAATCGGGCAGCCTGATCCTGTAGTTCGCGAAAGGTATGCTGCGAGGCCCGGCCATCGTGTGCTTCATAGTACAAGGCCACATCTTGGCCGTCGGCATGCCGGTCACAGCACTCCACGCAGGCGTTAAGGCCGTCCAGACTACCGTGCAGTTCTCGCACGGCGGTTTGCAAGTAGTTGAACTCGCTTGCGGCGGTGTGATAATCGCGCATCCCGACATCCTATAGTTGTTGTTAAAGTCGTTGAAACACGAGAATATCTCTAGTTTATGAGTCCAGCTATGGTCTGGCCGCTCAATGTGTTTGACTGGTTTGGCCAAAAAATTTGATGCCTATCTAATCAGCACAGCTGGATTAGACTTATGCTCAGCCGCACCATTAGGATAATATTGCGCATCCCGACGTAATTCTGGCATTAAGCTAGGCTTCGGGATTGCTAGGGAGCTAACTAAACAATCGTTTACGCTGTTTTATTCTGATTCAGATATTTTGGGAAAAAATAACTACCCCAAATGCTATGGCGCCGATCAGGTGTACGGTTCAGGCAGTTACGGTTACGCTTTTTAATAGTCATGCTCGCATTTTCTGAGCCTATAAAGCCTTTGCCAAAAATCTGACATTTAAACTATTGGGCATTTCTCTGGTGTAGGTGGTTGGCTGTGTCTTAGGTTCCAGTGAAACTCGCGTTCCTACGCTCCAAGAACGAGTTGACTCCCTCTTTGAAATCATCGCTCCCCAAGATCGGCAGTAGATCTGGTATTAACCGATCTATCGCTATTTGCTCGCCATGACTGATGGACAACCGTGCACTTCCGAGGGTCGCTGCGACGCCCAGGGGAGCCTGCCGGGCTATTCGTTCTGCAATTTGCATTGCCTCTTCGAATTGCTGGCCAGCAGGGCATACAGCCTGCACCAAACCCATACGATAGGCTTCATTTGCGTCAAACTCGTCGCCGGTCAGTAGGTAACGCATCGTGTTCCCCCAGCCGATGTTCTGGACAAATCGAACCGTTGCGCCGCCTACGGCATAGAGACCTCTCTGCACTTCGATCTGGCCGAAGCGACAATTGTCAGCAGCGACCCTAATATCAGCAGCTAGCATCAACTCCAGCGCAAGTGTGTAGCAGATTCCGTGGGCTGCCACGACAATCGGCTTGCTTACCCGGCGTGACTGATTCAGGCCGAAAGGATCACAGGCGCCTGCTGGAAGCTCGGGGAAGCACCCCTTAGCGAACTGACCGGCCCACAGCTCCAGCTCCAGGCCAGCGGTAAAGTTTTTCCCTTCGCCATACAGCACGCCGCAGCGCAGTGTTGGGTCTGTATCCAGGACGCCGTAAGCCACAGCTAGCTCGATATAGAGATCGATGTCCATCGCGTTCATTTTTTCAGGGCGATTGAACCCGATGCACAAAACACGGCCCCGCTTTTCAACTTTGACTTTATCGACCATCAAAAACCCAACCCATTGTCTAAGTGTTCGTTAATTTGCAACTGATGCTTTGCAAGGTGCGCCATTTTCGCCGCTTGCCCAAATGATCGCCTGCTCTACCAAACGTGAGTAATTCACGTCTCGATATGTTTCAGCGTAGTGCCCCAACGCAGAATAAAACGCTCGCCCGTTTCCGAGACAGTGCTTCCAAATCATCGGATGGTCGATACCCATACTGATATCGGTACCAGCCATCTTCGGCGAATAGCTTGTTTCGTCGATGCTTAGCAGCACCTCCACCCTTGGACGTGGACTTGTGTCGAACGAATACCACTCATCATCCATCACCCATCTGGGTGGCAGGTGGGCAACTATCGGGTCGTCAGGAGAGTCGACAACCAGAGTGCCAGATTGCTTCTGCGGGAACAGCGGATGCCCTTTAAACTGAGCCTTAATGAGATCCTTTACATACCAATCCCAAGCGTACTTGGGATCTCCACCTGAGGCATGCAATGCTACAAACCCCCCACCATTGCTCAGGTAGGTTTTTAAAGCTTGACGTTGCGGCTCGGTCAGTACGTCCCCGGATACGTTGTTCCAGATCACTGTCTGAAATTTGCTCAGGTCGTCCGCATTGTGCACAGCCGCATTATCGGTGTGGTAGAGAGACCAGCCATTCTTCTTCGCCAACTGGCTGAGCATCTCATTTGCAGCAGGTATCGCATCCTTGTGAATGAAGCCATTGGTTTTGTCGAACACCAGGACTGCTGGCATCTTGACCTTCACATCAGAAGGACGATCTTGATCATATTCCGGCTCGCGAAACATCCCCTGCGAACGCAGGAAGAAATAGACAAAGGCGCCAAGGCATATCACGAACAGAAGCAGGATGAGCGACAAGCGACGAATAATTTTCATATGTACACCGAGCTTCCTGGTTAGATGCGACCTGACTGATATTCGGTGACGGCGTGATCCACGGCCCTGACGGTGAGCGCCATCAAAGTGAGCGAAGGATTCACGCATGAGGCAGAGGTCATGCAGGAACCGTCCGTCACGAACAGGTTTGGCACCTCGTGACTCTGATTCCATCGATTGAGGAACGAGTCCTCGCGGTTGTGCCCCATACGTGCCGTCCCCATTTCATGGACGCTTGCGCCAGGAGGCGTGCCGGAGAAATCCTGGATCATCACCGCCCCCGCCGCTGCCAGCATCTGGTGGGCCTCGGAAACGATATCCGTAATCATCGCCTTCTCGTTTTCTCTATAGACGTAGTCGAAGCACGCCAATGGAATGCCGTACGAATCTTTTTTCGTCGGATGCAGGAACATGTGGTTTTCATGGTTCGGAAGAACCTCACCAAATCCCGCTACATACATAATCCAAGGGCCCGGTCCTTTCATGGCCTCCTTAAACTTCGCTCCGATCCCCGGAACCATCGAGAACTTGGAGTTCCAGCCCAGACGTTGAGCCGCTGCCTGGTAACCATAGCCACGTAGATAGGGCTGATCGTTTTCCCTGAGATTTTTGAAGCGCGGGATGTAGATCTGGTTGGGACGATAGCCGTAGGGGTACTTGTCCAAATAGCCAGGCATCACCCCGAGTGCGCCATTACCGTAGGTGTGATCCATCAAGTAACGTCCCAATACCCCGCTGGTGTTACCCAGGCCATTGGGGAAAGACTCACTCTTGGAGTTGAGCAGGATCTGCGTACTGCCGATAGTCGAGCCGCAGAGGAATACCATCTTTGATGTGAACCTCAGCTTTTGACGAGTATTGGCATCAATCACTCGTACAGCTGAAGCACGATTGGTTGTGGGATCGTAGTCGATACTCTCGACTACGCTATCGCAACGTAGCGTCAGGTTGCCGGTGGCCTTGGCCGCCGGCAACGTCGAGACAATGCTATTAAAATATGCCTTGAAGGTGCAGCCACGCTCACATTTGTAGCAATAGGTACAAGCACCTCGATTGTTTTGTGGTTGGGTCTGAATGGCCATTCGCCCCATGGTCACACAGCGCGAATCGTCGAAGGTTTCCCTAACCTTGTTTGCGAAAACCTTCTCGACATGGTTCATTTCCATCGGGGGTTGGAACTCCCCATCCGGAAGCTGCGGCAAACCTTCCTTCTGCCCGCTCACACCGATGAATTTTTCTACGTAGCTGTACCAGTCCTTGATATCGGCATAGCGAATGGGCCAATCGCAGCCATGCCCATCTTTCTTGTTGGCTCCAAAATCCAGATCGCTATAACGATAGACATGCCTCCCCCATACCAACGACTTGCCACCTAGCACACCGCCACGAATCCATACAAACGGCTTCTCTGGGTTAAACGCGTAAGGATTAGCTTTGTCGTTATTGAAGAAGTGGCGGGTGGTTTCGTCAAAAGCGTAAATTTTACTTTGGACAGGATATTCAGAGTCGTAAAGGTCACGTAGGGGCTTGCCGCCGAAAGGGATCTTCCATGGCGGTTGAAACATGCCCTTGTAGTCGATGTCATGCTTGATTTCCCTCCCGCGCTCCAGCACAAGAACTTTTAAACCTTTCTCGCAGAGTTCCTTTGCGGCCCAGCCGCCAGTGATCCCTGAGCCTATGACAATTGCATCAAAATCAGTCTGCATAACTCACCATTAAATAGCTGCCGAGCGCAGCGCATTACGCGCTGCGGCTGGGGAATCACCAGATGTACTGGCGCCCGCCACTCGCTTGCAGGGTTGCCTCACCGTCGTATCTGCCTGGAACAGGCAAGTACTGCATTTCCGTGCTGGAAGCAGTTTCGGAGGTGTAGTAGCCAACCACTACTAACTCCTTAAGCTTGGTAAAGAAGGGTGCCTCTTGATCGATATCCCCCTTACCCATCAAAGTGGCGGGGGTAACCGGTTTCGGATGCGCCTTCGCGTATGCCTGCGCGATGGTTTCGGCGTCTTGCAGGCTGACCGCCTGTTGCGCCGACGTGGAGCTCAGGAAGTCGCTACCAAACTCTTTCAGACAGTACTTATCGAGCTCAGAGAGCCCATCAAGGAAGATCGTTCGCTCTCGATGGGTGTACCAATCGGACACCAGGCTCTCGATGAAATTGGGAACGCCCGCATCCACTGCACCGGGAGTGTCGGTGCGGGGAATGACGAGGTCTGATAACACCAGGCAAAGCTGGGCCTGGTGCGACGTGAGCGGGAAAGTGAGGAGTGGCTTATCACCTCCCGTCAACGCATTTACCAACCCGCTGGCGGTAATCCCTCCTAGTAAAACGCATGTGTTTGTCAGTAACTGCCGACGAAGCATGTTCAATCCCCCGGAACTGGTTGAAATTGAGTAGCAACGGATTGCGTTAACGCACTCCGGCCTGCCTCAGACGTGCGGGGGTAAAATCTTGCAGATCGGGCTTCACGTCGAAGTTGACTGGCGTTTCTTCCTGAGCAAGAGCGTTGATCGTATAGCGTCCAGAGATGAGGTCGTATTGGGCTTCGCCTGCAGTCCACACGATTTGATGGTCGTAGTAGTTGATGATGTAGGTCTCGGCGAGACGCCACAATTCACCTCGGCTATCACGGCTTTCAGCCACCAGTATCTGGTAGGAGTCTTCATCGAAGTAGAAGTCGCGCTGGGAGTAAACGTGGCGCATTCCTGGCTTCAACTTGGCTCGCACATGCCACACTCGGTGCAGCTCATAACGAGTGAGATCCGGATTAACGTGGGCGGTCTGAATGATGTCTTTGTATGTATTGGTGCGAGAGGCAAAACGGTAGTTGTTGTACGGGACATACATCTCTTTCTTATCCAGGATCTCCCAATTGAAGCGATCCGGGGCACCATTGAACATGTCTACGTCGTCCACCGTCATCAAGCCGCCTGCGGTAGGAGTGTCATAGCCGACAGTGGGGGATCGCCGAACGCGACGTTGACCCGGTGTGTACACCCAGGACTGACGCGGAGCGACCGTCTGGTTGACGGTGTCTTGGATCAGTCGTACTACACCGGCATCGCGCGGTGGGGCCAACGTCTCCTGAAGGTAGTAGAAGAGCATATTCCCTTCAGTTGAGCCGTCGTTACGAAAGTCGCGGTTGTAGAGGTAGATATCCCGGTTTTTGTTTAGGGTATAGCTACCCCCAGCCTGAATATTGGCACCTGCATTGGTTCGCTGTACTGCATTTCCACGGTAACGCAGCAAATGGTTCCATAGCACTTCTAAGCCAGACTTCGGTACCGGGAACGGCGTGGCCACCTTCACTTCCGATACACCATTGCCATCCTCTGTCAGCTTAGTGTGCTCGGCATTCACCTTAACTGCGTCGTATACGAATTGCGGGAAGGACGCCGACCTGTGAGTTGGATAGACGTTCATCTTCCAGGTATCAGGGTGTCGGCGCAGCATGGCCAACTGTCCCTCACTGATTTTGTCTTTGTAGCTCTCTGCGTTGGCAGCGGTGATAGTCAGCAGCGGCTTCTCTGCTTCGTATGGGTTTTTATAGCCCTTCGCCGAATCAAAGGCATCCTTGGTCATTGTTAGGCCGCCAGTCCAGGCGGGAATCGAACCATCGGCATTGCCGGCCTTTAGTGCACCAACAGGCGTGAGATCCTTGCCAAGACGATCTACATCAGAGGCCGCGAGCGCATGGCTACAGGACACCAACACGAGCGCAGCAACAATTTGAGTCTTATAGAATGCATTCATCACTAAACCTCAGAAACTGTACTTGAGATTGAAACTCAGAAAATCGCGGTCACGGTTGTAGCGCCCGCCGCCGTTGAATGCCGTGTAGCTGATGCCGGCACCAATTACTTCTTTATAAGTGGTATCCACTTTTGCGGTGTAAGCGCGTTCGCCTTTGTTGTTAGCGCCGTTACGCCCGTTGATGGCGCTGTAAACGCTTACGCCAGGAGAAACGGTGAATTGCCCGAAGATGTCGTTGTAGGTCAGAGAGCCAGTGGTTGTAGCGCCCCATGAGCTGTTGGTCATGCCGCCGGGCAGGTCTGGGTTATCAAACGTCTGTTGGGGCAGACTTCCATAGATTCGGTTAGCACTTACTTCGGCAACAATGCTTCCAGAGTCCGCACTCAACACGCCGCTGGGTAACAGATAGATACCGGAAAGAGTTGCTTGTGCCCGATCCCTTTTCACATAGCCAGGGATGTATGTCCCTTCGAGTAAGCCCCCAACCACAGCCGGAGAGATCACAGCTCGAGAGGTGTACTTGCTGACAATCGAATCGGGGCGATAACTAAGCTCACCAGCGACAGCCAACCCATCCAGCGGGCCGCCGTTGACTGTTGTATTGAAGCTGAAGCCGTAGAGATCACGCTTGCCTAAGTACTCAGCAAAGTAGGTCGCGCGATTGGCAAACGGAATTTGGCCAACACCAGGCACTGCCACGATGGATCCCGCTTTCGCGCTCACTACTGGTGTCTGTGTGCTATAGCGAAGGTAATAAAGACCGAAGTCCGATTGGTTCAACTCTGGAGCCGTCCAACGCAGGCTAATGCCATATTGAGCATCACCATCCGGCTCGACATCATGCGAGCGAGGCACAAAAGTACTCATCAGCAGGGACTCAGCGAGAGCCCTCGTGCCGGCAGGCACACCATTGAGATAGGCACGCACTTCGTCCGGGCTGTCGAATGCCGTGGATCTACCAAGCAGGCCCGTAACAGACTCTTGGATGGCGGAGACGGGCAGATAATCGCAATCATCGTCTCCGATCACATCAGTGGTCGAGAAGAAGGTTCCGCAGGCGTCCAGCTTCGCTGCTTCCCAAGATGAACCCGGCTGCCAGTAGCCCTCAAGGGTCATGTTCTCGGTCAATTCAAAAGAGAACGAACCCATCAGGGTCGGAAGAAAGGCTTCCTTGATTTCTGATCCAGGTGCACGGAGGGCGCCTACATCATAGGGGTTGGTCGCTGAAATGCCGCCTTGAGCGAATATCGACTCGCCCCAGTTGATGACTTGTCGGCCCAAGCGAGCCGAGAACTGATGATTCCCGAGCTCCCAAGAACCATAAACGAATGCATCAAGCAGTTCAGCGTTCGAGCCAGCAAGATCCTCGCCATCATCACTGAGTTCACGTTGACGACGGGAGTCATCCTTTAGCTCGAAATCATAGAACGCGCGACCACGTACAAACACACCGTAATTTTCCTGGAAGCGCAGATCCAGATCTGATACGACTTTGGCCACCTCGGATACCAATTCTCCCTTGCGGAAGTTCAGATCACCGTCGTCATAAACGATGGGGCCATTATCGACACTGCCCCCATTGGAGCGTGCAATCAGCTTCTTTGAGGCAGCCTGTGTTCGGTAAGTGGTGCCGTAGGAGACCGTAGTGTCGAGCGAGCCAGACACAGTTTCGCTTTCAAATTGAAAAGCAAATACTGATCCGCACGGCGCCAGGCATAGAGCCAATGCGCCAAGAGTCAAATTGGGTCGGGAGTAGCCGTGGACTGCCGCACGAACAGCTCGGCTTAACTTGGGTGTGTTTTGCATCCTATGTCTCACTTGTTTTTATTATTGAGCGCAACCCATGCCTGCATGCGGGCGGCAGGAATGGTCATTGCAGACGCGTTTCATCAGCGTGAGCCCACAGCAATGATCGGACTCACGATCGGGGTAAACACTACGTCTCAGGTATGCTTGATCGCATTAACCCCAAAGGACCAAATTAATGCGAATCTATTAACTGACTGATAAATATAGTTTTTTTCTACTTCTTAGGAGATATAAGCGTTACCGTAGTTCTTTTCAGAATCTCGCTAGTGCTTTGTGGCTAGTGACGCACTAGGAGGACTGGCCCCATACTAAAAGCCGAAAAATCAGACAGGCTTCACTGCTATGAGATGAGTAAACCCATGATTCCAGCATCCCCTCCCCCTGACACCAGCCTTCCCCAGCTTCCACGAAAACCAAGAAGCCACATCCTCCGCACATCACTAATGAACAAGGTTCTCTCTCGGGATGTCAGACTGCGCTTGCTCTGTGCCGCTGCCGGTAGCGGCAAAACCACCTTGATGGCGGACTGCGCACGGACCAGGACGGCAGGGCGAACTATCTGGATTTCCATGCACGGGGCGGCGCAGAATAACGAAGGTTTCCTTCAGAGCATCCTTGCGGCCTTTGCCGAGAGTGCGCCCGAAAAAGCCAGCGAAGCGCTCGTGACCAAAACCTTGATGGAGGTTTCAAGTTCTGTATGGATCATGCTCGATGACTACCCTCATCGACCCACACCAGAGCTTGACACCTTGCTGGGGCGGCTGCTGAATTTACCCAACAATGCTGTTCAATGGTGGGTCACTACCAGGCGGCGGATTGGTATCAACTTGGCGAAATTGCTAATTGCTGATGAGCTTCTTGAAATAACCGGTCTCGATCTCGCCATTACCCAAGGGGAACTAATCATTCTGTTGGGCGAAGAAAACGATACTAAAGCTTTCGAAAGTACCTTCCGCGACACCCAAGGTTGGTTTGCTGCTGCCTCAATTTGGCTCGCCGCGCAGCAAAGCCAGCGTCCCCATCTGAGCAATAATTACCAGATTGAGTCGTTGCTACGCGATTACGTAGAGATCGAGCTGCTCGACACACTGCCCGACAAACTTCGGAGGCAGTTGGCTATTCTGGCCGTAGCTTCAGCTTTCAATGACGCGCTTTGCTCGCACCTCCTCGAACTTGATAACAGCCATGCGTGGTTTAGGGACTTAGAAAGCCAAGGCGCTTTTCTCTACCCGATCGCGGAGCATCCTGGCTGGTTTCGGCTAATGCCTACTGCGGCTTCCATTTTGGCGAGAGAGCTGAATGCAGAAGACACCCGGCGCATTCACTTGCGAGCCTGTAACTGGCTGGAAGATCAAGAACAATACCGCTTCGCAATCGACCATGCTCTGGCTGCTGGCATACATCATCGAGCGACTAAATTGCTCGAGCAGCTAGCCGATAGACGCCTGCTATACGGATTCCAGTCCACACAAGTTTTTGAATGGTTCAACGACTTGCCCGCTAGCCTTACCCACAGCAGCAGTGATCTGGTGCTGCTCGGTGCTTTTGCATTTGGCGCAACCTTTCAAGTAGAGAAAGCAGCGGTTTGCCTAGAGAGCCTCAACAAATTTCTACCGGCTGCAGACGCTGAGCAGCAACGACGAACATTCAGTCGGGCCCAAGCGCTGCTAGGGCTTCTAGCCCATGCTTCGGGAGATCTTTCGAATGCACAGCTACATTGCCGAGATGCCATTGAACTCCTACCAGTCCAAGATTGGGCGGTACAGTTACTTTGTCGCTCCACTCTAATAAACCATGCATTGTTTGCTGGTCAGCTAAAGGTTGCTGACAACCTTTTAGCGTCTGCACGGCAGTTCTTGAAGCTGCTAGATAGCGATCTGCCCGTCGTGATAGTGGATAACTACCAAGCTGACGTAATGATGGTGCGAGGACAGTTGACTCAAGCAGAGTCGATGCTCGAACGCAATCTCCTGCTCATCTCCAATACCATTTTTTCCGAGCGCGGGTGGGTTGGCCGTACTCATCTCAAGCTTGGCCAGATACAGATGCGCCTTGGAAAAATGGCGTTGGCAGAGGAACAGTTTTTGATCAGCTTTCGCATAATGAATAACGCATTGGAACCGGCCGCCTATCAAGCTCTTCTAGCGTTAGCAGATCTAGCGTTGCTGGACGATGAGGTCGGCAAGGCATCTAGCCTGGTTGATAAAGCAGCCAAGTTATTGACCGAAAGGAAAATGGCACCCGCAAGCTACTTGGCTTGTTTGGAACTAGCCCAAGCCAAAATACTGATCCGTCGCGGCGAGCCCAGCCGCGCAATACCTTTGCTTGAGCGCATCCAGCAACGTCATGCGTCGGGACAATGTACCCAGCCATTCTCCACCATGGAGCTGCTGCTTGAATGTGAAGGACTGGCAGCTGAAGCTGGAGCGTCCGACTACCCAAAGGCCATCAGTAAACTTCAGGCTGTCATCACTAAAGCGTACTCTCAAGGCTATCTAACCAGCGCCGCTGACTTGACATTTAAACTTGCACTTATCATCTATAAAGCCGGCGATAAAGAGGAGGCGCGGTTATGGCTTCTAAAAGGGCTTGAAGCCTCCAAGCCAATGCAGCACCGATTGCCAATGGAAAACCTTGAGCGAACCTATCCAGACCTCTGCTCCTCGGTGGAGAGGGATAAACAGTACGTCGTGCTTTCGGATCGAGAAATAGAGGTCTTACGTTTGGTTGAAGCGTGTCTATCGAATGCCGAAATTGGGCAGCGGCTGTACATCTCGGTGTTTACGGTGAAAAGTCATATACAGCGGATTTGCGGAAAACTTGGAGTAAGGCGAAGAGCTCAAGCTGTGGCTAAAGCTAGATCAATGAGTATCCTCTGAGACTATCGGGCTGTTGAATTTGAGGCACTACTGCCTCGGAATAGGAGAACATCATGAATATCAATATTAATCACTTGAGCGGTCGATGATAGAGCCTTCCCGAGCTCGACGCCCCACTGATCAAACAGTTAACTCCCAAATAAACCTTTGGACGAACACTTTTTGTTCATAAAGCGATTGAAGCGACTAACGTAGATGGCGTGACTTTTTGCATCATGATCATATTGCTCGGGCGGTTACCGGGAATAATTTTGTGATGCGTGATCCGTACTAGTTCCTCTTTGGATAAGCCCATGCCTTGCAAGACATCCTCAACTTCGGCTCGACTCATACCTTGCATAAGCGCCTGACTTTGCGCCACACAGTTCGCGAACAGCCATTACTGGTGATCAGCCAAGGGATTGTGGCTCATCACCGACGCAATAAAGTCAGCGGGGATCAAGTGGATCCCTCGTGCAGCAGTTGATGGTAGGCATGCTGGCCATTGCACCCCACGCCTCCCCAAATAACAGGTCCAGTCTGGATTGAGACGCCTTGACCATCGTGCCACACCTGCTTGCCATAGGACTCCATATCCCAGGAAAATGGCGGAGAGCCTATCGAATAGCAAAAAAATAAGCACAACCGCCCTATGCAATAAGATCCAATGTCAACAGCAATGTCACCTTTCTACAAGCGTAGCGAGTCATTTAGTAACGCTCTAGTGTCCCCGTTTAGGTAACGATTTGTAGATACGAGACGTAATACGCACCAATGTAGCGCACGCCACCGCGACGATCATTCGAGACCGGCTTGTTAGCTCAACTTCCTCACCTACTTTGCCCCCTGAATCCTGACCAACACCAGCAATCTCGCCAGGGCCATTACCCGTGTCATCTATTGCGATGGGGATCTCGTCTTGGATACGGTACCTTTTAATACCAGCGATTGAATTTAGCGAGTGCATAAATACCTCTAGCCATAGTAAAGGACCACAAAATCCGATGCAAAAAAGACACCAGATTTGGAGAAAAACCGTTTGATAGATTTTTCAAGCGGTACTGAGTCGAGCGATAAATTTGCCGCATCAATTATTGAAGCCATATCGAGGCGATATTATTTTTTTGCCTTGATGCTGCGAAAATTAATCCGGAACAAAACTAGCGTTCTGCGGAACAAAAGGATGAATAAGCACGTGTGGCTTATCTTGCAAGCTCAAAGTGTTTTTTATATACTCGCCAATCCCAAGCGCGGCGATGCAGCAAAGCTTGGAGAATATCCTCCGAGGACTAGCTCAATGCTATTGAAGATCAACAATGAGATTTGAATTGGATCGCTTTAACGGCGTGATCATTGACCCTGCTTCGTTACCAAAGACTACAGAGGAATTAAAAAACGACATTGAAACTCTCTTGACCTATCTTGAGACTAATAGAAAATCTCTTTCTTGGGTCTCTCTTCCTATTACTCGTTCCGAGTGCGTTCCATTATTCGTCAGTGCTGGTTTCACGTTTCACAGCTGTCTTCGTGAAGAACTGACATTGGTCCGTCAGCCGTCAGAAGTCACCTTTGTACCGTTTATTCCAACACACACAATTGGTGCAAGCGCGATTGTTTTGAATGAATTGAATGAGATCCTTTTGGTGAAAGAGCGAGGCACCACAGGATTCAAACTTCCCGGAGGGTATATTGAAGCAGGAGAAAAAATCCAACACTCTATCCAGCGTGAGATATTCGAGGAAACGGGAATAAAAACATTGTTCAAGTCCATCGTGGGATTCACTACAATGCATACTCACCAGCTCGGCAAATCCAATCTGCACTTTATATGTAGGATGAAACCACTGACACAGGCAATTAACATTTTGGATATCGAAGAAATTGAGGACGCAAGATGGACACCCTTGAGTTCATACATTTCCGAACCGTGCAATAGCCTTACAGATCGACAGCTGATTGGCACCGTTGCTTACTGCGCGGGTCTAGTCACGACGGATTTCACAGGCAATATAGAGCCACACAAAAGGGACGAAATATACATATCCCAAAGATTGACGAGCTTTGAAGATCAAGGTCAAAACCGTTAAATCTTCTTGTATTTTACGCGCAACCTCCGGAAAGTTATGTGCAATACAAAAAAGCCAAGCGTGTATATTCCATTAAAGTCCATTTTCACACCACTTTTCTTTCCAAGTGCTGAGCTAGCCAATAGATCAAACACCCTACAAAAGCCATGCCGGCACCCACGTAACCTGTCGATGTCCACCCCCAACCGGCATTAATTGCAAGCCCACCCAACCAAGGGCCAAGCGCATTAGCAAGGTTCAACGCAGCATGATTGGAAGCGGCAACAAGTGACTGACCACGCTTACTGATATCCATCAGTCGCATCTGTAAAGCTGGTGCCAACGCAACCATGCATCCAAGCAACACCGTGGCAAATGAAACTCCCGGCAATGTTCTGGACAAAATAGGAAACGCGAACAGGGCAAAAAAACTGAACAGCATAATGAAATTCACAGCGGCAAATTTTACGCGATCATAAAGCCAGCCTCCTGCAAAATTTCCAATCATCGTACCTACACCAAACAACATGAGCATGGGCGCGATCCAATGAGCTTCCAGTTTAGTCACATTTAAAACAATTGGAGCAAGATAGCTATAGACGCCGAACATTCCGCAAAAACCAACGGCGCCGATTGCTAGAGCCAGCCATATCTGAAGTTGAGCGAAAGGCGCCAATTCCTCTCTAACGTCAAGTCTACGATCATCCTCGACCTCAGGTGCGTTGCGATATAGAAGAATCAAACTCATCAGGCTAAAAATAGTAATAGCGGCAAAAACTGAGCGCCAACCGCACTGCTGACCAATGTAGGTTGCACCCGGCGCACCAACCAGTATCGCTGCCGTAACTCCCAACAGGATTCTACTGACCGCCTTCCCTCGCTTATTGAAGGGAGCCATAGATGCCGCGATCATTGCAGCAACACCAAAATAGGCTGCATGGGGGAAACCGGCCAGGAGTCTGGATAGCAATAATGTTTCATAGTTAGGCGCCAACAAACTAAAGGCGTTTGCACAGGTATACAATCCCAACAGAAAAAGAACCAGCTTTCTCTTTTTGAGATAAACTCCCACAAAAACCATGATAGGAGCACCGACTACAACACCAACTGCATATGCGCTGATTAAATGAGCGACACTCGTCTCAGGTTTTTGAAAAGCGTCCGACAGGCTTGAGATAAGGCCCATCATTGCAAACTCGCCAGTGCAGAAGGAGAACACTCCTATGATCAGGGCCAACTCAACGAGGAATCGCTTGTTTCTAAAAAAAATCAAACTAATCACCTCATCTTATGCAAAAAAACACTCAGCATAGTTTTTTATGCTGAGTGCAAAGCACGCATTGTTCAGTCAAGATCTGCGTAACAATCTGTGTTCCTCCACTACACCACCTTTACTTCGCCTGCACAGCAGAGGCCAGCATACAGTTCCCCTCTCGTCGCGCCGATTGAAGGAAGACGTAGTTACCTTCAGCGCAACCAGCACAGATAGCTTGTTGCTCCGCCGAAGGATCGCGATCCATCTCGATAGCACTGTAAGATCGATTGCACACATGACATTCAATGTGGGTCCGCCAAACATCTGCAACGTCGTCACGAGGGTCCGCAGTTCGCGATATCAAACCACCGTCGACAAATTTTAGAATCGACCAATAACTAAATGCAGCCAGACCGGAGATCAGAATAGGCGCGGTTTCCACGTACCAGCTCCCCTTGGTTCCCGCTTCAACGATTGCAATACCCACTACGGTTGAAATGATCATTGCCCATGCACCTGGCATGATGGCTTTGACCCTGCCCGGTCGGAACTCGAGACCATATTTCACATCTCGGTTGAGCACGTAATGGGTCATGAGAATGGCGACCCAAGAGGTGACCGCTACGCCCTGCCATGCTAGCGCCTTGAGCAGATAGCTGAACACATTTGTAAGCATAAGCAAATATACGCAGCAACCTACAAACAGCACCCACACCCAACGTGGCCAGTTGAGATGTAGGCCGCGAGCGGCAAAGCCAGCGAAGTTCAACGAAGCCACATAATAATTAGCCGTGTTAATCCTAGTCTGACTGATCAGAATGAAAATCAAGCCCAAAAAACCGGCAGCATTCAATATGGCTTCCGCCACACCGCGCTCACTGGCTTGCAACTCAGGAAAAACAGTATTCATTATGAAAACGCCGGCTAATCCATTCACAACGAATAACGCTAGATAGAACACTGGGCCAAAAGTAATTAGGCCATGAAATTTTGCATCAGAAGGTTTCCCGAACCGCGAGAATTCAGCTGTAACCATCATATTGATACAAATACCCATGTACACTATGAACGCCCACATCCATCCGGGAATTACCGGATCGGTAGACGCTGGAATGGACAGAAATGCAGTAGAAAACCCATATTTATTACCGGCCATGACAATAACCAGTATCAAACCAATAATGTAGAGAGGTAGCAACGCACCGTTGAGTTTATCCAGCCAGACCTGAACACTGCCCATAACTAAAGGCAGGGCATAGAGAACTACCAAAAAATACCACCAGCGTATATCGCTCTCGGGCGAAAAATACTGGTGGAACGCAACGGCTATGATCGACCCCTCAAACACTGCGTAATACGTCGCCGTTACAGCAAATAGCAATGATGAAATGATCGCACCCGCCCCCCCGAAAATACCTCTCGACAACAAAGCGACCGTCAGGCCATTTTTAATTGAGCGCTGAGAGATGACATAATTTATGCCACCGTAAAAAAGTGCCGAGAGTGTGACCCCAATAATCGCACTCTTACTACCTACGGCTTGAGCGACCGCCACACTTATATATAAATAAAACATCGCACTGAGCACGGACCAAGAGGCCATCGCTAAGCTCCAGCGATTAGTTCTAGCCGACAGGGGTACCACATGCCTCGAATAATCTTCTGCTGATTGCTCGGCCAGAATACGAGGATCATCAGCATAAGTAATGTTTAGCGGCTGCAATTCTGACATGACAGTTCTCGTTATTTAATGGTCTACGAACTGAACGCCCAGACAACAACGCCCTATAAAACACTCGGGCGTTGTAGATCATCCCTACACTCTCACTTTATATTGGAAAAGAACTTCAAGAGCTCATCAACCAAGCCGTTGGGTTGCTCCTCGGGAATATAGTGGCCGCTAAACACCATAGTACCCGAGACATTGGCCGCCACCTTCTTCAACTCGCTGACCAGATCAGGCATCGATCCTTGGTCTGCGCGAACAGCCAGCACTGGCATCTTAAGTAAGGATTTGGCGAACTCACGGTTTTGTTCAGCCGATTGTGTGATCGCCCGGTAATACGCTAGACCGCCTTTCCATCCATTCAGTCGGAACGCACGAAGATACTCCGCAAAATCGTCCTCGGTGAAGATTTGAGGGTTTGCCGCTTTCCGCTGCAGATACCATCTCAGGTAGATGTGCTCACGGCCTTCCAGCAACTCTTCCGGCAAGTCCGGAATGTTGTGGAACGCTACATGCCAAGTCCGCCAAGCCACATCAGACGCCCACGGTAGATTATCGGGCAAGCTGATACCAGGGATGCCGGTGTCAAGGATGGCCAGCCCTGTGACGCTGTCACCGAATTGAGCGCAGTAAGGGTAACCAACCCAGGCACCAATATCGTGAACCACCAAGGAGTGCTTCTCTACACCAACCTGAGTCAAAAATTTTTTCAGCAAGCGCGACACGTTGCCAGTATCACAACTGGACGGACGATCCGAATCACCCTGCCCGGGAAGGTCCGGTGCAATTACACGGTAGTGCTTGCCCAGCAGCGGCAGCACCTTACGCCAGGCATACCAGCTCTGCGGAAAACCGCATACCAGCACCATGACTTCCCCGTTATCGACGCCACCGCTTACATAGTGGATACGGGTGCCGTCTACTGTTTCAAACCCTCGCTGAAATCCTTCAACACCACTGTCCGGCCACTCACGCGTACTAAACATTATCCGCTACCTTTGCATGGAAGATTGACGTTGTTGAGTCACAGATGCATATCAGAAGGGATCACGCGCCGCAGCCAGCCATCCACCATCCATCACGTATTCACTGCCATGGACGAAATCTGCTTCGTCGCCACCCAAAAAGGCGGCAAGCTTTGCGATCTCGCTTGGCTGGCACCAACGTTGGGCCGGGAATTTTTTGATCGCCGCTTCCATATCCGGAGAGCCCGCGGTTACCGGATCGGCCAGGGCCAGAGGCGTCGCTGTTGCGCCAGGGCAGATCGTGTTAACGCGAATACCGCGTGCACCATATTCAAATGTCAGTTGGCGGGTTAGACCGATGACGCCGTGTTTGGAGGCGGTATACGCAGTTCCGCCGCCAGCAGCACTGAATCCTGACGTCGACGAAGTGTTGATGATCGCGCCTTTGCCTTGCTTAAGCATTTGCGGGATGACAGCACGGGCCATCAGAAACGGCCCGGTCAGGTTGACTGCAATTACTTTATTCCATTCTTCCAGGCTAACTTCATGCGCAGTCGCGTGGCCGTCCAAAATGCCTGCATTGTTGCACAGTAAATCAATGTGGCCCCAACGCTGGATAATGGCGTCCACAGCTGTTTGGACGCTTTTAGGATCGCTCACGTCCACCGCATGAGCAAAGGCAAGGTCAGGTTTGGCCAGTTCGGAAATGGTTTCTTCGGCGCGCTTTGGATTGATATCCAGGACTGCCACATTGGCACCGCGAGCGGTAAATTCATGCACCATGGCGCGGCCCATGCCAGAGCCACCACCAGTAACTATTACCACACGACCGTTATAATTATTCACGTTTTCTACCCCGCCATTATTGATGTCGCCGAAACCACGAACATGGATCAAATGCCAAAACATGTGTAAATGGTCAGCAAATTAGATCAGTACTAAAAAACAGCTAAGTTAATAGAGTCCATCCTTCGAACTCGATATTCCTCTTCCGTCATGATAGGGTCAAATCCCGATTTCCGATTGCCAGCGATAGCCATAGCTTATCAAGCATCATTTGGGATAACCCCAGCGTTGCCGAGTTATTCCGCTCACTCGACAGCCTTAACCATATCTTCAATGACCTTCTTGGCGTCACCGAACACCATCATGGTCTTGTCGAGGTAGAACAGCTCGTTGTCCAGGCCCGCATAGCCGCTGGCCATCGAGCGCTTGTTGACGATGATGGTCTTGGCCTTGAAGGCCTCGAGGATCGGCATGCCGGCAATCGGCGAATTAGGATCGTTCTTCGCGGCCGGGTTGACCACGTCGTTGGCGCCCAGGACGAGTACCACGTCGGCCTGGCCGAACTCGGAGTTGATGTCTTCCATCTCGAACACTTGGTCGTAAGGCACTTCGGCCTCGGCCAGCAGGACGTTCATGTGCCCGGGCATGCGACCGGCCACCGGGTGGATCGCGTATTTGACGGTCACGCCGTGGTGGGTCAGCTTCTCGGTCAGCTCTTTCAGCGCGTGCTGCGCTCGTGCCACCGCCAAGCCATAGCCCGGCACGATGATCACTGTGTCGGCGTTGGTCAGCAGGAAAGTCGCATCGTCAGCCGAGCCGGATTTCACCGGACGGGCTTCTTTCGAGCCTGCCGGGCCAGCTGCATCTGCCGTGTTGCCGAAGCCGCCAAGTAGCACGTTGAAGAACGAACGGTTCATCGCCTTGCACATGATGTACGAGAGGATCGCACCACTCGAACCCACCAGCGAACCGGCAATGATCAGCATCGAGTTGTTCAGCGAGAAGCCGATGCCCGCTGCGGCCCAACCGGAATAACTGTTGAGCATCGAGACCACTACCGGCATGTCCGCACCGCCGATCGGGATGATGATCAGCACGCCCAATACAAAGGCCACGGCCAGCATCAAGGCGAATGCGCCGAGATTGCCAGTGAACATGAAGGTCAGGCCCAGGCCCAGTGTGGCGAGGCCCAGGATCAGGTTGAGCTTGTGCTGGCCGCCAAACTGTACCGGTGCGCCCTGGAACAGGCGGAACTTGTACTTGCCCGAGAGTTTGCCGAAGGCGATCACCGAGCCGGAGAAGGTAATTGCACCAATGGCGGCGCCGAGGAACAGCTCCAGGCGGTTACCGGCCGGAATCGAATCGCCGAGTTGTTTGACGATGCCCAGGGATTGCGGCTCGACAACAGCAGCGATGGCAATGAAGACGGCAGCCAGGCCGATCATGCTATGCATGAAGGCGACCAGCTCCGGCATCTTGGTCATCTCGACACGCTTGGCCATGATCGAGCCGGCGGTGCCGCCAACTAGCAGGCCGACGATGACGTAGCCGATGCCCGCAGTGGCGAGCTCTGCGCCCAGCTTATAAATGAGGCCCACAGTGGTGAACACCGCCAGCGCCATGCCGAGCATGCCGAACAGGTTGCCGCGACGGGAGGTGGTCGGATGCGACAGGCCTTTGAGGGCCTGGATGAAGCAGATCGACGCGATCAGGTAGAGCGTCGTTACCAGGTTCATGCTCATTACTTGGGCGCCTCTTCTTTTACGGCTTTCGGGGCTTTTTTCTTGAACATCTCAAGCATGCGGCGCGTTACCAGGAAGCCACCGAACACGTTCACCGCGGCCAGGGCCACGGCGAGGGTGCCCATGGTCTTGCCCAGAGGCGTTACGGTCAGCGCGGCGGCGAGCATGGCGCCGACGATCACGATGGCCGAAATGGCGTTGGTCACCGCCATCAACGGCGTGTGCAGTGCGGGTGTTACGTTCCAGACCACGTGGTAACCGACATAAATCGCCAGCACGAAGATGATCAGGTTGTAGATACCGGGGGAGATAAGCTCTTCCATTGTCTGAATCCCTGCTTAGGCGTTTTTGCGGATGACTTGGCCGTCGCGGCACATCAAGCACGCGGCGACGATGTCGTCTTCCAGGTTCACGTCGAACTGACCTTCCTTGGTGAAGACCAGCTTCAGGAAGTCCAGCAGGTTACGGGCGTACAGCGCCGAAGCATCGGCCGCGACTTCGCCTGCCAGGTTGGTCGGGCCGACGATGGTGACGCCGTTCTCGACAACCACTTGATCAGCCACGGTCAACGGGCAGTTGCCACCCTGGGCCGCTGCGAGGTCGATGACCACAGAGCCGGGTTTCATCTGCGCGACGGTTTCAGCACTTAGCAGCGTCGGTGCCTTGCGGCCTGGAATCAACGCGGTGGTGATGACAATGTCAGCCTGCTTGGCGCGCTCGTGCACGGCCTGGGTCTGACGTTGCATCCAACTGGCCGGCATGGGCCGGGCGTAGCCACCGACACCGACAGCGCATTCACGCTCTTCGTCAGTCTCGTAAGGCACGTCGACGAATTTGGCGCCGAGGGATTCGATCTGTTCCTTCACCGCAGGACGAACATCCGAAGCCTCGATCACTGCACCCAGGCGCTTGGCTGTGGCAATCGCCTGCAAACCCGCCACGCCCGCGCCAAGAATCAGCACGCGCGCCGCTTTCACGGTGCCTGCGGCGGTCATCAGCATCGGCATGAAGCGCGGGTAGTGGTGGGCGGCCAGCAGCACGGCTTTATAGCCGGCAATGTTCGCTTGAGACGACAGCACATCCAGGCTTTGGGCGCGGGAGGTACGTGGCGCGGCCTCGAGGGCGAAAGCGGTAATGCCGCGTTCGGCCAGCTTGGCGATGGTTTCGTTGTTGAACGGATTGAGCATGCCCACCAGAACGGTGCCGCTCTTGATCAGCGTCAGTTCGCTGTCGCTGGGGGCAATCACCTTGAGAATCAGCTCGGCCCCGAATGCATCACTGGCACTGCCAATGGTTGCGCCCGCCGCCTCATAGGCACTGTCGATAACGCTGGCCTTGATACCGGCGCCGCTTTGGACGGTGACTTTATGGCCTTGGCCGATCAATTTCTTGATGGTTTCCGGGGTAGCAGCCACCCGCGTTTCACCGGTCTGGGTTTCGAGGGGAACACCAATGTGCAAGAAAGTTACTCCTTGTTGTTATAAGAATTGGGAAGCCCAACGTGGCTAGTGCTTCAGCGAACGTCCACTTTCGGAGGTAGGGACGCAGGTTCAATCATTCGTACCGAAGCGTGGCTAGGGCCATTTCGGTAAACCTGTGGCTCCAGAGACACAGGCAGACCTGTTGAAACCGATCGCTCTATGGCAATCAAGACACGGAGATCGGCCATCCCCTCTTCTCCATCGTCTATCGGTCTAGAACCGCTGACGATGCACTGGGAGAAATAGGCGATCTGGCCTGCAAAATGGTCGTAGTGCGCAAATTCGATTCGCTTCGAATCTGCAGAGCTCTCAATCTCCATAGCCATCGGCTCTTCGAAGCGGAACCCTGGCTCCATGCTTATCGTTCCCTGGGTGCCTACAACTCGATAGACATCGAGCGGATGCGCAGCAAAACTGCAATAGAACTGCCCCAGACGATTGCCTGGGAAGCGTAGCGTCACCGCAATCGAATCGTATATTTCTCTGAAACGCTGGTCATTCTCATCTCTGGAGATAACAGCCAGTACTTCGATTGGCTCGGCAGCAAATACGTGGCGAGCCGCATTGATGCAATAGATACCAATGTCCTGAAGCGGCCCACCCCAATACGCCGCGCGTAAGCGATGATTATCTGGATCGGATTGAAAACTGAAGGTCGCGGAAAAAAAACGAGGGTCGCCAATAGCACCTGAACGAATCGACTTAAGTGCTTCAACAGTGCCGATGTCGTGATGCAAACGGTAACTGGTCATCAATAGAGCGCCGGTCTGCTGCGCAGACCTGATCATGGCCTCGGCATCCGCCAGTGATGTGGCGATCGGTTTTTCCACCATGACATGTTTGCCATGCCTCAACGCACTGATCGCAAACGAGGCGTGCATGGGATTAGGTACGGCAATGTAGACAGCGTCGATAAGATCGCTGCAGAGCAGTGCGTCATAATTCTCATACGGTACTACTGTGTCGATACCATATTGTTCCGCGATTTTTCTCGCTTTCTCGGTGTCGCCAGTAACAAGTGCCGTGACAACGGAATTACCGGTTAGCGTTGACGCCGGCAGGAATGCTTTTTGAGAAATCCAACCCAGCCCTACTACTGCATATCTAATCATCTTTACCTCACGATTCCTAACGAAGCTCTGCCGCTAAACTGCGAGAGAAATGGCAGGTGGCATGAAATAACAATATTCCGTCCAAAACCACTTTCACGAATAGAATGAAGGGCACGTCGGTAGAGAAAGATGAATTAATGGTGATACGTTACTATCAGCGATAATCTGTTCGGCTACGGCTGTCGTAATATAACCATCCCAAGCATTTGCGCCCGCATTGGGTTTGCCCGTCTGAATTGTCTTAATCCACGCCTTCGTCTGCTCCTTGTAGGCCTCAAGGAACCTTGGCACCCAATAGGACGGATAAGACAATGCTCTCTGCCCCGCCTTATGAATAACTTTCGAAGGCATGGACGACAAAGAAACAACACCCTGTTCGCCAACGATTTCCGCATGAACGTGATAGCCATACTGGCAGTTCATGTTGACTTCAGTGGTAATGATGACACCACCGTTGGTACACGCTTCAATAACAAGCGGATCGCCTTTTCTTGTCGTGGTGATTCTTATGGTCGAAAGTTCGGTGTTGAGCAGCCAGCGAGTAATATCGATCTCGTGCACAAATGCGTTGGAAATAGACATTGAACCGGTCATCCACTCAGGGGCTACCGGGTTGCGATGAATATTATGGACGATCAGCGGCTCACCAATTTCCCCACTGTCGAAGCTATGCTTGAGCATCTGATAGGCGGGATCGAACCTGCGCATATAGCCAACTTGCACTAAGCGCCGGCTTTTGGACATCTCCAACTCAACGATAGCCAACGCCTGCTGCGCAGTCATCGCCAACGGTTTCTCGCACAACACTGGCTTGCCCACCTCTAGGCAGGCCATAACCAGTTCTGCATGAGTCGAATCAGGCGAGGCAATTAATACCGCATCAATATTATTTGACCGAATCATTTCCAAGGGATCTGAATAGGTCAGCGAACCGCAAGCTGCAGCATCGGCTTTTTGAGGGTCCGCATCACAGACGCCCGCGAGCTTCGCCCCTGGAGTATCCTCTCGCAGGATCCTCGCGTGCTCGCTTCCCATCACTCCCGCACCCACCAACCCAACTGCAATGCTCATCGTCCATCTCCTAAGAACTTGCTACGTGCGTCGTTGGATGTCACGAGATGGGTGTGAACGCTCGCACCCATCTCGAATGCGGTTTTATGCAGTCGGTTGTTCGATCTCTTCCCAGTTGCCACTTACGCCCGAGTTCAAGATCGCTTCAGCGATGCGTTCAATCTGCAAACCATCGTCGAAGTTAGGCGATGCAGGCGCTTTTTCCGCAATGGCTTTGAGAAAGTTGTACCACTCGATGGATTTCACATCGATGTAGCCCTGGCCCATGCCGGCCACCGGCCACAGCTTGTCGCCAAACGGCTGATGCGGACCCGAATAGATAGTACGGAAGCCGAAGGTGTCAGCCGGATCATCAGCGAAAGCCACGCGCAGTTCATTCAAACGCTGGTAATCGAATGCAATTGAACCCTTGGTACCATGGATCTCGAAGCCAAGCTGGTTGTGATGGCCCCAAGCATTTCGGGTCACCTCGATGGTGCCGTAGACGCCATTAGTGAAGTGAATCATGGTCAGTGCTGCGTCATCGACATCCACCTGACCCTTTTCGGAAGACGCCTGACCAGCTGGGCCGAAGAAGCGCCCAGCAGGCAGAGGACGCTCAGCGATAAAGGTTTTCACGATAGAGTTTACAGAAGCGAATTCACCGACCAACAAACGCGCAGCATCGATCACATGAGTACCGATATCGCCCAACGTGCCTGAACCCGCCTTGGCTTTGTTAAAACGCCACGACAGCGGAGTTGATGGATCGGCGCCCCAATCCTGAAGGTAATACCCGCGGAAGCTGAGGATCTTACCGATCCGGCCTTCATCAATCAGCTTCTTGGCCATTTGGATGGCAGGAGTATGGCGATAGTTATAGGACACCATGGTCACGACGCCGGTCTTCTGCGCAGCTGCTTGCATTTTTTCGGCATCAGCGACGGTCATGGCCATCGGTTTTTCGCACATGACGTGCTTACCGGCCAGTGCGGCTGCAATAGCGATTTCAGCGTGAGTATCATTAGGCGTACAAATATCGACAATATCGATATCAGGACGATTGACCACATCGCGCCAGTCGGTGGTGTATTCTGCAAAACCATATTGTTTCGCAGCATCACGGGCCAGTTCCTCATCGATATCTACGATGATTTTGCGCTCGATCTCTACAGGTGCGCCAAATAAAATCGGAACTACAGCAGTCGCAATGGAATGCGCCTTACCCATAAATCCGGTGCCGATAAGTGCTACATTGTATTTCTTCACGATCAACACTCCCTCCAGCCTGGATTGGCTGTTAACAAAGTCGGGTATTTAGAGTTTTCACTGAACTTCAACAACAAACCGCATAGCAATTCATGGCGATCTCAATAAAGAGCAATGGCCGCCAGAGGCTGACCTATTGAGACCATCGTTCCCGCCGAAACCTTCTGTGTAATGACGCCATCGCTCGCTGCAACAACCAACGTTTCCATTTTCATCGCTTCGATCAGCGCGACTCCATCACCCTTTCTTACAGTCGCACCGTCATCAACCAGCCACTGTTGTAAAGTGCCAGGAATCGGCGCAGTAACATCACCCTCAGCGCCCGCAGCGGGTGACGTACCCGATGAAGTAGGAACGGGCACTCCGCTGAACAATGAAGAGGGAATACCCAACTCGTGCCGTTTGCCGTCTATTTCGATGAAGCACCGATGCAAGTCGGAATTTACTGCCTCGATTCGTGGGCTCGGCGGCACACCGTTGAATTCGGTTTCAATCCAGTTGGTGTAAACGCCGAATTCAGCATCGCCATTGAAACAGGCTTCTTCCAATACCGCCCGATGAAATGGCAGCACCGACGCAACACCCTCAATGGTGAATTCTTTTAGCGCACGACGCGCACGAGCAATTGCTTGCTCGCGCGTAGACCCCGTGATGATCAGCTTAGCCATCATTGAGTCGTAAAGGCCGGGAATAACGGAGCCCGTCTCAACTCCCGATTCGACGCGAACCCCCGGCCCGGACGGAGCACGGAACAGTTTGATTCGCCCCGGCGTCGGCAAGAACCCCCTCCCCGGGTCTTCAGCATTGATACGAAACTCAAAAGCGTGGCCCCTCAATTCTGGCGCCTTGGTAATCGACAATGGCAACCCGTCAGCGATGCGCAACTGTTCAACAACGATGTCTATGCCCGTGGTCTCTTCGGTGACAGGATGTTCGACCTGCAACCGAGTATTCACTTCAAGAAATGAGATTGTTCCATTCCGCGATAAAAGAAATTCGACCGTGCCTGCGCCGGTGTAGCCGGCATGCGCACAGATCGCCCGGGCCGCCTCATGAATTCGATGACTCTGATCAGTAGTGATGAATGGCGCAGGCGCTTCCTCTACCAACTTCTGATTACGACGCTGGAGAGAACAATCGCGTGTCCCTAGAACTACTGTATTGCCGTGCTGATCGGCGATGACTTGCGCTTCGATATGTCGTGGGCGCTCAAGAAATTGTTCGGCATAGCATTCGCCACGGCCAAATGCTTCTACGGCCTCACGCACCGCGGAATTGAACAGGTCGCCCACCTCTTCCAGCTTGTGAGCAACCTTCATTCCGCGACCGCCGCCGCCAAACGCAGCTTTAATCGCCAACGGCAAACCCGCTTCCTTGGCGAAGGCTATGGCTTCTGCGGCATTCGCCAAAGGACCTGGAGTACCTTTGACCAGTGGAGCACCGACGGCTTGTGCAATACGTCGGGCTTCGACCTTGTCCCCCAGTGACATAATCACCGAAGGCGAAGGTCCGACCCAGATCAATCCCGCGTCGATTACGGCCTGTGCGAACTCGGCGCGCTCAGAGAGAAATCCATAGCCTGGATGAACGGCATCAGCGCCGGCACGCTTGGCAATGTCAATGATCTTGGAAATATTTAGGTAGGTGTCGCCCGGCTTGCCCGGACCCAGCCCATAGGCCTCTTGTGCAAGCTGGACGTGCAACGACTCAGCATCAGCGTCGGAATAGATGGCCACCGACTCGACACCATAATCCCGAGCGGCACGCATGACACGGATAGCGATTTCACCGCGGTTAGCGATCAATAATTTTTTCATTATTCTTGTTCCTTAGCGATAACCTGGAAATCCACTATTGGGTTGAAGTGAATCTTGCAGCCAATAGGGATCTGCGCAGCCAGACTCAGGTGATGCGAAGCCACCACAGCTATTACCGGATAGCCGCCCGTAAGCGGGTGATCGGTTAGAAACAACACGGGCTGACCGCTTGCTGGAACCTGGATTGAGCCAGCACAGGTGCCTTCGGAAGGCAGTTCATCTTGCCGGGCACGAACCAGCGCTTGCGCCCCCTGCAGGCGTATACCTACACGACTCGATTCGGCAGTGGCCGTCCACGGCAGGCTGAAGAAGATCGAAACGGATTCTGACGTGAACCAATCAGTACGAGGCCCCATCACAACGTCAATGGTAATAAGGTCGCTTCCACAAGGGAGCGATGTACCAGCTAGAGGATATGGGTAGATCGAAACACAAGTCTCGTTGGCAGGCAGCAGGATGTCTCCTGCTTTGATTGGTGCTGGTCCCAATTTAGCCAGTGTGTCGGTGGACCTTGATCCCAACACTCTATCCACGTCAAACCCACCCCGTATTGCCAGGTAGCTACGTACGCCTGAGAGCGGCACACCAAGGGTCAAAAGGTCACCAGCATCAAGAGCAAAAGCGACACCTGGGGAGACTTCTACGGTGCGTCCATGTGCAGACCCAATGCGAATGGGTACATCAGCGCCGGTCACGGCACAAGTTACAGGCTCGCCTGCCTTCAGGGAGAACCCGCCATAAGTGATTTCGACCGCGACTGAGTCAAGCACATTACCCAGTAACTCATTCGCAGTACGCAGAGCAGCAAGGTCGGCGGCGCCGGATTCGGAGACGCCCTGATTACCTAAGCCTGGTCGTCCTGCATCTTGATAGAGGGCCGGACGATCCGTGGAAATAATTTGCAAACCGACGGAGCCTTTGGGTCGCGGTTTAGAAAATGCCTGCGCCGCAGCTTCTGCGGAAATGCAATCTCCTTTCCTGACCTCGCGAAAGCGAACCCGATCACCCGGCGCCAGCAATGCGGCGCGCTCACGGTTCAAATCCCACATCATAGAGGGAGTCGTGCCAAGCAACTGCCAGCCGCCCGGACTGTCTGTGGGGTAAACACCGCAAAATGGTCCTGCAACCGCAACAGAGCCGGCAGGAATTCGCACTCGCGGGCTATTCCGACGCGGTACATCCAACTGATCGTCGTCACAGGTCATGTAAGCAAAACCTGGCGCGAATCCAGTAAAAGCGACGGTGAACGTGGCGGCGCTGTGGCGGCGTATCAGTTCCTCCACAGTCCAGCCCAGGTGAGACGCTACAAATTCCAAGTCTTCGCCATCATAAATGACCGGAATTTCGATCAACTGCCCTACAGACTGGGCTCGGCGATCCAACTCAACGCCACTGATCAACCTGACCAGGTCGTCATGGCTTATGACCAGTGGATCGAAACGAACAAGTAACGTCCGGGCGCCGGGAATTATCTCCTCTATCCCCTCGAAAACCGCAGCAACAATAGCCTCGAACATTGCCAGAGTAGTGTCTAAATCTGGCAACTCAATCAGCACTCCTGTACATCCGGCTCGCCGGAACTGCAGGAAATCACTCACGCCCACCTCCGTTCACTCCAGGAATGAAACTGGCGACATGAACGCCATTGGCAATGAACGCTTCTTTCAACACACGGGCCGTCGCAACAGAAGTCGCATTGTCTCCGTGGATGCAGATCGAGTCGGCCTCAATAGTAATTTCTTCGCCGTCAATTGACTCAATGACTCGGTCCTTTACGAGTCGCAGCATGCGTTTTGCGATCACTTCAGGATCGTGAATTACGGCACCTGGGAGTCGCCGATTCACCAACGAGCCGTCGGCGCTGTAAGCCCGATCGGCGAATGCCTCGCAGACCACTCGAAGTCCTGCTTGACGTGCCTGTTGAACAATCGGCGCCCCTGCCAACGCCAGCAAGGTAAGCTCAGGATCGATTGCCTTGATCGCTGCAATTACATCCGAAGCCTGTCGAGCATCGTTGGCGATTGTGTTGTAAAGCGCACCATGGGGTTTCACGTAGTGGATGGAAGTGCCCGCCGCTTTGGCTAAACCTTGAAGCGCACCAATCTGGTAAATCACATCCCCAATCAGCTCGGCGCTAGAAGGCTCCATTGCCCGGCGACCGAAGCCGACGAGATCACGGTAGCCTACATGGGCTCCAATGACGACACGGCGAGACATTGCCTCCCTAATTACAGACAAGATGCCTGCTGGGTCTCCTGCGTGGAATCCGCAGGCGATGTTGGCACTGGATACCAGATCCAGCATCGCTGAATCATCACCCATCGGCCATGGGCCGAAGCTCTCACCAAGGTCGCTGTTGAGGTCGATACTAACCATATTGTTTATGTCTCAACATTCGTCATAAAACACGGGCATCTATTCGCAGCAACTTAAGAAACGCGCGTGTATTTGGTCAGGGTCGACGCCTTGATCAAATGGCCATATTTCTCACCGAAGGCCTTCGAAAAATCGCTGCTCGAATGCAGTTGCAACGCTGCCTCGTCATCCCAAATTTCGTAGAACAGAAACTCACCTGCATTTTCATTGGAGACATGCAGGTCATATTGCACGAACCCCTTCTCGGTCTTGGCGACTGGTACCAGCGTCTGCAGCGCCGCCTTTAGCTCGACCTCTTTACCCGGCTGAGCTGTAACCGTTGCAACCACAACCAACTTATTGCTCATACGTCACCTCTTCACTTTATTAATCACTATCGATTTAACCGACTCGCACCGAAACTTTGGTCTTGATCGAGTTGGCAATAAAACATCCCTTGTGCGCGCGATGATGCAGTCGCTCAAGAGCGCGCGCATCAGGTTGCTTGTCCGAGCTGAACTGGACCTTTGGATTGAGGGTAATTTCCGATACCCAAAAGCCACCTTCATCGCACTTGTCGACCATGCCCACTGCGTTATCCGCATAGGTACTGACGGCGTATCCCTGGCCTTCTGCGAGTGCAAGGAAATACAACATATGGCAACTCGCGAGGGCACTGACCAAGAGTTGCTCGGGATCGGCTTTCTCCGCCGAACCCAAGTAGTCCACAGCCGCTGAGGCCATGATCTTCACCTCTGGACTGACGTGAACTATCAGGTCGCGACTATAGGTTTCCGGCTTGGTCGAGTGCGCCGCAGCACTCCACTCCAGATCCACAACATGCTCAGACATTCAGCCTCCTTGAACTTAGTTTCTGTGAACGCACAAAACTGAATATCAAGCCACTGACAACTCGTTAGCATCAGCGGGTAAATCGGTTACCAACATGTAACCAGGCTCGTGGGTAATGGCGATGTCCACATTAGCTTGTTGGATAGCCATTTGCGGGGTGACTCCACATGCCCAAAAACCGAGAATGTCGCCTTCCTGAATAACCGGAACGTCACCGAAGTCAGGCTGATAGATGTCTTTGATACCGATTTCTTCAGGATTACCAATGTGCACCGGGGCACCGTGCGCGAGTGGGAAACGCGACGACAGCAAAATAGCTTGAACCAGATCGCTTGGGCTAAAGGCTCGCATGGATACGACCATGTTCCCTTTGAACGGCCCGTTCTGCACCGTTGGTAAATTCGTCTTGTACATGGGAACGTTGCGCTTGGCCGTGATATGCCTGATCTCAATACCCGCATTCAAAATAGCGTTTTCGAATGAGAAAGAGCAGCCGAGCGCGAAGATGACGAGATCATCTCTCCAGATACTCAGCAGGTTATCCACCGTGTCGATATGAACCCCCTGCCGATATACACGATAACGTGCCACATCAGTCCTGATGTCGATGTCGCCCGCTAAAGGTAAAGAAGGGTCTCCAGGCCTCCCCATGGCTACCAGCGGGCAGCTCTTGGGATTCTTGTCACAAAACCCTTTGAAATCAGCTGCATATTGAGCTGGCAAAATCATTAGGTTTGCCTGCATGTAGCCGTCAGCGTAACCGCTCGTTGGGCCACGTAACTGCCCGTCCCGAATCATTTGACGGACTTCCTGCGCTGACTTCGTTTGCATCGCTTTAATCGGTTCCATCGACTGTCACCTGTTCGGCAGTATCAAGGTATGCATATCTATTTTTCTTGGATTGCCGAAACGATCACATTTGCAATCGCTTCGTCGGCCTCTACAGGGCCGCCGGAAACACCCACACCACCGATGACTGAGTCGCCGTCAAAGACTGGAAATCCACCGCCGAACACCACAAACGGACGAGAGCATGAACGTTCAAGCCCGTACAACGCAGCTCCCGGCTGTACAACATCCATCCATGCAGCCGTGGGCTGTCGAAATGCTGCAGCCGTATAGGCTTTGTTCTGTGCAATTTCAATGGTGCCAAATGCAGCATCGTCCACACGGATCGAGGCGATTAGATGACCTCCTTCGTCGACCACCGAGAGCGTTGAGCGCTGATTCAGCTCTTTCGCTTTTCGTATGCCAGCAGTCAAACCAAGAAGTGCTGTCTCATGCGTAATTTTTTTCGCCATGACACCTACCTCATATCAGTTATAAGCGCCGCCACACACATTGATTGCCTGTGCGGTGACGTAAGAGGATTCGTCGGACGCCAGATATACAAATAGGGGCGCCACCTCATTTGGGGTCGCTTGACGTCCCAATGGAATGTTCGCTTGAACGACCGAATCCTGTTTGCTCTTACCGCCCATGAAGTCGATGATTGGCTGATTGAACGGCGTATCAATCCATCCTGGGCATACGGCGTTAACCCGCACGCCGTCTTTAGCCAGCTCAATGGCCAGCGAATTAGTAAGCCCAATAATTGCTGCCTTTGATGCAGAATAACAACTCAGACCTGGCCCTCCTCGTTTGCCAGCCAATGAAGACATCAACACGACAGATGAGTTTGTTGCTTCGCGCAAATAAGGCAAGGATTCTTGAATAAATACGAAATTAGCCCTCACGTTGATGGCAAATACTTTATCCCAAGCTTCCATAGCAAAATCTTCAATATTACCGGATAACTGAACGCCAGCATTCAGACACAAAGTATTTATACCACCAAGCCAACCTGCGGCGTTATTTACGACTTCGCGGATTTCGCTCTCGCGCGAAAGGTCCGCCCGGAAAAACTTAACTGATCTCGGGTGACGACTTTGTATTTCCATGCCGCGTTTTTCGTCAATATCAACCACCGCTACAGTGGCGCCTTCGGCAACAAAAGAGTCCAGGATTGCCAATCCTATGTTGGCAACTCCCCCCGTCAAAAGGACGCACTTACCCTTCAATCGATTGGCCATTTTATCCGCCTATACGAAAATTACATATTCAAATTTTTCTGGCGCCTCCAACATCGAGGCGCCAGATCAGAAGTAAGCGTTACTTTGCTTTTGCGATATTTTCAATAAGCAGCCGATTAACCTCTGCGGTCGATTCCATTTGAGGCATATGGCCTACGCTCGGCAGTATATTAAGTATGACGTTTTGTGGAACTTCAGATTCCGTTGGCATTGGCACAATCTCGTCGCGTTCACCCCAAATCAGCAGCACGGGACCTCTGAACTTACTCAACGTCGCCGTAATCGATTGCACTTGCCCTTGTTCGTTGGCAATTACGTCTTTAATTGCTCCGAGGGCCGCAGGAACACCTTCCAGTCGCTTGAACTGCAGGGTCGCCTCGACCATGTCATTGCTAATTTTCGACGGATCGGCGAACAGTCGCTCCAATACTTCCTTCAGCGGACGGCGTCGCTCAGCGGTGACGAAATCATCAAGGAATAGTTTATTAATGGAGGTACTCAGGCCAATAGGCGCTAGAAGGCTAAGCGACGCGACAGCTTCGCCCTTGCGCTCAGTCAAGGCAGCAGCAACAGCCCCGCCGAAGGAATGTGCTACTAGATGGAGCTTGCCTTTAGCCAGGCTATCGATCGCTTTCTCGACCGCGTCGGTCAAGGAACCCAGCACATCCCCCCCGCTAATGGGCGTCGATGCGCCATGACCGGGAAGATCCAACGCCAATACGCGAAAATCTTTGGCGAGCGCGTCCTGGTTGAACATCCACGTGGACAGATCACCACCAAAACCGTGAAGCAAAACCACCGTGTTTTCGCTTTCGGGCCCGATGACCAATGCGTTGATGACCGTACCGTCGCCGACATCGATTTTCTTTGCCGCAACTGCGCCAGACTCTTCGTCAGCATCCTGCTTGATCGAGCTCGCAAACTGAGCAATGAAAGCATCAATGTCTTCATCAGTGGCGCTGTCGTCTGCGACAACAGCCACCAATGCGCCTACCGGGGCGGTATCTCCCTCGGGCACCACAATCCTGCGCAATGTGCCGCTGACTGGAGACTCCACCGCATTGGTAGTCTTGGTCGACTCGACCTCCATAATTTCTTGACCGCGCTCGATCCGATCACCGACCGCTACCATCCACTCAGCCAACAACCCTTCGGTCATGGTCATTCCCCACTTGGGAATGGTGATTGCTTCGATAGACATAGACCCAACCTCTAAATGATGGACTTGACCGCTTTGATCACAGCGTCGGCATTAGGAACATAGGCATCTTCCAAGTTCGGCGCGTAAGGGACCGGCGAGTGAGGAGCCGTTACCATCTTGATAGGCGCCTTCAGGGCGTGGAAACATTTGTCGGCAAGCAGGGCCGAGATATCCGCCGCCATGCCACAGCGCGGATTAGCCTCATCAATGATGACGACGCGGCCGATCTCTTCGGTGAACTCCAGCAGAGTGTCTTCATCTAGCGGCGAGGTGGTCCGAGGGTCAATCACACAAGCAGACACACCTTCCGATGCGAGTTTGCGAGCAGCTTCTTCAGCGACTTGAACCATTCTGCCAAAGGCAATTAACAGCACGTCATTCCCATCGCGAACTACCCGGGCCTCACCAAACGGGACGGTGTAAGCGCCATCCGGCACTTCACCAACCATGTCGTAAAGCATTTTGTGCTCCAGGAAAATAACCGGATCATCATCGCGGATCGCCTGCAACAAAAGCCCTTTGGCATCGTAAGGGTTCGATGGAATCACCACTTTCAAACCGGGGAAGTGCGTGAACACTGGGTAGAAGGCCTGGGTATGTTGAGCTGCCGAACGGGTGCCCGCCCCAAACGTTGCCCGAATCACCAGAGGGGTACGTGCGTGACCACCAAACATGTACCGAAACTTCGCGATCTGATTGACGATTTGATCGAGACACACACCTGCAAAGTCTACAAACATCAGCTCGGCAATCGGACGCATGCCGGTGAGCGCAGCACCCGCAGCCGCACCAACGAATGCTGTTTCGCTGATCGGTGTATCGCGCACTCGTTCCGGACCGAAAGCCCCCAATAGCCCGCGCGTTACGCCAAAAGGACCGCCCCACGCGTCTTTAACACCATTGGCACCGGCACCACCGGTCAGATCCTCGCCCATCATGATTACTTTCGGATCGCGTGCCATTTCCAAGTGAAGGGCATCGTTGAGAGCCTGACGATAAGAAATTTTAGCCATTACGAAGCTCCTTACAGGTACTTGACGTAGACGTCAGAGGTGAGTGCCGAAAGCGGAGGAAGCGGCGCGGCGCGAGCAGCAGAAACTGCTTCATTCACTGCTTGCTCGATCTCCTCATCGATGGCTTTCAGTGCATCCTGTAGGGACTGCGATTCGACCGCGGCACGGAACTTGGTCAGGCAATCTTGTTCGAGGCGCATGGCTTTCTTTTCTTCGGGGGTGCGGTAACTGTCCGGATCACCACTGTAGTGGCCGTAATAACGAGGGACATGAACATGAATCAGACTCGGACCGCCACCATTACGGGCACGCTCAATCGCCTCACCGGCGACGCTATAGACCTTGAACAGATCAGTGCCATCTACTTCTGCGGCAGGGATACCGTAACCAGCAGCTCGCCCGGTAAAAGTACCGGCCGACACGAATTCATTTGCGGTCGCTTCGCCAAAACCATTGTCTTCAATGACGAACACCATTGGGAGCATCCAGATTTTTGCCAAGTTGAGGCTTTCTGCCATGGCTCCCTCGTTCATCGCACCGTCGCCGGCGAATGCTATGGCAACATGCTTGGTCCCCGTTAGCTTGGCAGTCAGCGCTGCGCCACAGGTGATCGGTGCACCACCCGCAACAATGCCGTTGGCACCGAGCATCCCTTTGCGCAGATCAGCAATATGTTGCGAACCGCCTTTACCACCACAAGTGCCAGTGGCCTTGCCGAAAATTTCAGCCATCATACCGACGATGTCACAGCCCTTTGCAATACAGTGGCCGTGTCCACGGTGGGTGGAAGAGATATAGTCCTCGTCAGACAAATGCATGCACACGCCCACCGCACTTGCTTCCTGACCAGCGTACAAGTGGGTGTTCCCAGGGATATCACCGGTCCCCATCTCAATCATGATGCGCTCTTCGAAAACGCGGATGGTCTGCATGGCCCGATAGGCTTCGAGCAACCGTTCACGTGATAAATGTTGCGAGAACATTCCACTTCTCCTCATTCGAACTTTGCTTTCGGATTTTTTGTAAGTAGCAAATAGAGCTTTGGCCTACACCATACACTCGACATCAGCTTCCCATGGACGCGGCGGGAACCAAAACCTGTGAACCCATCGTCGCGCGCAGCACTGATAACGTCCAATTGTGATTGCGGATTGCTTGAGATAACGTCCGCTTATCAAATCATTCGACTTTTCCGCTTGAGTGGGAGATCTTGAAAAAAGATTCACCATTTAGTTTGCTGCGGTAACCTGTCTAGGACGCCATCTGGCGAGACAACAAGCTGACGAACCATGATAGAGAGACACTGAATGATCGACTTGAGAAGCCTTCAGACGTTTTATGCGGTCGCTCAACAAGGAGGATTTCACAAGGCGGCGGAGAAGCTTCACACCTCTCAGCCAGCGGTGTCAGCGCGTATCGCGCAGCTCGAGCGCCATCTGAAATGCCGGCTTCTGGAGCGAGACAAACGAGGATGTTTTCTTACGCCCCAAGGCCGGGAATTGCTGACCTATGCGGAACGAATGTTTGCGCTTGAAAACGAGATGATCGAGGCAGTTGCCGGTCATGGAGGGCTTCGAGGCACCGTAAGCCTAGGCGCCTCTGACACCATCGTGCACGCATGGCTTTCCGATCTGCTCAAGCATTTAAACCGTGAGTATCCGGAAATAACTCTAGAGATAGTGGTGGACAGCACAACCAACATGACGGCGGGCCTGGCAGACTTTAGCCTCGATGTTGCGCTGCTGATGGGCCCTGTGAACATAGGCAATGCGGAAAATCTACCGCTGTGCCAATACCCGATCACTTGGATCAAATCTAAAGAGCTAGATATTGGTACCGACACCCCCAGCCTGGCAGTATTAGCTGAATTCCCAATCATTACCTATGCCCGAGTCACCCGACCTTATTGGCAACTCAAGGAAATGTTTGAACGAGAGAATCTGCACCGAACAAAAATTTTCGCCAATTCCTCCCTGTCATCAATCGTGCGCATGACACTCGACGGCATTGGTATCGCTGCTATTCCTCAGCACGTCGTTGCTGAAGAGCTCGCAAGTGGAAAACTTGAAATCGTCAATACTCCACATGAGATGCCAGTCATGTCATTTACAGCGAGCTTTATCGAGCGACCCGATATGCCACTAAACCGTATCGTCGCTCAGCTCGCACAGAAGGTTGCCGCCGATTACTGGCGCATCTGAAAGCAGTGAATGCTGAAATGCGAAACGGGGCCAAGGCCCCGTTTCTCATTTCAACGCTTCCCAATGTTAAGAGTGATGAGCACGCCCCAATCGCGCGAATACTTCTGGGCGCTTGAACTTGTAAAACTGAGCTAGCCCCATGCCGGCAAACAGAACTCCAATCAGGCAATACAGCATCCAACGCCGCTCGCCCGGCTCGCCGCCTACCAGCAAGTGGAAGTGGTACGCCACTAAACCGACCAGCGAGACGAAGAAAATCGTGGATATTGCCGGAGCCAGGAATGCTTTGAGAAAACTTGCGCCCTCTTGCTTGCCACGACGTACGTACCAAGTCAAAGCGGACAGGTTGACGATAGTCATCAGGATGATGACCCCGGAGGTCCCTAATCCAGAGAGCTGACCATACAAAAATTCTGGCCGCACATTCATCACGATGAACGGGATCAGAATGGCCAGCACCATGAGCGACACCGCCATGGACGCTGCGAACGGGGACGAGTGCCGAGTATGGATGTTACTGAAAAAGCGTGGGATAGCACCGTCTGTTCCCAGATTAAATAGATAGCGCGAGAGAACATTGTGCGTCGACAGACTCGCAGCAAATGCCGAGCTCAGCACCAAGATAGTGATGATTACCTGGACACGGTTATCGACGAAAAGACCGAAAGCATTGGGGAACATAGTCGCAGGACTGTCGGTCGCCACAGCCTGCGCCGTGTGACCGTACGCCATGATCATCGCATACGCGCAAAGCGTGTAAAGAATCCCAATGAAGATGATCGAGCCGTAGGTGGCACGAGGTATGGTGATATCCGGATTTTTGCATTCGTCACGAAACAGTGCCGTCGCCTCGAACCCCATGAAGAAAGAGACCGCAAACAACATTGCGAAGGGAATATTCACCCCTTCTTTCGTCAACTCTCCCGGCGTGAACGGAGCACCGGCGGCGAGCTCTCCATTGCCGCCTGCCTGGAGCACACCAAAAGCGAACGCGAGGCAAATGACAATTTCAGTCAGCATCACCCAGAAGAGCACCTTGGCCGAAAGCTCCACATGCAAATAACCAAGAATACCAACAGCGGCCCAGCATCCCAAAGTAAACACGTACCAGGGCAACGCGGTACCGGTTAGGCTTTTTTGGAGTTCGGCACAAGAAACGCCGAAATAGGAAGTGACGCCCGCCAGCAGCATGAAATAGGACAAGGCTGCGGCGATGCCAGAACCCAAGCCTGCCGATTTGCCCAAGCCATAGCTGATGAAGGCGTAGAAATCACCCGGTCGCTTGACCGCGTTATTCAAAGTCACGTAACCGATACCGAACAGCAACATCATTATACCGACGATTATAAAGAGCAACGGCGATGCGATACCACCGAACATCAGAGAAACAGGGATATACCCTGCCACTGTCGTCAAAGGCGCCGAAAATGCCAGAACCGTCATGGCTAAACTGAGCGCACCCATACTCCCTGATAGCTTGATCGGCGCACTCTTGACACTCGCCACGCTTTCAGCCTCTAAACTAACTGCCATTTCCTTTCTCCTTCGAATTGTATGCGTACAACTAACGTAATAGACAGATTCAAGTATTACGGTCGGCTATACGCCACTTTTTTTGTTGTAGGGATACTCGGCTTAATGCACACAACTCTGAATGTCCGTTCTTCCTTTCGTTTCTCAGAACGTTCGTTCAGGATCCTTCCGACATCGTATGGAGCGTGCTCATCGCGCTGTGGCAATCGTTGCTCTCGGCACCGATAACGTCAAATTCTTATTGCCGATTGAATCTGATCATAAAAAGCTATCACCCTGACCAGGCGCCGGAACGGCGCAGTGGAGCGACATTTTTAGCGGTAAATCCGTCATAACGCGCTTAAAACAGGTGCATTCCAGAGCGAATCGCTACCAGTATCCAGGTTGCTGGTAAACGGCTTTTAGAAAATCGATAAAGTGTCGTACCTTGGCAGGTAAGTATCGTTGCTGTGGGTATACGGCCTGGATGTCATAATTAGGAAGGGCGAAGTCATCGAGTACCGTAACGAGCTCCCCGCTCATGAGCTCTCTCTGGATCTCCCACGTAGATCGCCATCCAATCCCTACTCCTTGGCGCATCCATGCAAAGAGCAGTTCTCCATCGTTGCAGGCTAGATTGCCGCCGACGCGTATGGCCACAGCTCTGCCGTCTTGCTGAAAGGTCCATCCCCGCTGCTGACCGCCTTGGGAAGTAAACGCCAGGCAGTTGTGTCCAGCTAACTCCTCTAGTGTTGTCGGCGTTCCATGCGCCTTGAAATACGCAGGCGTCCCGCACACGACCCGCCGATTAGAGAACAATTTAATGGCAACATAGTTTGGATCTGTCACCGGACCGATCCTAATACTCATGTCATAACCCTCCCCCACCAAATCCACCAGGCTGTCAGTGAGATTGAAAGACAGCTTCAGGTGCGGGAACTGACGGTGAAAAGCCAAAGCATGTGGCGCAACGTGCAAGCGTCCAAACCCAGCTGGCGCGGACAAAAGTAAGTTTCCGGTAACCCGTTTCGCACTGCTGCTGATGTCCGCCTCAATATCATCAAATTCCCGTATCAGCGACCTCGCTCTCTCAAGCAATTGCTCACCCAATTCGGTCAGGTGCAGCCCACGGGTTGAACGATGCATCAACTTCACACCCAGACGTCTCTCTAGAGAGTCCAGTCTCCGTCCCAACATAGCAGGCGTTACCCCTTCACTGAGCGCCGCGGCTGCAAAGCTGCCCTTTTGAGCAATTTGAATGAAGCTGTGGAGTTCTGTGTAACGAGCCATTCGATACCTTTTATATCGACAGAAAGCATTATTTGGGGGTTCATCGCCTTAAAAAGCTAATCCAAACTGCAGACCTCTACAAAAGATATGGGTTCGGCCCTAGGACTACACCATGGCAAAAATAAGAGCAATAGATGCAGCCGTTTTGGTGATGCGCCGTGAAGGTGTGGACACCGCTTTCGGCATCCCGGGTGCCGCGATCAACCCGCTGTACTCCGCCTTGCAGAGAAACGGTGGTATTGATCACGTCCTCGCTCGTCACGTGGAAGGCGCTTCGCACATGGCGGAGGGTTATACCCGCGCCAAGGCCGGCAACATTGGCGTGTGCATCGGCACCTCCGGCCCTGCTGGGACCGACATGGTCACTGGCCTTTACAGCGCGTCGGCCGACTCAATTCCGATCCTCTGCATCACTGGGCAAGCCCCCCGCGCTCGTATGCACAAGGAAGACTTCCAGGCCGTCGACATCACCGCCATCGTCAAACCAGTGACTAAATGGGCGACGACCGTCATGGAGCCAGGTCAGGTGCCGTACGCGTTTCAAAAAGCCTTCTATGAAATGCGCTCCGGTCGCCCTGGACCAGTCCTGATAGACCTGCCGTTTGACGTGCAGGTGGCCGAGATCGAATTCGACATCGATGCCTACCAGCCATTGCCATTAGCCAAACCCGCGGCCAACCGCGTGCAGATCGAGAAAGCCCTGGCGATGCTCAATCAGGCTGAGCGTCCATTGCTGGTGGCCGGTGGCGGCATCATCAACGCCGATGCCAGCGAACTGCTGGTGGAGTTCGCCGAACTGACCGGCATCCCGGTCATTCCCACCTTGATGGGCTGGGGCACCATTCCCGACGATCATCCGCTGATGGTCGGCATGGTCGGCCTGCAAACCTCCCATCGCTATGGCAACGCAACCTTGCTCAAGTCGGACGTGGTGCTGGGCGTCGGCAACCGCTGGGCCAACCGTCACACCGGTTCGGTGGATGTCTATACCGAAGGCCGTACGTTCATTCACGTGGACATCGAGCCGACCCAGATCGGCCGCGTGTTCACTCCCGACCTGGGCATCGTTTCCGATGCCGCCTCGGCCCTGACGGTGTTCATCGAAGTGGCCCGTGAATGGCAAGCCGCCGGCAAGCTGAAAAACCGCGACGCCTGGTTGCAAGACTGCCAGCAGCGCAAGGCCAGCCTGCAACGCAAGACGCACTTCGACAACGTGCCGGTCAAGCCACAGCGTGTGTACGAAGAAATGAACCAGGTATTCGGCAAGGACACCTGCTACGTCAGCACCATTGGCCTGTCCCAGATCGCCGGGGCGCAGTTCCTCCATGTCTACAAGCCGCGCCACTGGATCAACTGCGGCCAGGCCGGCCCCTTGGGCTGGACCATTCCGGCCGCGCTGGGGGTGGTCAAGGCCGATCCAAGCCGCAAGGTCGTGGCGCTGTCGGGTGACTATGACTTCCAGTTCATGATCGAAGAGCTGGCGGTGGGGGCGCAGTTCAAGCTGCCCTACATCCATGTGGTGGTGAACAATTCCTACCTGGGCCTGATTCGCCAGGCCCAGCGCGGGTTCGACATGGATTACTGTGTGCAACTGTCCTTCGACAACCTCAACGCCCCGGAACTCAACGGTTATGGCGTAGACCACATCGCTGTGGCCGAGGGCCTTGGCTGCAAGGCTATACGTGTGTTCGAACCGTCTGAAATTGCCCCTGCTCTTCGCAAAGCCGAGCGGATGATCGAAGAGTTCAAAGTTCCGGTGGTCGTCGAGATTATTCTGGAGCGAGTGACCAACATTTCCATGGGCACCGAGATCAACGCCGTCAATGAATTCGAAGAATTGGCGCTGGTCGGCAACGATGCACCGACGGCCACTTCATTGCTGGACTAACAATTGATTGCTCCCACGGGGGCTTGCAAATTTATGGGAGACCATCATGCCGCGTTTCGCCGCGAACCTGTCCATGCTGTTTACCGAGCAGGACTTCCTCGCCCGTTTCGAAGCGGCCGCCAAGGCCGGTTTCAGTGGTGTCGAGTACCTGTTCCCTTACGACTACAGCTCTGCCGAACTCAAGGCCCTGCTCGATGCCAATGGACTGACCCAGGTGCTGTTCAACCTGCCGGCCGGCGACTGGGCTAAAGGCGAGCGCGGCATTGCCTGCCTGCCGGACCGAGTTGAGGAATTCTGCGCCGGGGTCGACCGGGCGATCGTCTATGCCAAGGCGCTGGGCAATACCCAGGTCAATTGCCTGGCCGGGATTCGTCCGCAAAACTGTGATGAGGCAATTTTAGAACAAACTTTCGTTGCCAATCTGAGGTACGCCGCCGAAAAGCTACAAGGCGAAGGCATTAAGCTGGTGATGGAAGCCATTAACACCCATGACATTCCGGGTTTCTACCTGAACAACACCGCCCAGGCCCTGTCGATCAGCGAGCAGGTGGGCAGCGCCAACCTGTACCTGCAATACGACATCTACCACATGCAGATCATGGAAGGTGACCTGGCCCGGACCCTGTCGGCGCACCTGGGCGAGATCAACCACGTGCAACTGGCGGACAACCCAGGCCGCAACGAGCCGGGTACGGGGGAAATCAACTACCGCTTCCTGTTCGAACACCTGGACCGCATCGGCTACCAGGGGTGGGTCGGATGCGAATACAAGCCATTGACCACCACTGAAGCCGGCCTGGGCTGGCTGAAGACCCACAACGCGATCTGACCCGACTCTTTCCCCCTGTGGGAGCGAGCTTGCTCGCGATGACGTCAGTAGAGCCAACATCACCGGCACTGACCCCACCGCTATCGCGAGCAAGCTCGCTCCCACAGGAAAGCAGTCCCTCATTTGCCTGAAGCAGCGATAACAACAAGAGGATTCTCTCATGGCTAAAATCGGATTCATCGGCACCGGCATCATGGGCCAGCCCATGGCACTGAACCTGCAAAAGGCCGGTCACAGCCTGTTCCTGTCCCAGCACCACAACGCGGCCCCGGCCGATCTGCTGGCCGGTGGCGCAGTAGCCTTGGCCAACCCGAAGGAAGTGGCCCAGGAAGCCGAGTTCATCATCGTCATGGTCCCGGACACCCCGCAGGTCGAAGACGTGCTGTTTCGCGCCGATGGCGTGGCGGCGGGCGTGGGCGCGGGCAAGGTGGTGATCGACATGAGCTCGATCTCCCCCACCGCCACCAAGGCCTTCGCGGCGAAGATCAATGAAAAAGGCGCGCAGTACCTTGATGCCCCGGTGTCCGGCGGTGAAGTCGGCGCCAAGGCCGCCACCCTGAGCATCATGGTCGGTGGTGACAGCGCCGCCTTCGAACGCGCGCTGCCGCTGTTCCAGGCCATGGGCAAGAACATCACCCTGGTAGGCGGCAACGGCGATGGCCAGACCGCCAAGGTGGCAAACCAGATCATCGTCGCGCTGAATATCCAGGCGGTGGCCGAAGCCTTGTTGTTCGCCTCGAAAAACGGTGCCGACCCGGCCAAGGTCCGTGAAGCGCTGATGGGCGGTTTCGCCTCGTCGAAGATTCTTGAAGTGCACGGCGAACGCATGATCAAGGGCACCTTCGACCCAGGCTTCCGCATCAGCCTGCACCAGAAGGACCTGAACCTGGCCCTGCAAGGCGCCAAGGAACTGAACATCAACCTGCCCAACACCGCCAACGCCCAACAAGTGTTCAGCACCTGCGCGTCCATCGGCGGCAGCAACTGGGATCACTCGGCGCTGATCAAGGGGTTGGAACATATGGCCAATTTCTCCATCCGCGATAACTGACACACCACACCCCTTGTGGGAGCGGGCTTGCTCGCGAAGGCGATCTTCCTGTCAATGAAGTGTTGACTGACACACCGCCTTCGCGAGCAAGCCCGCTCCCACAGGGTCTGCGTTGCCCTTCAAATAACAAGAATCCCGGGAGCCCGCCATGTCGGTCGATCCGCAACAACTGCTGCGCGAGCTGTTTGCCACGGCCATCGACGCCGCCCACCCCCGGCACGTCCTCGAACAGTACCTGCACGCTGACCGCAGCGGTCGGGTGATCGTCATCGGTGCTGGCAAGGCCGCCGCGGCCATGGCGCAAGTGGTCGAGCGCTGCTGGCGCGGCGAAGTCAGCGGCCTGGTGGTGACCCGCTACGGCCATGGCGCGCCCTGCCAGAAAATCGAAGTGGTGGAAGCCGCTCACCCGGTGCCTGACGCCGCGGGCCTGGAAGTGGCCGGGCGCGTGTTCGAACTGGTCAGCAACCTCAACGAAGACGACCGCGTGATCTTCCTGCTGTCCGGCGGCGGTTCGGCGTTGCTGGCCTTGCCGGCCGCTGGCATTACCCTGGCCGACAAACAATCGATCAACAAAGCCTTGCTCAAATCCGGCGCGACCATCGGCGAGATGAATTGCGTGCGCAAGCACCTCTCGGCGATCAAGGGCGGACGCCTGGGCAAGGCCTGCTGGCCGGCGACGGTCTACACCTATGCGATTTCCGACGTGCCCGGCGATCTCGCCACGGTCATCGCGTCCGGCCCCACCGTCGCCGACCCCAGCACCTCAGCCGAGGCCCTGGCGATTCTCAAGCGCTACGCCATTGAAATCCCCGCCTCCGTACGCAACTGGCTGCAGAGCCCGGAGTCGGAGACCGTCAAGCCCGGCGACCCGAGCCTGGCCCGCAGCCATTTCCAATTGATCGCCCGCCCCCAGCAGTCCTTGGAAGCCGCGGCCGTGAAGGCTCGCCAGGCCGGTTTCAGTCCGTTGATTCTCGGCGATCTGGAAGGCGAATCCCGGGAAGTGGCGAAAGTCCACGCCGGCATCGCCCGGCAAATCGCGCTGCACGGCCAGCCTCTGGCAGCACCGTGCGTGATTCTCTCCGGCGGCGAAACCACCGTCACCGTGCGCGGCGATGGCCGTGGCGGGCGCAACGCCGAATTCCTGCTGAGCCTGACCGACAGCCTCAAGGGCCATTCCGGCATCCATGCGCTGGCTGGCGACACCGATGGCATCGACGGTTCCGAGGACAACGCCGGGGCAATCATGACCCCGGACAGCTATCGCCGCGCCGCCGAGCTGGGCCTGTGTGCCAGCGACGAGTTGGACAACAACAATGGCTACGGCTACTTCGCCGCCCTCGACGCGCTGATCGTCACCGAACCGACCCGTACCAACGTCAACGACTTTCGCGCCATCCTGATTCTTGAGGATCCAAAAAATGATGCTCGATAAAATCAGTTCCTCGCGCCGCGCTCATCTATGACATCTGCGCGTTTATGGACGGGCCGTTAACAGAAGTTGTTCACCAAAACAAAAGATCGTACTCAGTGTTAATTCGCTGAGTAATGCAACGTATCTACAACGCCTTGCCTGGCGACGTGGGAGGCCAACCACAATAAGAGCTCGAATCTGTCTGTAATGCTGAGGCACTTCCATACTAGGCCACGCTTCGTGTTCCACCTTGGCTAAAGCGAAGATGCATCATGCCCACCCCTCAAGTCGCAACGTAGCCCGAACCAAGCGTTGTTCCTCGCTTTCGATTTCCCTGAGGTTCTCGCAGATGCTCTGAATGTGAGCGATAGCCGCCTTTCGCGCCTGTTCAGGCAAGCGGCCGGTGACGGCGTTGTAGAGCCGCGCATGTTGACGGTCGATCTGACGCTTTTGCGGTTCGCGGTGGTAGAGGTTGTTGACCGAGGTAAACACCGAGTTGAGCAGCAAATCTGTCAGCGAACGCAAGGTTTGCACCAGCACCGGATTATGCGAAGCCTCGCAAATTGCCAGGTGAAATGCATGATCGAGCTGGGCATGTTCACTCGCCTCCAGCGAACGACTGTGGGCATCGAGCAACGCATCGTAGCTACGGGTGATGAGGACGAAATCAGCCTCGGTTCCGCGCAAGGCCGCCAAACGCGCTGACTCGCCCTCGAGCAGGCTACGTACCTCGAATAGATCATAGAGCGTACGTGGCTGCGAGCTGAACAAGTACATCAGCGGTGACGCCAATCCATGCCCCGACAGGTCCGCCACGAATGATCCCTTGCCTTGCTCGGTCTTGATAATTCCGCGAGCGCGCAACAACTTTAGCCCCTCTCGAAGGGCGGTACGGGAAACGCCGAGTTTTTCCGTCAGTCGACGCTCCGAAGGCAACAGTTGCCCGGTCTTGAGCACGCCGTCTACGATCAGGCGCTCGATGCGCTCACACACCACATCGGCGACTTGCAAATTACGGCTCGCTTCTACGCTATTCATTGATTATCCAACTGGTATGACCAGCTTCAGCGCAAATCTTGCGCTTGCCTTGACAGGATAATAAGCCGATGTTTTTAAAGTCTTTTTCCAAAAAAAAGAAGGAAGCAAGATTAAAAAACTGGTTCGACCAGACCTACAACACGTAGACAGTAAAGCGTCTCACACCAATGATGCAAGTCAGCAGTATCAGAACAGACTTCTAATAAAAACAACCGAGTCTCGCCCACCGTCTATGAACATTCTCTACGATGAACGCGTCGACGGCGTCCTGCCTGACGTTGACAAAAGTGCGTTGCTACAGGCCCTGCAAGCTCAGCTTCCAAACCTTGAAATCCTGCATCAGCGCGAAGAGCTTAAACCGTACGAATGCGACGGGCTCTCCGCCTATCGCACCACGCCCATGCTGGTGGTGCTGCCACGTCACCTAGACGAGGTCCAGGGCGTGCTTCGTCTCTGCCATGAACGCAAGGTACCCGTCGTCGCCCGCGGTGCAGGTACTGGTTTGTCCGGCGGTGCGCTGCCGTTGGAAAAAGGCGTGCTGCTGGTGATGGCGCGCTTCAACAACATCCTGCACATCGACCCCGCCGCCCGTACCGCACGGGTTCAACCGGGCGTGCGTAACCTGGCGATTTCCCAGGCTGCCGCGCCGTTTGGCTTGTACTACGCGCCAGACCCTTCGTCCCAGATCGCCTGTTCCATCGGCGGTAACGTGGCAGAAAACGCCGGTGGCGTGCATTGCCTGAAGTACGGCCTGACCGTCCACAACCTGCTCAAGGTCGACATCCTCACCGTTGACGGTGAACACTTGAGCCTGGGATCCGACGCGCTCGACTCACCGGGCTTTGACTTGCTCGCACTGTTCACCGGTTCCGAAGGCATGCTCGGAGTGATCACTGAGGTCACGGTCAAACTACTGCCCAAACCGCAAACCGCCAGAGTGCTGCTGGCGGCTTTCGACTCTGTCGAAAAGGCCGGTCGGGCGGTCGGTGACATCATTGCCGCAGGCATCATCCCGGGCGGCCTGGAGATGATGGACAACTTGGCCATTCGCGCCGCCGAAGACTTCATCCACGCCGGCTACCCAGTGGACGCAGAAGCCATTTTGTTGTGTGAACTCGATGGTGTAGAAGCCGACGTTCATGATGACAGCAATCGCGTGCGCCAGGTGCTGGAACAAGCCGGCGCCACCGAAGTGCGCCAGGCTCGGGATGAAGCGGAACGCATACGTTTTTGGGCCGGGCGCAAGAATGCGTTTCCGGCGGTGGGCCGCCTCTCTCCGGATTATTACTGCATGGATGGGACGATCCCGCGCCGAGAATTACCTGGCGTACTGCGCGCAATTGCGGCGTTGTCGGCCGAATACGGCCTGCGAGTGGCCAACGTTTTCCATGCAGGTGACGGCAATATGCATCCGCTGATTCTGTTCGATGCCAATCAACCGGGGGAACTCGATCGCGCCGAAGCACTGGGCGGCAAGATCCTCGAATTGTGCGTGAAAGTCGGCGGCAGCATTACTGGCGAACATGGTGTCGGCCGGGAGAAGATCAATCAGATGTGCGCACAGTTCAACAGCGATGAGTTGACCATGTTCCATGCCGTCAAAGCAGCGTTTGATCCGAGCGGTTTGCTCAACCCCGGCAAGAACATTCCCACCCTGCACCGCTGCGCCGAGTTTGGCGCCATGCACGTTCACATGGGTCAGATGCCCTTCCCCGATCTGGAGCGTTTTTGATGCGCAGCGAACACGATATCGATGACAGTGGCGCGCTGCTGGAGCAGGTCAATCAAGCGTTGCAGAATGCCACTGCGCTGCGCATCCAGGGTTCCAACAGCAAGGTGTTTCTTGGACGTATCGCGGCGGGTGAAGTGCTCGACACGCGCTCCCACCGTGGCATCGTCAGCTATGACCCGACTGAGTTGGTGATCACCGCCCGCTGCGGTACGCCGCTGTCAGAGCTAATGAACGTATTGGACAATGCACAACAAATGCTGCCCTGCGAAGCACCCTCCTTCAGCAAAGATGCCACGGTCGGCGGGATGATCGCTTGCGGGTTATCGGGGCCGCGGCGGCCTTGGTCGGGGTCGGTACGCGACTTTGTCCTCGGCACACGGGTCATCACCGGGCACGGCAAACATTTGCGCTTCGGTGGCGAGGTGATGAAGAACGTAGCGGGCTATGACCTTTCACGGTTGATGGCCGGCAGTTTCGGCGCACTTGGCGTGATCACCGAGGTTTCACTCAAAGTCCTTCCGAAACCACGTCAGTGCTTAAGCATCAGCCTTGAAATGGACAGCGAGCGCGCCTTGCTTCGCCTCGCGGAATGGGGCCAGCAGCCGCTGCCGATCAGCGCGGCCTGCCACGACGGGGAGCGTCTGCACCTGCGCCTGGAAGGAGGCGAAGGTTCGGTGGCGGCGGCCCATGATCGTTTAGGTGGCGAGTGGCTGGACTCTTCGTATTGGCAAGATCTGAACGAACATCGGTTGAGTTTCTTCGATGAGGATCAGCCCCTTTGGCGCCTGTCCTTGCCGCATAACACGCCCCGGCTGTCCCTGCCGGGTGCTCAATTGATCGATTGGGGCGGCGCCCAGCGTTGGCTCAAGTCTGGCGCCGAAGCGACCTTCATTCGCTCCCTCGTCGAACAAGTCGGAGGGCACGCGACCTGCTACAGCCATGGTCTGATCGACAGCCCATTCCAACCGCTGCCTGACGCACTGATGCGCTACCACCGGAACTTGAAACAACAACTCGATCCACGGGGAATCTTCAACCCCGGTCGCTTGTACGCGGAGCTTTGAATCATGCAGACAACCCTGAGCGAAGACGCCCGCCAACTGCCTCGCGCCAAAGAAGCCGAAAGCATTCTGCGCAGTTGCGTGCACTGCGGTTTCTGCAATGCCACCTGCCCGACCTATCAACTGCTGGGTGATGAACTGGATGGCCCCAGGGGGCGCATCTACCTGATCAAGCAGGTGCTTGAAGGCAACGAGGTGACCCGCAAGACACAGGAACACCTGGATCGCTGCCTATCTTGCCGCAACTGCGAAACCACTTGCCCTTCTGGTGTCGACTATCACAACTTGCTGGACATAGGCCGGGCGGTGGTCGATGCGGCAGTGGCGCGCCCTCTCGGCCAACGACTGATGCGCGAGGGTTTGCGCGGCGTGCTGCCCAATCCGGCGCTATTCAAAGGGCTGGTTAACAGTGCCCAGGTTTTCCGCGCATTGTTGCCAAACTCGCTGCAAGTCAAATTGCCTCGCACCGTGTATCCGGCAAAGCCACGACCGACCACTCGTCATACCCGACAAATGCTCATGCTCGAGGGCTGCGTGCAACCGAGTCTGTCGCCCAATACCAACGCGGCCGCCGCACGCGTGCTGGATCGACTGGGGATCAGCGTCACCACAAACCGCGAGGCCGGATGTTGCGGCGCGGTGGACTATCACTTGGACGCTCAGGCCGCCGGCCTTGAGCGGGCCCGCCGCAACATCGATGCGTGGTGGCCAAGCATTGAAAGCGGTGCCGAGGCCATCGTGCAAACCGCCAGCGGCTGCGGTGCCTTCATCAAGGAGTATGGCCACCTGCTCCGCACCGACCCGGTGTATGCCGACAAGGCAAAAAGGGTCAGTGCCCTCGCCAAGGATCTGGTGGAAGTATTGCGCGGCGAGCCGTTGGATAAGCTCGGTGTACACAGCGACCAACGCCTGGCGTTCCACTGCCCCTGCACTTTGCAGCACGCGCAAAAACTCGGGGGTGCAGTCGAAGCCATTCTGACAAACCTGGGATTCAACCTGACCTCTGTTCCCGATAGCCACCTGTGCTGCGGCTCGGCGGGCACTTATTCGCTGACCCAACCCGAACTGTCCAGACAATTGCGCGATAACAAACTCAATGCGCTGGAAAGCGATCACCCCGACGTCATTGTCACCGCCAATATCGGCTGCCAGACCCACCTCAACGGTGCAGGTCGAACCCCTGTCAGGCACTGGATCGAACTGATCGAAGCCGCGTTGCCTTAAACGAGCACTGGAGAATTCCCATGAAAAGCAAAGCCGTACTGAGCCAGACCGAAGTCAGCAAAATTCTCGCTGCCGCACGTACCGAAGCCCAACACAATCAATGGGCCGTCACCATCGTGATTGTCGATGACGGAGGCCATCCATTGGCCCTCGAACGCCTCGACGGTTGCGCACCAATTGGCGCCTACATCGCCACCGAAAAGGCACGCACTTCGGCCCTGGGTCGGCGTGAGTCCAAAGGCTACGAGGAGATGGTCAATGGCGGGCGCCACGCCTTTTTGTCAGCCCCCTTGCTGACCTCCCTTGAGGGCGGCGTGCCGGTCATCGTCGACGACCAGGTGATCGGTGCGGTCGGTGTGTCGGGGGTCAAGGCTGAGCAGGATGCGCAAGTGGCCAGGGCCGGTGCGCAATGTCTAAAGTGAATTGAGCGGGAAGGTATTAAAGCTAGACCGACATTGGGTGCCTCACCTCTCAGAGGGTGACTGAACTATCCAGTCGCCCTCCACTGGTCACCCTAAGTCCCTTTGCCAAACGTCAAAATAATATTTCTAGTTAAGCGATATATTGCACCTAATCACCTCGATAGCAATCAAGCCATCCCATACCGTCAGCCGTTACCCCAATAGGCTTATACTCACATCCAACCCAGCCCTGATATGAATGAGCGCTGAGAAAATCTAAAATTGCTCGCGCGTTGAGGCTCCCCACATTAGGTTCATGCCGTCCTGGAAATCCAGCAATTTGAAAATGATCAGCCTGGTCAAGATAGCGCGCGGTGCAATCCATTGGGTCAAGTTGCTCCATAGACGCGTGATAAATATCCAAAATTAGTCCAAGCCCATCCAATCGTTCCGTCCATCGAATGGCGTCAGGCAACGAGCGGATAAAATAATCAGCCACCGAAACTTGATTGATGGCTTCGATAACCAGTTTGATTTTATAGCGACCCGCTTCTTCAATTGCCCAACTCATATTTTCTTCAAATTTACGGCGTGATGTCTCATAGCTCGCGTTATCGACAATTCCGCTTAATACGTGCAGGAGCTGACTATTACCCGCTATGGCATAGTCCAACCCCCGAAGAAAATCATTCTTAAACTCCCGTGTTTGGCCGGCTAGCGCAGCTAAGCCCTTGCTGTCGGGTCGCAAGGGAACGGTTGCCAAAACCTGCTGGAGACCGTTGCGATGTAAGTATTTTGCGACGGTGACGGCTGAGATGCCTTGCGGAAAACTGAACTCAACGGCCTCAAAACCAGCGTCGCGCGCCGCATTAAACCGATCTTCGAAGGGGAATTCAGTGAAGAGCAACGATAAATTTGCAGCAAATTTGATCATTTAGCGCCTCGGATTATCCCCGTCGATTTTTTCTTTTGTCGCTTGGTTGATCTGCTCAATCAACGCTCCGATACCATCCAGCAAAAAAGTTCGGGCGGCTCCATCCGCCAACCGTCCATGTTCTATTTTACGGTGTACGTCGCCAATGACGATCTGGGGATAAACCACCAAGGCAGCCCTGACCGCCCAGAGGGTTTCGTTGAGTTGTTGATGGGCTCGAACTCCTCCAGTAAACGCAGGCGATGCCGTGAAACCCAACACTGGGAGTCCAGCCAGGACAGACTTGCCATGGGGCCGGGACAACCAGTCCAGCGCATTCTTCAAAACACCCGACATACCGTGGTTGTATTCCGGCGAGCCGATCAATACCCCATCGGCGGCCGCCACGGCTGCACGCAGGTCGCTAACCGCCTGCGGAGCATGGACGCCGTCGTAATCTTCGTTGTACGGAGGGATGCTTTCCAATCCATGGAGCGTCAATCGAACCTGCCCGGTCAATCGTTCCGCTACTGTGTTGAGGATCGCCGTATGGGCCGACTGCTGACGCAGGCTGCCTGACAGGCCGAGGATATTTATCGTCGCGGTCATTCAAATACTCACAATCTGCGGTTTTGGCTTGAGGAGGAAATGAGCGAGCGCCGGCACCAGTATCAATGCACCCACCATGTTCCAGATGAACATGAAGCCGAGCAGGATGCCCATATCTGCTTGGAACTTAATGGGAGACAACACCCAGGTCAGTACGGCAATACCCAAGGTAATCCCCGTCATCACCACCACTTTCCCTGTCGAGAGCAGGGCCAGATAGTAAGCATCGGACAGGCTTGAACCATTACGCAGGTTGGTCAGGGTCACGCTAAGGATGTACAGCGCATAATCCACCCCGATGCCAACCCCCAGCGCAATCACGGGCAGCGTCGCGACCTTCACGCCGATGTTGAGCCCCACCATCAAGGCTTCGCACAAAATAGATGTCAGCATCAGCGGCAACACTGTGCATACGACAGCTCGCCAGGATCTGAAAGTGATAAAACACAGAGCGATAACGGCTGCATAGACCATGAAGAGCATCTGTACATTCGAACGCTTCACGACGATGTTCGTGGCTGCTTCGATCCCGGCATTTCCTGCCGCATTCAAGAACTGGATCTGATCAGTGTTATGAGTCGCCGCGAACTGCTCGACGGTCTGCACCACACTGGTGAGCGTGTCCGCCTTATGGTCCGTAAGGTAGACATAAACCGTGAGCAAATCGCAATTCTGGTTAAAAAGTTCACGTGGTGCGCGTGTGATGATCGCGTTCAATAGCCCTTGATTACGCGGTATCTCATACCAGGTCATGCTGCCTTCATTCATACCCGCTGCAGCCTGCTTACTCAGCGCGGCTAAAGAAGTCGTCGATACCACCCCAGGCAACTGCTGAAGCTGCGCTTCCAGCGCGTCGACCGACACCAATGTTTGGTAATTGGCGCAATAGTATTGGGGGGTTTTTACCATCACGACGTACTTATCGCTGCTGGCGGAAAAGTTACTGACCATAAAGCGATTGTCGGTGTTGTAGCGCGATTCGGGACGCAGCTCCGGTGCTCCAGGATTCAGGTCACCGATCTTCACGTGCAGGCTGACGGCAAACCCGGCGGCCCCCAGCATCACGGCGATAATGATTGCACCGCTCGCCCATTTGCGCTCGGTGAATAGATCCAGAAACGCCCAAAATGGATGTCGGGCGTGGTGAGCGTCTAGCTGCGAGAACTTGTCGTTAGCCGCTTCACGCAACGCTGCCGCCTTGCTGACACCGGTGTACGACAACAGGATCGGCAACAGAATCAGGTTGGTGAAAATCAACGTCAGCACGCCGATCGTCGCGGCAACGGCCAGGTCCTGGATTACCGGAATCTTGATGATCATCAGAACCGCGAAACCCACGGCATCCGCCACCAGCGCCATCAACCCGGTCAAAAACAGACGGCGAAAGGTGAAGCGTGCTGCCACCAGTTTGTCGGCGCCACGTCCGATATCCTGCATGATCCCGTTCATCTTCTGCGCGCCATGGCTCAAGCCTATGGCAAATACCAGAAACGGAACGAGGATTGAGTACGGGTCAAGATCAAAACCCAGAGTAGGCAGCAAGCCGAGCAACCAGACCACAGCGATGATCGAGCACAGCAGCACCAACAAGGTGCTGCGCACGCAGCGGGTGTACCAATACAACACGATGCCGCAGATGATCAAAGTGGCGGCAAAGAACATCTGCATCTGGCGCATGCCGTCGATCAGGTCACCCACCACCTTGGCGAAGCCGGTGATGTGGATCTTGATGTTTTCGGTTTCGTACTTTGCCCGGATCTGTTCAAGCTGACTTGAAAGGGTGTTGTAATCGAGCGGCTGACCGTCGTCGGATGCACTTTCCTGAAGGGGCAATAGCACGATGCTGGACTTGAAGTTGGCAGCGACCAGGCGGCCAACCTCTCCCGAGCGTTCGACGTTCTGTCGAATCTGCTCCAGGCTATCGGCTGACCCATCGTAATTGTCAGGTATTACCGGGCCGCCGTCGAAGCCCTCCTCCGTCACGCCGATCCAACGGGTCGCGGGCGTCCACAGCGACTTCATGTATGAGCGATCTACGCCAGGTAACAGAAATACCTCGTCATTGATTTTCTTGACCGTCTCAAGGTACGAGGCATCGAAGATGCTGCCCTGCTTGGCCTCGATCGCGATACGTAGAGTGTTGCCCCCCTCGCCCAGTTGGCCTCGATTCTTCAGATAGTTCTGCACATAAGGGTGATCCGTTGGGATCATTTTTTCGAAGGCAGCATTGAGCTTCAAACTCAGTGCCTGGTAGCCCAGTACCAGGCTGAGTAACACGCAAATGCCTAGGATGACACTGCGATGATTGAACAAAAGCCGTTCAACCAGAGTGCCGGAGGATGGGTCGAATACATCCGGCTTAGGGGTGGTTTCGTGCTCTGCAGAGCGTGTATAGCTATTCATTGATCTGCTCCGGCGATTCCACTGCATCTGCGGACGACAGCATGCCCCGTGCGCTGCTGATGATCAGGCTACCGTTTGCGGCCTGCGCCATACCTGTGAAATAACTCGGTTGAGTGATCTTCAGGACAGAGGCTTTGGTACTGCCTTGCTGAAAGCGCAGCACTCTCCCCGACTCATCAGCAAGGAGCACGGAGCCATCCTCAAGACGCAGACCACTAGTCAACGTGACCGGCTGCAAGGTGTCGAGACGCTGCCAGGTATCACCGCGGTCCTTGGACTCGAAAGCTTTACCGCGCAGCCCAAACGCTAGAATTGATCCGTCGTTGGTAGATTGAAGTCCGAAAGTCGTGCCTTCATAAGGTGACGTCAGTGACTCGAAGGTCTTGCCCTCGTCACTTGAACGCAACAGCGTGCCCTGCTCGCCAGCAATGAACAGATCCGTTCCCACCCGTTCGATGCTGTAGAGATGCAATCCGCTTGGGTTATCAATACGGGAGCGCATCGATTGCCAGGTGAGCCCGCCGTCGTGAGTAACAAAAGCCAAGCCATAAGCACCAACGACTATCCCGTTTCTGGAGTCCACGAAGAGTAGATCGAGAAAAGGTTTGTCGGGGCCATCGTCCACGAGTTGCTGTGCTTGAGCTAAACGCTCTTGCGCTTTTTCTGCGTCTCGAGCAGCTTCAGCGACTTGCTTGGCTTCTTGCAATTCGATATCAGCGGCCAGAACGCCGTCCAACTGCTTGTCCCAGTTCAGTCCGCCATCCCGGCTGTGCAGGACCACCCCAGCGTGTCCGACTGCCCAACCTTCGAGGTCGTCGAGAAAGCGAACTTTGACAAGGGTCATACTGACAGGGGACCTGACTTGCCTCCAGCTACCACCGTTATCCTCAGATACAACAATGAACCCTCTTTCGCCAACCGCCACAAGGCGTTGACCTGCCCTCGCGACACTCAGCATGACCGACTTAGCTGCCATGGCGCTTGTGATTGATGGCTGCACCGACAGTCCGCCAGGCTGTGCCGCAGCTACGCCGGTGAGCGCCGTTATGATTGACACACTTAGCATCAACGCCTTGAACGGATGTTGGTATGAAACCCTGGGATTTTGAATTCTCATTGGCGAGCCTCGATGATGCGGTTCAGCGGACGCCGCGCCAGTGACACCGCGTCCATGGAACACAAGTTTGAAAAGTTGCTGCGAGGCTCAGCGCACCGACCCGGATGCCACCGCGGTACCGGTGAAAAAGTTCTCGGGTTTGCGCGGTATCACGCTGTAGGTTTCCCCGTTCAGACCCTGGACGACGCTGTAGGTCTTGGCCTGCAGGTTGTAGATCACTACAGGTTTGACCACCACCGCTGGGATGGCTGGCACCACGAATGGCAGCACCTGGGAGACACGCCAGAGTTTGCCCTCGGCGTCGTAGCCATCCACCAGCGAGATGGTCCAGCTGTCTTCGTCGATGAAGAATCGGCGCTTGGGCACGGCATGGCGTTTGCCCGGCGCCACCGTGGCTTCCAGCTCCCAGACACGGTGAAGTTCCCAGCGCACTTTGTCGGCATTGAGGTGGTTGGCGGTAAAGGCATCTTCGCGTTTTTCGGCGTGGAACTTGTTGTCGTTATAAGGGATGTACAGTTCTTTCTTGCCCACCAGTTTCCAGTCGTAGCGATCCGGATGACCGATGAAGCCGTGCACCTCATCGAAATAGTTGGCGCCCGAAGCGACGAAGTCCGGGGTGTCATAACCCACGGTAGGCGCCCGCCGCACACGGCGTTGGCCGACCAGATACTGCCAGGCCTCTCGCGGCTGCTGAGCGTTGATGCTGTCATGGGTCACCAGTGATTCCCCAGCCTTGAACGGCGGCTCGCTGGTCAAGAACCGCAGCAGCGCATACTGCCCGGACCATTTATCTGCGGCACCGTTTTTGTAGTAGTACGGGTACTGCCAGTTCTCCACGCCCCTGCTGGCCAGCGTCCGAGTCCCGTCGGCGTTGCCGATGATGTTGGAATAGCCCATCTGTATGGATTCGGCTTCAACCCGCAGCAGGAAATTCCAGATGACCTCATTGCCGTTTTTCGGAATCGGGAACGGGATTCCGCCGTAGCACCCCTCTACTGACAAACCATTGCTGGTGGTCTTGCAATTGGTGGCATTGGCGAAGGTGTTTTGATAGACGCTGTCCGGCGCCGCAGCGCTGCGGTGAGTCGGGTAGACATCAAGGTGGAAGGTGTCGGGGAATTTGGCCAACAGGGCTTTGGTTCCTTCACTCAACTTGTCGGCGTACTGCGCAGCGTTCTTGGCGTTGATCTGCAATAGCGGTTTTTCGCCGGGGAACGGATCGGCGGGTACATCGCCGAACTTGGCCCCGGCGACATCCTTGGTCAAGCCGCCGGTCCAGGCCGGAATGGAGCCATCGGCGTTGCCGGCTTTTTCGGCCCCCATGGGTGTCAGCGTGGTCTTGAGCTTCGCCGCCTCGTCAGGGCTGACCGCTGCCAGCGCGGTACCGACAGACAGTGAGATCGACAGAGTGGACAGCAATAGCAGTTTAATTTTTATCATTATCAGGGCCCGCCTGTTCTTTGCTTAAAAGGTTCGCTGGATCGAAAACGCCACGAAATCCCGGTCTTTCATGTTTTGCTGATAGGTGAACGAATTGGCTGAATTGATGACGGGCCCGGCCTCACCAAAGAAGTTGGTGTAGCTCAGCGAGGCGTACCACTGCTTCTTGTAATCGGCCTTGAGACCCAGGGTCAGGTCGCCGCCATGTTCCGGGCCAAATGCCTGGGGCGTGACGGAAGAACGCCCGGACGGGTTATAGCCAAGGGTGATCGGCGCTTGGACGTCGATGCCAGGAAAAACCTGGAAATATTGCGGTTCAAACGTGAAGCGCATGGCGAACGCATCGCGCGTGGTGTTGGGGTCCAGTTGATCGGCGTTCTTGGTCACGCTCAGCCGTCGGTTGAACGCCAGTTCACCCACCAGGGATGCGCCGTCCCACAACGCGGATCCGCCGTAGACATTGATCATCGATACCTGGGCATGCCACGACCGACCAATGGGATACGCGGGGTTGGAATCGTTGTCGGCGTCCATGCCAGTGATGATGGTGCCGCCGATACCCGCCAGGGGCGTATCGAGCCTGATCGATGTTTCACCGGCGATATTGGCCTCGCCCACCAGCGTACTGAAGCTGGCACCGAAGACCTTCACGTCCTCGGGATAGACATTGATAAAAGAGTCATCGGCCCCCGGCACCAGAGCGGCCGGACGGAAGTAAAACACCGGCGTCTTTTCGTGATATTTCGCGGCGTAGAGACCAAACTCCCAGTCCTCCACAGCGAACTTCAACTGCGCGCCGAACTGCCCGGAATCCCTTGCATCCTTGTCCTTGCCATGGCGCAGTTCGCCGGTTGGGAAGAAGACCCGCTCCCCGCCTTCACCCACAAAATCCGCGCCGCTGAAGTAGCTACCTGCGGCGGGCAAACGGGTCTTGTTCCATTCGAATTGGTAGTAAGCCCCCACACTCACCGTGTCGTTCAGTTGCCAGTTTCCGGACACTTGCTTGGTGGGCATCAGGATTTCTTTGAACTGGGAACCGGGGACTGACTGAAGCTTCACCAGGTCTACGGTGGATTGGGCGTTGGCAATACCGTTGGCACCGAAGAACAGGCTTTCGCCGTAGATCTGTGTGAACTGCCCGAGCCGCCCGGACAACGAAGTCGTGCCGATCTCCGTCGAGCCATAGACAAAAGCGTCGAGGATTTCAGTGCGTTGACCGTGGATCCGGCGGGTGTCGCTGGTGAATTCGTCGTGGTCGACACTCAACGAGTTGGCGGTGCCTGGCGAATCGTTGTCATTGTCCTGGCTGTAGACGTTGTCGTACCAGGACGCCGCGCTGAGGCGCGCACCGACGTCTTTGTACTTGATGTCGAACTCGGAAAGGATGTCCAGGCGATTGGAGATGAGCCCGCGGTCGAAATTTCGATCGCCGTCGTCCAGGTTGGGGTTGCTGTTGGAGGTCCCAGGGCCGACCGCCACCTTGTGATCGAGCTTGTTCACCCGCCAGGCGTTGCTGTACTTGATGGTGTTATCCCAGGTCGCCGAAAGGTCGGGGTTGCCGGTATCGATCTGGAAGGCTTGCGCCTGGGTTGAAAGGCCCAGCAGTACCGTTGCGCTGACTGCGCAAGCAAGGCTGGAGACCGGCAACGGGCAGAACCGCTGGTTGGCTGTTTTCATGGAGATGTTCCTGTTTTTTTGTTTTTGTAAAAGGTCATCCACTCGCAGCCTTGGCCGCGAATACCACTGGCATTGCTTATATGCGTAAAAATACCATTACTGCACTTAAATATATTTTGTGCACAAAAACTATCCCTGCGCAAATTCAAAGTCAAGCGGATAAATCAGTCTTTGCACTAAACTGTGTTTTGCGCATAAAATCCTTTTGGTGCAAATTTTAGGACGACTCCGACCATGATCCCCTCCCCCAGCATTCCGCTGATCGATGTCGCGTTGACGAAGATGAAAAAAGCGATCGTCTGTTGTGAGCTGGCGCCCGGCGAAAAACTCAAGGTCGCAGAGTTGTCCAAGACCTACGGACTCAGCAGCTCGCCGATTCGTGAAGCCCTCAATCGACTGACCCAGGATGGCGTGGTTGAAGCCAGCGATAACAAGGGCTTCAGGGTCGCCGCCATTTCCGTCACTGACTTTCGCGACATCACCCGCATGCGCTGTCTGCTGGAATGCGAGGCGTTGGCCGATGCCATCCAACATGGCGACGATGCCTGGGAAGCCGATGTGCTGGGGGCCTTTCACCGCCTGAATCTGGTCGAGAAAAAACTCGGGAGCGGGGTGCTGGTACTCGATGATGAATGGTCGGCCCGACACAAGGCCTTTCACTTTGCCTTGTTCGCGGCGTGCCCCTCGCCGTTGTTGCTGAAGATGATCGACTCGCTGTTTGATCGGGCCGAGCGCTACCGGCGCTTTTCCGCCCAGCAGCGGGTCACCCAGCGGCACAAGGGCAACGAGCACCAGAGATTGATGGAAGCGGCCCTTGCTCGCGACAGCGAGAAAGCCGTCACCTTGCTGCGCAATCACATCCAGGAAACCCTGGGCCGGATCGTCGAAGCCATAGAACGCCGACAAGCCACGCTTCAATAAGCCTTATTGACACATCATAAAAAAGCCCTTCGCCTGGCACTGTTTTCGTGGACAGTGCCAGGCGAAGGGCGTGTTGCCTGTCAGGATTTAAGCCTGTGCGAACCTGATCGTCTTATCGCAGACGCCGCCTTGGGCCGGCGTGGGTTTCTGCGGCGGCTTGCACCACAGCGCAAGCTCCATGCCCTCGAGCAACTCCATCGCCCAGGCCACCGTCACCGCCCCACCATATACGTAGTGGTCGGGCCGCACGATCACCACATTGCACCCTCGTTGTTCCAGCCATTGCGCCAACAGCCCATCGACTTCCTGGTACTCATCAGCAGCGCGGGCCCCTGATTGCTCAGAGCTGACCAAGCGCACGACGTGAACAGGCAAGCCCTTAAGTGACTGGCTGCTGCGCAGGCACCTCAACAACGCACTGGCATCGAACCCGGGGGCAACGACCACGCGAAACGCTTGGCCAGTAAACTCATCAAGCAAGGCCTGCTTGCCTGCATGGTTGATCACCATTGGCTGGGGAAACAGCTCTCCGGCCGGCGACACTTGCGCGATAAACCCCTGGGACAGACCGGGGATCAGCGATTGCCGGATGGTCCCGCCCGGGTTCTCCTTCATATGTTCGATCAGCCGTGCATCCCGGTTCGCCGCTCTCTCGCTGTCGCGCTCGCAGATCACACCGCCGAACTCCTTGGCCGCAAGGGTGGTCTGGCGCACATGAGGGATACGCTCGATCTGATAGGTCTCCAGGAAATCCGGAGCCGCCAGCCCTTCTTTCACCAGGGCGATTTTCCAGACCAGATTCAAGGCATCGCGAATCCCCTGGCACATGCCTTGCGCCAGGAATGGCGGCGTCATGTGGGCCGCATCTCCGAGAAAGAACACTCGGTCGGCTTTCCATTGCTCCAGGATCAACGCGTGGAATCGGTACGCCGAAGCCCGCCATAACTGATAGTCCTGCTCTGGCAACCAGCGGGCAATCAGCTTCTTGATCGTTTCAGGCTTTGAGATTTCCGAAGGCTGCTCATCCGGATTGATCATGAACTCCCAACGACGATGGCGCCCGGGGCCGACGACAAAGGTGCACGGCCTGGCCAATTCGCAGAACTGGACGTTGGTCTTCGGTAGGTCCTCCCCAGCCCCTTCGTTGAGGATCACATCGACCACCAGCCACGGCTCGTCAAAAGCCAGGTCGTCCATCTTCAACCCCAAGCGGGTGCGGATTGGGCTGGTGCCGCCATCACAGGCCAGCACATGGGTTGCCGTGACCGTGCGTTCGGTCCCGTCCTTCGCCTGAATGCGCACATTAGCCAGGGACTCGTCGGAGTCGACCGACAGCACCTCGGAGCCAAGCTCAACGGTTACCGATTTGAAACGAGCAATTTTTTCACGAAGTGCGCGTTCTACCGGTGGCTGGGAAAACACATAATTTGGCGCCCAACCCAGTGGAAAAGGCGGCTTGGCAGCGTCAATGCGCTTGATCAACTGCGAACCGGTCGTGCGGTATTCCGAGGGGCGGTACGGCATGACATGTTCGGCAATGTTCTCAGCCAGGCCGATATTGCCGAAGACGCGCATCACTTCATGGTCAAAGCCCATGGCCCGAGGGTTAGCATAGACCGCTTCGGACTTGTCCACCACCAGGGCATTGAGCCCCCACAGACCGGCCAGATTGGCGCACAAGGCGCCCACCGGTCCCATTCCAACAATGATGACATCGTAGTCCATCGTCTACTCCGCTTCTTGTAGTTGTCGATTGCGAATGCTGGTTGATGTCGATAGGGACTCCTGTCATCAACCAGGCTTCATCTGTACCGGAGGGAACGGTCAGGCGATTCGGACCCGTTGCTCTTCAATCCTCGCGCGAATGGAATCCATCCATTGCGCGCGTGTCTGGAACCCTGGACGACGCCTGCACATTGCCTCGGTCTGAGCCAGGATGACCTCGCTCGGCAGCTCAAGATCCAGTGGCTCCTTGCACGGCTGAGCGCTATAGAACGGTGTATCGACATACATTTCGACGGGGTTGCCTTCAGGGTCTTTGAAGTAAATCGACCAGGCATTTCCGTGATCTACTTGGGCAATGCCTTCAATGCCGCTTTTCTTGGCAAATTGGTAATAGGTCTTCAGATCATCCAACGAATTGAGCAGGAACGACAGTTGATTGATCGGATTGAAGGGCAGATCAACTGGCTTGCCATCAAAGAGCACGACCTGATGATGCAGCTCCGGATTCTGCGTCATGAAAAACAGGCGATGCCCGGTCGAGGCCACGCCTTTGTCGCTGACGATGAAACCCAGGATGCGACAGTAGAAATCGACCATCCGATCCAGGTCTGAGCAGAACACGCCGGAATGGGTGAAATTGATAGTGGGTAACGCGGGCATGTGGAACCTCCAGTTTTTATGATTGTGTAGAGGACAACGCTCAGGCTTCGTCAATGACGCCGTTCGATAGGGTCCCGATTTCAGTGATGACCACTTCGAACACATCTCCGGGCTTCAGGAAAATCGGCGGTTTGCGCTTGAAGCCGATCCCGCTCGGCGTTCCGGTTGCCAGAATGTCACCCGGGTTCCATGGCAGCGCCTTGGACACGTAGGAGATCAAATGCGGAATGTCGAAAGCCAACTCCGAGAGGCTACCTTCCTGCAGTTGTTCGCCGTTGAGAACGCCCCGCACTACCAGCTTACGGTAATCGGAAATCTGCGACGCTGGAATGACCCAAGGGCCCAGTGCGCCAGTTTTCCTGAACGTCTTGCCCATGCCGTACTGGTGCGTATGAAACTGCCAATCACGCACGCTGGCATCGTTGAAGCAGGTGTAGCCCGCCACATGGTCCATGGCATCGGCCGGATCGATGTGCGAACCACCTTTACCAATGACGACGGCCAGCTCTGCTTCGAAGTCGAATTGTTCTGACACTTTTGGCCTGACCAGAGGTTCGCCGTGAGGCAGTAGCGTTTCGGCGAATCGCTGGAATATCACTGGGAACTCCCCAACCTTCCTGCCGGCCTCTTCGGCGTGAGCCACATAGTTGATGCCCACACAGATCACCTTGCCGGGATTGGGTATGACGGCCTCCAACTGAATGCTGGAAAACGAATAATCGGGCTGGACGGCCTCTACGATTTCACGAGCCTCTTGGACCAGCAGTCGATTGGCCAGAAAGGAGGCAAGGTCTGGAACCTGCGCAAAACGCCGGGTCAGCTCGACCACCCCGTCACCTGAGACGGCGCCAAAATGGGCCTTCCCTTCTTTGCGGTACGAAATCAGCTTCATATTTCTCTCCTATTTTTGTGCACAAAAACTAATTTCTTGCACCATACATCATTAAATGCATAATGCAAAAGGTCGCGAAAAAAAATAACGAGCCCCATGAGGCTCCTGGTTCTGGAGGCAAGCATGTCGCTGGTGATGGTTCGTAAGATCAAACTGGACATCGAAGAAATATTCCACGAGGGAGGCCCCCGTTCATCAACGCCGTTACGCATTGCGGTCGCCACCGCGGTGGTCACCAATCCCTTCGCCGGCAGGTATGAAGAAGACCTGCTGCCATTCATGCAGGAGCTCAGGGGGTTAGGTGCACAACTGTCGGAGCAATTGATCCAGGCACTGGGCGGTGCCGCGCAAGTGCAGGCTTATGGCAAGGGCGCGATTGTCGGTGAAGACGGCGAACTGGAACACGGAGCGGTCTGGCACGAAGCCGGTGGCTGGGCCATGCGTGAGGCACTGGGCAACCCCAAGGCCATCGTTCCAGCAGGCAAGACTATCGGTGGACCTGGTTGCCGGGTGATGATTCCGCTGGGGCATATCCAGGCAGCTTATGTCCGCAGTCATTTTGGTGTGGCGGAAATGACGGTATGGGACGGCCCCCGCCGCGGCGAAATAGCTTTCGGCCTGGCCATGGCTACGGGCGGCAGGATCCATTCGCGACTGGGCGGCCTAGCGGTCGCCGACGTGAGAGGTGAAGACGGCTTACGTTGATGCCAAGGTTTTGAAGTGTCGCTCCACGGATTACGTACTACGACAAAAATAATATAAGTATAGGAGAACATCATGACTGCAAAAACGATGCGCGCCGCACGCCTGTATGAAGGCGGCAAACCCATGGTCATCGAGCAGTTGCCCGTACCGGGCATTCGTCCAACTGAAGTGCTCGTCAAGATCAAGGCCTGCGGAATCGTCCCCAACCTCCATAACATCCTGACCAACTGGGTTAAATGGTTCCCCCAAAATCCTCTGCCGAAACTGCCGGCGACCTTCGGCCTTGACCCAACGGGAGTCATCGAGGCAGTAGGCGAACAGGTCTACGACTTCAAGGTTGGTGACCGGGTCTACGTCAATCCAGGCCGCCACTGCGGTTCCTGCCGGTCTTGTCGTGCGGGCAATACCATCGCCTGCACGGCGTACACCTTCAATGGCTATTTCGGTTTCACGCCCAAAAGCCCGCGCATGTTCGAAGACTATCCCTACGGTGGTCTTTGCGAGTACATCCCTGCGCCGCAATACAGTCTGGTGAAACTGCCCGATAACCTCAGCTTCGAGACGGCCGCGCGACTGGGCTACCTGGGTACCGCCTACAAGGCAATGCTCAAGGCCAATGTCGGGCCTGGCACCACCCTGCTGATCAATGGCATCAGTGGCACGCTCGGCTTGGGCGCAGTGGCACTGGCGCTGGCGATGGGCGTGCGTAAGATTCTCGGCACGGCCCGCAACCAGGAGCTCTTCCAGCGGGTGAAAGACCTCGCCGCGCCAGGTCGGATTGAAATCCACACCCTGGGCACGCTGCCGACCAACGAGTGGGTCAGTGAAATCACCAATGGTGAAGGCGTTGATGTGGTGATCGATGCTCTGGGTCCAGGTGCGCCACACGAGACCCTGACCCAAGCCCTCAAGTCCATCCACCGCGGCGGGCATCTGGTCAACATCGGCGCCATCGCCGGTGACGTCCCGATCGATCTGCACTGGATCATGGACAACGACATCCAGATCAGCGGTTCGGCCTGGTTCACCGCTGGGCAAGGACAAGCCATGGCGGACATGGTGGAATCTGGCACGCTGGATCTTTCATTCTTTGAAAACACCGCTTTCAGCCTGGAAAAAGTGAACGACGCGATTACCGGTATCGAAAATCGACATGGCGGCTTCAGCAATTACGTCATCTGCCCCTGACATTAACGAAACCCGTTCACCACAACGGCGGGCACCGTAATGCCCGCCCACACTCCCAGGGGAATGCTATGAAAATCCGAAGAGTCGTCACGGGCCTGGATGCCGCAGGCCAATCCGTATTTATCAGCGATGACGCTGCTCCACGCGCGTGCTCCTTTGAATCCATTCCCGGCCATGCCATGGCGCACCTGTGGTCCACCGGATCAACGGCCGGAACGTCCGTCGCACAGCAGGACCCCACCCTGGGGCACCCCTCCCTGGTGCCCGGGCCGGGCGAAACCAGCCTGGCAATCTATGATTTTCCGCCGGACACCGTGATGCAGAACCCGACGGATGTCGGACAGATGATCGAGGAATTGGGCGGTGCCCTGCCCGGCTTGTTCGAATGCTTTGAACCGGACCATCCGGGCATGCACACGACCCCGACCATCGACTACGGCATTCTGCTCCAGGGTGAACTCTGGCTGGAGCTGGACAATGGAGAACAAAAACTGATCCGGCCCGGCGACGTTGTCATCCAGCGCGGAACCCGTCACGCATGGCGTAACAAAAGCGATCAAGTCGCCCGAGCACTGTTTGTGATGATCGGTGCAAAACGCGACTAGCCAACATTTTCCCAAACGCTGAATCTAGGATATATACATGACCCTACGTCAGATTGCGGTGATCGGCGCCGGTACGATGGGCAGCGGAATCGCCCAGACGTGCGCGGCAGCCGGCCACGACCTATTGCTCATCGATATCAGCGAACAGGCACTGGAGCGAGGCCTGCACGCAATGCAGAAGAATTTGGACCGGCAAGTGGGCAAAGGGACCCTCACCTGTCAGCAAGCCACCGACACGCTAAAACGCATCCGCACCTCGACTCATCACACCGATCTGAACGATAGGGATATGGTGATTGAGGCAGCCACGGAAAACTTTGCCCTCAAGTGCTCGATCCTACAACAGATCGCCACCCATGCTCGCCCGGACTGTCTGATCGCCAGCAACACCTCATCGCTGTCGATCACAGAACTGGCAACCAGCATCAACCGCCCGGAACGCTTCATGGGTATTCATTTCTTCAACCCGGTGCCCGTCATGGGGCTGGTGGAGCTAATCCGTGGTTTGCAGACCAGCGACACAACCTGCTTCGTCGCCCAGGCACTGGTCGAACAGCTGGGAAAAACCGCGATCCACACTCAAAATCGCCCGGGATTCATAGTCAATCGAATCCTCATTCCGATGATCAACGAAGCCATCTTCGTCCTTCAGGAAAATGGCGATGCTCAAGCAATCGATGCCAGCATGCGATTGGGGTGCAATCAGCCGATCGGGCCTTTGGCATTGGCCGATCTGATTGGATTGGATACCGTGCTGGCCATTCTGGAAAGCTTGCAAACTGGTTTTGGTGACCCGAAATACCGTGCCACACCTTTACTTAGGGAGTTTGTTGCGGCGGGTTTCTTAGGAAAAAAATCGGGACGAGGCTTTCATGTTTACAACTGAAGGTTATAGCGGATACGAAACTATACGTGCTCAAGCTTTGGAGCTCTTCGTTAGCAAGGGATTCGGCCAAGTTAGCATGCGGGAATTGGCTCGCCATGTGGGCCTTGCTCCAGGCTCACTGTACAACCACTTCCCTAGCAAGCAAGCGTTGTTATTCGATCTAATCGAGGAAATTTATGAAGAGCTCTATCTGCTTGTTAAACCTGCGCGGCAAGGAGTTGGCCAAGTTCGTTCTCTATCGGGTCTGATCGTTGCACATCTGCGCTTGCACCGACGGCGCCCGCAGTCCTTTCGACTGGCGCTACATGGCTTCGTCTATCTAGATGACGCTCAGCAGCAACGGATCGTCCAAAAGCGCACACTATATGAAAGCGCATTTATTGCCGCAGTATTCAATGGCACTCTCTTGGCCAAGGATACTGGTTCGGTGGCTGCGCATGCCATCATACAATTTCTCAATTGCCTACCAGACTGGCTTGATGATAGCCAGGTAGATGACCAGACTTGCATACTTCTTGTTGATCAACTTGTCTCGGGGGCACTCCGCGAATGCTCAAAGACAGCCATCCGAAAAGTTCCTGCTGTCGCTCGTTGAATTAAATACCGCTTAACATGCGAGCGAGGGCAGCTGCTAAGCTCCACAGAGAAGCGTCAACATACGCACAACTGCCCAATAGCTATTTAGATCTTGTTTTTTAACGCATCAAGATATATGGCTAACGAAAACGTACTGACTCAATTACGTCAGCACCCTCCGTTAAATCCGCGTCAGACAGGGTTTAATGAGACCAACTTCTAGCCAATTATCGTTCGGCTCCTTCACTGCAAATCGCAAAAAAACCAGCTGATAAATTTTAAATAAACTCCTGATTGAGTTCCAAATACCTAAAGAATGTGCCGGTATCGCCTATTAGATTCTCAACCGGCCGCATACCCGGAGCCAAAGCAGCTCAATGTCAGATCCGAAAACGTCCTACCAAATTGGTCAGCTCTACAGCAAGACGTGAAAGCTCATGACTGGCTGCATTGGTCTGCATTGATCCGGCCGCCGATTGCGCCGAGAGATCACGGATGGCAACCAGGTTGCTGTCCACTTCACGCGCGACCTGGGCCTGTTCTTCGGCGGCGGTGGCGATCACCAGGTTGCGCTCGTTAATCTCCCCGATAGCAACAAATATATCCTCCAACACAACTCCAGAGGCTTGGGTGATCTCTAAGGTTCCTTCGGCGCGTGCCGCACTGCTGCGCATCGACTCGACCGCCTGCTCAGCGGTATTTTGCACACTACCGATCATCTGCTCAATCTCGCGGGTCGACTCCTGAGTTCGATAGGCCAGCGTCCGCACTTCGTCCGCCACCACCGCAAAACCACGTCCAGCCTCACCGGCACGAGCCGCCTCAATCGCCGCGTTGAGCGCCAGCAGATTGGTCTGTTCCGACACTGCGCGGATGACATCTAGCACCTTGCCAATGTTGCGCACCTCTTCGGCCAAACGTTGGATGCGCTGAGCACTGTCCTGAATTTCGGCAGTCATCGATAAGGTGCCGTCTATGTTCTGCCTGACCTGCTGGCGGCTCTTTTCCGACAGGGTGTTGGAGGCCGTCGCTGCTTGGGAGGTAGAAACCGCATTGCGTGCCACCTCCTCCACAGCGCTTGTCATCTCGTTGACCGCCGCAGCGGCCTGTTCCAATTGCATATCCTGCTGTTGCAAGCCACGGCTACTTTCCTCTGTCACAGCGTAAAGTTCTTCAGCGGCCGAGGCCAGCTGGGTAGCGGATCCGTTAATCAAGGTCAACGTGTCACGGGAGCTGGCTTGCATTCGCCGTAGTTCTATGAAGAGTTCTCCAATTTCGTTGCGGCTCGGCACCACCACTTCCTGAGTCAGGTCGCCACTGGCGATGCGCTTGAAATGCTCGCCTGCATCACGCAGTGGGCGTAGTACGCGTCCGGCGATAAATATCCAGCACAGCACCACCAGCACCAGAGTAACTAAGCCTAGGACGATTGCCAGGGTCTGCGAACTACTCAGGCGGCCTGCCGAATCTTCAGTAATTTCCTGGGCACGGACATCCAGCGCGGCCACTAGATCCGTCCGAATCTTCTGAAGCTTAGTCATGCTGTTGCCAGCGTCGATATTGACTTGGAAATACTGGTCGGCAGAACGTGCCCGAGTGGCCTTTCGCTGGCCTGCGATGGCTTCGCCATATTCACTAAAGGCCCGTTTCAGCTCCTCAGACAAGGCCGCGAGTTTGGGATCGCTAATATCAGCAGTAGCAGAAGTAACCTTGGCCATCGCATCTGTCCAGATACCCTCACTTCGCACCAGGCGCGCCTCGGCGGCGTCAAAGCGACTGCCCACGGTCTCTATGAAGGCTGAGGATACGTTGGCGCTTGCACGAATCGCCAGCAAGAAAGCGTTGTTGACCCCATCAATTTGCTTAGACGTACGGCTCAACTCATCAATATGATCAAAGCTGCGCATCGCTGCCCACCAACTGGTGAGCACGGAGTACAGCAAGGCAACTGTGAACAGCAGCAAGACTCCAGCCATGCCAGTACGGATTTTGAGGTGGGTGAACATTAGCAGCACTCCGGAACATATGAATAGTCGTAATAATTCTATCCACCCGGACCGCCTAAACTTTAACTGCCCGAGAACCAATCCGGGCGATTAACGCACAAATCTGCACCCGCATAGGCCATCCCGCACAGCGATCCATTCTGGATGTTGTCGGTTATGTGCTTTTTCAGGTACCTCCAATGCGCGAATAAATCCAGTCGGGTCACCAGATCATCACTCAACACGTGCTCATCTTTCATATCGTGCTCCACGTTCTCAGTGCGCGCAGAACCTGCACTTGCCAGAGTCTAGTTACATAAGTCGGTTAGCAATAGCGCAAGGCTATTCCTGTCAGACCGCCATGCTCGAGGAATTGTGTGTGGAACCATACTTTTCAGAAATCTCATTGGGGCCTTTCAAGTCAAGATTTGCGTCGCGCTCCAGGAAATCCTGGCTCATCTGGTAATGGTTGCTACGCTGGTCACAATCGACTTCATCGATTTCGCCATCATCCAGCTCGCGTGCTTCATCATTTAGCAGATATCCAGTTGACGGTCGTCACCCTTGTCGCAGTTGACCCACTTGCCGGTGAATTGGCAGGGCTCGACTTTTCCCGGGAAATTCTCCGGGTATCCATTTGACGACCGTCGCAGGTATATCCCTGAAAGCGTTACGTGATTCGAAATAAACCATCGACGATTCCAGCCTGGCTGAGCCTGGCCTTCAGATCACCATCAATTTCTTCAGTATCCGCTCGATAAAGACGTACTCGGCGATATGCGCGATGAAGGTCGATATCTGTGCCCAAAAAATCCCAGACTACTCGAGAGCAGACAGGTATTCGATGGTCACAGGCCGACACGCCCATTTTGAGCCCGTTGAGACGTGTAATTCGGCTCTTGAAACTAGGGATCAGGATAGTTTGGCTGATCTCATTGGAAGTGAGCGTTTCGTAGTCGATTAAAAAGACCCTATCCTGTAGATAATAGACAACCCCCATGTATCGATAGCACTCGAAATCCTCAGTGCCCGGAACTCTGGATTGCAAGCGCTCATTACGTTCATAGACGAAGTCGCCATCCTTTTCATGGATATGAACCAGAGAACACACGATATGCCCAGGATCAGATATAGCGTAGTGGTACTCGTGGTAGTACCCCATCAACATCTGGCCCCTTGGAGACGACGACTGTTTGAGGTGCTCCAAGACTCGCTGAGGTCCGCTCCTCTCCGATGCTCGCAGCAAACGCCTGGGCTGCCCTCCTATAAGGCTGATGAATTGCTCCGTTGGCATCGCTATTTCGTACTCCTCCACACCGAAAAAATCGCAGATGCGTTTGAGGTTGAAAGGCGTAGGAAAGCTGTGCCCGCTCAGATATCGGTTGAACTGGCCGCGATTGAATTTCAGCTTTCGGCAGACGTCGGCGATCGAACGATAATGGCGGCAAAGCTGCTTTAGATTTGAAGGGAAAAACTCACGCATCTCATTCAACACTTGTTCAGAAAGTCGCTAGATGGCGCAAAAGTAGCAGCAAGTCGCGACGGTTTCGAACAACTCACGCAATTGCGCTCAATCAGACAATAACCAAATATTGCCGGCACCCCGACAGACTTCTTTTTCTTAGTTCACCTCTAGATCATGACTACAGCAGGCAGTAACAAATACTACAGCCCCCACTCTATTATTTCCCTCTGCATGGTGTGGTCCACGGTAAGTACCACACCCACAGCATTCTCCAGTTCTTAAAGCCCACAGTTCATCGGAGGCGCCCTCCCCCTAAAGCAGAAACCCAAATTGCTTATCAAGCTTTCCCTTCTTATCAATGGATGATAGTTAAGGATTCAACTTGGAACTTCGTCACTTGCGTGGATTCATCGCTGTTGCAGAAGAGCTTCACTTCGCGCGCGCTGCAGAACGGCTGCATATCGAACAATCGCCCCTATCCAGGACCATCAAGGAGCTCGAGTCGGACATCGGTGCGCAGCTATTTGACAGAAACGGCAACCACTTCCCTAGCAAGCAAGCGTTGTTATTCGATCTAATCGAGGAAATTTATGAAGAACTCTATATGCTTGTTAAACCTGCGCGGCAAGGAGCTGGTCAAGTTCGTTCTCTGTCGAGTCTGATCGTTGCACATCTGCGCTTGCACCGACGGCGCCCGCAACACTTTCGACTAGCGCTACATGGCTTTGTTTATCTAGATGACGCTCAGCAGCAACGGATCGTCAACAAGCGCAAACTATATGAAAGCGCATTTATTGCCTCAGTATTCAACGCTGCTTTTCTGGCCAAAGACACTAGCTCGGTGGCTGTGCAGGCCATTATACAATTTCTCAATTGCCTACCGGGCTGGCTTGATGATCGCCATCTAAATGACGAGGCATGCGTACTTCTTGTCGAGCAACTTGTCACAGGAGCACTCCGAGAATGCCCACAGTCAGCTATCCGAAAAATCCCTGCTGTCGCCCCTTGAATTAAATACCGCTTAACATGCGAGCGAGACTATTCACTCAACACTCTTTTGTCCACTCTGATTGAATCATGTACAACACGACGTGTTTTCATAATTTGAGGTAATGGTCGTGCGCGAATGAAAACCAGCTGCTAAGGTCCGCAGGGAAGCGCCTATATACTCATAACTACCAAACAGTTATTTGGATTTTGTTTTTTAACGCATAAAGATATATAGATAACGAAACGCACTGACGAATCACGGCTGCACCCTATGTTAAGCCCGCGTCACGCAGGATTTAATGAGACCAACGTCTAGCCTATTATCGTTCGGCGTCTTCACTGCAAACCGCCAGAAATCAGCCTGATAAATTTTAGTTTTCAGTGCCCATCTAAAAGTACGATCGGCAAGGGGTTGTCTGGGCGAGCTCTGGCTGCCAGTCTTGGATAGCTGTCAGTCTCAAAAATAATCAATGATAAGAGATTACCTCATGCTCAGAATAGGGGTTTTAGGATGCGGCCGGATAGGAAATGTGCACGCTGCAAGCGTTGTGCAGATTCCATCTGCCAAACTGATTGCAGTAGCCGATGCAATTCCTGCAGCGGCTCAAGCATGTGCCAACCGATTCAATGTCGAAGCACGTTCGATTCAGGATCTCATCGGCGCAAATGATATCGACGCGGTAGTCATCGCGACGTCCTCGCCCACACACTTCGAGTTCATTCACGCCGTGGCGGACGCAGGAAAACCGATTTTTTGTGAAAAGCCTATCGATATGTCTTCTGATAGGGTTCGGCAGTGCATTGAGAAGGTAGCTGCAGCCGGGGTCCCTTTCATGACCGCGTTCAATCAGCGCTTCGATCCACACTTCGGGGCGCTTCAAAAACGTCTCGCTGCTGGCGAAATTGGTGAACTGGAATCGGTGTCAATCATTTCCCGAGATCCATCCCCTCCGCCGAGAGATTACCTTAAAGGCTCCGGTGGCATTTTCAGAGACATGATGATTCATGACTTTGACTTAGCTAGATTTCTACTAAACGAAAATCCGACCCGGGTTTTCGCAACCGGTGCTGCTTTAATCGATCCAAGTATCAAAGAGCTGCATGATGTAGACACCGCAGTTGCACTGCTGATGACCAAATCAGGCAAAATCTGCCAGATCTCCAACTCGCGGCGCGCTAGTTACGGTTATGACCAGCGACTTGAAGTGCATGGCGCCAAGGGCATGCTGCGAGTGAAGAATGTGCATGAAAATCAGGTGGAGAGTGCAACAAGCCTTGGCTTTACCCTGCCTGTTGCGAAGCCATTCTTCCTCGAGCGATTCGGCCCCGCTTATCTCGCCGAAATGGAACATTTTATTTCGTGCATCTCCACAGGCACTTCTCCCACTCCGAATGCAAAGGATGGGCTGATAGCTCAGTTGATCGCAGATGCTGCCACTGAATCCTTGGCGCTCGGCCAACCGGTCGATATTAACTACTAGTCACCACAGTAGGAATAACCATGAGAATTGGGATTATAGGACTCGGGAATGTAGCCGAACTCCACCTTACAGCGTTGAAAGAGCTTGATCCTGACGCATATGTGGGCGGTTGGGGTAGAACTGCCAAAAGAGCGGAGCTGCTCATAGAGCGATTTGGGGGACGCCTTTATGCATCTCCGGAGGCATTGCTCGCAGACGAGGCCATTGATGCCGTAATAATTTGCACCAATGCTGCATCTCATTTTACTTTCGCGAAGCAAGCGTTGTTAGCAAAGAAACATGTTCTGATAGAGAAACCTATTTGCGAAAGACCAGAGCAAATTCAGGAACTGGTGCAATTAGCGCGGGAAGCCGGCAAGGTTTGCATGCCCTCACATAACTATGTATACGCCGAAACGATGCAACGGGTGCGAGCTCATATCGATGCCGGTCACCTGGGTGAAATCCTGAACTTTTGGGCGATATATAATAAGCGTCACCCAGCAGAAATGGGATCGCCCGATCTGACCATGAGTGAATTGATGGTACACCACGTCTACTGCATGCTGTACTTCTTAGGACGTCCAGCAAGAATTTTTGCTACCGGCTCCAACGTTCACTTTGATGATCCACAAGCCCATGATCAATTGATGATCGTTGCTGAATACCCTAACGGGACAATTGCGAATCTGTGGGGAAGCTTTTCAGCTGATGACCGCAGTCGCGACCCTTGGTCCGTGTACTTCAAGATCATTGGAAAAAACGGGTCCGCCGTCGTCCCTTGGGACACCACCAAGTTCGGCGACGCAAGGCTACCGTTCTGGGATGACGGAACATATTGGGATAGTTTCTATCAGATTCAGAAATTTTTCCTAGGCGAGTGCCTCACCAATAAGAGAAGTCCACTGTCTACAATGGATGATGCACTGGATACTGCGGTGATTATGGATGTAGCGCGTGATTCGATAGCCTTACGCCAATCGATAGAAATTGCTTACATTAATGTTGATGATCATTTCGCGTAACCGCCTTCATTTTTACCAAAGAGATGGTGCATCATTTTTTTGCTCCGTTTTCGTTCGCCTCGTAGGCAAGGCAACACTTGCTACTTCGAGACAAACGGTAACGCCCTCGCCGACCGTTCATTTCGAAATGTACGAACATGACGGCACATATATGGGAAATCGATTATTAACTTATCTAATATGGACATAACCAGACAGAAAACTCGGATTAAAAATTTAAAAATATAAGGGATGATACTGACCTCCCCATGCGGGCGTGGCGCATTGTCATGACTCGTTACGCATTGATTTGAAAAGTATTCCGGAGGGCTTTGTCTATTTGACTATGGAGGTCATGGGCGGATGCTTGCTTTCAATCGCCACAGTAAAATTTTTTATCGACCTGTAGAGGTAGCGCTGCGCTGGTGTCTTCTAATGGCATATGAAGCCCAAATTCTCCAGTCAAATTGGACCGATTTGGCTATTCTACGGACGACTTTTCCACAATGGCCGTGCCTGCATGCAAATACCGAGAGAATTATCGATGCAGTTAAGCATGGTGAACTGCCTTACGGCTGCCTGGGACTAACGGTTTCTCGAGGCACTCCTGTCGATATCTCGCAGTTAACTGTTCGTCACACCGATCTTCGGATGTGGATGTCACAGTACTATCCTGAGCAAAAACCGCCCTTCCTCTTCGATCCAATCCCCCATCAATTAGACAGCATAAATATTGGGACTTACCTGGCGCTGCAAGCTGACAGAGAAGCTCTCCAATTACAAGTCAAAAAAAATCAGCACTGCTTATCAAGAGCTGATTACAGAGCTTGAGGCCATCGGATTGGAGAAAGAAAATATTCGACTTATGCTCAATAGCAACAAAAAAGTCAGCGACCGTAGTGAAACCGTTTATCTTCATATAATCGGTGCGATGCTGACTTTATTGCTAGGTCATTCCCCTTCCGGCAAGCCTCACTCGGTTTTCAGGTCACAATCCGCGATAGTCGACGCCCTAATCGCTCACAATAAAGAACTCCCTGGCGTTTCTAAACGTACCCTGGACGAAAAATTCGCCGCTGCCAAGCGCAGCCTCTCCAAACGCTGAGTCGTATTGCGCTGCACCCCCCCTAACTGCGGCGCAATGACTCCCCTCCATTTCTGCTATTCAATTCAGGTCACGTCCCGTCCCGTCACGCGCCAATCGACACCAGGAATGCCCCATCATATCCAACCAACTATCTCCTACTACTGACCTACTCCAACCGTCGCTCGAACGTCACATCATGCGGCGTGACGAGGTGGAGCGTAAAACCGGTTTCAAGCGCGCACATATCTACAGCTTGATGAAGGAAGGCAAATTCCCTCAGGCCAAACGCATTGGACTGCGCGCGGTAGGTTGGGACTCGCTGGAAATCGAGCAGTGGGTCGTTGAGCGTTTGGGCCAACAGGCCTGATGCCATGCATGTGTTATCGGTGGTTTCCACGAAAGGTGGCGTAGGCAAAACCACAGTAGCTGCCAATCTCGGCGGTCTGCTGGCGGATGCTGGCCTACGCGTCCTACTGCTCGATCTGGATAGCCAACCCACCCTCTCCAGCTATTACGACTTGAGCCAGAAAGCTGTCGCTGGGGCGTACGAGCTCATTGCACTCAACTTAACAACGCCTACACAGATAGTATCCAGAACCATGATCGCTGGGCTCGACCTGATCATCTCCAACGACGCTCAAGGCTAGTTGAATACGTTGCTGCTGCATGCCCCTGACGGGGGATTACGGCTGCGCAATCTGCTCGACGATTTCCGCCCCCGTTATGACCTGCTTTTGATCGACACCCAAGGCGCACGCAGCGTGCTGCTGGAGATGGCCATCCTCGCCTGCGATATCGCCCTCTCTCCCATCACACCGGAGATGCTAGCCGCCCGCGAACTACGCCGCGGCACTTTGAGGCTGTTCAGTGAACTCGAACCATTTCGTCACCTAGGTATTACACCGCCACCTTTGAGACTGCTGCTGAACCAGGTAAATAGCATCCGAGTAGACACGCGAATGATCATTCGTGGCCTGCACGAGGCCTTCGCTGGTGCTCCCAACATTTCAGTTCTAGACACCGCAGTTCCAGACCGAGAGGCTTACCTCAATGCCGCCTCCCTTGGTCTTCCCGCCTACCGAATCGAGACTCGCCCGTCACGTGAACGACGCTCACAATCAGCATTGGAAAGCATGCAAGCGCTGGCCATCGAGTTGTTTCCGGAATGGCGCCAAGCGATTTCTAGGGTAAGCAGATACGCAAAGATTCGATAAGGAGAATTCCGAAACCAGTATTTCTCGCCAGGTAATTTTGTTTGTTCAACTGTGAGGCCAACAGCGTTTGGCGAGGAGTTCTTTGATGTTGGATCGTTTTCCCATCGTCGTTCAGCCATCCATTCGACAAGATCATTACCTGGCGAGGAATACTGCACCGTGGTCTTTCGCCTGCCGCGTGGGCGCTCGGCCATGGGTCGGTTTCTCGCGGAACTGTCTCGGTATCTCGAAGGTTCGGGAATAGCCGAGATCGTTAAGTTCGAAGTCGGTGACCGACGATTTCACCAGGCCCAAGCTGAGTAAACCCAGATACCTTTAATGTGCTGAATGCCCATGCGCCGGCGCGCAGCAAATACGTAACTGCCCAGGCGAAAACGAAGAGCCCAGTGAAGCCAAGCACCTTACTCAATTTGTCATTCCAAAGGCTTGGCAGCAGGGAGACCAAGACAGGAATAAGTGCCGTTATGGCGGCAAGGTAAATGCCGGCTTTGGCATCAGCACCCTTTCGTCGATCAACCTCAGCATCAAAAAGGCGGCGCGACTCATCAAGCGCAACCTCGCTGTCCTTCGACCAATTCCCCTGCCTTACCGATGTCGCGATGCTACGCATCCATTCATCATCAGCAGCTTTTTGTGCTGGAGACAGATCGATCACAACCGGCCATGTCAACCGTATTACTCGGTTCAACCGCCCCCACCCATCAGCCATGAGAAATTCCGACTAGATTGTCCACAATAGCGGAAGCGATTGGGTACCCGGTTAAATTCTCAATCCATGCCCACTGGCCGTTCGGGTTGATTTCCAGGAACCACAGTTTGCCTTGTCGGTCGCAGATCAAATCGATTGCCCCGTATCGCAGTCCTAGACGCGAGACGAGCTCTAGGCACTGCCGTTCGATCTCGACAGGTAGATTGATTTTCTCGTGCCGTAAATCTGGCCTGCTGCCCTGGCGCCAGTCGACCTCGGTCTCGCTGTGCTCCTGCGACCAAATCGCAGTGGCGAAGAGGCGCTCGCCTACTACGGTGACCCTGACGTCATATTTTTTCACAACCTCGGCCTGGACAATGAAAGGTGTCAACGCCATCGCTCTTGCCTGACCGTCGTCCAAGGTATCGAGGCGCTTGGTGAAGATGACACGTTCGCGTTCGCCAGCCAAAACGGCCTGGCGCAACGGCTTGCCAATGGCTTGATCAACCTGGGTAATCTGACGCGCTGATCGAATGTCGTTGGTGATAACTACGGCCGGCACATTAAAGCCAATCTCGTGAGCCATCAACAGCTGAAGGGGCTTGTCCTCGGCGTTGAAAATCTTGGCAGGTGCATTCAGCCAGCAGGCATCCAGACGCGTATAGAGACTCTTTAAAAAGCTGCTCCATTCGGCTTCGATGTAGGCTCGCTCTCCCGGATCGACCACCTCATCAGGCACGATAGGGGCGCCAGGCCGGCGGAAGTAGGCGCCCGTCACTTGGTCGCCACGGATGGTTTTGCCATCCAGCGTAATTGACCACGCTGTACGAGGATGACTATCCATGGTGCACAAGGATTGTGGGAGCAACTCAGTGTTCACGCGAAAGTATGGAGTGTTACGACGACGCACCTCGGCGACAATGTAGTCCATCGTGATATCACGACGGTTGGTAACCAATAACAACATGAGCGTCTCCCCATCAGCCTTCGTAGTACCGGGTATCCAGTCCGAAGGTGGGATCGCCATTGTCGTCGTGCTCCAGTTGGAGATTGGTCTTGGTGATCAACTCAAGGATATAAGTCGCTTCGCAGCGGTCGTCACGTTCGGTAGTCGAATCGGTCTTGGTCACGAGCTGAAGGAGATGGTTTGCTTCCCGAGTGTGCTCGTCATCGCTTTCGACGTTTTGGGCAGTCTTCGTCATCAGCTCCAATTGCCAGGTAGCCTCATCATCCTGCTCAGCATTTACCTTCGTCTTGGTGAGGAGCTCGCTTAGCGCCCCTTGCGCGATGATAGGCTTTATGCCCTCCGCGGTATCGACAACCCACATGTCAAGGGCAGCAGAGTAGTAGCCTGGGATCTTCTCCTCACCAGTTCGCGTCGTAGCGCCACCCGCCAGAAAAGGCGAGGACACCAACGTCTTTTCCATTGCACCCATACGTCGAACCTCCTGTTGACCTGTCGCGCCAGCGCGGCGGGTAGCTGACAGTACCATCAGGCCATCATGACGGTAAATATGAACGATCGGGATAGTGGCTGCGTACCTCAACCGCCATCCCTGGGGGGATGCCTTTAGCTCTTGCCAAGCGAGCGAACAACATGGTTTTAGATTCGCAGAGACGTGGGTCGTCCGCGGTTAGGCCCCGCGCAGGATCCGCTCAAGCAAGTGCAGAAGCAAAGACGTGATCACCCAATTTCGCAGGCCGTGCAAGAACACGTTTGCGACGGTCTTGCTGTTGGCACTGGCGTCGAATTGACCTATTGGCCGATGCCATGATGTTCCAACAGCAATCCGCAAAAAAAGCAGTGGTAACGGTTCATAAGGTAGAAGCTTGAATCAATAAGGTTTCAGCCACTAGGTCAATGCTGTGCTGGCTGGCAATAACACCTGCGGCTAAGAATCGAGTAGACGGGGTACATGTAACCCGTGGTAAAAACGATTCCCCCTTTTTTAATGCTCCCAGCGACAGTTTCCATCTTAAAAACTGGTAGCTCCGAACAGAGTCTGCCCTTTAGGCGAATCACAGCTACGGGCGCCGACGGCAGAATGCTATCACGCCTGGAACAAGTGATTGCCTTGTGCTACCACTCGAGTCAGAATGTGCGCAAAGGAGTTTCGGTTAGGTCACGTTGAACATGGAAAGGATGCCAGCAAGAGCGCAAAGCCCAAGGGTAATCCTCGCCCTAGGTGTATCCGTCGCAGCGCCGCTCATCTCGCGCCTCCCCACCGGCATCAAACATCGCGCCACGACTTCCCGCTGCAAAAGCACTAACAACCGAATTCCTTTCACTCCAGCGGCCTATTCCCTCACACAAGGGAGCTATAGGATCCCACGCGAATCTTTCCTTGTGCCGGCGTCGTCTCCACACGCTTACCCGGCACCATCAAGCTTTCACTCGCAAGATATGGTGGCTTCGTGGGCAAGCGCTCGCCTCAGCGCTCGCACTCATTCAGACATAATAGCCAACCACACACATCAGGCGTTGTTTGCGGCATGTACGACCTTGGAGCATGGGCTGAATTATGAGTTCTGTAGCAAGCAACGATTCCGCAGATCAAAAGAAAGATTGCGACCCCTACAGCGCCGGGGAACAGGGATTGGGCTACATCTTCCAACCCCGCTTTGCGCTGTACCAGGCATTAGAGCTTCCAGAGGACACCGCGATCCTCATCGAGAAGGAAGATGACCTCGACTTCCTGGAGTCCTCTGGAAAGAAGACACTGGCCTCTCTCAAGCACAAGGCTGTTGGTGAACGCCTGACTGACCTATCTGTCGACTTCTGGAAGTCGGTCAATATCTGGCTAACTCGTTACCAGGCCAATGGGCGGGTTGAGTCTGACTATCAGTTTTTTCTGTTCACCACCTCGTCCGTCGCACCGGATTCATTCTTGAAATTCTTTCTGTACGGCGCCAATACAACGGAGGCTCAGCCCAGCCTTTGGCAACTGACAGAGAACACGCTCGCCACCAGCAAAGCGAAATCGTTCACCAAGATCAAGGAGTTGCTCTCGAAGCTGACAGCGCTGGAAAAAGAGGACTTCGTATCGAGAATCACGATTATTGACAGCACACCTCGGATTGGCGATCTCCCAGCACTCATCAAGGCCCAGAAAATGCGGCCAATCCGTGCTGAGCACAGAGATGCAGTCTTTGAGCGCCTGGAGGGATGGTGGAATGACCTGATCATCCAGATGCTCTGCGAGCCGCAGAGCGAGCCCGCATATGCCCGGGACGTTTCTGAGAAGCTGTTCAACTTCAGTGAAGAGTACAAGGATGACAATCTTCCGATCACCTTCGAGGACGCGATCCCCACATCCCCCATTGATGTGAGCATCGATAATCGGCTTTTCGTAAGTCAACTACGTGAGTTGAAACTGAGCCCCAGCCGCATTCGAAATGCGATCCTGGACTACTACCGAGCATTTGAGCAGCGCTCAGCCTGGGCGAGGCAGCGCTTGGTGGGCTCTGAAGAGATCATGAAGTATGAACGCCGGCTGACGAATGAGTGGGAGCGCACCAAAGATGTCCTATTCGACGATGATGTACTCGGTGCGTCAATCGAGGACTGTTCTGACCCGGAACTGATTGCCGTTGCCAAGAAGCTGTATACCTGGGCTGAGACAGAAGCCCAGAAGCTTGATCACCTGAAAATCCGGGCACGTGTGACAGAGCCTTACGTACTTCGCGGCAGTTTTCAGATTCTCGCTAACAAGCGCCCCTATCCCACCGTTTACTGGCATCCACAGCTTCTGGATCGCCTATCCAAGGCTGCTGGAGAGACCGAATGATTCGCTGGGATGAGCGTCCGTTTGAGACCAAAAATTTGTTCAACCCTGCCTTTTGCGCGGTAGTCCTGTTGCGTGCGCTCAAGGCCTATGCGGTGGTAGAGCCCAAGGGTATGCCCTTTTCGATGTCACTGCTTGTATTGCCGCTGAGCCTCCACCAGGAATCTCGAAGCGCGCTGCTCAAGCACTACAAGGGCTACTTGCTCAAAACGGTGGAAACCTACCCCCAGATGCAAATCGGACTGGCAGAGAGGGTAACTGAAATGCTGCCGTTCACTTTCGAGGCATTTGCGTTGGCGCACTACACCGATTGTTTCGAGGTCACCCCGTTGGGACGACTCCTCCCGAAAGCCAGGAGGATTAAAGCAGACATCGAAGGCACCGAGGAAACAGTGGCGTGCCAACGTGCAGCGGCTCTGTTGGGGAGAGAGTTCGCCAAGATTGCAGACAGGGTTACGGTGTACACCGCTTTTGGAATTCGACCATGAAAATCAGCTCCATCCACGTATACAGCCACGATGGCCAGCGCCGCGATGTCAACTTCGAAGTCGACGGACTCAACATCATTACGGGCCGCTCGTCGACAGGTAAATCCGCCCTTTCGGACATCATCGAATACTGCATGGGCCAATCCAACTTCAACGTTTCGGATGGTGTTATCCAGGACAAGGTATCCTGGTTCGCAGTGATCTATCAATTTCCGGACGTGCAGGTCATGGTGGCGAAACCGGCCCCACGGGCAGGCGGCGCGAGCTGCAGCCTGGCCATGACCCGTACCGGGGAGTTCGTGCAGCCCCTTGAGTTTTCCGAGCTAGTGGTCAACACGGACGACGTCGCCGTCACCTCGTTGCTGTCACGCCAACTTGGCATTCCGGAAAACCGCACAGAGGTGGCGGAGGAGCACACGCGTAACAGCTACGAAGCCTCCATCAAGCATTCGTACTACTACCTCTTCCAAAGGCAGGGCCTGGTCACCAACAAGGATCAGCTTTTCTATCGCCAGAACGAGCCGTTCCAACCCCAGGCGATCAGAGATACGCTTCCCATCCTGCTGGGCGCGTCAACCAATGAGCGATACGAGCTGCAAACTAGGCTGCGGACAGCTCAGCGAGACCTGAGGGCTCAGACAAAGCTGCTGGAGCAGGCGAAGCAAGCCGTGGGCAACAACCGAAACCAGGCCATCGCACTGCTGACTGAAGCCAAGGCGGTAGGAATACTCCCTCAAGAGTCCCCCATTGGGGAGGTCGAGGAGATCATTGCTGCCCTCAAAACGGCAGCGCATTGGACTCCCGCCAAACCGCACGCTCAGCCTGAGGACAAGGTACCCAAATTGGAGACTGAGCTGGCCAAACTGAGGAAAACCAAACGCGAGATCAAATCCAAAATTGAGGCCGGCCAGATATTCGAACGGCGTGCCGGCGGCTTCCAGAGCGAGGCATCGGAACACATCGACCGCCTCTTATCCATCAAGTCACTTCCGAAGAATGCAACAACAGGCGAATGGCAGTGGCCTTTCGCCGAAAAGAATCTGGCCATGGAAACCCCCATAGCCCAAGCGCTCATCGGCGAACTCGCGTCCCTGGAAGCAGAAATGCAGACGGTGATGGGCCAACGTCCGCAGATTCAGGGCTACCTGGCGGAGGAAAACCAACGCCTTCAGGACACAAGCAAGTCAATTGTCGAGAAGGAAGCGGAGCTGACAGCCGCCATCGCCGCCAATACGATGCTGATGAACGCACAGAAGCAAAGCGACGCAGCCAGGTATGTGGTGGGGCGCATCAGCTTTTTCCTTGAGGGCTTCGTCCCAGACAATTCGCTAAAACGGCAAGAGGCTGACTATCGCCGTCGGGAAATGCGCGTACAGGAACTTGAAAAGGCACTGGCAGATGTTGATGTGGAAGACCGCCTTGCGTCGATCATGAACAGCATCTCGGCACAGTTCAATCTGTACAACAAACGCTTCGAATCTGAATTCAGTGCCTACCCTGCCCGATTCGACCTGAAGAAGCTGACCATCATTTTTGACCGCCCCGAGCGTTCTGTGCCCATGGCTCGGACAGGCGGCGGCGAAAACTACCTGGCCTACCATCTCTCCGCGCTGCTCGCTCTGCATTGGTACTGCGCCAAGAGCAATCGACCCATGCCGCGCTTCTTGTTGATCGATCAGCCGACCCAAGTGTATTTCCCCTCAGAGGAATCCTACAAAGCGGTCGACGGTACGGTATTGAACACCGAGCAATCCGATGCCGATATGGACTCGGTACGCAAGCTGTTCAATCTGCTATACCAGTTCACGGTCGAAGACGTACCAGGCTTCCAGATCATCATCACGGAGCATGCAAATCTACGGGATGACTGGTTCCAGAAGTCTCTCGTCGAGGCGCCCTGGAGCAAACCGCCGGCGTTGGTGCCTGAGGGCTGGCCATTCAAGAGCGAAGTGACGTCTTGACGAGCTGTTGAATGCGCCGTTCTTCTTGGCGATGGGTACCAAATGCATCCACTTGAGTTGCATCGGACCTAGGCAAAAACGGAAGCTGGAGTGAGTCCTGGCCCCTCGTGCCAGGACAGCCTTCCACCAGGAGTTGCCATGACCCGTCTACGCTTCATCCCCATTCAACTTACACGCTACCCACACACGAACGAAGCGCTGTTCGCCATTGCCCTATGGCCCGTATTGTTCGCGATCGGCTGCTGGCGAACGCCACAAATCGCCCAGTTCCTGAACTCTCAGGGGGTTGAGATCAGCATGCTGCAGGTCTTTCTGGCGGGCTTTGGCGCCTACCTGTTTCTGCTCGGTAAGCACCGCGTCTTCAACCACCGCTATTTCGAGCACCACGCAGTCGATATTGCCTGGTACCGTCAACTGCGCGAGGTTGGTCAGGACATGGTTGCAGCAGGCCTGGCTGGCACTGATGCGCATAGGGCCGTGACGAGCGAGATGGTCCAGCTCCGCAAGCAATTGGGCTTTTTGGTCGATGCAGATAACTTCTATCGCAAGCTGAAAGTCTTGATCCGGGTAATGAGCTGGCTGCGTGGTAAGTTCAAATAACTCAGTCATTTTCCCCCTGTAAAGTACAGTCCGGGTTCGCAGCAGAGAGTCCGGCATTTTCGGTACAAGATAAGGATGTTGGAGTACGTCATGACCATCGAACTAAACACCAAAGCCATCAGAGGGCTCACCCGTCTCGCGCTTCCAGCTGACGATGGTTACATCTATCGGCTTGGGGTCGCGCTGTACGGCTTTGCTTCCCTCAGCAGCTTCATGGCCGAGCTCGCTCACCATATGGATCCGCTCGTGAACCGCGCTGAGCTTCAGGCAAGAACGGGCGGCGAGATCCTCAGCGAATTCCGCAAGTGCGTAAAGAAAACTAAGGCAACAAAACCGGCGGTCGGGCCTATTGGCCGCGCCGCCGCTGACATGTTCCAAGCACTAAACACCCGGCGTTCGGACATCATGCATGCCTACCCGATCACCAACCAAGCCAGGCAGCAAATTCTGCACCGTCGGCTGGACAAGAAAAATCGCTACTTCGAGGTCACCAACGAGATACTGGAGGAGTTCATCTGCAAGCTACATGACGTGAGCAGCTTGCTGTATGACATTCGCGCCATCATGAAGCCAGAGCTTGGCGACCGAGCAGCAGCTGCTAAGCAGTGAGTAACCTGGATGCGTGCCCAGAAGCCTTGCACGCGGATAGCTTCAAGCTTGGCTTCCTGGCTAAAGTGGGATGTTACGCAGCAAACCCAGCCGCTAAAGGCATCCCAGCCCCTAAGCTGCTTGTTATCGCTTCAATTGCCACTCCAACCAAATGGCATGAAAGCAAGCTGGCTACCGTCCAGGAAGGAAATCTGATGTGACGTCTCATCACGTGCACCTGTGCTGACTCGAAATCTAGCTATGATCAAAGCGAAGCGGCATCGGGCAGATCAGCGCAGGGACCTACTATATGGCAAGGATTCGTCGGCTCCAGATCCAAAACTTTCGTTCTATTCAGAACTTGGACTGGACACCCTCACCCGGCTTCAATTGCTTGATCGGCCCTGGCGATAGCGGAAAGTCCAGTATTCTTGATGCCATCGATCTTTGCCTCGGCGCCCGACGCAACGCGCCTTTCGGCGACACCGATTTCTACCAGCTGGATGTTGCACAGCCGATCCTGATCACGGTGACGCTGGGTGGCCTACCTGATGACCTGATCAACCTTGACAGTTATGGCGATTTCCTGCGCGGCTTCGATCACATGAACCGAACGCTAGAAGATGAGCCGCGTTTCGGTATCGAAACCGTACTGACCCTGCAACTCAAGGTCGAGAGTGATCTGGAACCTTCCTGGCGGCTCTATTCTGACCGGGCGAGCCAGCAGGGCATTGAGCGAAACCTGGCCTGGAAGGATCGAGCACGCATCTCCCCCGCTCGCATCGGAAGCTATGCCAACACCAACCTGTCGTGGAGCCGTAACTCCATCCTCAACCGATTGACCGAAGAGCGGCCTGCGCTCGGTGGTGCCTTGGCAGAGGCCGCACGAGACGCTCGGAACGGTTTCGGTGTACAAGCAGGAGCTCAGCTTCAGCGGCCTCTGGAGATTGTGACGCAGACCGCCAACTATCTCGGCGTACCCGTTGGTGCAGCCGCCCAAGCATTGTTGGATGCCCATGCAGTCTCGATCGGTGATGGCGCCATTGCCCTGCACAACGACCAGGGCATTCCTCTACGATCGCTCGGCACCGGATCGTCTCGCTTGCTGGTAGCGGGCCTTCAACGCCAGGTCGCACAGGCAGCCTCCATAGCATTGGTGGATGAGGTGGAGTACGGCCTGGAACCCCATCGTTTGATTCGTTTCATGGACTCCCTGGGCGCCAAGGACACACCGGAACCCCTCCAGGTTTTCCTGACCACCCACTCGCCTGTTGCCCTGCGAGAATTGTCAGGACACCAACTCTTCGTGGTTCGTCCACGACAGGCCCATCACGAGGTTCTCCAGGCCGGGATATCCGATGATGTACAAGGCACGCTCCGGGCTGATCCCGAGGCCTTTCTGGCCAAACGCATCGTGGTCTGTGAAGGTGCCAGTGAAGTGGGTCTGATGCGCGGCCTGGACCAATACTGGGGCACCCTCGGCAGGCCTTCCTTCCTGGCGCTGGGCGGGGCCTATGTCAACGTCAACGGCGGCAGCCCTGATAACTGCTACACGCGTGGCTCCGCGCTGCTCAGTCTCGGGTACCAGGTGCTTGTGATCGTCGATGCGGACAAGCCCGTAACTGCTGCAATCCAGCAAGCTTTCCATATGGCTCATGGACAGTCCGCGACATGGGGGCAAGGACGTGCCCTGGAAGACGAACTATTCGCCTGCTTGCCGGACACGGCCCTTGATAGATTGCTTGAAAAAGCTATTGAGGTGCGTGACCGAGAGCTGGTAGCTGGCCACATACGTGATCGTTCACAGAACACCTTGGCACTCGATCAGATTGAAGCATTTCGAGCGCAAGGGGTGCCTTATGCACCAGGTACTCGAAGCTATCTAGGACTTGCCTCACGCATTCGCAAAAATGGCTGGTTCAAGTCAGTGACGACCTACGAGTTCATCGCCAAGCACATCATTGGCCCGAACCTGCAGGCGTCTCATCCCGACCTCCTAACGACTATCAACCGGATCAGGGACTGGATTCATGCCGCCTGAGATCGCGCTGTTCGATTTTCCAAGAGGGTCGATAACCGCGCCGGCAGGCTGCGGTAAAACGCAGCTGATTACAGACACGTTGATTCAGCATACGGGGCCCAAACCCATTCTGGTTCTGACCCACACCAATGCCGGTGTCGCGGCCCTGCGCGCTCGCATGGCACGTGCAAGGGTGCCGCCCGCCTCATTTCGCATTGCAACGCTTGATGGCTTCGCCATGAAGCTGATCGGCAAATTTCCCGCCCGAAGCGGGCACAATCCAGTGATCATGCAGTTGGCCAATCGCGCCGCTGACTATCCTGCAATCCGGGCAGCGGCTATCGTGCTGCTGAGTGGGCAACACTTGGATCAGGTCTTGCGCTCAACCTACTCGCACCTTTTGGTCGACGAGTACCAGGACTGCAACCAGGCGCAACACGCCATCGTCACTTGGCTCGCCGCGAGCTTGCCCACCTATGTCCTGGGCGATCCCATGCAGGCCATTTTCGACATCGCGCAGAATCGCCTGGTCGACTGGAACACCGATGTCCTTCCACACTTCCCCAGGATTGGCGCCCTGGCCACGCCTTGGCGATGGCGCCTCGCCCATGCGGAGAACCTGGGGCTCTGGCTGCTTCAGATGAGAGAGCTGCTGGAAGCCGGTCACCCAGTCGATCTGGCTGCAGCGCCCCACGAAGTTCAATGGATACAGATCCACCCAGCCAATGCCGACGCGCAACGACGAAACGCTGCATTGACCCCGCTGCAAAACGGAGAGTCGGCGCTGATCATAGGGGATGCCAGAAACACGGCAGGCAGGCAGCGTCTGACAAGCCAGACACCAGGTGCAACGACGGTAGAGGCTGTGGATTTGCCAGACCTCATCACCTTCGCTCAGAGCTTCGAGCTGGCAGGGCCAATGGCGCTGAGCCAGATTGCCAATTTCGCCGCGAGCGTGATGACAGGTGTGGGAGCCACTGCTTACCTCGCTCGGGTCGAAACCATACGTAATGGTCGCAACCGCACCCCACCAACAATCGCTGAGTTCGTCGCGGTGACCTACCTGGCAACCCCCAGTTTTGCAGGTGTGATCGACCTCCTACAGCAGCTCTCCCAGCAGCAGGATTGCCGCGTATATCGCCCGGAAATCCTTCGCTGCTGTATCGCCGCGCTACGAATGGCCGCGTCCAATACACACACGTTCCGCGAATCAGCTATTCAGATTCGCGAGCGCAACCGCATGCAAGGGCGCCCATTGTCGCGCCGGGCAGTGGGCAGCACTTTGTTGCTGAAGGGACTGGAGGCGGATGTTGCGGTGATCTTGGAGCCTGAGCAGATGAACGCCCGAAATCTCTACGTTGCCATGACGCGTGGTGCGAAGAGGCTCATTGTCTGTAGTCAACACCCTATCCTGACGCCTCCCAGATAGCGCGATTTCACAAGGTTTGAAAGGGAGCGATCGCATCCTATCGATTAGCCCGAAGCGAGATCCATACGGCAAGATCGGATGAAAAATACGCATCGCTCAAAATGGGCAGGCCCTGATGTTCGAAGACGACCCTGCGCAACAAATATTGCTGGAGGTGTGACCGAAGGCGGGAGCGTAGTTTGAGCATCAGGTCGAACGTGCCTTGGTTGCGCCAATCACGACAGCGTTGATAGACCGTTGACCAAGTGCCAAAACGCTCAGGCATGTCACGCCAGGCCGCACCGGAAGAGAGATCCCAGAGGATGCCATTGAGCATGAACCGATCATCGGCTTTGGGGCGCCTGCAATGGCGAGGCGCGATAAAAAAGTAGGGGATCAACGCTCAGGATTCGACTGCAATTTCGTTTAGCCATCAGAAACCTTCACCAGCTGAAGTAAGAATTCCATTGAATTCATAAATTTACGCTTTCCGAAATAGTTTCGCCTAATTCCGTACAGAGCCTAGGCTGCACATTTGCGGATATAGGCTTCGCTCAGTCGATGAGCGAGCTCGGTCAACCGCGTAAGTTTTTGCTCAAGCTCTTCGGTAAGCCAAGGAGAAACTAGGTTTCCATGCATGACGCTGTTTCTCACCTTCTGCCAGACATTGAGATGTTCTTTATCAATCACCCCGTTCTCTACCAAAGACTTGAGTCGATGAAGCACACCCTTATCCCGGGCGCCTCGCAGTGAAGTCATGAGCCTTTGACGAAGCTTGTTATCTCCCTCCCATTCTTGGACATGCACTTCCAGGCTTCTGATGGACGCCTCCCAAGTGTCGATGTTTTCCTTGCCCGAGATAACAGACCTCACCGGAGGGAACATCAGATTTGCCACACCTTCGATGACACTGGCAAGTGTCATACACAGTACCCAGTGCGAGCCAGTCGTGGCCTGGGCAATTTCCTGGTAGTACTGAGTGAGCTGATGAAGTGCTAGATCCGGTGCGGCCTTGTTCTGTCCCGCTCGGATGATCATGGACAGGATCTGACCATATAGCTCCCAGAAGCGCTCACTGTGCCATCGCTGGTCTTTGGCTATCAATAACGATGAAACCTGGGCGTCTGCAGTGTGATCCGAGACATTGCGCAAGGCGATTAGCGCAGATCCATCACCCATGTTGCGGGCCGTCAGGCGCGGATGAATCAATTGACCAAAAAGAAGGTTGAGCGGCTCGCCGACCCAATTCTCTAGGAACACGCTGAAGGAGGGCTGAAATCCAGATGCTGTAATCCATAGCCTTTCATCACCCCAGCTACGATGGAAGGCGACTCTCCCTCCCTCAACCTCGATCTGGTGTTGTTGAGCTATCCTTTGCCTGGAAGTCGACTTGGGCGACTCTGCACTCTCGCGCAACGCTTTCCGGCTGAGCAGCGGAATAGGAATGCTCAGTTGCGCATCATAGATCACCTCCACCCCTGGCTCGGGATGTATCCTTGTCCCCGAGGCCATGGTCATGATTCCCTGAATGTTTCCTGAGAGCCGCCAGGTGCCCTTCGCAGTTTCACCGATCTGAACGTCCACCCAACCGCAGTTCCACTCTACTCCCTCATAATCAACCGCGAAGACTCTGAGCTGATCCAGATTGACGTATGGATTTTCGAACGCGAGCATGACGCGTTCAAGCGCCTTGGCTTCATCAGCCGGCGTCCCGTGCATCACAAATTCCATCTCAGTGCGTGACTTGATAGAGATGTGGCCAGGCCCGGTGAAAGAAGGTTCTTCTTGGTCGTAGCCTATAACCTGCATCAAGGGGCACTCGATGAGCAGTGGGAGATGTAAAAGTCGATGAGCCCAGCTATCTAAAGTTCGCATTCACTTTCCTGTGTAAGCAGAAGGTGGCGCTTTTCAGCACCATCCTTGACCGATCTCACCGAAGGGACTTTGCCGCTTTGTCCTGTTCCCAGTGGGTGATGTCTTCAACTTCGTTTGTCGCGTCGGATCCAAGCATCAGGGTCTGCCAGGGGAAGAGCCCCATCAAGTGTGGCACCCGCGCAAAGTCCTGTACTGTCTCGGCCCACTCGTAGCTGTCCTCAAATGGGTAGTAGTTGACCGCGTGTACGAAGACGCCAAGCACGGAGGTTTCAGAGGCATCATAGGCACTGATCTGGTCGACATTTTTGTCCCTGCGTAGCTTCTCGATCTCGATGCCGTCACGAGTCTCGAACCAGACGTGCACCACGCCAGCCCGATCGGGAGGAATTTGGCTCACGCCGTCGTTGACCAGGCTCTTGAAGTGCTTGGAGCGCAACGAGAGTGAGTTCTCATGGTCGCAGCGCCATTGGGCACCTACGCAACTGGCGACGTCTTTGACAAACATGTTGAGGATGTCGTCATTGGTTCCAGGGCGAATGACCCGACTTGCGACAGTCGCGACGTTGCGCTTTTCGTTGCTATCGATGTCACCGAACACAAGCAGCTCTTGTTGCGGGCTATTGGGCCTAACAGAGAAACTCCGGTAGTGGCGTTTGAGCCCGACCTTGTCGATTACGCGAATTTTCGCGGTAATGGCCTCCACCCTCACCCCTTGCTCATCTGCCTTGATGGCAAGGTTCACCACCTTGATTACATCCTCTACTGTGACATCTGATACCTGCTCATGGAATGTCAGATCAACGATGCTCCATGGCGCCGCTTTGAGCATGTAATGGCTCACCTGAGCCCAGATGTTGGCCCAAGCTTCCTCCTCGCCGAGCGAGTACTTTGTTTGTTTATCCGAGCGTTTACATTCAACGTAGAACTCCAGCTCACCTGATTTGACGAGCAAATCTGGCGACTTCTTTTTCCCGTTCGGCCACGTGATGCTGTTCTCTGGAATGAAGGCAACCTCGTAACCGTTTTTCAGGTAGAACGAGGCCGTCAGCAGCTCGAACAGCTGCGTTTCCGGGTTATTGTTGTTGGCCAACATCTTGTCTAGGACATCTCCAACGTTGGGCACGCTTCGGAGTTGCTCGGCAACGGCGCCGATGGCCATGGCGTAGGGAATGACTCGTCTACTGCAGTAAGCCGAATCACTGTAGGGAAAATCATAGGACAGGTACGATGCGAGGATGTACCAGTCGATATCATTTTCTGTCGGTATGAAAAGCTGCGGCTCGATCGGCAGCTTGATATCGAATTTCGATTCTTTGTCACGGATGCGCTTCACATAGGCGGCTTTGCGCTCAGCCCAGCTCTCTGACCCGAGCCTGTCGACCAGGAGTTGGTAAAAGGCTTTGGTTCTTGCTCGCTCAATCCGACTGACAACATCCATTGCGGTCTCTCCGTGTTGGGAGTCTGGAGAGTAACCGGAAAATACTGCTCTAGAGCCCAGTCAAAGTGTTTTTTGGAGAGAACGACCTTTGACTGTGTTTACAGACTTGCGGCTTACCATGCCTTGCGGCGCGACTTAGCATCAACCGCTCTCCAAATAGGACCCCGTTTAACAAGCGTCGAACGCCTCTCAAGTGGCACATCCACCGAGGTCCAAGATAACCGTGGGAGTAAATGTGGGAGTATTTTTCAGGCATGAAAAAGCCCAACCTTTTCAGATTGGGCTAAGTCATTGAAAAATATGGTCGGGACGGAGTGATTCGAACACTCGACCCCTAGCACCCCATGCTAGTGCGCTACCGGACTGCGCTACGCCCCGACTAGGCGTGAATCTTGTTCCGCTTCTCAACGGAACGCTCAGGAATATATCGCAAGCTTTTGAAAACTGGAAGTATTTAAAAGCAGAAATTTATTTCTTGAGCACCACCAGTACATCTTCAAGCTCGGCGATCATCTGGCGGATCATCTGTTTGTACTGGGTTGTATCGTCTTTGGCCTCATCACCGGAGAGGCGCAGACGCGCTCCGCCGATGGTGAACCCCTGGTCGTACAGCAGCGCGCGGATCTGCCGGATCATCAGCACGTCTTGGCGCTGATAATACCGACGGTTTCCGCGGCGCTTGACCGGGTTGAGTTGAGGAAACTCCTGCTCCCAATAGCGCAGCACGTGTGGTTTTACCGCACACAGCTCGCTGACTTCACCAATGGTGAAGTAGCGTTTGCCCGGGATGACGGGTAGTTCGTCGTTATGACTTGGTTCCAGCATAAGCCTCAACTCGGGCCTTCAACTTCTGCCCTGGACGAAAGGTGACCACACGGCGAGCCGTGATCGGGATTTCTTCTCCCGTTTTCGGATTGCGGCCAGGCCGCTGGCGTTTGTCCCGCAGGTCAAAATTGCCGAAACCGGACAATTTGACCTGTTCGTTGTCTTCCAGAGCGTGCCTGATTTCTTCGAAAAACAGTTCGACCAATTCTTTGGCCTCCCGTTTATTCAGGCCCAGCTCCTCATACAGACGTTCCGCCATCTCAGCTTTCGTCAGAGCCCCCATACGTCACTTCCTTAACGTGGCGTTCAACCTGTTTTCGAGCGAGGTGAGGATATTCTGCGTTGCGGTATTCACCTCATCGTCATTAAGAGTGCGCGATGGATGCTGCCAGGTCAAGCCAACTGCAAGGCTTTTTCTATGCGGATCAATGCCTTTACCCTGATACACGTCAAATAGCCTGAGGTCCGTCAGCCATTCGCCTGCATTTTCACGAATTACGTCCAGTACAGCACTGGAAGCAACGTCACGGTCGGCCAGCAACGCAAGGTCACGACGCACTTCAGGAAAGCGCGATAACTCCTGGAATTTCGGCATTTTCCCCAGTGCCACTTCGGCCAGAACCAGCTCGAAAACGAAGACTGGACGATCAAGGCCCAGGGTTTTCGACAATTCCGGGTGAATGGCACCGACATAGCCGACTTCACGCCCGTCTCGCTCGATGCGCGCGGTCTGCCCCGGGTGCAGCGCCGGGTGCTTGCCCGGGACGAAAGTGAATGCGTCTAGCGCGCCGGCGAAGCCCAGCACCGCTTCCACATCAGCCTTGACGTCGAAGAAGTCGACGACATCGCGACCTTGCGCCCAGCCTTCCGGCAGGCGACTACCGCAGACGACACCGGCCAGCATCGGCTCTTGCTTCAAGCCGTCCAACTGACCGACAAAACGCAGGCCGCTTTCGAACAGCCGCACGCGATCCTGCTGGCGGTTCAGGTTGTGCTGGAGCGACTTGACCAGGCCCGGCCACAGGGACGAACGCATGGCTGCCATGTCGTTGGAAATCGGATTGGCCAGCAGCAGCGGCTCGACACCTGGATTGAACAGCTCGAACTGACGTGGATCGATGAAGCTGTAGGTGATCGCTTCCTGATACCCACGGGCCACCAGCAGGCGGCGCAGTTCCGGCAGGTCGCTGCGGGCTTCAGCCTTGGCCTGTGGGGCCAGGCGTGCTTGCGGGTAGCGAACCGGCAGGCGGTTGTAGCCGTACAAGCGGGCCAGTTCTTCGATCAGGTCGACTTCCAGGCTGATATCGAAGCGATGGCTTGGCACTTCGACGCGCCACTGCCCTGCCCCATCGGCGCTGATGTTCAGGCCCAAAGCGCTGAGCAGGCGTTCGACTTCGGCCGGGTCCATTTCCATGCCCAGCATCTGGGTGATGCGCTGGGCACGCAGGGTGACCGGCGCAATCTTGGGCAGGTGCTGTTCGCTGACGGTATCGATGATCGGGCCGGCTTCGCCACCGGTGATGTCCAGCAGCAGGCCTGTGGCGCGCTCCATGGCTTCACGGGCCAGTTGCCAGTCCACGCCACGCTCGTAACGGTGCGAGGCGTCGGTGTGCAGGCCATAGGAGCGGGCCTTGCCAGCGACGGCGATCTGGTCGAAGAACGCGCTCTCCAGGAATACATCGCGGGTCGTGGCGGATACGCCACTGTGCTCGCCGCCCATCACGCCGGCAATCGCCAGGGCGCGAGCGTGGTCGGCAATCACCAGGGTGTCGCTGCGCAGGGTCACTTCCTGGCCGTCGAGCAGTACCAACTTCTCACCCTCTTCGGCCATGCGTACGCGAATGCCACCGTTGATTTCGGCGAGATCGAACGCATGCAGCGGCTGACCCAGCTCCAGCATCACATAGTTGGTGATGTCGACAGCGGCGTCGATGCTGCGCACGTCGGCGCGACGCAGGCGCTCGACCATCCACAGCGGCGTCGGCTTGGACAGGTCGACGTTACGGATCACACGGCCCAGGTAACGCGGGCACGCGGCCGGCGCGAGGACTTCAATCGAACGCACTTCGTCGTGCACGGCCGGCACGCTCGCAACCACAGGACGCGTCACGGGAGCGGCATACAGCGCGCCGACTTCACGGGCCAGGCCGGCCAGGGACAGGCAATCGCCACGGTTCGGCGTCAGGTCGACCTCGATGCTCGCATCGTCCAGGCCCAGGTATTCACGGATGTCCTGGCCAACCGGCGCATCCGCCGGGAGTTCCATCAGGCCATCGTTGCCTTCGCCAATCTGCAGCTCGGCCTGGGAGCACAACATGCCGTTGGACTCGACGCCGCGCAGCTTGGCTTTCTTGATCTTGAAGTCGCCCGGCAGTTCGGCACCGATCATGGCGAACGGGATCTTCAGGCCCGGGCGCACGTTGGGCGCGCCGCAGACCACCTGGAAGGTTTCCGCGCCATTGCTGACCTGGCAAACCCGCAGCTTGTCAGCGTCTGGGTGCTGCTCGGTGCCCAGCACCTCACCCACGACCACACCGCTGAAATCACCGGCGGCCGGCGTGACGCTATCGACCTCAAGGCCGGCCATCGACAGGCGAGCAACCAGCTCGTCCCGACTTACCTGCGGGCTTACCCAGCCGCGCAGCCATTGTTCACTGAATTTCATCCTGCTCTCCTATTAGATTCGTTACGGGTCTGCGGCTTAGCGAAATTGCGCAAGGAACCGCAAGTCGTTGTCGAAGAACAGGCGCAAGTCATTCACACCGTAACGCAGCATGGCCAGGCGCTCGACGCCCATGCCGAAAGCAAAGCCGGAGAACTCTTCCGGATCGATACCGGACATACGCAGCACGTTCGGGTGAACCATGCCGCAACCCATGACTTCCAGCCAGCCAGTCTGTTTGCAGACGCGGCAGCCTTTACCGCTGCACATCACGCATTCCATGTCGACTTCAGCCGATGGCTCGGTGAACGGGAAGTACGAAGGGCGGAAACGCACGGCCAGTTCTTTTTCGAAGAACACCCGCAGGAACTCTTCGATCGTTCCTTTCAGGTCGGCGAAATTGATGTCGCGATCAACCAGCAGGCCTTCGACCTGGTGGAACATCGGCGAGTGGGTGATATCGGAGTCGCTGCGGTACACACGGCCTGGGCAGACGATGCGGATCGGCGGCTGTTGCGATTCCATGGTGCGGACCTGTACCGGCGAAGTATGGGTGCGCAACAGCATGTTCGCGTTGAAATAGAAGGTGTCGTGCATCGACCGGGCCGGGTGATGGCCTGGGATGTTGAGCGCTTCGAAGTTGTGGTAGTCGTCTTCGACCTCAGGGCCTTCGGCAATGCCGTAGCCGATGTGGGTGAAGAACTGCTCGATGCGTTCCAGGGTCCGGGTCACCGGATGCAGGCCACCGGAGGTCTGGCCACGGCCAGGCAGGGTCACGTCGATGGACTCGGCGGCGAGCTTGGCAACCAGATCCGCCTCCTCGAACAACGCCTTGCGCGCATTGAGGACCTCTGTGACACGCTCCTTGGCAACGTTGATCAGCGCACCGACCTGCGGGCGCTCTTCGGCTGGCAGGTTCCCCAGGGTCTTCATCACCTGAGTCAACTCGCCCTTCTTGCCAAGGTAGTGAACCCGGATTTGCTCCAGGGCATTGATATCTTCAGCGCTTTGCACAGCCTCTAGTGCTTGAGCGACCAGCGCGTCCAGGTTTTCCATGTACAGACTCCAGATACGAAATAGGGGAAGAGCTTTAAGGCTCTTCCCCTATTTATGACGTTTGACACCTGGGCCTACAGATGTAGGCCCAGGTGACTGCCGGGGGTACTTAAGCCAAGGTGGCTTTAGCTTTCTCGACAATCGCAGCAAACGCCGCTTTTTCGTTCACTGCCAGATCAGCCAGAACCTTACGGTCGATCTCGATGGACGCTTTTTTCAGGCCAGCGATGAAACGGCTGTAGGACAGACCGTTAACACGAGCACCAGCATTGATACGAGCGATCCACAGAGCGCGGAACTGACGTTTTTTCTGACGACGGTCACGGTAGGCGTATTGGCCTGCCTTGATTACCGCTTGCTTGGCAACACGGAATACGCGGGAACGCGCGCCGTAGTAGCCTTTAGCAAGTTTCAGAATTTTTTTGTGACGCTTACGGGCAATGACGCCACGCTTTACACGAGCCATGAGTTACTTCCTCTATTCTTGATCCAAAAATTAACGAAGGCGCAGCATGCGCTCGACTTTTGCCACGTCAGACGGATGCAGCAAGCTGCTACCGCGCAGTTGACGCTTACGCTTGGTCGACATTTTGGTCAGGATGTGGCTCTTGAAAGCGTGCTTGTGCTTGATACCGTTAGCAGTTTTCAGAAACCGCTTAGCAGCACCACTTTTAGTCTTCATCTTTGGCATGTTCGGATACTCCGCATTCAGTTGATAAACATAATCGCAAGGCCTGCCGTGCCCTGGTGATTACTTCTTCTTTTTCGGGGCGATGACCATGATCAGCTGGCGTCCTTCCATCTTAGGATGCTGTTCGACCGAACCGTACTCGAGCAGGTCTTGTTCAACCCGCTTGAGGAGTTCCATCCCCAGCTCCTGGTGGGCCATCTCACGGCCGCGGAATCGCAAGGATACCTTGGCCCTGTCCCCATCACTCAGGAAACGTACCAGGTTGCGCAGTTTTACCTGGTAATCCCCTTCCTCCGTCCCTGGACGAAACTTGATTTCTTTTACCTGAATCTGCTTCTGGTTTTTCTTCGCCGCGGCAATCTGCTTCTTCTTTTCGAAGATCGACTTGCCGTAGTCCATCACCCGGCAAACCGGTGGGACTGCGTCTGCGGAAATTTCTACCAGATCAAGCTTGGCTTCTTCAGCAATACGAAGCGCTTCATCAATCGAGACGATGCCAATCTGCTCGCCGTCAGCGCCAATTAACCGAACCTCGCGTGCCGAGATATTCTCGTTGATCGGGGCTTTCGGTGCAGCTCGTTTATCTTGTCTCATTTCACGCTTAATAATAATTACTCCAAATCTGGGCGACCACGCCGGGAAACCGCTTGCGCGAGAAACTCAGCGAATTCGGCGACGGGCATCGAGCCCAGGTCAGCACCTTCACGAGTACGCACAGCGACAGTCTGCATCTCGACCTCCCGATCTCCAATAACCAAGAGAAAGGGAACCTTGAGCAAAGTATGCTCGCGGATTTTAAAGCCGATCTTTTCATTTCTCAAGTCGGACTTGGCACGAAATCCGCTTTGATTGAGAGTTTTTTCGACTTCGGCGGCAAAATCTGCCTGTTTATCAGTGATATTCATGATCACTGCCTGGGTCGGCGCCAGCCACGCAGGGAACGCACCCTCGTAGTGTTCGATCAGAATCCCGACGAAACGCTCGAACGAACCGAGGATCGCGCGGTGAAGCATGACCGGGTGCTTGCGACTGTTGTCTTCGGACACATATTCAGCGCCCAGACGGATCGGCAGGTTGAAATCGAGCTGCAAGGTACCACACTGCCACACACGACCGAGGCAATCTTTCAGCGAGAATTCGATCTTCGGACCGTAGAAGGCCCCCTCGCCCGGCTGCAGGTCGTACGCAAGACCCGCACTATCAAGGGCTGCGGCCAGGGCCGCTTCGGCGCGATCCCACAGCTCATCGGAGCCGACACGTTTTTCCGGACGAGTGGACAGCTTCATTTCGACTTCGGTGAAGCCGAAGTCACGATAGACGTCCATGGTCAGCTTGATGAAGGCGGCAGATTCGGCCTGCATCTGCTCTTCGGTGCAGAAGATGTGTGCATCGTCCTGGGTGAATGCACGCACGCGCATGATGCCGTGCAGCGCACCCGACGGCTCGTTGCGGTGGCAGGCACCGAACTCGGCCAGGCGCATCGGCAGCTCACGGTAGCTCTTCAAGCCCTGGTTGAACACCTGCACGTGGCATGGGCAGTTCATCGGCTTGATGGCGTAGTCGCGGTTTTCCGACTGGGTGGTGAACATGTTGTCGGCGTAGTTGGCCCAGTGCCCGGATTTCTCCCACAGGCTGCGGTCCACCACTTGCGGCGTCTTGATTTCCAGATAGCCGTTCTCACGCTGGACCTGGCGCATGTACTGCTCGAGCACCTGGTACAGGGTCCAGCCGTTCGGGTGCCAGAACACCATGCCCGGGGACTCTTCCTGGGTATGGAACAGGCCCAGGCGCTTGCCGATCTTGCGGTGATCGCGCTTCTCGGCTTCTTCGATGCGCTGGATGTAGGCCGCCAATTGCTTCTTGTCCGCCCAGGCAGTGCCATAGACGCGCTGCAACTGCTCGTTCTTCGCGTCGCCACGCCAGTAGGCGCCGGACAGCTTGGTCAGCTTGAAGGATTTCAGGAAGCGCGTGTTCGGCACGTGCGGACCACGGCACATGTCGACGTATTCTTCGTGGTAGTACAGGCCCATGGCCTGCTCGTCCGGCATGTCTTCCACCAGACGCAGCTTGTAGTCCTCGCCACGGGCCTTGAAGACTTCGATGACTTCGGCGCGCGGGGTGACTTTCTTGATGACGTCGTAATCTTTCTCGATCAGCTGCTGCATGCGCTGTTCGATGGCCGCCATGTCTTCCGGCGTGAAAGGACGCTCGAAGGCGATGTCGTAATAGAAGCCTTCGTCGATGACCGGGCCGATGACCATCTTCGCGCTCGGGTACAGCTGCTTGACCGCATGGCCGACCAGGTGCGCGCAAGAGTGGCGAATGATCTCCAGCCCCTCTTCATCCTTTGGCGTGATGATTTGCAGCGTGGCGTCGCTGTCGATGACGTCACTGGCGTCGACCAGCTTGCCGTTGACTTTGCCGGCCAGGGTCGCCTTGGCCAGGCCTGCACCGATGGATGCGGCGACCTCGGCTACGGAAACCGGGTGATCGAACGAACGTTGACTGCCGTCGGGAAGAGTAATAGTTGGCATGGCGCCTCCTCTCCTAGTGGTGACCCCTACCAAAGGTCACGTGGGTTGGGATGAGCCAGTACAAGATCCAGTCCAGGCCATTCAATGACGAACGCCTGCCTTACAGCGGCAGGAGCCTTGCGGCCAACCGGGAAAACCGAACCAGAGTGACTGGGATTCAAATCAGGGTTATTCGGGTTCTTTGCCGCCGGGACGAGCGAGTCATCCACAGCCTGGAAATAGCCGAGCCCGGCATGCTAGCACAGATGAACGGTCATCGCCGTGCTGGAATTGAAGCAGGCGTAAATCCAGGGTTTTTATGCCAGAGTGCTGAACTGAACCGAGCGCAACGCCTCAGATATCAAGACATCGACCCGAAAGGAGCATCTTCGCATGCGTCTCAATACCCTGTTTGCAGTAGTCGCCCCCCTCGCCCTGCTGCTTCCACTGACCGCCCATGCCGACTGGCCCAAAGGCGAGCGCGAAAAATACATGGCCCAATGCACGGAGGCGGCAACGCCCCAGATCGGCGCGGCCGCAGCCAAGTCCCATTGCGCCTGTGGCGCCGATGCGATCAAGTCCTACCCAGCCTCGGACATCCAGGCCTTGATGGACAACAAGGCCACCCCGGAACTGCAGCAAAAGGCACTGGGCCAGATCGCAAAATGCAAGGCCGACAACAAGCCGAAAAAGTGAGAAAACAGGCTTCCTGAACCGGCCCGGCAGGGTTGAAAAACACTGATTTCAGGCTTTTTTGAACGATTTATTCAGGTTTTACAGCTTTTTTTATCGTCTTTACTTTCGGCTGAAAGCCTTTAAAACCGGGCCTTTCAGCGGGTAAAGGCGGTAAAGTAAACACGACTGATTGGCAAACAGCGCGTCTGGGGGGGTCCCAAATCGAACATTTCGACTATGATACCCGGGTGTGCCCAGTTGGCCTGAGCAGCACAGTACACTGAAAATATATGTTTCTTGGAGATACACCATGTCTAATCGCCAAACCGGCACCGTTAAATGGTTCAACGATGAAAAAGGCTTCGGCTTCATCACTCCTCAAGGTGGCGGTGACGACCTGTTCGTACACTTCAAAGCTATCGAAAGCGACGGTTTCAAAAGCCTGAAAGAAGGCCAGACCGTTTCCTTCGTGGCTGAGAAAGGCCAAAAGGGTATGCAAGCTGCACAGGTTCGCCCAGAGTAATTTCTCGGCGCACTAAAAAACCCCGTCCATGTGACGGGGTTTTTTATGGGCGATTGAAAACCGCCAATCAGCCGCAGTTCACCCGGTTGACCACCAGATTGGCATCGGTATTGAGGTTCAGGCGGTCGGAGCGGTACTCAAGCGTCACCATGTCGTTGGGCCTGAGAATCCGTGCATTCTGCGCGCCGGCACGGGTACGGGCCTGCTCCAGCAATTGCGGCGAGGCCTGCTTGCCAATGGCGAACTCGGCCGCCTTGGCTTCGCAGCGGCTATGACCGGTCTCGGTCGCCACGGGATCGGGGGTCGACTCGGAGGTGCTGCTGCAACCGCTCAAGACCACGGCGGCCAGCAGAGTACTCAGTGACGCGAGCTTCCAAGGCATGAAGCCTCCTTTTTTCGATAAATAAACAGAGAGCGTGCGACAACCCAAACGGCGCTTGGTTTCAACACCGCCGCCATCGGCCTGGCTCACCCGGAAAACCGGCAGTTTGCCTGAGCCGCCAGCGCTGTTCAGCGCTGAATCGTGACCGGATATGAACACTGCTCAATAAACATCGATGTAATCGAACGGGGGATTCGGCCAGTTATCCTTCAGCGCATTGTAGATCTGCATGACCCAGACCTCGTCGCTGGCAGCGACCCGTCCGACGTATCCCGAGCCCTTCGCCCAGGTTTCGAGCCGAAACAGCAAGCCATCGATGTCAGCGCCACCGACCACACCCGAGGACAAATAGGCGATACCGCCCTTGGTCACGCGCAGCTGGGTATGCTCGTCATCACTGGCCGAGGCCAGCAATTGACGAACCGCCTCGAGGGTCAGGCCATCAGGAGCGTTCAAATCGATCTGCACGGCGGGGCTCCTTTAAAAACAAAGAAACAAGTGTCGCACAGCCCTCCCCCAATGCCTAAGTCGCAGTGCCAAACCGGGGGCAAAAATGCTTAACTCCACTTACAGCCCTCCAACTCGCGAGCCCTACCATGAGCACCGTCAGCATCGAAGCCACCATCAATGCCAAATGGTCGGAGGGCCATAGCTCCTATAGCCCCGGCAGCCCCGAGGAACTGGCAATCATCGGCATAGAATTGCTGGTGAGGGAACTCGGGACGGAGGTCGCCCGCAACTTCATCCAGCAGGCATTCGAACGCTACCCGAGCACCGCCGACGCCGTGGACTGATGCTCACGCACCCGCAGGCCAGCCTGCGGGCGCACAGCCAGGCAGGTTACTTGAGGCGCGCCAGGCGCTCGGTCAGCAGGTCGAAGAAGCCCTGGGCATCACCGTTTTCCACCCAGAACGCGTTCTTCGGCGCTTTCAGGCCGTCGTACCAGTCGACGATGGTCTGCCCGAACGTCGGGCCCTCGCGACTGTCCACCACGACATTGACCGAACGGCCAGTGAACAACTGCGGCTTGAGCAGGTAGGCAATCACCGTCGCGTCATGCACCGGCCCACCGGTCATGCCGTAATGTTCCATGTCGCCCTTGACGTATTCGTTGAGGATATCGCCCACCAGCTTGCTGGCATTGTTGTTCAGCGCCGCGATCTGCTTCAGGCGCGCTTCGCTGGTGAGGATCTTGTGGGTCACGTCCAGCGGCAGGTACGTCAGCTTCACGCCGCTCTTGGCCACTACCTCGGCCGCCTGCGGGTCGGCGAACAGATTGAATTCAGCCACCGGCGTGATATTGCCGCCGTTGAAATGCGCGCCGCCCATGATCACCACTTCCTTGATGCCCTGGACGATGTCGGGCTCCTGCACCAGTGCCAGGGCCAGGTTGGTCTGCGGGCCAAGCATGGCAATGGTGATGCTATGGGGCTTGGCGGCCTTGAGGGTGTCGATCAGGTAGTTGACGGCATTGCCCTCGGCCAACCCCTTCTTCGGCTCGTGCACGGTGACACCCGACAGGCCTTCCTTGCCATGGATGTTTTCCGCGTAGATCGGCGTGCGCATCAACGGCTTCGGCGCACCGGCATACACAGGCACGTCTTCGCGCCCCGCCCACTCCCGGGCCAGGCGAGCGTTGCGCGAGGTCTTGTCCAGGCGCACATTGCCGGCAACGGTGGTCAGCGCACGGATATGCAGCTCCTCGGGCGACGCCAGGGCGAACAACAACGCCACCACGTCATCGGCCCCTGGGTCGGTGTCGATGATCAGGTCGATCTTTTCCGCCGCCTGGGCGCTCGTAGCGGTGATCAATGACAAAAGCAGCAGACTCCGGATCAGTTGATGCATTTTCTGAGCATAGCGGTGCATGGCGCACTCCTTGTGCAGGGTTGAACAGGATTAGAACGTCACTCCAGCGACCAGCACGATATTGCAGTACGGAGAGCACTCGCCTGTGCGAATGATCGCCCGCGCCTGTCGGCTGATGATCTTGAATTGTTCGTGGCTGACCAGCGCCCGCTCCCCCAGCACACCCTCGGCATGCAGCGCCTCCAGGGTCGTCAGCGCCGACGGTTGTTTTTCGAGGATCTCCTCGGCCAGGACATGGCTTTCCACCTGCATTTCGCTGAGCACCACCTTCAAGGTACTGACGAAGTCAGGAATGCCATGGGTCAGGGCCAGGTCGATCAATTCGACCTGGGGCGGCACGGGCAGGCCGGCATCACCGATGACCACCTTGTCGCCATGGCCCAGGGAAGCGATCAGTCGTGACAGTGCCACATTCAACAACGGCGTCTTTTTCATGATTCGAAAGCCTGTACTTCCAGCAACGTGGGGATTGAAGGCTGCGCGCCCGCGCGGGTGACCGACAGCGCGGCGGCGGCCTGGCCGAAACGAATCGCGTCGACCTCGCTTTTGCCGCTGGCCAGGGCTGCCGCGAAACCGCCGACAAAGGTGTCTCCGGCCGCCGTAGTGTCCACTGCCTTGACCCGCGGGGCCGGGAAGTGTTCGAAGCTGGCACCGTTGGCGAACATCAACCCCTGGGCGCCCAGGGTCACGATCACCTTGCCGGCGCCGGCGGCGATCAGATGCGCTGCGGCGGCTTCGGCGGTTTCCAGGGAGTCCACCGCCAGTTCGCTCAAGACCGCTGCTTCGCTTTCATTGGGAATCAGGTAGTCGATGCAGGCGTACCAGTCGGCCGGCAATGTCCGGGAGGCTGGCGCCGGGTTGAGGATGACGATTTTGCCCAACTCACGAGCGCGCTTGAGGGCGTGGCCGACGGTGGCATCCGGCACTTCGAGCTGGCAGATGATGACATCGGCGCTTTGCAGCACTTCATCGACACTGTCCAGGACCTCGGCGGTGAGCGCACCGTTGGCACCGGCAACGATAACGATCGCATTCTGGCTGTTGTCGTCGACGACGATCAGCGCCACGCCGCTGGCCCCCTCCACCACGCTGACCGCCTGGCAGTCGATGCCCTCGGCCAACAGCCCGCCACGCAACTGTTCGCCGTAGGCATCATTGCCCACGCAACCGACCATCGATACCTGCGCCCCCAGGCGCGCGGCGGCCACCGCCTGGTTGGCACCCTTGCCGCCCGGAATGGTGGAGAACGACTTGCCGATCAGTGTTTCACCACCGCGCGGCAGACGCGGCGCCCGGGTCACCAGGTCCATGTTCAGGCTGCCTATTACCACTACTTTTGCTGGCATACATCACTACTCATCAATTCGGTTCAGCGGTATTGGGCGAATGTACCGGACAGCGGTGCAGTCGACTCTCGCAGGACAATACTTGGTGTCACGATCCGCTGCTCGGTGGCAAGGCCCGGCGTCGCAATTCGTCGCAGCAGCACTTCGGCCGCCATCTCGCCGAGCTGCAGGATCGACTGCCCGACCGTGGTCAACGCCGGGTAGACATACCGGCTCATCTGGATGTCATCGAAACCGATGACCGACAGTTCGCTGGGCACGCGCACGTTGCGTTCAGCCGCGGCGCGCAGCACACCGATACCGATCATGTCGTTGGCCGCAAAAATCGCACTCGGCGGTTGCTGTTCAAGCAGTTGCGCGGCGGCGCGGTAGCCACCGGTACTGGTGAAATCGCTCTCGAGCATGCGCCCGACGGGCAGCTCGATCCCGGCCTCTTTCAGCGCACGGCAGTAACCGGCCAGACGCATCTGCGCCACGCTGGTATCGGCCGGCCCCCCGATAAAGGCGATATCGCGATGACCCAGCTCCAACAGGTGCCGGGTCGCCAGGTAGGCGCCGTATTCATGATCGATGCGCACCAGGTCTGCGTCGACGCCGTCGAGCCCACGGTCGACAATCACCATGGGCGTGCGTACGTTGGACAGCCCCTCGGCCAGGCCGACATCGCCGCCGGCGGACGCGAAGATCAGGCCATCAATGCGTTTTTCCAGCAGCACCCGCAGGTAGCTGCGCTGCTTGTCCGGGTTGTCGTCGGAGTTGCACAGGATCACGCAATAGCCGTTGCGCTCACAATAATCCTCGATACCCCGGGCCAACTCGGCAAAGTAAGGGTTGAGGCTGTTGGGCACCAGCAGGCCGATGGTCGCCGTGGTCTTGGCCTTGAGCGAGCGGGCCACGGCGCTGGGCACGTAGTCCAGGCGCTCGATGGCCGCCTCGACCTTGAGCCGCACTTCCTCGCTGACCGGCCGCGTCTTGTTCACCACGTGGGACACGGTGGTGTAGGAAATTCCGGCGAGCGCTGCTACATCCTTGATAGTCGCCATGGTTCAGCCCCGCCGACTGGCGCGCTGGCTGCGATAGGTATCGAGCACGACCGCCACCACGATCACCGCACCGGTAATGATGCGCTTGGTCGGCTCAGTGGCGCCGATCTGCGCCAGGCCCGCCGCCAGCACGGAGATGATCAGCACGCCAAAGAAGGTGCTGATGACCGAACCGCGGCCACCCATCAGGCTGGTGCCGCCGATGACCACGGCAGCGATGACCTGCAGTTCAAGCCCTGAACCGGCGTTCGGATCCGCCGCCTCCAGGCGCGAAATCTGGAACAGCGCGGCCACACCGGCCAGCAAGCCCATCAGACTGAACACCAGGATCTTGTAGGGCTTTGGATTGATGCCGGCCAGGCGCACGGCTTCTTCATTGGTGCCGATGCCGATCAGGTAGCGGCCGAACACCGTACGGGTCAGCACCGCCTGGGCAATGAAGATCACCAGCAAGGCGATGATGAACGAAGGCGAGATACCAAAGGCGATGGGGTTGGACAGCCAGGCGAACGAGTCGCCGATGTAGGCAGTCCGCGAGCCGGTCATCTGGTACGCCAGGCCCCGGGCCATCTCCAGCACGCCGAGGGAGACGATGAACGATGGAATCCGCCACGCCACGGTAATCGAACCGGTGACCGTACCCGCCAGCGCCGCCACGGCCATGCCGAGCAAGGCCGATGGCCAGACGCTCCAGCCCCAGCCAAGCACGGCCACGCTGACCGTCGATGCGGCAAGTGCCAGCACCGACCCCACCGACAGGTCGATGCCACCGATGATCAGGATGAACGTCATGCCGACCGCCAGCACCATGAGATCCGGAATCTGGTTGGCCAAGGTGCTGAAGGTGTCATAGGACAAAAAATGGCTGCTCAGGGTCGAGAACAGCGCGATCATGGCCAGCAGCGCGCCAGCCAGGCCCAGGTAGGTCCCGAGGCCATAGAAATTGCCACTCGATTTGCCGACGGCAGATGCGGTTTTCATGAAAAATCCCTAGGCGCTGCTTCGTTGAGCAACGCATCACGTTTCTGGTAGCCGGCGAATGCGGCGGCAAGCAAGTCATCCTGGGTCCAACTGTCGCGCTCGAAGGTGTCGATCAGGCGTCCGGCGGACAGCACGCCGATCCGGTCACAGATCAACATCAATTCCCGCAGGTCACTGGACACCACGACCAGCGCCTTGCCCTGGCGAGTCAGCTCGCCGAGCAGCGCATAAATGTCGAATTTGGCGCCGACGTCGATGCCACGGGTCGGCTCATCGAACAACATGACCGCGCAATCGCGTTCGAGCCAACGCCCGATCACGACTTTCTGCTGGTTGCCGCCCGACAGCTCGGACACCAACTGGGTCGGGCTGGAGCTGCGGATACGCATGGCATCGACCTGCCGCTGCGCCAAGGCCAGTTCGGCGCTGCCATTGACCAGGCCGGCGCTGGATATCTCCGGCATGTTGCCCAGGGCAATGTTGGCGGCGATGGACTGGGTCAGCAGCAGGCCTTCGCCCTTGCGGTCTTCGGTGATCAACGCAATGCCATGGGCTACCGCATCCGAGGGGGAGCGAATGCTCACGACCTGGGCCGGCGAACCCAGCGCCACCGTGCCACTGTCAGCGGTATCGGCACCGAAGATCAGCCGCAACAACTCGGTGCGCCCTGCCCCGATCAGACCGGAGATACCGAATATCTCGCCACTGCGCACTTCAAAGGACACGTCGCGGACCTTGTCGGAGCGTGTCAGGCCTTTAACGGTCAGCGCTGGCGCGCCCATCTGGCGTGGACCCAGGTCGATATGCTCGCCCAGCTCCCTGCCGACCATCAGGGTCACCAGTTGCTCGCTGTCGTAGTTGGCCATCGGCTCGACGCAGACCAGGTTGCCATCACGCAGTACAGCAATGCGCTGGGCGACCCGCGCCAGTTCTTCGAGGCGATGGGAAATGTAGATGATCGACACGCCGCGTTCCTGCAGGCGAGTGATCTGTTCAAAGAGCATCTCGACTTCACGGGCCGTCAGCATGGCGGTCGGCTCATCGAGAATCAGCACATGGCAATCGCCGATCAGGTTGCGGGCGATCTCGACCATCTGCTGGTGACCGATCCCCAGCTCGCCGACCAGCGTGTCGGGATCGATGGCATCGAGCCCCACCTGGGCCATGGCCTCGATGGCCGCCTTGCGCAATTGCTTGCGACTGATCCAGCCGCCGTGGCTGGGCAGGTTGTCGAGAAACAGGTTTTCAGCCACGGAAAGGGTCGGCAGCAGGTTGAGTTCCTGCATCACCATGCGCACGCCCAGCTCTTCAGCCTGGGTCCGGCTGCCAGGGCGATAATCCTGACCTTGAAATTGCATCTGCCCGGTCGTCGGCGTCACCAGCCCGCCGATGATCTTGGACAAGGTGCTTTTGCCGGCGCCATTTTCACCGGTCAGCGCCAGCACTTCACCGCGCATCAACGTCAGGTTGATATCGGTCAGTACCGGCTGGGCATAGGTCTTGCCGATACCGCTGACGCACAGGACAGCGTTCGGGTCGCGAACGGACATAACAAACTCTCCAATGCGCTCGCCCGGATGGGCGAGCACCGTTGTGTCGCCAGGATAACTACTTGGTCACCAGCTCGACCGGAGTTTCGATAACGCCGTTGGTGCCGCTGTCGACTTTTTCGCCCTTGAGCATCTTCAAGGCCGTCTCGATGCCGAACACGGCCTGCTTGGCGGCGAACTGGTCGGCCGTCGCCAGGACACGACCATCCTTGAGCATCGGCTTGATGGCATTGATGTTGTCGTAGCCGACTACCTGCACCTTGCCCGCCTTGCCCGCCGCGCGCACGGCCGATACAGCGCCGACCGCCATGCTGTCGTTACCGGCCAGCAGTGCCTTGATGTTCGGGTATTCGCTGAGCATCGACGCGGCAACCTGGTTGCCCTTGTTGATTTCCCAGTCGCCCGATTGCAGGGAGACGACCTTGACCTGCGCCGCTTCCATCGCATCCTTGAAGCCTGCGGTGCGTGCCTGGGCATTGGTGGTGGTGGACACGCCTTCGATGATGCCGACTTCGTCACCGGCCTTGAGTTGCTTGGCCAGGTACTCGCCCACCAGGCGCGCACCCTTGCGGTTGTCCGGGCCTACGAACGGCACGGTGATGTTCTTGCTCTTGACCACGGCCGGATCGAGCTGGTTATCGATATTGATCACGGTGATGCCAGCGTCGACGGCTTTCTTGATGACCGGCACCATGGCCTTGGAATCCGCTGGTGCGATGATCAGGGCATCGACCTTGGATACGATCATCTGCTCGACGATGCGGATCTGGTTGGCGGTGTCGGTTTCATCCTTGATCCCGTTGGAGATCAGGTCGAAATCGGCGGAGTGTTCCTTCTGATACGCCTTGGCGCCGTCTTCCATGGTCAGGAAGAACTCGTTGGCCAGGGATTTCATGACCAGGGCGACCTTGGGTTTTTCTGCGGTCTGGGCGAATGCCGAGGAGATAGGCAGCACAGCGGATGCGGCCGCGAGCATGGCAACAGCGAGAAGGCGTCCAGCGAATGGCAACTTCATGGGTTCACTCCGATCTTATGATTATTGTGAGCAAATCAATGCACGGAACGCCGCGCAAACGTTTGCGTGAAGTGAACTATGGTAAGGCTTCGGGGATTTGTCAACGTTGCGGTTTCATCCGCAACGTCGCCGTTCAGACCGTCGTATTGACCACCGTACCTGAACTGGCGCCCTTTGCCAGCTCCGTGACCAAGTGGCCGGTGACCTCCAGCAACGCGCCACTGGTGTCGGCGATCTGTCCCTGGAGCGCCATGACCGCCGAGGTCTTGGCTTCCGGCGTCGGATAGTCCCGCGACTGCGCAGCGGCCAGTTGTTGTTGCTGCTCGCGCATCTGCTGCTGAAGCTCTTGCATCCGCTTGAGCAATACCTGGACGGCAATGCTCTGGGTGCTGCCGCTCTCTTGCGCCTGATCGGTCGCTTCAGCGCCCGTACCCGTACGGACCTTGCCGGGTGTTGGTGTTTCGCCCAGGGTCCCATTGGCGGCCTCGGTACCCGCCTCGCTCAAGGCCTTCAGGGTCGCTGCGGACTGACCGCCGATGGTCACGGCCGCCGCATTGGGAAAGCCGACAGAAAACGACATATCAAAACTCCATGGAGGGGATTCCTATGCAGGGCATCGCCCGCCGAGCCCATTTCTTTAGCGTTCGCGCAAATCCGTCACAGGCCAGGGCGGTTGAGCCACCCGTTTATTCCAGACAATAAAAAATTCCTTTCTCCTACACCAAAACGAAAAAAGCGCTGTCAGACGATTTTCTTGAATTTTAAGTAGTTGCGTAAACGCCTACGGTTAAATACTGTATGCACGTACAGCTTGATAAGGATAACCCTGTGGCCACGCCCTCCGCTGCAACTACCCCCTTAGATTCCTATACGCGACTCGGCCTGCGGGTCTCGAAAATCATCAACGCCCCCACTGCGCAAAAAGCCAAGGCAGCCCTGATTTTCCGCCTTCCCGACGAGCCGGTGGATGAGTGGGAGCGCCTCCTGGAAGAAATCGACGAGAACGATAACGTGACCCTCGCCTATCGCGACGATGGTGGTGTGCAGGTTTTCTGGGTTGTGCCGAAGGAAGATTGAGCCTGATGAGTGTTCGCTGTTTAGCTTTATTGCTTGTGTTTATCGCCATGGGCGCACAGGCCGGTGCACCGCGCACCTTCAACGAAGCCAAGAAAGTCGCCTGGAAACTCTACGCACCGCAATCCACCGAGTTCTACTGTGGCTGCAAATACACCGGCAATCGCGTGAACCTGGCCGCCTGCGGTTATGTACCGCGCAAGAATGCCAGCCGTGCCGCCCGTATTGAATGGGAACATATTGTCCCGGCGTGGCAGATCGGCCATCAGCGTCAATGCTGGCAACAAGGCGGTCGCAAGAACTGCACCCGCCATGATCCGGTCTATCAACGGGCCGAGGCCGACCTGCACAACCTGGTGCCGAGCATCGGGGAAGTGAATGGTGATCGGAGCAATTTCAGTTTCGGCTGGCTGCCGGAACAAAAGGGCCAATACGGCTCATGCCTGACCCAAGTGGATTTCAAGGCCAAGAAGGTCATGCCCCGCCCTTCTATCCGGGGAATGATCGCCCGGACCTATTTCTACATGAGCAAGCAATATGGCCTGCGCCTCTCGAAACAGGACCGGCGCTTGTATGAAGCCTGGGACAAGACCTACCCGGTCGAAAGCTGGGAACGTCAGCGCAACCAGAGCGTGGCGTGCGTCATGGGCCGCGGGAACGAGTTCGTGGGGCCGGTAAATTTGAAGGCCTGCGGCTGACCTCGCATTTATGAAACTGTGGGAGCGAGCTTGCTCGCGATAGGGGCATGTCAGTCAACATCAACATTGGCTGATCCACCGCTATCGCGAGCAAGCTCGCTCCCACAGGTTTTGTGGCTTGACTGACTTGTTTGTGCTGCCCGATTACTGGGCCGTCGGGTAATCCACCACCAACGTCTCGATGTTACGTTTTTTCGCCCGGACCAGGGCAGCCGTCACCTGTTCCTGCTTGGCTTCGGCCTCGGCCTTGGAACTGAAAGGACCGACCAGGACGCGCACCTTGCCGTTTTCCCGCACCACGTTCGACATGAAGCTGTGTTCGATGAGCCAACCGGTCAGGTCGCTGACTGCTTGCGGCGTCTCGCCGCGAACCTCGACGGCCCACTGCGGGGCGGCAGCGGCGGCCGGTGCGGAGGTCGCTACGGGTTTGGGTTTCGATGCTTCGACGTCACGCCCTTCACCGCATCCTGCCAGCACCAATACCGCGATAACCCAAGCCAATTTGCGCACAACGTTTCCCCCGGAAGACATGAGGCACGGATTTTAGCACCCGTGACCGTCAAGATCGCCGCAAACAATGCTCAAAACACGAGAATCCTGCCCGGCGTCTCTGTATAGTCGCACCCTGGGAATTAATGCAGCATCTGCACGTCAGAAAGAGGCACCCACATTGTGACACTTAGCACTAATCTATAAGCAGTACCGACATCTGCACTGTCTGAATCAGGTGCCCTATAAAGCAATCAAGGAGAACACCATGCTGATACTCACCCGCAAAGTCGGTGAAAGCATAAACATTGGTGACGACATCACGATCACCATTCTGGGCGTAAGCGGCCAACAGGTCCGGATCGGCATCAACGCCCCGAAAAACGTTGCGGTGCATCGCGAAGAGATTTACCAGCGTATTCAGGCGGGCCTCACTGCCCCCGATAAGCCGCAAACTCCCTGAGCCTTGCTGCAGTCCGTAGCCAGCCCGTTTGCATCGCCGCAATGGCTGGCTAAAGATTCCGGTCGACCGTACCTCACCCTGCCCCCGCTTTTTTCGTCCAGCCCGTTGAACCGATACTAATGACATGGCGCTTAGCATGGCTGTCAGACGTTTCGTTTTAATGATGACGAAGCAGGCGTTCGCGGTCGGTCAAACCAGGCTCACGCCGCGCGCCATGCCCGTGGCGGCGATCACCATCAAGATCAGCAGCAAGGCTTCGATGTGGCTGATCCGTGCAAACCGGCCGGCTTTCGAAGGATCGATCGCAGCCCCTTTGCCAAGCGCCATCCGCCATTTGATCAGGGCGATCATTGGCGCGACCTCAAGCAACAGGATCAGCAGGAGCAAGGTCATCTTCAGGTGAAACAGCGGTTGGTGCAGGTAATAGTCCGTGCCTTTTTCGTACCCACCGAACGCACGCATCCCACCGGTCACCAACAGCACCAGCGCCGACAGGCCCCACACGTTGTCAGCGATCAAGACACCCCGAACCGCGTCCACACCGCCCGCCAGGCGTCGCAGCGCCGTGCCGCGCGCCAGCACCGCCCAGAACCCGAGGGCGAACGCCAGCAGATGAATTGCCGCAAGCGACCAATGAGCCAACATGGAAGAACCCTGTCAGAGAGAACGTCGAATCGACCTGACAGTACTAGCTCATAAAACAATGATTGCCAGGCTGGCCACAAAAAAATGTGGGAGCGAGCTTGCTCGCGATGGCGGTGTATCAGTCGACAACAATGTTGCCTGACATTCCGCTATCGCGAGCAAGCTCGCTCCCACAGGGGTACGGCGAGCTTTAGAAGAGCTTAGTCCGCCAGACGCCAGGTCGTGCCGCCCTTCCCATCTTCCAGCACCACACCCATGGCGGTGAGCTGGTCGCGGATGCGGTCGGATTCAGCCCAATCCTTGTTGGCGCGCGCAGTCAGGCGCGCCTGGATCAACGCCTCGACTTCGGCGGCGTCCACGCGGCCTTCGGCACCGGCCTGCAGGAAGTCATCAGCTTCGAGCTGCAACACACCCAGTACGCTGGCCAGTTCTTTCAGGCGGGCCGCCAGACCGGCCGCCGCATTGAGATCGCTCTCACGCAGGCGGTTGATCTCACGCACCATTTCGAACAGCACCGCACACGCTTCCGGCGTGCCGAAGTCGTCGTTCATCACTTCGGTGAAACGCGCCACGAACGCTTCGCCACCGGCGGCAGGCACGCTCGGCAGGCCCTTCAACGCGTGATAGAAACGCTCCAGGGCACCCTTGGCATCCTTGAGGTTGTCTTCCGAGTAGTTGATGGCGCTGCGGTAGTGGCTCGACACCAGCAGGTAACGCACGACTTCCGGGTGGTACTTGTCGAGCACGTCGCGGATGGTGAAGAAGTTGTTCAAGGACTTGGACATCTTCTCGCCATTGATCCGGATCATGCCGCAATGCATCCACGCGTTGGCGTAGGTCTTGCCGGTGGCCGCTTCGCTCTGGGCGATTTCGTTTTCGTGGTGCGGGAACTCCAGGTCGCTGCCGCCGCCATGAATGTCGAAGGTCTCGCCCAGGCAGCAGGTGGACATCACCGAGCATTCGATGTGCCAACCCGGACGCCCGGCGCCCCACGGCGACTCCCAGCTCGGCTCACCCGGCTTGGCGGCTTTCCACAGCACGAAATCCAGCGGGTCCTGTTTCGACTCGTCGACTTCGATACGCGCGCCGATGCGCAGGTCTTCGATCTTCTTGCGCGACAGCTTGCCGTAGCCCATGAACTTGGCAACGCGGTAGTACACGTCGCCATTGCCCGGTGCGTAGGCGTAGCCCTTGTCGATCAAGGTCTGGATCATGCTCAGCATGCCAGGGATGTGGTCCGTGGCACGGGGCTCCAGGTCCGGCTTGAGGATATTGAGGCGCGCCTCATCCTCGTGCATGGCCTTGATCATGCGCTCGGTCAGCGCATCGTAAGGCTCGCCGTTTTCACGGGCACGGTTGATGATCTTGTCTTCGATGTCGGTGATGTTGCGCACGTAGGTCAGGTCATAACCGCTGAACCGCAGCCAGCGGGTCACCAGGTCGAAGGCGACCATGCTGCGACCATGGCCAATGTGGCAGTAGTCGTACACGGTCATCCCGCAGACGTACATGCGGACCTTGTTGCCATCCAGCGGCTTGAAGACTTCTTTGCTCTTGGTGAGCGTGTTGTAGATCGTAAGCACAGGGTTTCCCTTAAGACTTGATCACTGACCCCAGGAATCGCGCAAGGTCACGGTACGGTTGAATACCGGAGCACCGGGTTTCGAGTCCTTGATATCCGCGCAGAAGTAACCTTCGCGCTCGAACTGGAAACGGTCTTCCGGCTGTGCGTTGCCCAACGAAGGCTCGGCACGACAACCAGTGAGTACTTGCAGGGAGTCAGGGTTGATGTTGTCCAGGAAGCTGGCGCTGTCTTCGGCCTTTTCCGGGTTCGGCGAACGGAACAGGCGATCGTACAGGCGCACTTCGCACTCGACGCTGGCGGCGGCCGGCACCCAGTGGATCACGCCCTTGACCTTGCGACCTTCCGGGTTCTTGCCCAGGGTGTCGGGATCGTACGAGCAACGCAGTTCGACGATGTTGCCGTCGGCGTCCTTGATGGCCTCGTCGGCGCGGATCACGTAGCTGCCACGCAGGCGCACTTCACCGGCAGGTTCCAGGCGCTTGTAGCCTTTGGGCGGCTCTTCCATGAAGTCGTCACGGTCGATGTAGATTTCCCGGGCGAACGGCAGGACGCGCACGCCCATGTCTTCTTTCGGGTGGCGCGGCAGCTCGAGGTTCTCGACCTGGCCTTCCGGGTAATTGGTGATCACGACTTTCAGCGGACGCAGCACGCACATGGCGCGCGGGGCGCTGTGGTCGAGGTCGTCACGGATGCTGAATTCCAGCATGCCGAAGTCCACCACGCCGTCGGAACGGTTGGTGCCGACCATTTCGCAGAAATTGCGGATCGACTTGGGCGTGTAGCCGCGACGACGGAAGCCCGACAGCGTCGACATGCGCGGGTCGTCCCAGCCGTTGACGTGTTTCTCGTCCACCAGTTGCTTGAGCTTGCGCTTGCTGGTGATGGTGTAGTTCAGGTTCAGGCGGCTGAATTCGTACTGGCGCGGGGTGGCCGGCACCGGCAGGTGCTCGAGGAACCACTCGTACAACGGACGATGGCTTTCGAACTCCAGGGTGCAGATCGAATGTGTGATGCCTTCGATGGCGTCCGACTGGCCGTGGGTGAAGTCATAGTTGGGGTAGATGCACCATTTGTCGCCGGTCTGGTGGTGATGGGCGTGACGGATGCGGTACATGATCGGGTCGCGCAGGTTCATGTTCGGCGAAGCCATGTCGATCTTGGCACGCAGCACCCGTGCGCCGTCCGGGAACTCACCGGCGCGCATGCGGGCGAACAGGTCCAGGTTCTCTTCCACGCTGCGGTCACGGTACGGGCTGTTCTTGCCCGGCTCGGTCAGGCTGCCACGGTATTCCTTGGCCTGCTCGGGGGTCAGGTCGCACACGTAGGCGTTGCCGGCCTTGATCAGTTCCACGGCCCAGTCGTGCAACTGGTCGAAATATTGCGAGGCGTAGCGCACCTCACCGGACCATTGGAAACCCAGCCACTTGACGTCGCTTTCGATCGCGTCGATGTATTCCTGGTCTTCCTTGGCCGGGTTGGTGTCGTCGAAACGCAGGTGCGTGACGCCGCCGAACTCCTGGGCCAGGCCGAAGTTCACGCAGATCGACTTGGCATGGCCGATGTGCAGGTAGCCGTTGGGTTCTGGTGGGAAGCGAGTGACGATCTGTGTGTGCTTACCCGAGTCCAGGTCCGCCTGGATGATCGGGCGCAGGAAGTTGACCGGCACGGCCGGGCCGGTCTTGGAATTCGAGGTAGGGTCGACAGTGGGCTTGCTCATAGGATCCTTGAACAGACAAGTGCGCGGCCGGGTGCGGCCTGATAAATCAAAGCCCGTATCATAGCCGATGCTGTCAAGCACCTGACAGGCCAGGCCGGCAAACGATTGAATTTAATCGACGGCCAGATGAAAAACAGCCTCGAAATTCGTGCCCGGCACGCTAAACTGCCCAGCCTGGCCGATTACAGCCAGACCGGTTGCGGGCAGTGAAGCCCCGAAACCCACGAATTCCTTGAAAGAGTACCGATCATGAGCAAAGTCAAACTGACCACCAACCACGGTGACATCGTTCTGCAACTGAATGCCGAGAAGGCGCCGCTGACCGTGGCCAACTTCATCGAGTACGTCAACGCCGGCCACTACGAAAACACCGTGTTCCACCGCGTCATCGGCAACTTCATGATCCAGGGCGGCGGTTTCGAGCCAGGCATGAAGGAAAAGAAAGACAAGCGCCCAAGCATCCAGAACGAAGCCGACAACGGCCTGCCGAACAAAAAGTACAGCGTTGCCATGGCCCGTACCATGGAGCCGCATTCGGCCTCCGCGCAGTTCTTCATCAACGTGGCGGACAACAGCTTCCTGAACCACAGCGCCAAGACCGTACAGGGTTGGGGCTATGCAGTGTTCGGTGAAGTGATCGAAGGCACCGACGTGGTCGACAAGATCAAAGGCGTCGCCACCACGTCCAAGGCCGGCCACCAGGACGTCCCGGCAGAAGACGTGATCATCGAGAAAGCCGAGATCGTTGAGTGATATTGCTGATTTCAGACTTGCATCTGGAAGAGGAGCGCCCGGACATCACCCGGGCGTTTCTGGATTTACTCGCCACACGCGCCCGCTCGGCGCAAGCGTTGTACATTCTGGGCGACTTTTTCGAAGCCTGGATCGGCGACGATGCCATGACGCCGTTCCAGCGTTCCATCTGCCAGGCCCTGCGCGAATTGAGCGACAGCGGCACGGCCATCTTCCTGATGCACGGCAATCGCGACTTCATGCTGGGGCAGGCCTTTTGCAAAGCGGCCGGCTGCACCCTGCTCAAGGACCCGAGTGTCGTGCAGTTCAACGGCGAGCCGGTGCTGCTGATGCACGGCGACAGCCTCTGCACCCGCGACGAAGGCTACATGAAGCTGCGGCGCTGGCTGCGCAATCCCGTGACGCTGTTCATCCTGCGGCACCTGCCGCTGGGCAGCCGCCAGAAACTGGCGCGCAAACTGCGCAGCGAAAGCCGCACGCAGACACGCATGAAAGCCAATGACATCGTCGACGTCACGCCCGAAGAGATCCCGCGGATCATGCAGCAATACGGCGTGAAGACCTTGATCCACGGCCACACCCATCGTCCTGCCATCCACAAGTTGCAACTGGGCGAACACGCCGCCCGGCGCATTGTGCTGGGGGATTGGGACAAGCAAGGCTGGGCGTTGCAGGTGGACGAACAGGGCTTTGCGTTGGCGCCGTTTGGGTTTGGTAATGCGCAGTTGGCGTTGCCAAGCACCTAAAGCCTACACAGATCCTGTGGGAGCCTGTGGGAGCAAAGCTTGCTCGCGATGAACGATGACACGGTCTTGCAGTTGAACCATGTCGCCTGTATCGCGGGCAAGCCTTGCTCCCACAGGTACGCTCCCGCAGGGTTTTGTGTGTGGATCAGTGCCCCGCCGATGCAGGCCCAGCCTTCGCCGCAAACGGCGGCTTCGCCAGCCACACCAGCACGATCAACCCCATGAATGCCCACCCCAGCAGCGTGAAGTAATCCACGGTGGAGAGCATGTACGCCTGGCTGTTGAGGATCTGGTCGAGCTGGGCATAGGCCGGGGCACTCGCGCCGCCGAGCTGGTTGAGTGCCTCGCGGGTGGCCGGCTCGAAGGTGCTGATGCTTTCACTCAAGTAGGCGTGATGTTGGTCGGCCCGGCGGATCCAGATCCAGGTGGTCAGGGACGCGGCAAAGCTGCCGCCCAGGGTCCGCAGGAACGTCGCCAGCCCCGCGCCGTCGGCAATCTGGTGCGGCGGCAGGTCCGACATCAGGATGCTCAGGGTCGGCATGAAGAACAGCGCCACGCCGATGCCCATGAACAACTGCACCAGCGCAATGTGCTGGAAATCCACCTCGTTGGTGAACCCGGCGCGCATGAAGCAGCTCAGGCCGATGGCCAGGAACGCCAGCCCGGCCAACACGCGCAGGTCGAACCGGTGGGCGTACTTGCCGACGAAAGGCGACATCAGCACCGGCAGGATACCGATGGGCGCCACCGCCAGCCCGGCCCAGGTGGCGGTGTAGCCCATCTGTGTCTGCAACCACTGCGGCAGGATCAGGTTGATGCCGAAGAACCCGGCGTAGCCCCCCACCAGCACAATGGTGCCGATGCGAAAGTTGCGATAGGCGAACAGCCGAAGATTGACCACCGGATGACGGTCGGTCATTTCCCAGATCACGAACACCGCCAGGGCAATGATCGAAATCAGCGCACCGATGATGATGAAGTTCGATTCGAACCAGTCCAGGTCGTTGCCTTTGTCGAGGATCACCTGGAGCGCGCCGACCCCGATGATCAGCGTGATCAGCCCCACGTAGTCCATTGGTTGATGGCTGGTGACCACCGGCCGCGCCTTGAGCTGCTGTTTCACCACGAGCGTCGCGAAGAGGCCGATGGGCACGTTAATGAAGAAAATCCACGGCCAGCTGTAGCTGTCGGTGATCCAGCCACCGAGGATCGGCCCGGCAATCGGCGCCACCACCGTGACCATCGCCAGCAACGCCAGGGCCATGCCGCGCCTGGCCGGCGGGTACACGGCTATCAGCAAGGTCTGGGTCATCGGGTACAACGGCCCGGCCACCAGCCCCTGGAGCACGCGAAAGCCAATCAGCTCCGGCATCGAGGTGGAAATACCACACAAGAACGAAGCAAGCACGAACAGCATCGTCGCCCACAAAAACAGCTTCACCTCGCCAAACCGCCGGCTCAGCCAGCCGGTGAGCGGCAGGGCGATGGCGTTGCTCACCGCGAACGAGGTGATCACCCAAGTGCCCTGCTCCGAGCTGACGCCCAGGTTGCCGGAAATGGTCGGCAAGGCGACGTTGGCAATGGTGGTGTCGAGCACTTGCATGAACGTCGCCAGCGACAGCCCGATGGTGCTGAGCAACAGGCTGGGCGGCGTGAAAGACGCGTTATTGCTCATTGCGAAAATCCTATGAAGCGAAGATGGCGAAATCCCTTAGGACAAGACCCAAACCCTGTGGGAGCAAGATCCTTAAACCCTGTGGGAGCAAGGCTGTGTGGGAGCAAAGCTTGCTCGCGAAACAGGCGATGCGGTCTTTCAGAAATCAAGGTGACTGTTTCGCGGGCAAGCCTTGCTCCCACAGGGTCTTGCTCCCACACAGCCTTGCTCCCACAGATTTCAGAGGCTGGCCTGCAATTGCGATCAGCGCTGCGCGGTCTTGCTGGCCACCGCGCTGTTGTCATGGATCAGGCGGGCGATCATCGCGTCGGCATCGGCCAACTGCCGGTCGTAGACCTGGGTGCTGAACGACGCTTTCTGCGGTGGCTGTTGGGCCAGTACCGGGCCGCTCTGGTCGTGCAGGTCGACGTTGACCAGGGTCGACAGGCCAACCCGCAGCGGATGCTTGGCCAGCTCCTGGGCATTGATGTGGATGCGCACCGGCACTCGCTGGACGATCTTGATCCAGTTACCGGTGGCGTTCTGCGCCGGTAGCAAGGCAAACGCGCTGCCGGTCCCGGCGCCAAGGCTGTCGATGGTGCCGCTGTACTTCACATCGCTGCCGTACAGGTCGGCTTCGATGTCCACCGGCTGGCCGATGCGCATGTCGCGCAGTTGGGTTTCCTTGAAGTTGGCGTCGATCCACAGCTGATCCAGCGGGATCACCGCCATCAACGCCGTACCCGGCTGCACCCGTTGGCCCAGTTGCACGGTGCGCTTGGCGACATAACCGGTAACCGGTGCGATCAAGGTACTGCGGGCGTTGGCCAGGAAGGCCTGGCGCAACTGCGCGGCGGCGGACTGCACGTCGGGATGGGACGACACCACGGTATCGTCCACCAAGGCGCTGGTGGTCTTGAGCTGTTGCCGGGCATTGGCCAAGGCGTTCTGCGCCGAGGTCAGGTCATCCCGGGCGTGAGACAGTTCCTCCTTGGAAATCGCCCCGCCGGCCGCCAGGTTCTTGCGTCGGCTGTAGTTTTCCTGGGCCTTCTGCACTTCGGCCTCTTGCGCATTGACCTGCGCCCGCATGCCATCGACATTGCTGTACAAACCACGCACCTGGCGCACGGTCCGGGCCAGGTTGGCCTGGGCACTTTGCAGCCCGACTTCGGCGTCGTTCGGGTCGAACTGCACCAGCACCTGGCCTTCACGCACCAGGTCGCCGTCGTCGGCCCCGATGCTCACCACGGTGCCGGTGACCAGCGGCGTGATTTCCACCACGTTGCCGTTCACATAGGCATCGTCGGTGCTTTCGCTCCAGCGACCATACAGTTCGTGCCAGGCCCAGACGCCCAGGCCCGAAAGAATGACCAGCAGCGTCAGTGTCAGCAGCATGACCTTGCGCTTGCGTGGGTGGCTGTCTTGCGCATGTTCGGATTGAGTCGTTTCGGCAGTCGCCATGACAAGTACCTCGAATCAGTTATTTGGCGTGGTAGAGGCCGGGGTGGCCGCCGCCAGGGTCTGGGCCTCGAAACCACCGCCCAGGGCCTGCATCAGTTGGATCGACAAATCGATCTGCTCGGCATTCAGGTTCGCCAGTTGGCGCTGGGCCTGGAGCAATTGCTGCTCGATGCTCAGCACGTCCAGGTAATTTCCGATGCCCGAGCCGTAGCGCTGGACCACCGTGTCGTAGGAGCTCTGTGCGATATCGGTGGCATGTTGCTGGGCGCCGATCTGGCGAGCGATGTCACGCAATTGGTTAATGGTGTCGCTGACATCGCCAAGGGCCGTGACCAGGCTCTTGTTGTACTGCGCCACCGCCAGGTCGTAATCGGCGTCCCGGGCATCCAGGTCCGCCCGCAAGCGGCCGCCGTCGAAGATCGGCAGCGACACCGTTGGCCCCACATTGAAGAAGCGACTGGCCGAACCGAACATCGCATCGCCCAGCAACGAGCGGGTTCCGGCGGCTGCGCTCAAGTTGAGATTGGGGTAGAAGTTGGTCTTGCCGGCCTCGATGTCCTTGCTCGCCGCCTCGACCCGCCAACGTGCCGCGACCAGGTCCGGACGCCGCCCCAGCAACTCGGCCGGCAGGTTCGATGGCAAGGCGACCGCGCTGGCTTGCAGCACGTTGGGCCGGGCGATTTCACTGCCGCGATCCGGGCCTTTGCCCAGCAGCACCGCCAGGGCGATCTTGGCGCTTTGCAGGCGTTTCTCCGCGTCGATCAGGGTTGCATCGGCGCTGGCTTCCAGGCTTTCGGTCTGCTGGAACTGATATTCGCTGTCGATCCCGGCAGTGAGACGGCGTTTGCCCAGGTCGAGCATCTGCCGGGTGCGCTTGAGGTCCTCGGCGGCCAGGTCATAAATAATGTGGGCCTGGCCCAGGTCGCTATAGGCCCGGGCCACGTCGGCGGCCAGGGTCAGTTGCGCGGCCTGGCGATCGATCTCGGCGGCGCGGGCCTGGCCCAGGGCGGCTTCCCAGGCGGCACGCTGGCCACCCCAGAGGTCGAAGTTGTAATTGAAGTCCACACCTAACGTGCGCAGGGTGCTGTACGCCCCGCCCTGCCCTTGCGGGTCCTGGTCACGGGACAAGCGCGAACGACTGGCGCCGCCACTGGCATCCAGGGTCGGCAGGCGCGCCGCGTTGGCGGCGTAGGCGGCGGCACTGGCCTGATGCACCCGGGCACTGGCGATCTGCATGTCCGGGCTATCGCGCAGGGCTTCACGGATCAGGCCGTCGAGTTGTGGGTCGCCGAGGCTTTTCCACCAATCGCTTTTTGGCCACGCGGCCGGCGACAGCGTGACACCGTTCAGGGATTGCCCGGCCTTGAGGCTCTGGGCCTCGAGGCTGACGCCTTCGGTCTTCAGGCCGCTGTAGCTGGCACAGCCCGCCAGGCTCATCGCCAAGACCACCAGGCTTAATCGGGTACGCAAGGTTTTACGCTTCATTTGTCCCCCAATCGCAGCACAGTGATGGGGTCACCGGCGGCGAGCAGCATTTTCTTGAGGATCTGTTCGAGGGTTTGCAGCTCCTCGCGGCTGATGGCGCTGGCCAACTGGTTCATGGCGTCGGCGCCGATAACGGGCAAGCGATCCGCCAGGGCCTGGCCGGCTTCGGTCAGCACCAGCAGCACTTGCCGACGGTCATCCACCGAGCGCTGGCGGGCGAGGAAACCTTTCTGCTCCAGGCGATCGAGCATCCGCGTCATCGAGCCGCTGTCCAGGGACAGGTACCGGCACAGCTCGGCGGGCGTGTCGATGCCGTGCTGGGCCATGATGATCAACACCTTGAACTGCGCGGCGGTGATGCCGACCGGTTCCATGTGGGTGTCGATGATCCGGTCCTTGAGCAGCGCGGCGCGGCCGAGCAGCATGCCGAGATGGCAATTGTGAAAATCGTCTGGGGTGAAATGCTTCATCTGACCACCGTTTGCTGCCTAGGCAGTGAATGTGTGTCGAGATATTACTGCTTAGGCAGCAAATGTCAAACAAATAGTTAGCTTGCTATCCACATAAATTGTGTGGGAGCTGGTCCTGTGGGAGCAAGCTCAGCTTTCATAGGATTGGGGGGACGGGGTTAGAAATCGCGTTTGTAGAAGATGTCCAGCGAGCTGGCGACGCCGCTCGCGGCTTCGAGGTAAACCTTCTTGCTGAGCTTGTAGCGCAGGGCGATGGTGTTGGCCGGTTCGAACACGCCAACGCCGTAGCGCAGGCTGAGTTTTTCCGACAGGTTGCCGCTGGCGACCACGCTGGTGGCATTGCCGCTGCCCTGGGTGTCGAGCTGGAAATCCTCGATCCCCAGGTTATTGGCCAGGCTGCTGGTCACCCCCGAGCTGCCCATCAACCCCAGGCCCAACGCCGCCTGGGCGAGCATGTTGTTGTCCTCGCCGGTGGTGCTCAGCGGTCGGCCCAGCACCAGGTAGGACAATGCCTGCTCCTGGCTCATGGCCGGTTCCGAGAAAATTTGCGTGGCCGGCTGCTCGGCGCTGCCGCTCAAGCGGATACCGGCGATCACGTCGTCGGTCTGGCGGATCGCTTCGATGTCCAGGTAGGGCTGGTCGATGGGGCCGGCAAACAGCAGCCGCGCCCGTCGCACCGTCAGCCGTTGCCCATAGGCCCGATAACGACCGTCGTTGAGCCAGAGCTCGCCGCGGGTGTCCATGTTGTCACCGATGTGGACCTGGCCCTGCACGTTGGCGGTCAGGCCGAAACCCGAGAACGCAAGTTTGTCCTGGCCGACGATCACGTCGATGTCCATCGCCATGGCCAGCGGCGCCTTGCCCTCTTCGGTCTGGTGGCCGACGATCACCGTGTCATCCGAGACCTTGACAGTGGACGGCGGCAGTTCGCGGACGGTGATCTCGCCTTTGGGCACCAGGACCTTGCCGGCAATGGAAAGCCGCTCACCCTGCATGGTGATGTTGAGGTCAGGCGCCACGTCGAGCACCGCATAAGGCTCGACGGTGACCGGCAGTTGCGAGCCCTTGAGGGCCAGGTTCATGGTCAGGGCGTCGCCCCAGCCGATGTTGCCGTTCAAGCTGCCCTGCCCGCTCTTGCCACTTTTCCAATTGCCATTGAGCTGCACCGCTTCGCCGGTAATCGTTGCCCGCATCTGCAAGGCTTCGAGGCTGACCGGCAGCTCCGGGCCAGACACTTCGCCGTCGCTGAGCACCAGGTTGCCGTTGACCTGGGGCGCGAGCAAACCACCGGACAAGGTCCCGCTGCCGTTCAGGTGACCGGTGAGGGTTTCCACCATCGGCACGAATGGCCGGGCCACGGACAGGTCCAGGCCGGTCAGGCGGAACGAACCGCTCAAGGGTTTGCTGGCCGGCAGCGGGTTGATCTGCGCCTGCAGCATCAGTTCGCCGAGCCTGGCGCCGACAAAATTCAGGTCGGTGTCGATGCGCTTGGAGGTCAGGCGACTGTTGAGCGTGAGAGTCTGGTAGGGGAAGTCCAGCCATTGCGCCTTATCGCCCTCCTTGTCCCGAATCCGTAAAGTACCGCCGCTGGCGTCCACCAGGACCCGGCCATTCGGGCCGCTGGCCGGCAGGTCCAGTTGCAGGTCCGCGTTGAGCCGCCCCTGCCAGGCAAAATCCTTGGGCATCCACTGGGCCAGGCTTTCGATGGGGAACTGCTTGAGGTGATAGCGCAGCTTCGGCTCCGGCATCAGCCGCTGGTCTTCGCCGCACAGGCTGGCCACGCCGGAACGCCAGCAATGAGCGCCGACATTGAGCGTGCCATCGGCCAGGCGCTCCAGTTTCGCCGGGGCTTGCAGGCGCCAGGCTTGACCGCCGGCCTGCACGTGGCCGCTGGCCAGGCGCCCGCGCCAATTGCCCTGGTCGAGGGCGCCATCGAGGGCCAGGGTCGTGTCGAGCTGCGGCCCTTGCAGGTCCAGGTTGAGCTTCTGCTGTTTGATATCGCCCTGGCCGCTGACCGTCAGCACGCCCAGTGACGTTTCGCCGACACGGATGCCGCTGGCCTTGAGGTCGAGCTTGCCGCGCTGGGCGCCGTCGAGGGTCGCGTCCAGGTTCAGGCTTTGCAGGCGATTGTCCTGGAAAGCCAGTTGCGTGCCTTGCAGGCCGAGCTTGCCTTGGGGGGCCTTGAGCGTGCCGGCGACGTCGACACGGCCGACGACTTGGCCGCGCAATTGCGGCCAGAGCTGCGCCAGGCGTGCGAGCTTGATGTCGATCTGGCCGGTCAGTTTCTCTTGCAGGCTGGCACTGCCGTTGATGCGGTTATCACCCAGGCGAATATCCAGCGCACTGAGGTTCCACTGCTCGCCAGCGCCGCTGGCCTTGGCCTGGAGCACCGCTGGCTGGCCACGCAGTTTGCCCTTGAGGTCCAGGTCCGCGTCGAGATCGAGGCGGTCGTTCTTCATCATCCCTTTGCTGCGCAACGGCCCGGCCAGGGTCCCAGGCAACTCGCCAAGCCAATACGCCGGGTTGATGGCCGACAGTTGCAGCGCCGTGTCCCAGGCGATGCCCTCGGCAAACTGCAGGCTCAGGTGCCCTTCGGCCTTGCCCTGTCCCGCCGCGAGCTTGAGCTGCGGCAAGTGGATTTGCGTCAGGTCGCCGCTGAACGGGCTGCCCAGGCTGAAGGCCCCGGCAGGTCCGTCCAGCGCAGCCTGGAAGTTGCCCAGGTATTGGCCATCGGTGTAGGAGACTTCGCCGTCGAAGCTGCGCAACGTCACCTGCGGCTCGTCGATCAGCGGATAGAGGCGATGCCAGGGAAAATCCAGCCAGGCGACTTTCGCTTCGGCGCGCAGGCCTTCGCGCCAGTCCACTTGGCCGCTGAGTTTCAGGCTTTGCTGAGCGCCGGCATCCAGATCCAGGCCGGCGATCTGCGCGCCATTGGCGTCCACCGTGCCTTGCAGCAACAACGCCACCGGCCCTTTCTCGGCGGGCAGTGTCGCCTTGCCGAGCAGTTGATAACCGTTTTTCAAATTGCCTTCGCCGGTCAATTCCAGCTGATTGAGCAACAGCGTGTCGGGCAGATCGGCACTGGCCTTGAAGCCATCGGCGCTGATACGCACCTTGGCGGGCAGGTTGTCCGCCAGCGGTTGCAGTTCACCGCTCAACTGGCCTTGCAGGTAACCACTGCTGTCGGCCTTGAGGTTGAGGATCTTGAGCAGGTTGCCGTCGACTTTCAGGTCCAGGGCCCAGGGCGTGGCACCCGGCGCCGGTAAGGTCAACCGGCCCTCGGCGTTCAACGGCCAGTCGCCGCCCGGCTTGAGCAGGCCGGAGAGTTTCAGGCTCAGCTCATCGCGCTGCAATTGCACCGAATCGATCTGCATGCCCTCGGCGGTCCAATGGGCAACCAATTGCAGGCCCTTGAGCTGCTCGCTGCCGTTGAACGACAGGCTGCCGACCTGCACATCGCCCAGCTCGATGGCGAGCGGCAAGTCCAGGTCCGGCAAGCTGATCGGGCCGCTGCTCGGTTCATCGGCAGAGGCTGGCAATTGCAAGGCAACCTGGTCGGCCTTGAGCTGTTCGATGCACAGGGTCATGCGTGCCAGGCACAGCGGCGACCAGGCGAATATCAGCCGATCCACCTCCACCCGACTGGCATCCTGCTGCCACAGCACGTGATCGGCGCTCCACTGCCCGCCCAGCCGGCCCTGGAAATTCTCCACGGTCAGCCCCGGCACCAGGCCGAGGGCCCAGCGGCTGCCGAATGCCGTGCCCAGCACAACGCTCAAGGCCAGCACGACCGCCAGCAGGCCCCCGGCGAGCGCCAGCAGCGTTATCTTCAAACCACGCGTCACAGCTCAGGCCCCATGGAAAAGTGCAAGCGGATGCCGCCGTCGTCGTCCATCGCATGGGCCAGGTCGAGGCGGATCGGGCCCACCGGCGAAACCCAGCGCACGCCGACGCCCACGCCGGTCTTGAGGCTCGGCAGTTCGAGGCTGTTAAACGAGTTGCCCTGGTCGATGAACGTCGCCACCCGCCATTTTTCCGCGATGGAATATTGATATTCGAGGCTGCCGGCGACCATGTAGCGACCACCGATGCGGTCACCCTCGGCGTTTTCCGGCGACAGGCTCTGGTAGTCATAGCCCCGCACGCTCTGGTCGCCACCGGCAAAAAAGCGCAGGGACGGCGGGATGGATTTGTAGCCATTGGTGGCGCTGCCGCCGATCTGCGCCCGGGCCAGCAAGCGATGCTTGTCGAACACCGTGGTCAGGCCCTTGACCATGGCGGTGCCGTATAAAAGGTTGTTGTCCGAGGCCAGCCCTTCCTTGGCGACCTTGGTGTCGAACTGCAAACGGTAGCCGTTGTGCGGATCGATGCGGTTGTCGCTGCGCAGGTAGGAATAACTCACGCCCGGCATCAGCAGCGTGCTCAAGCCCGCATCGTCGCCGAGGCGATACTCCTCGCGCTGCCATTTGAGCGACACCACCCGCTGCCAGCCGCTCGGCAACTTGCTGTGCCATTCCGGGCCCACGGTGAGCAGTTTACTGAGGCTGTCGGTGCCGGCCAGTTCTTCATATTGATAACCGCCGGCGTAGCGCATCTTGTCGGTCAGCGGCGGGTCCAGAGGCACGTCGTACCACAGGCCGACGTTCTGCCGGGGCGCCGACACTTCCGCTTCCCAGCCATAGCTGTGGCCCTGGGGGTTGACCCAGTGGCGCGTCCAGTTGGCTTTGGCCCTGGGCCCGACGTCGGTGGAAAACCCCAGGCCCAGGCCCATGGTGCGCGGCTTGCGCGTGTCGAGCTTGACCGCCACCGGGATCACGTTATCGGTGGCGGCGGTGGGCGCGGCATCCACGCGCACGCCTTCGAAATAGCCGCTCGATTGCAGGGCCTGGTTGAGCTCTGCAATGAGTTCGGAGTCGTACGCCGTGCCAGCCTTGAACGGCACCATGCGCTGCAACAGATCTTCGTCGAACGGCGTGTCGCCCTCAAAACTCACCGGGCCCAAGGCATAGCGCGGGCCGCTGTCGTAGATCAGCTCGATGTCGGCGATGCCCGCCTGGGGGTCCACCAAGAGTTTTTGCCGGGTGAAGCGCCCGCTGAAAAAACCATAGCGCGAGGCCTGGTTCTGGATGATCCGCTTGGCGTCTTCGTAACGGCCATGGTTGAGCACCGCGCCGGGCTTGAGGGCGGAGTTGCTGGGTACGCGAAAGGCTTTGAGCGATGCCGCGGGGCCGTCGATGCGCACGGTGACGTTGCGCAAATGCACAGGCTCGCCGGGGTCGATGGTCAGCACCAGGCGTGGGTCCTTGCCACCCTTGACCTCACTGTCGATCTGCGGCTGGTAGTAGCCCAGCGCCTGGGCGGCCTTGCGCGCCTGCTCCTCGGCACCACGGCTGAAGCGCAGCAAGGCCTCCTCGTCGCGATCACCCACGCCGCCGATATAACCTTCTACGTTGGCCTTGAGTTCATCGTTGGACGGCTTGACGCGTACTTCCAATTCACTGTTTGCCAGCGCCGCGCAGCTGATGGACAGCAAGAGCGCGCCACTGGTCATTCTTCCTGGGAGGTTCATGGCGCGGATGCTATCACGAGCGTAGGTGTTTGATAGAGCCGGACATTTCGCAAAAGTTCGACCGATTATGCCGTTGCGCTTTGCAGAACCTGCGGGTTGGCGTGGAAGAACACATGCTCGCGGATCGGTCCTACCGCCACTTCGCCGATTTCCTCGTAACCCTGGCGTTTATAAAACTCAAGGTAACGCGGGTTACCGGTGTCCAGCACCACGCCCTGGGAATGCTCATCCACCGCACACCAGTTATGCACCGCTTCGAGCAACTGTTCGCCGAAATGCTTGCCCTGGAACTGTGGGTGCACCCCCAGCAGAGGCAATACATGAACCGCATCCGACGGCAGGCAGGCCAGCACCGCGGCGTGGTATTCCAGGTAGCGCCGGGTGCAACGAAAACCGGTGCTCAAGACCATGCGCAGGCGCCAGGCCCAGCTTTCGGTGATGCCCAGGCGCCGCTGCGGCGGAGCGATCAGGGCGATGCCGATCAGCCGATCGTTGACCAGCAGGCCGATGGCCGGCAGGTCCTGGAGAAAATGCTGCTTGACCAACTCACGCACCGTGGCCCGTACCCGCTGTTCATAACCGGGACGCTCGGATTCGAACAGGTAGCTGAAGGTCGGCTCATGGCGATAGGCCTGGTACAGCAACGAACGGGCTTCACGGGAATAACCGCTGTCGAGCATATGGACATCGGCGATGGCGGTTGCAGTTTCGGGCATGGCGTTGGATCTCCTGGGGCGAGGCTCGGTGAGGCCCTGCTCTTATTGAGTACGAACCCGATAGGGTCGTGATCGTTCCTACATGCAAAGGACATTAGCAGTGCATTTGTCCTACTGCCACGCTGGCCCCGTTCCCACATGTCAGCTAGCATCGCAGTTTTGCCAGGACAGCCGACCATGAAGATCGTCTCCTTCAACATCAACGGGCTGCGCGCCCGCCCCCATCAGTTGGCGGCGCTGATCGAGAAGCACCAGCCGGACGTGATCGGGCTGCAGGAAACCAAGGTCCACGACGAACAATTTCCCCTGGCCGAGGTGCAGGCCCTGGGCTACCACGTGCATTACCACGGGCAAAAGGGCCATTACGGCGTCGCCCTGCTCTCCCGCCAGGCGCCACTGAGCCTGTACAAGGGCTTCGAGGGCGACGACGAGGACGCCCAGCGGCGCTTCATCTGGGGCACCTTCGCCGATGCCAACGGCGTGCCGGTGACCATCATGAACGGTTATTTCCCACAAGGTGAAAGCCGCGACCACCCGACCAAATTCCCGGCCAAGGAACGTTTCTACAGCGATTTGCAGCAATTGCTGGAAAGCCGCTTCAGCAACGACCAGCCGGTGGTGGTAATGGGCGACGTGAACATTTCTCCGGAAGACTGCGACATCGGCATCGGCCCGGACAACATGAAGCGCTGGCTGAAAACCGGCAAATGCAGCTTCCTGCCGGAAGAACGCGAATGGATGGCGCGCCTGAAGAACTGGGGCCTGGTGGACAGCTTCCGCCACCTGAACCCGGACGTCACCGACCGCTTCAGCTGGTTCGACTACCGCAGCCGCGGTTTCGAGGACGAGCCCAAGCGCGGCCTGCGCATCGACCTGATCCTCACCTCCCATGGCCTGCTGCCACGGATCAAGGATGCCGGCGTGGACTACGAACTGCGGGGCATGGAAAAACCGTCGGACCATGCGCCGATCTGGTTGCAGTTGAGCTGACTGGCGCACACAAAGCCCCTGTGGGAGCAAAGCTTGCTCGCGATGAACGATGACACGGCCTTTCAGTTGAACCGTGCCGCCTGCATCGCGAGCAAGCTTTGCTCCCACAGAAACTTCTGATGGTGCCCATTGCCCTGCCGCGCCCGACAAGTCGCAACCCTGTCACCTTTCAGTAACCTGACTGACTTAATCTTCCGGCACTTCCTCGGGTTCAGCAGGTGCCGGCATGCGGCTGTGCGTTGTCTTTTTCATCGGCCTCTGGCTGCCGTTCATGGCATCGGCCGGCAGTTTGCCCATTCCCGAACAGGGCCCGGCCCTGCGCCTCCAAGGTTCCAACACCATCGGCGCGGCGCTCGGGCCGGCGCTGGTCAGGGGTTTGATGGAAGATCAGGGGCTGCTCAGGGTCAGCAGCGAAATCACCGGTCACGACAACGAACAGCGCATCGTCGGCCAGACCGCCGATGGCCGGCGGGTGGAAGTGGACATCGCGGCCCACGGCTCCAGCACCGGATTCGCCGCCCTCAAGCAGGGCAACGCCGACCTGGCCGCCTCTTCGCGACCGATCAAGGACAGCGAGCTGAAGGAACTGTCGTCCCTGGGCGACCTGAAAAGTCCCACCGCCGAGCAGGTCATCGCCATTGATGGCCTGGCGATTATTCTTCATCCGCAGAACCCGTTGCGTCAGCTCGATACCGTTCAACTGGCGCGGATCTTCAGCGGCGAGGGGAAAACCTGGGAAGCCGTGGGCGGTGTGGGTGGGCCGATTCATCTGTATGCCCGGGATGAACAGTCCGGCACCTACGATACCTTCAAGGAACTGGTCCTCGGCCGACAGGGCAAACGGCTGGATCCTTCAGCACGGCGCTTCGAATCCAGCGAACAGTTGTCCGACGCTGTCAGCCAGGACCCGCAAGGCATCGGCTTCATCGGTTTGCCCTATGTGCGCCAGGCCAAGGCACTGGCGATTGTCGACGGGGATTCCCAACCCATGTTGCCGTTGAACAACCTGATTGCCACCGAGGACTACCCCTTGTCCCGGCGCCTGTTCTTTTATTTACCGCCCCAGGCAACCAATTCGTGGGCCGAGGCGCTGGTGGCGTTCACCCAAAGCGACAAAGGCCAGGCCATCGTCGCCGCCAACGGGTTTATCGCCCAAACCGTCCAGGCCATGGCCGTCACGCCGAATGCACTGATGCCCGAGGGTTACCAGGCCCTGAGCCGCCACGCCCAACGCTTGACCGTGAACTTCCGCTTCGAAGAAGGCAGCGCCAGCCTGGACAACAAGGCCCATCAAGACCTGGGCCGCGTGCTCGACTATATAAAGCAGCATGGCAAAACCGATCGACGCGTGACGCTGGTGGGTTTTGGCGACGCCAAGGACGACCCGGCGCGGGCCGACCTTCTGTCCAAACTGCGGGCCATGGCGGTGCGGCGTGAACTGGTCAAATACGGTGTGGCGCTGCGAGAGGTACGGGGCTTCGGCGCATTGATGCCGGTGGCGGCCAACAGCGAGGATGAAGGCAGGGTTCGGAATCGGCGGGTGGAGGTTTGGGTTTACTGAACCGACGCCATCAAAAAGCGAACCCGCTTTTGTGGCGAGGGAGCTTGCTCCCGCTGGGTGGCGCAGCCGCCCCAACATGAGCTGACGCGGTCCTCCAGGCAAATCGCGCCAGCCGGTTTTACGACTGCTGCGCAGCCGAGCGGGAGCAAGCTCCCTCGCCACAAAAGCTCGGCGTTTATCGCGTTGGTTTCGGCGTAGGACCAAGCTCCGTCGTCTTGCGCCATTGCCTACAACTACGCCAGAATCCGCCGGCTTGTGCGCCTTGGGGCCAGGGCTTTATCGTTTCCGGGTCGCTGAAAATCAGCGATCGGGTTTGGTAGCCCGGGTAAAACTAAGGCGCACGGCTCCGGCATATTTATTATGGCGGCTGTGCGCGGGGCGCCCTTGTGGCGCGCTGGGTTTGCCTTGGTACCCGGTCTACCAACCTGCGTATAGCCGCCACCTAATGTTTGGTAGCAAAAGGTTGCGGCTCCAATTACCAAGGAGTTTCATCCATGTTCAAGCCAACACCGAATCCCTGCTCGCCAACCTCAGCGAAACCCTGGCCTCGGCCAACGCCATGCTCGGCGACCTGGCCTTCGATCTGGGAGGTTCAAGGCGTCACATTGTCCTGGGCATCCAGCAATTGATCGAATTGAGTGGGCAACTGGCAAACCGAGCGCTGGACAACGTCGAAGCGCGCTAGCCGCTGCAGCACATTCCCCTGTGGGAGCGAGCTTGCTCGCGAAGGCTGTGTGTCAGTCAACACTTGATCGACAGACAGATCGCTTTCGCGAGCAAGCTCGCTCCCACAGGACGACATAGCGCTTTACCGCCCCGCCAACTCCATGATCATCCGCGACAGCAGATAGATCCTTGGCACCACACTCTCAACCTCAGCGTATTCCTCCGGCGTATGGATGTTGCCACCCACGATGCCGAAACCATCCAACGTCGGCGTACCAACCCCGGCCGACAGGCTGGCATCCGCCGCCCCACCGCTGCCTTCTTCAGTCAGTTTGCGCCCCAGTTCGCCATAGATGCCTTGGGCCATGGCCATCAACCGGTCCGACTCCGCCGTTTGCGGCATCGGTGGCAGGCCGCGCTTGAGGCTGGTGGTGACTTCGGTGTCGGCGATCAACTTGTCCTGTGACACCCGGGCCAGGTCTTTTTCGATGCGGTCGAACTCTTCCGGCACCGCCGCCCGCACATCCGCCTTGGCGCTCGCCTGGTCGGGAATCACATTGGTCCGGTCGCCGGCCTTGATCACCGTGAAGTTGATGGTGGTTTTCTTTTCCGCGTCGCCGAGCTTGCCCAGTTGCAGAATCTGGTGCGCGGCTTCCATCGCCGCATTGCGCCCCAGTTCCGGCGCGACACCGGCGTGGGACGCCTTGCCCTTGACCTCCACCAGCGCCGTGGCACTGCCCTTGCGCCACACCACCAAACCATCGGCCGGGCGCCCCGGTTCAAGGTTGAGGGTCACGTCATGGGCCTTGGCGGTTTTCTTGATCAGGTCGGTGGCGGCGTCCGAGCCGGTTTCTTCGCTGGCGTCGAGCAGGAATGTAATCTGCGCGTAGTTCTTGAAGTCCTGGTTCTTGAGCACCTTCAGCGCATAGATCCCGGCAACGATGCCGCCCTTGTCGTCCATCACCCCCGGCCCATAGGCCCGGCCATCCTTGATGTGGAAGGGACGCTCGGCGGCCGAGCCTTCCTTGAATACCGTGTCCATGTGGGCCATCAGCAGGATTTTTGCCTTGCCGGTGCCCTTGAGGGTCGCCAGGATGTGCTGGGTGCCGTCCGAGTTGGGCACCTTTTCGATGGTGGCGCCCAACTTTGTCAATTCATCGATCGCAATATCACCGACCTGGGTCAGCCCCGGCACATAGCCTGAGCCGGAGTCGATGTTCACCAAGCGTTCGAGCAGTTTCAGGGCCTCGCCCTTGTACTGTTCGGCGTCGTTCAGGACTTGTTGATGGGGCTGCGCGAAAGCAACGGGGGCGAAGGCGCCCAGGGCCAGGCTCAGGCCGAGACTGACGGCCAGACGGGAGCGAAGAGCGGTCATCATCATGATTTCATCCTTGTTCCGTATCGAAAGAGTGCCATAGGCACCCTACCCGACAACGGGCCAAGGCTCTAGACCGCAGGTGGCCACTTCAAGGGGAAATGACCGATGCCTCCAACGCCTGCCGATGCCGGTAACACGTGACCCGGTTGCGCCCGCCGGTCTTGGCCTCGTAAAGCGCCTGGTCGGCATCATTGAGCCAATGGGTCGCATCGCCATAGGCCGGGTTGAAGGCCGCCAGGCCAATGCTCAGGCTCACCTTCAGCGCCGGATTCTGTTCATAGCTGAGCGTCGCAAAGCGCTCACGCAAGCCATCCATGGCCTGCACGGCGTTGTGAAGCGTCAGGTCCGGCAGAATCACACAGAACTCGTCCCCGCCATAACGCCCGACCACATCGGCGGCGCGCAGGTTTTGCTTGAGCATCTTGCCAAGCTGGCGCAGCACGATGTCGCCGGCGACATGGCCATAAGTGTCATTGATGGCCTTGAAGTGATCGATGTCGATCAGCGCAATCGCGCCGCGCCCTGCCCCATCATTCGGGTGACGCTGGCAGCGCTGGAACTCCTCGTTGAGGCGATCTTTCCAGGCGCCATGGTTGAGCAAGCCGGTCAGGCTGTCGGTGCGACTCAGGGCCAGCAACTCGCGCTTTTGCCGGCCCAAGATGTAGGCCTGGCGATAGCAGAACCAACCCAGCGCCATCGGGTACAGGCACAGCAACGGCAAACAGGCATAGATCTGCGCCGGGCTGGTCATGGGCACGCTGGTCAGCGGGAAGATCAACTCACCCACGACAATGCCGGCCACTTGGGCCAAGGCCCCGATGAGCAGGAAACGCAGGCCGCCAATGGCGACGTTGTTCATCGCCATCATCGCCAGCGTGACGGCTGCGGGCAGCGGGTTGAACTGCATTGCCGCGACCCAGAAGCCGCCAAGCGCCGCATCGATCAATAAATTGAGGTGCTCGGCGTGGTACGGCCTCGAGCAGCGCCGGGCCCACCAGTAGGACAAGTGTGGCCAGAGCAGGCCGTTGAACAGCATGAAACCCCAGACCCAAGGCGCCGGCTCGAGGGGAAAGATGGCAGCACTCACCAACAACAACCCCAGCGTCAGGCCCAGAATGCGCGAAATATAGAGCCTCCTGGCCAGCGTCCGTCCCTTCTTTCCCGTTTTTAGCATAGAAGCCTCTGCACCGCGGGTTTCCCAAGTCATTGGGACGGGGGGGGATAGCTTGGAGTCTATCAGGGGAACATCAAATAGCCACCACTGAATGCAGGGGTATTTATTCTCCTTCAAATGCGGGACTCTGCTGGTATTTTGGCTATATATGACAAGGAAATCCGTAAACACTCGGAAAGAGGCCCCCGTGTTTACGCTGCTTATTACCGCCTGATCCGTTTGATCACGTTCTGTCGCAGCCCATGGAGGGCAAAACATGCTGGTGTTGTTTGTAGTTCTTGCTGTACTTATCGCCTGGAGCTGGTTGACGTATCCCGGCATCGGCCATGTGATCTACGACATGAACATGGCCCTGGAGGCACGCCTTTACCGGTTGCGCAAAATCACCGTGCCCATCAGCGAGATGACCGTGTCGACCTGGCAAGGCGGGCCTTATGAAGCGTCCGCCAGCATCCTGATGCTGCACGGCTACAGCGGCGACAAGAACCTCTGGCTGCGGGTTGCCCGGCATTTTGTCGGTGATTACCGGGTGGTGATCCCCGACCTCCCCGGCCATGGTGAAACCGGCTTCAAGGCCGGCGGCGGCTACGACATCCCGACCCAGGCCCGGCGGATCATCGAATTGCTCGACGCCTGTGGCCTGGACAAGGTCCATGTGATCGGCAACTCCATGGGTGGGCATCTCGCCGCGTGGCTGGCGGCCACTTCGCCTGACCGCGTGCTGACCCTGGCGCTGCTCAATCCGGCCGGCGTCACCTCACCCCAACCCAGCGACATGGACCGCCAACTGGCCGCCGGTCGTAACCCGTCCCTGGTGCATTCCCGGGAGGAGTTCATGCCGTTCTACGCAATGACCATGGCCTCGCCGCCCTGGGTACCGGGCATGGTAATGGCGGCCGTGGCCGAGCGTTACGTACAGCACCGCGAAGAACTCGCGGAGATCTACGCCGACTTTAGCGCCAGCCCGTCGATGGAGCCCCACCTGGCCGATATTCGCGCCCCTTCGCTGCTGCTCTGGGGCCGCAAGGACCGGGTGATCGATGTGAGCAGCGTGCCGGTGTGGAGCAAAGGTATCGCGGACTTGCGCGTGGAAATCTGGGACGGGATCGGCCACCTGCCCATGATCGAGCAACCGGGGAAAACCGCTGCGCTGTATCGGGAATTTCTCAAGGGGCTGGGGCAGTGACGGCGATGCAAAAATAACAAAATGAACCCCATGTGGGAGCGAGCTTGCTCGCGATAGCGCTGACACATTCAACATGAATGCAAGCTGACCCACCGCCATCGCGAGCAAGCTCGCTCCCACAGGGATTCGAGCCGACTCAGAGGTATCGACTTCATGAACATCCTCTACGACGAACACCTCGACGGCCCCTTGCCCAAGGTCGACAAACAAGCCCTGCTTCAAGCCTTGCAGGCACAGATTCCAGACCTGGACATCCTGCACCGCGAGGAAGACCTCAAGCCCTACGAATGCGATGGCCTGTCGGCCTACCGCACCACGCCCCTGCTGGTGGCATTACCCAGGCGCGTCGAGCAGGTGCAAGCCTTGCTCAAGCTCTGCCATGGACAGAATGTGCCGGTGGTCGCCAGGGGCGCCGGGACCGGCCTGTCCGGCGGCGCCCTGCCCCTGGCAAGCGGCGTGTTACTGGTGATGGCACGGTTCAACCAGATCCTGCACATCGACCCCGATGCCCGCACCGCACGGCTTCAGCCCGGTGTGCGCAACCTGGCGATCTCCCAGGCGGCGGCGCCGTTCGGGCTGTATTACGCGCCGGATCCCTCGTCGCAGATCGCCTGTTCCATCGGCGGCAATGTCGCGGAAAATGCTGGCGGCGTGCACTGCCTCAAGTACGGCCTGACGGTGCACAACCTGTTGAAACTGGAAATCCTCACCATCGAAGGCGAGCGCCTGACCCTCGGCAGCGAAGCCCTGGACTCGCCGGGCCTGGACCTGCTGGCGCTGTTCACCGGTTCCGAAGGTTTGCTGGGGGTGATCACCGAAGTGACGGTCAAACTGTTGCCCCGGCCACAGGTCGCCAAGGTGCTGCTGGCCAGTTTCGATTCGGTGGACAAGGCCGGGCGAGCGGTAGCCGACATCATCGCCGCCGGGATCATCCCCGGCGGCCTGGAAATGATGGACAACCTGGCGATCCGCGCCGCCGAGGACTTCATCCACGCCGGCTATCCGGTGGAGGCCGAAGCGATCCTGCTGTGCGAACTGGACGGGGTCGAGGCCGATGTCCATGACGATTGCGAACGGGTCCGCCAGGTGTTGGAGCAGGCCGGTGCCACCGAGGTGCGCCAGGCGCGGGACGAGGCCGAACGGCTGCGCTTCTGGGCTGGGCGCAAGAACGCCTTCCCGGCGGTGGGTCGCCTGGCGCCGGATTATTACTGCATGGACGGCACCATCCCGCGACGCGCCTTGCCCGAGGTACTGCAGCGCATCGCCAGCCTCGGTGCCGAGTATGGCCTGCGCGTCGCCAACGTCTTTCACGCCGGTGACGGCAACATGCACCCGCTGATCCTGTTCGATGCCAACCAGCCCGGCGAACTGGAGCGCGCCGAAACCCTGGGCGGGAAAATCCTCGAACTGTGTGTCCAGGTAGGTGGCAGCATCACTGGCGAACACGGTGTGGGCCGGGAAAAAATCAATCAGATGTGCACGCAATTCAACAGCGACGAACTGAACCTGTTCCACGCGGTAAAAGCCGCGTTCGATCCCCAAGGCCTGCTCAACCCCGGCAAGAACATCCCCACCCTGCACCGCTGCGCCGAATTTGGTGCCATGCACATCCATGGCGGGCAGTTGCCGTTTCCTGAACTGGAGCGTTTCTGATGAGCCGCGAAGCCGACCAGGACGCCAGCGACCTGCTGCTTGAACAGGTCAATCGCGCCCGGGCCAACGTTACGCCGCTGCGTATCCAGGGTTCGAACAGCAAGGTCTTCCTGGGGCGCGAAGTGGCCGGCGAAGTGCTGGACACCCGTGTGCATCGTGGCATCGTCCACTACGACCCCACCGAGTTGGTCGTCACGGCCCGGGCCGGCACCCCGCTGCGGGAACTGCTTGCCGCCCTCGACGCTGCCGGCCAGCGGCTGCCCTGCGAACCGCCAGCGTTCGGTGACGACGCCACGGTCGGCGGCATGGTCGCCGCCGGGCTGTCGGGGCCGCGTCGCCCGTGGGCCGGCTCGGTGCGAGACTTCGTCCTGGGCACGCGCCTGATCAGCGGCCACGGCACGTTGCTGCGTTTCGGCGGCGAGGTGATGAAAAACGTCGCCGGCTACGACCTCTCGCGCCTGTTGGCCGGCAGTTTCGGTTGCCTGGGGGTGATCACCGAAGTCTCCTTGAAGGTGCTGCCCAAGCCCCGTCACAGCCTGAGCATTCGCCTGGAACTGGACAGCACCGAGGCCCTGGAAAAACTCGCCGAATGGGGCCGTCAGCCCCTGCCCATCAGCGCCGCCAGCCATGACGGCGACTGCCTGCACCTGCGCCTGGAGGGTGGTGAAGGCTCGGTCAGCGCCGCTCATCAGCGTTTCGGTGGCGAGGTGATCGACGATCAATACTGGACGGCACTCAATGAACATCAGTTGGCCTTCTTCGATGAAGGCTTGCCGCTGTGGCGCCTGTCGTTACCCAACCACACCGGCCCGCTCACCCTGCCCGGCGCGCAGTTGATCGACTGGGCCGGCGCCCAACGCTGGTTGAAAACCGAGGCCGACACGGTGCAAGCCCTGGCCCATGAAGTCGGCGGCCATGCTACCTGCTATCGTCAGGGGGCCAGCGACACACCGTTCCAGCCACTGGCTCCGGCGCTGCTGCGCTATCACCGGCAACTCAAGGCCCAGCTCGATCCTCTGGGGCTGTTCAATCCTGGTCGGATGTACCCGGAGTTCTAGCATGCAGACCCGTTTCAGCGATGAAGCCAAGCATCTGCCCCGCGCCGAAGAAGCCGAACGGATCCTGCGCAGCTGCGTGCATTGCGGCTTCTGCAACGCCACCTGCCCCACCTACCAATTGCTTGGCGATGAACTGGACGGCCCGCGCGGACGCATCTACCTGATCAAGCAAGTGCTCGAAGGCCAGCCGGCGACGGCCAGCACCCAGCTGCACCTGGATCGCTGCCTGTCGTGTCGCAACTGCGAGACCACCTGCCCATCCGGCGTGGATTACCACAACCTGCTGGACATCGGCCGGGCGGTGGTCGATCACGCCGTACCGCGCCCCGCCGGCCAACGCGCGCTGCGCCTGGGGCTGCGAAGCCTGGCTGCCAGCCCCGAGCGGTTCAAGGCCCTGCTGCGTCTTGGGACGGTCTTCCGTCCGTTGCTGCCGACGAACCTGAGCGCCAAGTTGCCCCGCCCTTCCCCGCCTCACGGCGAGCGCCCACCTCTGCGGCATCGGCGCACGGTGTTGATGCTCGAAGGTTGCGTGCAACCGGGCCTGTCGCCCAACACCAATGCCTCGGCAGCGCGGGTGCTGGATCGACTCGGTGTCAGCGTGATCCCTTGTGCGCAGGCCGGCTGCTGCGGTGCGCTGGATTATCACCTCGATGCCCAGGCCAGCGGGCTGGACCGCGCCCGACAGAACATCGACGCCTGGTGGCCACACCTGGAAAACGGTGCTGAAGCCATCGTCCAGACGGCCAGCGGCTGCGGCGCCTTCATCAAGGACTACGGGCACCTGCTGGAACGTGACCCCGGCTATGCCGCCAAGGCCAAACAAGTAAGCGAACGGGCGCTGGACCTGGTGCAAGTGCTCGGCAAGGAACCGCTGGAACAGATCTGCGCGGCCAGGAACCAGCGCGTTGCCGTGCATTGCCCCTGCACCTTGCAGCACGCGCAGAAACTCGGCGGCAGCATCGAGGCGCTGCTGACGCGGCTGGGTTTCAACCTCACCGAGGTGCCCGACGGCCATTTGTGTTGCGGCTCGGCCGGCACCTATTCGCTGACCCAGCCGGCCCTGGCGCGGCAATTGCGCGACAACCGCCTCAATGCGCTGGAAAGCGGCCAGCCGGAGCTGATCGTCACCGCCAACGTCGGCTGCCAGAACCACCTCGACGGCGCCGGTCGCACGCCCGTGCGGCACTGGATCGAGCTAGTGGATCAGTCCCTGGCAGAATGAAGTCCTGAAGATTCTTCGTTTGCCGGGGCCGGCGAAGGCTGCGATCTTTCGTCCAACTTTCCCACAGCCCTCGCCAGGAATTCTTACGATGAGCTTCGTCAGCCCCGACCTGATCCGCCAACGCTTCTCCAGGGCGATGTCCGACATGTACCGCGACGAGGTGCCGCTGTATGGCGCCCTGATGAAGCTGGTGGAACACACCAACGCCCAAGTGCTGGCCGAAGACCCGGTCCTGGCCGCACACCTGCGCAGCACCGGCGAACTCGAGCGCCTGGACCTGGAACGCCACGGCGCGATCCGCGTCGGCACCGCCGCCGAGTTGGCGACCCTGGGGCGTCTGTTTGCGGTCATGGGCATGCAGCCGGTGGGCTACTACGACCTCACGCCTGCCGGGGTGCCGGTGCATTCCACCGCCTTCCGCGCCGTGCACGAAAGCGCGTTGCAGGTCAGCCCGTTCCGGGTGTTTACCTCGCTGCTGCGCCTGGAACTGATCGAGAACGCCGAGCTTCGGGCTTTTGCCGAATCGGTGCTGGACAAGCGGCAGATCTTCACCCCCAGCGCCCTTGAGCTCATTGACCAGGCCGAACGCCAAGGTGGCCTGAGCGAGTCCCAGGCTGAGGACTTCGTCCTACAGGCCCTGGAAACCTTCCGCTGGCACCACAGCGCCACCGTCACCGCCGAACAGTACCGGCAACTGAGCGCCCAACATCGCCTGATCGCCGATGTGGTGGCGTTCAAGGGCCCGCACATCAATCACCTGACGCCACGCACCCTGGACATCGACATCGTCCAGGCCCGGATGCCCGTGCACGGCATTACCCCCAAGGCCGTGATCGAAGGCCCACCCCGCCGCCAATGCCCGATCCTGCTGCGCCAGACCAGTTTCAAGGCACTCGACGAACCCGTCGCCTTCACCGACCAGCCCCAGACCCAGACCCAAGGCAGCCACAGCGCCCGCTTCGGCGAAATAGAACAACGTGGCGCGGCCCTCACGCCCAAGGGCCGCGCGCTCTACGATCAATTGCTGAACGCCGCGCGCGATGCGTTGGGGGCGTTTCCCAACGAAGCCAACGCCGAACGCTACAACCAGCTGATGGCTGAACACTTTGTCGCCTTCCCTGACAACCACGATGAACTGCGCCGACAGGCATTGGCGTACTTCCGCTATTTCGTGACGCCCGAGGGGCTCGCCGCCAAGGACACCCTTGAGCAAGCGGCCTCCGTGGAGCACTTGCTTGAACAGCAATACCTGCGCGCCGAACCCTTGGTGTACGAGGACTTCCTGCCCGTCAGCGCCGCCGGCATTTTCCAGTCGAACCTCGGCGATGCCGCCCAGAGTCATTATGCCGGCCAGTCCAATCGCCAGGCCTTCGAAGAGGCGCTGGGGCGATCGACCATCGATGAGCTGGGTCTGTACGCCCAGACGCAACAGCGCTCCATCGATGAGTGCAGGGCTGCATTGGGCGTGTAGGAATAAGCCGAAGGACAAAACGGCAAAAAACTGCCTGACAGGCGTGCGCGCGGCGCGCCTTTCTTGGCCACCCGACCCGGGTATCGCGGTGTCTGGTCGAGCCGCGAGGCGCTGCAATGGGCCGGGCAAGCCTTTGAGCGCTTTCTCGCTTGTCCGCAGGGAGGCGCTTCCCGATATAAGATCAACCTATTGATATTTATAGGTTTTTAAAAAATGGCATAGCTCTTGATAACCGTGAGGCCACCTCGGGGCGACTCCCGTCCCAGGCCCCATCGTTATCCAGGAAGGAGAGCATCCATTGGCTACCCCCGCGTACATGACCATTACAGACAACAATCAAATATTGCTGACCGAGAAGGCGTTTACCGCCGACTCGGTGGGTAACATTTATCAGGAGGGTCATAAAGACGAAATCATGGTGCAAGGTTTCCAGCATCAGGTGACCATTCCACGAGACCCCCAGTCCGGTCAGCCAACCGGTCAACGCATACACCAACCTTTGGTCATCACCAAAGTCTTTGACAGAGCCTCACCGCTGCTGCAGCAAGTCCTGTGCTGCGGCGAAGTCCTGACCAAAGTTGAAATCAAGTGGTACCGCACTTCGGCGGCCGGCACTCAAGAGCACTACTACACCACCACACTGGAGGACGCGATCATCGTCGAGATCAAGGACTACATGCTCAACTGCCAAGACCCGGCGAACACGCATTTCACCCATTTGGAAGACGTACACTTCACCTATCGCAAGATCACCTGGACCCACGAAATCAGCAATACCACGGGCTCCGATGACTGGCGTTCGCCCGCCGTCGGTTGAATCGACGGCAGCCGCTCAGGCATCGACCAACTCTGTGGGTCGATGTGCAGTTGAAAATAATCGATAGTTTTTGATTCGGGGTGGTGTTCGCCCAGTGCGATGGCCTCGGCAATCCATGCACTGGTAAAGAGCCTGACACTGGGCGAACGGGAACAATAATAATCGAACTTTTAAAATATGTCCGTGAGACTGTTTAAATAATTATTCATCGTTACATCTATCCCGCTCAAGCGCAGCGGGTGCAAACATCCTCGTCACAGGTTCGGTGTGTGGACGTCACTCATGGGGACGGCTATACAGCAGTTATGCAAAAACATGGACAAGTACAAAAGTTATCCGCACAACAAAGTTAAACAGTCATTTAAAAACTCTTTTTAATACCAGTCAGCGTGGTGAACCTCAGCCACGCCGACCGGTTTTCTGCGCATCGGTATCCCCTGCCTCAGGGTCGCCGCGCTGTTGTTTGCGCTTGGCCGGGTCATTGGGCCGCAAGGCGTCGTTATCGCGTTCCACTTCACCGGGCAATGCCGGAGCGTCGGGGTTTTGTCGGGTTTGATCGGGGCGGTGCTGCATGGCGAACTCCTTGAATCTTTCAGGCCTGAGGTCAGGCGTCAGGGTCGGCGACTTCTTCAGCGACGTTGGCATCCGGGGAGCGCTGGTGCAGTTGCTCGGCCCTGGTCTTCAAGGCCTGCCACTGCGCCAGGTCGATGGCGCCCTGACCGAACAGGTCATTGGCCACCCGCATCAGCTCGGTGAAGTGGGCATCGGGGGACTGCTGCCAGTAGGCCTTGTCGTCGAACAATCGCCGCCAATCGGCCAGCGACGCAAGTTTGAGGTCATCGCTCATGACGGGCTCCTGCGAGACATTCATAAACTATGAGGGTCGACGTTCGCGGGGAGTTCCGGCGATTCTCAGTAGCCGGTCATTTCCAGGTAACCGGTGCCGCCCTGGCTACCACGCAGTCGCACCGGTCCTTCCCAATAGGGAATGCGCAGGTTCATCCAGGCATTGGGATTGAGCGCGTGGAGGGTGATGTCGAGTTGCTTGCTGGGGATCTTGATCGTCCAGACTACCGGCATCGAGTGGCCGGCGACCTTGGCGGTGTCCTGGGGCACCAGGCTGATTTCCCCGGCCTGCAGGGTTTTCGCGTGGCCTTGGGCGTCGATCCAGGTGCCGGTGAGGTACGGCGCGCCGTCCTTGTGGCGCATGCGGTAGAGCATCAGGTGCTCGCCGTTGTCCAGGTGCAGGGAAAACCAGTCCCAGCCGGTCTGGTTTGCGGTCAGGGGCTGGCTGCTCCATTCACGGTCGAGCCAGGCCGGGCCGCTGACCGTGTAACGCTGGCCATCGATTTCCAACTCACCGCTGGCCTGGAAGAACGGCTGACTGTAGTAGTACGACGCTTGCCCCTGTTCGGATTTCTGGCTGAAACCTTGCTCGCCCTGCAACACCAGCGGCCGGCTCGACGTCAGCCGCAATGCATAGCTGAAGCGTGGGTCGCGCGCCTTCAATTGCATGTCCGCCAACGGCTCGGCCGCTGAAGCCTGGGTGCTGAATTGCCAGTCGTCGATCCAGGCATTGAAGGGCAGCGCCTGCACCCCGGCCTGCCCCACCCCGCCTCGTGCATAACGCTCGGCGGCATGGTGCACGGTGGCGGAGGTGACCGCCGCGTGGCCGAGCCAGATCGTCTGGTTGCGCCAGCCGCCGGCCTGGGGCGCGGCATTCAAGGCACTGCGGAACAGCGTCCATTGCACGCCGAACTCATGCCCCTGGGCATCCTTGAGATTGGCGGTGACGTACCACCACTCGATGCGAAAACCTTCATGAAGGCCATGGTCGGCGGGGAAACTGAACACCCGCCCAGGCACAACCGGCGTGAACGCGACAGCCTGGTCGCCGAGGCCGGCAAAGCCCTTTTGCGCTGGCGCTGAGTCATCACAACCGCTGAGCAACGCCAGCAGCAACAACACGCCGACTCTAATTTTCATGGGCAAAGGTCCTTAGCAAATCCGCCGGCTGCGTGCGGTACAACGCGTACAGCGGCCAGGCCGATGCCAGTAGCGTGGCGAGCATCGCCAGGGCCAGCAACTGCACCAATTGCAACGGGAACACCCGCAATGGCAGGCGCCAACCGAAGGCCTGCACGTTGATCACCGTGTCCAGGCACCAGGCCAGGGCGATGCCCAGCGGCAACGCCAGGACCAAGGTCAGCAAGGCCAGCAGCCAGGTCTGGCCGAGGTTGAGCAGCATCAACTGCCGACGCGTCACCCCCAGCGCCCACAGCGGCGCCAACTGGCCGAGACGACTCTGGCTCTGGGTCAGCAGGCTGATGAACAACGCCACTGCGGCCACCGCCAGGGTCAGGCTGTTGAGGGCGGCGGTAGCGGCGAAGGTGCGTTCGAACACCTGGGTCGACCAGCCCTTGAGCCGGGCCTGGTCGACGATGCGGCTGTCATCCAGGCTGAACCGGTCTTGCAACGCTGTCAGTAGCGCCGGAATCGCGGACGGCTCGATGCGCAGGTTGAAACGGTTCGGCGTCAGGTTCGGCCAGTGCGCCAGCAAGTGGTCGGTGTTGACCAGCACATGACCCTTGGGATTGCCGTAGTCGGCGTAGATGCCGACGATGCGCAGTGCCCATGGCCCCTGAGGGGTCGGCAGGGTCAACTGATCGCCGATCCTCACTTTGAGGCGCCGGGCCAGTTGTTCGCTGAGCATGAGGGTGTCGGCGGCGGCCAGTTGCTCCCACGGCTTGTCGCCGGCCGATTCCAGCAGCGGCCAATGCTGTCGATAGTGGGGGTGATCGATGATCCCATGGATGTCCGTCGGCCAGCCCTGCAACGGGACCGACACTTGCCAGAGGGGAACGACTGCAGTGATCGCAGGTTGCTGCTTGAGCCAGGTGTACAGTTCGTTTGCCTGGGCCGGGGTTTGCGGGTTGATGTACAACTCGGCGGTCAACCGTTGTTCGAGCCAATTGCTGAACGTCTGGCGGAAACCGGCAGTCATGCTACCGGCACCGATGTTCGCCGCCAGCGCCAGCAACAAGGCCATCAGCGCCAGGCTCAATGTCGGCAATTGCTGACGGCAATCGGCGAGAAACCATTGCCCGAGCACCGAGCGGCTGTGGCGCAACAGCCGCTTCAGTGCGCTGTTGAGCAGCACCGGCAAGGCCAGCGCCGCCCCCAGCAACAAGGCGCTCATCAGGACAAAACCGCTGGCCAGGCTATCGCCCCAGATCAACGCCGATACGGCAATCAACGCGGCCACTGTCGCCACCCAACCCTGGCGTCGCAGCCATCGCGCATGGGCCTGATGCCAGGCTTGGGGGTTGGCCAGCGCCAGCAAGGGCAGGCGCGCCGCGCGCAGCAGGCTGTCAGCGCCGGCCAGCAGTGCACCGAGCAGGCTCAGGCCGACACCGCTGAACCACCACCACGGGCTGAGGTTCAAGTGCCCGGCCACTTCGGCGCCGTACAAACCCCGCAGGCTCGCCGCGACATCGGGCAACAATAGGCTCGCCAGCCAATAGCCGCTGAGCACCCCGGCTATCCCGCCCAGCAAGGCCAACGCGCCCAGTTCGATGGTCAGGCTGGTGACCAGCACCCGCGCACTGACGCCACAGGCGCGCAGGGTCCGCAACAGACTGCGGCGTTGTTCCAGGGCCAGGCCGATGGCCGCGTGGACGATGAACAGACCCACCACGAAGGATAAAAAACCCAAGGCATCGAGGTTCAGGTGAAAACTTTCGGTCAGGCGCGACAGGTTGTTTTCTTCATCGGCGTGCTTGAGTTGCAGGCGACCGTTGAACGCTTCCGGTAATGCGGCGCTGAACGTGGCAGGCAACAACAGTCGCGACAGTTGCTCCGGCAACCCGAGTACCTGTTGGGCAAAACCGATGTCCATCAACAGCACGCCCGGCGCCATGTCCTCCTGGGCATGCAGCGGTGGCAGGGATTGCCCATCGACGCTCTGGGGGCGGTCACCCTCGGTCAGCCCCAGGGCTTGCAAGGTTTGCGGGGCGATCCAGGTGCGGCCGGGGTCGGTAAAGAACGCCACTACCTCGGTCATCTCCCGCGCCTGCCCCGCCAGCGCCGCACCGGGCGGCAGCGACACCGGGTCGATGCCCATCAGTTGCAGGCGCTGATCCTCGTGGTCCTTGAGCTGCACCCGAGCCTGCAACACTGGCGACACCGGCCAGCCCTGGCGCCGCAGCTCGACAAACCATTGCTGGGGGAAGGTGCCGCCACCGGGTGCACTGAGGCTGGCCTGGGGTTCGCCGCCGATCAGTTGGCTGGCCCGGGCGTAGCTGTCCCGGGCCTGACTGTTCAGCGCTTGTACGCCGGTGAGCAGGCTGGTGGCCAACCACAGGCCAGTCAGCACGCTGAAGAATTGCACCGGGTGCTGGCGCCAATGGCTGAGCAGGGCCTTGAGGGTCTGGCGAAAAATCATCACCCCTGGGCCACCTGCGCCAACTGCCCGCCGTGCAACACCACGCGCTGGGCCAGGCGAGCCGCCACCCGTGGACTGTGGGTCACCATCAGCAGGCTGGTGGGGCTACCCTCCAGCAGTTCCAGCAGCAGTTGCAGCACTTCGTCGCTGGTGGCTTCGTCGAGGCTGCCGGTGGGTTCATCGGCCAGCAGCAAGGGCGGTCGCGAGGCCAATGCTCGCCCCAGCGCCACCCGCTGTTGCTGGCCGCCGGACAGTTGCTCGGGATAACGCCGCAGCAGCGCTGAAAGCCCGAGCCGCTGTACCAGATGGGCTTGCCACGCTGCGTCATAACGACCGCACAGACGCGCCTGGAACGCCAGGTTGTCCTCCACCGACAAGCTGCTGATGAGGTTGAACTGCTGGAACACCAGGCCGATTTCCGTGCGTCGCCAATTCGCCAACTGGCTTTCACTCATGCCATCGAGCCGATACTCGCCGCTGCGAATGCTGCCGCGATCGACTTTGTCCAGCCCGGCGACCAGATGCAGCAAGGTGCTCTTGCCACTGCCCGACTCTCCCATCAGCGCCAGGCTGCTACCGGGCATCAGCGTCAGGTCGATGCCTTGCAGCACCGGCAATGGGCCCTGAGGCGTGGGGTAGCTTTTGAAAACATCGCGGACTTCAAGCATGAAAAGGCTCGATGGATGAACGTGGGGTCAGGATAGCGGAGTTGAGGGGCTGGCCCCATCGGCCAATACAGCTCCGCTGGTGAGCCTTGGTATTTGCTCGTTGGGTGGGGGTGTATATCCGTTGCTGCGGTAACGGCGACTTAGGGTTCCGCCCTGACGGCGGGTCACTTTCGAAAAGCGCGAAAGTAACCAAAGCGCTCATGCCCCACCACTCGGTGCCTCGCCTAGGCTCGGCATGCCCTCTCTCCGGCATTGCTCCGTGGGCCCGCCGCGAAGGGCCATCCATGGCCCAGCGCGGCTATCCCGGCATCCATGCCGGGATGCCCACTGCACAATGCCTGCGTTCGGCCAGCGTGGTTAACGGGGCGCCGAGATCAACGTCCACCGCGAGGCGGCCTGATAGCCGACCTGGTTCTTGGTGGGACCGCGTTTCTCCTGTGGGAACAGCTTGCTCGCGAAGGCGGTAGATCAGTTTGCATTGATGTTGAATGTGCCGGCGTCATCGCGAGCAAGCTCGCTCCCACAGGGGGCTAGGTGCACATGGAGTTTGTGGCTGCTGAAGACCCAATGTGGGAGCGAGCCTGCTCGCGAAGGCGGTGTCGCAGCCAATGAAGATGTTCGATATGCCGGCCTCTTCGCTTGCTCGCGATAGCGGTGGTTCAGCCACATAGATGCCGACATGTGTCCCGCTCTTGCTCTTGCTCTTGCTCTTGCTCTTGCTCTTGCTCTTGCTCTTGCTCTTGCTCTTGCTCTTGCTCTTGCTCTTGCTCTTGCTCTTGCTTTGGACGTTGATCTCGGCGCCCCGTTAACCACGCTGGCCGAACGCAGGCATTGTGCAGTGGGCATCCCGGCATGGATGCCGGGTTAGCCGCGCTGGGCCATGGATGGCCCTTCGCGGCGGGCCCACGGAGCAATGCCGGAGTGAGGGCACACCGAGCCTAAGCGAGGTGCCGAGTGGTGGGGCAAGCCTTTTTTGCTTACTTTTTTTGGCGTCTGAAAAAAAGTGAGTCGCCGTAAGGGCGAAACCCTAAGTGGCCGTTACCGCAGCAATGGATATGTACTCAATCAACAAGAGCTCAGCACCAGTCAATGCCCCTCCGCCATCTCAACCTGGCCGGACTGCGGTGTCACGATGTCGCCCAAGTCGATGTGTTTCCAAGCCGGTTTCGCCCCCAGCCGCGCATTAAAGCGATAGTTGAAAGTGAAATCATCATCGGTCGGTTGGCTCAGGGATTTCCCATAGGCCGATTCAACCCCGGCCGGGTCGTACCCCATCAACTGCAACAGCGTCGGGAAGATGTTGTAGTGGCTGGAGCGGTCTTTGTTCCGTGCCCAGGCCCGGCGCCAATCCAGGGCATGCAGCTGCGAGCCCTGGATCACCACCAACGGCACCAGGCCTTCTTCGGCCACCGGGTCACCGCCGCAATGGGTGTTGAGCCCGGGGTTGCCGCGCTCGTGCAAATCCTGGCCGTGGTCGGAGGTATAGATCAACACGGCATGGCTCAAATCGGCCTGCTGGAAGATTCGCTTGAAGAACTCGCCGACGTTCCACAGCAAGGTGTTCTGGTAAGCGTTGCGGTACAACAGCCAATCATCCTTCTGGCCATTGAAGCCGTCGCGGCTGCCGGTGTCGGCGACTTCCTGGAACTGCCCTCGCGGCAAGGCCGGGCGGTAGTTCATGAAGTCGTCGGGGTATTTGTCGTGTACCGGGAAATGCGCCCCCACTTTGTTGATCACCACCAGTTCGGCCTGGTTGTCGCCCAACAGCTCGATCAACTTCGCAGCAGCCGCCATGTCGCGGTCGCGCACGCTGGCCTGGTCAAATTGGACGAATTCGTCGATGTCCTGTATTTCCAGCTCGCTCATCAGGTTCTGCAGGTAGCCACCGGTGCGCTGGGCGTCGATGTAGACGGTACGCAAACCGGCCTTCTTGGCATACTGCCAGATCGACGGTCGGGTGCTGTTGATGCGCACGTAGTCGGTGCGCGTGCCGCCGTAGCGCAGGGTGACGTTGGTGTCGGCACTGCAATTGGCGATGGAGGCCGCATAGCCGAAATTGAAGACATCCACGCCCTCGGGCGGCGTCTTCAGGCCGGTGTGCACGCCGAACGGCGTGTTGATATCCAGGTAATTGCCGCCGATGCTTTCATCGATGATCAGCACAATATCCTGTTCGATTACAGACGATCGTCGTACCAGGGTGACCGGCTCCCGAGGGCCGACGGTGTTGTGCAAGGACTCGTAGGCAAACAGATTCAAATAGGCCAACGGCGTGTACATCACCGGCAGGCCGCGTGCGCCCTCACCCGCCCGCACGAACAACACGCCACTGAGCAACAACACGCCCAGCACGGGCGCCGCCATGGGCAGGTAACCAGGCAACCGCACCGACCGTCGAGGCTTGAGCGCGATGCCGAACAACAGCAGCAAGCCACTGATCACCGCGCTGATAATCACCTCGCGGTACTGATAGGCCGCCTCCTGGATAAATCCCCCCGAGTACACCAGCGAAACGAACTGGCTATAGGTCAGGTAACTGTCCGTGACCCGGGTGTACACCTCGAAAAACACCGCTGAAACAAACATCACCAAGGCAAACACATGCCTCACCAAGGTCTGGCGTATGTAGGCGCTCATCCACAGCGCCAGCACCAACAGCACAAACATGGCGCCGAACAGCAAGGTTGCCAAGCCCAAGCCCAACGCGTCGAGACGGTCGAGGTAATAGTCGTATCCCTTGAGCAAGTACAGAACCAGCAGCAGTTCCTTGAGGTAACGGGCCATGTTTTCCTCGACCGGATCGCAGTGTCGAAAGCACTTCGTTCCTGCAAGTTAGCAGCCGATTTTCAAAGCGCAAGAAATGCTTCATCTGAACCACGCGTCAAAAAAAAGTTACCCCAAAAATGACACGAAATGCCGTCACAAAATGTAAAAATCTATGGATTACTACCGTTTATCGCTTTGTCAAATTCCCGTAAGACCCAATAAAACAGCCGCTTTACTAAGACAGTCAAGGACTTGATATCAAAATGCCCGATTTCACTTGAATTGCCAACACTGACAACTGTCATTTTGCTGACACGCTTTTCTGAAGCTGCGCTATACCCCTCTAAACAGTTTCATCCGAGTTACATCAACCGGTTTACGAGGCGCGCCAAAAATGGACGTGAGCGTATTTGGTACGGGGTATGTGGGATTGATCCAGGCGGCCGCAATGGCCGACGTCGGACACCGCGTTTTGTGCATCGACATCGACCCGAAAAAAATCCAGCAACTGCAACAAGCCGTACCCACCATCAGCGAGCCGGGGCTGTCCAGCTTGCTCGAAGACAACATCAAGGCCGGACGCTTGTCGTTCAGCTCCCAGGCCAGCGACGCGGTCAATCATGGCGAGCTGATTTTCATCGCCGTCGGCACCCCCGCCGATGAAGACGGCTCGGCCGACCTGAGCCATGTGCTGGCCGTCACCCGGCAGATCGCCGACTTCATGGACAGCGACCGCACCCTGGTCATCAAGTCCACGGTGCCGGTGGGCACCGCCGACAAGGTCGCCGAATGCGCTCGCCAGGCGTTGGCGCGGCGAGGCCTGAAACAGCTGAACGTGCGCGTGGTGTCCAACCCCGAGTTTCTCAAGGAAGGCAGTGCGCTTGCTGATTGCATGCGCCCCGACCGGATCATCGTCGGCACCGCCGACCCGCTGGCCCGCGACCAGATGACGGAGCTCTACGCGCCCTTTTGCCGCAACCACGAAAAACTGATGTTCATGGACAACCGCAGTGCCGAACTGACCAAGTACGCCGCCAATGCCATGCTCGCCACCCGCATCAGCTTCATGAACGAACTGGCCAACCTCACCGAACGGCTGGGCGCCGACATCGAAGCGGTGCGCAAAGGCATCGGCTCGGACCCACGCATCGGTTATCACTTCATCTACCCCGGCTGCGGTTTCGGCGGCTCGTGCTTCCCCAAGGACCTGCGGGCCCTGCTGCACACCGCCGAGCAAAGCGGCATGCCACTGCGCCTGCTGCGCAGCGTCACCGACGTCAACGACAGCCAGCGGCACATCCTCTTCGAGAAACTGGCGACGCAATTCCAGGATGGCCTGGCCGGCAAGTCGATTGCCATCTGGGGCCTGGCGTTCAAGCCCAACACCGATGACATGCGTGAAGCCCCCAGCCGCTACCTGATGGAAGCGCTGTGGCGCGAAGGCGCCCGGGTCCACGCCTATGACCCGGAAGCCATGTCCGAATGCCGGCGCCTCTACGGCTATCGCAAGGACCTGAACCTGTGCGCCACCCGCGACGACACCCTGGAAGACGCCGACGCCCTGGTGATCTGCACCGAGTGGAAAAATTTTCGCGTGGTGGACTTCGACCTGCTGGCCAGCAAGCTGCGCGCCCGGGTGATCATCGATGGCCGCAACCTGTACAACCCCGAACACCTGGCCGCCGCCGGGCTGCTGTATCGCGGTATCGGGCTGCGGCACACCGTGCCGGGCACCCCGCTACCCGGGTCACAAGCATGAACATCCTGGTCACCGGCGCAGCCGGCTTCATCGGCGCCCACGTCGTGCTGCGACTGCTGCGCGACGGCCATCGGGTGTGCGGGCTGGACAATTTCAACGACTACTACGACCCGCAGCTCAAGCACGACCGCGTGGCCTGGGTGCACGAGCAGGCCGGCGAATTCCCCCTGGCGCGGATCGACCTGGTCGACGCGCCAGCCATCGATGAACTGTTCCAGGCCCGGCGCCCGGACGTCGTGATTCACCTCGCGGCCCAGGCCGGCGTGCGCTACTCCCTGGAAAACCCGCAGGCCTATGTCGACAGCAACATCACCGGGTTCCTGAACATCCTGGAAAACTGCCGTCGCTATCCGGTCAAGCACCTGATCTACGCCTCCTCAAGTTCGGTATACGGCGCCAACTCGCGCACGCCTTATTCGGTGCAGGACAACGTCGACCATCCGCTGTCGCTGTACGCGGCCAGCAAAAAAGCCAACGAACTGATGGCCCACAGCTACAGCCACCTGTTCGGCATTCCCTGCACCGGCCTGCGCTTCTTCACGGTGTACGGCCCTTGGGGCCGGCCGGACATGTCGCCGATCCAGTTTGCCCGCGCCATCGCCGAAGACCACGTGCTGCAGCTGTTCAACCACGGCGAACACCAACGCGACTTCACCTACATCGACGACATCGTCGAAAGCATCGCCCGCCTGATCGAACGTGCGCCCCAGGTCACGCCACTGTTGGATCACGAACAACCGGACCCGGCCACCAGCCGCGCGCCCTGGCGGATCTACAACATCGGCGGGCAGCACCCGGTGGCGCTGCGCACCTATGTCGAGCTGTTGGAAAAACACCTGGGCCGAACCGCCCGCATCGAATTGCTGCCCCTGCAAGCGGGGGATGTGCTCAACACCTGCGCCGATGCCAGCGACCTGGCACGGGCCACCGGCTTCAAGCCGTGTATCGAACTGGACGACGGCCTGGGTCGTTTCATCCAGTGGTTCCTCGATTACTACGCAGTACCCATCGCCCATACGCCGTTCGCGGCTGAAGTTCAGCGGAGGAGTCTATGACCCGACATGAGCAAGTCATCGAGATCAACGCCCCGGGACGCGACAAGCGTGTCGATCCCGACCATCGCAGGCGCCTGGACGCGGCCATCCACCGCCAGGGCCGTGGTTGGTTGACCGGTCGCGACGGCGGCCGGCCCTGGACGGTCTCGCGCACCAACCGCGTAGTGGCCTGCCTCGGTGCACTGGCGATCCTGCTGCTGTTCTGCCCGCTGCTGCTGGGCCTGGCGCTGCTGGTCAAGCTCTCCAGCCCCGGTCCCGTGCTGTTCGTGCAAAAGCGCACCGGGTATCGCGGTCGGGTCTTCGGCATGTACAAGTTCCGCACCATGGTTGCCGACGCAGAGGCTCTCAAGGAGTCGCTGCGCCACCTCAACAAACACGGCGCCGATGCCATCGACTTCAAGATCGACAACGATCCGCGCATCACGCCCATCGGCCGGTTCCTGCGACGAAGCAGCCTCGATGAACTGCCGAACCTGATCAATGTAGTGACCGGCGACATGCGCCTGGTGGGCCCGCGGCCGACCTCGTTCAACGCCTATCGCTACAAGGACAACCATCTTGTGCGCCTGAGCATCTACCCCGGCATGACCGGCCTTTGGCAGATCTCCGGGCGCAGCAATATCGACTTCGACCAGCGCGTGGAATTGGACCTCAGCTATATCGCTGAACAGAGCCTGTGGCTGGATTTGAAGATCCTGATGATTACCCCCTTCAAAGTTTTCAGCGGCCACGGAGCGAGTTAAATGGACGGTTCAACCAATATCCTGACCATAGCAAGCCCGAGCGAGACCAACCTGACCTCGACCGTGCTCGACCCTTCCCTGCGGATCCTGCTCTTGACGGCCGCCAACACCGGTACCGGCACCAGCACCAGCGCGATGGCGCTGGCCGCTCAACTGGCGCAGATGAGCAACGGTCGCGTACTGCTGGTGGATGCCAGCCAGTCACCGCGCAACCTCAGCCAGCAGCTTTCGTTGCACAAGGAGCGCGGTTTCACCGACCTGTTGTTCAACAGCCTCGCCCCGCCCTTGTTGCAGGACTGCGTGGTGCAGGCGTCCAGCCTGCCCTTCGACGTGCTGCCCCACGGGCGCCTGGGCCGCAATGCCGAGCACCTGAGCCCCGAGCGACTGCGCCCACTGTTCAGGCAACTGGCGGCGCAGTACCGCTTTGTGGTGATCGACGCCGACGCAGTGTATTCGGCCAGCGACACGCTGGTGCTCAGCACCCAGGTAGACGGCGTGGTGCTGGTGGTGCGCGGTGAAGACACCCGCTGGGAAGTGGCCCAGGCCGCTCGCCAACGCCTGTCCCAGGCCGGCGCGAAGGTGGTGGGCAGCGTGTTCAACCGCCGCAAGTACTACATGCCCAAGTGGCTCTACAACAACCTGTAAGCCTGCAAAAGGATGACGAGATGAACGCCAGAATGCTTGTCCTGCTGTTGCTGCCGCTTGCCGGTTGCTCCAGTACCAGTGATACCCGCTCGATGCCGGTGCAGATCCTCACGGCTGCGCCGGCCAATGCCCAGGCCACCGACATGCCGAAGGTCGAACAGACCTTGCGGCCCCAGGATGTGCTGGATGTGATCTTCCACATCGGCACGACCTCCTCCCAGGCATATCGAGTGCAACCGGGCGACCAGGTTGCCCTGAACTTCACCGCCGCCAGCCAGCTCAATGGCACGCAACAAGTGATGCCCGACGGCACCATCGAACTGCCGGGCGCCAACACTTCGGTGAAAGTCGCCGGATTGACCACCGACGAGGCGCGCCTGGCGGTGCAGCGTGCCTATGACCAGAAGATGCTGTTCCAACCCAATCGCAACCAATTGACCGTCCTGGTGACCAGCCCGCTCTCCGGCGAGGCGAACCTGCGCAACACCCTGACCCACCCGGCCACGGGCATGAGTCGGGAAATCATCGTGGGCCGGGATGGCTACGCCAGCTTCCCGGAAATTGGCTCGGTGCCGTTGCAAGGCATGACCGTCACCCAGCTGGAGACCTTCCTCAACGAGCGCTACGCCCAACTGCCCGGCCACATGACCGTGGATGTGCTGCTCAAGTCCACCGCCGGCAACGAGATCTATGTACTCGGTGAAGTGGCCCAACCCGGCGCCTATGCGATCCGCCGGCCGATCTCGGTTCTCGAAGCCCTGACCCTGGCCCGTGGCACGAACGTCAAGGCCCGGCTCGACTCGGTGATGATCATGCGCCGCAACGGCAACCAGGTCGAAGCCCGTCACTACGACGTGGAAAAGGCCTTGAGCGGCGACGCCTCGCAGATCGCCTACCTGCAGCCGGAGGACATGTTGTACGTGCCCAAGACCGGACTGGCCAAAGCCGGCGAAACGGCCAGGCAACTGGCCGACGTAGTGCTGTTCCAGGGCGTCGGGTTCGGCTTCGGCTACCGCGTCGACAACAAAGGCAGCGACAACTGAAACTCAGGTGACCGATCATGAACCCCAAGGAAAACTATCTGCATGAGTTCTTCAGGATCTTCTTCGCCAACAAGCAGTGGGTGAAGCGCGTCTTCCTGATCTTCGCCGTGATCGCCCTGGTGCTGCCGTTGATGCTCAAGCAGAGCTTCGATATCACCGCCCAGGTGATTGTCCAGTCGAAAAAACTCTCCCAGGGCGACGCCACCACGTCGCTGAACCAAGAGAACGCCACCTTCATCCCGCCATCCCTGGCGGACATGGAAACCGAGAGCAATATCCTGCGCTCGCCGGCGTTGATCCGGCAGACCATCAGCACCCTGCGCGACCAGGGCGAATACACCCCAAGCCCCGGCATCTTCAACAAATGGGTGAGCGAACCGCTCAAGACGTATATCACCCAGCCGCTGCGCGAGTACGTCATCAACCCGCTGCGCGATGGCTTGGGGCTTGAAGTCGATCCGGTGCGCGACACCGTGCTCGATACGCTGACCGAAGAGGCCATCGAAAACCTGAAGATCGAGACCCTGCCCGGCTCCAACGTCATCTCCATCGTCTACAGTTTTGGCGACCCGGCCCAAGGCACCCGGTTCGTGGCGCAACTGCTGCAGAACTACCTCAGCAGCCGCCAGGACCTGCAATCGATCGAAATGCCGCAGACGTTCTATGAGCAGAAGAAAGCCCAATACCAGACCCGTCTCGACGGCCTGGAAGGCACCCGGCTGGGGCTGCTGGAAAACATCGGTTCGTCCGACCCCAAGGAAGAAATCACCTTCCGCCTGAACGCCATCAACACCGAAGAACAGGCCCTGAACCTGTACCAGGATCGCCTGCTGCAAAGCCAACGCTGGCTCGATTACCTCAAGACCAGTCTCGCCGCAGCGAACAGCTCGCGGTTCAACGACTACACCTTCCCGTTCACCTTCACCACCACCGTGGACAACATTGCCTTCGAAGACCGGGAAATCAGGCAACTGGGCGAGCAACTGACCAGCCAGGTCAGCCGCTACATGAATGACCTGGCGATCTTCCAGCCCGGCAGCGAACCGATGCTGCTGGCCCGGGAGCAGATCATCCGCACACGCCAGCAGTTCCTGAAAGTGGTGAACAACCGCATCCAGGAGCGCACCACCGACCTGGCGGTGGTCAGTTCGGTGATCAATCAGAAGATCGAGCGTATAACCACCTTCAAGGAGCGCATCCACCAGTTGCAGGAAACCCAAAGCAAGCTGCGGCAGATGGACACCGAGATCAACGCCCTGCATGCGGCGTTCTCCACCTATGCCCAGCGTTTCGCCGAAGCCAGCACCGCGCGCTCGCTGGACACCGACCTGTCCAACGCGCGGGTCCTGAGCCCACCGTTCGAACCGACCGCCCCGGCCTTTCCCAAGCCGATGCTGATCATTGTCTTCGGCATGTTCAGCGGCCTGCTGCTGGCGATCGCCCTGGTCTATGTGCGTGAGTTCTTCGACCATCGCTTCAAGCACCCAGCGCAAATCACCCAACAATTGGATGTGCCGGTACTGTTGGTGATCAACGAACAGTCCCCCGACCGGGTCAACCCGCACCGCAACTGGAGCCTGCCCAGCCTTGTCCATTGGGTGCGAAATTGAACGCGCCGTTCGGCCCGACCCGCCACAGCAGCCCCCTGTCGATCATTCATCTGCTCGACAGCGGCGGCTTCTACGGGGCCGAGCGGATGCTGCTCGATCATTGCCTGGCGACGCCCGGCCAGCACCAGGTGCTGTTCCTGGCGGCGCCACCGACCTTGATCACGCGTTTTCGCCAGGCCGGGGTCGATTGCCGTCATTGCGCCAGTTGGGCCGAGCTGTTGCAGCACCTGCGCCAGCGTCGGGACGAGCGACCGCTGATCAACACCCACAACTTCAAGGGGCTGCTGTTCGGCTGGTCCGCCGCCACGCTGCTGCGCCTGCCGCTGGTGATCACCCAACATGGCTTCACGCCGCGCAGCCCCAAGCAGCGTTTCTATACCTGGCTGAGCCTGCAACTGTGCCGCACCGCCTCGGTCAAGCGGGTCGTCTGCGTGGCCGAGAGCATCGCCACGCTGCATCGCCGGGCCAGCGTGCGGGCGGAAAAACTCGACGTCATCCCCAATGGCCTGCCAGCGGCCAGTACGCCGTTGGCCCATCGCGCCGACAAGCAACGCTGGCGGGTCGGCTACGTCGGCCGCTTGAGCAGCGAGAAAGGTCCAGACCTGTTTCTCGACGCCATGATCCCACTGTGCCAGAAGCATGCATCGCTGCACGCGGTGATGCTCGGCGACGGCCCGGAACGCCAGGCGCTGCTCAAACGCATCACCGATGCCGGACTGCCCACGCGCATCGAATTGCCCGGCTACCAGACCGACATGAACGCCTGGTGGAGTCGCCTCGACGCCCTGGTGATCAGCTCGCGCACCGAAGGCACGCCGATGATTCTGCTCGAAGCCATGCAGGCCGGCGTGCCGGTGGTGGCGTTCGGCGTCGGCGGCATTCCCGACGTGTTGCAGGACCGCCATAACGGCCTGCTCGCGGCACCGGCCGACAGCGCGGAACTGGCGGCGCAGATCGAAACGCTGTTCAGCGAACCGCCCCTGGCGCGGATCCTGGCCGACAACGCGCGCCGCACCCAACGGGACCGCTACGACCTGCGCACGCTGGCCGAACGCTGGTCACAGCTTTACATCCGCACGGCACGGGAGGCTCGCTCATGATTGTCCCGCTCTCGATCATCAGTCTGTTGGGCCTGGTGTGCCTGGCATTGCTGGCCAGCCCGTATCCGTTCCTGGCGCCGGGCGCGGTGTTCGGCCTGGTCGGCGTTGCCGTGCTGTACCGCAAGCCCATGTGGGGCCTGTTGGGCATTGCCGCCCTGGTGCCGTTCGAAGGCCTGTTCAAGGACAGCGCCTTTTCCGGCAGCAAATTCTTTGGCCTGGCGCTGATCATGATCCTGCTGTTGCAGTTGGCCCTGCACCAGATTCCCGGGACGCGCCTGCGCAGCAATATCTGGCGGCCGCTGATCGGCTTCATGCTGCTGTACGGCCTGAGCCTGTTGCTGTCGGAAAACATGGGCCTGTCCACGACCCATTTTCGCGAGCTGACGGTGGGGTTGATCCTGTTCGTGATCACCCTGCTGATCGGTCGTGAATTGAACCTGGACCTGTTCTGCCGACTGATGACCTTGAGCGTCACCACCACCTGCGTGCTGGCGATGTTTTCGGCCAAGTACCAGGAGCAGGGCCGCGCGTCCGGCTTGCTGGAAGACCCGAACACCTTCGCCCTGCTGATCGCCTTTACCGTGCCGCTGGCGTTGCTGCTGGTTGTACGCGGCCCAAGCTTGCTGCACCGGTTGTTCTGGGGCGGTTGTTTCATCCTGCTGCTGGGCGGCATGACCAAGACCGAGTCGCGCTCGGGGCTGGTGGTGTTGATGCTCAGCCTGATGATCGGCCTGTATCACTACCGCGCACAGTTGCCACGTATCCGCCCCCGGCACCTGGGCTTCGCCATGCTTGGGCTGGCATTGCTGATTCCCTTGGCAATCGCCGTGATGCCGGCCGGCTATGTCGCGCGCATCCAGTCATTGAGCATCCTCAGTGCCGGCGCCAGCGCCCACCAGGACGAATCCCTGGGCCGCCGTGCTTCGTACATCCTGGTCGGCAGCCAGATGATCCGAGAGAACCCGATACTCGGCTCCGGCCCCGGGACCTTTCCCTTGCACTACGCGCCCACCGGCTATGCCAAGGCGTTCTCAGCCAACCGCAAACTGAGTGACCTGTATCGCCGGGCCCATAACACCTACCTGGAAATCTTCAGCGAAATAGGCATCCCGGCCGGGCTGATGTTCGTCGCCATGATCGGCCTTGGCCTGTACAACCTGCTACACGCCCGTCGGCTCTGGCTGCAGCGGCGGGACTGGGCGCAGGCGGACCTGCTGACGCACCTGGGCATGAGTTTCCTCTCGCTGGCGTTGTTCCTGATGTTCCTCAGTGCGCCTAACCACAAGTTGCTGTGGATCATGCTCGCCCTCACCAGTGTGTTGCGCTACGACGCCGAGCAGGCCGCGCCCCAGGAGGCTCGTCCATGAGCTGCGTCAGCATTGTCATCCCGATGTACAACGAGGCCCGGCACATCGGCCGTACGCTGCAAGCGGCGCAGGAAGCCGCCCGCCAGGCAGGCCTGGCATGTGAATTGATCGTGGTGGACAACGGCTCCGACGACCACGGCCCGCGCATCGCCAACGAGTTGGGGGCACGGGTGTTGATCGTGCCAGGCGTGCACATCGGCGCCCTGCGCAACCGCGGTGCCGCCGCCGCCCAGGGCGACTGGCTGGCGTTCATCGATGCCGACATCGAAATGCCGGCCGACTGGCTCACGCTGCTGCTGGAGCTCGAAGGTCACCAGGGCGACGTCCTCGGCCTGGACCTCGACACCCCCCGGCAGGCGCCGTGGTTCGCCGAAGCCTGGCAGCGCCGCAGCCAACGCCCGGGATCACGCCTCCTGCATCGGGTGCAGTGGCTGCCCAGTGCCAACCTGTTGATGCGTCGCAGCTGGTTCGAACGGGTCGGTGGCTTCGACGAAACCCTGCGCACTGGCGAAGACAAGGACTTCTCCTGGCGCCTGCGCCAGGCCGACGCGCAATTGCTGCTGGTCAACGAAAGCGTGGCTCTGCACTGGGGCTACGAAGGCAGTTGGCGCGAGTGGATGAGCAAGGAACTGTGGCGCCAGGGCAGCCATCTGCAACTGCTCCGCAGCCATGGCCCGAGCCTGCGCCTGCTGCGTTTCCCGGCGCTGTCCGTAGGCGCCTGGGGCTTGGACTTGCTGGCCGTGCTCGCGTTGCTCCAGGGGCAGTTGCACCTGGCACTGACGCTGTTGCTGATCACCGCCCTGCCTCCCTTGTTCCTGAGCCTGCGCCAGAGCCGGCGCGAGCCGCGCCTGACCTTGCAATTGTGGGCCTTGCATGGGGTGCGCCTGCACCTGACCGGCGCCGCACTGCTGCTCAATCTGTGTCATTGGAATGCCAGGAGACCTGCCCGTGGCTGAATTCATTTATTGGTCGTGCCTGTTGCTGCCGGTGTACGCCTACCTCGGTTACCCCTTGATGTTGAGCCTGCTGGTGCCGCTGTTTCCGCTGCGGCGCTACGGCAAGGCGTTGCCGATGGACGTGAGCATCGTCATTGCCGCCCACAACGAGGCGCGGCACATCGAAGAGAAGTTGCGCACCTTGCTGGCCCAGGACTATCGGGCCCATTCGCTGCAAATCATCCTCGCCAGCGACGGCTCCACCGACGACACGGTGGCCTGCGCATGCAAGGTGATCGACCCGCGCATCAGCGTGCTCGACCTGCCGCGCCAGGGCAAGGCCGCCGCCCTCAATACCGGTGTCGCCCACAGCAGCGGCGAAATCCTGGTGTTCACCGACGCCGATAACCAATGGGCTGGCGATACCCTCGGCCATCTGCTGGCGCCCTTGGGCGATCCGGAAGTCGGCGCCTGTGCCGGGCACATGGAAATCCCGGTGCCGGGCAAGGGCCTGAGCCTGGGCGACAGCCTGTATCGTCATTACGAAGGCTGGTTGCGTCAGGTGGAGAGCCGCACCGGTTGCATGGTCTCGGCCGACGGCGCGCTGTTGGCCCTGCGCCGGGGGCTGTTCCAACCGATACCGGCCCAGGTCAACGATGACTTTTTCCTCAGCACCTGCGCGCCGGCCGCCGGCAAGTCCATCGTCTATGCCCCCATGGCCCGGGTGACTGACCAGGGAGTGGACGAAGCCGATAAGCAGTTTCGCCGTCGCCAGCGGGTCACCGTCGGCGGGTTGCAGAGCCTGGCCCAGCGCCGGGCGTTGCTCAACCCGCTGCGTCATGGGCTCTACGCCATCGGGCTGATCAGCCACAAGTTGATCCGCCGCCTGGCGCCGGTGTTGCTGCTGCCACTGTTGCTGAGCAACGTCTGGCTGTGGAACGAGCATCCGTTCTATCGCCTAAGCCTGGTGGCGCAATTGCTCGGTTACGCCATGGCGCTGATCGGTTTGATGGACGCGCGCCACCGCTTGCCCCGGCCCTTTCGCCTGGCCGCATTCGTGCTGGTGACGCTGGCGGGCATGAGCATCGGGCTCTGGCAGTTCCTGCGGGGCCAGCGCTATAGCCAATGGAACCCCGAGCAGAACCGCTGAGGAGAAGGGCCGATGTCGATCAAACAAGTCTTCAAGCGCACCGGCGGCTGGCTCTACCTGAACACGTCCCTGGGTCGCCATCCCCTGCGTGGCGCCGGCGTGATCCTGATGCTTCATCGTGTGTTGAATAACGACCGCGCCGCCGAACTGCCCCATCGCAACGAGTTGTGCGTGGGGCCCGAAGCGTTTGAACATTTGCTGATCTGGCTGCAACGGCATTTCGAGTGCGTGCCGCTGATGAGCTTGTTGCTGGCCGACCCTGAAAGCGTTCCGAACCGCCCGCGGGTGGCCCTGACTTTCGACGACGGTTGGCGCGACAACGCCATGAATGCCTTTCCGTTGCTGCGCCAGTACCAGGTGCCGGCGAGTATTTTCCTCTCCACCGATTTCATCGGCAGCCGCCAGCACTTCTGGTGGGAAAGCATCGGCGAAACCCTCTGGGGCAGCCATGGCCAGGTGGCGCGGCGCGCATTGATCGAGCACTTGCAGCTCGTCGGTCGACCGTTGCCGGTGCTGCTCGATGACATCGACGACGAGCGCCGCAGCCTGGCGCTGCTGCATTACCTGCAAAGCCTCAAGAGCCTCGACACACACACGTTGAGCGAGCTCACCGACGCCTGCCCACAGGGTTCCCAGCCCCAGGCCCTGGACTGGACCCAGGTGCGCATGCTCGAAGACTCCGGTCTGATCCGCTTTGGCCCCCATGGCGCCAGCCACGCGATCCTGACCGGGCTGGACGACCAGCGCCTGCACGAAGAACTGACGCGCAGTTGGATCGCCCTGGAAAACGGCTGCGCCCACCCCTTGCCGGTGTATTGCTACCCCAACGGCGATAACGATGAACGCGTGCGCCAACAGGTGGCGGCCCACGGTTTTGCCTTCGCCCTCGGCACCGAGGCGGGGCTGTATCGCAACGACGGCGACCCCTTGAACGTGCCACGTTTCGGCGTCAGCCAACACAATGCCCATCACCCTGAATTACTGGCCTGGCGCATTCGCCGAGGGGCACGCCCATGAGCCGCGCTCATTACCTCAAGCATCTGGCGCTGAGCATGGGCACGCGCCTGGCGATGATCAGCCTGCGCCTGCTGCGCAATGTGCTGCTGGCGCGAATTCTCGGGCCCAGCGAACGTGGGCTGTTTGCCTTGCTCAGCACCCTGCCGGACCTGATCAGCGCCTTCACCAGCGGTGGCCTGAATTCCGCCGTGGGTTATCAGGCGGCGCAGCAGCGCTCGATGGGTCTGTTGCTCAGCCAGGTGCTGGTCTTCGGCTGCCTGCTAGCCGGGCTGCTGACCTTGCTGGTGGTGGCGCTGGTGCGCGAGTTCGGCGGCGAACTGGACATCGCCATGCAATTGGGATTGCTCGCCTGGCTGTTGTTGCTGGCCGTGCCGTTGACCGTGCTCAAGAGCGGCCTGCTGACACTGCACAACGCCTCCGGTGGCGTGGGTGCCTTCAATGCCTTGCGCCTGATGGAGTCCCTGGCGCCGCTGCTGCTGTTCCTGGTGTTGTTCTGGATGTGGAAAGATGCCGCCCTGGAAGCGGCGCTGATCAGTTGGCTGGCGGGCCTGAGCCTGGTGGTGCTGGCCGGTTGGATGTGGTTGCGCCGCGATCATGTGGTCACTCTGCGCTGGGATCGCACCCATCAGAACGAACTGCTGCGCTACGGCGCCCGCAGCCATCCGGACTTGTTGTTCCAGCAAATGCTACTGCGCTCGGACTTCCTGTTCATCGGTGCCCTGCTGGGCAGCACGGCCCTGGGTCACTACGCCATGGCCAGCGCCGCCGCCGAACTGCTGCTGATCGTGCCGGAGGCCGTCACCACGCCGCTGATGAAACGCCTATTGCAGCAGGACCGCGACATGCAGCGCCTGACGCCATTGGCCTTGCGCCTGACCGCCACGGTGATGCTCGGCGCCTGCCTGAGCATGGCGCTGATCGGCCAATGGCTGATCGTCACCTTGTTTGGCGCCGCCTACCAGCCGGCGTATCCCGCCTTGCTGGCGCTGCTGCCGGGGCTGTTCGGGCTGTGCTACGCGAGCATCCTGCGCCTGGACCTGCTGGGCAAGGACCGACCCGGCACGGTTTCGCTGCTGATGGGCGGGGGGGCGCTGCTGAACCTGGCGCTGAACCTGATCCTGATTCCCCGCTACGGCATCGTCGGGGCCGCCGCTGCGTCGTCAATCGCCTACCTGGGCGTGACCCTGGCGCTGCTGGCCATGTACTGCCGCCTCAGCGGCGTAGCGCTGTGGCAGACACTGATCATCCTGCCCAGTGACTTGCTGCCGATGCGCAAAATGCTGCTTGGAAAATCGGCATGAGTGCAGTTGCCAGCCAAACCGCCATCGCGAGCAAGCTCGCTCCCACAGGGGGTGGTGGCGACCTTGTGAGAGCGCCAAATCAGCCTGCAGTGAAGGTGGATGTGCCGCCCTCTTCGCGAGCAGGCTCGCTCCCACAAAAAACTGGTGCCGAACACGTCATCCACAACCACCACCGATCTCCTGTGGGAGCGAGCTTGCTCGCGATGGGGCCGGTGCGGCATTGGTGGAAAATGGTTGCTGGCCTGTGCCTTTGGAGCCTGGCCTTTTTTGCCCAGGGCGCGGCGATGCAATGGACCGGCATCCGCGACGGCAGCCTGTACCTGCAGACCGACCGCCCGGATTATGTGACCGTGCGCTGGGTACCAGCCTGGCAGGCCGACGCCAATGTCGAGCACCTGTACCTGCTCAACGGCCAGGGGCAACTGGTAGGTGAGCGCTTGATCAAGGCGACCCAGGAACGTGGCGAGCAGCAGTGGCCTTTGCTGCCAGGGGCCACCAGCTATCGACTGGAAATTCCCGGCTATAGCTTCCGCCGCTACAACATCGAACACGATGCCCGGACCCGGGCGATGTTTGCCCCGGCCAAGGTGCATTTCAGCGCCGAAACCCATGACGGCGATGAGCTGTATTTCAAGGTCGCACCCGGTGAGCAGGCCGTGCTCGCGGGCAAGTTCCACGGCGGCGTGCGCAGTCTGCAAGCCCGGCGTGTTGCCGATGGCAACCAGGTGCAGTTGAACCTCAAGCCATACCCGGCCTACTGGCAGTTCGATCAAGTCGCCCTGCCCGTTGCCAACGTCGAGCAAACCTGGCGCTTGCAGTTGCAGGGCAACGGAAAGGCGGCGTTCTGGCTGGACGGCACGGCGAACCTGTTCGCCCAGACCGCTGAGCACCTGCAACCGCTGCGCCAGGACCCGGGGCAGGCGCACCTGAAACTCTATGGCGATGTCCTGGGAACCACCCCAAAACTGGGCATCTCCCTGCCCTACGTCATGCCCCCGCCCTCGGCCTACCCGGTCATCGATGCCCTCAAGCCCCAGGCCGCCACTTATTACAGTTTTGTCGACGTCACCGCGGCCAAGCCGGACCACGAAGATGCGTTCCGGCGCCTGTACCAGGACCGCTTCGGCATCACCCGGGACATCACCCTGCTGGCCGGTAGCGCACGCAAAGCCGACCTGCGAGCCGACCGCATCAGCAACAGCGGCTTGCAGGCCTGGCTCAAGTCGACCCGCGCCTTGGGTGGCAAAGGCATCCATTACCTCAGTTTCGCCGATGAGCCAAACCTCAACTACCCGGATTTTGCCAGTTTCCAGCAGGTGTTCGAGAGCATGGCCAGCCAGGTTCGCGCCCTCCCCGCCAACGCCCGCGCCGGGGTGCGCATTGCCATACCGGCCAGCTCCCGGTTCACCAACGGTCCCCTGGCGGAAAACGCCGCCGACCGGCGCGGGATCGACTGGGCGCGGCGTTTGCTGGCCGAATCCGGTGACCAGATCGACGCCCTGGCCTGGCATGAATGGATGATCCGCGACCTGCTGGCGACCCGGGTCTATCGCAACGGCGTGCGTCAGGCCGCCGAGCTGGTGGGCCTGGACAGCAACGGCCGGCCGCGCAAGGCCTTGCTGCTGGACCAGACCAACATGTCCAGCGGCTCGAGCCTGAGCCCCTACGACCAGGAAACCCACTACGCCGCCCTGTGGTGGACGTCCGTGGCGATCAACGCCTCGGCGGACGGTTGGCTGGACATGCTCAACTGGTTCCAGTCCGCCGACGAACCGGAGTACCCAAAAGGCATGGTTCGAGTGCTGGACAGCCAGCGCTTCGAACTCAAGCCGGTGGGCCTGGCCCAACAGTTCATCCACCAGCATTGGCTGGACCAAGTGCTGCGCCTGGATAACGACGCCTTTGAAGTCGACGTGCTGGCCATGGCCACCGACGCAAGGCGCAGCCTGCTGGGCGTGAACAAAAGCACGCGCCCGCAACAGGTCAACCTGGACGGTGTGCCCTGCCCCCAGCCGCAAGCCGAGCTGGTGTATTTCGGCCCCGACAACCATAGCCGCAGCGCCCCATTCAACTGCGAGGCCGGGCAGATCCGCTTTCTCCTGCCAGGAGAAACCCTGTTTGCCCTGAGCTGGACCGCTCCCGTTTCCCCCCAACCCGCCACCCGTCAGGAGGCACCATGAACGTTCTGCAGAAATTGCGTGATCGCATTCAGAAAAAAGGCCTGCGCGCCATCCTCAAACAGCTGTTCAGACGCTACGTATTTCTCCACTCGAAACTGGTGTGGCTGGAACACGATGTGCGCACCCCACTGCCCCCGCATAACCTCAAGCCCTACCCACCGGTGCGCCTGGAGTTCATCACGGTCAGCAATGCCGACGCCTTTGCCCGGTATTTCGGCGACCGCGTCGAAACCATGCGCGAGCTGGCAGCCGAAGGCTTTACAGGCTTGATGTACCTGGATGATCAAGGCGACACCGTGGGGTTCGCCTGGGGCAGCACCCAAGACTATTTCGACCGTCATTTCTATCGCTGCAACTTCCCGATCAACCCCGGTGAATATTTTCAGTTCGGTGGCGAGATGATCCGTGCTTACTGGGGTTCCAGGATGTCGGCGGACATGCAACTGGATGTGTGGAAAGTCATGGCGGACAAAGGATGCGACACCATGGTCGATGTCTGCGACATAGAGAACATCCCAGCGATCAAGATGCATATACGCATGGGCTTCCAGGAGCGCGGCAAGATTACCCATATGTATCGCCTGTTCGGCCGCTGGCGGTTCTTCCGCGACACGTTTTACAACGGTTCGGCACTGGACGCCTTCCGTAAACCGGCCCAGCCGGTTGCATCGACTGCAGCGGCCTGACGCCCATGGCGATCCGGTTCCAATGGTGTCGCTCCCTGGGCGCCGAGGACTTTCCCATAACGGCCTATGACCAGCTGCGAACCCAGGTGCCCGACGCTACGCCCTTCAACACCCTGGCCTGGTTGCAAGCGGCGGAGTTCGCCCTGCTGCCGGACCAGCAGTTACAGGTGTTGCTGGGCTGGGAGGACCAGGCGCTGTGCCTGTGCCTGCCCCTGGTATCGGGGCGTGAGCGTATCGGCGGGCTGCGGTTCCGGGTGTTGCATCACTTGGGTTATCCATTGGCCGACCGCATCGCCTTGCTGGTGCGCCTGGACGCCGAGGGCATGGGGCAGGCACTGATGCAGATCCGTCAGCACTTGCCCCACGCGCTGCTGCAATTGAATGAGGTGGTCGAGCCGGTCGGTGAGCAAAGCGTCCTCAGTGCCTGGATGGCACTGAGTTCCACCGGAGAACGACGCCTGAGTTGCCGGGTGCCGGTGCATTTGATCAGCGACAGCGACCATCAGGAAATCTCTGGCGACCCACGCTACAAATTGCGCCGCGCACGCAAGCGAATCGCCGCCTGTGGCGCCGAGATCCGCCGGGTGAAACCGGACGCCATCAGCATGGGGCAGTTGTTGCGCAACCTAGCCGAGGTCGAGGCGGCCAGTTGGAAAGGCGAGGAAGGCGTCGGCATCTTCGCCGACCCCAGGCGCCGACAATGGATGAACCACGCCTTCACCGCCCTCGCCGCCCAAGGCCTGGTGCGGGTGGTGATGCTGGAGCTGAACGGCGAATGCATCAGCTATCGCCTCGGTTTGCTGGATCAGGGACGGCTGTATGACTACAACCTGGCGTTCCTGCCGCAGCATGCCGACCTGGGCAGCGGCCGGGTCTTGCTCGAAGAGTGGATTCGCTGGGGGCTGGACGAGAACTGGCACTGGATCGACGCATCACGGGTCAGCCTGGAGAACTCCAGCCATCAGCTACACGAACGCATGACTGGCCAACTGGAACACTGGCGCTGGAGTTTTTACTCCTGGCAGCCCGGTGGCTTGCTCCTGGGGTTTGCCTTGCGGCTATGGAAAAGCTTGAAGCCATGGTTCGGCAAACGCCGGAGCAAACCGACCGCGACGACGGCATCGTCCCCCCCAAAGAACCAGGAGAAGACGGATGCCGCACCAAGTGATCGTCAACGCTGACGACTTCGGCCTCAGCCTCAGCGAAAACACGCTGATCCTGCGGGCCTTCGAGACCGGCGTGATCAGTTCTGCCACGGCCATGGCCAACATGCCGGGTTTCGATCAGGCGTGTGAAATGGCCCGGCAACCGCTGCTCAACGGCCACGTTGGCCTGCATTTCAACCTCAGCTACGGCCCGCCGCTGGGCCAGGCGATCACCTCGCGACCGGTTTTTTGCGACGCCAATGGCCAGTTCGACCTGAACCTGTCGCGTTATTGCCTGCGCCTGGGTTCAAAGGATCTGGCGGCGGTGGAAGATGAACTGCAGGCGCAATGGCAACACTGCCTGGACCACGGCCTGCGACCCAGCCATCTCGATTCCCATCAACATGTGCACAACATCTGGCCCATCGGCGAACTGGTTGCCCGCTTCGCCGCCAGGCAAGGCGTGCCCATGCGCCTGGCGCGCAACCTGGGGGCGAACTTGAACCCGCCCAAGCGCCTATTCAAAACCCTGTTCAACAGGCGCATTCGCAGCCTGTGCGGTGCGACAGCGGACTACGTCTGTACCCCAGCCGACCTGGACTACGCCGCGCCACCGGCCTATGGCTCGCTTGAGGTCATCGTGCATCCGATGCAACTGGACGGGGATTTTGGCGATGCCAGCCTGGGGCCAGGCGAGTCGTTGACCCACGTACTGCACAAGCGCCTGGCGGGCGTGCCCAAGGTCGCGTACGGCCGGACCGCGCAGGTATTGACGCTGGTTGAGTACGGGGATGTGCACTGACAGACGCGCGGTGCATACCTGTGGCGGGGGCGCTTGCTCCCTCGCCACGGCCGTCCGAAATCCCTGCGCCGCTTTCGGAGAATCTGCTACAAGGCATCTTCAGTTTCGAGTAGCGAATTACGTCGATGCCTTTACCTTTATTCTCTCGCCTTCGGCGGCGCTGGCTGGCCTTCCTTGTCATGAGCGCATTGGTGGTCGGCCTGCCGGTGGGCTGTGGGGTATTGCAGCACAAGGAACGCGAGCTGGTCTTTCGCATCGAGCCGGGGACAGCGAGCTGGTTCAGCGGGCTTCCCAGCGGTGTGCAGGAATTCGATCTCAAGCCCAAGAGCTTCAAGGCCGGGGAAAATATCCACGCCTGGTGGTGGCCGGCCGAACGCAAGAATGCACCGGCGATCCTGTACTTGCACGGCGTGCGTTGGAATTTGACCGGCCAGTTGTTTCGTATCCAGCAACTGAGGGCGCTGGGCTATTCGGTGTTGGCGATCGATTACCGGGGTTTTGGCAAAAGCCATGGGGATCTGCCGTCGGAAGCCAGCGTCTATGAAGATGCACGCATCGCTTGGGAACGCCTCAAGGTCCTGCAACCGGACCCGGCCCTGCGGCTGATCTACGGTCATTCACTGGGCGGTGCCGTCGCAGTGGACCTTGCTGCGCAGTTGGGTCAGGAGGCCGCGAACAATGGTGCTGCCCAGGTCCGAGGCCTGGTCATCGAATCCACCTTCACCTCCCTGGGCGATGTCGCCACCGCGATGGCGAATACCTCCCTGCCGGTGCGCTGGTTGCTGTCACAGAAATTCGACTCCATCGACAAAATCGGCGAGATCAACATGCCGCTGCTGGTGGTCCATGGCGCTGCCGATCGTTACGTCCCGCCCCGGTTCAGCGAGCAACTGTTCAACGCCGCCCGGGAGCCCAAGCGCCTGCTGCTGGTGCCGGGGGCAACGCATAACAACAGCATGAGCCTGGCGGGCCAGACTTACCGACAAGCGCTGGACACGTTGATGAAAAACAAGCCATCGCCCATGGCCGAACACCCCCAGGTAAGCTCGGCCAAGGCCGGCTAACGCACAGGTCCCCGGCTGACACCCAACACCTTCATTGACTGTCACACCGCTATCGCGAGCAAGCTTTGCTCCCACAGATCTCCCCCACACAGTTCTTTGATTGTTTACAAGATCAGTGTTCACCGCCGATCCCTGTGGGAGCCGAGCTTGCTCGCGATAGCGGTGGGTCTGCTTGCATCAATGTTGAATGTGCCACCGCCTTCGCGAGCAAGCTCGCTCCCACAGGGGATTTGTGGCGTATGTGAGGTCTGTGAACGACCCGGAAAAACTGTGGGAGCGAGCCTGCTCGCGATAGCGGTGCAAGCGCACGCAAAAAAAACGGCACCTTTCGGTGCCGTTCGTTTTCACGCTTGGGGCTTTACTTGCGTGCCGCTTCCCATGATTTCAACAACTCGGTGTAGCTCACGGTTTCGCCTTTAGGCTTCTCGTTCGCCAGTTTCGGCTTCGGTGCGCCCGGTTGGTCGAACCAGTATTGCGCATCGCGCTCAGGGTTCATCTTAGGTGCGCAGGTGGCTTGGGCCTTGGAGCGCTCCAGACGCGTCATGATCGCGTCCTGGTCCTTGGCCAAGCCATCGAGGGCCTGCTGCGGGGTCTTCTCGCCACTGGCGGCTTCGGCGATGTGGCTCCACCACAGCTGGGCCAGGCGCGGGTAGTCCGGCACGTTGGTCCCGGTCGGGGTCCATTGCACGCGGGCCGGGCTGCGGTAGAACTCCACCAGGCCACCGAGTTTCGGCGCCAGGTCGGTCAGGGCCTGGGAGTTGATGTCCGACTCACGAATTGGCGTCAGGCCAACGATGGTCTTCTTCAGCGACACAGTCTTGGACGTCACGAACTGCGCGTAGAGCCAGGCGGCGAGTTTCTGTTTCTCCGGCGTGGACTTCATGAATGTCCAGGAACCCACGTCCTGATACCCCAGCTTCATGCCCTCTTCCCAGTACGGACCACGCGGCGACGGCGCCATGCGCCATTTCGGCGTGCCATCGGCGTTCATCACCGGCAGGCCTGGCTTGGTCATGTCGGCGGTGAAAGCGGTGTACCAGAAGATCTGCTGGGCGATGGCGCCCTGGGACGGTACCGGGCCGGATTCGGAGAAGGTCATGCCCGCCGCTTCCGGTGGCGCGTACTTCTTCATCCAGTCCACGTATTTGGTGGTGGCGAACACCGCCGCCGGCCCGTTGGTATCGCCGCCGCGGGTCACGCTGGAGCCGACCGGATGGCAGTCTTCGACGCGAATGCCCCACTCGTCCACCGGCAAACCGTTGGGCAGGCCCTTGTCGCCGCCACCGGCCATGGAGAACCAGGCATCGGTGAAACGCCAACCCAGGGAGGGGTCTTTCTTGCCGTAGTCCATGTGGCCGTAGACGCGTTTGCCGTCGATCTCCTTGACGTCTTCGGAGAAGAACTTGGCGATGTCTTCATAGGCCGACCAGTTCACCGGTACGCCCAGCTCGTAGCCGTATTTCTCCTTGAACTTGGCCTTCAGGTCCGCACGCTCGAACCAGTCGGCGCGGAACCAGTACAAGTTGGCGAATTGTTGGTCGGGCAGTTGATAGATCTTGCCGTCCGGCGCGGTGGTGAAGGAGATGCCGATGAAGTCCTTGATGTCCAGGGTCGGCGAGGTGAAATCCTTGCCTTCGTTGGCCATCAGGTCGGTGATCGATTCAGTCTTGCCGTAGCGAAAGTGCGTTCCGATCAGGTCCGAGTCGTTGACCCAGCCGTCATAGATGTTCTTGTCCGACTGCATCTGGGTCTGCAGTTTCTCCACCACGTCGCCTTCCTGGAGCAGGTCGTGGGTTAGCTGAATCCCGGTGATTTCGGTAAAGGCCTTGGCCAGCACCTTGGACTCGTATTCGTGGGTGGCGATGGTTTCCGACACCACGTTGATTTTCATCCCGCGAAACGGCTGGGCGGCCTTGATGAACCACTTGAGTTCTTCGAGCTGCTGCTCGGCTGTCAGGGTCGACGGCTTGAATTCACTGCCGATCCATTTTTTCGCGGCGTCTTCATAGGCGTCGGCCCAGGCCGCAGCACTCAGCCCGCTGAGTGCCAGCATGGCTGCCAATGAAACGCTATGTCGCAGCTTATTGTTTTTATTGAACATAGAGACCTCCTGTTTGGGTTTAAGAGCCTGATCGGCGAACCTTCGCGACTAGCCCCACCGCATCACTGCCAACAGCCACACCAAAGACAACGCGAACGCTATCCAGATGCTCCAGTCGGTAACGCCGATCACCAGCATGTGCAAGTAGGCGCTACCGAGAAGACCGATAAACAACCGATCGCCACGGGTGGTGGCAATCGGCAGGAAACCCCGCCGAGGGATGCTCGGCGAACGCAGTTCCCACGTGGTCATGCCTGCCAGCAGCAAGGCGATGACCCCAAAGAATGCCGCCGTGGGGGCGGTCCAGTTCATCCATTCCATCATCGACTCCTCAGACCCGACCCAGGGCAAAGCCCTTGGCCACGTGGTTGCGAACGAACCAGATCACCAGCATGCCCGGCAGGATGGTCAACACCCCCGCCGCCGCCAGCACACCCCAGTCAATACCGGACGCCGACACGGTACGGGTCATGACCGCCGCGATCGGCTTGGCATTCACCGAAGTGAGCGTGCGTGCCAGCAGCAGTTCGACCCAGGAAAACATGAAGCAGAAAAATGCCGTGACACCGATGCCGGAACCGATCAACGGGATGAAGATCTTGGCGAAGAACTTGGGGAAACTGTAGCCGTCAATGTAGGCAGTCTCGTCAATTTCTTTCGGTACCCCGGACATGAACCCTTCGAGGATCCACACCGCCAGCGGCACGTTGAACAGGCAGTGGGCCAAGGCCACGGCGATGTGGGTGTCGAACAGGCCGATGGACGAATACAGCTGGAAGAACGGCAACAGGAACACCGCCGGTGGGGCCATACGGTTGGTCAGCAGCCAGAAGAACAGGTGCTTGTCCCCCAGGAACCGATAGCGGGAAAACGCATAGGCCGCCGGCAACGCGACACCCAGGGAAATCACCGTGTTCAGGCTCACGTAGTACAGCGAGTTGAGGTAACCGGTGTACCAGCTCGGGTCGGTGAAGATCACCTTGTAGTTGTGGAAGGTGAAATCGTGCGGCCACAGGGTCAAGCCACCAAGGATCTCGGTGTTGCTCTTGAACGACATGTTCAGCAGCCAGTAGATGGGCACCAGCAGGAACAGGATGTAGATCAGCAGCGGAATCAGCTTTCTCTTGCTCATGGTGCGGGCCTCAACGGTTGGCGTCGGAGTGCGTCATGGCGGTATAGAACAGCCACGACACCAACAGAATGATCAGGAAGTACACCAGGGAAAACGCCGCCGCCGGGCCCAGGTCGAATTGGCCGATGGCCATCTGCGTCAGGGTCTGGCTGAGGAACGTGGTGGCGTTGCCCGGCCCGCCGCCGGTGAGTACGAACGGCTCGGTATAGATCATGAAGCTGTCCATGAAGCGCAGCATCACGGCGATCAGCAGCACGCTTTTCATCTTCGGCAACTGGATGTGCCGGAACACTGCCCAGTTCGACGCCCGGTCGATCCGCGCGGCCTGGTAGTACACATCGGGAATCGCCCTCAGCCCCGAATAGCACAACAGCGCCACCAACGAAGTCCAGTGCCAGACATCCATCACCAACACGGTGACCCAGGCGTCCATGGTGTTGGCCGCATAGTTATAGTTGATGCCCAGGCCGTTGAGTGTGGAGCCCAGCAAGCCGATGTCGGCGCGGCCGAAAATCTGCCAGATGGTGCCCACCACGTTCCAGGGAATCAGCAGCGGGATCGCGAGGATGATCAACACCAGGGACGACCATTTGCCCTTGGTCGGCATGGTCAGGGCGATGGCGATGCCCAGGGGAATTTCAATCAGCAACACGCACGCCGAGTAGATGAACTGACGCAGCAGCGAGTCGTGTAGCCGTGGATCGAGCAGTACCTGCCTGTACCAATCGGCGCCGACGAAGTAGCGGCTGGACTGGTCGAAGATGTCCTGCACCGAATAGTTGACCACGGTCATCATCGGGATCACGGCGCTGAAAGCCACCAGCAGGAACACCGGCAACACCAGCCACCAGGCCTTGTTGTTCTGCACCTTGTTCATGGCTGCACCTCACTCAACGGTTCCAGCAGGTATTCATCGGCATAGACCATCAGCCATTGGCCCGGAAAACTGATGTACGCGGTGCCTTCGGGCACTGGCTTGTCTTCGGCCAGGCGGACCTTGATCGGCGCGCCATCGAGGTTGAGGGTCAGGATCTTGTAGGTGCCCAGGTCTTCGACGTGCACCACGTCAGCCCGCATCGCGTCGTCATAGGGGCCGTCCCAGACATGAACGAATTCGGGGCGGATACCAACCTTCAGGGTTTTGCCCTGGGCCTCGGCAACGCGTTGTTGCAGGATTTCGGACAGAGGCAAGTGGGTCGAGCCGAAGCCGACGCCACCGGGCTGCGCCGTGACCTCAATCAGGTTCATCCCCGGGCTGCCGATGAAGTAGCCGACAAAGGTGTGGCTCGGACGTTCGAACAAATCCCGGGGCGTGCCGAACTGCACGATCTGGCCGCCGTACATCACGGCGATCTTGTCGGCGAAAGTCGAGGCTTCCAACTGGTCGTGGGTGACGTAGACCATGGTGATGTTGAACTGCTCGTGGATCTGCTTGAGCTTGCGCCGCAGTTTCCATTTCAGGTGCGGGTCGATCACCGTCAGCGGCTCGTCGAACAGGATCGCCGACACATCGTCGCGCACCAGCCCGCGGCCCATGGAGACTTTCTGTTTTTCGTCGGCGGTGAGGTTGCGGGCCTTTTTGTCCAGCAGGTTCTGCAGGTCCAGGACCTCGGCAATTTCCTGCACCTTGGTGTGGACTCTCGCCTCGGCCATGCCCTGGTTGCGCAGCGGGAATGCCAGGTTGTCGAACACCGTCATGGTGTCGTACACCACCGGGAACTGGAACACCTGGGCGATGTTGCGGCGCTCCGGGGTCAGGTCATTGACGACTTTGCTGTCGAACATCACCTGCCCTTCGGAGGGGCTGAGCAAGCCGGAGATGATGTTGAGCAATGTGGACTTGCCACAGCCCGAAGGTCCGAGCAGCGCATAGGCGCCACCCTGCTCCCAGATGTGATTCATCTCGCGAATCGCGTAGTCCTCGGGGCCCGCCGGGGTGCTGGTGTAGCTGTGGGCGAGGTTCTGCAAACGAATTTCGGCCATCAGGCAACCCTCGCGATACGCTGCCCCGGGGCTTGGACCAGCTTGCCCTGGGCATCGAAGACAAACAGTTTATGGGTCGGAATGTAGATGCGGATCGGCGCGTCCACGTCGTACTCATGCACCCCTGGCAAGTGCAGCACCAGCAGGAAATGTTCGTTGCGCACATGCAGGAACGTCTCCGAGCCGCTGATCTCGGCCACCTCGACAGTCACCGCCAGTTCGAGGTCGTCGTCGTTGCTCGGCACCAGGGAAATATGGCTGGGGCGCACGCCGAAACGGAACTCACCCTCGCCCACCGGGCGCAGATCGACGTTCAGCGGGAAGTGCACGAAATTGGCGAAGCTCACCTCGTTACCGACGATGCGCCCTGGCATGAGGTTGATCGGAGGTTCGGAGAACAATTCGGCGGCCAGCACGGTTTGCGGCTGGTGATACACCGATGAGGATTTTCCGCTCTGGATCACCCGGCCCTCATGCAGGATCGTGGTGGTGCCGCCCAGGGCCAGCGCCTCGTTGGGCTCGGTGGTGGCGTAGACGGCGATGGTGTGGCGGGCCTGGAACAATTCGCGCATTTCCTGGCGAAGCTCTTCACGCAGCTTGTAGTCCAGGTTCACCAGCGGCTCGTCGAACAGAATCAGCTCCGCGTCCTTGACCAAGGCCCGGGCCATGGCGGTGCGCTGCTGCTGACCGCCGGACAATTCCAGTGGATGGCGCTTGAGAAACTTCTCGATCCGCAACATTTTTGCGGTTTCCAGGACTTTGCCCTGGATGACTTCCTCGGACACACCGGCCTGGCGCAACGGCGAGGCGATGTTTTCGAAAACGGTCATGGTCGGGTAGTTGATGAACTGCTGGTAAACCATCGACACGTTACGCAACCGCACCGGGCGATTGGTGACGTCGACGCCGTTCATCAGGATGCGGCCGCTGTCGGGCTTGTCCAGACCGGCCATCAGGCGCATGAGGCTGGTCTTGCCGGACAGCGTGCGACCCAACAGGACGTTGAAGGATCCGGGTTCGAAACTCAGATTGGCATCGTCGATCCAGGTCTGGCCTTCGACGGTGCGACAGATGTGCTCAAGCTTTAATGACATGGCTCGGCCTTTTTATTATTGGAGTCAAGCGACCCGAGCTAGAAAGCGAAAGCCGTGCCAGAAATCACAAGCCTTTGATCAGATTGATATTTCCATTGATCCGCTGAAAAAATACGTTCGTTGATGAACACAAGTGAACAGCCATGAATGAACAACTGAACAACGCGCGGGTTGACAATGAACAATTTTGAACAACACTGAAAGAACGTTTTCGGCTAGCCTGGCCATGCCCTTTGTGGGAGCGAGCTTGCTCGCGATAGCGGTGTGTCAGTCACATCAATGCTGCTGATCCACCGCTATCGCGAGCAAGCTCGCTCCCACAAGGGTTTGTGTATGAAGTGGTATTCAGGCCTGCCCCAGCACAAGGAGTCTGTGCGAGACTTGCCACAACAATAAAAACAGCTCCTGCGAGAGTGCCCCATGGCCGCACCTGCCCCAGCCTTGTCCCACGAGGCCATCATCCAGGCCTCCTGGTCCCGTTGCCGCGCCTTCGGCCTGAACCATCAAAGCGTGCCGGCCTTCGACCAGTTGCCCGCCCAAGGCATCGCCCAATTGCTGGAGAGCCAGCATTCGCTGGTGCAGACCACCCACCAGGAAGTCCTGCCGTATTACGAGAACATCCTGAGCAACTCCAACTGCCTGATCATGCTGGCCGACAACCAGGGCCAAGTGCTGACCTCCTGGGGTACCCAGCGTTTCATCGAGCCGAAACTGGCCCATGGCTTCAGCGCCGGGGCCAGCTGGATGGAGCGCTGCACCGGCACCAACGCCATCGGCACCGCGCTGGCCTGCGAACAGGCGGTGCACATCGAACACGATGAACACTTCCTCAAGGCCAATCGCTTCATGACCGGCTCCGCCGCGCCGATCTTCGATGCCGAGCGCAAGGTCATCGCCGTGCTGGACGTCTCCAGCGACAGCTACCTGCCGCCGTCCCACACCCTGGGCATGGTCAAGATGATGAGCCAGACCGTAGAGAACCGGCTGATCCTCAACCTGTTTCGCGGTGAACACTTCCAACTGACCTTCAACACCGGCCTGAACAACCTCGACAGCCAATGGGCCGGGCTGCTGATCTTCGATGAGAGCGGCCAGGTCCTGTCCGCCAACCGCCGGGCCGACAACCTGCTGGGCCTGAGCCTGTCGCGGGTCAGCATAGAAAGCCTGTTCAAGGTCTCGCTGCTGGAACTGCTGAACCAGCCCGACGGCCTGCCGTTCGCCCTGCAAGCGTCCGGCAGCAATCGCTTCCAGTGTTTGCTCAGGCGCCCGAGCCAGGTGTCGATCAAGGCTCGCGTGTTCACCGAAACAGCACCTGCGCCGGCCCCCGCCAGCAACGCTATCAGCCTCAACTCCCTGCACTTCGGTGACAGCCGCGTGGAGAAAGCCGTGCGCCAGGCCGAGCGCTTGCTGGAGAAGGACATTCCGCTGCTGATCCATGGCGAGACCGGCGTCGGCAAGGAAGTCTTCGTCAAAGCCCTGCACCAGGCCAGTTCGCGTTGCAAGCAGCCGTTTATTGCGGTCAACTGCGCAGCGATCCCCGCCGAGTTGGTGGAATCGGAATTGTTCGGTTATGAAAAAGGCGCCTTCACCGGTGCCAACCAGAAAGGCAGCATCGGCCTGATCCGCAAGGCCGACCGCGGCACGTTGTTCCTCGACGAGATCGGCGACATGCCCCTGCCGACCCAGGCCCGGCTGCTGCGGGTCTTGCAGGAACGTTGCGTGCAGCCAGTGGGCAGCGCCGAGCTGTTCCCGGTGGACATCCGAATCATCTCCGCCACCAACCGCTCGCTGCGTGAACAGGTGCAACTGGGGCGGTTTCGCGAAGACTTGTACTACCGCATCGGCGGCCTGACCCTGGAACTGCCGCCCCTGCGCGAGCGCAGCGACAAGCAGGCCCTGTTCAAACGCCTCTGGGAACACCATCGCGAACCGACCCAATGGGCCGGCCTGAGCCGCGAGGTGTTGGATCTGTTCGATCGCCACCCCTGGCCGGGCAACCTGCGGCAGGTCAGCAGCGTGCTGCAAGTGGCCCTGGCGATGGCAGAGGAACAGCCGATCCGCCCGGAACACCTGCCCGACGATTTCTTTGTCGACCTTGAAATGGAACCGGTGGAAACGCCTGAGCCGCTGACGGTGGACCTCAACGATGCCGAGGACCTGAACCGTCAGTTGCAGGCCGTGGGCGGGAATATTTCACACCTGGCGCGACGGCTGGGGGTCAGCCGCAATACCTTGTACAAACGGCTGCGGCAACTTGAAAGCTGATACGAAAGCTGTGGGGGTGGGCTTGCTCGCGATGGCTGGACTTGCTCTTGTTGATTGAGTACATATCCGTTGCTGCGGTAACGGCTGCTTAGGGTTCCGCCCTGACGGCGGCTCACTTTTGAGAAGCGCAAAAGTAAGCAAAACGCTTCTGCCCCACCACTCGGCACCTCGCCTAGGCTCGGTGTGCCCTCACTCCGGCATTGCTCCGTGGGCCCGCCGCGAAGGGCCATCCATGGCCCAGCGCGGCTATCCCGGCATCCATGCCGGGATGCCCACTACGCAATACCTGCGTTCAGCCATCGTGGTTAACGGGGCGCCGAGATCAACGTCCACCGCGAGGCGGCCTAGTAGCCGACCTGGTTCTCCCGGTCGTACCGCCATCAGACTTGTTTGAGCAGGACCTGTGGGAGCAAAGCTTGCTCGCGAGGCGGCCTGACAGCCGACCTGGTTCTCCCAGTCGTACTCCGATCCAGTTGTGGGAGCGAGCCTGCTCGCGAAGGCGGCGGCACAGCCAACAGCATCGCAAGCTGACCCACCGCTTTCGCGAGCAAGCTCGCTCCCACAGGTGTGTTGCTTAACTGATTGGCACCACTCCGACTTAGTCGAACGCGCCATTGAGCACTTCATAGATGATGCCAGTGGCGATCGCCACCAAGATCAGGTCCGTGCCGACTTGTTGCCACTCATAACCGTCATAGTGCGGTAACCGTCCCAGCAGTCGCCCATCAAGTTTCTTGGCGATACCGGGTGGCAACGGCTTGCCCCGTGCAAGATTTTTCTGGATGCCTGGCGGCAGCGCCGGGCCGGGGCTCCAGTAATCGCGATAACCACCAATCACACCGAGGATGCCGCCGCGGTCGAGGCTCGGGCCGTTATGCCAATCGCCGCCACCACCGCCTTGGTTTCCCTTGCCACCCTGGTTGCCCTTGTTACCGGGATTTCCTTGACCACCCTTGTTGCCCTGCCCGCCTTTGCCTCCCTGCCCTTGACCGGGACCTTGATCGAATTGAGCGTTACCCTTGCCGTTGCCCGGGTCCGCGACAACAATGCCAGGGCCAGCCGCCAGGGCGAAACAGGTCACTGCAGCAATCAACGAGCGCGATTTGAACATGGCAGTTCTCTCAAAAAAGGGATGACCCCTGTAAAGATATAGAGACTAACGGTGATATTAGTTCCATATCACGCTGCGCGTCGTTGCCAGGACCGGATAACACCTGAACACAGCAATCAAGGAGTTTCATGCGCAAGGATTACCTGGCTTTTTTCGTCTCGATGTTCCTTTCCCGGTTGGCCGACCAGATTTTGCTGTTCATCGTCCCGCTGATTGTTTTCCAGACCACCAACAGCGTCGCCTGGGCAGGCCTGGCCTTCTTCGTCGAATCCTTGCCACGCTATCTGGCGTTCCCCATCTGTGGCGCGCTGTGCGACAAGTTCTCGCCGATTCGCATCCTGCACATCAGCCAGGTCTATCGCGCCGTGGCCTGCGGGGTGGCGGTCGTGCTTTATGGCGTCTTCGGCGGGATCTATTGGATCGTCGCGCTCTCGGCCCTGTGCGGCGTGCTGACCACCCAGGGCATCATGGCCCGCGAAGTGGTGATGCCGTACATCTTCAAGCACTACACCTACACCAAGACCCTGTCCTACTCGCAAATCGCCGACCAGACCGGCTTGGTGCTGGGCCCGCTGATCGCTGCGCTGCTGCTTGAGGTGTGGGCGTGGCACTGGGTGGTGCTGGCGATTGCCGGGCTGTTCCTGCTCGCGGACCTGGCGATGCTGTATTGGCAGCGCATCAGTTCGGTCACCCTGGAAACCTTCGAGCAACATCACGACCTCTGGCTGAACCCGCTGCGCATTGCCTTCAGCCACATTCGCAAGCTGGCGGAACTGAAAAAGATCATCAGCCTGGCGGTGGGCGTCAACCTGATCATCGGCGTTACCCTCGCCACCTCAGCGGCCATGGTCATCGGCCATTACGGCGCCGGCAAGGATGACTACGCAGGCTTGCAGGCAGCCGGTGCCGTGACCACCATCCTCATCCTGTTCCTCCTCGCCCGGGTGGCCTTGCCCTTGAAACTACTGGGCGCCCTCTCCTACACACTGATTGCCGTCGGCGCCTTCATCACCGCGTTCAGCCCGAACACAGGGGGCTACGTCGTCGGTTTCTTGCTGATTGTCGGCTTCGACAAAATGTTCAACGTCTACTTCCGCACCCTCCGCCAACAAGTCATTCCGCCCCAGGACTTCGGCAAGACCGTCGGCGTCATCACGCTGCTCAACAACCTGTCGCAACCGCTCGCAGGCCTGCTGGTCGCGGTGCTGGCCGCGCCGGTTGGAACGCAGCAGGTGATTGTGCTGCTGGCGGTTGCCACCAGCCTGATCGGAGCCGGGGTGGTTGTGGTACACAGGCATTCGACACACCGGTCAAGCGTCTACAGCGCCGAGACCGACTGACCCTGCCGGGGAGCGGTTTGTATTATCAGTGACTTATTGTTGAGGCATGGTTGCAACGTTGCCGGCGTCAATGCACGCCTGCCCCGCCATTCGTCACCTGTCGAGGGACGGGGCCAACAAGCGGCCACGTCTGGCTCAGGGTTTGCACTGGCCTGTCTCAGCAGCCAAGAACGACGTAATTCTGACGCGGCGGCAAATTAATCAATGCTTGGTCAGCAAACGGAGATGTACCGTGTCAACTCTCAACGAAATCGCAGCGAATCACGCGAGAATGGCAAAGTTAAAGGAAGAAGAGTCGATGCGGCTGAGTGCGCTTCAGGGTCAGGTGGTGGGGAGTTTTGAAATTCCACCCATCGAGGCGCCACAGGAGATGTCGCTGCACTTTATGGCGGGGGTACAGGATCACTCGTTTGGGGAGGCGACCCTAAGCTTTTGAACTGGGTGTTGATGGGGTTTCGTCGCTCGCTTGTTCGCGAGCGACTCGACCTTTCAGAACTGCCTGGCTAAAGCCGCTGCAAGTATGCCGGCCGCAATTGCCGGCAACGGTTTTTTCAGTGTCAGCATGACGATTGCCGTGGTCAGCAAAGCCAGGCGTGCGCCGTTGTCACCTTTAACCGCCAGCGGAGCCAGCACCGCCACCAGCACCGAGCCCGACATGGCGGTGATGAACTGCTGCACCCGATAGTTGATCGGCACGAACGACATCACGAAAACACCGCCCCAGCGAGTCGCCAGTGTCACGACGGCCATGATCAATATGACGATCAACGTGCCGTAACCCGCCGTTTCGATATTCATTGTTTTTTCTCCATCCACAGCGCGCCCAGGATGCCCCCCGCCAAAGCGCCGACCACGACATGACTGTTCGCCGGCAAGTACCAGTAGGCCAACAGCGATGAGCAGGCCGCCACGGTCGAGATGATGAACATGCGCAGGTTTTTCTTCCCGCCCACGACCATCGCCAACAAGAAACAGCCCATGACCATATCGAGCCCGAAACTGACCGGGTTCTCAATGGCGCTGCCAAAATGAAGCCCCAGCCAACTGCCCAGGATCCACGCGACCCAGAGCGCAATGCCGCCGCCGAATAAAAGCCCGAGCCCCGGCTTGCCACGACTGAACGCCTGCATCGCCATAGCCCAGTTCGCGTCCGAAACAACCAACATGACACCGTAGCGTTTGGCAACGGGCAGCTCCCGCAGCCACGGGTAAAGCGTCGCGCCCATCAACAAGTGCCGGGCGTTGATGGCGAAGACGGTGATCATCAGCGGAACGACCGGCACTTGCTGCCCCCACAGATCCAGTGCGGCAAATTGAGAAGCGCCGGCAAAAACCAGCGTGCTCATGAGCACGGCAGACGTATCACTCAAGCCCGTTTGCGCAGCCGCCAGGCCGAAAGCAACGCCGAACACAACGACGAAAAGAGAGATGGGGATCAGCTGTTTGAAACCGTCGTAGATGTGATTCAACGTCAGCGCGTGCAGGTGGGGTTCAACATTCGACAAAACTTGGCCTCTTCTGGGTATCTGCGGTGCAAAAACCGAGAGTATGGGGCGCAATCTCCGTGTAGAAAACTTTTTGCCGGGTCAAAGGGCAACTCAACCCGCCGAGATCAGGTCATAGGACAGCTTGCTGATGAGGATCACCAGCAGCACCAGGAACAGCCCGCGGACAAAGGGAACTCCCTTGCGCACCGCCAGCCAGGTGCCGGTCAGCGCGCCGAGGATATTGAACAGCGCCATCGGCAGCGCTACCAAGTAGAGCACGTTGCCGCTCGGGATAAAGAACAGCAGCGCCGCGACATTGGTGGCGATATTCACCAGCTTGGCCGACGCCGAGGCGTGCAGGAAGTCGAAGGCGAAGCAGCGAATGAACAGGAAGATCAGGAAGCTGCCGGTGCCCGGTCCGAACAAACCGTCGTAGAAACCGATGGCGCCACCGACCAGTACCGCCAGCAGCTTCTCCTTGGTGCCGATGCGCATGGGCTTGTGCAGGCTGCCGAAGTCCTTTTTCCAGAAGGTGTAGATCGCCATCAGCATGATTAGCACCAATACCGCCGGGCGCATCAGTGCCTGCGGCACGATCGATACCGTCGCCGCGCCAGCGAAGGCCATGACAAAGGCCGCGCCGGCGGCAGGAACCACCAGGCTCCAGTCGATCACCACCTTGCGCACGAACGAGCGCGCAGCAAAGGCCGTGCCGCAGGCCGCCGCGACCTTGTTGGTGCCGAGCAGTGCGGCGGGCTGGGCGCTGGGCAGCACATTGAACAGTGCCGGGATCTGAATCAGGCCGCCGCCGCCGACGGCCGCATCGATCAGGCCGGCGGCGAAGGCGAAGACACATAGCAGGATGATATCGAACATTGAATCAGGCTCTGGCGATAAAGGGGTGGGTGGTCGACAGGGGGACTTTTGGCACCAGCCATTCGTGGGTCGCTTCGCCCGCAAGGGCGGTTGCTTTTCTGAGCGTTTCATCCAGCGTCGACATATCCATCGCTCCTGTTTAGCTACGTCCTTGTGGTGAGAGCGGGAAGGCTAACGGAAGGGGCTTTTTTGTGTTGCAATGTCATATTGTGAAAAGTGCAATGAGGTGGCCGATGGCACTGGATATGTTGGCTGATCTTGAAGCCTTTTCGACGGTGGCCCGCAAGCGCAGCTTTGTCGTCGCAGCCCGGAGCCTGGGGCGCTCCCCCAGCTCGCTGACCCGCGCCATTCAAGGGCTGGAAGAACGCAGCGGGGTCAAGCTGTTCAATCGCTCGGCCAACGCCGTGACGCTGACCGAGGCTGGCGAGCGGCTACTGCCCCACGCCTACAGAATGCTAGATCTGCAACGTGAGGCGGACGAGGACCTGGCCGGGCTCAGCGGCCTGGCCACCGGCTGGATCCGCTTTTCCGCACCGCAATCCTTGGCCCACACGGTGGTCCCCGGGTTGATCGCCCAGTACAGCCAGCGTTATCCCGATGTCAGCGTGGATGTGATATTCACCGATGCGGCGGTCGATCCGGTCAAGGGCAAGCTGGACTTTTCGATTCGCGGCGCCTTTCCACAATCCAGCGACCTGATCGGCTACCCGCTGTGGAGCTATTCGCGCTACCTCTACGCCAGCCCTGGCTACCTGGAGCGATGCGGGCTGCCGGCGTCCATCGAGGCGCTGGAACAGCACGCATTGATCCTGCACACGGCGCCGCGGATTCTCAAGGAATGGAATTTTCGTGGGCCGGGCCAGGCCGGCAGCTTTCGCGTGCACCCCAAGTTTCGCTTCAGTTCCGGCGCGGCGGTGTTCCAGGCTGCGCTGGCCGGTGCCGGGATTGCCCGCCTGGCCGACTGGCTGGCGGAGCCGGAAGTGGCGGCAGGACGCCTGGCGCGAGTGCTCCCCGAGTACAAGCTGACCTCCAGCACGGGTGAAGACCCGCGCATGCATGCGGTCTATCCCGCCGGCAACCTGCCGTTGCGGGTCAAGAACCTGCTGGACATGATCCGTGTCTACGGTGACAGCGTCAGCCGCCCCTGAAGGTCGGCCGGCGCCCCCATTGAAAAAATAGAGTGAAGCACGTCACAGACCAGACGACCGCTCCAGCGGCCAGCGCGGAATGTTCCACACCAACGGCCATAAAGCGGCAAAATAGACACCTCAGGCGACTCATTCGAGCCCTTCGTCAAAGATCAAAGCAATCAATGCGCTAGAAACAGAGCACAGGATTTCTTGGAAGAAAGAAAAATTACTTATGGAAAGCAGGAGCGTTAAACATGAGCACAACTGAACAAGTACAAAGCACGGGTAAATACAGCGCCAAGTGGCAGGAACGCTTTGATTTCTTTGAAACCTATGGCGCGCCAAACGACCCGCGCTACAAGGAAGCCGTCAAGACGCTGCCTGGCGCCAAGAAGAAAATCCTCATCAACGCCAACGTGATTGCGTTTTTCTTCGGCCCTATCTACCTGTTCGTCCTGGGCCTCTGGAAGAAGAACCTCGCCCTGCTGGGTATTTTCCTGGCGATCAATATCGCATTGAGCGTGATTTTCGCAATCATCGGCATGGAGTTTCCCCGGCCGTTGAGTACAGGCCTGAGCATCGCCCTGTCGATGATGTACGCACTCATGGCCAACTACGCCTACTACCTCAAGGAAGTGAAAGGCGAGCAAGGCTGGAACCCGTTCAAAGGCATGCGTCTCTGATTGCAGGCCTGGGTCATCAAGAGCCCGCACCTCATCATGAGTGTGCGGGCTTGTTGTTTCTGGGGCTGGAAAGAGCGTCAACCCTCCGGTCATGCGGCTTTCATTCGCTTCAGGCAGCGTCACAACAGACGTTCAACCACCCGGGGTTCACCAGGCTCACAAAGGTTGGGAAGCGGCACTACCATCGGCAACGACGACCTTGACGTCAGTCACAGCCCGATAGCGCCAGACCTTTATCAAGGCGCTGTCTCCAGGCGTCATGCGACCGATGATGGCCGTGACCTCGGAAGGACTGTTCACAGCCGCGCCAGCGATCTCCAAAATGATATCCCCCGCCAAGAGCCCCATTTTTTCGGTATCGGTGCCTGGTTCCGGACCAAACACCAGCACCCCTTTCTCGGAAGGCAAACCGAAGCTTTTTACAACGGTAGGTGTGACCGAGCCCAGATGCGCCCCAAGATGTCCAGCCGCAACGGGTATGGGAGCGGCAATGCTTTTGGCAGGTATCGGGGCTGGCGCGACCGTCGCAGTAGGAACAGGATTGGCGGCGACGCTTGGCTGAGTTGCGCTGCTACGGGAGCAGTCTCGCTGAGCGACCACTTGATGAATCACTTGCCTGATTTTTTCCGTCCGCGGCGTCGGATACTGGTCATAGCTTTTTTGAGTAATCAATAACGTATCGCAATCCATGGCCTCGTAGGTTGCCGGAGACTCGGTAGTGCGATGATATTCAGCATACTTCGCCTTTTCTTCTTCCCCCATGGGAACAAAGATACAGCCCACAAGCAACGGGGATGCTGCCGCCATTAGCGAAACGAGTCTGAGTGACATAGCCATCCCTGATGTTGGAGTTTTTGAGTTGTGGGGGTGAACGCTACTGTTTTGCCATGCGTCTGTCCAATCCTTCATCGTGCTCTTGGGCAAGAGGATCAGACCACCGATAAATTCCGTGGCGACTTGCGCCGACACCTTCCCAAACCCAGCCAAGTGTTAAGTAGGCGGTACATATCTGTCAGCATTTTAAACACTCGCGCCAATAACTCCTTAACCCCCTTGAAAAGAATGGCAGCGTACAGAAGCCCGACTACTCTGAGCCTTAGCAACATCCAAAAAAATATGCAAGGGAGCAGCAGATGAAAACACTACCATTGATAATGGCTGCATTACTTTTAAGTGGCTGCAATGCAAACTGGAATAGCATCTATAGAACCCATGACTTCCAGCTTCCTCAAATAGCCAAAGAAAGGCAAAAGTCCGTATTTATAGATATTAACCAGAGAGCAATTATAAGCGGCAACGACACCATTTGTGCAGAACCGAGCCCTGATGCAATGCAAGCCTATGCCGCTCAACTCGCTGCCTCCGGCACTCTGAGCGATAGAGCCAAGGCAGAATTGGCAGCCGCGGTACAAACTTCGGCAGCCTACATTGGCGTCAGATCAAAGAACATTCAGCTCTTCAGAGATGAGTTTTATCGACTCTGCGAAGCTCGCATGAACGACACGCTTGATGATGCACAATATAATTTTTTCCTGGCAAGACTCCAGCGCTACTCGGTGGCATTAGCAGCCGTGGAAGAACTGAACCAGGGAGCAATTGCTCCGGCTGTGTATCTATCGTCCTCCGGCAACGCATCAGTCGCAGGGTTAGCAGTCCAGCGGCAAGAGTTGACCGCCGTTCAGAGTGAGCTGGCGGCTGCAAAAAAAGCGGCAACCGATACACCTTCTGACGCAGCCAAAGCGAAGGTAGCTGAATTAACCGGAAAAGAAGCAGAGCTCAAGAAAGCTATCGATGAGAACAGAAACAATTCAGTCAGTGGTAAAACGTCAGGGGAAATTGGAACACCAGTAAAGGGTACGTCCCAAATAACGGCAGACGCCACTCAAAAAATCATTACAGCCGTGCTGACTACCAATGATCTCCCCTACATGTGTCTGGAACGCTTGAATGAATATGCCAAACGAAACATGAACCTTGACGAAAGTGACTCATGGTCTCAACTTCCTGACGGACGTATCATTTCCAAAGGCGGACGTCCGCTGAATGAAGCCGACAGGGTCATCGTTTCATATTGCAAATCCATACTTCAAGCAGCTGGGTCTAATGCGCAATTCTGAATGCTTGAGAAAAAGGGATGGATTATGTAAGAACATCGGGGGCTCTGGTCCGCCCCCGCTGTTCCTTAGTTGCTTTTTGACTCACCTATAACGACAGATCAGTTCTGTCCAGTCATAGCCTTGGCCGCCTTCTCCAGATTAGCAGCCTGGCGCCCGACGTCTTCAAAGCACTTATCCTGCTCCGCCATCTGGAGTTTCAGGCAGCTGAATGCGTTTTGCTGCACCTGTTGGTTAGCGGAGTAGAATTTGTAGCAGAATCCCGCTACTGCGATTAAAACGATTACGTACAACAGCTTACCCATGACAGCTCCTTTTTTTGAGGGCATCAAAATACCCCATGCGCCGACCAAAATGAAGGCAAAAGAGTGGCCACCCTCAAAACGGGAAAAAGCGACAGCGAACAGTGCATCAAGATGCGCCCAAGCTTCTGAGCAACTGATTCAAGGTGTGTTGACGTTAGACACCGAGTGTCTGATCGGCCTGCGCCGAAAGCGGCACATCAAATACTCGATCAAACCCCCATTGAAAAACCAGCGCGTAAAAAAAGAAAAACACGAACAACCCCAGGTTGGTCACCAGCGCCAGCCACAGGCTGATGCCCAACCATGCGCCAATCACTGGAGTGAGGATCAACGTCAAGCCGCCTTCAAATCCCAGGGAGTGAAGCAGCCGTCGCTGCCAGTTGCGATGGCGGCTGCGCTGGCGACGTTCCCACCACTCGAACAGGCCATTGAAAAGCATGTTCCAAGCCAGCGCGACGGCAGAAATCACCAGCGAAAGCAGAGTTGAATAGCCCATCCCTTGGTCGTAGGTCAGCGCGAGCGCCGGAGCCACGAACAGCACGCCACCGGCTTCGTAAAGGATGGCCTGAAGGATTTTACGGGGCGTGCCTTGCATCGCTGGGCTCCTGGAGTGAGGTGGGAGACCACAGCCTGGCAAGTTGAGCACCCGCGCACAATTGAGCTAAATTGAGCCACGCTCAACCTGAGTAACCTACCCGCCCATGTTCGCCAAACTGCCCCTCACCGCCTTGCGCGGCTTCGAGTCCGCTGCACGGCTGGGCAGCTTCAAGGCAGCGGCCCAGGAATTGAACGTCAGCCCGGCGGCGATCTCCCATCAGGTCAAAAGCCTTGAAGCCTTCCTTGGCGTGCGGCTGTTCGAACGCTCCAGCCAAAGCGTACGCCTGAGCGCCGACGGCGAGCGCCTTCAGCCTTTCATGCACCGTGCCCTGCTTGATATCCAACATGGCCTGCAGGTGCTGTCGCCACCTTGTACTGCCCAGTCCTTGGTGGTGAGCACGACGCCGGCATTCGCCAGCCTGTGGCTGATACCGCGGCTCGGGGATTTTCATCGGTTGTACCCGGAGATCGACGTCAGGCTGCATACCAGCAACGACGTGGTCGACCTGCAGCGTGACGCCAGCATCGACCTGGCGATACGCGCCCTGTTCAGGCCGGACCCACAGCTGTTCGAACAGCCCCTGTTGGATGAGCACTTTGGTGTTTATTGCCGCCCCGGCTGGCAACCGCCCGCGGCGGGCTCACCCGTCGAACTGATCGACGTGCCATGGCTGAGCAGTGCGAAAGTGGCGGTCGACTGGCCTGCATGGTGCGCCAAGGCCGGCACCCTGGGCTGGCTGGAGAACGCGCGTTTTCGGCGTTATGACGAGGAACAACACGCCCTGCAGGCGGCGATCGCCGGGCACGGGCTGGTGCTCGCCAGCAATGTGCTGGTTGCTGAGGCTGTTGCGCGTGGGGAGCTGGTTGAATATCGCCCTGAAGTTCGCTTGGCGGGTGCGCGGTATACGCTGGTGTGCGTGCCGGGGCGGGAGCGGCAGGTGGCGGTGCGGGGGTTTAGTGAGTGGTTGTTGGGGCGGAGTATTGGTTGAATGAGTTCTGCCTACGTCCCGACGAATCGGGACGCTTGCAGCCTAGGGTACGTTGTTAGCTAGTGGTTTACACTCTGCGAGTTTCTACCCACGCTTCCCAGCCCCCAAAACCCCTACGGCTGTAGAAAAAAATACTTGTAAGGTGGCACAACGATAAAACCTTTTCTTTTGCTAGCTCTCAAATTGCTCCCGATCATATCATGCATATCCACTAGCACACGCGCCGAACTACCATAGTTTGAATGCCCAAGAAGATCATCAACACCTCCCGCACGAGTTATATCAACAGAGTCAATTCTGGGAAAGAAAAATCCTTCAGAGCCACTAAAGCCAAGCATTCCTCGATCAGCAAGATAGGTGCTAGAGGAAACCTTGAGCGCCTTATCCTCCGACGACATATAGATTGTCGCGCGGCCAAACTTACTAAACGCAGCCTTATATTTTAGAACAAACGTCTCCCTGGGAAAGTCAGGTGCAGCCAGTATGATATTACCCAGTTTCTTATCAAATTGTTTTGGATGAGTGGAATAGAGTCTAGCCAGTGCAGGAATGACTACTTTTGACCCCATGCTATGAGCCAGGACATGAACTCTCTTTCCCTGCGTAGAGGCCACCAGCTTTAACATGAATTTTTCGAAGTCATCAACGGAGTCCAACGCCCTACCAAAATCGCGATTGTACTTTAACGGATCCCCAATAGAAGGCCAGCTGAACACCACCGGTTGCAAATCAGGATTAATATCATAAGAAACTTGAGCTGCACGCTTCACAGCGTCTTCAAATTTCACATTAAAGCCATGTACAAAAAGCAATACATCACCATTTTTAAAACCTTTCGCTGACTTGAACTGCTTAAAGAAGTCAGCTTCAGTCAACGTTAACGACCTGTCATTAAGCAAGGTGATAATTGGATCGTCCTGCTCATCCACGACCCCAAACTTCATCAACATCTTAAATGCAGGGCTATGTGAATCTTTAAAGCTTCCTACATCCCGTTTAAAAGGAATCAGAACGGTCTCCTGACCATAAGACAGGGGGTCACCGGACACATTCAACTCAGGTAACAGACTGCCATCCGGCGCTTTTCTTCTATTTGTTGCATAGCTGACCTTCACTGGCGCAAAAACTTCAGTCCTGTATTCCGGGGTGGGATAAGGTAACTGCTCAGGACTGGAAGTTGGAGCCGGATACGAAACTGAAGATGCACACCCGGCAAAAAATACGCTGAATGATAGAAGCCAGATACCACCCAACAAAGAAAACTTCATTATTTTTCCATCCTTTGATTTTATTTAACGCAAGCACCAAAACAGAAAGCAATCCACATTTTTTCTTGTAAAAAGACCGTCCACCTCAAACCTCATAAAAACAAATAGCATCAATTTGCCACTAGTCAAGGGGTTTGGCGACTAATATTTTCCAAGACTGGGGTCACGGTGCGGATGCGGTAATCGGCGGTTTAAAAAAGGAGTCTAAAGCAGAAACCGCAAGAACGATCAAATCCTGTCCCCATCCATTTGATAACGTTGCTTCAGCACTCATGGAGATTCGTCATGCTGAGTATCGAAAGGGCCCTGTGGTATATCGAGCTGGAGCTGGGATCCCAACTCGATCTGGGACGTGTCGCGCACCATTGCAACATGTCTCCCTTTGCCTTGGCCCGCTTGTTTGCGCTGTCGACGGGCTGGTCGGTGATGCGTTACATCCGCGCACGGCGTTTGAGCCAAGCGGCATTGACCTTGCGTCGAGGTGCGCCGGATATCCTGCAAGTAGCGCTGGATGCTGGCTACGGCTCCCATGAAGCTTTTACGCGCGCCTTCTGCGATCTGTTTGGGTTCACTCCAAAGCAGGTGCGTGGGCACGAGGATGAACATCTCTCGCTGGTGGAGCCTCTACGTATGAAAGAAAGGAAGCTCATAACACTCTCTGAACCTCGCTTTGAAACTAGGGCAGAGTTTTTCATCGCGGGTCTGGGGGATCGTTTTACCTTCGATAAGAACGAAGGCATCGTCGGCTTGTGGCAAGCGTTCTCCCCCTACCTGGGACAGGTACCCAATCAGGTCAACAACGGGAGCTATGGCCTGTGCTGTAATCCTGGACCGGATGGTAGTTTTGAGTACATTGCCGGCACCGAGGTGTCCTGCGTCGAAGGTCTTCCTCCGGTTTTTCGGTATTTCAGGGTGCCGCAGCAAAACTATGTCGTGTTTCGGCACCAAGGCCATATCTCGACGATCCATCAGACGTTCTTCACCATTTTCAATCACTGGCTGCCTGAATCCGAATACGAGCTTGCCGACGCGCCTGAGTTCGAAGAGTACAGTCCTGATTTCGAACCCTCCCGAGGGAAGGGTTACGTGGATGTGTGGATACCGCTTGCAAGACGCCAAGCATTCCATGCCATCAATGTATAAATCAGACCACTAAGCATGGAGCCACCTCATGAGTTTTAATTGGCACAGCGATCAGCTCACAAGGAATACGACAGTTTGCAAGAATTACCGAAACACCCAAAACGTCCGCAGATTCATGGTGGAGCACTGCGGCGCGAGCTTTAAATTTGATAGAGGCTTTATGGCCTGGATACGTAATGGTGTACCTAAAACGCTCGGCGAAGCCGTCGATGAGTGGCTGCAGCGCAATCGCGATGGCCATTGAACAAATAATCTGGTGAGAAATGTGATTAATATTCGTGAAGCAACTACAGCCGACCTAGATATCCTACGTAAAATCGGCTGTGAGACCTACCAAGAGCACTTTTCGGACATCTGGTCTCTCTGGCATGCAGGTCTTCCTTAATCAAGACTTTTCTCCTACCTCGCTCGGCAAATCACTCGAATCCCCCGCTTGCCATTTGTGGCTTATAGCCTCTGACGAAAGCGGTAGGGTCGTAGGCTTTTCCAAAGTTAACTGGTCAACGCCTGCGCCTGTAACTGGCGAATTGGGCGCGGAGCTTCAAAAAATTTACTTTCTTAAGTCCGAAGCAGGACGAGGATATGGAAAACAACTCTTGCACTTCATTTACCGCCGAGCGATAGAGCGCGGAGAACGCTTGCTGTGGCTTGACGTACTCAAGACCAACTCAAATGCGCGGCGATTCTATGAAGGTTTCGGTTTCCAAGAAATCGGTGAAATCCCTTTCAAAACTGACCGGGTTGAAATTGGAATGGTAGTAATGGCATGCGAACTTTCCCGATAGGCATATTCGATGACCTCCCTGTCGGTTGGTTGTCATAACGACAACGCAGAAAAAGCCAGATGGCTTACCGGACACGTACGGTGATCAGGCCTTGAGCAGGCGATCCTCGTCCGGCTGTGCACAAAGCTCACCGGATCGTGCTGAAGGACGAATCGAAAAGCTTGGGGACCCCGATAATCGCCCCACCCTTTCCTTCCGCCCGCTTAGGGAAGAGGCGGATTCGCCGCGAAATCCGTAGGGATATTGAGAAAGGAATGCCAAGCATCTACAGCGTCATGATGCCGCTGGGCAGCATCCTCCCAAAAAGGACCAGATACCTCTTTCGCAGAAACCAGCATCATCATTTTTATCGTCGCAGCGTCCAGCTCTTTGAGAAGCTCATGGGATGTGGCCCTGAATTCTTCGAACGACGTCATTCCATTTGCCTCGGGCGGTGTTCACCGCAATTGAGAAATACATATTTCTCTATGAGTGGAGTCCCCCGGGCGACAGCAATTCCAAAAAGTCGGACCGCCGGTAAATTCATTTCGTAGCCGCCTTTAACCGGTTCCAATCCTGGCTGTTATGCGTCAAGTGCGATGTAGCTGAACGCCTGCCTCCCCTTCCGCTCTTGGAGCTTTTCCACATCTTATGAGGCGGGCAACTTACAAGTCGCCCGTCTTCACTATTCCGCCACCTGCGCCCGCAGTCGTCTCCCAATCACATCATGACATCACAACCATCGCGTAACGATGTGGTGAGCAATCTACAAAAATCAGTCAGCACACACCGTGTCGATTGATGATCATCGCAACCGCTTCCACCGGAGAGATCAGAGCTGTGTCTATGCAAAACGTAGCTTCATCCCACGGCTCATATTCGTGATCCAGTACCGACTGCCAGGTGGGCGGCGTCAGCCCGGGAATATCACCCCTCCTTGTTTCGACCCGGCGCCGATGCTCATCTTTATCGGAGCAAATCACTTGGATGTTTGCCAATCGGCTACTCGCCTGTGAGGCGATTTCGCTCCACGCGATTCGGCTTTCGAGGACGGGATTGACACAATCAACGATGACTGTGCGGCCCAAACGAAGATTACTCAGGGCAAGCTCATTAGCCACCATGTAACCACTGCGTCCCACATCTTGCGCAAGAGCGCCCGAGTTTCGAATCGCCTGCTCAATCGTATCGATCCGCAGGTACACGGCGCCTGTCGTAGCGGCGAGATCATTGGCGATAGTCGTTTTTCCGGTGCCGGGAAGACCGCTGAAGACGATGAGCATTCCATGTCCTTCGATTAGTGAGCAAATCCCGAGTAGGCAGCAGCCGGTTATGCGGTAGCGATTGCTCGATCTCACTCGCTCGCCGCGTCGACAGCTGGATCAACATTCCTTTAATGAAACCTGGGACAGACTACGATGTTAAAACTCGTACTGAAGGCAATCTTTCACATTCCTTTCACAGCCGAGAGCCTATGGTTATCTCAGCTCCTAGTGAAACCCTTTCAGCCCGGCCTCCCCAGTCGGGCTTTTCTTTGCGCGCCAAAGGTACGCCGACTCTGTTTTCCTCACTTTTCCTTCAAGCCTCAATGAAGAACCCTGTGACTCTCCCCGATCCTGATCCTGTCGAGCGCCCTGTTTAAAGCATCCAAGGCATCGAGCAGGGCTTTCGCCTCAGCTTCCCGACCATCGCCCCAGAGGCGTTCCGCCATTTTGTTCAGTGCCTGGATGGAGCGCTCAATGTCAGCAGCAGTCGCTGCTTTGCTTTCCTGAAGTTTCTTTGGCATTGATTGCCGCTCTTTGCTGAGACTGGGGACAGATTATGATTTTGAACTCACTGGAGGACATGGGGACAGACGTCGATTTGAACTCATGATCACTTTCTAACACACTGCAACGCCACCCTAGTGAGGCTCGCTCCCTGCGGGCTCGGCTCGTGAGGAAGGCATGGAAACGGCGGAAAAGATTTAAATTGGACCAAGCCATATCCAAGCGTGCCTGCACCATCTCATTTTTCGCTTGGACGATCTGCCCTGCCAAACTTAGCGCCCTCTTTTTGAACGCCCTGTGAAGCGCCTGCTCCTCGGTCTCGTTTCCCAGTGGCTTAACCGTCATCTCGGAAAATGTGAAAAGAACTTTGTCGCTGAGCACATAAAACGTGCCGCGACATTTTTGTATACCGCCCTGAAAAATAAAATCGACCGAACTGAACGCATGTTCGTCCATGTTTATGTAGTACAGCGGCTCACCCAGGAGGTTTCGAACTATTCCGTCCTGGTGAATCCGGCCCAAGGGTGCCCCATCGCTGCCCCGGCCTTTGAAGACCAAGTACCGACCGTTCGTGTAGTTGTACGGCATTAACGGTCCTCATCCCGAATAGACATCGGAACACATGGTTTGGCCATTCGCGGCCCCCACCCATGACCCGTCCACAACGCTATCAGGTCAGGACTCCCCATGCTCATTTCTTCTCATGCCTAAGCCGCCACGGTGGAAGAACCCCTTCGAAAAGTGAAAAGGCTCGATGCACGAAACGGTTGAAGCGAGCGGCATCACGCCGCAGCCCTGCCTGTTGACCCCCAATCAGGCACAGGTGGGCCACCTGTCCCATCACTTCTGCTTCGCCTGGCCTATGGGCCAAGCGACGACACGTCCGTACCGCGAAGTCCAACCGTCGTGTGTCAACACGCTGCTGAAACTCGCCTACCAACGGATCGTGCAGCGACCAGGCTCGGATGGAAACTTCCCGTCCGGGTTGTTTCTCAGCGGCAATACTCAAGTAGCGTTTCAAGATTTCGCCCGCGCTACGACCCTGCGCCGCAAAAGCGAGCATGCGCTCCGTGTAGTCTTCTTCCCAAGCGGCCAACAAGGTGCGGACAAAATCTTCGCGATTGCGGAAATGGTGATAGAACGATCCGCGGGTCACATTCAATCGGCGCGATAGACTCTCGGCTGACACGCCAATATGCCCTGTCTGGTCGAGGGCCTCAAAACCAGCCGCGATCCAATGGTGACGCGTTAGTTTTTCCATCCGTTATTTCGCTCCCTATTTGGCGCCATACAGACTGTGTATGGCGCGCAACCGATCGATACGCTGCGAACACCAGCAAAGATGGCCGTTGCGTTTTGCACCCCAGCACTTTTCATGGAGCTCGCCTTGAAGAAAATCGTTCTGGTTGCTTTCGACCAATTCACTGATATCGACCTATTCCTGATGTGGGACATCTTAGGCCGCAACACCGAGGACTGGCACGTCCGAATATTGGGTTCCAGCCCTGTCGTACGATCGGCCCACGGCCTGCCTGTTTCGGTACACGGTCCGCTTTCCGAGGCCAATAGTGCCGACGCGGTATTGTTCGTCAGCGGCAAGGAAGGAGTACCCGCTGCACTGGCCGCCCCGAATTTCCTGCCGTCGTTTGAACTTGACCCCAGACGCCAGCGAATCGGCTCCCTATGCGCCGGCGCTTTCATCCTTCAACGGCTTGGGCTGCTCAGCGGCCGAGCAACGACACACCCCGATGCACGATCGGGCTTGCAAGCGCTGGGACTTGAGCCCGTGGACCAGCCTCTCGTATGCCAGGGCAACGTTGCAACTGCTGGCGGGTGCCTTTCGGCGCTCTATCTGGTGGGATGGTTGGTTGAATCCTGGTTCGATGCCGACAAGCGCCGTGCGACGTTGCTCCCTGTTCTGCCGGCTGGACAGCAAGCGCTGTATGATGTGCTGATCGGGCTCAGTATCCGACAAGGAGAAGTTGGCGCCGCCCAACAAGAAACGCGACATGGCATGTCATCTAATTGGTAGTTAGAACTCAGGAAGAGATCCCCGATGCCCCGAGAATTTGAGCTCATTAAGTCCGTGCCGGTCCCCTCGAGGTCCGGCGTCACTCACCTCTACAAGTCGACGAACCTGGCGGACGCTTTTGCGATTCAGCTCCCTGCGGGCACATCCAGCGACCCAGACTTGCTTGCGCGATTCATCCTTTCCCACCAGCCATCCTGGATCGGATGGCTCATGAAAGTCCGAGACACTGCCGTTGCCTGTTTTGGTCTCAAGACAGCCAGACATCTGGCGACACTTGCTCATCGGATTCAAATCTTCAAGGTCTACAGCACGAACCAGACTGAAATCGTGTTGGGGGAGGACGACAAGCACCTCGACTTCCGGATATCGATCCTATGTTCTGAAGAGGTAGAGCCAGAAGGCAGTCGCCAACTGGTTTTTTCAACCGTGGTCCAGTGCCACAACCGACTGGGCCGGGCCTATATCTTCGTTATTGCCCCGTTTCATCGTTTGGTTGTTAAGGCGAGCCTGCGCCGTGCCGCGCGCATTGGTTGGCCTTTGGCTGCCTGAGCCGCGACGCCACAAACCCCGTGGCGAGGGAGCTTGCTCCCGCTGGGTGGCGAAGCCGCCCCAAAAAGGGATGGCGCCGTTTTACAGACAAACCGCATCAACCGGTTTACGACGGCTGCGCCGCCGAAAGGGAGCAAGCTCCCACTCGGCGATAAAGCCACCCTCGCTTGTTGAAGCACCGGGGACAAACCACGGACCGTCTCTTAATCGTAGTCTGTCCCCCGCTCTCCTCTTATGAACGGGCGGCTTATAGGTCGCCCGTCTTCATTACTCCGCCGCCTGCGCCCGCAATCGTCTTCCAATCACATCCATGACATCACAGCCATCGCGTAACGATGTGGTCAGCAATTTACAAAAATCAGTGAGCACCACGGTGTCTGAGCTGATGTCCGAGCGAAACGCGATATTTTCCAAGACTTGGGTCACCGTGCGGATGCGGTAATCGGCGGTTTCGAACAGGACGTCTAGAGGGGCCTCAGTGTCGATGAGCAGGGTTGCGGGGATGCAGTCGATGCCGGTGATGGGCATGTATCGGGTCATGAGCAGTACCTTCATTCAATTGATTTAGGTGCAGGAGCTTCTGCGCTTCATTCAATCGAGTCGCCAAACCCGAATCGCCATCTGGACGACAGAGAGACAATAAGTTGCACATCCAGATGCGGCAATGCGCTGGTTTCCGAAGTTCGTGTAGGAATTTGCGTCAATGCCTCTCGCGGCGATCGTTTGAGCCCTCATATCAGCGCTGCCGCGAGTTCTAAAGATAATTATCTTCTGGTGCGATGCTTCGTGTTTAGCACTTAAAAAGTACATTGCACCGGGTACACCACCCTTCAGCTGCGCTCCGGTTCATTGGAAAACGGAGGGGAGGATGACTTGTATCGGCAACCGTCAAAACCAGTGAGAATCCTATGAATCTACGCCGAATCTCGTCGGCTGGAACGCTCATGCCCGCCCCATCGACTATTTGAAGAACCCCGCCCGACACCCTGCTGTCAATCCGTTGCCACTCACACTGCCAGCCTGTTACCCACGTGAAGTCTCGAATTTGATAGTCGCCGATGGCGCTTTCGCATTGAGCGAGTTTCTTGTTGGAGAGGTCAAAGGCAAGAAACATGGGGCTTGGATAGCCGAGCAACTGAGTATCGTCAAGGCTCAGGCCTTCTTTTAGGTTGATGGATGCTACAAGTGCTTTTGCTCGTCTCTTGCGCCGTATCAAGTACCATATGGCGAGGCAAAAAATAGAAACAGAAGCCAGGAAGAGCTGACGTCCTTCGACTGTAAGCTTACCGAACGAAAACTCTATCATGCCCCACAAGAATCCTATCGTCGCAAGCCCCGATACCCAAGCGGCGGGGATCATTACTCTGTTAGCGAGGCTAGCTCCGAGCGTCCTCAAACAGCCTGTCATAACTGTATCCAATATCATTTATAGAAGAGCTCGTAGGTTATCACTCACAGAGCGTTAACTTATAGGACTTGGCCCATAATGCGCGTGAGGGTTAACTTAGTCGACCAATTTCAGAAACTCAGTAAAGTTGCTTGCCACGATTTCTATGCTTCCATCTGGATCCACGCCATCAAACGTAACTATCGGCCAGGGCTCCGACCCACGCAGATCGAAAGCGAACAATTGTCCTCCGCCATCGCTTCCAAAAACAAATAGACTAGGCGCGACTCTATCAAGAATAGCTATCAGCTCAGCGTCCGAGGCAGTGTCCGCCGAATCAAGGCAGAAATTGAAGGGAGGGGCCGAACACGGGCACTCTCCTCCATCGCTGAACGCTAATAGCTGGTAATAATCGGCAGGCTAGTTTCGAGGTGCCGCCATACGAAGAGCTTCGAGCGCTTCCGCAGAGGCTCCCATGTTACCGACCCATTCCGAGAGAATTTTCATTAAAACGTCTCCTTGCTGCTGCCTGGACGTAACCGTCCGGCCAACACATTTTCCTGATCCCCGTAGGCTACGGGGTCTGCCTTTGTCGATGTCAGCTACGCGGATCGAGCTTCGACTCTAGATAGATCTACGGAAGCTCTGATGGCATCAATTGCGTCTTGAGCGAGCGCCATAACTGTCGTTGTACTGATTTCAATCCGACTGATAATGTCTTCTCTCGGGCCTTGTTTCCAGGCAGCGCTTGCGTAAAAAGCATCTTGAGATACTTGGCGATGGCTCTCGCTTTCATAGGAACGAATCAGGTGATAGCTGTCACAATCATGTAATGAGTTGCCATAAGAAACGACATCTATGCCAGCTTCTAGGTGAAGCGGAACACTTACAGTCTGCATTATTTGATGAAAGCCCAATCCCGATCCTGGCTTTAAGGTGTACATCAAGATTTCAATAATTCGAGTCATTCCAAGTCTTCCATGTGGAGTTTCAACGTGAGTATCCGTACATCCCAGCTTACGTTATTAGGGGGGACTCCAGCTATGGCGGCGGTTGCGTAATCTCACTTGCTCGCTGCGTCGGCAGACGCGTAAGGACGTCATTCAAATAAGCAGACGGTTCATGCCCGTTGAGCCGCGCAGACTGGATTAAGTTCATGATCGCCGCGGCCCGTTGTCCGCTGCGTAGCGCCCCAGCGAAGAGGCAGTTCTTGCGTTCAAGAGCCCACGGCCGGATCTGATTCTCTGCCCATTTATGGAAAAAAGGGGATTTATTTTCGAGCCGGCTGCCAGTTGATCCAAGCGAATCCATTCGATGGAAGTTCGCAGTACAGCGAAGCAAAAATAAATTTGCCCCGCTTTTCCAGAAGATGCCTTCTAGTTAATACAGGTTTTTTCTGATCGCATCCTACTCACGAAACCGCAGGAACATTAAAGCCTCGCGTCAGCAATACAGTCCTCCATGTTTGAGATAAGCTATTTATTGTTTCAACTTTAACTTTATAGTAAGGATCGCCGACTCCGCCCGTCCGGGTCCACGCCACCACTCGCCTAACCCTGTTATCAATAATAATTATGCTAGCTGCACAGAATATATTTTTTATTGGAAATGTCCCCCCCGGCGTATCAGTTTTCGAGTCCCAGTATAAATTCTGAACGAAGCTGATGTCCGGCTGGTCCAAAATCACCTTATGTCCATCAACCACTTGAGATTTAGCGCTTTCATCGTAATAAGGATTAGGCTTATCTTCATCAAAAACATCGACATACCACTCTAAGGCATTCAAACCCTTTGAGAACTCTGGAATATCACTATCGAACCCCCCTTTTCCGGGACCATCAAGCCACTTTGCCAACTTTGACTTAAACTGAATCATATGTGAGTTAGCTGAAAATATAGTTATCTTAATCCCATCCGACAGATCCTCTTGACTATTTCCCTTTGCAGCACCGTTAATATCAACACCTGTTTCAACTTTAATTAGTTCGTCTTGATAGTTAAGACAATAAAATCCCATTTTCGTAACCTCCCTGTTCAACGTCGGCGTAGCTGGTTCGCCCCGCTCAGCTATCTTCAGGCACAACCCTCAGAGGGTAGCCTAACCATGGAGAAAATCCTCAGGAATCGAGGTTACGTCGCTCCGAGTTGCACCATAAATAGGGCTTAGCTCGGTCAGTAGATCAGCGGTTTTTAAATCCGCGCGTCGGGGGGCCGATTCCCTCAGTTCAGAGGCCCTGGTGAAATGCCAGGACTTCGCTTTTTTAGGACTGAAAAGGGGACGGACTGAAAAGGACTGAAAAGAATGGGGCTCCCCAGAAACCAGAAGCACGGCGCTGGGCCGGGCTGCGCCAAAACTGTCTATGAAGTCTTTGAGGCGCCGGAGAAGGCGCCATGGTCCGTGGAGTAAAACAAAGTCATCCTGGTAGGAGCTTGCGGCTAGAACCCGCTATCCGCCCAACCGCAACGCGGTCACGAACCTGAGCCCTGGTCAGTAGCGAGCAATGGACCGACAAGCAGACAGGCCAGCGAACCTGGGACAGCCCATGACGTTGAGTTTACTGTCCCGTCCTGAATAAGGTTTACACCTCCCGATCTGTTTTTCAGGAGGGTGTAATGGAATCAGCAAACGCGGCTAGGCGCGTTCACGTCGCTATAGTCGACTCTACTGCCGACCGTACTTCCAGGAGCCTTTCCCCAGTGTCTGACATGTCGACCAACTTCGCTTACACAAAACGCTTCAACGCCGTCCTCGCCTACATTAATGAGAATCTCGAAGGTGATCTGTCGGTGAATACGTTGAGCCATGTGGCGAACTTTTCGGCATTTCACTTCCATCGACAATTCACCGCGTTCGTAGGCGTGCCTGTTTCACGTTATGTGCAACTGATGCGATTACGACGCGCGGCGCATCGCCTAGCCGCCGTCGCTGATCACTCGGTACTGGACGCCGCACTCGGTGCCGGCTTCGAAAGTCCGGAGGCATTTTGCAGGGCGTTCAGGCGGGCGTTCGGTATGACGCCGAGTGCGTTCAGGAAAGAGCCGAATTGGCAGGTCTGGAATGCGGTGTTCGCAATCCCTCATTTTTCCAGGACTATCATCATGCAAATACGAATCGTGCAATTCCCTGAAGTCAGGGTCGCTTCATTTGAGCACTGCGGGCCCGCCGGGCTCGTCAATGAGAGCGTGCGCAAGTTCATCGAGTGGCGTAAGCAGAGCGGACAGTCGCCGGTGGCGTCGAGTCGCAGCTTTGGCATTCCCTATGGCAACCCCGATACGACACCTGCGCAGGCATTCCGCTTCGCAATCTGCGGCGAGATTCACGAGGCCGTGGCGCCGAATGAGTTCGGCGTGCGCGAAATCGTCATTCCCGGCGGTCGCTGCGTCGTGGTACGACATGTGGGATCACCGGATCACATCGGCGAAACGATCTATCCGATTTACCGCGATTGGCTTCCTGCCAGTGGAGAAGAACTTCGTGACCAGCCGCTGTTCTTCCATTACCTGAGCATCTATCCCGAGACACCGCAGGATCACTGGCAAACTGATGTGTATGTTCCGCTGCAATAGCGGGGCAAGCAGTTTTCGATCCTGAACTGACGTCGATGAATGTCCATTCAGACAGGCCAGCGAACCCGGGACAGCCCATGACGTTGAGTTTACTCATCATCAGATCGTGGCCTGCCCTGTTTTCCGGCGGCAATCAGCCGCTAGCACAGGATTTACAGACGCGCAGATTCCCTGTCTCGGGCGCTTTGCCCGGCCGGATAGCCGGCATTGGTACCACCTTCGTCTCTTTGCTGCAGTTATCACAAAAGATGCCGCCGCACGCTCGACAGTGGTGCTTACGGGTAAAGACGCCAAAGGCAGTATTGCAGCCGGGGCAGCGTTGGACGCTGTCGTCTGGTTTCCAGAGGCTGGGGCGGCTTTGCAACTGGCGAAACACGTCCTGCCCACCGGGAACTTCCGCAGCCTTGTAGAACGTTTCGATTCCTTTATGCACGCTCGTCGCGCCGGTCATGACCTCGTGGTAGGTATGGGTCGAACTCTGGCTGGTCGGCATGAAATGAAAGAAGGCGACAATACAGAACGCCAGCGCGGCAAGGCTATCATCGTCCTCGATCCCCATTTGCGTGGCGGCGTAAACCATATCCATCGCCGAGCCGGATTTACCTGCCCAAATGGAGTTGTTCAGGCTGCGCTGGTTGGCGATCCAGGGGTTGTCCTCCACAAGGCTGTATTTCTCGTTCTCGATGCGCATACCTCGGGTAGTGCCTCGATTTGGCGTCTCGAATCTGTTGCAGCGGCAGAAGTCGTGGATAGCGGCGACCTTTTTATACAGCCGGGTCAGCGGCAACTCGGTTGCGAGGGCGTCGACAATGTCCCGGGTCCAATCCAGTGTGGCGCCAGGGCCGTAGTACGACTCGCCCTCAGGGCAGTTGCGTTCTCTGTTGGTGATAGCCCGCTGGATATTCCCTATCAATCGGTCCAGCACATAACGTTCGAACATCTTGACGTTGGCGAGGACATCGAGCGCCAGGCGCTCTTCTTTTTGCCTGTTATCCGTGGCTGCAACATGCCCTCGTAGCGCGATGATCAGCGCGTCGATCGACGTGAATATTTTTTCCTGCGTGCTTTGCAATGCCAGACCGGTAGGTGCACCGTCCAGGCGCCCGGCAGGCGCGAACGGACTGTTCGAAGACACGGAGACGAATTGCCCGCGGGCATTGCCGCTCGCAATGGGTGCTGCTACCCAATCGTTGAACGTTGGCAGGAGCAGCACCGATTCGTTGGCGGCGAGCCGTGGCGCCACCTGCGTGCTCCAGAATGTCGTCTTGAGTTGTTTGCTGCGGAAAGGCCGGATCTTTCTCTCCCGCACCAGTTGCTCCACGCCCTCATCGGTGCAGTCGAAAACAAGGATCTCGTTGACCGTTAACATGGCTCGTCCTTGAGAGAAGAAATTGGCGGGTGGATCGCTTGGCCGCTTAGCAACACGTGGCTGCGCTAGCCATCAGTGATGGCCTGTGCATTCTCAAAAGTCTCGTATGCCGCGATGCTCACTTCGCTCAATTTGATGATCGAGAGCAAGTGTTCCAAGGCATCAACTTGCGCTTGATTGCTCATGGCTCGCGCCTTGAACTGACCCAATGTCGGAACACCAAGGAATAGCCCACAAATTCAAATCATGCCAACCGACGAATAAAAACCGAAAACCCGGGGACAGACCGCGATTTGAGCTCACTTGTAATCGGCCCATCTAATAATTGTGGCCAGTCGCCGTTTTTCTTCTGAAAGGAGAGCCACGGTACCGCCCCCCTGCTCGCTCGCGCAGTGAGGGGCCTTGGAAAAGGGGACAGATTATTTTCTAGCCGGCTGCCAGTTGATCCAAGCGAATCCATTCGATGAAAACTCTCAGCGCAGCGAAGCAAAAATAAATCTGTCCCCCTTTTCTATTAAGTTTTCGGGCTAATAGCGCATTGTCCAGACTCAGCTATCCTTGCTCATGCCTACGAGCCTGCCAGCGAAAAAAACTTAATGACAAGGGACTGACTCATGCACAAAACTATTATGCTATCGATTTTGTGTTCTGGCTTATACGGATGTTCAACCGCTCTAAGCACCCAAACGGCAGGGGAGGAAAATTCCGGTTTTACGTACATTCCACTTGATCCGTTCCCAGTTGTCACAGTCCCCGGAGACAACTGTCGAAAAACATCATCAAGCGAAATAGCTGCCGACCCTGGATATATTCCCTCGGCGCTCATCCCGCAAGGTCTTGATACCCCAGCTTATGAGGACATACTATCTTCCTTGCCCGACAATGCAGTGCGAATGGTGGTAGAAAACATAACAATTAAGGGATCCATCAGTTATGGAGCTGGAAAAATAGGAGGAAACCAGGAAAGGTATAGGATCACAGCCGACTATATTTCTGCAGACACAATAAATATGCCCGTATGGATTAAGAGGCAAGTAATGTATTCGTTTGCGCCACCAAACTATCAAGGATCTACCGGGACAAGACCAGACAATCTGACTCTCGCAGAGACTGCGCGAGAAACATATTCAACCAATGTAGACAACCAACCCCTTAATTTTAAAAAACTCAGTGAGAAATTTTTTGTGAAGCGAGCGAAGCGTGGGGAGGAGCCCCCCTTTGATTACTACGCCTACAATATCCCCGTATACGTCGGCATAGGAATAAGAATTATATCCAATGTTGAGATAACAGGAAAAAGCGCGAACATTTCCGGCATCGGGGCTATTGGCCTTGAGTCTCAGGCGAACAATCTCAAAGGAAGCCTGGTAGTACAAACTCTAGGGGTGAATGGAAAAGCTGTCTCTAGCGCGCTTCCAATGCAAAGTGAGTTGAATGCCACTACAGCCCAAAACGCTTTGATAGCAACGGCTTCAATAAAAACACTATTATACTCTGATGACACCCATGTCTATCCGCGAGTAGTAGGGTTGTATCTCCCATTCCCTAGCAATAAGGCGCTTGTGAATGCCATAATTTCAGAGCTTTCATCTAGCCAAGTAGAATGGAAAAGGCCTTGCAAATGGATCAGTAGTAAAAAAATCACGCCGTAGATCTAGTGCTGTGATCTGTTTTACGTGTTTCCTCGTCTTATTTATACGCTACCAACTTTGAGCGTTAGCCCCTGCTATGTCTACTTGGCGCTTGGACTTAGTAAAGTATCGAGGTAAAACTATAGATAAAAAGGAGACTGATTTATTTTCTAGCCAGCAGCTAATTGATCCAAGCAAATCCATTCGATGGAAGCCCGCAGCGCAACGAAGCAAAAAATAAACTGTCCCCTTTTTCTCTGCTGAAACTGTACGCGGCATCTAAATTTTATCGAGGCCCGCGAAACTGATGATTCGCATCCCCACTCACGATGGATAAAAAATACTCTTTGAATGCTTCTTCGAAAACACCTGAAGCAGGAAATACACTTACAGAAATATCAACAAAGCTGAATTGATAAATTCTATTCAAAACATCACAGACTTTAATCATATATTTGGCAGGATGTTCCTCATCAAACCCCGTAGGAGTAAACCCGTCCAAATATATTTGCTGACAAGCGCTTTGCAAATTACGCATCTGCATACTACCTGACAACTGCATAGCAGTTATTACCCACCGATGAATCCCTATTGATTTTTTATAACCCCCATGAGAAAAATTACCCAAAGCAACATAAGTACTCTCCCAAGAACGCAGGCACTCTCCAGTACCTATAATTGAGAATGACTTAGTTAAATCTCTATTATTTGGAAAAATATCATCATAGAGCTTTGCACCATTATAGAAAACAACCCCCAAATCACGCTCAACCTGCTGAAGGAGCTCATCGAAGTGTTTCTTGTGGGAGGTCAACTCGTTAAATCTAGTCGCACTGCGGCTTTGGATTGCTGCGTCCTTCGAAATTTTTGCACTTTGCCAAGCTGCTACCGCCGCAGCAAATGTTCCTATAGCAGAAACTATTCCCACAAAATCGGTCATACTTATTTTGCCAGGGGTAATTTTAAAAAAAATACCTCCTGCCATAAAAAGTCCAAAACTGACACACCAAACTACCCAATCAGGTCCTCGCCGCACTCAATTTCCCCCTCATTCAAGAACTTTAAAAAGTAGTAACGAGAGAAGGGACAGATTTATTTTCTAGCCCGCTGTCAGTTGATCCAAGCAAATCCATTCGATGAAAATTCTCAGCGCAGCGAAGCAAAAATAAATCTGTCCCCTTTTCCCTTAAAATAAATCTGTCCCCTTTTCCCTTAAAAGCCCCGATCCAAGTCGGGGCTTTCTCGTTTCTGCTGGACGCAAAACCCGCTCGACGGCGGGCCGTGCTTATTAGTTTTTGCAGACCACCTGCGGAGGAGCAGCATGCGTCAGCTTTTGGGGAATCACAATCGAAGTGCCAGGCAAAGTGGTGAGTTCGAGAACCGCCAACATGCAAATTAGCGCTGGCTCGCCATCTTTGCTTGGTCTGCCATCCACCCCTACCACCGCTTCGTAGTCTTTCCCTGGTTCCAGCTTGTAAACGAGCGCCTGGCCACCACAGGTCCGGTAAGAGCTGCCGTTGCCCGCAATGGTCGCGCCCAGGGTTGCAATTTGGAATGGCAGATCCGCCCTGACGCGATACTCGGTTACAACCTCTTTGTAAGCCCCTTCCCCCATCCGAATTGCAGGGATGTACTGGATAAGACTGGGCCAAACTCTTTTCGGTACGCCAACGCTCGCCGACTTCAGGGGATACTGCGGATAGTTGATGCTCGCCGTACCGTCCTGCCCGAAACGTCCGGCTTCAGCCATTTTATGCCGGGTAGCAGGAGCACAACTGCCGACGATGCTATCTCCATACACGTCAGCGTTCGTGATAACGCGAACACGCGCCATTCCCTCTGATTGAGCAGGCTCTTCGTATGGAACTGAAGGTATTCCAGAGCAACCAGCAAGTGCTACAGCAAGAAAAGTTACGGAAGTGACAACCCGCATGACCATGTCCTTATGTGTACGCCAACAAAAAAGGGCCCACCTTTCGGTGAGCCCTTCTAGACCGCCCAGCAGAGCGGATTTTATTTAGTAGGCGCGATTGGACTCGAACCAACGACCCCCACCATGTCAAGGTGACCGTGAAGGAAGTATAACACCATGAAGAAGAAACCGGGACAGACCACGATTTGAGCTCACTTGTAATTGGCCCATCTCACAATCGTGGTCTGTCCCTGTTTTTTCCCAAACCAAATCCTGACGCTATGGGATGCGGATGAACAATATGACCGCCAAGGAAGGGAAAGCTGCGAAGTCTGGGGTCAGGTCGGCATCGGAACCAGCGCTTACATGGCAGCCATTCGCGCTATCAAGGGTCATGTCACAGTTGATGAGGACGCTTCAACTATCTGAGGTAGAGGAGCACTAATGATTAAGGAGGGGTCCAGGCTACGAATCCTATTCTCCATATGGTAGGCACCGCTCTCGGTGTAGCGTAAGAAACAGCGACCGCAAATAGAGCACTCCGAAATCTTGCATAGATTGTAGGGAAAGTAGAGCGGTGCAATCGGAGCATCCAACGACCAGTAATTAGTATCACTCGGATGATACTCGGTCAGCGTCATCACTTCCTCGAGGTCATACATGAGCGTGCCAATATCGACTAATAGGGTCTCTGGCAGGGAAATCAGAGGACTTTCCCACCCTACCAGTATCTTTTTCGTACAAATGCAGACATCGCGAACGGAATGGGAGCGTTCTGCTAACGCATAAAGCTCAGAATGACTTAGATATTTGAGAGTATTCAAGATCGACCCTTTCCTGGCAATGATTCAAAAAGCCAACGGCTACTTATTACTCAGCGACGGTAATTTTGAGATACCAAATGTGCTCCAGGCTGTGCAAACCAGCGCAGTTAGAGTCATGATTATCAATACGCTCCATCCTGGCAAATAACTATGAGACAAGTCCTTCAGGAAACCCAATGCGGGTGGCATTATGACAATCGCAACTTGATTAATTGCCATGGCTAAACCTAGTGCGAATCCAGTTTTATCCGGTGGTGCGGAATCAGCAACGTAGGCTACCCATGGACCATACCAGCCAAAACCGAAGAATCCGAGCCAGCCGACTAATATGCTCAACATCCAGAAAGAACGCAAAGGACACCAAGCGAGAATGATTAAGCCGAAAATAACTGCGAGCATACAGATCAACACAGGGAAATACCGACCCGATTTGCAGCGATCACTCCAAGCGGCTAAGATGATTCGCCCAGCTATACCCGCTCCTTGGGCAATCAACAGTAATGTGGCAGCGGCTGTGATGCTCAAATCGAGCAGATCATAAAGATAAAGTGCTGTGAATATCAAAATCCCATACTGGACCGAAATAAGGCTAACACCCGAGAATATAATATTCTTCATCGCGGGGTCGCCTAGCATGGATAACCTTGAAGCCAGAACGGCTTTTAGTTGCTTTTTATCAGACTTCACCGGTGGGGGCTTGTTAGGATTGGCAGAGCGATAAAAACTTAAAAAAGTTAGAGCGCCAAACAATGCGACAAGTCCGCCCGCTAAAAAGGAGTACTGCCACCCCCAACGGGTGGCAATGTAGGGGAGTATCGCCGCTGAGAGCGCACCTCCCAAAGGCAAGCCCGCCTGGCGGATACCCATTGCAAATCCTAACTGGTTTTTTGGAAACCAGGTAGAAACAGATTTGCTGCCGCCAGGTTGCGCAGTGCTGTAGCCAGCACCGACCACGATCAAAAACATAAGCAATGATAGGTAGCTGTTAGCAAGCGTTGAAGCGCAAAGTGCGACCGCAACGATTAGCGTCCCCATACCAACAACTATGCGCTCTTCAAATCGATCTAATAACTCGCCAGCAACTAGCAAGCCGAGGATAGGGACTAATTGGGCAGCTGAGACCAATAATCCTATTTGCATCGTGGACAGATTCCAATCCTGTTGGATGAAAATAGCAATAGCACCGATACCTTGTACAAAGAAACAGGCGCTCGCTTGGGCCACCGTGGCGATTAAAAGAATAATCCAGCGATAATTGGATTTCTGGCGCAAACTGCTTACATCAGTCATTGAAAAGCTCCAGCACTTCCTGATATGCCAAGAGGTCTTTGACGTTGTGCTATGAGATGTTCATCCCTGACAATATCGAGCCCCATACGGTTAATGATAGCTTCTGGATTAAGCTCAGGCGCTACATTATTATAGCCCATTTCTTCAAGCACACTCCATGAGTTGTCGGTTGTCACACATATGCACTTCTCCCCCCTCGCCCACACCATAGGGTGTATCTTCCATGCCTACACGTAGAATATCTACGCCGCTTCCCGGCTGGCAGGCGTATGTAGCAAGTCTCCTTAAAGCACACATTTCTGTTCCTTTCCGTGGACCAACGTCCACTGCCTGGTAATGCAGAGGTGCTTGCTGGGGAATAATCGCGGCACCGACAGTGATGGTTATCTTACGCTTCTTATAATCCGGATTGGAAATGTCAGATTCCAAGCTCTTGGCCACTTCAATTATGTTGCAAAATTCGTCATATGATGACGGAAACGGAAGACGACTGGAGAACCCGAATAATAGGATGATATTTAGCTGGCCGGAGCTGCCCAACTGCAAAGATGGATGCTCAACGGCGAACCGCGTCATGCCGTAGCTTCGAGCAAGTTGAACCCATTCTACCTCATGAAACAGCCCTAGTTGTCTACGAGCTGAAATCGCACTTCTGTACACCTGGAACTGTATCGACGGTGAAGTACTACCATAGTCGGCGCCTTTACTCGTGGAATTTGTTTCCATGGTGGCCTGCGCAACACGTGCAGACGGCACGTATTTGTTTATGTCTTCGAGAAAAGCAGAGCTGTGCATATACTCAAAATCAAGTTTTTGCGTTTTCTTTTCCAACTCGCATATGATCTGTAGCTCTATCGCGGCTTGAATGGTGACAAAGTGAGCTCCGCCGAAATGTAAAGGTAAAGCGCATTGGCTAACCCGCTCCCATTCACCAAATGTCCTAATGTTTTCTTGAACCTCTTTACCGTTGCGACTAGCCCCAAAACTCAATAGAACGTCTTTGCAGGAGCGCTGTATATTTCGGCTCACCGCCTGGTAGATGTCATTGTCGGTTGTTTGTTCCTGCGTTATCGGGTTTCGCGCATGATAGTGATAGTAACGGCATCCGAGATCGTAAAGTTCGATTGCTTCTTTAACGATGGCGTCTTGGCCTCCCTTGATAGTCGCGCCTGTGCAAATAGAATCGAGAAGCTTATCCCCAGTGAGATAATGGTTGCGGGGGGTAAATTTTGCACCCGTGGATGCGCAACCTAAGATAAGAGTGCTCTGTGGATTACTCATATTACTTCCCTGTCAAATGGTTAAATACCCTTTAATCGACTGTGCCGGTACGCTGACTAGTACCTTGTCAATATCGGTGTCGGCTGGGCTTTGACGTTTTATCAGTTTGCCAATTTCGCACGTTGCGGATTAAGCAAGATTTTTTGAAAAAACCTCATGCCAGAGCGGTTTTTTTGACTTTCAGCCCCTTGGTTGCGCATGTCATGATACGACCACCAAAAAATTGCGAGATCAGCAAGATGACGGATTTTCGAACCTTAAAGGATTTTATCGTGCTGGCCCGCGTTCGAAGCTTTTCCCAAGCCTCGACACATTGCAATGTGACAACCTCTGGCTTGAGCCGTAGGATCACCGCTTTAGAGGAATGGTTAGGTGCTTCGTTGTTTGATCGTGCACGCCACCAGCTAGAGCTTACCGATGCGGGTGCCGAGTTCCATGTTGCTGCTGTCGAAATCGTAGAGCTGTTAGAAAAAACGAGAAACTCGGCTATCCGTACTCAAGAGAAATTCAGGCGGCAAATTTCTATTGTTGCGCCACATATCATGTCGAGAGCGTTTTTTCCGGCTTGGTTGCCCAGGGCGAGTAAGCAATTAGAGGCAACTCGCTTTTCCATAGACTTCGCTAACCTTCCTGAATGTTTCAAGCAGCTAACTAATCGCTCAGTGGATTTTGTTGTCGCTTTTGAAGACAAGCATAATGGCATTAATGAACATCTCAATAAAACATTATCACTAGGGGAACTTGAGTGTTTGAAAATTGGCCGCGAGTGGCTAGTTCCTGTGAGCGCACCTAATTTGCTAGGAGCACCTTTAAATAGCATTGGTTCACCTAGAGGTGAAATCTCGTACCTTCATTATCACCAGGATTGTTCTTTAGGTTGGGCGCTTGAAGAATTTCTAAAGGTCAATCCAAGTTTGCCAGCACTTCGTAAAATTCATGATAGCTCTCTGGCCGACGGCCTTCGCTCCATGGCGATAACTGGGTTAGGCGTTGCATGGCTTCCTTTGGAGATCGTTCGGAACGATCTGGAAAGGAAAGATTTGGTTCGTGCAGGCAATACAGAATTTGATATAGCCTTAGAAATTAACATTTATCGTCGCAAAGAAAAGCTAGGCGCGAATGCTGAGATTTTATGGGACAATCTTAGTAGCATGACAAATGATTCCAGATTTACCGTAGCTAGCCTCGATACCTCATATACTTCACTAAGCTAGCTAATTCCTATACGCCGTTTATCAGGACCATTCATCGCGCCATAAAAATGAATACCAGGAAGTGCTTGGGCGAGCGCGCTGTGTAAGAATCGGATGGCCTGCATGGGCCGGGATCTTGTTTTGTGTGGTGCAACACAAGCTGCCGACTCATGCAGGTCTCTTCAATATTCCAACTTCTTGATTTTGCGTAAGAATTCGGGGTTCCCTCAGAATCTATCCCTTTTATTGTGGCGTATAGGAGGGGCCAGGTCGGTATCAGAAAGAGGTCGCGATTGCTTGAGCCAGTTGCTGGTCAGACATCAGCGGTTGCTTGTATGCCGTATGGTAATAGCGTACCGCCTGCTCAAACTGAGCTCCGCGAATCTCGCCATCCGAGCCAATGAATGCAAGCGCGTCGGCCTTGGCGGGCTTGAAGTTTCTTGCGGCCAGTTCGGAAAGCCCGGTAGTTGCAGAAAGGACAGTGGTTGGAGCTAACGTAATCATCATCATCGAGTTTTCATACGAGCCCTTAGGTTCCGCGGCTGTATGAGCGCTGATTGATACCAGGACGGCAATTGCCAAAGTCTTCCATGACCCCATACTTCGATACTTCCATTGTGATCAAAGGGTTGATATCGGTGCTCGTTTTTCCAAAGCGTTTCCAAACACAACAAAAAAAGGCCCACCTTTCGGTGAGCCCTTCTAGACCGCCCAGCAGAGCGGATTTTGTTTGGTAGGCGCGATTGGACTCGAACCAACGACCCCCACCATGTCAAGGTGGTGCTCTAACCAACTGAGCTACGTGCCTGCTGTGAGGCGGCATTCTACGGAATTCCGGAGGGGTGTCAACACCTTTTTTTCACCTAACCCTATGAATATGCAAAATATTTAATTTCACCGATGCGACGAAGATTTGGAGGTGGCTGGCGGCCGATTTTTATCTCGGGTAGGATCGCTGCATTCGTAAAAAATATAAAACAGAGGTTGCAGAATGGCGAACACATCCTATCCAGCGTCCTATTACGCCGCGTCGGCCAACCCAGTTCCTCCCCGCCCTGCCCTGCAAGATGACGTCGAGACGGATGTGTGCGTGATCGGCGCCGGTTACACCGGCCTGTCCTCTGCGCTGTTTTTGCTGGAGAACGGTTTCAAGGTAACGGTGCTTGAGGCGGCGAAGGTCGGCTTTGGGGCTTCGGGTCGCAACGGCGGGCAGATCGTTAACAGTTATAGCCGCGACATTGATGTGATCGAGCGCAGCGTCGGCCCTCAGCAGGCGCAGTTGCTGGGCAACATGGCGTTCGAAGGCGGGCGGATCATTCGTGAGCGGGTGGCGAAGTATCAGATTCAGTGTGATTTGAAGGACGGCGGTGTATTCGCCGCCCTCACCGCTAAACAGATGGGCCACCTGGAGTCGCAGAAGCGTTTATGGGAGCGTTTCGGGCATACCCAGTTGGAGTTGCTGGATCAGCGGCGCATTCGCGAGGTGGTGGCTTGCGATGAGTATGTGGGCGGCATGCTCGATATGAGCGGCGGGCATATTCATCCGCTCAACCTGGCGCTGGGCGAAGCGGCGGCTGTGGAGTCGCTGGGCGGGGTGATTTATGAGCAATCGCCAGCGGTGCGCATCGAGCGTGGTGCCAGCCCGGTTGTGCATACGCCACAGGGTAAGGTCAGGGCCAAGTTCATTATCGTGGCGGGCAATGCTTACCTGGGCAATCTGGTGCCGGAGCTGGCGGCCAAGTCGATGCCTTGCGGTACACAAGTGATCGCCACCGAGCCGTTGAGTGATGAGTTGGCGCATAGCCTGCTGCCCCAGGATTATTGCGTCGAAGACTGCAACTACCTGCTCGATTACTACCGGCTGACGGGCGACAAGCGGCTGATCTTCGGCGGCGGCGTGGTGTATGGCGCGAGGGATCCGGCGAACATTGAGGCGATCATTCGTCCGAAGATGCTCAAAGCCTTCCCGCAACTCAAGGATGTGAAGATCGATTACGCCTGGACCGGAAATTTCCTGCTGACGCTGTCGCGTCTTCCGCAGGTCGGGCGGCTGGGGGATAACATTTATTATTCCCAGGGCTGCAGCGGCCATGGCGTGACGTATACGCACCTGGCGGGCAAGGTTCTGGCCGAGGCGCTGCGGGGTCAGGCTGAGCGTTTTGATGCGTTTGCGGACCTGCCCCACTACCCTTTCCCAGGCGGTCAGTTGTTGCGTACGCCGTTTGCGGCGATGGGGGCTTGGTATTACGGGTTGCGGGATAAATTGGGGTTCTGAGAACGACAACACATCACCAAAGGGCTGTTTCGCAGCCCAACGGGGCGGTGCGACGTTTCGCTAAATCCCCTCACCACAAGCAAGCTCCCTCGCCACGGGCTTGTTCCAATCTTTCAAATCCGAAAACAAAAAACCCCGGTCTTTCGACCAGGGTCTTTGCTATCGACTAGAAGTAGCTTTGTAGCTTGCTTCTTAGCTTCAAGGCGTTCAGTGGGCCTCGAAGCAGATATGGCGCAGCGGACGGGACTCGAACCCGCGACCCCCGGCGTGACAGGCCGGTATTCTAACCGACTGAACTACCGCTGCGTATCGCTATGGACTTGCGTCCAGTTAACTCGTCTGATCAAAACCCTTGGGTCTGGATCTCGAACCAGGCGAACCTGCTTCGGAAAATATGGCGCAGCGGACGGGACTCGAACCCGCGACCCCCGGCGTGACAGGCCGGTATTCTAACCGACTGAACTACCGCTGCGCGTCGGTGGAGGCTTTTGACAGCTTCCGTCTTGCTTTCGCAAAACTCTCGTAAAACATGGTGGGTGATGACGGGATCGAACCGCCGACATTCTGCTTGTAAGGCAGACGCTCTCCCAGCTGAGCTAATCACCCTTTGCTTCGTTGAGGCCGCGAAATTTACGCAGGTACCGAAGCTAAGTCAATAGCAGGGTTGAAGTTTTTTCAAAACAGTTTCAAACGGCACCCGCAACAGCACTTACGTATAAATCATTTTCTTGGTCATGCCACCGTCCACCACGAACTCCTGCCCCGTGACAAAACCGGCATTGCGCGACAACAGCCACGCCACCATCGCCGCCACATCCTCTACAGTGCCTACCCTGCCCGCTGGATGCTGGGCGTGATCGGCGTCGGTCAGCGGCTGTGCGCGACGCTGGGAGGGATCGCGCGCGTCGATCCAGCCAGGGCTGACGGCGTTGACGCGGATCTCCGGCCCAAGGCTGATGGCCAGGGCATGAGTCAGGGCCAGCAAGCCGCCCTTGCTCGCCGCATAAGCTTCGGTGTCGGGTTCCGATTGCGCGGCGCGGGTCGAGGCCAGGTTGACGATGGCGCCGTTGTGGGCACGCAGATACGGCGCGCAGTGCTTGGCCAGCAGCATCGGCCCACCCAGGTTCACCGCCAGGACCCGATTCCAATAAGCCAGGTCCAGGCTTTCCAGGGTGATGTTGTGCGGATCGGCGATGGCTGCGTTGCACACCAGGGCGTCGAGCCGCCCGAACTGCCCGAGCACCTCGGCGATACCGGTGGCGACCTGCGCCTCGTCCGCCACATCCATGGCGATGAACCAGGCATTGTCGCCCAGGGTCTTCGCCACCTTGGAACCGCGCTCGCGATCCAGGTCGGTCAGCACCACCTGCCAGCCTTCACAGATCAACCAGGCAGCGATGCCCAGGCCGATGCCCCGTGCGGCGCCCGTAACCAGTGCAACCCGGCCATGAGTGCCGCTCGGCGGCGTAGCCAGCTCGATCACAAGGCCGCCAACCCGCGGGCCAGGTCGGCTTGCAGGTCGGCCACGTCTTCCAGACCGACCGCAACGCGGATCAGGCTGTCACGAATACCCGCCGATTCACGTTCCTGGGGCGACAGGCGACCGTGGGACGTGGTGCTCGGGTGGGTGATGGTGGTCTTGCTGTCACCCAGGTTGGCGGTGATGGAAATCAACCGGGTCGCATCAATGAAGCGCCAGGCGCCCTCCTTGCCCCCCTTGACCTCAAAGCTCACCACCGCACCGAAACCGCGTTGCTGACGCAAGGCCAGGTCGTGTTGCGGATGGCTCTTGAGGCCGGCGTAATGCACTTTCTCGATGCCGTCCTGCTGCTCCAGCCACTCGGCCAAGGCCTGGGCATTGGCGCAATGGGCTTTCATGCGCAGGCCGAGGGTTTCCAGGCCCTTGAGGAAGACCCAGGCGTTGAACGGGCTGAGGGTGGGGCCTGCGGTGCGCAAAAAGCCCACCACTTCCTTCATCTGCTCGCTACGACCGGCCACCACGCCCCCCATGCAACGGCCCTGGCCGTCGATGAACTTGGTCGCCGAATGCACCACCACGTCCGCACCCAGTTTCAGCGGTTGTTGCAGCGCCGGGGTACAGAAGCAGTTATCGACCACCAGCATGGCGCCCTTGGCGTGGGCGATTTCCGCCAGCGCGGCGATGTCCACCAGTTCGGCCAGGGGGTTGGAAGGCGATTCGACGAACAGCAGCTTGGTATTGGCCTTGATTGCCGCATCCCAAGCGGACAGGTCCGCCAGGGGTACGTAATCGACTTCCACGCCGAAACGCTTGAAGTACTTTTCGAACAGGCTGATGGTCGAGCCGAAGACGCTGCGCGACACCAGTACGTGGTCGCCAGCGCTGCACAGGCTCATCACCACGGCCATGATCGCGGCCATGCCGGTGGCAGTGGCCACGGCTTGCTCGGCGCCTTCCAGGGCGGCGATGCGCTCCTCGAAAGCCCGCACGGTCGGGTTGGTGTAGCGCGAGTAAACGTTACCCGGCACCTCGCCGGCAAACCGTGCGGCTGCATCGGCAGCGGTGCGGAACACATAGCTGGAGGTGAAAAACATCGGCTCGCCATGTTCGGCTTCCGGTGTACGGTGCTGACCCGCGCGAACCGCCAGGGTATCGAACGCTACGCCTTCAAGGTCGCTGTTCAGCCGACCGGCATCCCAATCCTGACTCATGCTGTCACTCCTGAAATCGGTTAAAACGCAAACCGGCCCCTCAGGGCCGGTTGGTTAATCAATTGTTGTACAGATCGATGATCGCGCTGACCGCCTGAGTCTTGGCCTTGGACGCATCGTTACGTGCGTTCTCGATCTTGTTCAGGTAGGCCTCGTCGATGTCGCCGGTGACGTACTTGCCGTCGAATACCGCGCAATCGAAGTGCTCGATCTTGATCTTGCCGCCACCGACCGCTTCGATCAAGTCCGGCAGGTCCTGGTAGATCAACCAGTCGGCACCGATCAGGTCGGCCACGTCCTGGGTGGTACGGTTATGAGCGATCAGCTCATGGGCACTCGGCATGTCGATGCCGTAGACGTTAGGGTAGCGCACGGCCGGGGCCGCAGAGCAGAAATACACGTTCTTGGCACCAGCTTCACGGGCCATCTGGATGATCTGCTTGCACGTGGTGCCACGCACGATGGAGTCGTCCACCAGCATCACGTTCTTGCCGCGGAACTCCAGTTCGATGGCGTTGAGCTTCTGGCGTACGGACTTTTTCCGTGCAGCCTGACCCGGCATGATGAAGGTCCGGCCAATGTAGCGGTTCTTCACGAAGCCTTCGCGGAACTTGACGCCCAGGTGGTTCGCCAGCTCCAGGGCCGCGGTGCGGCTGGTGTCCGGGATCGGGATGACCACGTCGATGTCATGGTCCGGACGCTCGCGCAGGATCTTGTCGGCCAGTTTTTCACCCATGCGCAGGCGGGCCTTGTAGACCGAGACGCCGTCGATGATCGAGTCCGGACGCGCCAGGTAGACGTGCTCGAAGATGCATGGGGTCAGGGACGGGTTGGTCGCGCACTGACGGGTGTGCAGCTTGCCGTCTTCAGTGATGTAGACCGCTTCGCCCGGGGCCAGGTCGCGAATCAGGGTGAAGCCCAGCACGTCCAGGGACACGCTTTCGGAGGCGATCATGTATTCGACGCCTTCATCAGTGTGGCGCTGGCCGAATACGATCGGGCGGATACCGTGGGGATCGCGGAAACCGACGATGCCGTAGCCGGTGATCATCGCCACCACCGCATAGCCGCCCACGCAACGGTTGTGCACGTCGGTCACGGCGGCGAACACGTCTTCTTCGGTAGGCTGCAGCTTGCCGCGCTGGGCCAGCTCATGAGCGAAGACGTTGAGCATCACTTCCGAGTCGGAATTGGTGTTGACGTGGCGCAAGTCAGATTCGTAGATCTCCTTGGCCAGTTGCTCGACGTTGGTCAGGTTGCCGTTGTGCGCCAGGGTGATGCCGTACGGCGAGTTGACGTAGAACGGCTGGGCTTCAGCCGACGTCGAGCTGCCCGCGGTCGGGTAGCGCACGTGGCCGATACCCATGTGACCGACCAGGCGCTGCATATGGCGCTGGTGGAACACATCACGCACCAGGCCGTTGTCCTTGCGCAGGAATAACCGGCCGTCATGGCTGGTCACGATACCGGCAGCGTCCTGGCCGCGGTGCTGGAGCACGGTTAGCGCGTCATACAGCGCCTGATTGACGTTCGACTTACCGACGATACCGACGATGCCACACATGCGACGCAACCCCTACTTAATGGATCTGAACTGAACAACACTTACTGCGGCGTTTTGGCCATCGGCAAGAGGTGTTCCTTGAACGGTATTTCAGCGGGTACGCTGATACCGCTGGCAAGCCACTGACTGCTCCAACCCAGGATCAGGTTTTTGGACCAGTCTGCGACCAATAGAAATTGTGGCACGAGCCGGGACTCCTGCCACCACGTATCCTGCTGTACCGGCCCCAGGCTCAAGAGCCCGACGGCCACGACCACCAGCAACGCGCCACGCGCCGCGCCAAAGGCCATGCCCAGGAACCGGTCCGTCCCGGAAAGCCCGGTGACGCGAATCAGTTCGCCGATCAGATAATTGATCATTGCGCCAACCAGCAAGGTGGCGATAAACAAGATGGCACAGCCCGCGATCACGCGAGCCGACGGAGTTTCGATGTATCCGGCGAGGTACTGGGACAGCGAACCACCAAACATCCAGGCTACGACTCCCGCGATGATCCAGGTCAGCAGCGAGAGGGCTTCCTTGACGAAGCCGCGGCTCAGACTGATCAATGCGGAGATGGCGACGATCGCAACGATCGCCCAGTCAACCCAGGTAAATGGCACGGTGCAGCCTACAGACGGATAAGGCGGCGCATTTTAGCAGAGCGCAGGGCTGTCGGTAAGCTGCGTGATTCAAATCAGCCAAATCGCTGTCAGCCGCGCTCTGGCTGGAAGCGCACCACGAAACCCTTGAGGTTCTGCTGGCGGCTGAGCAGGTCACGCAGGCGGTCGGCCTCGGCACGTTCGATCAGCGGACCGACAAACACTCGGTTCTTGCCATCGGCGGAACGAATGTAGGCGTTGTAGCCCTGGCTACGCAGGGTTTTCTGCAAGTTCTCGGCACTTTCGCGACTGGTCAGGCTGGCCAATTGCACCGACCAACTGACCGACAGGCCATTGGCATCCACACGACTCTGGGTCGTGTCCGGCTTGGTGGGCGCCGCAGTGATCGGCTGGCTCGGGGCCGGCTTGATAGCAGGTGTTGCTGGAACAGGCACCGGCGCGACAGTCGGTTTGCTTGGCGCGGCGGGGGCAGGCGTGGCAGGTGCAGGTGCAATCGGCGTAGAAGGCACCGCAGGCTGCTCAGCCAATTCCTCGTCGCTTGGCACAGGTTCCTGAGGCAACGCCTGGGGCTCGGGCACGACCACTGGCTCAACCTGCACAGGCGGCACCGAAGGCGCCTGGGGCGCGGCCGGCGCGTCGACCGTGACCTGACGCTGCTCGTCCTGACGGGAAAACAGCATCGGCAGGAAAATAACCGCCAGGGCCACCAACACCAGGGCCCCGACCATGCGCTGCTTGTACGCCTTATCCAGCAATGCCATCTGCAGCCTCCTCCGTGGAGCGCCGGGCCAACCATTGAAGGGCCTCGGCAACACAAAAAAATGATCCGAACAGCAGGATTTCATCATCAGCCGTTGCCAGGGCGCACTGCCCTTCAAGCGCGGCGGCCACGCTAGCGTAGGCTTGCACTGAAGCGCCGCGGCGCCGCAAGGCTTCCTGCAACTCAACCGCGGTACGCGAGCGCGGCGAATCCAATGGCGTCACCGCCCAATGCTGGACACTAGCACCCAACGCCTCGACAACGCCATCCAGATCCTTGTCGGACAGCAGCCCGAACACCGCCAGCCGCCGCCCTGCCACGGGCCGCCGCGCCAGGCGCTCGGCCAGGTACTGCGCCGCGTGGGGGTTATGGCCGACATCCAGCAACAGGTTCAGGCGCTTGCCTTGCCAATCGAACTGACGACGATCGAGGCGCCCGACCACACGGGTCGCCTGCAGCGCCTGGACGATTTGCCCGGCATCCCATGGCAAGCCCAGCAACAGGTAGGCCTGGAGCGCCAGCGTGGCGTTTTCCATCGGCAGGTCCAGCAAGGGCAGATCGTGCAATTCCACCGGATTGCCCTGCAGGTCGCTGCCGCGCCATTGCCAGTGCTGCTCGGTCATCGCCAGGTCGAAATCCCGCCCGCGCAGAAAGAACGGGCAGTTCAATTCGCGAACCTTGTCCAGCAACGGCTGGGGGGGATTGAGATCGCCACAAAGCGCAGGCGCGCCCTGGCGAAAGATGCCGGCCTTCTCGAAGGCCACGGATTCGCGGGTATCGCCCAGGTAATCGGCATGATCCACGCCAATGCTGGTGACCAGTGCAATGTCCGCATCCACCAGGTTGACCGTATCCAGCCGTCCACCCAGACCAACTTCCAGCACGACCGCATCGAGACCGGCACGGGCAAACAACCAGAACGCCGCCAGGGTGCCCATCTCGAAATAAGTGAGGGTTGTATCGCCTCGCCCGGCTTCCACCGCGGCAAAGGCTTCGCACAGCTGGGCGTCAGTGGCTTCGACGCCGTTCACTTGCACCCGCTCGTTGTAGCGCAGCAGGTGCGGCGAGCTGTAGACACCGACACTCAGCCCCTGGGCCCGCAGCAGCGAAGCCACGAAGGCGCAGGTCGAACCCTTGCCGTTGGTGCCGGTGACGGTGATGACCCGGGGCGCCGGCTTGGCCAGTCCCATGCGGGACGCTACCGTTTGCGAGCGCTCCAACCCCATGTCGATGGCCGATGGATGCAACTGCTCGAGGTAGGCAAGCCAGTCGCCCAGGGTGCGTTGGGTCATAGCCCGGCAGGCACTGGCGGAACCACGATCGGCTCGATCGGTGCGGCGACGAATTTCGGCGTCGGCAGACCCATCAGTTGTGCCAGCAGGTTGCCCAGGCGCGGACGCAGCTCCTGGCGATGGATGATCATGTCGATGGCGCCGTGCTCCAGCAGGAACTCACTGCGCTGGAAACCTTCCGGCAGTTTTTCACGCACGGTCTGTTCAATTACACGAGGGCCGGCAAAGCCGATCAGGGCTTTTGGCTCGCCGACGATCACGTCACCCAGCATCGCCAGACTGGCGGAAACACCGCCATAGACCGGGTCGGTCAGCACCGAGATGAACGGAATGCCTTCTTCGCGCAGACGCGCCAGCACCGCGGAGGTCTTGGCCATTTGCATCAGGGAGATCAGCGCTTCTTGCATCCGCGCACCGCCGGAAGCGGCGAAGCAGATCATCGGGCAACGGTTTTCCAAAGCGTAGTTGGCGGCACGAACGAAGCGCTCACCGACGATGGCGCCCATGGAGCCACCCATGAAGGAGAATTCAAAGGCCGAGACCACCACCGGCATGCCCAGCAGGGTGCCACTCATGGATATCAGGGCGTCTTTTTCGCCGGTCTGCTTCTGGGCAGCGGTGAGGCGATCCTTGTATTTCTTGCCGTCGCGGAATTTCAGGCGGTCCACTGGCTCCAGGTCGGCACCCAGCTCCACGCGACCTTCAGCGTCCAGGAAAATATCGATACGGGCACGCGCGCCGATGCGCATGTGGTGGTTGCACTTGGGGCAAACGTCCAGGGTCTTTTCCAGCTCGGGACGGTACAGCACCGCCTCGCAGGATGGACACTTGTGCCACAGACCTTCAGGCACCGAGCTTTTCTTCACCTCGGAACGCATGATCGAAGGGATCAGTTTGTCTACTAACCAGTTGCTCATGCTTTCTTTCTCCAGTACCGGCGGCCCGAACGCTCTGGTTCGCGGCCCCGCGTATGCCCTTGAGCTAAATTCATTGTGCGGCGAGGGTCGAAAGGCCACCACGATCAGCGCGAAACATGACCTGCGTGCAGCCCAACCTCCTCAGCCATCCCGGCAACCGCTGCACTGCGGTTGCCACTACGCTATCGGCCCACCCGAAGGCGATGCCTGCCTGCTTTGTACAGTGCAGGTATGGACGGCGGCAGTCTGCCAGCCGTCACATTGACTACTGGCTGTTGCGAACAGCAGCCATGAACGCACGAATCTTTGCCGGGTCCTTGATGCCCTTGCCCTGCTCCACCCCGCCGCTCACGTCCACCGCGTAAGGGCGAACCTGGCGAATGGCTGCGGCGACGTTTTCCGCCGTCAGGCCACCGGCCAGGATGATCGGCTTGCCCAGGCCTTGCGGCACCAGCGACCAGTCGAATGCTTCGCCGGTACCGCCGGGAACCCCTTCCACATAGGTGTCCAGCAAAATGCCGCTGGCACTGGCGAAAGCTGCGCAACTGGCGGCGATATCATCCCCGGCCTTGACCCGCAACGCCTTGATGTACGGACGATGCCAGCCTTCGCAATCGGCCGGGGTTTCGTCGCCATGGAACTGCAACAAGCCCAGCGGCACCGCATCGAGTATCTCGCCCAGCTCGCAACGACTGGCATTGACGAACAGGCCCACCGGAGTCACGAACGGCGGCAAAGCCTGGACGATCGCCCTCGCCTGCTGCACCGTCACCGCCCGCGGGCTCTTGGCGTAGAACACCAGCCCGATGGCATCGGCCCCGGCCTCGACCGCCGCCAACGCGTCCTCGACGCGGGTGATCCCGCAAATCTTGCTGCGAACGACCGGCATGGTGGGTAAAACCTCAGGCAAATCCGTGAAAGTCCCGGATGGTAGCAAATGCTGCGGAGGGCGTCAGCCGTCGAGTTCCGAGAAGCCCGTGAGGAAATGTGGCCCGATGTAACGCTCCGGCAGCTCGAACTCATCGCGATACTCGACCTGCACCAGGTACAAGCCAAACGGGTGCGCCGTGACGCCACCGGAGCGGCGGACACGACTGTCGAGCACTTCCTTGATCCATTCCACCGGCCGCTCGCCGGCACCAATGGTCATCAGCACGCCGGCAATGTTGCGCACCATGTGATGCAGGAACGCGCTGGCGCGGATGTCGAGCACGATCATCTTGCCGTGACGAGTCACGCGCAGGTGATGCAACTCTTTGATCGGCGACTTGGCCTGGCACTGGCCGGCACGGAAGGCGCTGAAATCATGGACGCCAACCAGGTATTGCGCGGCCTCGGCCATGCGCTCGACATCCAGTGGGCGGTGATTCCAGGTGATCTCTTCGTTCAGGTGCGCCGGACGGATCTGATCGTTGTAGATCACGTAGCGATACCGCCGGGCGATGGCCTTGAAGCGTGCATGGAAGTGCGCTGGCATCACCTTCGCCCAACTGACGCTGACGTCGTGGGGCAAGTTGATGTTGGCGCCCATCACCCAGGCCTTCATCGAACGCTCGACCTGGGTGTCGAAATGCACCACCTGGCCGCAGGCATGCACGCCGGCATCGGTACGGCCGGCGCAATGCAGCGAAACGGGCGAGTCGGCGACTTTGGACAGCGCATTTTCAAGGGTTTCCTGCACCGTCAATACGCCGGACGCCTGGCGCTGCCAGCCACGGTAGCGCGAGCCTTTGTATTCAACGCCCAAGGCGATCCGGAAAAAGCCGTCGGCCGCCATTTCGGCGGCCGGGTTGTCTATGTTTGCCAAGGAATTACAGCCTGCTGAGGTACGCAAAGGCGGGCATTATAAGGCCGGCGGGGCGGGATGCCAGTGCAACCGATGGTCCTGGGCTGGATTCGAGTGGCGCTATCGCGAGCAAGCTCGCTCCCACAGGGGCTCAGGTGATTTTCAGACCAAGACAAGTCCTTGTGGCGAGGGAGCTTGCTCCCGCTCGAGTGCGCAGCGCTCGCAAAAGTAGCCGGAGCATCACAGGAAGGGCTGCTTCAGCCCAGCGGGAGCAAGCTCCCTCGCCACAAGAGCAGCGTGAATTACCTACAAAAAAAAACGGCAGCCTCACCGGCTGCCGTTTTTGTTTAATCGCTGACTCACGCCAGACGCGACAACATTTCCTGCGCTTCGCTCTTCTGGGTGGCGTCGCCTTCGCTGAGGACTTCGCCGAGGATGTCGCGGGCACCGTCGTTGTCGCCCATGTCGATGTAGGCCTGGGCCAGATCGAGCTTGGTCGCCACTTCGTCGGTACCGCTGAGGAAGTCGAAGTCCGGCTCGTCTTCAGCACCGACCAAGGCATCTTCGGCGGTAAACGTCGGCTGACCCAGAGTGTCGGACAGGCGATCCAGCTCGGCGTTTACATCGTCCAGCTCGGACTCGAAGGCATCCTTGGGCGCATCGTGCGCGTCCATTTCGTCAGACAGGGACAGATCGAAATCCGCCGGCAGCTCAAGATCGTCGGCCGGGGTGTCGGCCACGGCTGGCGCTTCAGTCGCAGGCAAGTCCAGGCCCTTGAGGTCGTCATCGAGGTCCAGCAGGAAGTCTTCATCGTCGAGCGCCGGGATCGGGGTCGGCGCATCGGCGCCCAGGTCCAGGTCGAATTCCGACAGGTCGTCCAGGCTATCGTTGGCTTCAGTCTGCTGCTTGAGCACCGACTCGAAACTCAGGTCGTCGTCTTCCGGGAACGCATCCAACTCAGCGACAGGCTCTGGCGTCGGCGCGACCGGGGCCGCCTCCAGGTCATCCAGGCTCAAGTCAAAGGCGCTGTCCAGCTCCTCGTCGGTAGGCGACTTGTCTTCCAGCAGGTCCTTGACGTACTGCGCGTCCAGCTCTGCTGCCACTGTCGCGGCGGCCAAGCCTGCGGCGGTGGCGACCACCATGGCCGGGAAACGGCTTTTCAGCTGTTCGACCTGGGCGAAGTTTTCGCCATTGGCCACCAATTGGCGTTCCTGGGCAACAAAGGCGTCGCGGTCGCCCTGCTGACCGTAGACTTCCATCAGCTTCAAACGCAGGTCGCTGCGCTGGGGCTCGGCCTTGATGCCTTGCTCAAGCAGGTCGGCAGCCTGGTTCAAGCGGCCGCGGTCGATATGGGACTGGGCCTGGGGCAGCACGTCGTCGGAGCGCTCGGCGGCTGGGGCCACCAATGGCGCCGCGATAGGCGGTGTGACCACTACGGGCGCGACCACCGGAGCCGGCTTGGGTACTGGCGCAGGAGCTGGTGCAGGTTTTGGCTCGAGTTTTACACTAGGCGATGGAACATCAATGCCCTCGAAGCTGCTCGGGGGCAGATCGAGCTCCGGGGAGAAGTCAGCCTCCTCCTCGAGGGCCCGTGCCATGCGCAAGTGCTTTTCCGCTTCCTGTTGGGCCTTGCGACGACGGGCGAGCAACAACAGCAGCAACAGCAGGAGCAGCGCGCCGCCGCCAATCAATCCCAGCAGGATCGGATTGGTCAGCAGGTCGTTGTATTTTTGCGCGTTGGACGCGGCAGGCGTCGGCTCGACCGCAGTGGCAGGCGGCGTCGCCTCTGGGGTCGCTTCTGGCGCAGGTGCAGCCGTCGGGGCTTGTGCCGCTGGCGCGGGGGTCAGCTCGGCGGACATTGCAGGAGGCGCCTCGCCAGCAGGAGGAACGGCGACACCTTCAGCCTGCATCTTGGCCAGTTGATTGTTCTTCAGCTCGATCAGGCGCTGCAGTTTGTCCAGCTGGCTCTGCAGATCCGCCATGCGGCTTTTCAGTTCTTCGTTATCCCGGCGAGCCGAATCGAGGCTTTCCTGGGTGACCGCAAGCTTGTTGGAGAGCGCCTGGGCATCGCCGGCAGCCCCCTTGCCCTTGCCGCCCGCCTTCGCTGAGTCAGCCGACACCAGGCTCAAGTTGTCGCGACCGGCAGCCTGTGCCGGCGCGCCTTCACCACGGCCACGCTTAGTGGCATCCAACTGCTGCTTGCCAGCACCCGCCACGCCACGACGACCCGAACGCCAGGCGGCGTTCTGCGCAGCCACTTCAGCGATGGCCTGGGGTTGTGGCAATGCAGTGCTTTGCACCGGGTCCGGCAGGCGCAACACCTGACCGGTCTTGAGCAGGTTGATGTTGCCGTTGATGAACGCGTCAGGGTTCAACGCCTGGATCGCCAGCATGGTTTGCTGGACCGACCCACCGTTGCGCGCCTTGGCGGCGATTTCCCACAGAGTATCGCGCGGCGTGGTGGTGTATTGCGAAGGCTTGGTGGCCCCGGTGACCGGCGTGGACACGACCTGAGGCGGTTTCGCCCCGGCGGCGTCGGCGGCCTGTGGCGAGAATTTGGAGGGATCGAGCAATACGCTGTAGTCGCGCAGCAGACGGCCGTTAGGCCACATCACCTGCACCAGGAACTTGACCATGGGTTCGGACAGCGGCCGGCTGGACGTTACCCGCAGGACGCTCTTGCCATTGGCGTTGATCACCGGGGTGAAGCTCAGGTCATTGAGAAAGGCCTGGCGGTCGACGCCGGCCTTGGCGAAGTCATCGGGCGAGGCCAGGCTCGGCACCACTTCGGCGGCGGTCAGTTGCTGGACGTCGAGCAACTCGATCTCGGCGACCAGAGGCTGGTTCGGCGTCGACTTCAGGGTCAATTCCCCGAGCCCGAGCGCTTGCGCCATACCGGAGGACAGCGCCGAGGCGGCCGCTATTGCTAACACCAGTTTGCGAACTTGAACCATAGCCTCTTCCTTTGTTTGAACATTCCTCGGCCAGCGAGAAGGTATTGATGCCGCTGCCGTAAGGCATTGCGCGCAGCCCCGATGGTGACGGTGCGCGCGATCATTTCACTCATGCCCCGGGAAAGTCCCCCAGAGGGATGTTCGCCTTCAGCACTCCGGCCAAGCATAGCGCCCAGCTAGAATCATTCGACAAATTGATGCCAAGTATCTTTTACAGCAAGTCTTTTATCAACAACTCAGCCACCTGCACGGCATTGAGGGCCGCGCCCTTGCGCACGTTATCTGACGTCAGCCACATATTTAGTTCCGCCGGATCGTCGATCCCACCGCGTACACGACCAACGTAGACCACATCCTGCCCCACCGCATCGCCCACCGCCGTCGGATAATCGCCCGCCTCCACCAGCTCGATACCGGCTGCCGCTTCCAACGCCGCGTTGACCTTGGCCAGGTCGATGGGACTCGCAGACTGCACAGTCACGCTAAAGCTATCGCCAAAAAACACCGGGGCTTGAATGCAAGTGACGGAAATCTTTAACAAAGGTTGATTCAGCACCTGGCGCAACTCGCGGACCAGGCGTTTTTCCAGCTGCGTATGGCCCTGCTCGTCCGGGGTGCCGACCTGGGCCAGGAGGTTGAACGCCATCTGCCGATCAAAGAATTTCGGCTCCAGTGGACGGGCGTTGAGCAGCTCGGCGGTCTGGCGCGCCAATTCGCTCACGGCCACGCGGCCCTGGGCCGACACCGCGAGGCTGGCGGTCAGGCTGATGCGCTGCAAGTCCAGGCATTCGCGCAGCGGCGCCAGCACGACCGCCAAGGCCGTGGCCGACGCGCTGGGGCTGCTGACCTGCAACGGCTTGCTCAAACCGGCGAGCACCTGGGCGTTGGCTTCCGGCACGATCTGCGGCGCCTGCTCGGGCGGCAAGGCGCCGGACAGGTCGATCAGCGCACAGCCAGCCGCCGTGGCCCGCGGGGCGAAACTCAGGGTCACCGCTGGACCTGCGGCGAAGAACACCAGTTGGACTTTGCTGAAATCGAATTCGTCGACTTCGCGCACCCGCACGTTTTTGCCGCGGAACATCACCGAGCTGCCTGCCGATTCGCTGCTGGCCAACAGGTGCAGGTTACCGACCGGGAAATCCCGCTCTTCGAGAATCTGGACGAGGGTTTCGCCGACAGTACCGGTGGCGCCGATCACGGCAATATCAAAGGACTGGCTCATGGGTCTACCTCAGGTAAAACGTGGGGAGCGGCACTTTACCGGGTGGTGGGTATGCAGGCAATTGGCCGGAGGGTTTGCAGTGCCTGGGCTGGCCTCATCGCGAGCAGGCTCGCTCCCACATGGGATCTTCAGAGACCACAAAACCTGTGGGAGCGAGCTTGCTCGCGATCGGGCCAGCCCAGGCACACAACTGCCCCCAATAAAAAACCCGCACCTCTCACAAGGCACGGGTTCTTTCACAGCAGTAATCGATCAACGCTCGAGCAGGATCCGCAGCATGCGACGCAGCGGTTCGGCCGCGCCCCACAGCAGTTGGTCGCCGACGGTGAAGGCACCGACGAATTGCGAACCCATGTTCAGTTTGCGCAAACGACCCACCGGTACGTTCAGGGTGCCGGTGACCTTGGTCGGGCTCAGCTCCTGCATGCTGATTTCGCGATTGTTCGGCACCAGCTTGACCCAAGGGTTGTGCTGGCTGATCAACCCTTCGATGTCGGCGATCGGCACGTCTTTGTTCAGCTTGATGGTCAGCGCCTGGCTGTGGCAGCGCATGGCGCCGATGCGCACGCAGATGCCGTCCACCGGAATCGGGCTCTTGAAGCGACCCAGGATCTTGTTGGTTTCGGCCTGGGCCTTCCACTCTTCGCGGCTCTGGCCGTTGGGCAGTTCCTTGTCGATCCAGGGGATCAGGCTGCCGGCCAGCGGTACGCCGAAGTTCTCGGTCGGGTAGGCATCGCTGCGCATCGCCTCGGCGACCTTGCGGTCGATGTCGAGGATGGCACTGGCCGGGTTGGCCAGGTCATCGGCGACAGCGGCGTGGGTGGCGCCCATCTGCTTGATCAGCTCACGCATGTTCTGCGCGCCGGCACCGGACGCCGCCTGGTAAGTCATGGCGCTCATCCACTCCACCAGCCCGGCTTCGAACAGGCCGCCCAGGCCCATCAACATCAGGCTGACGGTGCAGTTGCCGCCGATGTAGTTCTTGGTGCCCGCGTCCAGCTGCTGGTCGATGACCTTGCGGTTCACCGGGTCGAGGACGATCACCGCGTCGTCCTGCATGCGCAGGCTGGAAGCGGCGTCGATCCAGTAACCCTGCCAGCCGGCTTCACGCAGCTTGGGGAAGACTTCGCTGGTGTAGTCGCCACCCTGGCAGGTCAGAATCACGTCGAGGGTCTTGAGCTCTTCGATGCTGTAGGCATCCTTGAGCGCACCGGTGTCCTTGCCGACGGACGGGCCCTGGCCACCGACATTGGAAGTGGTGAAAAACACCGGCTCAATGAGATCGAAATCCTGCTCTTCCAGCATTCGCTGCATGAGCACGGAACCGACCATGCCGCGCCAACCGATCAGACCTACACGTTTCATCGCAACTACACCTATACAAAAGTGGGCCACCGTCGGAGCGGTGGGCCCGAAAGATTACAGATTCCGCAGCGCGGCGACTACTGCATCGCCCATTTGCTGCGTACCGACTTTGGTACAACCTTGCGACCAGATATCACCGGTGCGCAAGCCTTGGTCCAAGACCACGCTGACGGCTTTTTCGATCGCGTCGGCGGCATCGTTCAAGTTGAAGCTGTAGCGCAGCATCATCGACACCGACAGGATGGTCGCCAACGGGTTGGCAATGCCCTGCCCGGCGATGTCCGGCGCCGAACCGTGGCACGGCTCGTACATGCCCTTGTTGTTGGCATCCAGGGAGGCCGACGGCAGCATGCCGATGGAGCCGGTGAGCATCGACGCTTCGTCGGACAGGATGTCGCCGAACATGTTGTCGGTGACGATCACGTCGAACTGCTTCGGCGCACGCACCAGTTGCATGGCGGCGTTGTCGACGTACATGTGGCTCAGCTCGATGTCCGGGTAATCCTTGGCCACCTGCTCGACCACTTCACGCCACAGTTGGCTGGAAGCCAGTACGTTGGCCTTGTCCACCGAGCACAGCTTCTTGCCACGCACGCGGGCCATGTCGAAGCCGACCCGGGCGATACGGCGGATTTCGCTTTCGCTGTACGGCAGGGTGTCGTAGGCCTGGCGTTCGCCATTATCCAGCTCACGGGTGCCACGCGGGGCGCCGAAGTAGATGCCGCCGGTCAGCTCGCGGACGATGAGGATGTCCAGGCCCGCGACGATTTCCGGCTTCAGGCTCGATGCATCGGCCAGTTGCGGGTAGAGAATCGCCGGACGCAGGTTGCCGAACAGGCCCAGTTGCGCGCGAATCTTCAGCAGGCCGCGCTCGGGGCGGATGTCGCGTTCGATCTTGTCCCATTTCGGGCCGCCCACGGCGCCCAGCAGCACGGCATCGGCTACACGGGCACGGTCCAGGGTTTCATCGGCCAGGGGCACGCCGTGCTTGTCGATGGCCGCGCCGCCAATCACGTCGTGGCTGAGTTCGAAGCCCAGGCCGTACTTGTCGTTCGCCAGCTCCAGGACCTTGACCGCTTCGGCCATGATTTCCGGGCCAATGCCATCACCTGGGAGAATCAGAATCTGCTTGCTCATGCTTTCCTCGTTTGTTCTGTCGGCACATGCCTGGGCTTCGTACCCAACGCCTGGCCGGGAAAAATGCTATCGCTCGGCCCACAGCACCAGTACATCTGTACTGAACGAACCATCGGCCTCAATCTCAAAATATTCACGCACTTCGTCACCCATCGCGCGCTGCAGCTGGAGAATCGCCGCCCGCATCACCTCGGGGGTGCGCATGCGCTCGACCCAGGAGCGGTATTCCAGGCGCAGGCGCTGGCGCGAGGTGCTGCGGGTGTGCAACCCCGCTTCGCTGACCTGGCGCAACCACTCGCCGGCAGAATAATCGCGCACGTGGCTGGTGTCGCGCAGCACTTCGATGCTTTGCAGGTAGGTGTCCAGCAACGGCGTGCCTGGCGACAGGATGTCGATGAACGCCATCACCCCGCCCGGTTTGAGCACCCGGCGCACTTCCCGCAACGCCAGGCCCAGATCACTCCAATGATGCGCCGAATAGCGGCTGAACACGAAGTCGAACTCAGCGTCGGCGAACGGCAGGTGCTCAGCGGCGCCGCATACCGTGCTGATATTGCCCAGGCCACGCTCGGCAGCCGCCGTGGCGACCACGTCGAGCATTTGCTGGGACAAATCATAAGCCACCACTTCACCGGCCAGCGGCGCCACGTGGAAACTCACATGGCCGGCGCCGCACCCCAGGTCCAGCACCCGGGCATCGCCACGGCCGGCCAATGCAGCTTGTAGCAGCGCGAATTCAGCGCCCTGGGCGTGCACGGCACTGCTCAGATAGGCCGAGGCCTGTTCACCGAATTGCTTTTGTACAACCTGACTGTGGGCGGTGCTGGTCATGGGATGTCCTTGTGGTTTTGTATTGCCTGGGCGGGCCCTATCGCGAGCAAGCTCGCTCCCACAGGGGCTTTGTGAACGCCGCAAATCCAATGTGGGAGCGAGCTTGCTCGCGATGGCGTCTTTACGCCTTACGCAAAATCAAGCATCGCGAAACAACCAAGGCTGGCTCGCCCGGTGCTTGGCCTCGAACGCGGCAATCGCCTCGCCGTCCTGCAAAGTCAGGCCGATATCGTCCAGGCCATTGAGCAGGCAATGCTTGCGGAACGCGTCGATCTCGAAACCCAGCACCTTGCCGTCAGGACGGGTCACGGTCTGGGCGGCCAGGTCGATCTGCAGTTGATAGCCTGGGTTGGCCTCGACCTGCTGGAACAGCTCATCGACGTCAGCATCGCTGAGGATGATCGGCAGCAAGCCGTTCTTGAAGCTGTTGTTGAAGAAGATGTCGGCATAGCTCGGCGCAATGATGCTGCGGAAACCGTACTCTTCCAGGGCCCATGGCGCGTGCTCGCGGCTCGAGCCGCAGCCGAAGTTCTCACGGGCCAGCAACACGCTGGCGCCTTGGTAACGCTCGGCGTTGAGCACGAAATCCTTGTTCAACGGCCGCTTGGAGTTGTCCTGATACGGCTGGCCGACATCCAGGTAACGCCATTCGTCAAACAGGTTCGGGCCGAAACCGGTGCGCTTGATGGACTTCAAGAACTGCTTGGGAATGATCTGGTCGGTGTCGACGTTGGCACGATCCAAAGGCGCGACAAGACCGGTGTGCTGGGTAAAAGCTTTCATGCTGCGCTCCTTCAGATCAATTCGCGGACATCGACGAAACGGCCGTTGACAGCCGCCGCCGCGGCCATGGCCGGGCTCACCAGGTGCGTACGGCCACCGGCGCCCTGACGGCCTTCGAAGTTACGGTTGGAGGTGGAGGCGCAATGCTCGCCCGACTCCAAACGGTCCGGGTTCATCGCCAGGCACATCGAGCACCCCGGCTCACGCCATTCGAAACCGGCCTCGAGGAAAATCTTGTCCAGCCCTTCCGCTTCCGCCTGGGCCTTCACCAGGCCCGAGCCCGGCACCACGATGGCCTGCTTGATGGTCGAAGCAACCTTGCGACCCTTGGCGATCACTGCAGCGGCGCGCAGGTCTTCGATCCGCGAGTTGGTGCAAGAGCCGATGAACACGCGGTCGAGCTGAATGTCGGTGATCGCCTGGTTGGCGCTCAAGCCCATGTATTTCAAGGCGCGGACGATGGAGTCACGCTTGACCAGGTCCATTTCCTTGGCCGGATCCGGTACGTTCTGGTCCACCGCCAACACCATCTCAGGCGAAGTGCCCCAGCTGACTTGCGGCTTGATCTGCGTTGCGTCGAGCTCGACCACGGTGTCGAACTTGGCATCGGCATCGGAGACCAGGTCTTTCCAGGCCTCGACCGCCATGTCCCATTCCACGCCTTTTGGCGAGAACGGACGGCCCTTGACGTATTCCACGGTTTTTTCATCGGCGGCCACCAGGCCAACGCGGGCACCGGCCTCGATGGACATGTTGCAGATGGTCATGCGGCCTTCGACGGACAAGTCGCGGATCGCGCTGCCGGCGAACTCGATGGCATGGCCGTTACCGCCGGCGGTGCCGATCTTGCCGATCACCGCCAGGACGATGTCCTTGGCGGTCACGCCGAACGGCAACTTGCCTTCGACGCGCACCAGCATGTTTTTCATTTTCTTGGCGACCAGGCACTGGGTGGCGAGCACATGCTCCACCTCGGAGGTGCCGATGCCATGGGCCAGGGCCCCGAAAGCACCGTGGGTCGAAGTGTGCGAGTCGCCGCAGACCACGGTCATGCCCGGCAAGGTCGCGCCTTGCTCCGGGCCGATGACGTGGACGATGCCTTGGCGCACATCGTTCATCTTGAATTCGACGATGCCGTATTCGTCACAGTTATCGTCGAGGGTCTGGACCTGCAAGCGCGAGACCTGGTCGGCAATGGCTTCGATGCCGCCCTTGCGCTCCGGCGTGGTCGGTACGTTGTGGTCCGGGGTCGCGATGTTCGCATCGATGCGCCAAGGCTTGCGCCCGGCCAGGCGCAGGCCTTCGAAGGCTTGCGGCGAAGTCACTTCGTGGATGATGTGACGATCGATGTAGATCAGCGCCGAGCCATCGTCGCGCTGCTTGACCAAATGCGAATCCCAGAGCTTGTCGTAGAGCGTTTTGCCGGCCATCAGACGGTTCCTCATCAGCTTGTTTCTATGCCCCGGGCCTTGACCGAATCAATAACCCCTTGGCTTGTGAGGCTGATCCTATGGGGTTACATTAAATAACTCAAATTCATATTTTTCATACTTTGCATAACCAACTGGAATTCGACCGGAACCGCCATGGACCTCGCCAACCTCAATGCCTTTATAGCCATCGCCGAGACGGGCAGTTTCTCCGGCGCCGGCGAACGCCTGCACCTGACCCAGCCAGCCATCAGCAAGCGCATTGCCGGCCTCGAGCAGCAGCTCAAGGTACGCCTGTTCGACCGCCTCGGCCGTGAAGTGGGCCTGACCGAGGCCGGCCGAGCCCTGTTGCCACGGGCCTATCAGATCCTCAACGTGCTGGACGACACCCGCCGTGCCCTGACCAACCTGAGCGGCGAAGTGACCGGACGCCTGACGCTCGCCACCAGCCACCACATCGGCCTGCACCGACTGCCACCGTTATTGCGGGAGTTCACCCGACGCTACCCCCAGGTGGCGCTGGATATCCAGTTCCTGGATTCGGAAGTGGCCTACGAAGAAATCCTCCATGGCCGGGCGGAACTGGCCGTCATCACCCTCGCCCCCGAACCCCACACGTTGGTACGGGCCACGCCGGTGTGGGACGACCCGCTGGATTTCGTGGTCGCCCCGGAGCATGCGCTGCTGGAAAACGGCGCGGTCAGCCTGGCGGACATTGCCTTGCATCCAGCGGTTTTCCCGGGGGGCAACACGTTTACCCATCACATCGTGCGACGGCTGTTCGAAGCCCAGGGCCTGACGCCGAACATCGCCATGAGCACGAATTACCTGGAAACCATAAAAATGATGGTCTCCATCGGCCTGGCCTGGAGCGTTTTGCCGCGCACCATGCTCGACGAACAGGTGGCGCGCATTCCTTTGCCGGGCATACAACTCAGTCGCCAGCTAGGCTATATCTTGCACACCGAACGGACGCTGTCGAACGCCGCACGGGCTTTCATGGCCTTACTGGACGCACAAATCGATTTGCCAGGGACAAGGGCATAGGTTGTGCCGCGCCTGTAGGGCCTGACGCCTGTGCTTTATGCCCTAACCCGCTCAAGGCTCGCTAGATAATGCCCAAACCCGCTGACCACCTCCCGCCCTTGCCACGCATCCAGGCGCTCGACCCGAAACGGTCCGAGCAGAGCTGGGACAGCGCGCCGCAGTTGCTGGCCGCCCTGAACGGTGCGCGGCTGGGGGCCTGGTCGTGGGACATCGACAGCGGGCAAATCAGTTGGTCCCGGGGCACCCAGGCGCTGTTCGGCTTCGATCCGCGCCAGCCATTGCCAGCGGATGTGGATTATCTGGACCTGTTGCTGCCCGAAGACCGGGCCAAGGCCCTGCGTGCCTTTCATGCGGCAGTGGCCGGGGCGCCACTGGAACAGGCGATGCACCACCGCATCGTCTGGCCCGATGGCAGCTTGCACTGGCTGGAGATCAGCGGCAGCGTGCTGCCCGACAAGCATGGTCGCCCGCGCATGATCGGGGTGATCCGCGAAATCACCCATCAGCGCGAGCGGGAACAGGCGCTGCGCAGCTCGGAAAAACGCTTCGCCACGCTCTTTCACCTGTGCCCGAACATGGTTTTGCTGACCCGCCAGGAGGACGGGCTGATCAGCGAGGCCAACCAGTATTTCGAAAGCCTGTTCGGCTGGCCGCTGCACGATGTGATTGGCCGCACCACCCTGGAACTGGGCTTGTGGGTTGACCCCGGGCAACGGGCAAAACTGCTGGAAGCCATCAAGGCCAAGGGCGAACTGGCGAGCATGGAGGTGGAACTGCGGGCGAGCAATGGCCAGATCCACACCGGCTTGCTCAGCGCGCAGAAAGTCGAGCTGGAGGGCCAACCCTACCTGTTGAGCGCCTTTCTCGACACCACCGAGCGCAAACTCGCCGAACAGGCCCTCAAGGACAGCCAGGAACGCCTGGACTTGGCCCTCGACTCGGCGCAACTGGGCACCTGGGACTGGCACATTCCCAGCGGCATGCTCTACGGCTCGGCCCGGGCCGCGCAGCTCCATGGCCTGGAGCCCAAGCCGTTCCACGAATCGTTCGATGCGTTTTTCGAAGGCGTCCCCACGGAAGAGCGCAACAACATGCGCAACGCCTATCGCAGCCTGCGCGAAGGCCCGGCGGGCAATTATCAGTTGACCTACCGCGTGCAACTGCCGGACGGCAGCTCGCGCTACCTGGAAAGCCGCGCCCGCCTCTACCGCAACGACGACGGCAGCCCCTTGCGCATGGCCGGCACCTTGCTGGACATCACCGACCAGGTGGAGCGCGAACAGAGCCTGGCCGCCTCGGAAGAAAAATTCGCCACGCTGTTCCAGGTAAGCCCCGACCCGATCTGCGTCACCCACCTGGACAGCGGCCGGTTCCTCGAGATCAACTCCAGTTTCACCCAGACCTTCGGCTGGACCGCCAGCGACGTGATCGGCCTCGATGCCGACGAAATCGGCCTCTGGGATGCCTCGGGCAGCAGCCTGCAACGCATCGAGCGGGTGATCCGCGAACAATCACTGAACAATGTCGCCATCGTCGTTCACCATAAGAACGGCCAGCCGCTAACCTGCGTGATTTCCAGCCGGCAAATCAACGTCGGCAACCAGCCCTGCATCGTCACCACCTTGCGGGACATCACCCAGCAACAACGCTCCGAAGCCGCCCTCAAGGCCAGCGAAGAGAAATTCGCCAAGGCGTTTCATTCCAGCCCCGACGCCATCACCATCACCGAACTCGAAAGCGGTCGCTACCTTGAGGTCAACGACGGCTTCTGCCGGCTGACCGGCTACCGCGCCGACGAAGTGATCGGGCACACGGTCTACGAAGTGGGGATCTGGGCCGAAGAAAAACAACGCACCGCCCTGCTGGCCGAGCTGCAACTCAAGGGCCGCGTAGTCCACCAGGAGATGCTCGGGCGCAATAAACGGGGGGAAATCCTTACGGTCGAGGTGTCAGTTGAGCCCATCACCCTCAATGAAACGGCGTGCCTGTTGCTGACCGCCCGGGACGTGAGCCTGCTGCGCAATGCCGAAGCCCAGATCCGCCACCTGGCCTACCACGACCCGCTGACCAACCTGCCCAACCGGGCCTTGCTGATGGACCGGCTGAGCCAGCAGATCGCCCTGCTCAAGCGCCACAACCTGCGCGGCGCCCTGCTGTTTCTCGATCTGGATCATTTCAAGCACATCAACGACTCCCTCGGCCACCCGGTGGGCGACACCGTGCTGAAGATCATCACCGCGCGCCTGGAAGCCAGCGTGCGCCTGGAAGACACCGTCGCACGACTGGGCGGCGATGAATTCGTGGTGCTGCTCAGCGGCCTGGAAGGTTCGCGCAACGAAGTCAGCAAGCAAGTGCAAACCCTGGCCGACACCCTGCGCGAACTGCTCTCGGAGCCGATGTTTCTCGATGGCCAGCGCCTGCAGGTCACGCCGAGCATCGGTATTGCGCTGATTCCCGACCACGGCTCCACACCCACCGATTTGCTCAAGCGCGCCGATATTGCGCTGTACCGCGCCAAGGACTCAGGGCGCAACACCTCGCAGATGTTTCACGCCACCATGCAAAAAGCCGCCAGCGAACGGTTGCGCATGGAGACCGACCTGCGCCTGGCCCTGGCCCGTGGTGAGTTCAGCGTGCATTTCCAGCCTCAGGTCGATGCCCGGGACAACCGCATCATCGGTGCCGAAGCCCTGGTGCGCTGGCATCACCCAGACCTGGGCGCCCAGTCGCCCAACGAATTCATCAAAGTGCTGGAGGACAGTGGCCTGATCCTCGAAGTCGGGACCTGGATCCTCGATGAAGCCTGCGACGGCTTCAAGCAACTGATCGCCAAGGGCAAGATCGACCCCCAGCAATTCAGCCTGTGCGTGAACATCAGCCCACGGCAATTCCGCCAGAGCGACTTCGTCGAACGTATCGAAAACAGCCTCATCGCTCACGACCTGCCCTTCTCCCTGCTGAAACTGGAGATCACCGAAGGCATCGTGATCCAGAACCTGGACGACACCATCGCCAAGATGCGCCGACTCAAGAAACTGGGGGTGAGCTTTGCCATGGATGATTTCGGCACCGGTTATTCGTCGCTGACCTACCTCAAGCGCCTGCCGGTAGACACGTTGAAAATCGACCAGTCATTCGTGCGCGACGCCACCAGCGACCCCAACGACGCCGAAATCATCCGCGCCATCGTCGCCATGGCCCGCAGCCTCAACCTGATCATGATTGCCGAAGGCGTGGAGACCCTGGAGCAATTGCAATTCCTGCAAGGGCTTGGTTGTCATTTGTACCAGGGTTATTTGCATAGCCGACCGTTGCCGCTGGAGGCGTTTGAGCGGTTGTTGCCCTAATTTGGAACATGGGGCCTTTATGGCGAGGGGATTTTATGTGGGAGCAAAGCTTGCTCGCGACTGCAGGCGACTCGGTTTCTGAAGGACCGCATCGCTTTTATCGCGGGCAAGCCTTGCTCCCACAGCCCCCTAGCCACAATTAATCTTCCATCGATATCCAAAATGAAAAAGGGCGCCATTTGGCGCCCTTCTTCATTTCCACTGCATCAGTTTTGCAGCGCGGGTTGCTGCTGCGCTCCGTTGATCGGGATGCGCTTGGCCTTGGCCTCTTCCGGGATCACCCGCAGCAGGTCGATACTCAACAGACCGTTGCTCAGGCCGGCGGACTTGATCTCGATATGATCGGCCAACCGGAAGGACAGCTTGAACGCACGCTGGGCGATGCCCTGGTGCAGGTAGGTGACGCTGTCGTTACTGGCTTCACGTTTGCCGCCACTGATGGTCAGCACACCTTTTTCCACTTGCAGGTCCAGGTCTTCTTCCTGGAACCCGGCGGCGGCGACCACAATGCGGTACTCGTCATCACCATGTTTTTCCACGTTGTAGGGTGGATAGCTGCTGCCCGGCTCGTTGCGCAGGGCGGTTTCGAACAAGTCGTTGAAACGGTCGAAACCCACCGAGGAACGGAACAGCGGGGCCAGCGAAAATGCAGTACTCATGATTCAAATCTCCTGAAAAATTCAGCAAGTTTTTTTGTCTCCGCGACCCGAATTCGGCATCGCGTAACCCCTATCTAGGGGCCGCCAAAAACTTTTCAAGAGCTTTTTCTGAAATTTTTTCAGGCCGCTTCGCTGCGTTTCACACCCAGCAAATGCCCCACCGCGTCCAGCTCGGTTTCCCGGCGCAAAGCGGTAAACAGCGCCACCGCTTCGGGGTAATTGCGGGTCAGCATCGCCAGCCACTGCTTCAACCGGCCCGGGGCCTGGCGCGGTGTCAGTTGCTCGACCACCTGCACCCAGAAGTCCTGGAGCATCGGCTGCAGCTCGGCCCAGGACATCTCGACCACCTCCTCACCGGCCCGGGCAGCGGCGATCTGCCGGGCCAGGTCCGGGCGGGAAACGAGGCCGCGACCGAGCATGATGTCTTCGACACCGCTGATCTCGCGGCAACGGCGCCAATCGTCCACGCTCCAGATATCGCCATTGGCGAACACCGGCACCTTGACCACTTCCTGTACCCGGGGGATCCACTCCCAGTGGGCCGGAGGCTTGTAGCCATCGACCTTGGTCCGCGCATGCACCACGATGTGCGCCGCGCCGCCTTCGGCCAGCGCCGTGGCACACACCAGCGCGCCATCCGGGCTATCGAAACCCAGACGCATCTTGGCCGTGACGGGGATGTGTTTCGGCACTGCGCGGCGCACGTGCTCGACGATTTCGTTGAGCAGTTCCGGCTCCTTGAGCAACACCGCCCCGCCCCGGGATTTGTTCACGGTCTTGGCCGGGCAACCGAAGTTCAAGTCGATAACCTGCGAGCCCAACTCGCACGCCAACGCCGCGTTTTCCGCCAGGCACACCGGATCGGAACCGAGCAACTGCACCCGCAACGGCACACCGGCAGCCGTCTGGGCACCGGTCAGCAGCTCAGGGGCGAGCTTATGGAAATAGGCCGGCGTGAGCAGACGGTCGTTGACACGGATGAACTCGGTGACACACCAGTCGATCCCGCCAACACGGGTCAGGACATCCCGCAGGATGTTGTCGACCAACCCCTCCATGGGCGCCAGGGCAATTTGCATGAAAACACACACTCAAACGAAAAAACGTGCGGCAGTTTACCGGATTTTGCCCACGACATCGGAATTCACCACCAACCCCTGTGGGAGCGAGCTTGCTCGCGATGACGGTGGGTCAGTCGATGAGGATGCCGGATGCCTTCAGCGCGGGACCATAACCTTCGATGAATTCCGCCGGCATGCGCTTGGGCCTGCCGGTGGACAATTCGATGCAGACGAAGGTGGTCTGGGCCCGCAGCAGCGTGGTGTTGTCGCTGGGACGAATCAGCTGGAAATGCCGAGTCATCTTCAGGCGCTGGTCCCAGTCGACGATCCAGGTCGCCAATTGCAGCTCGTCGCCTTCATAGGCTGCCGCCAGGTAGTCGATTTCATGCCGCACCACTGCCATGGCCCGGTCGAGGCGCCGGTATTCCACCAGATCCAGGCCCAGGCGCTGGGAATGGCGCCAGGCGCAGCGCTCGAGCCAGGTAACGTACACCGCGTTGTTGGCGTGGCCCAGCCCGTCGATGTCTTCGGCATTGACCTGAAGATCAATAATGAACGGTGTTGCGCGATCCCAGCCCATGCCCCTCTCCTGGTCGAATTTGGATGGGGGCAGTGTACCGGATGCTCAAGCCGATTGCCGCGCCTGCAGGCTGCGACCGGCCAGCAGTGATAACACCCCATCAATGACCCGAGGATCGGCCAGCACCCGCTGGTGCCCGCCCTGTGGCAGTCGCAGCAAGCGACTGTCAAACCAGGCTTCATGGATCAACTGCGACTCCTTGACTGAAACCGACGTGTCGTCCTCGGCATGGACGATCAACCCCGGCACGTCCAGCTGGTAATGCGCTACATCCATCTTCGAAGCGGGCATGCCCACATCGCTTTCCACCTGGCGAATGAACGCCGAACGCGCCTTGGGCGGCAGGCCCATCATCCGGGAGAAACCGCGCAGTACCCCCAGAATGCGAGCGGGTGCGGCGATGCTGACCAGCGTCTCGGTGCGCAAGCCCAACTGAACGGCCAACAGGGCGCTGGCACCGCCCATGGAATGCCCGATCACAGCCTGCAACGGCGGCAATTCAGCAGCGGCTTCGAGCATGGCCCTGGCAAACAACAGGACATTCGCCTCGCGACCCGGTGAGCGACCATGGGCCGGACCGTCCAGCGCCACGACCGTGTAACCGGCGTCCACCAGGGCCGTGATCAGCGCCGCAAACTGAGTCGGCCGCCCTTCCCAGCCATGCATCAGCAAGACTGCCGGGCCTTTGCCCCAGCGCAAGGCCGAGAGACCGAAGCGCAAGGTGATGCGCTCGGACGAGGCCAGCAACGGCAGCTCCCAATCCCGCGGCGGCAAGCTTCGAGGGCGCATGAACAACGAACGCATCTGTTTGGCCACCAGGCGCGGAGCCACCCAACCCAGCGTGCCATTGACGCTACGAATCCAGCTCAACCTGTTCATCGCTCATCTCCTGGGCTTGCGCCTCAGCTCATCGCACCGCCGACTTGGCGGCGCGCAGCAAACGATCCGATAACTCTCCAGGGCCCAGCGCCCGGGCCAGGGCCAGGCCGCCCACCATCAAGGCGATGTCGCCCAGAGCTTTGTCGGCGTCCTCCGGGCTGGCCGCCAATTGCGCGACCATCAACTCGATATGCTCATTGAGCACTTCACGAAACGCATCCGGCAGCCGGCCGAGCTCGCCGACCGATGCTGGGATCGGGCAGGCGTGTTCGGTGGAGTCACGGTGCTTGCGAGACAGATAGAACGCCGCCACCAGAGCGCGCCGCTCTTCGCCTGTCAGCTCACCATCCATGTCGGCGATCAGGCCGCGGCGCCGATTGAGCAATTGCTTGAATGCCTCCAGCATCAAGGCATCCTTGCTTTCGAAATGGGCATAAAAACCGCCCACCGTCAGCCCGGCCGCGCCCATCACCTCGCCCACGCTCGGCTCTGCCGGCCCACGCTGGATCAGCGCATCGCTGGCGGCCTTGAGAATGCGTTCACGGGTTTGTGCCTTTTTATCGCTCATCGTCGCCTCCGAATATTACGATTGAAATATTATTCTCATAATAATTTTCTGCAAGCGGAAATTTTGACCGCTGGTCAGAAGTCTTTTTCAAGGATAAGGGAATTGGCCAAACGCCAGACAAACAAAAGGGCCATTCAAGAATTGAATGACCCTTATAAAATCCCGCAGAGCGGGTAATCGTGGCGTCCCCTAGGGGACTCGAACCCCTGTTACCGCCGTGAAAGGGCGGTGTCCTAGGCCACTAGACGAAGGGGACACAAACCTTCTAACTTGATCAGCGCTGAGAACTGATCGATTCAAAGCCGGTGTGGCCAGACCTTGAACCTGTAATTGGTGGAGCTAGACGGGATCGAACCGTCGACCTCTTGCATGCCATGCAAGCGCTCTCCCAGCTGAGCTATAGCCCCAGATTTTTCGCCTCGCGGCGGAGCGACATCTTGCAACATCGCTTCTGTAAAACTGGCGTCCCCTAGGGGACTCGAACCCCTGTTACCGCCGTGAAAGGGCGGTGTCCTAGGCCACTAGACGAAGGGGACGCAAACCCTTCTATACAACTGATCAACGCTGAGTGTTGATCGCTTCAAGGCCGGTGTGGCCAGGCCTTGAAGTGTAAATTGGTGGAGCTAGACGGGATCGAACCGTCGACCTCTTGCATGCCATGCAAGCGCTCTCCCAGCTGAGCTATAGCCCCTCATCGCTGAGGACGGGGCGAATCTTAAGGGCGTATCGGAGGGCTGTCAAATTTATTTTCAACAAATTTGAAAGTTTTTTGCCGGGATAACAATCACTTACCGACAAACCCCGGAAAACCGGGGTATGTCCTGCCTCATTGAACGCTTACGCGATCGCGCCCAGCAGTTTTTCCCACTCCTTGTTTTCCTTCTTCGACACACCACCGAGCAGATCGATGGCCTGGCGCAGGCGGAAACGGGTCAGGTCCGGCCCGAGGATTTCCATCGCATCGAGCACCGACACCGAGCTGGCCTGGCCGGTAATGGCAGCGAACATCAGCGGCATGGCATCGCGCAGTTTCAACTCCAGCGACTCGACCACGGCCTGGATGGTCGCGGTGATGCTGTCCTTTTCCCACTGACGCAGGCTTTCGAGCTTCCACAGGATCAGTTGCATCAACTGGCGCACCTGGTCGCCCGAAAGCTTCTTGGATTCGAACAACTTCGCATCCGGCGTCACGCCACCGGCGAAGAAGAAGCCGGCCAGCGGGGCGATCTGGCTGAAGGTCTCTACCCTGCCCTGCACATGGGGAGCGATCTTCATCATGTACTCAGGGTTCAATGCCCACTTCTGCACACGTGCGGCGAACTCTTCCACCGGCAGGTCGCGCAGCCACTGGCCGTTGAGCCACGACAGCTTCTCGACGTCGAAGATCGGCCCACCCAGGGACACCCGCGACAGGTCGAAATGCTCGACCATTTCCTGCAGCGAGAACTTCTCGCGCTCGTCCGGCATCGACCAACCCATGCGGCCCAGGTAGTTGAGCATGGCCTCGGGCATGAAGCCCATGCGCTCGTAGAACGTCACCGAGGTCGGGTTCTTGCGCTTGGACAGCTTGCTCTTGTCCGGGTTACGCAGCAGCGGCATGTAGCACAACTGTGGTTGTTCCCAGCCGAAGTATTCGTAGAGCAGGATCAGTTTCGGCGCCGAGGGCAGCCATTCTTCACCGCGCAGCACGTGAGTGATGCCCATCAGGTGATCGTCGACCACGTTCGCCAGGAAGTAGGTCGGCAGGCCGTCGGTCTTCATCAGCACTTGCATGTCCATGCGATCCCACGGGATCTCGACATCGCCACGCAGCATGTCCGGCACCACGCAGACGCCTTCGGTCGGCACCTTCATGCGGATCACATGGGGCTCGCCGGCCGCCAGGCGACGGGCGACTTCTTCCTTGGACAGCAGCAGCGCCCGGCCGTCGTAGCGTGGGGTTTCACCACGGGCCATTTGCTCGGCGCGCATCTGGTCCAGCTCTTCGGCGGTGCAGAAACACGGGAACGCATGGCCCATGTCCACCAGTTGCTGGCAATACTGCTGGTAGATGTCACCACGCTCGCTCTGGCGGTACGGACCGTGCGGGCCGCCGACGTCCGGGCCTTCGCTCCAGTCGATCCCCAACCAGCGCAGGGCGTCGAAGATCTGCTGTTCGGACTCGCGGGTCGAACGCAACTGGTCGGTGTCCTCGATCCGCAGGATGAACTCGCCGCCATGCTGCTTGGCAAAGCAATAGTTGAACAAAGCGATGTAGGCGGTGCCGACATGGGGATCGCCAGTGGGCGAAGGCGCGATGCGGGTGCGGACGGTGGTCATGGCATGTCTCGGAAAGAATATAAAAGCGAAGATCGAACAGGGGGCGAATGGTAACAGGCGATGGCGGGCGGGCTCCAGTGAGAGCGGGATTTGTGTCGCCGGTCGTCAGACCGAGTCGCCCCCAATCGCGAGCAAGCTCGCTCCCACAGAGACCGCGACTCGGTCCAAATGTGGGAGCGAGCTTGCTCGCGATGAGGCCCTCTACATCACCACAAAACCTCAGACAGTCAGCAACCGCTCACGCAACTTGCCAATCTCATCACGCAACTGCGCCGCCGCCTCGAACTCCAGGTCCCGGGCCAGTTGGTACATTTTCTCTTCCAACTGCCGGATGCGCTTGGTGATCTCGCTCGGCGAGCGCAGTTCGGCCTCGTAACGGGCGCTCTCTTCGGCCGCCTTGGCCATGCCCTTGCGCTTCTTGCTGCGCGAGCCGGGCACGGTGGCGCCTTCCATGATGTCGGCGACGTCCTTGAACACGCCCTTGGGGGTGATGCCGTTGGCCAGGTTGAAGGCGATCTGCTTGTCGCGACGGCGCTCGGTCTCGCCGATGGCCCGCTCCATGGAGCCGGTGATGCGGTCGGCATACAGAATCGCCCGGCCATTGAGGTTACGTGCCGCGCGGCCGATGGTCTGGATCAACGAGCGTTCGGAACGCAGGAAACCTTCCTTGTCGGCGTCGAGAATCGCCACCAGCGACACTTCCGGCATGTCCAGGCCTTCGCGCAGCAGGTTGATGCCCACCAGCACGTCGAAGGTACCCAGGCGCAAGTCGCGGATGATCTCGACCCGCTCCACCGTGTCGATGTCCGAGTGCAGGTAACGCACCCGCACGCCATGGTCGGCCAGGTAGTCGGTGAGGTCTTCGGCCATGCGCTTGGTCAGCGTGGTGACCAGCACCCGCTCTTCCACCGCCACACGCTTGGAGATTTCCGAGAGCAGGTCATCGACCTGGGTCAGCGCCGGGCGCACCTCGACTTGCGGGTCCACCAGCCCGGTCGGCCGCACCACTTGCTCGACCACCCGGCCGGCATGTTCAGCCTCGTAGTTGCCAGGCGTGGCCGAGACAAAAATCGTCTGTGGGCTCACGCTTTCCCATTCGTCGAAGCGCATCGGTCGGTTGTCCAGCGCCGAGGGCAGGCGGAAGCCGTACTCCACCAGGGTTTCCTTGCGCGAACGGTCGCCTTTGTACATGGCGCCGACCTGGGGCACGCTGACGTGGGATTCGTCGATGACCAGCAAAGCATCCGCCGGCAGGTAGTCATATAGCGTGGGCGGTGGCGCACCCGCCGGACGTCCCGACAGGTAGCGCGAGTAATTTTCGATGCCGTTGCAGTAGCCCAGCTCCAGGATCATCTCCAGGTCGAACCGGGTCCGTTGCTCCAGACGCTGGGCTTCCACCAGTTTGTTGTTTGAACGCAGGTATTCCAGGCGCTCCTGCAACTCGACCTTGATCCCTTCGATGGCGTCCAGCAGGGTTTCCCGGGGCGTCACGTAGTGGCTCTTGGGATAGAAGGTGAAGCGTGGCAACTTGCGGATCACTTCACCGGTGAGCGGGTCGAACGCCGAGAGGCTCTCCACTTCATCGTCGAACAGCTCGATGCGGATCGCTTCCAGGTCCGATTCCGCCGGGTAGATGTCGATCACATCGCCCCGCACCCGGAACGTCGCCCGGGCGAAATCCATGTCGTTGCGGGTGTACTGCAAGTCCGCCAGGCGCCTGAGCAAGGCGCGCTGGTCGAGCTTGTCGCCGCGGTCCACGTGCAGCACCATCTTCAGGTAGGTTTCCGGGCTGCCCAGACCGTAGATGCACGACACCGTGGTGACGATGATCGCGTCCTTGCGCTCGAGCAAGGCCTTGGTCGCCGACAGTCGCATCTGTTCGATGTGGTCGTTGATCGAGGCATCCTTCTCGATGAAGGTGTCCGACGATGGCACGTAGGCCTCGGGCTGGTAGTAGTCGTAGTAGGAAACGAAGTACTCCACGGCATTATTCGGGAAAAACGCCTTGAACTCACCGTACAGCTGCGCCGCCAGGGTCTTGTTCGGCGCCAGTACCAGGGTCGGGCGCTGAATCTGGGCAATCACGTTGGCAATGCTGAAGGTCTTGCCCGAGCCGGTCACACCGAGCAGCGTCTGGTGCGCCAGCCCGGCCTCGATGCCCTCGACCATCAGGCGGATGGCTTCCGGCTGATCGCCGGCGGGCTGGAAGCGGGTGACTAGCTGGAATTCAGACATGACATAACCTCTGGATTCACCCCTGTCGGCCAGCCGACAGGAACGAGAAAGACCGAAACGACTGATGTCGCCCGAGGAAAAAACTGGAATGCACACAATGTGGAGGTGAATGCCTTCGCTTTCAAGACGAACGTCCTACACGCCTTGAAGACTTTGACGCGGCGAGAGGACTAACGGTCGAAAAAAATCGTAAAAACTTAGCGTAAAAACCGAATCGCCTGTCGCCGTGCCGGGTGATGGCCTCTATACTAGCTCCCCGTTTGTGCACCGCTCTAGTGCATTCGGCTGGAGCGCCACACGTCCCCTCACTCTCCATTAGAGCCGCGCAATAATGAGCCTGTTTTCCGCTGTCGAATTGGCACCCCGCGACCCCATCCTGGGCCTCAACGAAGCTTTCAACGCCGACACCCGTACCAATAAGGTCAACCTGGGCGTAGGTGTTTACTGCAATGAAGAGGGGCGTATTCCACTCCTGCGCGCCGTTGTCGAGGCCGAAACGGCTCGCGTGGCTCAGCACGTTTCCCGTGGTTACCTGCCGATCGACGGCATTGCCGCCTACGACCAGGCCGTGCAGACCTTGCTGTTCGGCAAGGATTCGCCGCTGATCGCTTCCGGTCGCGTCATCACCACCCAGGCCGTGGGCGGCACCGGTGCACTGAAGATCGGTGCCGACTTCCTCAAGCAACTGCTGCCTGACGCCGTCGTCGCCATCAGCGACCCAAGCTGGGAAAACCACCGCGCCCTGTTCGAAACCGCCGGTTTCCCGGTGCAGAACTACCGCTACTACGACGCCGCCACCCATGACGTGAACCGCAGCGGCCTGCTGGAAGACCTCAACGCCCTGCCCGACCGCTCGATCGTTGTGCTGCACGCCTGCTGCCACAACCCGACCGGCGTGGACCTGAGCCCGGAAGATTGGAAAAACGTGCTGGCCGTGGTCAAGGCCAAGAACCACGTACCGTTCCTGGACATGGCCTACCAGGGCTTTGGCGCCGGTATCGACGAAGACGCGGCGGCCGTGCGCCTGTTCGCCGAGTCGGGCCTGACCTTCTTTGCCTCCAGCTCGTTCTCCAAGTCGTTCTCGCTGTACGGCGAGCGCGTCGGTGCCCTGTCGATCGTCAGCGAATCGAAAGAAGAAAGTGCCCGCGTGCTGTCCCAGGTCAAGCGCGTGATCCGCACCAACTACTCCAACCCGCCGACCCACGGCGCCAGCATCGTCGCCGCCGTACTCAACAGCCCGGAGCTGCGGGCCCAGTGGGAAGCCGAACTGGCCGAAATGCGCCTGCGCATTCGCGGCATGCGCGTCCAGATGGTAGACATGCTGGCCAAGGCCGCACCGCACCACGACTTCAGCTTCGTCGCACGCCAGAGCGGGATGTTCTCCTACTCCGGCCTGACCGTTGAACAAGTGACGCGCCTGCGCAACGAGTTCGGCATCTATGCCCTGGACACCGGTCGCATCTGCGTGGCCGCGCTGAACCAGAACAACATCGATGCGGTGACCAAGGCCATCGTCCAGGTGATCTGACGCCCTCGGCGCTGGATGAAAAACGGGAAGCCATTGGCTTCCCGTTTTTTTTGAGTATGCCTATCAGGATGGGTGAACCCACAACCTGTGGCGAGGGAGCTTGCTCCCGCTGGGGCGCGAAGCGGCCCTGAATCAGGCAACTCGGTGTGTCAGTCCGAATGGGTTGACTGTTTTGGGGCTGCTGCGCAGCCCAGCGGGAGCAAGCTCCCTCGCCACAGAAGCAGGCCACAAAGACATTCTCGCTGAGGCTACAGCTCCGTCGCCCGCTGACTCGCCGCATCGTCATAGATGACATACAACGACTCGGCCACCTGGCTCTTGATCGCCTTGGTGCTTTCCAGCCCCAGGACAAAACCCTCGGCCTTGCCACCGGCACGATTCAGTTCTTCGGCGGTGCTGGCCTGGGTGATGGCGTCGTACAGTTTCTCGGCATGAGGCCCCACGCCCTTGGGCAAGCTGATCTGGGCGGTGCTCACAGGGACACCTCGGCGCAACTGGCTGTGTGAAGGGGTAACAGGTGATTCATGGCGCGTACCTTAATGTCGGCGAATGGCCGGCAGCGCGTCCTGCCACTTCCGGATGACCATGGTAGTCCTCTCCTGCCCTGGCGGTAACTGCCAATCGTTGATTGACTGTCAAAGGGCCCCAGGAATGCGCCGTCCGGCGATGGACGCTTGACTTCTCTTTTCCAATCAGTAACATACGCGCCATTCCGCGATAGCTCAGTTGGTAGAGCAAGTGACTGTTAATCACTGGGTCCCTGGTTCGAGTCCAGGTCGTGGAGCCAGACAAGGTTCCAGAGAAGGCTTTCAAAATCTCTGATCCCCCCGAAAAACCCGCCTCCAGGCGGGTTTTTTCGTTTTAGCGTTGCCGATATACAGGATGACGACGACACAGCGCCACCACCTGTTCGCGCACATGATGCGCCACCTGCTCGCTGCCGCCGGATTCCAACGCGTCCAGCACGTCACACAACCAACCTGCCAGTTGCTCGCACTCTGGCACTCCAAACCCGCGCGTGGTCACGGCCGGGGTGCCGATGCGCAGCCCTGAGGTCACGAACGGCGAACGAGGATCGTTTGGCACCGAGTTTTTGTTGGCCGTGATGTAGGCATTACTCAGGGCAGCATCGGCGTCCTTGCCGGTGTAAGGCTTGTCGGATAGGTCGATCAACATCATGTGGTTATCGGTCCCCCCGGAGACAATCCTGTAACCACGCCGCTGCAGCACGGCAGCCATGGCCCGGGCATTGATGACGATCTGCTTCTGATAGGTCTTGAACCCGGGCGCCAGCGCTTCCTTGAAGGCAACGGCCTTGGCGGCGATCTGGTGCATCAACGGACCGCCCTGGACACCAGGGAATACCGCCGAGTCGAGCTTCTTGTAAAACGTATCGTCCTGCCCCTTGGACAGAATCACCCCGCCCCGTGGGCCACGCAGGGTCTTGTGGGTCGTACTGGTGACCACATGGGCGTGGGGCAACGGGTTCGGATACTCACCCGCTGCCACCAGACCGGCAACGTGGGCCATGTCGACCCAGAAAATCGCCCCGACCTTGTCGGCAATGGCCCGCATCCGTGCCCAGTCCTTGTAACGGGAGTAAGCGGAAAAACCACCGATCAGCATCTTCGGTCGGGTTTGAAGGGCGATACGCTCCATCTCGTCGTAGTTGATCAACCCCGTCTGCGGATCAAGACCGTAGGGAACGATCTTGTAATGGCGGCCGGAGAAATTGGAGGGGTTGCCGTGGGTCAGGTGACCACCCTGGGCCAGGTTCATGCCCATCACGGTGTCGCCAGGGTTGAGCAGTGCCAGGAACACGGCGGCGTTGGCCTGGGCCCCGGCATGAGGCTGGACGTTGGCGTAATCGCAATCGAACAGCGCCTTGACCCGCTCGATGGCCAGGCGCTCAGCCACGTCGACATACTCGCAACCACTGTAGTAGCGCTTGCCCGGGTAACCTTCGGCGTACTTGTTGGTGAATACCGAGTCCTGAATCGCCATCACTAATGGGCTGGCGTAGTTCTCGGAGGCGATCAGCTCGACGTGATCTTCCTGGCGGCATTCTTCGTTGTGAATCGCCTCACATAGCTCGGCGTCGAACGCTTCAAGGGTCAGGGATGAGTCGTACATGATGATAGGGTCCTGTGGATTGGGAAAATGAGACGGCCGCACTGCCTGACAATCAGCGACGGCAGCAGTCGGCCCCGAGCGGCTCCTTCGCGGGCAATAGCGACGGACAGAGTCTACGAATAAACTGGCCTGCCAAAGCAGGCCAATTTATTCATACAGAGCAGACCGCATGGCAAAAACCTTCGAGCTCGAAACGCTGAAGATGCGACTCAACGATGCCGAATTTCAGATGCTGGATCTGCATCAGCGGATTCAGCGCGCCCTGCGCGCACTGATCCTCGATGGCGCCCTTGACGCTGGCCTGAAGCTGCCGGCAACCAGGGTCCTGGCCAAGACGCTGGGCGTTGCCCGTGACACAGTGGAGAACGCCTATGTGCAATTGCACCGGGATGGCTACATCGTGCGGCGCGAGGGCTCGGGCAGCTACATATCCGAGACGGTTGGCACCCAATTGCGCGGGGCTGCGCGCCGGCGCATGAAATCGCAAGACACCCAGCGCAGCGAGGCAACGCCAGGATCGGGCTTGAGCCAGCGCGGCCGGATGATTTTCGACAGTGGCGGCGTGGCCGATCAACAGGTCATCAAGGCCTTTGCCACAGGGCTGCCGGAAACCCGTACCTTCCCCACCGATCTGTGGGAACGCCTGCAACGCCAGGTCATGAAGGACTACCGGGGCAATATCCTGCTGCATGGCGACCCGCAAGGCGCCGAGCCTCTGCGCAAGGCGATCGCCACCTACTTGAACCTCGAACGCGGGGCCAAATGCTCCCCCGAGCAGATCCTGGTGTTGAGCAGCACTCGCCAATCCCTGTTTCTGTGTGCGCAGTTGCTCGTCGACGCCGGCAAACCGATCCTGCTGGAAAACCCGGGCTACTACGGTGCCAGGAAGGCCTTTGAAACAGCAGAGACCAAGGTCGTGCCCATTGACGTCGATGCACTGGGCATACGCACGGACCTGCTGCGGGCAGACCGCAGCGGCGCCAGTTGCGTCTATGTGACGCCTTCGCATCAATACCCCACCGGGGCAACCTTGCCGCTGGAACGCCGACTCGAGCTGATCAACTGGGCGGCCGAGCATGGCAGGTGTATCATCGAGGACGATTACGACAGCGAGTTCCACTACGACGGGCTGCCGACCGCATGCGTGCAGGGCCTGGACAAATACCAGCGCACGATTTATCTCGGCACCTTCAGCAAAACCCTCTATCCGGGGTTGCGGATGGGTTACATGGTGCTGCCTTTCGAACTGGTCAAAGCCTTCACCTACGCGCGCAGCATCATGGACGGCCACACACCACAGATCCTTCAGTTGACCCTGGCACGCTTCATGGAAGACGGTCACTACAACGCCCATGTCCGGGCCATGCGCAAACTCTACGCCGGACGCCGTACCACCCTGCTCGATGCCATTGGCAAGCACCTGGACGGAATCGTTACCGCCTTGCGTCCCCAAGGTGGGCTGCAGATTCCCTGCCTGTTGGCCGATGGCTGGTCGGAGGAAAAGACCCTCCGCCAAGCGGCCAGTGCGGGTGTGCAGCTGCCCGGCCTCAGCCGGCTGTACGCTGGCGAAGAAAAGAAACAAGGCTGGCTATTGGGGTACTCGTCCTTGACCGCTCATGAAATCGAAGCGGCCATGCGGCGGCTGGCCAATGTGCTGAGCAAAAAATAGAACGACACATGGCGTTCGACGCTCAAACCGCATCCCTTTTTTGTCGGTAAAAAAGCAGTTCGATGGCCATATATGCCTGGCCGAGGTCGCTGCCGGAACAATTTCCCGGCGCAAAAAAGGCATTATGGTCCGGATCCTGCTTTCTTTTTTCCAACAACTCAAGCTGTCACGTGAGCGTCATGACAGGGCCGCAAACTGGCTCTGTCCGCCAACAACAGCTTCATAAAAACAAGGACGAAGGTATGCCCACGCAAAATCCCCATCGCATCGTCGGCCTGTGCACCTCCAGCAAGGTGTACAACGTGCTGACCGAACTCAAGCAACTGGAAGGCCACCGCAACGCCAAGTTCCTTTCCCTGCTGGCGGAAAACCTGGTGCGCAAGGGCCTGCTCAGTGAACAGGAAGTGGTGCACATGCTCGATCTGGTCGTCGATTGAGCGGCATCGATTCCTACTATTGAGCCGGTTGATTTTTCGTTACCCCCACTGAGTCGTAAGGTAACCCCATCGATTGATGGAGGTTTCCCATGCCCAAGGTTCAAATCATGTCTGTCATTGGCAGCGCCGTCCCCGCCCCACTCCGGGAGCTCGGGTTGCTGGCCTGCTGGTATCTGGTGCAAGACGGCGTGACCATCAGCGGCCCGCTGACTTCATTGCCCGCCGCCCAGGCCCTGTCGCAACGTATCGGCCCCTATCTGCTGAGTGCTTAGGGCAGTTGCACCCGCGGTGTGCTTTCGACAAACAAGGCCCAACATGACATGAACAGCGCGGCAATCAGCGGCCCGATCACGAAACCGTTCAGCCCGAACACCGCCAGCCCGCCCAGTGTCGAGACCAGCACCATGTAGTCGGGCATCTTGGTGTCCTTGCCCACCAGGATCGGCCGCAGGAAATTATCCACCAGGCCGATCACGAACACCCCGAACAGCGTCAGCACCACGCCTTGCCAGATCGCCCCCGAGAGCAGGAAATACACCGCCACCGGTGCCCAGACGAGGCCCGCCCCCACCGCCGGCAGCAACGACAGGAACGCCATCAGCACCGCCCAGGGCAACACCGTCGGAATCCCCAGGATCCAGAAGATCAGCCCACCCAGCGCCCCCTGGCTGATGGCGACCAGCAGGTTGCCTTTCACCGTGGCGCGCACCACCCGATTGAATTTCAACTGCAGGCGGCGTTTTTGATGTTCCGCCAAGGGAATGGCCGTGCGCACTTTGCGCACCAGTTCCGCACCGTCGCGCAGAAAGAAGAACAGCAGATAGATCATCACGAAGAAGCTGACCAGGAACTGGAAGGTGCCCTGGCCGAAACTGAAGGCCTGGGTGGCGAAAAACTCACTACCCTGCATCGCGCTCTTGACGATCGTGTCCCGCAATCCATTCAGGTTGCCCAGGCCAAAGCGGTCCAGCAGATTCTGGAAGTACAGTGGCAAGGCATCCTTGAAACGGGCCAGGTAATCGGCAATGTCCAGTTCGCCGCTTTCCAGGCTCTTGTACAGCGCCGCGCCTTCCTGGACCAGCAAGGTGCTGATGATGATCACCGGTAAAATCGCGCTGACCACGCAGATGCTCAACGTGACCAGCGAGGTGACGTTGCGGTGCCAGCCAAACTTCAACTGCAGGCGGCGCTGCATCGGCGCAAAGACGATGCCCAGGATCACCGCCCAGAACACCGCGCCGTAGAACGGCAGCAGAATCCAGATGAAGGCGATGGTGACCAGGACCAGCAGCAACATCTGGGCTTTGTTTTGCAGCATCTTTCGATTCATCAGCTTTCCATGTCCAAAGGCGGGATAAACATTAGTCAGCCAGGACTCGCCGGAGTGCCTTCGCGTTTGCGCCGTGCATTGATTCAGATCAATGAGGCCTGGCCGACCATGGGCTACCCTCGCCGCCTTTTGCGATCCGACGCCATCATGACCCTCGCCGCCCCCGAACTGCTGGCGCCCGCCGGCACCCTGAAAAACATGCGCTATGCCTTCGCCTACGGTGCCGATGCGGTGTATGCCGGCCAGCCGCGCTACAGCCTGCGGGTGCGCAACAACGAATTCGACCACGCGAACCTGGCCTTGGGCATTGCCGAGGCCCAGGCCATGGGCAAGCGTTTCTACGTGGTGGTCAACATTGCCCCGCACAACGCCAAGCTGCGCACCTTCCTCAAAGACCTTGAACCGGTGATCGCCATGGCGCCGGACGCGCTGATCATGTCCGACCCGGGGCTGATCATGCTGGTGCGCCGGCATTTCCCCCAGATGCCGATTCACCTGTCGGTGCAGGCCAACACGGTGAACTGGGCGAGCGTCGAGTTCTGGCAGCAGCAGGGCTTGAGCCGGATCATCCTGTCCCGGGAACTGTCCCTGGAAGAAATCGCCGAGATCCGCGAGCAGGTGCCGGCCATGGAGCTGGAAGTGTTCGTCCACGGCGCGCTGTGCATGGCCTATTCCGGGCGCTGCCTGCTGTCCGGTTATTTGAACAAGCGCGACGCCAACCAGGGCAGTTGCACCAACGCCTGCCGCTGGAAATATTCGGCACAGCCGGCGGTGGAAAATGCCGTGGGCGACATTGTGCAGACCTATCAGCCCGAACCGACCCTGGGCCTCGGCGCGCCCACCGACCAGGTGTTTTTGCTCCAGGAAGCCAACCGCCCGGAAGAATCCATGCCGGCCTTCGAGGACGAGCACGGCACCTACATCATGAATGCCAAGGACCTGCGCGCCGTGCAGCACGTCGAGCGCCTGGCGCGCATGGGTGTGCACTCCTTGAAAATCGAAGGCCGGACCAAGTCGCACTTCTATTGCGCACGCACCACCCAGGTGTATCGCCAGGCCATCGATGACGCGGTGGCCGGCCGGGAATTTGATCGCAACCTGATGACCGACCTGGAGTCCCTGGCCCAGCGCGGCTACACCGAAGGGTTTCTAAGGCGCCATGTGCATGATGAGTATCAGAACTACCAGAACGGCAGCTCGGTATCGGAGCGCCAGCAGTTCGTCGGCGAACTGACCGGCGAACGGCGCGAACGCCTGGCCGAAGTGCGGGTGAAGAACCGCTTTGGCCTGGGGGACCATATGGAGCTGATGACCCCCAAGGGCAACTTCCACTTCGACCTGCATCAGTTGCAGAACGTCAAAGGCCAGGGCATCGAGGTGGCACCGGGGGATGGGCATGTGGTGTACGTGCCGATCCCGGATGCGGTGGATCTGCGGTTTGGGTTGTTGATGCGCGATGTGCGCGAGCCATAGCCCCTGTGGGAGCGAGCTTGCTCGCGATGGCGGTGCGTCTGCCAAATGAATGTTGGCTGATCCAACGCTATCGCGAGCAAGCTCGCTCCCACAGGGTTTTGTAGCGGTTTGCGCCTGTGAAGCACGGCAGAAACTGCCGAAGGCTGCGATCCTTCTTTCTCGATAAGACCCGGTTGCCCAGGTGAAAACATCTGGATCGAGAGCGAAAGATCGCAGCCTTCGGCAGCTCCTGCCGCGACGGGATCAGATCCGGAACTGCCCCACCAGCTTGCCCAGGCGCTGGCCCAGGTCGGCCAGGCTGCGGGAGGTCTGGGCGCCGAGTTGGGTTTCGTCGGCGACGCTGTCCACGGCCACGGCGATCTGATGCACGCTGCGGTTGATTTCCTCGGCCACCGCGGTCTGTTCTTCGGCAGCGCTGGCGATCTGGGCGTTCATCGAGTTGATGGTGCCGATCAGTTGCGCCATGGTGTCCAGCGAGGCGCCCGCCTCGTTGGCCCGTTCCGAAGTACCTTCGCCGGCCTCACTGGAACGGCGCATCGCTTCCACTGCCGCGTGGGTGCCTGATTGCAGGCGGTCGATCATGCCCTGGATTTCCTGGGTGCTCTGCTGGGTCCGGCTGGCCAGGGCCCGCACTTCATCGGCCACCACCGCAAACCCACGCCCTGCCTCGCCAGCACGCGCAGCCTCGATGGCGGCGTTGAGGGCCAGCAGGTTGGTCTGCTCGGCAATCGAACGAATCACCCCGAGCACACTGACAATCGAAGCCACGTCCTGCTGCAGGCTGTCCAGGGACACGCCACTGCTGCGAATATCGTTCACCAACGCATGAATCTGCTGGATGCTGCCGGCCACCACGCGCTTGGCCGATTGCCCTTCCTCGTCGGTCTGCTGGGCTGCGACGGCGGCGCCCTGGGCGCTGCGGGCGACTTCCTGGGCCGCCGAGGACATCTCGTTGATCGCCGTGGCGACCTGATCGGTTTCGTGGCGCTGGCGTTCCATGGCCTGCTCGGAGCGCTGGGCCTGCTCGGAAACTTGCGTCACCAGGCCGGTCAGTTGCGAGGTCATGTCGGTGATCTGCCGCACCAGGCCGTGGATCTTGTCGACGAAGCGGTTGAACGAACCGGCCAACTGGCCAAGCTCGTCCTGGCTGGTGATGGCCAGGCGACGGGTCAGGTCGCCCTCACCCGCAGCGATGTCATCCAGGTTGTCCTTCATCAGGTGCAGGGGACGCAGGATCGTGTTGGCGAGCACCAGGCCCACCACCGCAATCACCAGCAACACCACCGCGGCGATCCCGACGATGCTCAAGATCACACCTTGCAGACGTTCATGAACCTTGGCTTCCACCAGCGCCACCTGGGCTTCGATGCCGTCCAGGTTGACCGAGCTACCGACTGCCAGGTCCCACTTGGACAGGTATTCGGTGTAGCCCAGCTTGGGCACCAGGTCTTTGCTGCCGGGCAGCGGCGAGCTGTATTCGAGGTAGTGCGTCCCGTCCTTGGCGACTTTCACCAGGTCACGGTTGACATAGACCCCGTTGGGGTCGCGGTTGTCCTTGAAACTCTTGCCCACGCCATCAGGGCTGTTGGCCTTGAACAGACGAATGGTCTCGGAGTCGTAGCCGAAGAAATAGCCGTCCTTGCCGTAGCTGATATTCGACAACAGCTTGATCGCCTGGGCGCGTGCTTCGTTATCGCCAGGCGCGGCGGCATCGTAGAGCGGCTTGATGGCGGTCAGGCCCACCGCCACATAGTTCTGCAGCGTGGCCTTGGCCTCGCTGAGCAAGCGTTCGCGGGTCTGCTGGACCTCTTTACTCGCTTGCTCCTTCAAGATGAAAGCAGTGGTCAGGCTGATGATCACGGCGGACAGCAATACCGGCAGTATCGCAAGGGACAGGACTTTAGCCTTCAGGCTCAGGCGCATGCTGTTCACTCTTGTAGGTTTTATGGCGTGGTTAGCTGTATTAACGGCACCGCGCGGCAAAACTGTAGGGCAAGGTGAACAGTCCGTCGGCAGGGTCGCTGGATTCAAGGGCCTCATCGCGAGCAAGCTCGCTCCCACAGGGGTTCGGTGGTGTCCACAACACTTGTGTCCACCCCAATCCACTGTGGGAGCGAGCCTGCTCGCGATTGAGGCAACTCGGTCTTGAGGCTACAACACCATCGCCGCCACCCAACCAAACGCCAGCAGCGGCAGGTTGTAGTGGATGAAGGTCGGGACCACGGTGTCCCAGATATGATGGTGCTGGCCGTCGATGTTCAGGCCGGAGGTCGGGCCCAGGGTCGAGTCCGAGGCAGGTGAACCGGCATCGCCCAAGGCGCCGGCGGTGCCGACAATGCAGACGATCGCCAGCGGGCTGAAACCCAGTTGCAGACACAGCGGCACGAAAATCGTCGCCAGGATCGGCACCGTGGAAAACGACGAGCCGATGCCCATGGTCACCAGCAGCCCCACCAGCAACATCATCAGCGCGCCAATGCCCTTGTTGTGGCCAATCCAGGCCGCCGAAGACTCCACCAGACTCTGGACTTCACCGGTGGCCTTCATCACTTCGGCGAACCCTGAGGCGGCGATCATGATGAAGCCGATCATCGCCATCATCTTCATGCCTTCGGTGAACAGGTCATCCGTCTCGCGCCAGCGCACCACCCCCGACAGCGAGAAAATCAGGAACCCTACCAGGGCGCCGATGATCATCGAGTCCACCAGCAGTTGCACCGCGAACGCCGCCGCCACCGCCAGCCCGGCCACCATCAGGCTCAGCGGGTTGTAGCGCACGGCCACTTGCTCGGCCTTGGCGATCTTCTTCAGGTCATAGACACGCTTCTTGCGATACGTGATAAACGACAGCACCAGGCCGAACACCATGCCCAGCGCCGGGATGCCCATGGCGTGGGTGATGTTGATGCCGCTGACGTCCACACCGCTGCGAGCGACGTTGGCCAGGAGGATTTCGTTGAGGAAGATATTGCCGAAGCCCACCGGCAGGAACATGTAGGGCGTGATCAGGCCGAAGGTCATGACGCAGGCGATCAACCGGCGATCCAACTGCAACTTGGTCAGCACATACAAAAGCGGTGGCACCAGCAACGGAATGAAGGCGATGTGGATCGGCAGAATGTTCTGGGAAGCGACCGCGACCGTCCCCAGCAAACCGATCAGCACCCATTTGACGCCCGAACCACCCGCGGCATCCTGGCGATCCACCAGGGCCAGGGCTTTATCCGCCAGCGCGTGGGCCATGCCAGACTTGGCAATCGCCACGGCAAAGGCACCGAGCAAGGCGTAGGACAACGCCACCGTCGCACCGCCACCCAGGCCGGCATTGAACGCCTTGAGCGTCGCTTCGATCCCCAGGCCGCCCGTGAGGCCACCCACCAACGCACCGATAATCAGCGCGATCACCACATGCACGCGGGCCAGGCTGAGCACCAGCATGACGCCAACCGCGGCAACTACTGCATTTATCATCATTACCTCAAAGCACAGCGATGGAAAGCCACCGGACAAAAAGGTCGCGACTTTGCAGCAAGCGGCGGCAAGCTGCAAGGGCCGTGGGGCGGGTTTTCAAGTCTCGTAATATTTGCAGCCACCACTGCCCCCTGAGGGAGCGAGCCTGTGGGAGCAAAGCTTGCTCGCGATGACATCGTCACCTACAACATCTGTGCCGGGTTTAAAAATGCTATCGCGAGCAAGCTTTGCTCCCACAGGCCCGCCCCACCCACAGCGGCTCGCCCTACAGAGAGGGGTGCCATGAAACAGCTGTCAGCGCTTGGGCAACTCGATCACCACCTTCAACCCGCCCCACTCGCTGTCATCCAACGCCAGCAGGCCACCCCAGGTGTCGACGATGTCCCGCACGATGCCCAGGCCCAGGCCGTGTCCATCGGTCTGTTCATCCAATCGCGTGCCGCGGCTGAACACCTGGTCGCGGCGATCCTTCGGGATGCCCGGGCCGTCGTCCTCCACGGCCAGGCTGAACCCTTCGGCCGTCTCGGTCATGGTCAGGCGTACCTCGGCGTCGGCCCATTTGCAGGCGTTGTCCAGCAGGTTGCCCAACAGTTCCAGCAGGTCCTCACGGTCCCAGGGCAGGTGCAGGCCTGGCGGGGCGACGTAGCTCAGGTGCAGGTGTTCGCCGTGGATCATGTTCAGCGTGGCCAGCAACCCCGGCAGCTCGGCGTCGCAGTCCAGGTGCGCGCCGGGCAAGGCATCGCCGGACAAGCGGGCGCGGTTGAGCTCGCGGTTCAGGCGCTGGCGGACCTGCTCCAGTTGATCGAGCAACAGTTTGCGCAGCTCGGGATACGGGTCGAGCTTCTCGTTCGACGCCAGGCTTTGCAGCACCGCCAGTGGGGTTTTCAAGGCATGGCCAAGGTTGCCCAGGGCATTGCGTGAACGCTTGAGGCTGTCTTCGGTGTGGGCCAGCAGATGGTTGATTTGCGTCACCAGCGGTTCCAGCTCCCGTGGCACCTGTTCGTCGAGTTGCGAACGTTGCCCGCGCTGCAGTTGGGCAATCTGCTCCCGCGCCCGGTCCAGCGGACGCAAGGCACGGCGCACGGTGATGCGTTGCAGCAACAGAATCAGCAGCAGCCCCGCCAACCCCAGCCCGAGGCCGATCTGCTGCATCCGGCGAAAGCTGTCGCGCACCGGCGTGTAGTCCTGGGCCACGCTGATGGAAATCGCCTGGCCCAACCGCCGATAGTCGGTACGCAGCACCAGCAGCTTCTGGCCTTCCGGCCCCAGTTGCAGGTTGCTGTGCAGGCCCGGGTGGTCGAGCCGGGGCAACTCCTGGTCCCACAGGGAACGGGAGCGCCAGTGCACGTCGGCAAAATCGATGCGGAAATAATGCCCGGAAAACGGTCGCTGATAGGCCGGCGACAGGCGTCGTTCATCCAGTTGCAAGCCCTGTGGACCGCGCACCAGAGCCACCAGCAGGTTCTCGCTGTCGTTACGCAGCCCGGCTTCCAGGTAACGCTGCAAGCCCAGCTCGAACAGCCACAGACTGGTTTGCGCCAGGACCAGGCCGACCACCACCATCACACCGATCAGGCCCAGGCTCAGGCGCCGCTGGATGGATCTCACTGCGCCTGCCCGCCGAACAGGTAACCCTGGCCGCGACGGGTTTCGATCACGCTGCGTCCCAGTTTGCGCCGCAGGTGATTGACGTGGACTTCCAGCACGTTGGAATCGCGCTCGGTTTCACCGTCGTACAGGTGTTCGGCGAGATGACTTTTGGAGAGGATCTGCTCGGGATGCAGCATGAAATAGCGCAACAGGCGAAATTCAGCCGCCGTGAGCTGGATGTCGGTGCCGTCGCGAACCACGCATTGCCGCCCTTCATCCAAGTGCAACCCGGCCGATTTCAGCGTTGGCTGGTTGACCTGGCCGTGGGAGCGGCGCAGCAACGCCTGGATCCGCAACTGCAGCTCTTCAGGATGAAAAGGCTTGGTCAGGTAATCGTCGGCCCCGGCCTTGAGGCCTTCGATGCGCTCGGCCCAAGACCCGCGGGCGGTGAGGATCAGCACCGGCGTGCTCAGGCCACCGGCACGCCATTGGGCCAGCACCTCGAGCCCCGGCACACCCGGCAGGCCGAGATCGAGGATGATCAGGTCGTAGGGTTCGCTGCTACCCTGGTACACCGCGTCGCGGCCATCGGCGAGCCAATCGACAGCGTAGCCCTGGCGTGCAAGCCCGGCCATCAGTTCGTCGGCCAGGGGCACGTGATCTTCCACCAGAAGCAGGCGCATCAGTCTTCCTTATCTTTGAGTAAGCGGCCGGTCGCGGCCTCCAGGTCCAATTCGCGCACGACGCCGTCGGTGTCCAGCAGCTCGACCTCATAAATATAGACGCCGTGTTTCTCCTCCAACTCGGCTTCCAGCAGTTTGGCGCCGGGGTGTCGATCCAGCGCCTGTTGCAGCAGTTGTTCCAGCGGCAGGATCACACCCTGCTGGCGCAGTTGCAGGGCCTCGTCCTGGTCCAGGTCCCGGGCCACGGCCAGCGAACAAAACGCCAGCAGCGCCAGCGTCCATCGACTATGGGCGCGTAGATTAAGCTTCATTACGTATCCTGATGATTCTTGAGCACCTTGCCGTTGGTGGCGTCCAATTCCAGATCCCACTCAATGCCCTTCGTATCGCGCAGATCCACCTGGTAAATGTACTTGCCGTACTCTTCGTCCAGCTCGGTATCGGTCAAGGTGGCACCAGGGTGCTCGGCCAGGGCGGCGGCGTTGAGTTTTTCGAAGGACAGGATGGTACCAGCGTCTTGCAGTTTGCGGGCTTCGTCCGCGTTCAGGTCTCGTGCATGAGCCAGGCTCGTACCGAGTGCCATGAGGGTCGCGATGATAAAGGCAGTCAGGCGGTTCATGGATTATCTCCTTTTTATAATCTTCATCGGGGGGACTGTATCGGGGTGAACTTAACTGAAACTGAATGGCCATCATGGAACCCACATCAATGTGGGAGTGAGCTTGCTCGCTCCCACAGGGTTTTGTGTCGCTATAATCAGCCGCTTAGCCGTATTCGAGACTGGTATGACCGCCATCCACATCAAGTTTCCCGCCCTCACCCTCAAGGCCGGCCCCCGTGCATTCGGGAGGATTCGCCAGGCCAGCTTGAACGCCGCCGACGTCGGCATCCTGCCGGGCGCCGCCGGTGGCCCCAAGGCCTTGGGCATCCAGGGGCTGGACCTGGCGCTGTTCGGTGAATGGCTGCCCGCCGCGCCCCGGGAACGCTCGCTGATCGGGGCCTCCGTGGGGGCCTGGCGCTTCGCCAGCGCCTGCCTGCCGGACGCCGCCGAGGGAATCCGGCGCCTGGGCAGCTTGTACAACGAACAAAGCTTCGCCAAAGGCGTGACCATGGCCGGGGTCAGCCAGAGCTCGCAACGCATGCTCGAAGACTTGCTCGACGGCCGCGACGCTTCGATCCTCGATAACCCGCGATACCGGCTCAACATCATGGTGGTCAAGAGCCACGGCCTGCTGGCCCAGGATCATCGCGGCCGGCTGGGGCTGGGGTTGTCGTCGGTGATCGCCGACAACCTGCGAGGTCGTGCGCGGCTGTCACGGCATTTCGAACGGTTGATCATCCATGACCCGCGCCTGGCCCCGCCGCTGCATCCGTTGAATGACTTTCCGTCGCGCTTCGTCCCCTTGGCGGCCGGCAACCTGCGCCAGGCCCTGCTGGCCTCGGGCTCGATCCCGATGGTCATGGAAGGCGTGCGCGACCTGCCGGGCGCCGGTGCCGGCACCTACCGCGACGGCGGCTTGCTGGACTATCACCTCGACCTGCCCTACAGCGGCGAGGACATCGTGCTCTATCCGCACTTCACCGACCGGGTCATTCCCGGCTGGTTCGACAAAGGCCTGCCGTGGCGCCGGGGCAACGTCGACCGCCTGCAGGACGTATTGTTGCTGGCGCCGTCGCGCGAATACCTGGCGCGCCTGCCCTACGGCAAACTGCCGGACCGCAACGACTTCAAGCGTTTCATGGGCGATGACCCGAGCCGCCGCCAGTATTGGCGCACGGCGATGGACGAGAGCCGCCGGCTCGGTGATGAGTTCCTGGAGTTGACGGCCAACGGCGGCTTGGGCGAGCGTTTGCTGACCCTTTAGTCAGCACGGTCGCGCAACGCCGTTATCAAACTGATAAACTGCGCCGCCTGCCTCGCGACCGATATCTAAAGAGCCCGAACCTGTGGAAATTTTCAAAGAGTTTACCTTCGAATCCGCCCACCGCCTGCCCCACGTGCCGGACGGCCACAAGTGCGGCCGTCTTCACGGTCACTCGTTCAAGGTGGCGATCCACCTGAGCGGCGATATCGATCCGCACACCGGCTGGATTCGCGACTTCTCGGAGATCAAGGCGATCTTCAAGCCGCTCTACGAGCGCCTGGACCACAACTACCTCAACGACATTCCTGGCCTGGAAAACCCCACCAGCGAAGTGTTGGCCAAATGGATCTGGAATGAATTGAAGCCGTTGCTGCCGGAACTCAGCGCCATCCGCATCCACGAGACCTGCACCAGCGGTTGCATCTACCACGGCGAATAAAACCTGTGGGATCCGCCTGTAGGGTCCCACCTGTGGGAGCAAAGCTTGCTCGCGATAAAGATTACACAGTCTCTTCGGAATCGAGGCGCCTGCATCGCGGGCAAGCCTTGCTCCCACAAAATCTAGCGCCACCATTGGGGTTTCCCTACCCCGTCAGCATTGGCCTATGCTTGGTCCCCTGAGCCATTTTCAGGGAGTATCGAGCATGACCCACTGGCCGCTGGATCAAACATACGACTTCAACGGACACTCCATCCGCTACGCCATCCATGGCGATGGCCCACCGCTGGTGTTTGTCCACGGCACACCCTTCTCTTCCTACGTGTGGCACCGCATCGCCCCGCTGTTCTTCGCCACCCACACAGTGCATTACTTCGACTTGCTGGGGTATGGCCAGTCCGCGCAACCCGATGCCGATGTGTCCCTGGGCGTGCAAAACCAGCTACTCGCGCAACTGCTGGAGCATTGGCGCCTGGACTGCCCGGACGTGGTGGCCCATGACTTTGGCGGCGCCACGGCCCTGCGCACGCACCTGCTCAATGGCAAGGACTACCGCAGCCTGACCCTGATCGACCCCGTGGCGCTGTCGCCCTGGGGTTCACCCTTTGTGCAGCATGTACGCCAGCATGAAGCCGCCTTCAGCGGCCTGCCCGACTACATTCAGCGAGCCATCGTGCCGACCTATATCCGCGGCGCGATCAAGCGGGACATCCCGGACGCCGAACTGGCGCCCTACGTGCAGCCGTGGCTTGGCGAACCGGGCCAGGCGGCGTTCTACCGGCAGATTGCGCAGATGGACGAGTGTTATACCCGCGAGGTCCAGGACCTTTATCCAAACGTGCGCTGCCCGACGCAGATTCTCTGGGGAGAGGATGACCAGTGGATCCCCATCGAGCGCGGGCGGGCCCTGCATAAGCTGATTCCAGGCGCGCAATTGCACCCGATCCCGAGCGCCGGGCACCTGGTCCAGGAAGATGCGCCGGAAGCCGTCGTCGCAGCGGTGTTGCGGTTCCTGGCGTTGCATTCCTCGACCTGAAGAACACTGCATTTCCCTGTGGGTAGTGGGGTTTGTGTTCCAACTTGAATCACCGCCGCACCGCTTTCGATCCCTGCGCCCACCCAATCCCCAGGATTGTCTATAAATAACCTCGCGATCATTCGCTTGGCACGGCCGCTGCACGCTTGCGACATCCCTCACCCGCAAGGACCGCCACATGACTCAGAACGATCCGGGCAACGACTATCCCTTGAGCGAAGTCCCGATGCACGCTCGCAAAGGCCTGGCCTCCACGGCCATGGTGCTGCTGGGTTTCACCTTTTTCACCGCCACGATGTTTGCCGGCGGCAAGCTGGGGGTGGCGTTCGGTTTTGCCGAGATGCTCACGGTCATCATCATCGGTAATCTGCTGCTGGGCCTCTACGCCGCAGGCCTGGGCTACATCGCCTTCAAGAGCGGGCTCAATTCGGTGCTCATGGGTCGTTTCTGTTTCGGCGAGGTGGGCAGCAAGCTCAGTGACTTGATCCTCGGGTTCACCCAGATCGGCTGGTACGCCTGGGGCACGGCGACGGCCGCGGTGGTGCTGGGCAAGTATTTCGAATTGAGCGAAGGCACCGTGCTGGGGTTGATGGTGCTGTTCGGCCTGGGATTCTGCGCCACGGCCTACATCGGCTATCGCGGCCTGGAAATCCTCTCCTACATCGCCGTGCCGGCGATGATGTTGCTGCTGATGCTGTCGATGTGGGTCGCGACGGTGAAGGTCGGCGGTCTCGATGGCTTGCTGGCGATCGTGCCGACGGGCAGCCTCGACTGGTCCACCGCCATCACGCTGGTGTTCGGCACCTTCGTCAGCGGCGCGACCCAAGCGACCAACTGGACACGGTTTTCCCGCTCGGCGAAGGTCGCGGTGCTGGCGAGCCTGATCGGCTTCTTCCTGGGTAACGGCCTGATGGTGCTGATCGGCGCCTACGGGGCCATCGTCTATCAACAGCCGGACGTGGTCGAAGTGCTGCTGTTGCAGGGCTTCGCCATGGCGGCGATGGCCATGTTGCTGCTCAACATCTGGAGCACCCAGGACAACACCATCTACAACTTCGCCGTGGCCGGTTGCAACCTGCTGCGCACCCGTCGGCGCAAAACCGTGACCCTGGGCGGCGCGGTGATCGGCACGCTGCTGGCGCTGCTGGGCATGTACGATCTGCTGGTGCCGTACCTGATCCTGCTGGGCACCGTGATCCCGCCCATTGGCGGGGTGATCATGGCCGATTTCTTCTTCCGCTGGCGTGGTCGTTACCCGCGCCTGGCCGAGGCGCAACTGCCGGCGTTCAACTGGCCCGGGCTGTTGGCCTATGGGGTTGGCACCGTCGCGGCGTTCAATTCGCCATGGGTCGCGCCACTGGTAGGAATCGCTGCCGGCGCGCTAACGTATGTGCTATTGATCAGCGTAATGGGTACTCGCACCGCTGATGCGCCCCTACAAGACCTCTAAAGGATTCGCCTGATGCACATCATCAACGCCCGCCTGCGCAACCGCGAAGGCTTGCATGAACTGCACCTGGAAAACGGCCTGATCAGCAACATCGCCCGCCAGACCGAGGCCCCCAGCCTCGGCCCGGAAGACCTCGATGCCGGCGGTAACCTGGTGGTCCCACCCTTCGTCGAACCGCACATTCACCTGGACGCGACCCTCACTGCCGGCGAACCGCGCTGGAACATGAGCGGCACGCTGTTCGAAGGCATCGAGTGCTGGGGCGAACGCAAGGCCACCATCACCGAAGAAGACACCAAGACCCGCGCCAAGAAAACCATCCAGACCCTCGCCGCCCATGGCATCCAGCATGTACGCACCCACGTTGACGTGACCGACCCCGAACTCACGGCCCTCAAGGCGCTGCTGGAGGTGCGCGAGGAAAGCCGTCACCTGATCGACCTGCAGATCGTCGCGTTTCCCCAGGAAGGCATCGAGTCCTACCGCAACGGCCGCGAGCTGATGGAAGAAGCCATCCGCATGGGCGCCGATGTGGTCGGCGGCATTCCCCACTTCGAGTACACCCGCGACCAGGGCGTCAGCTCGGTGAAATTCCTCATGGACCTGGCCGAGCGCACCGGCTGCCTGGTGGATGTGCATTGCGACGAAACCGACGACCCGCACTCACGCTTCCTCGAAGTGCTCGCTGAAGAAGCCCGCAGCCGCGACATGGGCGCGCGCGTCACCGCCAGCCACACCACGGCCATGGGCTCCTACGACAACGCCTACTGCGCCAAGCTGTTCCGCCTGCTCGGGCACTCGGGCATCAGCTTCGTCTCTTGCCCGACCGAAAGCATTCACCTGCAAGGCCGTTTCGACACCTTCCCCAAACGCCGCGGTGTCACCCGGGTCAATGAACTGCTCGAAGCCGGGATGAACGTGTGCTTCGGCCAGGACTCCATCGTCGACCCGTGGTACCCGCTGGGCAACGGCAATATCCTGCGGGTCCTCGAAGCCGGGCTGCATATCTGCCACATGCTCGGCTACCGCAACCTGCAAAGCGCCCTGGACCTGGTCACCGACAACAGCGCCAAGGCCATGGCCCTGGGCGAGCGCTACGGGCTGGAACCCGGGCGCCCGGCGAACCTGCTGATCCTGTCGGCGGACAGTGACTACGAAGTGATCCGCAGCCAGGGCTTGCCGCTCTACTCGATTCGCAACGGTGAAGTGCTGATGAAGCGGCAGATGCCGGTGGTGGAGTTTGCGCAGCAGCCAGGCTGATTCCCCTGTGGGAGCGAGCTTGCTCGCGATAGCGGCATCAGTCGCACCACAGAACGTCCAGAGACGCTAGGGCACAGACCGCGCCGTCCCAAACAGCCTGACCCGCACCAACTCACCCGCCTCTTCTTCCAGCAAAATCGGCGCAGTCCCCCCCGGCATCACCACACTCACCGCCCCCGCCTGCACCCAGCCCACCCGCCACGCCGCGCTGGCCACGGCACTGGCGCTGGTGCCCGAGGAAGCCGTGGGCCCTTCGCCGCGCTCAAACACCCGGGCGGCGATTCGCCCTTCGGCTTCCGGGCTGGCCCATTGCAGATTCACCCCGCTGGGGCACGGCAGCCCGGCGCCACCTGGCGCAGCATAGGCGAGGCGAACCAGGCTTTGCGCCAGCGCCGTAGCACGCATCTGCGAATTGCTCGGCAACCCTTCGGCACCGGCCACCAGCGTCACGCAATGAGGATTGCCGAGGCTCACGAACTGGCTGTGGCCCCACGCTGGGTTCAACCGGTAAAGCGCCGCCACACGGCTGACATCGCATTGGTTGAACAGCACGCTCTCGACCTCCTGGGCGCCAACAGCCTGGGGCCCGAACAGCGGTTTGCCCAGGTCCAGCCAGAAGCCTTGAACACCGTCGAATTCAGCGGCGCGAACCGAGGTTTGCAGCGGGGAGATACCCTCAGGTTTGTCATGATGAACCTGCAGCACACACTCACCCGCCCCCGGCATCAAGCCTTGCTCTTGCAGCGCCTGGGAGAAAATCGTCAGGCCATTGCCGCTGCGTTCGGCCAGGGTGCCGTCGGTGTTGACGATCAACAGATCAAAAGGCGGTTCGCTCTGGAACGGACCGATCAACAGGCCGTCACTGCGATGGGCCTTGGCGTCCGGTGCTGCTTCGCCCGGCGCCCAACTGCAGAAAGCACGCACGGCAGCCGAGGCCCAGGACTCGCGCCGCTGTGCAGCCAGGGCGGCTGAAGGCGGCAAATCAATGCCGTAGTCACGCACCTGTTGCGGCGAAACGACGCCATAAATATTGCCGCGTGCATCATAGAACTGCGTCATGGACCAGACCCGGAATCAGCCAGCTAGGGCCGGTACTTTATGCTGGCGAAGGCTGAGGGAGCAAAGCCCACGCTTTGGCCGACACCTTGGGGTCGCGGTGCGGTCAGTGGATATGCAAGCATAGGCCCCTGCCTGCATCACCGCACCGCACGAAAGCCAAGGACGTTTCATGACTGCCATTACGCCCCCGCCCACCTTTATCCCCGGACGCCTGGAACAGATGTCCACCCGCATTGCCTATCTCATCGCCGGCATCGGCATCGCCGCCTGGGCGCCGCTGGTGCCTTACGCCAAGGTGCGGGCGAACCTGGATGAAGGCACCCTCGGGTTACTGCTGTTGTGCCTGGGGGTCGGGTCGATCCTGGCGATGCCGATTTCCGGCGCGCTGGCGGCGCGGTTCGGCTGCCGTCGGGTGCTCAGCGGCGGCACGCTCCTGATTTGCCTGGCGTTGCCGTTGCTGGCAACGATGACTTCCCTGCCCTGGCTGGTGGCCGCCTTGTTCCTGTTTGGCGCCGGGCTCGGCACCGTGGACTCGACCGTGAACCTGCAAGCGGTGATCGTCGAACGGGCCAGTGGCAAGACCATGATGTCGGGTTTCCACGGCATGTTCAGTCTCGGCGGGATCATTGGCGCGGCGGGTGTGAGCGCCCTGCTTGGCCTGGGGCTTTCGCCGCTGGGAGCGACGCTGGTGGTCAATGGGGTGCTGCTGGTGGCGTTGTTCAAGGCTGCGCCGCACCTGCTGCCTTACGGCAGTGAAAGCTCGGGACCGGCGTTCGCCATTCCCCACGGCGTGGTGCTGTTCATCGGCATCCTCTGCTTCATCGTGTTCCTGGCCGAAGGCGCGGTGCTGGACTGGAGCGCCGTGTTCCTGACCACCGAACGTGCGGTGGATACCGCCTATGCCGGGCTGGGTTATGCCGCCTTCGCGCTGACCATGACCGTCGGCCGACTGACCGGCGATTCAGTGGTGCATCGCTTGGGCGCCAAGCGCGTGATCATCTATGGCGGATCGATCGCGGCAGCCGGCTTCCTGTTGGCGACCCTCGCACCGATGTGGCAAGCCGCGCTACTGGGCTATGCGTTGGTGGGCGCCGGGTGTTCGAACATCGTGCCGGTGCTGTACACCGCCGTCGGCAAACAGACCTTGATGCCAGAGGCCATCGCTGTTCCAGCCATCACCACCATCGGCTACGCCGGCATCCTCGCCGGCCCGGCGCTGATCGGCTTCGTCGCCCATGGCAGCAGCTTGAGCATTGCCTTTGGGTTGATTGCGATATCGCTGGTGGCGGTGGCGGCCAGTGGCAAAGTGTTGAAGGTTTGAGGCTTCGCACCGCTTGTTGAGGTTTCACACCATTCCCTGTGGCGAGGGAGCTTGCTCCCGCTCGGCTGCGAAGCAGTCGTAAACCAGTGGGTGCGGTGTGCCTGAGGCTCTGCATTCAGCAGGTTTTGGGGTCGCTTCGCGACCCAGCGGGAGCAAGCTCCCTCGCCACAAGGGTACGTTCAACCCTGGGTTTTCATCAGAACCCCACACTCGCCTGCACAAAGAACGTGCGCGGTGCGCCGACATAAATGCCTGAGTTGTTGTCGCTGGAACGGGTGTAGTACTGGTGATCGAACAGGTTTTTCACCCCGGCACCGACTTTCAGGTTCGACAGCTGCGCGCCGAAGTCGTAGCCGGCGCGTACGTTCCAGAGCACGTAGCCCGGCATGTCGCCGTACTGCCCATCGGCGGTGCCATCGGTGATGTAGTCGCCGCTGAAGCTGCCATCGGCGTTCACGCTGTTGCCCGGTGAGCGCTGCTTGGACTGGGCAAAGGCGTCGAGGTTGTAGGTCCAGCGGTTGACGTTGTAGCGCAGGCCCACGTTGGCCACCTGGCGGGAATAAAACGGCAGGTCACGGCCCTTGAAGCTCGGGATCTCGCCCTCGTAAGTCGCGCGGGTGTAGGTGAAACCGGCGTTGGCGGTGAGGCCTTCGAGGCGTGGGTCGAGGGCGGCCATGTCGTAGTGTACCGAAGCCTCCAGGCCCTGGTGCTTGGTCGCACCCATGTTGGTCCAGCCCACGTCGTTGCTGATGTACTGCAACTCGTCGTCGAAGTCGATGTAGAACAGCGTCACTTCCCCGCCCCACACGTCATCGTTGTAGCGCGTGCCGATCTCATAGGTCTTGGCCTTTTCCGGGCTCAGGCCGTTGGCGGTGTTGTTGCCGTCGCCGCCCTGGCCGAGCTGGAAATACTGCAGGCTGCCAAACGAGGTCTCGTAGTTGGCGAACAGCTTCCAGGCGTCGGACAGGTGATACATCACGCTCAGGGCCGGCAGCGGTTCGTTGCTGTCGATGCTGCGGCGTTTTTCCTGCACCGGGCGGCCGGCGGTGTCGAGCACCGGGCGGTCGTGCCATTCGGTGCTGATGCTTTCGAAGCGGATACCCGGGGTGATGGTCCACTTGCCGACATCGATCTTGTCATCGATATACACCGCGTGGGCTTCAGTGCCGCCGGTACGGTCCTGGTAGACGTGACCGTCGGCACCCGGACGCACAACCGGCTCGTTATTACGCAACGCCAGGCGGCTGGCCTCTTCGTGCATGCCTTCCTTGAGGTAGCGATAACCGACGCTGGCCTCCTGGGTGGTGGCGCCCAGGTCGAACACGTGAGACACCCGAGGCTCGATGCCAAAGGTGTAATAGGTGCGCGGGTAGGACACCAGGTTGCGCTGGTCCCGGGAAGCGATGGTGCTGCCCCGGTAACTGTCGGAGTAATAGGTCAGCACCTCGGCCTGGGTGCGCTCGTTGATCTCACGGATCCACTTGAACGACACGTCCTTGCGCCGGCCGCTGAAGTTGTCCCAATCACGGTCGGACTGGTACGGGTCCGCATCGTATTGGGCCTGTTTCAGGCCACCGGGCATGTCGGCCTTGGCGTCGTAGTAGTGGAAGTTCAGCGAGAAGTCATCGACATCGGTCGGCGCCCAATGGGTCTTGAGAATCACGTCGTCGATGTCGTTGCCCTGGTTGCTCCGGCGATACCCGTTGCCATTGACGCCCGAATACAACAGCGCCACGCCCAGGCCGTTGTCGGCGGTGCCACCGAGGAAAGCCGTGTCGATGTGCTTCCAACCGCCGCGCTGGGAGGTTTCCAGGGTGGTGCCGATTTCACCGGTGGCTTTTTCCGGGATCGCGCGGGTCACGAAGTTGATCACCCCGCCGACGTTCTGCGGTCCATAGCGCACGGACCCGGCACCGCGCACCACGTCGATGCTGTCCAGGTTGCCCGCGGAAATCGGTGCCATGGACAGTTGCGGCTGGCCGTAGGGCGCGAACGCTGCCGGCACGCCATCGATCAACACCGTTGAGCGTGGCGACAAGCGCGAAGTGAGGCCGCGCACGCCGACGTTCAGGGAAATGTCGCTGCCGCCGGTGCCGTTGGCCTCCTGCACTTGCACACCCGGCACGCGCCGCAGCACATCACCGACGTTCATCGCGCCTTGCTCCACCATGGCTTCGCGGCGGATCACCGTACGCGCACCAGGGTGGTTCTGCACCACCTCGGCGTTGGCATCGCCGAGCCAGTCGCCAACCACCTGGATTTCAGTGGCGCCCAGCTCCAGCGGGCCGGCGTTGGAGGCCGATGGCGCCGGCAACACGGTCGCCGAACCGTCATCGATTTGGTATTGCAGGCCACTGCCCTGCAGCAGTTGACGCAAGGCCGCTTCCGAGGACAGGTTGCCATCCACCGCCGGCGCTTGCTTGCCGGCCACCAGCTCGGGGCTGAAGAACACCTGCAACGCGGTTTGCTGGCCGAGCTGGCTCAAGGCTTGGCCCAACGGCTGCGCCTGGATGTGAATGGCGGTGGCGGCCTGGTCGGCGAACGCCTGGGGCAGTGCGGCGCTGACCGCCAGGGTCAGGGCCAGCGGCAGCCAGCGTGCGGGGGTACGGTTGTTGTTTTTGGCGAGGGTTTTCACGTCGAACCTTGTCCTGTTGATCGCAAGAATACGCGTCTGTTAATGCAAACCAGTTGCAGTTGGACAAGAAGACGATGAACTCGAAAAAAACCTGAATTTATTTCGCAATTATTTCCTGGCTGCCGTCATCCAGGCTGCGCACGGCCACCGGCAGGATGTTCGGCAGCGCCTTGAGCAGGGCCTCGGGATCGTCGGCGCGGAACACACTGGTCAGGCGCAGGTTGCCCACCGTCGCGCTGCCGACCCGCAGAGGCTGGGCGCGATAACGGGAGACTTCTTCAGCCACTTCCTTGAGCGGCGCGTTGTCGAACACCAGTTTGCCGTTGCGCCAGGCGGTGAGCGCCTCAGCGTTGACCGCGTAAGGTGTGGCAACTTTGCCCTGGGCATCGATCTGGGTGCCGAGGCCGGCCGTCAGGCTGACGAACTGGGCCTGGGGCGCAGCGCGGCCCTGAACCTTGACGCTGCCCTGCGCCACCGCCACCCGGGTCTTGTCGGCATCGCGGCGCACGTCGAAGCGCGTCCCGGTCACCGTCACCTGGCCGTTACCCGCATCGACGGTGAACGGCCGGCCAGCATCATGCTCGACCGTGAACAAGGCCTCGCCTTCGGCCAGCTCCACCCGGCGTTGATGGTGTGCGAACTCAATGCGCACGCGGCTGCGGCTGTTGAGGTCGATCACCGAGCCGTCCGGCAAGGCGATATGCCGACGCTCACCGAAGGCGGTGGCGTATTCGCCGCTGTAGTCAGTGGAAGAACTCAAGCCACTGAACAGCCCCAACCCCAGCGCCACCGCGAACAGCCCGGCGGCCACCGCGTAGCGCAACAGCGGTCGGTGCCTGGGACGTTCGGCAGGTGGTTCGCACAGGGCTTGCAGGCGTTCCTTGGGCAACAGGTCGGTGGCGCTCCAGATGCCCTGGAGCAATTGGATTTCGTCGCGGTGGTTGGGATGTTCGTCCAGCCAGGCTTCGAAACCCTGGCGCTCCTCGATACTCATGGCGGGCGCTTGCAAGCGCACGAACCATTGCGCCGCCGCGTCGCGAACCTTGTCCTGCCCGCACGGGCATTCACGGCTATCCATCATGGAAGGTCCTGTGGCTCAGGTGGAAGATGGCGACGGATCATTGGCCAGGCCCATCCAGACGATCGCGCAGATGCCGCAGGGTGCGGATCATATACTTTTCCACCATGTTTTTTGACAGGCCCAGGCGCTCGGCGATTTCCGCCTGGGTCAGGCCTTCGATCTTCTGCCAGACGAACACCGTGCGGCAGTTGGCCGGTAGCTCGGCAAGCGCTTGCTCGATGGCGTCCGCCAGTTGGATCGCGTGCATGAAGTGCTCCGGGTCGCCTGAAAACGACTGACCAGGGTCGATGACCGCCTCTTCCATGGCTCCCCTTCGATCTTCGCGCCGATAGCCATCCACTGCAATGTTGCGTGCCGTCTGATGCAGATAGGCCCGCGGCTGCTCGACCCCGCTCGAATCGGACTCAAGCACCCGCACGAAGGTGTCGTGGGCCAGGTCCTCGGCCTGCTGGCGATTGCGCAGGCGACGGGTCCAGGTGCCGATCAACTCTTCGTAATGCTCGAAAAAGCCGGGTCTGCGGGGCAGCTTGGGGGTCATCACGGCGCGCTGTGGAAACGGGGCGTGAATAGTAATTGTTATTATTAAGGCGAAGCAAACCGATTAAATCCGTGTGGGAGCAAAGCTTGCTCGCGATGGCGGTGTGTCAGTCAATGGGGCATGGACTATTGGACCGCTATCGCGAGCAAGCTTTGCTCCCACAGGTGTGCTCCCACAGGCTCACCCCACAGGTATTTTTTTCTGCTGACTACGCTTCAGGCATCTTGCGAAAGCCCACCGCCAAGCGGTTCCAGCCATTGATGGCGTTGATCGCCACGGTCAGGTCGACCATTTCCTTGGGGCTGAAATGCTCGCTCAGCAAGGCATAGTCGGCGTCCGGCGCATGGGTGTCGCTCAGGCGGGTCAGGGCTTCGGTCCAGGCCAGTGCCGCGCGCTCACGACCGGTGAAAAACGGTGCTTCGCGCCAAGCGGTCACGGCGTACAGCCGACGTTCGGTCTCGCCGTCCTTGCGGGCATCGGCGGTGTGCATGTCGATGCAGAAAGCACAGCCATTGATTTGCGAGGAGCGCAGCTTGACCAGCTCCAGCAGGGACTTCTCCAGGCCCAGTTTCGAGACGGCGGTTTCCAGGGCCAGCATGGCTTTGAAAGCATCAGGGGAAGCGGTGTAGAAATCGATACGCGGTTGCATGGTGAACTCCAGGACAATTGGGTGTAGCGCTACGTTAGCCGTGCAGTGGCGCGGTACAAATAGCCAATTGTTGGGAAGTTCGGGTGGCCAATGGGGTACGCGTCGGGGTTTACCTGTAAGGAGACCTGGAGGCTCTTGTGGCGAGGGAGCTTGCTCCCGCTCGGCTGCGAAGCAGTCGTAACCCAGCCGACGCGGTCCGCCAGGGAAATGGTGTCAGGCCCATTTGGGGCGGCTGCGCCACCCAGCGGGAGCAAGCTCCCTCGCCACAGGGAGGCCTCGGGACTTCGAGAGTGCTTCAGGCCCGGCTGCGCAACCATTGCAGGAAGCGTTTCTTGGCGATGGGCTTGGGGGCTTCGCGGGTCAGGTTCTGGGCCAGGTGCATGCGTACGTCCAGCAGGTTTTTCATCGCGTCGTTGATGTCGCGACGGGCCTCGAGGCATGGCTTGAGGTAGCTGTTCTCGATGCGGTACAGGGTGCAGAAAGTCTTGGCGGTAAAATTCGCCAGCGCCGCTTGCTCGGCGACGATCCCGGCTTCGCCGATCACCTCCCCCGGCCCCATGCGCCCGCCCTCGAGTGGCTGGCCGTTGCGCATGAGGGTCACGCTGACCACCCCGGACTCGATGATGAACAGATGATCACTGACCTCCCCGGCCGCCAGGATCACATCACCTGCACGGAAGGTCTGCAGGGTCATGTTCTGGCTGAAGGTCTCTTTCTCGTCCTGGCGCAGGGTAGAGAAAATGTTCGAGCTTTCCAGCAACGCCCGGGGCCGCGACAGCGCCTGGGGAGCCGCGCTTTCACTGGTGGACAACAGGCTCACGCCCGACGCCTGCAAATGCCGGAACGCCAGGTCGAACAGCTGGTTGCGCACAGTGCGTTTCTGCGCCATGGAGGCAACGAACCCGCTGATCTCGTACTCCGCGCCGCCACTGCCGCTGCTTTTGAGGGCGACGCTGGGTGTCGGGCTGGCGAGCAGGGAACGACAGCCAATCATCGCCCGCTCCAACGCGTCGATCACGGTTTGTGGCCGCGCGTGAGGGCTGACCTGGATGCTGATGGACAAGCCATGGACATCGCTGGGTCGACTGAAGTTGATGACCTTGGCCTTGGCCGCCAACGAGTTGGGAATCACCGCCATGCTGCCCTGAGCGGTCTGCAAGCGCGTGGCTCGCCAGTCGATGTCGGTGACCCGGCCTTCGGTGCCGTCGATGGAAATCCAATCATCGAGCTGATAGGGCTTGGTGGTGTTGAGCACGATCCCGGAGAACACGTCGCTGAGGGTGCTCTGCAAGGCCAGGCCGACGATGATCGCCATGGCGCCGGACGTGGCCAGCACGCCCTTGACCGGCAGATCCAGCACGTAGGCCATTGCGGCGATGACGGCGATCAGGAAAATCACCGCGCCGAGCAAATCCTGCAACAACCGCCCGGTGTGACCGACCCGTTGCATCATCGCCGCACCGATCAGCACCGTCAGGGTTCGCGCGGCAAACAGCCACCAGGCGATCTGCAAACCGGTAGCCGCCAGGTGCCGCGGCACATCGTCAACCCACTGTGCCGGGACCATGGGGTTGAGGCCCTCGTTGAACAGCAGCACGCTGAACAACGAAAAAATCACCAGCCTTGCGCCGACTTTCCAATAGATCCGAGCCGAACTGACCAAATGCCACATCAACAGGTCGAGCACCAGCAGCGCCAGGGCACAGAGCAGCGGGTGCTCGGAGATCAGAGACAGCATCGGGACAGCTCCAGGAAGGCGATTGGCGAAGATTGGCACAGAATGAACGCGCTGTAGAGTTCCCCACAGTTCCCCATGCAGATCCCCATTTGTGGGAGCGAGCTTGCTCGCGATGGCGGTCTGACAGTCAACCCATCATTGAGTGTCCTACCGCTATCGCGAGCAAGCTCGCTCCCACAATGGGTTCAGCGTGGCTGCTGTTTCGCCTCAATCGTCCATCCGGCCAAAACGCCCCGAGTGGAAATCGTTGAAGGCCTGATGGATTTCCTGCTCGCTGTTCATCACGAACGGACCATGACCGACGATGGGTTCGTCGATCGGCTCACCACTGAGCAGCAACACCACGGCATCGTTATTGGCTTGCAGGCTCAATTGGTCGCCAGCCCGGTCGAACAGGGCCATTTGCCCGGCCTCGACCCGTTCGCGGCCATTGGCCTGGACCGAGCCTCGCAAGACCACCAACGCGGTGTTGTGGCCTTCGTGCAGATCAAGGATGAGGTTTTTCCCGGCATTCAAGCGAATGTCCCAGACGTCGATGGGCGTGAAGGTCCTGGCGGGGCCTTGCTGCCCTTCGAAGCGCCCGGCAATCAGGCGCAGGCTGCCGGCGTTGTCCTTCAGGGCGATGTTCGGAATGTCGCCCTTGAGGATCGTCTGGTAGCCGGCCGGGGCCATCTTGTCCTTGGCGGGCAGGTTGACCCACAACTGGACCATCTCCATGAACCCGCCCTGCCGGGCGAAGGCTTCGGAGTGGAACTCTTCGTGGATGATGCCGGAAGCGGCGGTCATCCATTGCACGTCGCCAGGGCCAATCTTGCCGCCGCTGCCGGTGGAGTCACGGTGCTCCAGTTCGCCCTGGTAGACGATGGTCACGGTTTCGAAACCGCGATGCGGGTGCTGGCCGACGCCACGACGTTCAGTAGTGGGCGTGAACTCAGTGGGGGCGGCGTGGTCCAGCAGCAGGAACGGGCTGACGTGCTTGCCCAGGTTGTCGTAGGAAAACAGCGTACGAACCTGGAAGCCATCGCCGACCCAATGGGGCCGTGGACTGGTGTAGAGGCCGATGATGTTTTTCATGCTGCGTCTCCAAAAATCAGGTACTGCGATTTAATGGACACAGCTTAGAACCGACACCTTTGCAGCACTAGACTGCAAAAATCGGCTTTAGCGTTCTATCTGGAGAACGACTGAAAAACCTGTGGGAGCGAGCTTGCTCGCGATAGCGGTGTATCAGCCGAAGATGCATCGACGGGCAGACCGCTATCGCGAGCAAGCTCGCTCCCACAGGTTTGGGGTCAATTCAGTTAGAGGTGATTGCGCTTGGCAAATTCCGACAGCCCCACCAAGGATTGCAGGCCAAGCTTTTCCAGCAGGCGAGTCTTGTAGGTGCTGACGGTTTTTGGGCTCAGGAACAGGCTTTCGGCGATGTCCTTGCCGCGCATGCCCATGGCCAGCATGCGCAGGATGGACAGCTCGCGAGTAGAAAGACTTTCCAGCGCCTGTTGTTCGCTGCGCTGCTGAAAATCCAGCCTGACGGACATCTGCGGAAAATAGGCATAACCGGACTTCAAGGCCTGGATCGCCTTGGTCAGCTCCTTGAGGTCGCTTTTCTTGGTCACAAAGCCCCGGGCCCCGGCCGAGATGCAGCGGTTGCAGAAGTGCTGCGCATCCTGGGAAGTGAACACCAGCACGCTGCACTCAGGGAACTGGGCCATGATCCAGACCAGCAGGTCCAGGCCATCGAAACCGTTCATCACCAGGTCGAGGATCACCAGGTCTGGCGCACACTCCTTGATGAGGGCCCTGGCATCGGCCGCGCCGCTGGCGTCCCGGATATGGATGAACGCCTCATTCTGGCAAATAAGCCGCAGTGCCCCCCGTATGACAGGGTGGTCATCCACGATCAACACGTCTTTCAAGGCAATTCCCCAGGTCATTACAAACGGCACCGGCGCCATGACTGCACCGGACTCTTGCACAAGCGCCAAGCTCTGCCACCTGTCAGATCCGACAGTGCAGACCAACGGTCTTTCTCAGCGTCCATGGCCCTGCCTGAGGGGGTGGGTCCACGGTTGCAGCGACTCACTGGCATGAGGGTCGACCCGCTCCATCAGGCGCCGCAGGGAGGCAAGGTCAGGCAGTGGCGCCTGGCTCAGGTGCAGGCTCGATCGACGCGCAACCGGCACCGGCGACCGACTGGCCGGTGGCGCGTTGTAAATCATTCCGTGACGAACCTGTGGGTTATAGATAACAAAATCGTGCAAGTCCAACGCCCCACTTGCCAGCCCGGCATTGACGACAATCAGGTCGAACGGTTCGCTGCCGTACTCCACCAGCGTCAGCAACTCTTGCACATGGCTCACGGGGGCAATCCGGAAGTAACCCTGTTGATTGAACAGGCGCTCCAACACGATTCGATGAGCGTGGTGTGGGTCGGCAATCAGGATACGGAGTGCTTTGTTCGGCATGGCAAGCTTTCCAATAGCAACGCGCCAGGTAGAAACCGGCTCAAGAACATTAAGGGCCGTCAGGCTAGAGGAAGCGTTTGAAAGACGATGTAGGACTATTCCTAAAATGAAGCCAGACGAAGCCCTTGTTAGGTCTTCAGTTGCTCCGCCAGGTGCTTAATGGCTTGGCGAATATCGTCCACGGCTTGGGCGAGCAGCATGGTGTCACCGCCCCGACAAGCGCTTTCCAGCGCCTCGCAGGCGGCGATCAGGCGTTGCGCCTGGACGATCCGTGCGCCACCCTTGATCCGGTGCGCCAGGTCCGCCATGCCCGGCAAGTCGTGTCGGCTGGACAGGTGCAACAGTTGCGCTAGATCGTCGGCATTGCTGCTGACCAGCTCCTCCAGCAGCGCCCTGATGGCGGTCGTGTCGCCGCCGGTCAGTTGTTCCAGGCTGGTCAAATCAAAGCCATCGCTGGGCTGAGGCGCCAGCACGTGCGGCGTGACCGAAGCCAGGCACGCATTGAGCTCCCGAAGGCCGATGGGCTTGAACAGGCAATCGTCCATCCCGGCCTCGGCACAGCGGTCCTTTTCCTCGGGCTGGGCGTTGGCCGTGAAGCCCAGGATCACGCCGGGCGACAGGTTTTGCGCACGCTCTTCGTCGCGAATGGCCCGCGTCAGTTCGTAGCCGCTCATCAAGGGCATGTTGCAGTCGGTGATGACCACATCGAAGTGTTCGCTGCGCCAGGCGTGCAGCCCCTCGACACCGTTCTGCGCCTCCCGGACCCGATGGCCCAGGTAGCCCAGTTGCTGGGACAGCAGCAAGCGGTTGGCCGGGTAGTCGTCGACCACCAGGATACTCAGCGCCCGGCCCGGCAGCAGCGCCTCGGCCTCGACAGGCGGCGCGGTCGGCAAAGCGTCGAGCACGGGCAGGTCCAGCAGGATCTCGACCTGCGTGCCCGCCCCCGCCACGCTGCGCAACGTCAGGGTGCCGCCCATCATTTCGCACAAGGTGCGGCTGATGACCAGCCCCAGCCCGGAACCGCTGCGGGCCGATTGGGTCGTGTGGCTGGCCTGGGTAAAGGGGCTGAACAGGCGGCGTTGGTCCTCAGGCGAAATACCGCAGCCGGTGTCCTCGACGCGCAGGCAAACGCCCAGGCGTCCGTGTTCAACGTCCCGCTCGCCGCGCACACTCAGGCGCACCTCGCCCTGTTCGGTGAATTTGATCGCGTTGCTCAACAGGTTCGAAACGATCTGCTTGAAGCGCAACGGGTCGATCAACACGTCACGGTTGACCCCGACGTCCAGCCCCCATTGCAAGCGCAGGTGTTTCTGCCAGGCCAGCCCCTCGAAAATCCGCACCACCGACTCGGTCAATTCGTGCAGATTGGCCCGCTGCGGCGCCAGCGACAACTTGCCCGACTCGATGCGGGCGATGTCGAGGATGTCGCCGATCAAATCCAGCATGCCATGGGCGGCCCCCGACGCGACCTCGATGGCGAAGCGGTCCACGACGCCCTCGTCAGCTTTTTTCAGGGCCAGTTCCAGCAGGCCGATCACCGCATTCATCGGCGTACGGATCTCATGGCTCATGGTCGCCACGAAGGTGGTCTTGGCCCGATTGGCGTCGTCGGCGCCTTTCTTGGCGACGCGCACTTGCTCCAGCAGGCGCCGCAGATAAATGACCCACCCCAAGGTCACCAGCAACAGCAGCGCCGCGACGGTGAACCCTTGCAAAATCATGGTGCGGTTGCGCAGCCAATAACTGTCGTCGATCACCACCTCACTGCGCCAGCGGTTGGTCAGCTCGTCCATCTCTTCGGGAGAAATGCTCAACAGCGCCTTGTCGAGAATCGAATAAAGCTCCAATGCGCCCCGATTCGTCGCCAACGCAACGCGCGCGGGCAAGGTGCCGACGGTACTGGTGACCTGCAACTTGTCGCGGTACTGGCGGGAGATCATGTAGCGGGCGCTGATCAGCGGATTGATCGCAGCGTCCGCCGTGCCGGCGGCGACCATGGCCATGGCGTCGGCGGTGTTGTGTGCCGTCACCAACTGCACGCGGGGGAACTGCTCCAGCAGGAACTCGCGCAACACGTTGCCGCGCACCAGCGCCAGGCGCTTGCCGGCCATCTGATCCAGGGTTAGCGGGCCCTTGGCCCGAGCGGGCACCACCAGCACGAACGGGTTCGTCAGGTACGGTCGGGTAAAGCGCAACTCGTCTTCGAGTTCGGTGCTGGGTATGGCGGTCGCCAAGACATCGGCCTTGCCGCTCTTGATCTGCCCGATCAAATCGTCAACCGAACCGCCACGCTGCACATCGAATTTCAAACCGGTGCGCAAGCCGATCCTCGCCAGCACATCGGCGCCGATGCCGCGCAACTGCCCTCGTTCATCAAAGAACGTCAGCGGCAGGAAGTTTTCGTTGACCGCTACCTTGATCCGCGGATGAGCATCCAGCCAGCGCTGCTCCTTGACGCTGAAATGCAGCGCCTGCTGACCCGGCATGCTCGCGCCGCCGGCACTCCAGCGCCTCAGGATGCTCATGTGTTCGCTGGCGGGAATGGCTTGCAGCGCGGCATTGACGATGCGCAACAGCCGCGCGTTATCGCGGCTGACCGCAAAGGCGAACGGCTGCACTTCCATGCGCGAGAAATCGGCCAGTTGAATATTGTTCAGGTAATTCTTGCTGATCAGGTAGTTGGAACTGATCGAATCCCCCAGATAAACGTCGGCCTGACCAAACGCCACGGCGCCGATGGCGCTCAAGGTCGAGGGGAACAGCTGCAACGAAGCCTCGGGATAAAACGCCTCGACCGTTTCCGGCGGCAAGTAGTGATACAGCATCGCCACGCGCTTGCCCGCCAGGTCGGTGGGCAAATCCTGGCTGTCGTCGATGCGGGCCACGAGGGTGGGCAGGTCATCGGCATAGGCCTGGGACATCGCCAGGTCCGGATCGGCGGCTTCGAAGCCGTTGGCGGTGCCGAGCATATCGATCTCGCCGCCGCGCAGGGCCTGGAGCGATTCGGCACGGGACGGATAGCGCTGGACCTGCACCTGGACGTGCAAGAGTTGCCCGAGCAATTGTGCGTAGTCGGCAGTCAGGCCTTCATAGTCGCGACCATTGCCGGTGATGCTGAACGGCGCATAGTCCGGCGCCGAGGCCCCCAGCAGCAACGTGCCCTTCTGGCGCAGCCAGGCCCAGTCGGCGGCGTCGAGGGACACCGAATAATCATCCACATGGGAGCGCCCGAGCACCTTCAGCGGCTCAGGCGCCGCGCCCAGCGCTGGCGCCACACTCAATGAGCCCAGCAACAGCGCCACCAGGCCTGTGCGTAGATGCAGCATCATCTGGTCAGGGTGTTTCGTTTGGCGTAGTCGGCCCGGCGCACCGTCGACTGCACGTTCAGTCAGGGTGGACCGGCTGAGGGGTTCAGACTGCCAATACGAGGGAACAGCGAACCGTCGATGCGCCTGTCGAACAGACGCATGACATGAGTGTAGGAAATTTCTGAAGAATTTCCTGCGAGTGACCAGAGACCGGGCTTATGACCTGTGGGAGCGAGCTTGCTCGCGAAGGCGTAGTGTCAGTCGCTTCAATATTGGCTGAACTGACGCCATCGCGAGCAAGCTCGCTCCCACAGGGGTTGCGTTGGCTGATAGATTTCCTGCCAATGACTCGCTCCCACAGGACCTACACAGCGGCCAACCGCAAATCAGGCACCGCACGCGCCTGCCCGCGATGGTTCCCGTGTTCATACAGCGAGCCGGCGATTTCATCGGCACGCACCGGCAGGATCGACAGCAGGGTGTCGCTCAGGCCATGGCTGGCCTGGCAGAAGCCCTGCATGTAGATCGCCGCCTTGCAGCGCTCGTCGGTGATCAGCTTGTAGTTGCGATCCACCTCGAAATCCCCCAGGTATTGCGCCAGGGGTTCCAGCAAAGTGCGGTGCATCTGCCGCTCATAACCGGTGGCCAGCACCACGGCGTCATAACGGCGCACGGTCAGCTCTCCCGTGGCGTTGTTGCGCACTGCCAACTCCACGCCGGTGTCGCTGGCCGTGGCTTTCTCCACCGTCGTGAGGGTGCGGAACGCATGACGGGCGATGCCAGAGACTTTCTGGCGATAGAAAATCCCGTAGATGCGTTCGATCAGGTCGATGTCCACCACCGAATAGTTGGTGTTGTGGTACTCGTTGACCAGGCGCTCGCGCTCGCTGTGGGGTTGCTGGAACACCAGGTCGGTGAACTCCGGCGAGAACACTTCGTTGACGAACGGGCTGTCGTCCGCCGGCTTGAGGGCCGAGCCGCGCAGGATCATGTCGACCTGCACCGAAGGGAAGCTGTCGTTGAGGTCGATGAAGGCCTCTGCCGCGCTCTGCCCACCGCCGATGATGGCGATGTTCATCGGCTGGCCCTTCACGCACGGCTGGCTCGCCATGCGCTCCAGGTATTGGGAATGGTGGAACACCCGCGCGTCATCCTTGAAGGCCTTGAACGCCTCGGGGATGCGCGCCGTACCGCCGGCACTGACCACCAGCGCACGGGTGGTGCGGACGAACTCTTCGCCCTGGGCACCGCGGGAAATCACCCGCAGCGCTTCGACCTGCTGGTTGTGCAACACCGGCTCGATGCGCAGCACTTCTTCACCGTAGCGACTCTGTTCGGCGAACTGTGCGGCCACCCAGCGCAGGTAGTCGTTGTACTCCATGCGGCACGGGTAGAAGGTGCCGAGGTTGATGAAATCCACCAGGCGGCCATGGTGCTTGAGGTAATTGACGAACGAATACGGGCTGGTGGGGTTGCGCAGGGTCACCAGGTCCTTGAGGAAGGAAATCTGCAACTCGCTCTGGGTCACCAGGGTGTTGCCGTGCCAGCGATAGTCGGCCTGCTTGTCGAGAAACAGCACATCCAGCTCGCCCTGGACCGGCCCGCGCTCCTGCAGCGCGATGGCCAGCGCCAGGTTCGAGGGGCCGAAGCCAATGCCGATCAAATCGTGAACGACGGGCGATGCAATTGCCTGAGTCATGTCCAGTGTCCTCTGGAGAAGCCCCTCAACAGGGCGCGAAAAGCCTGGGGAACCTGACCAGCGTTTGTGAGGCCGGCAAGTCGTCTGTTGAGATGAACGAGGACAATGAAAAAAAATTTACCACCGTGCGGCCGGCGTCGAGCAGATCAGGGCGCGTCCCACTGTCGTACGCGAACGCGGCAGTGCTTCATGGCGTTGACGATGTGTTTTTCCACCAGCGCCCGGGAAATGCCCAGGCGCTCGGCGATCTGCGGGTGGGACAGGCCTTCGAGCTTGCGCAGCAGGAAACTCTCGCGGCACAGCGGCGGCAGCTCGGCCAGGGCGCGCTGGAGCATGTCCAGGCGCTGGCCATGGTCAAGGCTGGTGTGAGGCGACGGCGTGAAGAAGCGTTCTTCGCTGTCCAGCACCTCCAGGGATTCGACCTGGCGCAGGGTATTGCGCCGATGCCCGTCGATCACCAGGTTCAGCGCCGTGCGGTAGAGAAACGCCCGCGGTTGCTCGATGGGGACGTCGCTGGCACGCTCCAGCACCCGCACATAGGCGTCATGCACCACATCCTCGGCCGCCTGGCGGTTGCCTAGCCTGGCGTTCAGGAAACACACCAGCTCGCGATAGTAGTTTTCCAACATGACTCCCGTGCGCAATGGCTGCGACCGCTATCCGTGTGCCCACTCGGCATGCCTGGGACAGGCAATGGCACGATAGTGGCAGATTCAATCGCGTAATTTATAGTAATTCTCATATAGATTTAAAGCTTTGGTTTGTATCAGGGCTGATTCGTTCAGATAAATGGGGTGCCCGAGCCGTTTTTGTGGCGAGGGAGCTTGCTCCCGCTGGACTGCGCAGCAGGCCCAAGGCAGGCGACACCATTGAATCTGACATAACCGGGATTCAGGTTTTAGGGCCGCTTCGCGCCCCAGCGGGAGCAAGCTCCCTCGCCACAGGGGGCTGTGGCGCTGCAATTGATTTTTTCCAACCTGCTACCAAGTGTTTCACACCAGTAAATTCCCGCCCCGAGCGCTCGTTTACCAGAACAGCCTCCCATCCCTGCCCTTCCTCGGACGGGCCCGATATCACCGGCCGGAACCCTGCATGAAACGTCCCCGCCCTACCCGACGCGCCTGGCTTCTCACCTTCGCCCTGCTTCCGGCCGTGGCCTTCGCCGCGTGGCAAGCGGTGGCGCCAAGCCGTGCGCCCCTGGTCACCGCGCCCGTCACCCGTGGCGATATCGAAAACAGCGTCACCGCCCTGGGCACCCTGCAACCGCGGCGTTATGTCGACGTCGGCGCCCAGGCGTCCGGGCAGATCCAGAAGATTCATGTGGAAGCCGGCGACGAGGTGCGCGAAGGTCAATTGCTGGTCGAAATCGACCCGTCCACACAAAAGGCCAGGTTGGACGCCGGGCGCTTCTCGATTGAAAACCTCAAGGCCCAGCTCCAGGAACAGCGCGCCCAGCACGACCTGGCGCAGCAGAAATCCAGCCGCCAGCAGCAACTCAAGGCCGGCGGTGCCACCCGCGAGGAAGACGTGCAGACTGCCCAGGCCGAAGTGCGGGCGACCCAGGCGCGCATCGACATGTTCCAGGCCCAGATCCGCCAGGCCCAGGCCAGCCTGCGCAGTGACGAGGCCGAGTTGGGCTACACGCGCATCTATGCGCCGATGAGCGGCACCGTGGTCGCCGTCGGCGCCCGGGAAGGCCAGACCCTCAACGCCCAGCAGCAAACCCCGTTGATCCTGCGCATCGCGCGCCTGTCACCGATGACGGTCTGGGCCGAAGTCTCGGAAGCCGACATCGGCCACGTCAAACCGGGCATGACCGCTTACTTCACCACCCTGGCTGGCGGCAGCCGGCGCTGGAGCAGCACCGTTCGCCAGATCCTCCCGGTGCCGCCACGTCCGCTGGAAGCCAGCCAGGGTGGCAGCCCCAGCGGTGGGCGCAGTGGCAGCGAGCGGGTGGTGCTCTACACCGTCTTGCTCGACGTCGACAATGCCGACCGCGCGCTGATGACCGACATGACCGCCCAGGTGTTTTTCGTCGCGGCCCAGGCCAATAACGTGCTGACCGTGCCCATCGCCGCCTTGCAGGACGCCAGTCAGGTGCGGGTGCTGGCCGACAATGGCGATGTCCAGCCGCGCAGCGTTCGCACTGGCGTCAGCGATCGGCTGCGCACCGAAATTGTCGACGGCCTGAGCGAAGGCGATCGGGTGCTGATCGGCCCGGCTAGCGGCAGCGGAGGCTGAATGAACACGCCCCTGATCGAACTGCGGGACATTCGCAAGGCCTACGGCGGTGGCGACAGCCCGCGGGTGGAGGTGCTGCGTGGCATCGACTTGGCCATTCACGCCGGGGAATTCCTGGCGATTGTCGGCGCGTCCGGCTCCGGCAAATCCACCTTGATGAACATCCTCGGCTGCCTCGACCGCCCCACCAGCGGCGAGTACCGTTTTGCCGGCGAAGACGTCGCCAATCTGGGCAGCGATGAACTGGCCTGGTTGCGGCGCGAAGCGTTCGGTTTTGTGTTCCAGGGCTATCACCTGATTCCTTCCGGCACCGCCCAGGAAAACGTCGAGATGCCAGCCATCTACGCCGGCACCTCGGCCGCCGAGCGCCACGCGCGGGCCAGCGCCCTGCTCGAGCGCCTGGGCCTGGCCAGCCGCACCGGCAACCGTCCTCATCAACTCTCCGGCGGCCAGCAACAACGGGTGTCGATTGCCCGCGCCTTGATGAACGGCGGCCACATCATCCTCGCCGACGAACCCACCGGCGCCCTCGACAGCCAGAGCGGCATCGAAGTCATGGCCTTGCTCGACGAACTGGCGAGCCAGGGCCACGTGGTGATCCTGATCACCCACGACCGCGAAGTGGCGGCCCGAGCCAAGCGCATCATCGAGATCCGCGACGGGCTGATCATCAGCGACAGCGCCAGCTCCTTGCCCAGCGACGTACAAGCCAATCCCAAGGCACTGCAAGCCGTGGACCTGCGCCAGCGCCTGAGTGCCGGCAGCGAACACAACGGCGCCTGGAAAGGCGAGCTGGTGGACGCGGTCCAAGCGGCGTGGCGGGTCATGTGGATCAATCGCTTTCGCACCGCCCTGACGCTACTGGGCATCGTCATCGGCGTGGCTTCGGTGGTGGTCATGCTGGCCGTGGGCGAAGGCAGCAAGCGCCAGGTCATGGCCCAGATGGGCGCCTTCGGCTCGAACATCATCTACCTCAACGGCATCGCGCCCACCCCGCGCGCCACCAAGGGCATCATCAGCGAATACGACCTGGCCGCCCTCGCCGCCCTGCCCGAGGTGCAGCGGATCATGCCGGTCAACGGTGCCGAAGCCAGCGTGCGTTTCGGCAACCTTGATCACACCAGCTACGTCGGCGGCAACGACACGAACTTTCCGACCATCTTCAATTGGCCGGTGGCCGAGGGCAGCTACTTTACCGACGCCGATGAACGCGGCGCCGCAGCGGTGGCGGTGATCGGCCACAAGGTCCGGCAGAAGCTGCTCAAGGACATCGCCGACCCCATCGGCCGTTACATCCTGATCGAGAACATGCCGTTCCAGGTGGTCGGCGTGCTGGCGGAAAAAGGCGCCAGCTCCGGGGATTCGGACGCCGACAATCGCGTCGCCATCCCTTATTCCGCCGCCAGCGTGCGGCTGTTCGGCACGCGCCATCCCGAGTACGTGGTGATCGCCGCCCGGGACGCCGGCAAGGTCAAGGAGGCCGAACAGGCGGTCTCCCGCACCCTGTTGCGCCTGCACGACGGCAAGCAGGATTTCGAACTGACCAACAACGCCGCGATGATCCAGGCCGAGGCCCGCACCCAGGGCACGCTGTCACTGATGCTCGGCGCCATCGCGGCGATTTCGCTGTTGGTGGGCGGCATCGGCGTGATGAACATCATGCTCATGACCGTGCGTGAACGGACCCGCGAGATCGGCATCCGCATGGCCACCGGCGCCCGCCAGCGCGACATCCTGCGCCAATTCCTCACCGAAGCGGTGATGCTCTCGGTGGTCGGTGGGGTCACCGGCATCGGCCTGGCCCTGCTGGTGGGCGGCGCGTTGCTGCTGGGCAAGATCGCCGTGGCCTTCGAATGGTTGGCGGTGTTCGGCGCCTTCGGTTGCGCGCTGGTCACCGGCGTTGTCTTCGGTTTCATGCCGGCCCGCAAGGCCGCCCGCCTCGACCCGGTCGCGGCCCTTACCAGTGAATGAACCCCACGCTATGAAAGTCCACCTGACCCTCCTGGCCGCCAGTCTTTTACTGGTGGCCTGCGGCACCCCTTTGTCAGCACCGGACAGCGGCCTCCAACCGCCACCGGCCTGGCAGAACCTCGATACGCCCGGCGCCCGAGCGGATAACCAGCAATGGTGGACGCATTTCGGCAGCCCGCAATTGAACCGCTTGATCGAGCAAGCGCGCCTGGACAGCCACGACCTGGCCGCCGCCATGGCCCGGGTGCGCCAGGCCGAGGCCAGCGCCGTCATTGCCGGCGCGCCGCTGCTGCCGGAGATCAGGGCCGGGCTCAACGGCAATCGCCAGGAATTGTTGCGCGGCAAAGGCTACAGCCAACTGGACGTCGACCGGGACAACCGCACCATCGATTACTACGACGCCAACCTCAGCGCCACTTATGAGCTGGATTTCTGGGGCGGCAAACGGGCGGCCCGGGACAGCGCGTTGAAGACGTTGTCCGCCAGCCAGTTCGACCGCGCGACCGTGGAATTGACCCTGCTCAGCGGCGTCGCCAACAGCTACACCCAGGCCTTGTCCCTGCGCGAGCAACAGCGCATCGCCGAACAGAACCTGCGCAACGCCCAACGCGTACTCGACCTGGTGCAGACCCGCTACGACGCCGGCAGCGCCACGGCCCTGGAACTGTCCCAGCAAAAAAGCCTGGTGGCGGCCCAGCAACGCCGCGTGCCCCAGGTGCAGCAACAAGCCCGCGAAGCCTTGATTACCCTGGCGACGCTGCTGGGGCAACCGGTGCAGTCGATCAGGCTCGACGATGAAAGTTTCGACCGCCTGCACTGGCCCTCCATCGACGCTGGCGTGCCCAGCCAATTGCTGAGCCGCAGACCGGACATCGCTGCCGCCGAAGCCCGCCTCGCCGCCGCCCAGGCCGACATCACCGTCGCTCGCGCCGCCATGCTGCCCAGCGTGACCCTGGGCCTGAGCCTCGCCACCGGCGCCGACATCGCCGACCAGTTGCTGCGCAACAACGTCTACAACCTCAGCGCCGGCCTGGCCGCGCCGATCTTCAACAACGGCCGCCTCAAGGCCGAACGAGACAGGGCCACCGCGCGCCAGGAGGAACTGCTGGAACTCTATCGCGCCGCCATCATCAACGGCTTCGCCGACGTCGAAAAAGCCCTGAACGGCATCAACGGCCTGGACCGCCAACGGCAGTGGCAAAGCGAAGAACTGCACCAGGCCCAGACCGCCTTCGACATCGCCCAACGCCGCTACCAGGCCGGTGCCGAAGATTTGCTCACCGTGCTGGAAACCCAGCGCACGCTGTACGCCGCCCAGGACATGAACGTGCAATTGCGATTGGCGCGGGTGCAGGCGAGTGTGGCGTTGTACAGGGCGTTGGGTGGGGGTTGGCGGGTGATGTAGGCCACGCCACGCCCACAAGCCAAGTAACACAGTGTGACTTGGGTTATCCCCTGTGGGAGCAAGGCTTGCCCGCGATGCAGGCGACGCGGTTTCAGGGGGACCGAGGTGCCTGCATCGCGGGCAAGCCTTGCTCCCACAGATAAGTCCCACACTTCATAAACGGTGTCCGGCTTTGGCTCTGTTTATCGGGCCATGTAGGACTCCCGAGCGAGGCTACGCTGCCTTGCGTCATTGCCTACAACTGCGCCAGAATCCGCCGGCTTGTGCGCTTGGCACCCCATCGATAACTTGTTTCCCGTCACTGCCCATCAGTGATCGGGTCTGCAAGCCCGACGAAATACCAGGCGCATAGCCACAAGCCAATCGACACATCCGTGTCGCTCAATGGCGGCTGTGTGCGGGAGACCTTCGGGTCTGCCGGGTTCCTGGTTTCCCGGTCTTGCAGACCCGCGCATAGCTGCCACCCATCATCTGCAAGTGATGTCTGGCAACGCCTTGTAAATAACCAGGAGTTACACCATGTTCAAGATCACCCCCAATCCCCCCGAAGACGAGTCCAAAAAACTCAACGAAGCCGCCGACCGCGCCCTCGCCTACTACCTCGACCCCAAGCCTGAAAAACCCACTCCACCACCGGGCCAGTTGTTCACCGTTGCAGAAAGTGCGGACTTGGAATGCCTGCTGGCCAACCTCAGCGAAACCCTCGCCTCGGTCAATGCCATGGCCAACGAAATGGCCTTTGATTTGGAAGGCGCGCAACGGAGTTTTGCCCTGGGGATCCAGCAGATGGTCGAGCTGAGTGAGCTGCTGGCGAACCGCGCCCTGGACATCGCTGCGCCGCGCTGACACCTCTTCAGAGCCAAGCAACACCTGTGGCGAGGGAGCTTGCTCCCGCTGGGCTGCGCAGCAGCCCCAATGGCTAGCACCTCGGTGGGTCAGGTGTTTTTGAGGGGGCTGGTTTTGGGGCTGCTTCGCAGCCCAGCGGGAGCAAGCTCCCTCGCCACAAAAGCGATCATTCGCACAACCCAGGTTCGGTCAGTCCAAGTCGGGATTAAACCGGCTTGGACTTGAGGTTACGCGCATACCACGGCCGTTGCGGCACGCGGCGGAACAGTTCGGAGAGCTTTTTGTCATCGCTGCCGAAGGTGATGCGCAGGGCCAGTTTCATGGTTTCCGGGTCCATTTCCACCGAGCGTCCAACCTGCAACCCCGGCGTGGTGCTGCAACCGTGGGTGTCCGGGCCCAGCCAGGGGTCGGCGATTTCGACCCAGCGGCCCGGGGCGTACCAGGGCACGCCGTTGACGTCGAGCCGGCTCACTTCGCCCGGGTGGAAACGTTCGTGGGCGCGGAACCAGTCTTCGAGGCGGTCGTCGATCCAGCCGTGGAAGGCCCAGAACACCGGGCTCACGTGGGAGGAAAACGGATCACCGAGGAAGTCGTTTTCCGGGGCGTACCAGCGCGCGGCGAAGTCGTCCGGGTCGCGGGCGAACGGCACCGGGTGGCCGTTGGACGGATCACGGGGCACCGAGGCCCAGCGCATGTGCAGCCAGTCGTGCAGGCCCAGTTCCACTTCCGAGCCAAACTGGCCCAAGGTCAGTTTCGACAGGTAGCGCGGGTCGCGGTAGCGCGATTCCCAGACCTGGAAATTGCTGTGGTAGGTCTCGGCGGTCTTGATGTCGCTGACCCACTGGGCGTACTGCGCGTCGCCATCGGCCAGCCAGGTGGGCGGCAAGGCCGTGCCATCGTGGTTATCGAGGTAGCGGGCGAACCCAAGGCGATCGCGTTCCAGCTCCGGTTGCGGCAAGGGAAAGCGCGGCCACGACGGCAGCGGCTGGAACGAACGAGCGGTGCCGAGCATGTGCCGGTGCATGAAAAAGAAGTCCACGCCGGAACCGTTGCGATCCTTGCGCGGGCCACGGGCATCACGTTCCTGGTCCCGGGGGCCGGGCTGCCAGCCGATGCCACGCAGGGCATTGCGCTTGTCCTCGTGCAGGGTGTGCCATTTGTCCCGCGAGGCGTGCCAGAGCTGGTGGAACAGCCGATGCTCGGGCGATACCAGCCAAGCCAGCAGCGCCGGGCTCAGCGGCGTGCGCTCCCGGGCCTCGGGGAAACGTTGCTTGACGGCGATGAAATGGTTGTCGAGTTCAGGCAGCGCCAGGGGGCGGTCCAGGCGCAACACGCGACCGCTGAGGGTGGCGCTGCCAGCGTTGCCGAAACCGGCCCAGACTTCGTCCAGGGTCATGGTGAACTCATAGTCCAGCGCGTTGTGCTGAGCCCCTATCAGGCGCCAGCTCAGTTGCTTCGGGTCGGTGCCGGCCAGGTCGCCCAACACCCGGTAACGCGGTTCATCGGCGCCACGCAAGCGTTCGGCGGTGTCGAGGTAGCCCACCAGGCCACGGCCCCTTTGGCCGATATCGAGGAATAGTTGCAGATCGTCCTGGGGCAAGCCTTCGAGACCGGCGTCGCGGCCGGTGAAACGGATCGTCCAGATGCCCCGCAACGTATCGGCCCGGCGCTGGCCCGCGGCGTCGGCCACATCGAACGAGGCCTCGCCGGGGGTGATGGTCGGGTCCGGCCGGGTCAGTTCGCGATGCCCGTAATACACCGCAGGCACGGCGGCACCGGTCAGCGCCAGGCCTGCCATGAACCATCGTCGAGAAATCGTCATTGCCTTACCTGTGTTCGGCCCTGGAGCGGGCTTTATCCAAGCTAGAACGATGGGGGGGCTGACAAATTTATAGGGGCTGTTAGGGCCTCATCGCGAGCAGGCTCGCTCCCACAGGGGATATGAGTACATTCGGCATAGGCTGGTCAGCTGAAAGGTCGCCTCGCGAGCAAGCTTTGCTCCCACAGGTGAGCGCATTGCAATTCCACTGTGGGAGCAAAGCTTGCTCGCGATGACTGCCCTGAGGTGCCTAAATTTCCCGCCCGATCACTCGTTCTCCCCAGATAGCAAAGGCCCCCGCGCCTGTCCTTCCAAGGCGAACCTGACTGAGATCGGCAATGACAACACCTCGTTCGAAAAAGGCTCTTTTCATTGGCCTCCCCCTGGCCCTGGCGTTGGCCGTCGGTGCTGGCGTCGCGGCTTGGGACCACTGGTGGCGGGACAATCCCGGCTACCCGGTCAAGGTGATGAAAGAAGCCAGGGAGCTGCACGAACGCCTGCTGTCCTTCGACAGCCACATCACCGTGCCGCTGGATTTCGGCACCGCCGGCAATGAAGCGGACAAGGACGGCAGCGGCCAGTTCGACCTGGTGAAAGCCAACCGCGGGCAATTGTCCGGCGCGGCCCTGACGGTGTTCGGCTGGCCGGAGTTGTGGAACGGACCCAACGCCCCGCACAAGCCCACCGCCGGCTTCGTCGAGGAAGCGCGCAACCAGCAGGAGGTGCGCTACAAGATCATCACCGGCATGGTCCGGGACTTTCCCAACCAGGTCGCCATCGCCTACACCCCGGATGATTTCCGTCGCCTGCACGGCGAAGGCAAGTTCGCGATCTTCATCAGCATGCTCAACGCCTATCCCTTGGGCCACGACCTGAGCCTGCTGGACCTGTGGACCGCGCGCGGCATGCGCATGTTCGGCTTCAGCTACATCGGCAACAACGACTGGGCCGACTCCTCGCGCCCGCTGCCGTTCTTCAACGATTCGCCCGACGCCCTCGGCGGCCTGTCGGACATCGGCAAGCAAGCGGTGACGCGCCTGAACGACCTCGGCGTGATCATCGACGTGTCGCAGATGTCGACCCAGGCCCTGGAACAAGTCGCGCAACTGAGCCGCACGCCGCTGGTGGCGTCCCATTCGGCGCCACGGGCGATGGTCGACATTCCGCGCAACCTCAGCGACAAGGAAATGCAACTGATCAAGGCCAGCGGCGGCGTGGTGCAGATCGTCGGTTTCTCCCAATACCTGCGCCCACTGACGCAAAAGACCCAGGACAAACTCAACGCCCTGCGCGAGCGCTTCGACCTGCCACCGCTGCCCAACCTGGCGATGGCGCTGATGCCCGGCGACCCGATCATCGCGGCGTGGCCGGAACAGAAATTCGGTGAATACGCCGGCCAGCTCTACGGCATCCTCGAAGAGGAACCCAAGGCCAGCCTCAAGGACCTGGGGGACGCCATCGAATATACCGTGCGCAAGATTGGCATCGACCACGTCGGCATCAGTTCGGACTTCAACGAAGGCGGCGGTGTGAAAGGCTGGGAGAACGTCGGCGACATCCGCAACGTCACCGCCGAACTGCTGACCCGCGGCTACTCCGAAGCCGACATCGCCAAGCTGTGGGGCGGCAATTTCCTGCGGGTCTGGGACCAGGTCCAGAAAGCCGCCCGCCCCGCCCTCGCCTCGACCCAGAAGACCGTCCAGCCATGAATGAACGTCGCACCTTCCTGAAGCAGGCCGGGATCCTCGCCGCCGGCCTGCCTCTCGCCGCCAGCCTGCCCGCCACGGCCAGCGCCGATCCTCTGCCGCCACTGCCGAAAAATAAATGGGCACAACTGCGCTCGCTGTTCGATCAGGACCCGGACTACCTGCACTTCTCCAATTTCCTGGTCACCACTCACCCGCGCCCGGTGCGCGAGGCCATCGAAAAGCACCGCGCCGCCCTGGATAAAAACCCGGGGCTGTTGATGGACTGGGACCTGGGCGTCACCGAAGAACGCGAGGAAAACGTCCGCACCTGGGCCGGCCGCTACCTGCAAGCGAGCCCGAAGCAGATCGCCCTCACCGGCAGCACCACCGAAGGCCTGTCGATCATCTACGGCGGAGTCCATGTGGCGGCCGATCAGGAAATCCTCACCACCGCCCACGAACACTACGCCACCCACACCATTCTCGAGCTGCGCACCCAAAGGACTGGCACACGGGTGCGCAAGATCAAGCTGTTCGACAACGCCCACGACGCCAGCCATGAACAGATCCTCACGGCCATCGACCGCAACATCCGCCCCGAAACCCGGGTGTTGGGCATGACCTGGGTGCATTCGGGCAGTGGCGTGAAGCTGCCGATCGACAAGATCGGCGCCCTGGTGGACAAGCACAACCGGGGCCGCAGCGATGAACAGCGGATCATTTATGTGGTGGACGGCGTGCACGGTTTCGGCGTCGAGGACCTGAGTTTCCCCGCCATGAATTGCGATTTTTTCATCGCCGGCACCCACAAGTGGATGTTCGGCCCACGCGGCACCGGCCTGGTGTGCAGCCGCAGCGAAGAGCTCAAGTACGTCACGCCAATCATCCCGACCTTCTCCGAAGCCACGGCGTTTTCCACCACCATGACACCAGGCGGTTATCACGCTTTCGAGCATCGCTGGGCGGCGGATGAAGCGTTCAAGTTGCACCTGCAACTGGGCAAGGCCGAAGTGCAGGCGCGCATCCATGCCCTCAACAGTTACTTGAAAAAACAGCTGCTGACACAGCCGCAGATCGAACTGGTCACCCCGCTGAACCCAGACCTGTCCGCCGGTTTCACCTTCTTCCGGGTCAAGGGCCGCGACAGCGACGAGGTCGCCGCCTACCTGATGAAGAACCGCGTGATCGCCGACGCCGTGCATCGCGACGCCGGGCCGGTAATCCGCACCGCGCCGGGGTTGCTCAACACCGAAGCCGAGATCGATCGCTTCATGGGCTTGCTGGCCAAGACACTCTGAACCTGACTTTAACGAGAGAAATGGATGAACAGTTTTTCCTTGAAGCTACTCCCGGCACTGGTCCTCGCTGCCCTGCTGCCCTCCGGCGCCCAGGCGTCTCAAGCGGGCCAGGTCTTTCGCGACTGCAAGGACTGCCCGGAAATGGTCGTGCTGCCCACCGGCACCTTCCAGATGGGCACCCCGGAAGACGAAGTGGGACGCGAGCCCGACGAGGGGCCGATGCACCCGGTGACGTTCGCCAAGCCACTGGCGATCAGTCGATTCCAAGTGCTCAAGGGCGAATGGTTCGCCTACCTGCGCGACACCGGCTACACGATGCCCGACGGCGATGAGCGCCCCGGCCGGGCCTGTAAGACCGGCATCCCCGACTATCAGGGCAGCGACCCGCGCAAGCAATACACCGACCGGCACCCGGCGGTGTGCATGGATTTCGCCGAGGCCAATGCCTACGTGGCGTGGTTGTCGAAAAAAACCGGCAAGCAATACCGACTGGTCAGCGAGTCCCTGCGCGAGTACGCGGCACGGGGCGGCAGCACCGGCCCGTTCCCTTTCCCGTTCGACGAGGGCAAGGAATACAGCATCGCCCAGCACGCCAACACCTACGGCGCGGCCGACGGCTACAACTTCACCGCCCCGGCCGGCAGCTTCGCGCCCAACGCCTTCGGCGTGTACGACATGCACGGCAACGTCTACGAGTGGACCGCCGATTGCTACAACGAAAACTATGTGGGCGCCCCAAACGACGGTAGCGCCTGGCTGACCGGCAAGTGCGAATTCAAACGCATCCGTGGCAATGATTGGGGCGAGGCACCGGTGTTCTCCCGCTCCGGCAACCGCAACGCACTGGTGCCAAGCGACCGCGGCGACTGGATCGGCTTTCGGGTGGCGCGGGATATGTAAACCAACCTGCCGGACACAGACAAGCTTTTGTGGCGAGGGAGCTTGCTCCCGCTGGGCTGCGCAGCGGCCCCAATATTTTGCGGTCGCTGCGCAACCGAGCGGGAGCAAGCTCCCTCGCCACAATAATGTGTGTCAGGCGGCTCCTCGCTAAATCCACTTCCCCTCCAATCGTTCTACAGGTGGGCGCGTCCCAACCCGGCGTGCCTGCGTCCTCCAGCCCATGCGGTGAACGCCCGCGATGGCCTTCGCCCTTTTTTATCAAGCAGGGAAACCTCCATGAGCCAACCAAAACGCGGGGTGATCACTGAATTGTTCACCCTGCTCAAACCCTTCCGGCTGATTGTCGTGGGCTCCATTCTCTTGGGCATGTTGGGCGGCCTGAGCATCACTGCCCTGCTGGCAACCATCAACGACGCCCTGAACGCTGCCACAACGCCCACGCCCCAGGTGCTGGCGACGTTCGCGGGGCTTTGTGCGGCGGCGCTGCTGACCTCGATTCTTTCAGACATCGGCACCAACCATGTCGGCCAGAACATCATCGCCGAGCTGCGTAAATCCCTGGGCAAGAAAGTCCTGCTGGCTCCCATCGAACAGATTGAACGCTACCGCAGCCATCGGCTCATTCCGGTATTGACCCACGACGTCAACACCGTCAGCGATTTCGCGTTTTCTTTCGCGCCACTGGCCATCGCCTTCACGGTAACCCTCGGCTGCCTGGGTTACCTGGCCTACCTGTCGGTGCCGATGTTTTTGCTGCTGCTGGTGGCTCTAGTGATCGGCACGGTCGTGCAATACCTGGCTCGCGCCCGCGGCATCAGGGGTTTCGAAGACGCCCGGGAGGCCGAAGACGCGCTGCAGAAACACTACGGCGCTATCGCCGCCGGGGCCAAGGAACTGCGCATTCATCGCCCACGCCGCCAGCGCATGTTCAGCCAGCGCATCGAAGCGACCGCCGACTACATCTGCGACACCAATATCCGTTCGGTCAACACCTTCGTGGTGGCCAAGACTTTTGGCTCGATGCTGTTTTTTGTGGTCATTGGCCTGGTCCTGGCCCTGCAATCGCTGTGGCTGGGCACGGACAGGGTGGTGCTCAGCGGTTTCGTGCTGGTGCTGTTGTACATGAAGGGCCCGCTGGAATACCTGGTGATGACGTTGCCAGTGATCAGCCGGGCGAACGTTGCATTCAAGCGCATCGCCGAACTGGCCGAGCAGTTTTCCTCGCCGGAGCCGCATCTGCTGCTCAACGACAAGAAACGCCACAAACCCACGATCCAGCACCTTGAGTTGCGCGATGTGCACTACGCCTTCCCGGTGGTCGAAGGCAGCCAACCCTTCGCCCTGGGACCGGTCAACCTGTCTATCGCCCAGGGTGACATCGTGTTCATCGTCGGTGAAAACGGAGGCGGCAAGACCACGCTGATCAAACTCCTGCTGGGGCTCTACTTCCCCCAGGGCGGCGAAATCCTCCTAGATGGTGCGCCGGTAGGGGCCGCTCAACGGGACGATTATCGCCAGTTGTTCACCACGATTTTTGCCGACTACTACCTGTTCGATGAGCTGGTCCAGGGCGATCAACAAGTGCCCAAAGACGCCAATCGCTACCTGGAGCGCCTGGAAATCGCTCATAAGGTCAGTATTCAGGACGGCGCCTTCAGCACCACCGACCTCTCCACCGGCCAACGCAAACGCCTGGCCTTGCTCAACGCCTGGCTTGAGGAGCGTCCAGTACTGGTGTTCGACGAATGGGCCGCCGACCAGGATCCGGTGTTCCGGCGCGTGTTCTATACCGAACTGCTGCCGGAACTGAAAGCACTGGGCAAAACCATCATCGTCATCTCCCACGACGACCGCTATTTCGACATCGCCGATCAACTGGTCCGCATGCAGGCCGGTCAAGTGGTCAGTGAAAAATCTGCGGCGGCCTTTGCCTGACCCCGTCCGACGCAATGCTGTTTATCGAGAACACCATGAACGAACTGCTAGATGATGATCTGCTGATGCTGCTGCTCGAGGATGTCGCTGGCGACATGCACGCCAGCGACAGCCGCCGACTGGACCGCGCGCCGTTGTCTTTCGCCCAGCAACGCTTGTGGCTGGAGCACCAGCGAGACCCGGCCCGTTCGGCCTACAACCTGCCACGGGCCCTGCGCCTGACCGGTGAACTCGATGCCGATGCCCTGGAACAGGCGTTGAATCGGGTCATCGACCGACACGACATCCTGCGCACCGCGTTCAATGACCTCGACGGTGCGGCGGTCCAGGTGGTCGAGCGCAACGCCCGTCTCACCCTGCACCGGGAGGACCTCCGCGCCCTCGACCACCCGGCGCGTGCCATGGCGCTCTCACAGCGCATCGAGTCGCACGCCCGGCAACCGTTCGATCTCAGCCACGCGCCGCTGATGCGGGCAACGCTGCTCAGGCTGGACAGTGACGAACATGTGCTGCTGCTCAACATGCATCACATCGTCTCCGATGCCTGGTCCAACACGATCCTCATGCAGGACATGACCCAGGCCTACGCTCAGGCCTTGCTCGGTGATCCGTCACCGCTGCCGCCGCTGTCCCTGCAATACGCCGACTACGCCACCCACCAGCGAGGCGAGTATTTGCAGGGCATAGCCTGCCAGCGCAGCGGTGAATACTGGAGCCACTACCTGGGCCGCGACCTGCCCACGCTGGAACTGCCCCTGGATTTCCCCCGCACCGTCGGCCAGCAGCATAGGGCCGGACGTGTGCACGTAACACTTGCCCCCGCAGTGACCCGGGCCCTGGACGCGTTCTGCCAACACCAGGGCCTTTCGCCTTTCGTGGTGGCACTGGCTGCCTGGCAGCTGTTGCTGGGCCGCTACAGCAACCAGGACGACTTCACCGTCGGCGTGCCCAACGCCAACCGCAACAGCCATGAAAGCCAGGACCTGGTGGGGTTCTTTGTCAGCAGCCAGGTGTATCGGGCGCGGATCGACTCGAGCCACGGAGCGTTGGATTTCCTGCGCAGCTTGCGCGCCCAGTCCCTCGCCGCGCTGGAACATGCCGACTACCCACTGGAGCTGATCCTCGATCAACTGCAACCCGGCGCACAGGGCTTGTTCCAGGTCTTGTTCAACTGGCGCACCGGCTCACCGCCCCTGACGATCTCGCCCAAAGGCGAACTGGCCCTGGAGTTTCTTGACACAGGCGACAGCCAGGCCAAGTTCGACTTGTCGCTGGATGTCGATTATTCACAGCAGCAGATTCTGGCGACGTTCGAATACAGCCGTGATCTCTACCGCACTGAAACCATCGAGCGCATGGCCGGCCACTGGCAGAACCTGTTGCAGGGCCTGATCGAAACACCTGAACGCGCCCTCGGCGAATTGCAATTGCTGAGCGCTGAGGAAGGGCAGCACACCCTGCACGACTGGAACCGCCAGCCAACCCGGCTGCCCCGCGAACACTGCCTGCACTCGTTGATCGAAGCCCATGCCGCCGCCACGGGTGACGCCACGGCACTGACCTTTGAAGGGCAGCACATGAGCTATGCCGAGCTCAATCGACAGGCCAATCAACTGGCCCATCGGCTGATCGAGCAAGGCGTCGGGCCCGACGTGCTGGTCGGCATCGCCGCCGAGCGTACGCCGCAAATGATCATTGGCCTGCTGGCGATTCTCAAGGCCGGTGGCGCCTACGTGCCGCTGGACCCGGCCTACCCGGCCGATCGCCTGGCCTACATGATCCAGGACAGTGGCGTGACGCAGATCCTGACCCAGGCTCATCTGCGTGAATCGTTGGCGTTGCCAGCCGACATGAACTGTTTGTCGCTCGACCCCGTCGAGGTCGAGGGCGACTATCCCGAACACAATCCGAAGGTGCCGATGCACCCGGATAACCTGGCGTATGTGATTTACACCTCAGGCTCGACCGGCCAGCCCAAAGGCGCATTGCTGACGCACCACAACGTCAGCCGATTGTTCCGGGCCACTGACCGCTGGTTCAGCTTCGATCACCAGGATGTGTGGTGCCTGTTTCATTCCTATGCCTTCGACTTTTCCGTGTGGGAGATTTTTGGCGCGCTGCTGCACGGCGGCCGACTGGTCATCGTGCCCCACGCGGTGAGCCGTTCGCCGCAAGAGTTCTACGCCCTGGTTTGCCAGGAACACATTACCGTGCTCAACCAGACGCCCTCAGCGTTCAGGTCGTTGCTGCAAGTCGCCTGCGAGCCTCATCAGCCGCTTGGCCACCGGCTGCGCCAGGTCATTTTTGGCGGCGAAGCCATTGATGTGCAGAGCTTGCGCCCCTGGTTCGAACGTTTCGGCGACCAGTCGCCGCAATTGATCAACATGTATGGCATCACGGAAACGACCGTCCATGTCACCTGGCGACCGCTGTCGATCGACGACTTGAACAGCGAGACCGCGAGCCCAATCGGCCAGCCCATCGTCGACCTGTCCTGGTATGTGCTCGACGCGCATCTGAACCCGGTCCCCAAGGGGTGCGTCGGTGAGCTGCATGTCGGTCGGGCCGGGCTGGCCCGTGGTTATCACCAGCGCGCCGACCTGACCGCCAGCCGCTTTATCCCCGACCCGTTCGATCCGCTGCCGGGTGGCCGCCTGTATCGCACCGGCGACCTGGCACGTTATGGCAGCGACGGCAGCATCGAATACATCGGGCGCCTGGATCACCAGGTCAAGATCCGCGGATTCCGCATTGAATTGGGCGAAATCCAGGCACGTTTGCAAGCGCTGCCGGCGGTCCGGGATTGTGTCGTGTTGACCCATAAAGGCCCGGCCGGCCTGCAACTGGTCGCTTACGTGATTGCCACGCACCCCATGGACGGGTTACGCGAAAGTCTGTTGGCCGCTCTCAAAGCGCAGTTGCCGGACTACATGGTGCCCAGTCACCTGGTGTTCATCGATCACTTGCCGCTCAATGCCAATGGCAAGCTCGACCGCAAGGCCTTGCCGGAACCGGACGCGCGTCTTCGGCAGACCGATTACGTGGCGCCGCGTACTCAATTGGAACAGGCGCTGGCGCAGCTCTGGCAAGAATCCCTCAGGGTTGAGCGCGTGGGGATCAACGACAGTTTCTTTGAACTGGGCGGGCATTCGATCCTGGCGATTGAGCTGATCGCCAACCTCAAGGCACGCCTGAACATCACCGTGCGCCTGCAGGCGTTGCTGGCCAACCCGAGCATCGCGGAGCTGGCGCTGTTCATTTCGCAGGAGCATCGGCAGCAGACTCAGTGCCTTGTTCCCTTGAACACCGCTCCCACCAATGCGCCGCAGTTGTTTTGCCTGCATCCCAGCGGTGGCATCGTGTTCTGTTACCAGCCACTGGCGCGCAAACTCCAACATCGGGCGCGCACTTTTGGCGTCATGCACCGCGGCTTCAGCGAACCCCACGCAGGGCCTGAAACCTGGCACGAGATGATTGCCGATTACAGCCGGGAAATCGTCGCCGCCCAGCCCCAAGGCCCGTATTACCTGATGGGCTGGTCGTTGGGCGGGACCATTGCGCTGGACATCGCGGCGACGCTGGAAAGCCAGGGCCACACCGTCAGCTTCCTAGGCCTGGTGGACACCACGATTCCTGAACATTTGTACCCGGCAACATTGTCGCGTCATCGACATTTGCCAGGCGCTGAGCAAGCCGACCCGGCCTCCCAGGATCTGCTCGAGGCCATCGAATACTTCGATCTGCTGTTTCCAACCCTCACCGAACGCACGGCGGCTTACCGGCAAGCGCACCCCGACAGTACGGTCCAGGCATTCCATGAATGGGCCACCCGCCAGATCGAACCGGCGCGAGGCGACTTGCTGTCAATCGTGCAGAGCGTCAAGGATGAAGTCATGAACGCCCAGGCGTTTTCGGTGCATGACCGGTTGCTCGAAGCCTTTGACGGATTCACCTTCAAACCGGTACGGGTACGTCCCAGTTGCTGGTGGACCCAGGCGGAAAAAACGCCGGACGAATTGGCGTTCTGCGAGGGCTTGATCAAGGGGTACAGCCTGACCGGGGAGCTGCGATGCTCGGTGCGCTCGCCGTTGCGTCACCGCGGTATGATCTTTGATGATGGGTTGCTTGATTCGCTGGTTGAGGCTTTTCTGGGCAGCACGGCATAGGAGCAATAGCACCGACAGCCGGTTTTGTGTTCCCCGAACGTTGGTGTGTATATCCGTTTCTTCGGTAACGGCCACTGGCGGTTCCGCTCTTACAGCGGGTCACTTTTGGAAGAGCGCGAAAGTGAGCCGCCGTAAGGGCGGAACCATAAGCAGCCGTTACCGCAGCAACGGATATGCACCCAATCCAACCCAAAAGAAAACGGCGCTTTCCCATCCGGAAAAAGCGCCGTCTCCTTAAGCAAACAACCTCACGCACAAGGCGGGTCTATCTCACTCCCCCAAGAATCAGAACTCCGGAGTGTACTTCACGCTGAACATCAGGTTACGCGGATCCCCGAAGTTGTTGTTGCCATCAAGCTGGTTGTAAGCGGGGGTTATGTACGTCTTGTCGAACAGGTTGTTGGCGTTGACCGCCAAAGCGATTTCCGGCGTCAGCTGGTAACCGATACGGGCATTCCACACGGTATAACCCGGGACGTCCATCTTCTGTTCATAAACCAGTGTGTGACTTTGGGTGGTAAAGCCCAGACCGGTGCTGACACGGCTCCAATCACCGGTCAGTTGATAATTGCCCCACACCCGTAGCATGTGTTTCGGCGTCCAGCTACTGAAGACAACACCGTCTTTCCCCGGCTCCTCCAGGTACTTGGTGGTGTTGTAGGTGTAGCCCGCGAACAGCTGCAGGTTGTCCATAACTTCACCACTGATTTCGGCATCGATACCCTGGCTGCGCACTTTCCCCGAGGCTGCCGAGCAGTACCCGCCCTGACATACCATCCCTCCAGCGGTGTCTTCGATGGCACGGTTCTCGTGATCGTAACGGAAGACAGCCAGGGAGGTATTGACCCGACCGTCCATCAGCTCACCCTTGAGACCAACTTCGTAGTTGGTGCCGACGATGGGCTTGAGCACCGAACCGCTGGTATCGACCTCGGTCTGGGGCTGGAACACATCGGTGTAGCTGGCGTATACCGCCCATTCGCGGCTCAGGTCATAGATGATACCGCCGTAGGGCGTGACCACTCCGGTTTCAGTTCCGGTGCTTGCCGTGTATGGGGTAATACCGGCGGAGTCTTCGGTTCTCGACTTGTAGCTGAAGTCATACCAACTGACCCGGGAACCCAGCACCAGCGTCAGATCATCGACAGGCTTCACGCGCCAGGTGCCATACACACCCTTCTGGCGAATATCGTACTTACTGAGGACGCCCCGTCCGCCCGGGCTGTTGATCAGACTCTCATAGCTGATGTCCGGCCGGTCATTGTTCAAGTCAAAGATGCTATCGCTGGTATTGTTGAATGTACGGGCGTATTTATCATCCGTCTCCAACTGCGAGAAGTTGCCGCCGAGCATGACTTCCTGCTCCATCGACAAGGCTTCGAACTTGCCGGTCAGGTTCATGTCCAGACCAGACTTCGTGGACTGGAAATCAGTCACGAAGTCGGCATATTGCACGCCACTGCCATCAGGGTTTAGACCGCCAAGCCTTTGCACTCGCTGGTTTTTCGCCTGGTTGTCTTCGGTCATGTACACGGCACCCACCTTGAACGCCCAGTCCTCGTTGAAGCGATGCTCCAGGTCGGTGTAGTAGGTGGTGACATCGATTTCAGAACGGTTCCAACGCGCCCCCGTGTAGGTCGAACGCGACACGTCCGGCATCGAACCGTTGGCGTAGCGTGGCAGGCCACGGATGTTGCCGCGCGATTCGCCATTGGATTGGCTGACCGCGAAACCCAGGGTGGTGTCTTCGCTCAGGTCGACGTCCAACGCACCGTACAACGAGTGGGTCTTGCTCCACGCATAGTCGACGAACGAGTTGCTCTGGTCTTCATCGATGACGACGCGGCCGCGGATGTTGCCGGCCTGGTTCAGCGGGCCGCCAGCGTCCAATTGCAGACCGTAGTGATCCCAGGACCCGGCCTTGCCGGTCAAGGTCACGGTCGGTGCACTCTGGCCACGCTTGCGCACCAGGTTGACAGCACCACCGGGGCTGCCAGTGCCTTGCAGCAGGCCGGCCGCGCCGCGCATGATTTCCAGGCGGTCGAAGAAGATCAGGTCCTGGGTCGCCCAGTTGCCCAGCGAATAGTTGTTACGCAGGATCGGCACACCATCGTATTGCCAATCGTCGATCTGGAAACCGCGTGACGACAGGATCATGCCTTGGCCAACGCCCTGCAGGCCGACGATGCCGGTGGTCTGGTTGACGGCGTCCTTGAGGCTGACCAGGTTCTGGTCATCCATCTGCTTGCGCGTCATCACGGTGATCGACTGGGGAATTTCCTTGAGGGTGTGGGTGCCCTTGCCAAGGGTCACGGCCTTGCTGGTGTAGGAATTACTGCCTTCGGTTGTCGCGTCCAACGCTTGTGCACTGATGGTGGTCGCACCCAGCTCAAGGCCTCCCGTGGCAGGGCTGCGCATCAGCATCAGGGTATTGCCCTCGAGGCTGTAGCGCACGCCAGTGCCCTTGAGCAATTCGGCGATGGCCGCCTGCGGGCTCATTGTGCCGCTGACGCGGGTGCTTTTCAGCCCGGCCATGTCGCCAGCGTTGTAGATCACTTGCTGGTTGGTCTGCTGACCGAACGCTTGCAGTGCCTGCGGCAGCGGTTGCGCAGGGATGTCGATGCTGACGTCTTGCGCCATCACCTGAGCACTGAGCGGCAGTACACAGACCAACCCCAGACCGGCCAACACCCGCCGCGAACGCAGGCCGCGGGACATGACGAGTGCCTTGAACAGAGGTTTCAACTCATGAATGGATGACATCGTGCTCTCTATTATTGGTAGAAGTAAAAGTCCATGGGGCCGAAGGGCCCGCCGCTCGCCAGCACCTGTGAACCCGCACGATCGATTGCCTCAGGGCAATGCCTCAGTGCGTGGCCGACCGGCCCCTCCCCGGGCGCGGTCATCAGGCTGGACGACGGCGAAATCTTGCTGAACAAACCCGGTGCCTGGACGTCCTGCCCGACCCGATTTGCCCACATACCTAAGTAAGACGCAGCACCTGCCAAAAACCGGAATGAGTTTATTTATCATTCGCGAAAAAGATAAAAAAAAGGCCGTCGCTGTCGGGCGACGGCCTTTCGTTCATGCCCTGTCAGCTGCCTTGCGCAGCCCTGGCGGCTTGCAGCTGCCGCGCCTGTTCGGTCAGGAGGGCCTTTTCCTCGGGGCTCATTGCCTCCATGCGCAGGCGTACCTGGGCCATTTTCTCCAGTTGCCCCGGGCTGCTCTCCAGTGCCCGCAAGGCCACTGCCAACGACGCCACGGTGGGATGATCGAAGACCAGCCCCGGATGAATTTCGCACTGCAACAACTTGCGAATACCGGCCACCAACTTGATCACCAGCAGCGAATGACCTCCGGCGGCGAAGAAGTCGCGGTCGATGCCCAATCGCTCCAGCCCAAGCAATTGCGCCATGCGCGCGGCGAGCAATTGCTCCAGCGCGTCACGTGGTGCAGCGTCTTCGTCATCCACCGCCCTACCCGCCAACTGCTGCAGCGCCTTGCGATCGATCTTGCCGTTGGCCAGTCGCGGGAACTGTTCGATCAGGTGCAGGCGCTGTGGAACCATCACGCTGGGTAGGCGGTCACTGAGCTCAGCGCGCGCGGTGTCGAGCAAGCCCGTCGACCTTCCCTGCTGCGCCACGACAAAGGCCAACAGCCCCTGCTCGGCCGATGCCGCCGGCAGCACCAGGGCTTCGGCCACCTGCGGCATGCGCAGAAGCTCGGCCTCGATCTCCGCCAGTTCAATACGGAATCCGCGCACCTTGACCTGCTGATCGCGCCGACCATGCAACTGGATCGCCCCGTCCGGGCGATAACGCGCCAGGTCGCCGGTGCGATATAAACGCTGCGCCGGATCAAACGGACTCTGGATGAACGTCTGCTCATCGGCCTCGGCATTCAGGTAACCCCGGCACAACTGCGCACCGCCCAGGTACACCTCGCCCAGCACGCCCACCGGCGCCAACTGCAGATCGGCATCCAGCACGTAGACCTGGTTGTTGCCCAGCACCTGGGTCAGCGCCGAACAATCGTCGGCAGCGCCGTCCAGCGACACCGGATGAATCATCACTCCGACCGTGGCTTCGGTCGGCCCGTAGTGGTTGAACACCCGGCAATCGCTGCGCAACCGCGAGATGCGCTCGACCAGCGTCGGCGCAATCGGCTCGCCACCCAGAATCAGCGTATGCGGCAGGGTCGCCTGCTCACTGTCGAGCAGCGCCGCAAGGTGCGACGGCACGATTTTCAGGCAGTCGATCCGTTGCTGTTGCAGGTACTGGGCAAACAACGCGCCGTCCTGCATTTGCTCGTCGCTGGCCACATGCAGGGTGGCGCCATTGAACAACGCGCCAAACAACGCCGTGTTGCCCAGGTCCGCCGCCACGGTGGAACTGAACCCGACGTTTTTGCACTGCGCCAGCCCCAGGGCCTGACTGGCCTGGGCGGTGTAGTTGAGCAATTGCCGATGCTCGATCACCACACCTTTTGGCACCCCGGTGGAACCGGACGTAAACAATACATAGGCGATGTCATTGCCTTGGGTGGCGAGCGTTGGCAATGGCGCTGCCGACTGACTGAGTTCAACCAATATCAGCGCCTTGTACGGCTGTCCCTGCCAGGCTGGCAGATGCGCCGCATCGGTCAGCAACAGTGCCGCGCCGGCCTGTTCCAGCATCAACGCCTGGCGCGCCTGGGGCCACTGCACGTCAAGTGGCAGATACGCCGCCCCGATGCGCCAGCTCGCCAGCATTGCAATCACCAGATCCGCCGAGCGCGGCAACGCCAGCGCGACAATCGAACCGCGGCCCACGCCTTGCTGCTTGAGCCCCAGCGCCACGCTGTCGACCTGGGCTTGCAACTGGCCATAGCTCAGTTGCGAAAGGGCGTCGGTCAGGGCGATGGCGTCCGGTGTAAGAATCGCCAGGTCGGCGATGCGCTGCGGCAGATAACGATTATCCGCCAAGGCCTGCATCGGCGGGTTGATCGCCAGCAAGCGCTGCGCTTGGGCGTGACCGAGCAGGCCAAGCTGCGCCAGCGCAGCGTGGGGAGCGGCAAGGATCGAGTCCAACAGCACGCCGTACTGTTCCAGCACGGCGTTGGCCGAGGCCGCTGAATAATGCGAGCAGGCGTAATACAGATCGACGGCGGCAAGCCGCTGGGCACCGTTCAATTGAACCTGCAACAGCAACTCGAACGGTTCTGCCGGCACGCGCGCGGGCGCTGAGGCAACCCAGTTCAGACCGCCACTGTTCCCGGCAGGGCTCGCCTGCCCTACCGTGAAGCCGTAGGCCGGGTACGCCGCATCCGGTGACAGTTCCGGCGCCCAGTACTCCTGCCAGGTGCGATGCGCTTCGAGACGCGCCGCCAGCTCACCCAACCACTCGCTGAACGACACGGTGGCAGGCAACGAAACGCAAAGCGGCAGGGTTTTCTCGAACACGCCCACGGCATTGGCGAAGTATTCATAGTCGTCGCGGCTGTCATGGCGCACGCCGACCAAGGCCTGTTCAAGCCCGCTCAAACGTCCCAGCAACGCCCACCACGCGCCTTGCAGCAGCGTGGCCAGCGGCTGGCCAAGCTGCTCGGCGAGGCTTTGCAAAGCCTCACTTTGCGCCGGCGCCAGGGGCAGCGAGACGCGGGTGTCGGCGGCACCGGCCTCACCGCTGGCACTGCGCGCCGCCAACCATGGCGTGGTGATATCCACCTGCGCGCCTTGCAGGTGTTGCTGCCAGTAGGTTCGTGCGCTGGCGGCGTCTTCATCCAGCACCACTTCGCTGCGCCATTCCAGGTACTGGGCAAACTCGCCCGGCGCCTCGTCTTGCGCCACCTGGCCCCCGGCGTACGCTTGCTGTACGTGTTCAAGCAGCAGATTCAGGGATTGCGCATCGGCACTGGAACGGACGATGCCCAGCACCAGTCGCCATTGCCGTGGCGCCAAGCGATAAAGCACAGCCTGGACGCTTTCGGATTCGCCGACCACAAAAGCGCGGCTCATCGATTCGCTGATCTGCGCCTGGACTTCCTCGGCCTGCTGCTCCCCCGCCCGTATCGTCAGCGGGAAACGCCCGGCACTGGCGGCGGCCTGACGCAAACCATGGAAACCGGCGACCTTGGCCAGTTGCGTCAGCAGCATCGGCTGCTGCGCCAGTAGCGTATCGAAGGCGGCCTGCAATCGCTGCGGATCGAGATCGCCGTCAATGAGCACGTCCAGCCAGCGCAACGCCTGGCCGCTGGTCGCCGTACTGGACAGTTGCTCAAGTACCCGTTGTTGCTCGGGCGTCAGGGCGAAACCCGGGTTGTACGCATCCATCGTGTTCTCGTTCATGCTCCAGCTTCCTCGGTATTGAGTGCGCCCTGGGCGGTTTGCCCGGCGGCCGACGAACGCTCAAGACTGCTGCGCTCGTACATGTCGCCCATGGCGACCACGATCTTGCGTGGTCCCTCGAATGGATCGCGGGCGTGGGCCACCAGCATGTTGTCCAGCAGGATCACATCGCCTTTCTGCCAGTCGAAACGCACCGCACAGGCTTCGTACAACTCACCGATACGCGCCATCACCTCGTCTTCAATCGGTGTGCCGTCGCCGTAATACACGTGCCGGGGCATGCGCTCCAGGCCGAACATCGACAACAAGTCCTGCCGTACGTCCGGGTCCAGCCAATAGATGTGATGCAATTGCACCTGATTGAAGAACGACTTCTCCCCGGTGATCGGGTGGGTGATGATCGCGGGCCCCGGTGTGCGGGTCTGCAATTCGTCGTTATCGAGCCAGCGCCATTGGATACCACCCGCCCGGCAACGGGCTTCCACTTCAAGGCGGTCTTCGGTCTTGAAGAAGTGCTGCCACGACACGTCGAGTTTGTCGGTGAAGGTGCGTACGTAGAGCAGGCCTTTGTCTTCGAACTTCTCGCGAAGATCGGCCGGCAACTTTTCAAACATCAAGCGGCAATCCACCACCGGGGTTGCCCCCCCTACGGGCGCGGCCTGCTCGCAATAGAACATCTGCTTGCGCGGCCAGCGGTCCTGGTGGGAGCTTTCGTTGTGGAACAGGATCATCTTGCGCTCGGGGTACGGCGTGGAACGGTAGGTGTTCTTGCCCCCTTCTTTCTTCGGCAGATCACCGTACTGACCATAGAGGCCTGGCTGTATCGCTTCGGCGAACGCTTCAAAACCCTGGATACCGTCCAGCTCGAAACCGCGGAACAGAATGCCCGCATGCTCGGCCAGCTTTTGCTCGATCAACGGCCGGTTCTGGTGGATCCACTCAATGACGTCCAGATGGGGCTCACCCGGCTCCAGCATCAAGGGGAATCGCTGGGGCGCAGCCACCAGTGATTCACGCACCCGCGCCGCACGAGGCGTGGCAAGCGGTGTCACGGAGCGCTTGAGAAACTTGCCCAGTTTGTCGGCCTTGGGCCCTGGGACGGTGGCAGGCGTGACGGCTGCCGCCACGTTGTCGACTGGCATGCTGATAGCTCCCAATTGAATGTCCTGATCAGCGACGATCTGTTCCAACAGGGCTGTCCAGGCCTGAATCAGGTGCTGAATGCGCTCATGTCCGAACAAGGTTGTGGCGAATTGCCAATTACCGCGCAATTGCCCTTCTTCTTCGTCAACGAACAACGCCATGTCGAATTTAGAATGGGTCTCCAGCGCCGGCAGGAACTCCAAGCTCAATCCCGCCATGGAGCGGGTGCGCACCGGCACGTTGTTCATCACGAACAACACCTGGAGCAATGGGTTCATGGCCTTGTGGCGCGGTACGCCCGAGGCGTCGACGATCTGGTCGAACGGCAAGTCCTGATGCTCCAGCGCGCCGAGCAGGTTGTCCTGGGTGTGCGCCAGGAAGCTGGCGAACGTGGCATCGGCGTCCAAGCGCGAACGCAGAGGCAGCACGTTGACGAAGAAACCGATCAGCCGCTCAAGCTCCGGCTGTTCACGACCCGCCACGTCGGCGCCGACCACCAGGTCTTGCGCCCCGCTAACCCGATGCAATAGCACCTGGAAGGACGCCAGCAGCGTGCTGTACAGCGTGACCCCGACTTCGCTGGACAACCGGCGCAATGCCCCGCTCAACCCGCTGGAAAGCTGGAACTGCAGCGCATCGCCGTCATAGGACGCTGTCTGGCCCCGAGGGCTGTCCAGCGGCAGGTCCAGGCGTCCCTCGTAGCCGCTGAGGCGGTGTTTCCAGTACTCGGCCTGACGCGCCAGGACGCCCTGCTCTTCCAGCGCCTGCTGCCACAGCGCAAAGTCTTGGTACTGAACCTCCAGGGGTGCCAGCGGCATCGGTTTACCGGTGAGGGACGCTTCATAGACCTGCACCAGTTCGTCGATCAACAGCCCCATCGACCAGCCATCGAAGATGATGTGATGCATGGCGTACAACAACACATGTTCGGTCGGCCCCAAGCGCAGGATCCGACCGCGCAACAGCGGTGCCTGCTCCAGGTCGATGGGGGTGCGTGCATTCTCCAGCGTCGCCTGAACCACCTGTTCCTGCTGGGCAGCGGGCGAGAGCTCGGACAAATCGATCACCGGGAAGTGCAGGTGCACCTCGTCGGCAATCAACGCCAGCGGATCGCCCTCTTCGTCCTGGACATACGCGGTGCGCAACACGTCATGACGGCGGACCACTTCGGCAAAGCTGCTCATCAGGTGCGGTACCGACAATCCACCGCACAGGCGCAGCGCCATGGGCATGCCATAAGCCGACGTGCCGCCGGACAATTGTTCGGCGATCCACAAACGCCGCTGTACCAGCGACAGCGGTGCCGAACGCAGCGGCCCATGGGCCTTGAGCCGAACCTCACGGGAATCACCGGCCCGGACCTGCCCAGCCACGTCCCCGGCAATCAGGGCCGCCAGCGCCTTGAGCTGCGGATAATTGAACAGATCACGCAGGCTCAGGGGATAGTCCGTCAGCTTGCGCAAGCGTGAGACAGCCTGGGTCGCCAGCAGCGAGTGACCGCCGCGTTCGAAGAAATGGTCGTTGCGACCGACCTGTTCCACTTCCAGCACCTCTTGCCAGATGCAGGCAATCTGTTGCTCCAGTTCGCTGACGGGAGCTTCGTAACCGCTGTGCGACAACCCGGTCTCCACGGCTGGCAGAGCCTTGCGGTCGAGCTTGCCGTTGGGCGTCAGCGGCAGTTGATCGAGGAACAACAGGTGCGCCGGGATCATGTAGTCCGGCAGGTGTTCCTTGAGGCCTGCCTTGAGCTGAGCGCGCAGATTGCTTTCGTCCAGTTGCAACGCCGCAGCCACCACGTAAGCCACCAGTTGCTGGCCGCCCGGGGCGTCCTGGGCCAGGACCGCCACGTCACGCACCTGGGGTTGTTGCAGCAGCCGCGCTTCGATTTCCCCCAGCTCGATACGGAAGCCGCGGATCTTCACCTGATGGTCGATGCGCCCCTGATATTCGAGCACGCCATCGACGCGGTAACGGCTCAGGTCGCCCGTGCGGTACAGGCGTTCGCCGGTGGTGGAAAACGGGTTGGGCACGTACTTCTCGGCGGTCATCGCGGCGCGGCCGAGGTAGCCACGGGTGATGCCCGCGCCGCTCAGGTACAGCTCTGCCGAAACGCCTTGGGGCACCGGCTGCAGGTCGGCGTCGAGCAGGTAGCTGGCGGTGTGCTTGAGTGGGCGGCCGATGTTCGCCGTGCCGCCGGGGGTGCGGCGGGTCCAGGTGGAATAGGTGGTGTCCTCGGATGGGCCGTAAAGATCGTAGACATGCTCGACGCCACCGCCCACCTGTGGGAGCGAGCCTGTGGGAGCAAAGCTTGCTCGCGATGGCGGTGGGTCAGTCTCACATGGGCCAGCCGATAGGACGCTATCGCGAGCAAGCTTTGCTCCCACAGGCACTGACTCCACAGGCACTGACTCCACAGGCTCTGCTGCCACAGCCTCTGCTGCCACAAGCTCGCTCCCACAGGGGGCATTCTGATAGAGCGCATCCACCAGGCTTTGCTTCAGCGGCTCACCGGCCAGGTTGATGATGCGCACACTGGCCGGGATCTCATCGCTGCGCTGCAACGCGGCGATGGCCGAGGGCACGGTGTTGATCAGGCGTACCTGATCGCGGGCCGGCAGTTGCGGCAATTCCAGGGCGTTGCGGGCGATGATCAGCGAGCCGCCGTTGGCCAGGGTCACGAACAGCTCCCACACCGACAGATCGAAGCACACGGAAGTTGAAGCGAGCACACCCTGGATGTCGTCGCGGCTGTAGACCGATTTGGACCAGTCGATCAGCGCCAGCACGTTGCGATGGGCAATCGCCACGCCCTTGGGCTTGCCGGTGGAGCCGGAGGTGTAGATCACGTAGGCGAGGTTGTCCGGCGTGACTTGGGTCTGCGGTGCGCTCAGTGGGTATTGCGTCAAATCGAGCTGATCGAGCTTCAACACAGCGGTCTCGACCGAAACGCTCAGCGTCGCCGCCACCGCGTCCTCAGTCAGCAACACCCGCGCACGGCTGTCGTCGAGCATGTAGGCCACGCGCTCGGCCGGGTAATCCGGGTCCAGCGGCACGTAGGCGCCACCGGTCTTGAGCACCGCCAGCAAGGCGATCAGCAGGTGCTCGGAACGCGGCATTGCCACGCCTACTCGCACTTCCGGGCCCACACCCAGTTCGATGAGTTTATGGGCCAGGCGATTGGCGCGGCCGTCCAGTTCGCTGTAGCTCAGTTGGGTGTTGGCAAAGGTCACCGCCAGGGCATCTGGCGTGGCCTCAACCTGACGGGCGATCATCTGGTGAATGCACAGCGCTTGCTCGAACGGTGCGTCCACCGGGTTCCAGTCATGGGTCAGGCGCTGATGCTCATCGAACGCCAGCATCGACAGTTCACCCAGGCAACGCTCGCTGCCCTCGGTCATCTGTCCCAGCAACTGCGCCAGATGGGCCGCCAGCCGTTGCACCGTGTCCGTCGAGAAACTCGCCTTCTCGTAGTTCATGTGCACCGACAGTTGCCGGTCCAATCCCACCAACAGCGTCAACGGGTAGCTGGTCTGTTCCTGGGTAAGCGGCGGACCAAAGCGCAGGCCGTCCGGCGCGCCCTGTTCCAAAGCCTGGGCAATCGGATAGTTTTCGAACACCAACAGGCTGTCGAACAACGCGTCCCCGCCCTGCCCGGCCCAGCGCTGGATGTCCAGCAACGCGGTGTGCTCGAACTCGCGCAGCGCCAGGTTTTGCGTCTGCACCGCTTGCAACCAACTGTCCAGGGATTGCTCGGCCCGTGGGCTGGCGATCACCGGCAAGGTGTTGATGAACAGGCCGATCTGCTGCTCGATACCCGGCAGATCCGCCGGGCGACCGGCCACCGTCGCGCCGAAGGCCACGGTGTCTTTGCCGGTGTAACGCTGCAACAGCAGCAGCCACGCGGCCTGCACCAGCGTGTTGACGGTAACTTTCGAGGTGCGGGCGAAGGCTTCCAGGCGTCGGGTCAGCGCCTCATCCAGGACCTGCACATGGTCGCCATGACCATCGCCGGCCTGGGCCGGTGATGCAACGGCATCGGCCAGCCGTGTCGGCGCCTCCAGGCTTTGCAGCACAGGCGTCCAGAACGCTTCGCTGGCCGCCGCATCCTGGCGTTGCAGCCAGTCGATGTAGTCGCGGTAGCGCCCGGATGTCCGGGCCGGTGCCTGGCCGCTGTAGCGTTGCAATACCTCACCAAGCAACTGCGAGTTGCTCCAACCGTCCATCAGGATGTGATGGCTGGTGTAGATCAAGTGATAGCGATCCTCTGCCACCCGCACCACCACCAAACGCAGCAACGGCGCCGCATCCAGCTCGAAACCCTGCTGGCGCTGCGTCAACGCCAGGGCGTCCAGGTCCTGAGAAGGATTCGCTCTGGCGTCCCAGTCGTGGAACAGGAACGCAACCTCCAGCTGTTTGTGTACGACCTGCAGCGCCCGCTTGAAATCACCCTCCCAGACAAAACTGCTGCGCAGCACTTCATGGGCGTCCATGGCCGCTTGCCAGGCCTGGCGGAAGCGCTCGACGTCCAGCCTTTGGACGTCAACCCGCAGTTGGTTGATGTAGTGACCGGCCTGTTGCTCATACAGCGAATGGAACAGCATGCCCTGCTGCATCGGCGATAACGGGTAGATATCTTCGATTTGCCGCGGCGCCAGTGGCAATGCGTCCAGCTGGGTCTGGTTCAAGCCGGCCAGCGGGAAGTCCGACGGTGTGAAACCCTGATGCTGCGCCTGGCAACAATGGTCAATCAACGCCTGCAACTCCCGACCATAATCCAAGGCCAGCGCCTGGATTGTCGACTCATCGAACATCTGCGTGCTGAATGTCCAGTCAATGCTCAACTCGCCCGCGTAGACGCTGCCGTTGAGCGTCAGCCAATTGTCCAGCGGCGCCAAAGGGCTCTGTGGCGTGCCCGCCGGTTCGCTGGCCGGAATGAACAGCCCGTCGGCGTCATCGGTAAATCCGCTGTCGAACTGTCCCAGGTAATTGAAGGTGATCTGCGGCATGGGCAGCGCCGCCAGGGTACGACGTGTCACCTCATCCCCCAGGTAACGCAGCACACCGAAGCCGAGCCCTTTATCGGGTATCGCGCGTAATTGCTCCTTGATCGCCTTGATCGAATCCTCAAGGGTCGCCGCCGGTGTCAGCCGCACCGGGAACAGGCTGGTGAACCAGCCAACGCTGCGGCTCAGGTCCAGATCCGGTTCCAGGCCATCGAACAGCGTCTCACGGCCATGACCCTCCAGCTGAATCAAGGTCGAGGCATCGGCGGTCCAACGACCGATCACCCGGGCCAGTGCCGTCAACAGCAAATCGTTGACCTGGGTGCGGTAGGCCGTTGGCGCTTGCTGCAAGAGTCGTCGGGTCTGCTCCTTGTCCAGGCGCGTCTGCACCTGCGCCTCGTGACACCTGCGCAATTCGCCCTGAGGCCGGTCACAGGGCAGATCGTTGCGAGCGCCCTCAAGCTGCCCTTGCCAATAAGCCATCTGGGCCTGGAACGCCGCACTGCCGGCATGGGTTTTCAATCGTTGCGCCCAGGCCTGGGTGGCACTGGTCTTGGCGGGCAGTTTCGGCGCCTGGCCGGCTTGCAGTTGTTCGTAAGCCTGTTGCAGGTCTTCCAGCAGAATGCGCCAGGACACGCCGTCCACCACCAGGTGATGAATCACCAGCAACAGCCGTTGGCTGCCATCGGCGAGGCTTGCCAGTACCCCCCGCAGCAATGCGCCGCTTTCCAGTTCCAGGCTGCGCTGGGCTTGTTCGGCCAAGCGCTCGAGCGCAGGGGTATCTGCCACCTCGGCGGTCCACAACAGCGGTGAGCGACGCCAGACCGACTCTTGCTCGACAAGGGTCTGATGGCGGGCCGTCCAGGCGTCGTTCTCGTGCGCGAAGGCCAGGCGCAAGGCATCGTGGTGGATAACCAGCGCCTGCAACGCCTGCTCCAGATGCCCGGCGTGGACAGGCCGCAACCCCTTGAGCAGCACCGACTGGTTCCAGTGATGAGGCTCGACCAGGTCCTGTTCGAAAAACAATTGCTGGAAGGGCAGCAACACTGCGCTCCCCGTCACCGGGCCCTGGTCAATGCCCGGTCCGCTGTCACCCAGGGTTGCCACGCTGGCGAGCCCCTGGATGGTCTGGTGGACGAACAGGTCCTTGGGGCTGAAATGGATCCCGGCCTGACGGGCCCGGCTGACCACCTGGATGGAAATGATCGAATCGCCCCCCAGCTCGAAGAAGTTGTCACTGACACCCACTTGCTCGCGGCCGAGCACGCTTTGCCAGATACCGGCCAGCGTCTGTTCGATGGCTGTATTCGGCGCGATGTAAGCCTTGGGGCTGGCGCCGATATCCGCTTTGGGCAGCGCCTTGCGCTCCAGTTTGCCGTTGGGGCTGACGGGCATTTTTTCCAGCCACACCCAATGCTGCGGCACCATGTAGTCGGGCAACGACTGACTCAGATGCGCCTTGAGGCGGCCTTGCAGCGCCTGGCGAACAGCGTCTTCGGCGCTCAGCAGTTCAGCGCCGGTGGGCACCAGGTAGGCCACCAGTAAAGTACCGTCCTGGGCGATGACGACGGTTTCGCGCACCTCATCGTGTTCGGCCAGGCGCGCTTCGATTTCCCCCAGCTCAATGCGCAAACCACGGATTTTCACCTGATGGTCCATGCGTCCGGCGTATTCGATCACGCCATCGGTGCGGTAACGCGCCAGGTCGCCGGTTCGGTACAACCGCTGACCGTGACCGAAGGGGCCGGTCACGAACCGCTCGGCCGTCAGCGCTGCACGCCGATGGTAACCACGGGCCAAGCCCTCGCCCGCAAGGTACAACTCGCCAATCACCCCCACCGGCACCGGCGTTAATTCATCATCCAGAATGTAGGTGCCCAGATTGGCAATCGGCTGGCCAATCGGCACGCTGTCGCGCCCCTCCTCGACACAGGTCCAATGGGTGACGTCGATGGCGGCCTCGGTCGGGCCGTAGAGGTTGTACAGGCCGGCGTTCGGCAGTTTGGCGAACACCTGCTGCTGCGCATCCACCGGCAGGGCTTCGCCGCTGCACACGATCCGCTTCAGGCTGGTGCATTCGGCCACGTGCGGGTCCTGCACAAACGCCTGCAACATCGACGGCACAAAGTGCAGCGTAGTGATGCGGTGCGCGGTGATCAGTTCGATCAGTTGCGTCGGGTCGCGATGAGCGCCCGGCGCGGCCACCACCAGCGTCGAGCCGGTCAGCAGCGGCCAGAAGAACTCCCACACCGACACGTCGAAACTGAACGGGGTTTTTTGCAGCACGCTGTCCGTGGCATCGAGCCCATAGGCCTGCTGCATCCAGCACAGCCGGTTGACCAGGGCCGAGTGCCGATTGCCTGCGCCCTTGGGCTTGCCGGTGGAACCGGAGGTGTAGATCACATACGCCAGGTTTTCACCGTCGACCTCGACGTCCGGATTCGTGTCGCGACCGGCGTACACCCCGTCGCCAGGCAGGTCCAGCACCAGGCTGCGCAGCCCGTCCGGGATCGGCAACTGCTCCAACAGATGCTGCTGGGTCAGCAGCAAACCGATGCCGCTGTCTTCGAACATATAGGCCAGGCGATCCCGTGGATATTCAGGGTCCAGCGGCACATAGGCACCGCCGGCCTTGAGAATCGCCAACAACCCCAGGACCATTTCCACAGAACGTTCCACGGCGATGCCCACCAGCACATCCGGGCCCACGCCATGCTCGATCAATGTGTGCGCCAAGCGATTGGCCCGGGCGTTGAGCTCGCCGTAGCTCAGGCGTTGCTCGCCGAACACCAGGGCCGGAGCATCCGGGGTCCTGCGCACCTGCTCTTCGATCAGCCCCTGGACACTGCGATCGAGCGGGTATGAAACCGCCGTCGCATTCCAGTCGACGAGCATCTGCCGACGTTCGTCATCGTCCAGTAACGCCCACTGCGCAACGGGCTGTTGCAGGTCCTGCACCATGCCTTGCAACAGGTTGAGCCAATGCTGGCCCATGCGCTCGAGGGTGGCCGGCTCGAACAGGTCGGTCGCGTAGATCAGCGCGGCGTGCAGGCCTTGCGGGCTATCGGTGGTCTCCAGGCTCAGGTCGAACTGCGCGGTGCGCTGCTCCCAGCCAAGGGGGTCGACCGCCAGGCCCGGCAATGCGTCTTCGAGGGCCGAGGCAGTTTCGTTGCGATGGTTGAACATGGCCTGGAACAGCGGGCTGTGGCTCAGGTTACGCTGCGGCTGCAAGGCATCGACCAATTGCTCGAACGGCAGGTCCTGATGCATCTGCGCAGCCATAGCCGTCTGTTTGAGCTGTTGCAGCAAACCGGCGCCAGTCAGATCGCCGTGAAACTGCGCCCGCAGCACCTGGGTATTGACGAAGAACCCGATCAACCGCTCGGTTTCCAGGCGCTGGCGGTTGGCAATCGGCACCCCGACCCGGATGTCGGCCTGACCACTGTAGCGGTGCAACAACGCTTGGAAAGATCCGAGCAGCAGCACAAACAGCGTGACGTTTTCCCGTCGAGCCAACGCTTTGAGGGCATCGCTCAGCGAGCGATCCAGCACAATCGGCAAACGCGCGCCGCGCATGCTCTGCTGCGCCGGGCGCGGATGGTCGGTGGGCAGCTCCAGCAGCGTCTGCTCACCCCCCAATTGCTCGGTCCAGTAGCCCAGTTGGCGATCCCGTTCACCGGCAGCCATCCATTGGCGCTGCCAGACGGCATAGTCGGCGTATTGCACCGCCAACGCTGGCAACTGCGCGGGCTGCCCCTGGGTGAAGGCCGAATACAGGCTCATCAGGTCGTCGACCATCACCTGCAACGACCAGCCGTCAGACACGATGTGATGCAGAGTCAGCACCAAAATGTGCTCCTGCTCACCCAACGCCAGCAATGCCACACGCAATAGTGCATCGTTCAAGAGATCGAACGGGGCTTGCGTCTGCTGCTCGATGAAGGCCTGGATACTGGCCTCATCATTGCCGGCCAGACGCTGCTCGACGAAATCGACCTGCCCTTGCGCACGGATCACCTGGCAGGTCACCCCATCGTCTTCCACGAACAGGGTGCGCAGGCTTTCGTGACGCGTCACCAGTGCTTCAAAACTGCGGCGCAGGGCTATTTTGTCCAACACCCCGCGCAGCCGCAGCGCTGTGGGAATGTTGTAGGCAGCGCTGTCGGGGTCCATTTTCCACAGGAACCACTGGCGTTCCTGGGCAAACGACAGCGACAGCGGTTTGTCACGGGGCACCGGCACCATCGCCAACGGTTGTTCACCTTGGCCCAGCTCGAAGGCACTGACAAAATCGCGCAACGTGCTGTGCTCGAACAAGCTGCGCAGCGGCACCTCGATACCCAGCGTGCGCCGGACCCGCGAGACCACCTGGGTGACCAACAGCGAATGCCCGCCCAATTCGAAGAAGTTGTCCTCCAGCCCTACTCGCTCGAGCTTGAGCACCTCCTGCCAGATCGCCGCCACCTGCTGCTCACGCTGACTGCGGGGCGCCACGTAAGCCTGTTGCAAATCGCCGGCATCCGGGGCAGGCAACGCCTTGCGATCGACCTTGCCGTTGGGCGTCAACGGCAGTTGCGCCAGGAACACCAGGTGCGCCGGGACCATGTACTCGGGCAATTGCGCCTTGAGCGCGGTCTTGAGGGCGGTGCGTGCCGCAGCCTCGTTTTCCGGGATGGTCCCTTCGTTGCCGGTGAGCACCACGTAGCCCACCAGTTGCGCACCGGTCGGGCCTTCATGGGCCACCACCACGGTTTCACGCACGTTCTCCTGGGCCAACAGTGCGGCTTCGATTTCACCCAGCTCGATGCGCAAGCCGCGGATTTTGACTTGATGGTCGATGCGGCCGATGTACTCGACCACGCCTTCGGCCCGATAGCGGGTCAGATCACCGGTGCGGTACAGCCGTTCGCCGGTGGTGGAGAACGGGTCCGGCACAAAACGTTCGGCGGTCAGGGCCGGGCGCTGGAAGTAACCGCGAGCCAGGCCGTCACCACCGATCAGCAGTTCCCCCGGCGCCCCGGGCGGGTTGAGTGTCAGGTCGCCGCCGACGACGTACAGCGCGGTGTTGTCCAGGGGCTTGCCAAGGAACGGACGACTGCTTTCGAGGCTCAACGGATGCAGCGCCGACCAGATCGTGGTTTCGGTCGGGCCGTAAAGGTTCCAGACCTTCGGCGAAAGTGCCAGCAGCCGTTGCGCCAACTCCAGGGGCAACGCCTCGCCACCACACAGGAATGTGCGGCCCGCCAGCACCGAAGCCTGCTCATGATCGAGCAGCATGCGCCAGCTCGACGGCGTGGCTTGCAGCACGCTGACGTCATGTTGTTCGATCAGCGCCAGCACCGCTTGCGGGTCCTGATGCACGTTCTGGCCGGTCAGCACGATGCTGGCTCCAGCCGACAACGGCCCGTAGATCTCCAGGCCAAAAATGTCGAAGGAAAAGGTTGTCAGCGACAGCATGCGATCGCTGGTCGTAAGGCCCGGTTGGGCGATCATGCTGGTGACGAAATTGCTCAGCGCGCCATGGCGCACCATCACACCTTTGGGTCTGCCGGTGGAACCGGATGTGTAGATCACGTAGGCCAGGTGCTCGGCGGTCAACGGTACCGCCGGGCAGGTGCGCGGGGCGTCCTGCAACGCGGCGTCCGGCTGGTCGAGCACCAGGGTCCGCAGGGTCGCCGGGATCGGCAAGCGCGCCTGCAAACGGGCCTGGGTCAGCAGCAACTCAATGCCGCTGTCCTGGATCATGTAGGCCAGGCGATCCTCGGGGTACGCCGGGTCCAGCGGCACGTAGGCGCCGCCGGACTTGAGGATCGCCAGCAGGCCGACAATCATCTCGACGCTGCGCTCCACGGCGATGCCCACGCGCTGGTCCGGCGTCACGCCCAAGGCCAGCAAACGGTGGGCGAGCTGGTTGGCGCGCGCGTCCAGTTGCCCGTAGGTCAGGGTCTGTCCATCGATGGTCAGCGCCAGTGCGTCCGGGGTCAGCCGGGCCTGCTCGGCGATGCGCTGGTGCACACACGCCGCGGGGTCATGCTCAACCACGCGGCGCCAGTCTTGCTGTGTCAGACGCTGCTGGTCGGTGTCGAGCAACGGCAACTCGCCGATGCGTTGCTGCGGTGCATCGACGATGCCTTGCAGCAGGTTCTGCCAGTGATGGGCCAGACGTTCGATGGTCTGCGCCTCGAACAGGTCGGTGGCGTAGGTCAGTTCCGCGGCGACGCCCTGCTCGGTTTCATAAGTGCCCAGGGTCAAATCGAACTGGGCCGTGCGCCCTTCCCACACCAGGTCCTCGATGCCCAGCTGCGGCAAGTGCATCTGCCGGGCCTGGGCATCACCCGAGGTCTGATGGTTGAACATGACCTGGAAGATCGGGCTGTGGCTCAGGCTGCGCTCCGGTTGCAGGGCTTGGATCAACTGCTCGAACGGCAAGTCCTGATGCGCCTGGGCCGCCATCGCCGATTGCTTGACCTGATCGAGCAAATGCGCGAACGGCAACTGTCCATCGACATGGGCATTGAGCACCTGGGTGTTGACGAAAAAGCCGATCAGGCCCTCGGTCTCGACCCGATTGCGGTTGGCCACCGGCACCCCGACGCGGATCTGCGGCTGGCCGCTGTAGCGGTGCAACAAGGCTTGGAACGAGGCCAGCAACACCATGAACAGGCTGGCCCCTTGACGCTGGGCCAGCTGCTTGAGCGCTGCCCCCAGTTGCGGCGACAGGTTCAGGTCCAACCGCGCACCGCGAAAGCTTTGCACGGGCGGGCGCGGATGGTCGAACGGCAACTCCAGCACCGGCTGTTCGCCGCCCAGGGTCTGGACCCAATAGGCCAACTGGCGCTCGCGCTCACCGGCCTCGAGCCAGTGACGCTGCCAGATCGCATAGTCGGCGTATTGCACGGTCAATTCCGGCAACACCAGCGACTCGCCGGCCGTATCGGCGGCGTAGTGGCGGACCAGCTCATCCACCAGCACCTGCATCGACCAGCCATCGGCAACGATGTGGTGCTGGATCAGCACCAGCACATGATCGTCCTCGGCGATTTTCAACAGCGAAACCCGCAACAACGGCCCTTGACGCAAATCGAACGGGCGGGCGATTTCGCGCTCGACGAAAGCCTTGATGCTGTCGTCCTGGCTGGCCGGTGAACCGGCGGGCAACGCCTGTACCGCAACACACAAGGGCATCTGCGGGTGGATGAACTGCACAGCTTGCTCACCGCGCTCGATGAAGGTGGTGCGCAAGCTTTCGTGGCGCTCGACCAGTGCGTTGAAACTGCGCTCCAGGGCCGGCACGTCCAGTGGCCCTTTGAGGCGCAGGGCATTGGGAATGTGATAAGCCGAGCTGTGAGGGTCCATCTGCCACAGGAACCACTGACGTTCCTGGGCGTAGGACAGCGCAATGTTTTCGAACCCGGAACGGACCTCGGGAATCGGCAGGTTGGCCGGCGAGACGCCCTCTTCGAGCATCTTCTCCAGGTACAGCTTACGTTTGTCCAGCGGCAGAGTGATAAAGCGCTTGGCGATCCTCAAAGCAACACTCTTGTCCATCAGACTTCCTCCATTTCATCAAGCAGGGCTTCCAGCTTGTTCAGTTTCTGTTCATTGATTGGCCCATCCCCGGTGTCGAGTTGCGCGACAAAATCCCCCAGGACGGGGTGCTGGAAAATCAGTTGCGGGGTCAGCGTCAGCCCCAGTTCGAGTGCCATGCGCGAGACGGCATTGACCGCCAGCAGCGAATGGCCGCCCAGCTCGAAGAAGTGATCGTTCAAGCCCACGCGATTCAACGTGAGCACTTCGGCCCAGATCGCCGCGACCTGCTGTTCCAGGTCACTGACCGGCGCGACATAACCAACTTGCAAAAGGCCGGTGTCCACGTCCGGCAGGGCCTTGCGGTCGAGCTTGCCGTTGGGGGTCAGGGGCAGTTGATCAAGGAACAACAGGTGCGCCGGGATCATGTAGTCGGGCAAATGCTCCCTGAGCCCGGCCTTGAGTTGCTCACGCAGTTCACGTTGGGCTTCGCTGGCATCCAGGTTCAGCGCCGGGACGACCACGTAGGCCACCAGTTGCTGGCCGCCCGGGGCGTCCTGGGCCAGGACCGCCACGTCACGCACCTGGGGTTGTTGCAGCAGCCGCGCTTCGATTTCCCCCAGCTCGATACGGAAGCCACGGATCTTCACTTGATGGTCGATGCGCCCCTGATATTCGAGCACGCCATCGACGCGGTAACGGCTCAGGTCGCCCGTGCGGTACAGGCGTTCGCCGGTGGTGGAAAACGGGTTGGGCACGTACTTCTCGGCAGTCATCGCGGCGCGGCCGAGGTAGCCACGGGTGATGCCCGCGCCGCTCAGGTACAGCTCTGCCGAAACACCTTGGGGCACCGGCTGCAGGTCGGCATCGAGCAGGTAGCTGGCGGTGTGCTTGAGTGGGCGGCCGATGTTCGCCGTGCCGCCGGCGGTGCGGCGGGTCCAGGTGGAATAGGTGGTGTCCTCGGATGGGCCGTAAAGATCGTAGACATGCTCGACGCCACCGCCCACCTGTGGGAGCGAGCCTGTGGGAGCAAGCTTTGCTCCCACAGGCACTGACTCCACAGGCTCTGCTGCCACAGCCTCTGCTGCCACAAGCTCGCTCCCACAGGGGGCATTCTGATAGAGCGCATCCACCAGGCTTTGCTTCAGCGGCTCACCGGCCAGGTTGATGATGCGCACACTGGCCGGGATCTCATCGCTGCGCTGCAACGCGGCGATGGCCGAGGGCACGGTGTTGATCAGGCGTACCTGATCGCGGGCCGGCAGTTGCGGCAATTCCAGGGCGTTGCGGGCGATGATCAGCGAGCCGCCGTTGGCCAGGGTCACGAACAGCTCCCACACCGACAGATCGAAACACACCGACGTCGAGGCCAATACCCCCTGGATGTCGTCGCGGCTGTAGACCGACTTGGACCAGTCGATCAGCGCCAGCACGTTGCGATGGGCAATCGCCACGCCCTTGGGCTTGCCGGTGGAACCGGAGGTGTAGATGACGTAGGCGAGGTTGTCCGGCGTGACTTGGGTCTGCGGCGCGCTCAATGGGTACTGCCCCAGTTCGATACGATCCAGCATCAGCACGACGGTTTCAGCCGGCACGCTCAGCGTCGCCGCCACAGCCTCTTCGGTCAGCAACACCCGCGCACGGCTGTCGTCGAGCATGTAGGCCACGCGTTCGGCCGGATAATCCGGGTCCAGCGGCACGTAGGCGCCACCGGCCTTGAGCACCGCCAGCAAGGCGATCAGCAGGTGCTCGGAACGTGGCATTGCCACACCCACTCGCACTTCCGGACCCACCCCCAACTCGATGAGTTTATGGGCCAGGCGATTGGCGCGGCCGTCCAGTTCGCTGTAGCTCAGGCGCGTGTTGGCGAAGGTCACCGCCAGGGCATCTGGCGTGGCCTCAACCTGACGAGCAATCATCTGGTGAATGCACCGCGCTTGCTCGAACGGGGCGTCGACCGGGTTCCAATCATGGGTCAGGCGCTGATGCTCATCGAACTCCAGCATCGACAGTTCACCCAGGCAGCGCTCGCCATGGGCGGTCATCTGGCCCAGCAGTTGCGTCAGATGCGCCGCCAGTCGCGCCACGGTGGCGGGCGCAAAACTGGCCCGTTGGTAGCTCATGTGCACCGACAGCTGCCGATCAAGGCCCACCAACAGCGTCAATGGGTAGTTGGTCTGCTCCTGAGTGGCCACCGCGCCGAAGCGCAGACCATCCGGGGCGCCCTGCTCCAGGGCCTGGGCAATCGGGTAGTTCTCGAACACCAACAGGCTGTCGAACAGTGTTTCACCGCCCTGCCCGGCCCAGCGCTGGATGTCCAGCAACGCGGTGTGCTCGAACTCGCGCAGCGCCAGGTTTTGCGTCTGCACCGCTTGCAACCAGCTGTCCAGGGACTGCTCGGCCCGTGGGCTGGCGATCACCGGCAAGGTGTTGATGAACAGGCCGATCTGCTGCTCGATACCCGGCAGATCCGCCGGGCGACCGGCCACCGTCGCGCCGAAGGCCACGGTGTCTTTACCGGTGTAACGCTGCAACAGCAGCAGCCACGCGGCCTGCACCAGCGTGTTGACGGTAACTTTCGAGGTGCGGGCGAAGGCTTCCAGGCGTCGGGTCAGCGCTTCGTCCACCACCTGTACATGATCGCCATAACCGGACTGGGCCTGCGCTGGCTTGGCCATGACGTCGGCCAGGCGCGTCGGAGTCCCCAGGCGTTGCAGCGCAGGGGTCCAGAACGCTTCGCTGATGGCCGCGTCCTGGCGTTGCAGCCAGGCGATGTAATCGCGATAACGACCCGCCGGACGGGCCACGCTGTCGCCGCGGTAATGCTGCAACACTTCGCCGAGCAACTGCGCGCTGCTCCAGCCATCCATCAGAATGTGATGGTTGGTGTAGATCAGGTGATGCCGATCAGTCGCCGTGCGCACCAGCACCAGGCGCATCAGCGGGGCCTGGGTCAGGTCCACGCCTTGGTCCTGTTCTTCATCGGCGAGGGTTTGCAGGGCGCCATCAATATCAGAGCGCCCGTTCCAGTCGAGCACCCGGAACGGCACCTCGACCTGACGCTGGACGATCTGTACCGGCTGCTCCAGGTCGCCCTGCCAGAAGAAGCCGCTGCGCAGGATGTCATGGGCATCGACCACCGCTTGCCAGGCCGCGCGGAAACGCTGCGGATCGACGCCTTCGACGTCGAGGCGCATCTGGTTGATGTAGTCGCCGCTGCCCTGCCCGAGCAAGGTATGAAACAGCATGCCCTGCTGCATCGGCGACAACGGGTAGATGTCGTCGATGGCCTGAGGTGCCTGGACCAGGGTGTCCAGTTGCACCTGGGTCAGCCGCGCCAGGGGGAAGTCCGACGGCGTCACGCCACCGCTGTGACTGTCGCAGCAATGGGCGATGAGCGCAGTGAGCTCTTGCACGTAGTCATCGGCCAGGCGCTGGATGGTCGCGGTATTGAACAGGTCACCGCTGAAGGTCCAGCTCAGGTCCAGCTCGCCGCCGAACACTTGGCCGTCAAGGGCCAGCGGGCTGCCCAGCGGACCTTGCAGGTTCACTTCCTCGCCACCGCGCTCTGTGGTCGGCACGAACAAGGCATCGGCGGCCGCATCGAAACTGCCGTCGAACTGACCAAGGTAATTGAAGGTCAGTTGCGGTTTCGCCAAGGCCTGCAGGGTTTCACGCGCATGCTCATCGCCCAGGTGCGCCAAGGCCCCGAAGCCAATGCCCTTGTTGGGGATGGCGCGCAGTTGTTCCTTGATCTGCTTCAGCGAAGCACCGAGGTCGGCAGCGGGCGTCAATCGGGCCGGGAACAGGCTGGTGAACCAGCCGACGGTACGGCTCAGGTCGACATGGGCGAACAGATCCTCACGACCGTGGCCTTCGAGTTGCACCCACACACTGTCGGTGCCGGTCCAGCGCACCATCACCCGCGCCAGCGCCGTCAGCAGCAGGTCGTTGACCTGGGTGCGATAGGCCGCCGGGGCTTGCTGCAGCAATTGCCGGGTGAGGTTTTTGTCCAGTGCCGTGCGAATCGTCACGGCTTGGCCCTGTTGCTGCCCGCCCTGGGGGTTGTCCCACGGCAAGCCCGCCGGGGCGCCGTGCAACTGCTGCTGCCAAAAGCCCAGTTCGGCCTGCAAGGGTGCGCTGGCAGCATAGTCCTGCAACGCGTCGGTCCAGGCGTTGACCGCGCTGGTCTTGGCCGGCAGTTGCAGCGCCGCGCCGGCGAGGGCCTGGCGATAAGCGCTTTGCAGGTCTTCGAACAGAATCCGCCAGGACACACCGTCCACCACCAGGTGGTGGACAATCAGCAGCAGCCGCTGCGTGCCATCGGCGAGGTTCGCCAGCAGCGCGCGGATCAGCGGCCCGCCCTCCAGTTGCAGGCTGCGCTGGGCCTGGTTGCCCAGCACTTGCAGTGCGCCGAGATCGGCGACGTCGGCTTGCCAGAGCAGCGTGTCGGCGGCCTGCGCGTCGACGTCACGGTAACGCGCGGTCCAGCGTTCGCCCTGCTCGATGAAGTCCAGGCGCAAGCTGTCGTGGTGCACGACCAGTGCGTCCAAGGCCTGTTCCAGCGCCTGCGCATCCAGCGCCTGGGTCGGCTTGAGCATCACTGACTGGTTCCAGTGATGGCGGTCGGGGATCGGCTGGGTGAAGAACCACTGATGAATCGGCAGCAGTGCGGTTTCGCCGGTCGCGGGTTGCTGGTCGATCATTTGCAGTGGCGCGCCTGTCTGTACCACGGCGGCCAGGGCCTCGATGGTCTGGTGCTGGAACAGGTCCTTCGGCGTGAAGTGCATACCGACCAACCGAGCACGACTGACCACCTGGATCGAGACGATGGAGTCGCCGCCCAGTTCGAAGAAGTTGTCCCGCAGGCCCACTTGCTCGAGCTTGAGCACGTCCTGCCAGATCGACACCAGTTGCTGTTCCAGCGCACTGCGTGGTGCCACGTAGGTCTGCTGCAATTGACTGACGTCGGGCTTGGGCAGGTTCTTGCGGTCGAGCTTGCCGTTGGGGGTCAACGGCAGGCGATCGAGCAGCAGCAGATAAGCCGGGACCATGTGTGCCGGCAGGGTCGCCTTGAGCTGGTCACGCAAGTGCTCGGCGAAATCCTTTTGCACGGCTTCATTGGCCACCACGTAGGCCACCAGGCGCTTGCCGCTGCCAGCAGCACCTTCCTGGGCTACGACAACTGCTTCGCGCACGCCTTCAAGGGCTTGCAGGCTGGCTTCGACTTCGCCCAGTTCGATGCGGAAGCCACGGATCTTCACTTGATTGTCGATGCGGTCCAGGTAATCGAAAGTGCCATCGGCGCGTTGGCGCACCAGGTCGCCGGAGCGGTAGAGCAAGCCGCCGCTGCTGAACGGGTCGGCAACAAACCGCTCGGCCGTCAGGCCTGGACGGTTCAGGTACCCCCGCGCCAGGCCGCTGCCGCCCAGGTACAGTTCACCGGCCATGCCTTGGGGCAGCAGGTTCAAGTCGGCGTCGAGCACGTAGGCACTGCGGTCGCCGATGCGGCTGCCGATGGGCGCATAGGCGGCGCCGCACGCCACGTCGCGGCCAGCCTTCCAGATCAACGGGGTGACCACGGTTTCGGTCGGGCCGTAGCCGTTGATGACGTAGTCCGGGTCGAGGGCACGCTTGACCCGTTCGAAGCTGGCATTGGGCACCGCATCGCCGCCGAAGCAGTAGATGCGTACCTTCGGCGGGTTGCCCTCGCGCTCGGCGTGTTCGGCCAGTTGTTGCAGGTACACCGGCGGGAACGCCACCACTGTCACGCCGTGTTCGCGCATCGCGTTGTAGGTCTGTTCCGGGGTCCACAGGCTGTCATCGCGAATCAGCAGCGAGGCGCCGTGGGTCAGGCTGGTGAGCCAGCGTTCATGGGCACCGTCGAAGGCGAACGACATGAAATGGAATTCGCAGTCGCTGTCGCGCATTTCATAGCGCTCACCGATGGCCTGGCAGTGCATCGCCAGCGGACCGTGGGCCACGCTCACGCCTTTCGGGTTACCAGTGGAACCGGAGGTGTAGATCACGTAGGCCAGGTTCTGCGGATCGATACGCACGGCTGGGGCGTTGCTCGGTTGCGAGCTCAGGTCCAGGCGATCGAGTTCCAGCACCTGGTCGACACCCTCCAGCGGCAGCTGCGCCGACACCCGGGAGTCGGTGAGCAACAGCGCCAGCCCGGAATCCTCGATCAGGTACGCCAGGCGCTCCCGTGGGTAACTGGTGTCCAGCGGCACATAGGCGGCGCCGGCCTTGAGCACCGCCAGCAGTGCGACGATCACCCCTTCGCTGCGCGGCAGGGCTACGCCAATGCGGGTTTCCGGGCCCACGCCACGGGCAATCAGGGCGTGCGCCAACTGGTTGGCCCGCCGGTCGATCTCGCCATAGCTGAAGCGCTGGCCGTCGAAGATCACCGCCGTGCTCTGCGGTTTCAGCGCCGCCAGATGGGCGATGCGCTGATGCACGGCAATGTCGGTCGGGTATGGCTGCGGGTGGTTGGCAGCCTGTTGCGCCCTGTGCTCCTCTTCACTGGCCAGGGCGATCTCGCCGAGGCGACGCTCGGCGGATTCGGCAAACCGCTCCAGCAGGAGCAGCAGTTGCCCACTCAAGCGCTCAATGGTTGCAGTGCTGAAATGCGCCTGGTCGAAACTCATGTGCAACGCCAGCGTCTCGCCCAAGGTCACGCCCAGGGTCAGCGGGTAGTGGGTCTGATCCTGGTTGGCGACTTCGCCGAACACCACGCCTTGGGCGGTGCCGTGTTGCAACGCTGCGGAAATCGGGAAGTTCTCGAACACCAGCAGGCTGTCGAACAGCGCTCCCCCGCCCTGCCCGGCCCAGCGCTGGATGCTCGCCAGCGGCGTGTGCTCGAACTCGCGCAGGCTCAGGTTCTGCGCCTGTACGGCGGCCAGCCAGGCAGCGACGGTCTGGTCCGGACGCGAGCCGGCGATCACCGGCAAGGTGTTGATGAACAGGCCGACCTGTTGTTCGATGCCAACCAGCTCTGCCGGCCGCCCGGCCACGGTGGTGCCAAACGCCACGCAGTCGCTACCGGTGTAGCGCTGCAACAGCAGCAGCCACGCCGCTTGCACCAGGGTGTTGACGGTGACTTTCTGCTGGCGGGCGAACGCGTTGAGACGATCAGTGCCCGACGCATCCAGACGGAAATGCCTGAGCGCATGACCGCTTTCGCTGCGCATCTCGCCACTCGCCGCAGCGGCGTTCGCCAGTACAGTCGGCTCCTGGAGATCGGCCAGTTGCCCCCGCCAGAACGCTTCGCTGAGCGCGGCGTCCTGGCGCTGCAACCACTGGATGTAATCGGCATAGCGGCTGACCGGGCGCGGCGGCTGTTGACCGGCATAGCGTTGCAGGACTTCGCCGAGCATCTGCGCGCTGCTCCAGCCATCCATCAGGATATGGTGGTTGGTGAAGATCAGGTGATGACGCTCATCGCTCAGTTGAATCAGCGTGACCCGCAGCAGCCCGGCCTGGGTCAGGTCGAACCCCATGGCCAGGTCAGCGGCAATGAAATCCTTGAGGGCCTGGGCGACGTCATCGCGTTCGCGCCAATCGAGCACGGTGTAGGGCAGCGCCAGACGGCGGTGGATGACCTGCAACTGTTGCTGCAACTCGCCCTGCCAGATGAAACCGCTGCGCAGGATCTCATGGGCGTCCAGGGTCGCCTGCCACGCCGCGCGGAAACGCTCGGGGTCCAGGCCATCGACATCCACGCACAATTGGTTGATGTAGGCACCGGTGCCCTGCTCGTACAGGGTATGAAACAACATGCCTTGTTGCATCGGCGACAGTGGATAAATGTCTTCGATGGCGGCAGCGGGCACTGGGATCGCGTCCAACTGCGCCTGGGTGATGCGCGCCAGCGGGAAGTCCGACGGCGTGGTGCCCATGGAGGCGGCCGAGCAGCAATGGCCGATCAGTGCTTCCAGTTCGCGGGCATAGTCATCGGCCAGACGGGCGATGGTCGCCTCGTTGAATTGCTCAAGGCTGAACGTCCAACGCAAGTCGAGCTCGCCGTCGTAGACCTGGCCTTCGACACTGAGCCAGTTATCCAATGGCGCATCAAGGCTCTGCTCGGAGCCGGCACTTTCCCCCGCCGGGCTGAACAGCGCCCCCTCCCGGGCATCGAAACTGCCGTCGAACTGGCCGAGGTAATTGAAGGTGATGCACGGCAATGGCAAGGCCTTGAGACAGGCTTGCGCCGCATCGTCGCCGAGGTAGCGCAGCACACCGAAACCGATGCCCTTGTTCGGGATCGCCCGCAGTTGCTCCTTGATCTGCTTGATCGCGGCGCCCACGCCATCGGCCGGGGTCAGCCGCACGGGGAACAGGCTGGTGAACCAGCCGACCGTACGGGTCAGGTCGACGCCTTTGAACAACTCTTCGCGGCCATGGCCTTCGAGCTGGATCAAGGTGTCGACATGCCCGGTCCAGCGACAGATCACCCGCGCCAGGGCGGTCAGCAGCAGGTCGTTGACCTGGGTGCGATACGCCGCGGGAGCCTGTTGCAGCAGCTGTTGAGTGAGGATTTTGTCGAGACGGCTGTGCAGCACTTTGGCGTAACGGCTTTGCCGGCTGCCTTGGGGGTTATCCCACGGCAGATCCACTCCCGCGCCTTGTAGCTGTTGCTGCCAGAACGTCAGTTCGGCCTGAACGTTTTCAGTGCTGGCGTAGGCCTGCAGATGTTCGCCCCAGGCCTTGTAGGCGCTGGTCTTGGCCGGCAGCTTGATGGCGGCGCCGACGCTGGCCTGTTGATAAGCCCGTTGCAGATCTTCCAGCAGGATGCGCCACGACACACCGTCCACGGCCAGGTGGTGCACGGCCAATAACAGACGCTGGCTGCCATCGGCCATGCTCGCCAGCACCGCACGCAGCAGCGGGCCATTGTGCAGGTCGAGGCTGCACTGGGCCTTGGCGCACAAGTCTTGCAGCTCAGCGGCGCTCAGGTTGTCCGCTGTCCACAACAACTCAGGGTCGACCGCGATCGGCGCCACCTCGGCCCGCCAGCCCGCCGGAGTTTCGACGAAGCGCGAACGCAAGGCATCGTGATGCGCCAACACTGCGTTGAGGGCCTGCAACAGCGCCGGTGCCTGCAACGGTAGATGGCTGCGCAACAAAACGGCCTGGTTCCAGTGGTGACGCTGGGCAATGGCTTCCTCGAAAAACACCTGCTGGATGGGCAGCAACGGCTGTTCGCCGCTGACCGGCCCCTGATCGATCTGCAGCCCGCTGCCGCCCTGTTGCGCGACGCTCGCCAGGCCTTGCACGGTTTGATGCTGGAACAGGTCACGGGGGGTGAAATGGATCCCGGCCTGCCGCGAGCGGCTGACCACCTGGATCGAGATGATCGAGTCGCCACCCAGCTCGAAAAAATTGTCGGTCAAGCCAACCTGTTCAAGCTTGAGCACGTCCTGCCAGATGGCCGCGATGCCTCGCTCCAGTTCGCTGCGGGGGGCGATATAGGCCTGCTGCAACTGGCTGGCATCCGCTGACGGCAAGGCCTTGCGGTCGAGCTTACCGTTGGGGCTCAGCGGCAATTGCGCAAGGAACACCAGTTGGGTCGGCACCATGTAATCCGGCAGAAGCTCCTTGAGTTGCGCCTTGAGGGTTTCCCGCGCAGCGCCCTGCTCATCAGCCGAGGCCGACACCAGCGAAGTGTCGTTGGGCACCACATAACCCACCAGTTGCAAGCTGCTGCCACCCTGCACCGCCAGTACGACGGCTTCACTGACCGCCGCAAGTTCCAACAGGCGTGCTTCGACCTCGCCCAGCTCGATGCGCAAGCCGCGGATCTTCACTTGATGGTCAACGCGGCCCACGTATTCGATTTCGCCCAAGGCATTGAAGCGCGCCAAGTCGCCGGTGCGATACAGGCGCGCACCGCTGGTGGAAAACGGATCGGGGATGAAACGTTCGGCGGTCAAGGCCGGGCGCTGAAAGTAACCACGCGCCAGCAGCTCGCCGCCAATCAGCAGCTCGCCGGTCACTCCCACAGGCGTGGGCGCCAGGTGTGCATCGAGCAGATAGGTATGCCGGCCTGGAAGCGGTTGACCAATGGGCAAGGTCAGCGGCAGCGGCCGGCGATTGAAGACGTAATCGCTGCAATCAAGGGTGGTGGCCGTGACCGTGGCTTCGGTCGGGCCGTAGGTGTTGAGCAGCTTGACCTGCTCCAGCCCGGCCCGGCGCCAGGCCTGCACGCCTTCGGGCGGCATGGCTTCACCGCCGCTGTGCACCTGGCGCAGCGCCGCATAGTCACGCGGCCCGACAGCGGCGAACTCCTTGGCAATCATGTTCCAGTAGGCAGTGGTCAAGTCCATGACCGTGATGCCCTGCTCGACGATCTGGCGGTACAGGGTTTCGCTGTCCCATACCTCGTTGCCGCGCAGCACCACCGAGGCGCCGCAGGTCAACGGGCCGAACAACTGCTCGCCAAAGGCATCGAAGTTGAACGTCGCGAATTGCAGCACGCAGTCGGCGCTGTTCAAGCCGTAATAGTGCTGCGAGGCAAACGCATGCTTGCTCAGCGCGCCGTGGCTGATACCGACGCCTTTCGGGCGCCCGGTCGAGCCGGAGGTGAACATGACGTAGGCCAGGCTGTCGGCCCACACCTTGCGTTGCAGGTTGCCTGGCTCGGCGCTTTCCCAGGACTCGGCCTGATCCAGGCACAGGCAACGCACGCCGTCAGGCACAGGCAGTCGTTCAAGCAAATGGCTTTGGCTCAGGAGCAAACGGCTGGCGCTGTCTTCGATCATGAATCGAAGGCGATCCACCGGGTACTGGGGGTCCAGCGGCACGTAGGCACCGCTGGCCTTGAGCACGGCAAGAATGGCCACCACCAGGTCCACGCTCCGGTCGACAGCGATGCCCACCAGCACGTCAGGACCGACCCCCGCCGCCACCAATGTGCGCGCCAGGCGGTTGGATCGGGCATTGAGCTGGCCATAGCTCAATCGTTGTCCATCGCAGATCAAGGCGATGGCATCCGGGCTACGTTCAGCTTGGGCCTCGAACAGTTCATGCACCGGGCGCTCACTCGGCCAGCTCGTGTCGTGGCGCGCCCACTCTGTCACCACCTGCCGATAGTCGGCCGGCGCCAACAACGCCAGCTCGCCGACGCGCTGCTGCGGGTCGTTGACGATGTTGCGCAATAGCAGCGTCCAGTGCCGAGCCATGCGCTCGATGGTGTCGGGGTTGAACAAGTCACTGGCGTAGGTGAACGCCGCATGCAAGTGCCCGCCCTTTTCGTAGGTATCCAGGCTCAAGTCGAACTGGGTGCTGCGGGTTTCCCACTCGATGACGCCCAGCTCCAGACCGCTGCCGACTTTCAGCGTGGTGACGTCGGCCACTTCCGGCTGGTGGTTATACATCACCTGGAACAATGGGTTGTAGCTCAGGCTGCGCTCAAGCTTCAGCGCCTCGACCAACCGTTCGAAGGGCAGATCCTGGTGGGCCTGGGCGCCGAGGGCGGTTTCCTTGATGTCACGCAACAGGTCGCCGAGGCGAGTCTGGCCGTCCAGTTGCACCCGCAATACCTGGGTGTTGACGAAGAAACCGATCAGCCCTTCGATTTCCCGGCGGTTGCGGTTGGCGATCGGGACGCCGACCCGCAAGTCGTCTTGCCCGGTATAGCGGTGCAGCAGGATATTGAAAGTCCCCAGCAGCAGCATGAACAACGTGACCCCATGCTGGCGGGCAACGCCGCGCAGTTGCTCGACCAGCGCGGCGTCCACCACGTGTTCCAGGCGACGACCGCGATAGCTCGGCAACACCGGGCGCGGATAGTCGATGGGCAGCTCCAGCACCGGATGCTCATCGCCCAGCTGCGCTTGCCAGTAATCGAGTTGACGCTGCAGCTCCCCCGCTTCCAGCCAGCGCCGCTGCCACAGGGCGTAGTCGCTGTACTGGATCGGCAAGTCGGCCAACTGAGGTTCCGCGCCCGCTTCATGGGCGTCATAGCAGCGGATGAATTCATCGATCAGCACGTTCATCGACCAACCGTCGGAGACGATGTGGTGCAAGGTCAGCAGCAGCACGTGCTCCTGATCATCGAGCTTGAGCAGTTCGACCCGCAGCAAGGGGCCGCTGGACAGGTCGAAGGGCCGCAGTGATTGTTCCTCGGCGGCCCGACGCACTGCCTGCTCGCGCTCGGCTGCTGGCATGGCGCTGAAATCCATGTGCTCGATCACCAGCGGCGCGTCGGTCGGCACTTGCAGGAGGCTATCGTCGGCCTGACGCTGGAATACCGTGCGCAGGGTTTCGTGACGGGCCACCAGGCTGGCGAAGGCTTGCTCCAGCGCCGGCAGGCTCAATGCGCCCTTGAGCCGCACTGCTCCCGGCAGGTTGTAGGCACCGCTGTCGGGCTCCAATTGCCAGAGAAACCACATGCGCTGCTGGGCATAGGACAACGCCTGGCGATCCTCGGCCTCGACGCCCCGGGGGATGGGAAAACCGCTGAACTCCACGCCCTCCTTGTCCAACGCGGCCAGGAACATCCGGCGCTTGTCCAGGGGCAACCCGATAAACCGGCGAGCAAGTTTCAAGGCGTCTTCAGCATTCATTTCTGGGGTATCCGGAATCAGTGGGCACAAGGCACAAAGGCAAGTCGTCCCTATGAAACGAATGCAAACCGGAAAAATTAGCGTTTGAGAACAAGTGTCAGAAAGGAAGAAACCCGTGGCGAGGGAGCTTGCTCCCGCTCGGCTGCGCAGCAGTCGTAAACCGGCTGATGCGGTTTACCTGGACTACTGGGCCATTTCTTTTGAGGTGTCTATGCCGTCTCTTTGGGGCGGCTTCGCCGCCCAGCGGGAGCAAGCTCCCTCGCCACAAAAACGGGTCTTGAGCAAATTATGCGCTGATGGCCAACCCATGCCGCCGATGATGCACGCTCAACTGATCCTTGATCAGCCGCAGCACCTTGGCTTCGTGCTCGTGAATGAAGAAGTGCCCACCGGCCAGCATGTCCACCGAAAAGCTGCCCGTGGTTTCCTGGCGCCAGCCCATCAGTTGCTCCGTGGTGGCCTTGTCGGCCGTGCCGCCGAACACGTGCACCGGACAGTTGAGCAGCGGCCGCTGCCGCGGTTGGAAGCGTCCACACAGCAGAAAGTCTGCCCGCAGGACCGGCAAGGTCAAGGCCATCAGCTCTTCATTGGCCAGGATCTCCTCGCTCGTACCGTTGAGGGTGCGCAGTTGCTCGATCAGTTCAGCATCGGTTTTCGGCTCGGCGAAACCGCGATCATAGTCGGCGCGCATCGTCGGTGCCGCGGTGCCGGACGCAAACAGCGCCACCGGTTCCGGGCAGCCGAGCTCACGCAGGGCATGGCCGATCTCGCAGGCCAGCAGCGCGCCCAGGCTATGACCGAACAAGGCGTACGGGGCCTGGAGCGTCGCGGACAACTCCCGTGCCAACTGCATCGCCAATAGCCCCATGTCAGTGTGCAGCGGCTCGTCGAAGCGCGCTCCGCGTCCGGGCAGCTCCACCGGCTGCACGTGCAGCCACTGCGGCAACGTGCGCCGCCAGCGGCTGTACACCATCGCGCTGGCGCCGGAATAAGGCAGGCACAGCAGGGTCAGTTGGGTCACTGCGGTTTTCTCCGATCGGTCGTGTAGGGAAGATAACGAAATCGTAACCCATGGAATTAGTCAAAACCGTGACGTTCGCTACGTTGTGGGAGCAAGGCTTGCCCGCGATGAACGATAACGCGGTTCATCTTCCCACCCGACCTTATACTGGCGATACCTCGATCACTGCACCACACAGGAGAACGCCATGGGCTGGTCCGCCAAGCAATACGTCACCTTCGAACAGGAACGCACCCGTCCGTCCCGGGACCTGCTCGCCGCCATCCCCCCCACACAGGCCCGCTCGGTGATCGACCTGGGGTGCGGCCCGGGCAATTCCACCGAGCTGTTGGTGGAACATTTCAGCGGTGCCACGGTGCGCGGCCTGGACAGCTCCAGCGACATGGTCGAGGCCGCACGCAAACGCTTGCCCGCCGTGCCGTTCGACACTGCCGACATCGGCCAATGGGATGAGCCCGGGCCGTTCGACGTGATTTTCGCCAACGCCGTGCTGCAATGGCTACCTGACCACGCCACCCTGCTGCCCTCGCTGGTGGACAAACTCGCTCCCGGTGGCAGCCTGGCAATCCAGATGCCCGACAACCTGCACCAGCCCTCCCACCGCTTGATGCGGGAAATCGCCGCCAACGGGCCTTGGGCCAGCCAACTGGCCGCGGCGGCTGATTCGCGTACCGAGATGGCGGATGCCAGCACCTATTACTCGATCCTCAAGCCACACTGCAGCCGCGTCGATGTGTGGCGCACCACTTACCATCACCCCTTGGTCGGCGGTGCCGCAGGCGTGGTGGAATGGTTCAAGGGCAGCGCCTTGCGGCCGTTTCTCGAGCCGCTGGACGAGGCGCAACGCGAACAGTACCTGGCTCGCTACCTCAAGGCGATCGAACAGGCTTATCCAGCCCAGGACGATGGGACGGTGCTGCTGCCGTTTCCCCGGGTATTCATGGTCGCGACGCGCTAGGGCGACGGTCGATGACGCAGCGATGGGGCCTAAATTTCTGATCCAGGCCCTCGTTACCTGCTAAGACCAAAAACCCGCAAGAGTGACCGCCGTGGACCTGCAAACCATCCTGGGCAAGCTGTTCGCCAATGCCGGCGCCGTTGGTATCGAAGGCGTCTTCCAATTCGTGTTCGGCCCGCACCAGGCGTACTGGTCCGAGGTCAAGGCCAGCAGCCGCACCGAGGCGGGCCGCCACACCAGCCCCGACGTCACCATCGAGGTAGCGGAGAAGGATTTCCTCGGGATCATGGCCGGCATGGCCAATGTCGAGGAACTGTTCGCCAGCGGGCGCCTGAAGATCGGCGGCAACATGGGCCTGGCGACGTTGCTGCCGCAGATCATCGACCATGCCCGGCATGGCGGTGGCGTGGTGGAAAAGGTCGACATGAACAAGCGCTACCCCACCCCGTCGCGCTTCAGCGAAAAACTCACCGCCAGCCTGCCGATCCAACGCAGCGTGGAGCGTCGCCCCCGCAGCGGGCTGTCGGTGCAGGAGTTTCAAGCGCGCTATCTGCCCCACGGCATTCCGCTGGTCATCAGCGATGCCTTGCAGGACTGGCCGTTATTCAAGCTCAGCCGCGAAGAATCCCTGGTGCATTTTGCCGAGCTGCAAGGCATCACCCGCCACGGCGACTACGTGAAGAAGACCTTCTCCACCGAGCGGGATTTCCGCTCCACGTCCATGGCCGACTTCATCGCCTCCCTCGACAGCCCGGCGACCAAGGGCGCCGACGGCGAACCACCGGCCTACATGGGCAACAACATCCTGCCGGCCCAACTGATGGAGCAGATCAAGTACCCGCCCTACTTCGACCCCTCGCTGTTCATCCCGCCGCGCATCTGGATCGGCCCCAAGGGCACCCTGACGCCGCTGCACCGCGACGACACCGACAACCTGTTCGCCCAGGTCTGGGGCCAGAAAACCTTCACCCTCGCCGCGCCTCACCACCGCGAAGCCCTGGGCACCTGGTCCACCGCGCCCCAAGGCGGGCTGGACGGCTGTGATTTCAACCCGGACGCGCCGGACTACCAACGCTTCCCCCACGCCCGCGACGTGACCTTCATGCGCGTGACATTGGAGGCAGGAGATTTGCTGTTTTTGCCGGAAGGCTGGTTCCATCAGGTGGAGTCGGTGTCGACGTCGTTGTCGGTGAATTTCTGGGTGAATTCGGGGCGGGGTTGGTAACAACCGACCTGAAGCAACATTCTTTGTGGCTGGAGGATTGTGGGAGCAAGGCTTGCCCGCGATGAAGGCAATGCGGTCTTTCAGAAATCGAGTCGCCTGTTTCGCGAGCAAGCTATGCTCCCACAGTCCCCTTGCCACAGGTTTGTGTTTGGACCTGGAATATGAAGACCGCTTCACCCAAATGAACTCTGCACGCCTCACGCCAGTCAGCAGGTAAGGCCCTCCCTTCAAGGTGCTAGACCATGCAGATATCCCTCGCCCGACAGGTTGCCCTGGTCACCGGCGCCAGCTCCGGCATTGGCGCAGGCGCGGCCAGGGCGTTGGCAGACGCGGGGGCCGCGGTGGTGCTCAACTACCACTCCAGCGCCGTCCCGGCCGAAGCGCTGGCCCGTGAAATCAACGCCACCGGCGGCCGCGCCATCGCCGTCGGGGCCGATGTGTCGAAGGAGCCGGACGTCGAGCGGCTGTTCGCCCAGACCCTCGAAGCGTTTGGCGCGCTGGACATCCTGGTCGCCAACTCCGGCCTGCAAAAAGACGCCGCCACCGTCGACATGCGCCTGGAAGACTGGAACACCGTGATCGGCACCAACCTCACCGGCCAGTTCCTCTGCGCTCGCGCCGCCCTGCGGATTTTCACCCGCCAGGGCATTCGCCACGGCGTGTCCCGGGCCGCGGGCAAGATCATCCACATGAGTTCGGTGCACCAGCGCATTCCCTGGGCGGGCCACGCCAATTACGCCGCATCCAAGGGCGGGGTCGACCTGCTGATGCAGAGCCTGGCCCAGGAAACCAGCCACCAACGCATCCGCATCAACAGCATCGCCCCCGGCGCCATCCGCACGGCCATCAACCAGGACGCCACCGAAGGCGAGCAGGAACAGAAACTGCTGGAGCTGATTCCTTACGGTCGCGTCGGCGCTGTGGAGGACGTCGCCAACGCGGTGGTCTGGCTGGCCTCGGACTTGTCCGATTATGTGGTGGGCACCACGCTGTTCATCGATGGCGGGATGAGCCTTTATCCGGGGTTTCGCGGCAATGGCTGATCATGACGAACCGCAAAGCCCCATCGAGAACCACGGCATCATCGGCGACATGCGCAGTGCCGCGCTGGTCAATGACCGAGGCAGTGTCGACTTTTTCTGCTGGCCGGAATTCGACAGCCCGTCGATCTTCTGTTCGCTGCTGGACACTCCGGAAGCGGGGATTTTCCAACTCGCACCAGACCTGCCGAACGCCCGCCGCCAACAAATCTACCTGCCCGACACCAACGTGCTGCAAACCCGCTGGCTGAGCGACGGCGCCGTGGTGGAAGTCACCGACCTGCTGCCCATCGGCGACAGCGAGGATGATTTACCGGTGCTGATGCGCAAAGTGCACATGACCGTCGGCAGCGCGACGTTTCGCATGCGCTGCGCGGTGCGGCATGACTACGCCCGGGCCACCACCACTGCGCGCCAGGACGCTGCCCACATCTGTTTCGAGGCGCCGGGGCAACCGAGCCTGCGCTTATGCTCCGACCAGCCCATGACGCTGGACGGCAATGCGGCGATGGCCGAATTCACCCTGGCGCAGGGCCAGAGCGCCGAATTCCTGCTGGGTGGCATCGACGACCCGCGGCTACAGGACGATGTCAGCGCGATTTGCCTGGAACGCACCCTGGCGTTCTGGCGCGGCTGGATCGCCCAGTCCACCTACCGGGGACGCTGGCGGGAAACGGTCAACCGCTCGGCCCTGGCGCTGAAGCTGCTGACCTCGCGCAAACACGGCGCCATCCTCGCCGCCGCCACCTTCGGCCTGCCGGAAACCCGCGGCGGCGAGCGCAACTGGGATTACCGCTACACCTGGATCCGCGACGCCTCGTTCACCGTCTACGCGTTCATGCGCCTGGGCTTCGTCGAAGAAGCCAATGCCTACATGCGCTGGCTGCGCGGGCGAGTCAGCGACTGCTGCGATCAGCCGACCAAACTCAACATCCTCTACGGCCTGGACGGCAGACTGGAGCTGCCGGAAACCGAGTTGCCACACCTGAGCGGCTTCGGCAATGCGCGACCGGTACGCATCGGCAATCTGGCCTACCAACAGGTGCAGTTGGACATTTTCGGCGAGCTGATGGACGCGGTCTACCTGGTCAACAAATACGGCGAAGCCATCTCCCATCAAGGCTGGAAACACACTGTCGATGTGGTCGACCAAGTGTGCAAGGTCTGGCAGGACAAGGATGTGGGTATCTGGGAAATGCGCGGCGACAAACAGCATTTTCTGCATTCGCGGCTGATGTGCTGGGTCGCCGTCGATCGCGCCATCCGCCTGGCCGAAAAACGCTCCCTACCCGCCCCGTTCGCCCGCTGGGACGAGACGCGCCAGGCCATCTACCAGGACATCTGGACAAACTTCTGGAACGACGAACACCAGCACTTCATCCAGCGCCTGGGCAGCACCGCCCTGGACGGCTCGATGCTGTTGATGCCGCTGGTGCGCTTCGTCAGCGCCCGCGACCCGCGCTGGCTCTCGACACTCGATGCCATCGAAAAAAACCTGGTGCGCGACGGCATGGTCTATCGCTACCGCAACGACGACAGCCCCATCGACGGCCTCAGCGGCATCGAAGGCTCATTCGCGGCCTGCTCGTTCTGGTACGTCGAATGCCTGGCCCGCGCCGGCCGCGTGGAAAAAGCCCAGCTGGAGTTCGAACAACTGCTGCGCTACGCCAACCCACTGGGGCTCTACGCCGAAGAATTCGACAGCCACGGCTACCACCTGGGCAACACTCCCCAAGCCCTGACCCACCTGGCGCTGATCAGCGCGGCGAGCTTCCTGGATCGCAAGTTGAGCGGGGAGAAAACTCATTGGCAGCCGTGAGCTGAGTTGCCCTTCAGCCTGAACGCGGCCCCCTGTGGCGAGGGAGCTTGCTCCCGCTCGACTGCGCAGCAGGCGCAAAAATCTTGGGGTCGCTTCGCAACCCAGCGGGAGCAAGCTCCCTCACCACAGGGAAAGTGGTGTACTGGCTATTGTGTCGACTCAGCCAGTTCGAGGTCATCCAACGCACGGTTGGCCAACAATTTGGCCAGCTCGATCAACTGCTGAATCCCCAACGCAACATGCCGCCGGGAACCTTCCAGATCGAACGTCAGGTCACTGACCAGCGCATCAGCCGAGGCCAGGGTTTCGCTGAGAGTGGTCAGCACAGATTCGGTGTTGAGGCCGGAGACCACGGTGAAAACCTGGCCGTCCTGGGTGTCGGGTTTGGGCGGGGTGGGCGACAAATGGATATTCAACGCCCGATCGGCGGCTTCGCGGAGTTTTTTTGAATCGAGGGTGGTGTAGGCAGAGAGGTCTTCGGCGCGTGGAGGGTTGGGGGTGATCTTGACCATGATGTGAATCTCCATTCGAAAGTGGAGTTCGCCATTTCCGCGACCAAGCAGAGGGGTGGCGAACTGTACGCAGGTTGGTCGACCAGGGAATGGAAACCCGGCAGGGCCCGAAGCCCTCCCACGCACAGTCAGCCATAAAGCAGACAGCCGCTCGCGCGGCATCGTGCGCCATTCTAAACCCGGGCGACCAAACCCAGTCGCTGATTTTGCAGCGACGAGCAAAGCCTATCCCCGCTATTTCCTAACCGGCAACCGCCGCGACTCGTCAGAAAATTCCGGTTCGCCTATTTTTTTGTAGGAACACAACCGCGTGGCGAGGGAGCTTGCTCCCGCTCGACTGCGCAGCAGGCGCAAAATTTCCCTGACACAAGGGGGTCGCTTCGCAACCCAGCGGGAGCAAGCTCCCTCGCCACAAGAGCATTGCAGTACCCGCTTCCCATTTATCGTGACGTCCCGTTTCGAGTTGCCAGCCCCCCAAACCCCTCCTAAGATCGATGCTCTCACGGGTGCAGCGGAGCTGCCCGATAAAAACCCGACTCAAGGACCTGACATGACCCATATCAAACGCCCCATCACCACCCCACCCCGAACAGGCCTGACCCGCGAAGACCTCTGGGAGGGCCAGGACCGGGGCCTGATCAAATGCTGGGAAATCGGCCGCGACCGCGCGGTGAAGTTTCCCGAACTGGCGCAACGTTGCCTGGCCGGTGAGTTGCCGGTACTGGGCTGGAAAGGTGGCGTCAGCCGCAGCCTGAAGAAAAACGAAAAATTCGGCTGTCTCAAGTACCTCGCCCAATGGCAGGGGCTGCGCGGTGAAGACCTGGACATCGACTTGACCCAGGAGCGCACCCTCACCTGCTCCAGCACGAACATGATCGTGACGTTCACGCCGGATCGGGCCAAATACGTGAACCAGGAACCCGCCTGACCGCAATCGGGCAATGCCGGAGGCCAACATGAACCTCGATCCCAAGGTCAACTTCGCCGTGACGCCGCTGTTGCGCATCGCCTACGAAGAACACGGTCCCGCCAGCGGCGAACCCATCATCCTGCTGCACGGTTTTCCTTACGACCCCAGGGCTTTCGATGATGTTGCACCCGCCTTGGCCGAGCGCGGCTACTGGGTCATCGTGCCCTACCTGCGCGGCTACGGCCCGACCCGGTTCAACAACCCGACCATCCTGCGCTCCGGCCAGCAAGCGGCGCTGGCCCAGGACCTGCTAGACCTGATGCACGCACTCTCCATCCCTCGGGCGGCGCTGTGCGGCTACGACTGGGGTGGTCGGGCGGCGTGTATCGTCGCAGCGCTGTGGCCCGAGCGCGTTCGCTGCCTGGTGACCGGCGACGGCTACAACCTGCAGGATATTCCCCGTTCCACGCAGCCGCTGGACCCGGAAACCGAACATCGGCTGTGGTACCAGTACTATTTCCACACGGCCCGGGGCGTCGAGGGCCTGACCCGGAACCGACGTGAACTGTGTGAGTTGCTCTGGCGCCTGTGGTCTCCGACCTGGAAACGTGGCGCCGAACTGTACCCTCTCAGCGCCATGTCCTTCGACAACCCGGACTTCGTCGACGTGGTGATCCACTCCTACCGTCATCGCTTCATGTACGCACCGGGTGACCCGACGCTGGAGTGGATGGAGGAACGGCTGGTGGCACAACCGGCCATCAGCGTGCCGAGCATTTCCCTGTGCGGTGCCGACGACGGCGTGGGACCCGCGCCGGAACACGATGAAGACGTCGAACGTTTCACGGGTTTTTACGAGCGCCGCGTGCTGGCCGGTGTCGGCCACAACATCCCACAGGAAGCCCCCGAGGCGACGCTCAAGGCATTGCTGGATCTGCTTGAGGGCTGACGGCGAACCGCTCGCGATAGGCCTGTGGCGTCACCCCCATGGCCCGCAAAAAGCTGCGGCGCAGAGTTTCCTCACTGCCGAAGCCACATTGCACCGCCACCCGCTTGATCGACACAGCGGTGTCGGACAACAGGCGGCGAGCGGTTTCCACGCGAATCAACTCCACCGCCCGCGCCGGAGTCTGGCCGGTGTCGGCGCGGTAGTGCCGCACAAAGCTGCGTTCGCTCATGCCCATCTCGGCGGCCAGGCTCGACAGGCCCAGGTCACGGGTGAGATTTTCGGCGATCCAGGCATGCAGGTCATCAAACCGACTGCCCTGCTTTTGCAGCGACAACGTCACGCTGAACTGCGATTGCCCGCCGGGACGCTTGAGAAACACCACCAGGTGCCGGGCGACCTCCAGCGCCACCGCGCGGCCCAGGTCTTCCTCCACCAGCGCCAGGGCCAGGTCGATGCCGGCCGTGACCCCGGCCGAGGTCCAGACCGGACCGTCGTTGATGAAAATCGGGTTGGGTTCGACCCGCAACTGCGGATGCTGCTCGGCCAGTTGTTCGCAGCGGGTCCAGTGTGTCACCACGCGCCGCCCGTCCAGCCAACCGCTGGCGGCCAGCAGGAACGCCCCGGTGCACACCGACGCCACCCTTCGTGAACGCAGGCCGTGCTCCTTGACCCAGGCCACCAGCGCCGGATCCTTCGCCGCTTCGTACACGCCCCAGCCACCGGCGATCAACAGCGTGTCGCTGCCTTCGCTCGGCAGCGGCTCGGCTAACAGCGCCAACCCCGCTGAGGACATCACCGCCCCGCCACCCACAGCGATGACCTTGGGCGTGTAGGGCAACGGCAGGCCTTGCTGGCGGGCCAGGTCGTTGGCCGAGGCAAACACCTGCAAAGGCCCGGTGACATCCAGCACTTGCACGTTGGCGAAGGCCAGCACATGAACGGTTTTCGGTGGGTTGGGCATATTGGCGTGATTCGTGGGTTTATTGGCGTATACGCCAGAGCCTACGGATCTAAAGTAAAACCGTCCACCCCTCGGGCATCATCCAAAGGAGCACGCGACATGACGCTGCAGATCGGTTTGCTGTTATTCCCCCAAGTCCAGCAGTTGGACCTGACCGGCCCTTATGACGTACTGGCCTCGTTGCCAGACGTGAAGGTCCACCTGATCTGGAAGGACTTGGCGCCGGTCACTGCCAGCACCGGGCTGGTGTTGCTGCCCACCACCACGTTCGAGGACTGTCCGAAGCTCGACGTGATCTGCGTTCCCGGAGGGACCGGCGTCGGGCCCCTGATGGAAGACGAGCAGACGCTGACCTTCATCAAGCGGCAGGCCGCCGAGGCGAAATACATCACGTCCGTGTGCACCGGTTCGCTGGTGCTGGGTGCGGCGGGCCTGTTGCAAGGCAAGCGCGCCACCACCCATTGGGCCTATCACAGCCTGCTGCAAACCCTGGGCGCGACACCGGTCAAGGATCGCGTGGTCCGCGATGGCAACCTGCTCACCGGTGGCGGCATCACGGCCGGGATCGATTTTGCCTTGACCCTGGCGGCCGAACTGTTCGACCAGGACACCGCCGAACTGGTCCAACTGCAGCTCGAATACGCCCCTGCCCCGCCGTTCAACGCCGGCAGCCCGGACACCGCACCGACGCGCGTCCTGGAAGAAGCCCACCGGCGTACCGCAGAATCGTTCCGGGTGCGCTCGCAGATCGCCCAACGTGCTGCGGCGCGGTTGGAACTGGCGTAACGCTAAGTCCCAGCCAGGCTGTGCTGTGCTGTGCTGTGCTGTGCTGTGGGAGCAAAGCTTGCTCGCGAAACAGGCGCCTCGATTTCTGAAAGACCGCATCGCCTCTATCGCGGGCAAGCCTTGCTCCCACACAGCCAACCGTGGGTTCATCACCCTTCCTGGCGATACAACACCATCCCCGCGTGATACAGCACACCCTCACGAAAATCCCCATCGGCGGTGAAACCGGTGTCGTCGTGGTATTCGATATGGTCGTCCTGTAACCAGTAGTCGCCCTGGTAAGCGCTTTCACGCAAACCTCGCGCTTCGTCATAGCGTCCGCCCGGCAGCAGCCGATGGCGAATCACGCCATCAGCCGTCACCCACAGACCGACAAATTTGTCCTGGTCTCCAAAGGCCTTTCTCATAGGGCATCTCCTGTCTGGTAAACCGCGGTTCAGAACGGGCTGGCGGTGGGCCGCACGATCAGTTCGCTGACGTCCACATCCGCCGGTTGTTCGATGGCATAGGCGATTGCCCGGGCGATGGCTTCGGCGGGAATGGCGATCCTGCGGAACTCGCGCATTTCGGCACGGCCACCTTCATCGGAAATGCTCTCGGCCAGTTCCGATTCGGTCACGCCAGGGGAAATCACCGTCACGCGCACATCACCCCCAACTTCCTGGCGCAAACCCTCGGAAATCGCCCGCACGGCGTACTTGGTGGCGCAATACACGGCGGCCGTCGGGCTGACGGCGTAGGCACCAATCGAGGCGATGTTGATGAACTGGCCGCTGCGCTGGCGCTGCATCAGCGGCAGGCCGGCGGCGATGCCGTGGAGCACGCCACGGATGTTGACGTCGATCATGCGGTCCCACTCCTCGACTTTCAGCGCCTCGAGCTTGGAGAGCGGCATGACCCCGGCATTGTTGATGATCACGTCGACCCGACCGAATCGCTCGACAGCAAAGTCGATCAGTTGCTGGACATCCTCACGGCGGGTCACGTCCACGGCTTTGCAGACCGCCTGCTGGCCGATGATTTCGAGTTCCTGCACCAGTGTTTGCAAACGATCGATGCGCCGGGCGCCAAGCACGACACAGGCACCGCGAGCCGCGAGCAACCGCGCCGCTGCTTCACCAATCCCGCTGCTGGCGCCGGTGATGACCACTACTTTGTTTTGAATATCGGACATGATGGTTCCCTCGTCTGGATGTGTTGCCCCGGTGGGAGCGTTTTGACAGGTCCAGATTAGGGAACCGACCTTTGTCTGGGTTAGCCGGATCCTCCTGCGCACTTGCACGATCCTGTGGCGATAAAACCGACTCTGGCCGACAGCCGCGCAATCGGCTTTACTAGCGCGGTCCACTCAATTTGGCCTGGGAGATTGATCGGCATGTCGGTATCCACGTCCATCCACATTGCGCCAGACGACGGCGTCAGCCAGCGCCGCGCCGAACTGGCGAGCCTGATGAAGCGCTTTGCGCCGGAATACGGCGTCCACCCTACGGCCATCGAGGCCTTGCACCTGATCCGTAGCGACCAGCCGACCGAAGCCCTGCACACCGTGCACAAGCCTGGTTTATGCGTGATTATCGAGGGACGCAAGGAAGTGCGCCTGGCGGACGAATGCTACGTGTATGACCCGCTCAATTATCTGGTCGTCTCGGTGACCCTGCCGCTGGCCGGCCAGGTGATTGAAGCCAGCCCGGAGCGCCCCTACCTGTGCATCCGCCTCGATATCGACCCGGCTCAGATCTGCCGCCTGATTGCCGACGCCAGCCCTATCGGCGTGCCGGCCGAAAGAACCGGACGCGGGTTGTTCCTGGACCGTATCGATACGCCATTACTCGACGCGCTATTGCGCTTGTTGCGGCTGTTGGACAGCCCGGACGATATCGCCACCCTCGCGCCGTTGGCCCAGCAGGAGATTTTCTACCGGCTGCTGCGTGGCACCCAAGGCCAGCGCTTGCACGAAATCGCCATTCCCGACACCCAGACCCATCGCATCAGCCGTGCCATCGAGTGGCTCAATACCCACTACGCCGAACCGCTGAGCATCGACAGCCTGGCACAAATGATCAATCTCAGCCCTTCGGCGCTGCATCACCGCTTCAAAGCCGTGACCGCCATGAGCCCGCTGCAATACCAGAAACAACTGCGCTTGCAGGAAGCCCGACGGTTGCTGTTGGCAGAGAACAGCGACGTTTCGTCAATCGGTTACAAGATGGGGTATGAAAGCCCTTCGCAGTTCAGCCGTGAATACAGCCGTCTATTTGGCGCCTCCCCGAGCAAGGATATCGCTCGTTTGCGTGCCCAGGCGCTGCAAGCCAGTAGCGCCTGATCCTGCACACAAACAGGATCAGGCAAAACCAGAACAGTATCCGTCTAACGCCCGCCCCCGCCTCGCCCCTAATCTGAACCCATGCAGCAAGACAACCGTCGCCGCTGCAACGGGTTCAGCAGATCACGACATCTGAACGACCCGGCACTCAACCCTTGATATGACCGGAGTCTTTACCATGAAAACGTTCAACACCTTGATTGCCGTTACCACCTTCGCCCTGAGCGTCAGTGCGTTTGCCCTGCCGAGCCAGCAACAAGACCGTTTCTTTACCCAGGCTGGCGATTACCAACAGCCTGTGGCCGCTGATGGCGCGGATCGGACGCCTGGAGGGCAGACTCTCGCTGCCGATGGTGCGGATCGGACGCCTGGGGGCCAGACCCTGGCTGCTGATGGCGCGGACCGGACGCCTGGGGGCCAGACCCTGGCTGCCGATGGCGCGGACCGGACGCCTGGGGGTCAGACTCTCGCTGCCGATGGCGCGGACCGGACGCCTGGGGGTCAGACTCTCGCTGCCGATGGCGCGGACCGGACGCCGGGAGGCCAGACCTTGGCTGCCGATGGCTCCGACCGCACCATTACCCGGCACTTGGCATGATCAGGCCACTTTTTCACAGACGAAAAAAAACCCGCCTAGGCGGGTTTTTTGAGGACCAATTTGACTCCCTGTCCGGCATTCCATGCCTGGTCCAATCATCCATGACCCCGAGCACTCCCTGTACCCAGTGGATGAACATAGATTAGGCCCATCGGTATCGTGGAAAAAGACGAGAAAGCAGCAACGGTGTGTAAGCGTTTCGCTATATGACCTTCCCGGATTTTTTACGGGCGAAAAAAAACCCGCCGAAGCGGGTTTTTCCAAGACCATTACGACTCCCTGTCGATAGCTTTCCTTGCAAGGTCGATCGTCCCTGATCCTGAGCACTTCCTGTGCTTCAGTGGATGAGTCCAGATTACGCCTCGGATCCAAAACGAAATAGACGACATAGCTACCATCTCGTGTAAGACATTCGCTATACCACCCCCTCCGAAAACCCTTAGCCCCTCAGCAGCCAAGCTCAAGACTTGCTCAGGAACGCTTCAATGTTGGCCATCTGCTCGTCCCAGCCACGACTGTCCATGCGAAAAGCCTTGAGCCGGCGAGCTTCAGGAATTTTGTTGAAACCTGACTCCACGACTTTGAGTAAGGTGCCGCCGTCCATGTCTTCGAGTTCGAATTGCACCCGGGTTTCGGACTCTTGGGAATAATCCATCTGCGGCTCGACAGCGTACGGGTGCCAGCGAAACGAGAAGACCCGCTCGGGCTCCACCCGCTCCACCGCTACGTCCCAGATGAGGTGTTCGTAACCTGGGTAAGTGATTTGCCCTTGGGTACGCTCCCCTGCCACAAACCGTTTCCCCTCAAGGGCGACACCGAACCATTGGCCGAAAGCTTCGGCATTGGCCAGGGCTCGCCAGACATGAGAGCGCGAAGCCTTGAGCAGGATCTTTCTTTCAATGCGGTCGGATGAATGCATGGGTCACCTCCTGTGTTTCAACAGTAGGCTTGTAAGACCACAAGGCCAACCAGAAAGTTGTATCAGGATCGCCTTCTTTAAAACTGCATGGAGCGATGTAAACTCACCCGGCGTTTTCAACGGGGGTGTCAGAAATTTTGTGTTCGGGCATAACATGAGTAAGAGGTGCATGTATGCCGACCAAAAAGAAACCCGCGCTACGAGAACTACCGAAAATCCCGAAAGAGTTGCTCGAACAGTTCTCCGGCGGAATGATGACCGCTGAAGCCATCGAGGACGCTTCAGCGGCGTTCAAGAAGGCGTTGATTGAGCGAGCCCTGAGTGCCGAACTGGGCCATCACCTGGGCTATCCGCCGGGCGCGCAGCGCCCAGAGGATGAAACCAACCAGCGTAATGGCAAAAGCGGCAAGACGGTTCTGACCGGTGATGGCCCCATCCGGCTAGATATCCCTCGCGACCGGGACGGCAGTTTTTCGCCCATTCTGATTCCCAAACACGAGCGTCGTTACACCGGTTTCGACGACAAGATCATCTCCATGTATGCCCGTGGAATGACTGTCAGAGAGATCCGTGCATTTCTCTCCGAGCAATACGGTACAGACGTTTCGCCTGATTTCATCAGTTCCGTAACTGACGAGGTCATGGCAGAGATCGGCGCCTGGCAACAGCGGCCCTTGGAGCCGATGTATCCGGTTATTTTCTTCGATGCCCTGCGGGTCAAAATCCGCGAAGAGGGTCTGGTTCGCAACAAAGCGATCTACTTGGCCTTGGGTGTTTTGCCTGACGGGACGCGCGATATCCTCGGCATCTGGATCGAAAACACCGAGGGCGCCAAATTCTGGATGAAGGTTTTCAACGACCTCAAGACGCGCGGTGTCGAGGACGTACTGATTGCCGTGACCGATGGTCTCAAAGGTATGCCAGAAGCCCTCACCGCCGTGTTTCCAGACACGACACTGCAAACATGCATCGTTCATCTGATCCGCAACAGCCTTGATTACGCGGCCTGGGATAAGCGTCGCGAACTGGCCAAGGCGCTCAAACCGATCTACCAAGCAATCACCGCCGAAGCGGCTGAACAGGCGCTGGATGCGTTTGAAAGCGGGCCATGGGGTAAGCAATACCCAACGGTAGTGGCGGCCTGGCGGCGCGCTTGGGATCGAGTGATTCCATTTTTCGTTTTCCCGCCGGCGATCCGAAAAGTGATCTATACGACCAACGCAATCGAGAGCATCAACGCTCAGCTACGAAAGATCATCAAGACCCGCGGCCACTTCCCGACCGATGATGCGGCAACGAAACTGATCTGGCTTGGGTTGCGCAATATCACGGCAAACTGGGGCTCAGCGGCCCACGACTGGAAGAGTGCGATGAATCAATTCGCGATTCTGTATGGAGATCGATTTATCAGGCCGACCTGGTAAAAGCACGTCCTGCCTGGTGGCAGGCCGTTACCGGCCCGCACACAAAAAATCTGACAGTCCCTTTTCAACCCCCTCAAGGAGAGACCAAACATGTCCTCGCGCTTGCTTCTGGCCCTGATGCCGCTGCTTTTCGTCACTGTTGCCCAGGCCGACGACTGCGCCGACGCCACCACTCAAGGCGAAATGAACCAATGCGCAGCCAAAGAAAACAAGGCCGCCGACAACGAGCTGAACAGCTTGTACAAGCAGATCACCGCACGCCTGAAGGACAACCCGGAGGCCAAGCAGATGCTGGTCAAGGCGCAGCGTGCCTGGATAGGTTTCCGTGATGCCGAATGCAATTTCTCCGCCTCCGGAGTCGAGGGCGGCAGCGTCTATCCGCTGATCTACAGCAATTGCATCACCGCCCAGACGAAAGCCCGGGTCGAGGCATTCAAGACCTATCTCAAGTGCAAGGAAGGGGATCTGAGCTGCCCAGTACCCGAGGTCTAAGGGCCCGGATGTAAAAAGGATGACCTCTACAGGTCATCCTTTTTTTGGCCAAAGCTTTTTATTGCAGGAAAAAACAAAACCCCTACCTGCGTCAGCAGATAGGGGTTTCGGAATTTAATCTTGACGATGACCTACTCTCACATGGGGAAACCCCACACTACCATCGGCGATGCATCGTTTCACTGCTGAGTTCGGGATGGGATCAGGTGGTTCCAATGCTCTATGGTCGTCAAGAAATTCGGGTACTGAGTCGCGGCCCGTGGGCCTCGCTTCAGCAAATTGGGTATGTGATAGCTTCGGTGTTTTGTGAGATTCGAACTTTCGGTTCGTTTCGTCTTCACACACCGCAATCTGGTCTCTCTCGAGTTCACAAATTGCTTGGGTGTTATATGGTCAAGCCTCACGGGCAATTAGTACAGGTTAGCTCAACGCCTCACAGCGCTTACACACCCTGCCTATCAACGTCGTAGTCTTCGACGGCCCTTCAG
>NZ_JAUTYW010000003.1:0-853089 GCF_052112205.1 Pseudomonas sp. Lb2C2 | reverse complement strand
ATGCTGATAATCTGTTGACTAGCAGTCTGACTCCACAAGCACCCACACGAATTGCTTGATTCAGTTGTTAAAGAGCGGTTGGCTGAGTCTTTCGTCTCAACCGAGGCGCGCATTCTACAGCGCCCCGTGTATCTGTCAAGCGGTTATTTTCAGAAGTTTTCAAAGTTTCGCTTCGGAAACATCAACAACTTCAACCACTTGCGCTTCCGATCTCTCGTTAGCGGGAGGCGAATTCTACAGCGTTACTCGCCGCTGTCAACACCTCTTTTTCACCGCTTTCGACCGAAAAGATCGAACCGCCGATAGAGCCAAACAACACCGCTCTACCTGCTCCTTCCGGGCTTCGATGACCTGAAGCCCAACACCTTCGAAACTTACTTAACTCATTGAATCTCAAGGAGTTTTCCGTTTCGACTGCGCCGGAAGTGGGGCGAATTATAGACTTCCAGAATCTGCCGTCAACCCCTATTTTCAGCTTTATTCAGATTTCAGCGTAATACGCGCGAAAGCCTTCTTGCCAGCCTGACATACATGAGTAGAACCCAGCTCATATATATAGGTGCGATCCACAACCTCACCATCGATACGCACCCCACCCGAACCCAAAAGGTCTCGCGCCACCGCCGCGTTCTTGACCAGGCCTGCTTTATTAAGGACTGCCGCAATCGGCATATCCTCGGCAGCAGTCAACTCGATCTCCGGCAGATCATCCGGCAGCTCACCATCCTTCATACGATTACCCGCCGCACGATGAGCATTGGCCGCAGCCTCCTCACCATGGAAACGAGCAACAATCTCTTCAGCCAGCTTGATCTTGATATCACGCGGATTGGCTCCAGCCTCGACATCGGCACGGAACGCATTGATTTCATCCATGGACCGGAAACTCAACAGCTCAAAGTAACGCCACATCAGCACATCAGGAATGGAGACCAGCTTGCTGTACATGACGCCCGGCGCTTCCTGGATACCCACGTAGTTGCCCAGCGACTTGGACATCTTCTTCACACCATCCAGACCCTCCAGCAATGGCATGGTCAGGATGCACTGCGCTTCCTGACCATAACCACGCTGCAGCTCACGCCCCATCAACAGGTTGAACTTCTGGTCAGTACCGCCGAGCTCAACGTCCGCGCGCAACGCGACCGAGTCATAACCCTGTACAAGCGGGTAGAGGAACTCATGAATGGCAATTGGCTGATTGGATTTATAGCGCTTGTCGAAATCATCGCGCTCGAGCATACGAGCCACGGTGTATTGAGACGTCAGGCGAATGAAATCCGCCGGCCCCATCTGATCCATCCAAGTGGAATTGAAAGCCACTTCGGTCTTGGCCGGATCAAGAATCTTGAAAACCTGAGTCTTGTAAGTCTCGGCGTTATCGAGAACCTGCTCACGAGTCAGCGGCGGGCGCGTAGCACTCTTGCCGCTTGGATCACCGATCATCCCGGTGAAGTCACCTATAAGGAAGATGACCTGATGCCCCAGATCCTGGAACTGGCGCAGCTTATTAATAAGCACGGTATGCCCCAGGTGCAGATCGGGTGCCGTCGGATCGAAACCAGCCTTGATACGCAGCGGCTGCCCGCGCTTGAGCTTTTCGATCAGCTCGGACTCAACCAACAGTTCTTCCGCACCACGTTTGATCAGCGCTAGCTGCTCTTCAACCGACTTCATAACAGACCCGTAAGGCTCAGATTCAAAGGGCCCCAACCATACAAGATCGCGCACCAAATACAAGGTTTGCCCGGCGCACGGACGCCAATCCACAGAACAGAGCGTTCGCGGGCTTGCTTCGCAGGGGTTTTGGTTATATTTTATACAGTTATTTCATCTTCATCATGTCAGTCATCTTTTCCAATTCATCTTTTCAAAAGTCAAAATTACCTATGACCACAGAACCGTCTAAAGCGCCGCCGCTTTACCCGAAGACCCACCTGCTTGCCGCAAGTGGCATCGCAGCCCTCCTTAGCCTGGCGCTGCTGGTGTTTCCCTCCAGCGATGTTGAAGCCAAAAAGACGACCCTGAGTCTTGAACTGGAAAGCCCGGCTGAACAACTGACACAAGAACAAGACGCCGCCGAAGCCGTTCAAGCCACAAACGAACCGGCCGCCTCTCCTTTTGCGCAGATTGAAAACAGCCCGGAAGACACCACCGAGGCCGCCGCTCAGGCAGAAGCGCCTGCAGCAGAAGAAAAGAAAGGACCAGAGCATCGCGAAGTGATTGTTGCCAAGGGCGACACACTTTCCACCCTCTTCGAAAAGGTGGGCCTGCCCTCGACTTCGGTCCATGAAATCCTGGCCAGCGACAAGCAAGCCAAACAGTTCACTCAACTGCAGCGCGGCCAGAAACTCGAATTCGAACTCAATCCAGACGGACAGCTGGCCAACCTGCACACCAAGCTGAGCGACCTGGAAAGCATCACCCTGACCAAAAACGACAAGGGTTATGTATTCAATCGCGTTATCACCAAGCCTACCGTCCACTCGGCCTACGTTCATGGCGTCATCAACAGCTCATTGTCCCAGTCGGCTGCACGCGCAGGCCTTTCCCACAGCCTGACCATGGACATGGCCAGTGTATTTGGCTACGACATCGACTTCGCCCAGGACATTCGCCAGGGTGACGAATTCGACATCATCTATGAGCAGAAAGTGGTCAATGGAAAAAGCGTCGGCAACGGCCCGATTCTCTCCGCGCGCTTCACCAACCGCGGCAAGACATACACCGCCGTGCGCTACACCAACAAGCAAGGCAACAGCAGCTACTACACCGCCGACGGCAACAGCATGCGCAAGGCCTTCATCCGTACACCGGTTGATTTCGCCCGCATCAGCTCGAAGTTCTCCGCTGGCCGCAAGCATCCAATCCTGAACAAGATCCGCGCCCATAAAGGTGTCGACTACGCAGCTCCCCGTGGCACGCCAATCAAGGCTGCTGGCGACGGCAAGGTATTGCTGGCCGGACGTCGCGGCGGTTACGGCAACACCGTGATCATCCAGCACGGAAACACCTACCGCACGCTGTACGGCCACATGCAAGGTTTCGCCAAGGGCGTGAAGACTGGCGGCAGCGTCAAGCAAGGCCAGGTAATCGGATACATCGGTACTACCGGCCTGTCCACCGGCCCGCACTTGCACTATGAATTCCAGGTCAACGGCGTCCACGTCGATCCGCTTGGCCAGAAACTGCCGATGGCCGATCCGATCGCCAAGGGCGAACGCGCGCGCTTCCTGGCTCAAAGCCAACCCTTGATGGCTCGCATGGACCAAGAGAAAGCCACCATGCTGGCCTCGAGCAAGCGCTAAGCATGGCGCTCTATATCGGTGTGATGTCCGGGACCAGCCTGGATGGCTTGGATATCGCACTGATCGAACTGACCCCGGCGATCAAATTGATCGCCACGCACTACATCCCTATGCCCGCCGCCCTGCGCACCGAATTGCTCGGATTGTGCAGCAGTGGGCCCGATGAGATCGCCCGCTCCGCCATTGCCCAGCAAAGCTGGGTAAAGCTGGCTGCACAGGGTATCCATACCCTGCTCAACGAACAGAAACTCAAGCCTGAAGACATCACGGCGGTCGGCAGCCACGGCCAGACCATCCGCCATGAACCAGCCCGCGGGTTTACCGTACAGATTGGCAATCCGGCCTTGTTGAGTGAGTTGACCGGCATCGCCGTCATCAGCGATTTCCGCAGCCGCGACGTCGCCGCCGGTGGACAAGGCGCCCCGCTGGTTCCAGCATTTCACGAAGCACTGTTCGAAGAACGAGTCGGCAATCGCGCCGTGCTGAATGTCGGCGGTTTCAGCAATCTCAGCCTGATAGAGCCGGCAAAACCCGTTGCGGGTTTCGACTGCGGTCCAGGCAACGTATTGCTTGATGCCTGGATACACCAACAACGAGGCGAGCATTTCGATCGCGACGGTCAATGGGCTGCCAGCGGGAAAGTCGAGCCAGTCTTGCTCAAGGCACTGCTCACCGATCCCTTCTTTGTCACCAAGGGTCCGAAAAGTACCGGGCGCGAAGTATTCAACCTGCCTTGGCTGACACAGCATTTATCGCAGTTGCCAGCCTTCGCCCCCGAAGACGTGCAGGCGACGTTGCTCGAACTGACAGCCCTGACCATCGTCGAATCACTCCAACACGCCCAGTCCAATACTCAGGAGTTGCTGGTCTGTGGCGGCGGCGCGCACAACCAGACGCTCATGCAGCGCCTGGCTGACTTGCTGCCGGATACCAAAGTCAGCAGTACCGCGGTGTACGACGTAGACCCGGATTGGGTTGAAGCCATGGCTTTCGCCTGGCTTGCCCATTGTTGCCTTGAAGGTATTCCAGGCAACCGCCCAAGTGTCACCGGCGCACGCGGGCTGCGCGTACTCGGCGCCATCTACCCGGCCTGAACCCAATAATCACGGACAAAAAAATGCCGCAGTGCCCTAAGGCACTGCGGCGTTTTTATTGAAGCACTCAGATCGAGAACGAAGAACCGCACCCACAGGTCGTGGTCGCGTTTGGGTTCTTGATCACGAATCGAGAGCCTTCCAGGCCTTCCTGATAATCCACCTCGGCACCAGCCAGGTACTGGAAGCTCATTGGATCGACCACCAGGCTGACCCCTTCGCGCTCGACGATGGTGTCATCTTCGGCCACTTCTTCATCAAAAGTGAAACCGTACTGAAAACCGGAACAACCGCCGCCCGTTACAAACACGCGCAGCTTCAAACGATCATTGCCCTCTTCATCGACCAGGCTCTTCACCTTGTGCGCGGCACCGTGGGTGAATTGCAAAGCCGTGGGGGTGAAGGTTTCGACGCTCATGCTGAATATCTCCCGGCGCTTACGCCGCCATAATGCGTGATGGCGGGCATTATCCGCTTCTCCTAGAAAATCGGTCAACTATTTACAAGAGCAGCGGCGACTACAAGCCTCAAGCTTGTAGCTGCCAACTTGAACCGAGTGACTGCCGTTACGGCAACATCCCTGCGTGGGACAGTCCCAGGCGCTCATCCAGCCCGAACAGGATGTTCAGGTTCTGCACTGCCTGGCCGGACGCACCCTTGACCAGGTTATCGATGACCGACAACACCACCACCAGATCACCGTCCTGCGGACGATGCACGGCGATCCGGCAAACGTTCGCACCGCGCACGCTGCGAGTTTCCGGGTGGCTGCCAGCCGGCATTACGTCGACGAACGGTTCGTTGGCGTAACGCTTTTCAAACAACGCCTGCAGGTCCACCGAACGATCGACGACGGTTGCATAAAGAGTGGAGTGGATGCCACGAATCATCGGGGTCAGGTGCGGCACGAAGGTCAGGCCGACGTCCTTGCCCGCAGCCCGGCGCAATCCCTGGCGAATTTCCGGCAGGTGGCGATGCCCCTTGACCGCGTACGCCTTCATGCTTTCCGAGGTTTCGGAATACAGCGAGCCGACACTGGCGCCACGCCCGGCACCGCTGACACCGGATTTGCAATCGGCAATCAGACGCGAGGCATCGGCAAGGCCCGCTTCAAGCAGAGGCAAGAATCCCAACTGTGTGGCCGTCGGATAGCAACCCGGTACGGCGATCAGTCGTGCCTGCTTGATTTTCTCGCGATTGACTTCCGGCAACCCATAAACCGCCTCGTCGAGCAGATCCGCCGCGCCATGAGGCTGGCCGTACCATTTGGCCCATTCATCGGCGTCCTGCAGGCGGAAGTCCGCCGACAGGTCGATGACCTTGGTCCCGGCGGCCAGCAGCTCACCGGCCAGGGCGTGGGCGACACCATGGGGCGTGGCGAAGAACACCACATCGCAGGCGCCGAGGGTCTTGACATCCGGAACGCTGAACGCCAGGCCGTCGTAATGGCCTCGCAGGTTCGGGTACATGTCGGCGACGGCCAGGCCGGCCTCGGATCGGGAGGTGATGACCACCACCTCAGCCTGCGGATGCTGTGCCAACAGACGCAGCAGTTCGACACCGGTGTAACCCGTGCCGCCGACGATACCGACCTTGACCATAAACCTGCCCTCAACGAACCCACTGGAAAGCCGTCGATGATAGGGGCCGCAGGGCCCGGCGACAACCGCCAAGGTGACGTGCGGACGCTCTAACCTCTACTATCGGGCTACCGTGAATCCTGGGAATAACTAAAAATGCTCTATCTGTGGCTCAAAGCACTTCACATCGTCAGCATGGTCTGCTGGTTCGCCGGCCTGTTCTACCTGCCTCGCCTGTTTGTCTATCACGCCCAAAGCGAGGACAGCGTCAGCAAAGAACGTTTCAGCGTCATGGAGCGCAAGTTGTACCGCGGCATCATGGGCCCGGCGATGATTGCCACGCTCGTATTCGGCATCTGGCTGCTCAGTCTCAACGCCGGCGCCTATTTCACCCAAGGAGGCTGGATGCACGCCAAGCTGACCCTGGTCGTGCTGCTGATCGGTTACCACCATATGTGCGGCGCCCAGGTAAAGCGCTTCGCCCGTGGCGAAAACACCCGCAGCCATGTCTTTTATCGCTGGTTCAATGAAGTGCCGGTTCTGATATTGCTGGCTATCGTAATTCTGGTCGTGGTCCGACCGTTCTAATCTCCAATCAGCATCCATTATCCGGGGTACTTCCAATGTCGTTGCCCGCTCTGCTTGAACAACGCTTGCGCCTGCCTGTCGTGGCCGCGCCAATGTTCCTGATTTCCAATCCGCAACTGGTGCTGGCCTGCTGCCGCAACGGCATCGTCGGAAGTTTTCCGGCGTTGAACCAGCGCGAAAGCAGTGGCTTCAAGGCCTGGCTTGAGGAAATCGAAGCAGGCCTGGCGACCCTGGAGAATCCGGCACCCTACGCCGTGAACCTGATCGTCCATCACAGCAACCCGCGGCTTCAAGCCGACTTGGCCATCTGCATCGAACACAAGGTGCCGATTGTCATCACCAGCCTGGGCGCGGTGAAGGAGTTGGTGGATGCCGTCCATGCTTATGGCGGACTGGTGTTCCATGACGTGACGACCCGGCGTCATGCCGAGAAAGCCGCCGAAGCCGGTGTCGATGGCTTGATCGCCGTTGCCGCCGGTGCAGGCGGGCATGCCGGAACATGGAGCCCGTTTTCACTAGTCGCCGAGATCCGGCAGTTTTTCGACAAAACCGTGCTGCTTGCAGGATGCCTGAACCACGGCCATCAGATTTTGGCCGCACAATTGCTCGGCGCCGATCTGGCCTACTTCGGCACGCGCTTTATCGCTACGAGCGAAAGCCACGCCCCTGACGCTTATAAAGAGATGTTGCTCACATCCAGAGCCGCAGACATCGTGCATACTCCCGCTGTATCCGGAGTGCCGGCCAGTTTCATGCGCCAGAGCCTGGAGAACGCCGGTTTCGATCTGGCCGCTCTGCAGAACAAGGGCGAGGTGGATTTTGGCTCGAAACTCAAACCGCTGAACGATGAAGCCAAGGCCTGGAAAACCGTATGGTCCGCTGGCCAGGGCGTGGGGGAAATCGATGATTTGCCCAGCGTCGATCAGTTGGTGGCACGCCTGGATGAAGAATACCGTCAGGCACAAGCCAGGGCAGCGCAGCTTGGCGGGCAATGGCCCCGCGGAACCAACCCCATAAAAGCAGTTATTTAACTTTCAGAGACAAGGATGCCAGGCATGAGCGAAACCCGTTTCAACATCGTATTCGACGGAGGCTTGATGCCGGGCGTCGATACCACCACAGCCAAACTCAACCTCGCCGACCTGTTCAAAAGCGATATCAGCGCCATTGAACGGCTGTTCACTGGTCGCAAGGTGGCCCTTAAAAGCAACCTGTCCCAGAGCGAAGCCCAGCAGTACCTGGAAGCGCTCAACAAGAGCGGAATCGATGCCCGAATCGAAGCCGAACCCGCCGCCCTCCAACTGAGCCTTGGCGAAGTTCAGGAGTCGCCACAACAGCCGGGGGGACGTCACCCGGAGTCAATCGTCGACCCCGTCTCGCCGTATGCGCCTCCCCGGGCCGAAGTGGGTGAAACACTCGCCGAGTACAGCACCCTCAAGCCGTTCAGCTTCGATGGGCGTATCGGCCGTTTGCGCTACCTGGCCTGGACCATGGTGTTGACCCTGGCCCTACTGCCCTTGGTCGGCCTGGGCTTCTGGTTAGCCACGGCCTGGCTGCTGGCTTCCGACTCGATAGCGGGACTCATCGTCGGCGGCCTGCTCGGCGCAGCCGTCGTACTGGCCTTTGCCTTCGTGAGCATCCAGTTCAACGTCCAGCGCCTGCATGACCTCGGCTGGTCGGGGTGGTTGTGGCTGGTCAACCTCGTTCCATTCGTGGGCAGCATCTTCCCGTTCATCCTCATCATCGCCCCAGGCAATACCGGTGCAAACCAGTATGGCCCGCCGCCACCGCGCAATACCACAGCGGTCAAATTGCTGGCGTCGCTTTGGCTTGTGATGATCGTCCTGATTTTCATGGCTACCTTTGCCGGCATCTTCGGAGCCCTCCAGGAGGACTACGACAGCAGTACCCTGAGCAGCTATGAAAGCAGCGAGTCCAGCACCGACTCCGCCGAAGAACCAGCCGTCGAGGCAGCCGAGCCCGCTTCGCCTTCTGTAGACTATGAAGAAGAAGAGGAACAATAAGCGCGCTTCATGCCGGTGACAGCCCAGTCGCCCGGCGGCGGGCTGTTGCGATGGAGAACTGCATGACCCGTTACGCACTGATCACTGGCGCTTCCAGCGGCATTGGCCTGGCCATGGCCGAAGCGCTGGCCCGGCGCGGCCGCAACTTGATACTGGTGGCTCGACAACGTGATCGGCTGGAAAGTATTGCAATCGAACTGACTCAGCGGTTTGGCGTGGAGGTGTTGTTCCGGGCTTGCGACCTGGGCGAACCGCTGAGGCTTTCAGGCTTTCTCCTGGAACTGGAGGAAGGTGAGCGGCAGATCGACCTGCTGGTCAATTGTGCTGGCATCGGCACCAGTGGGCCATTCCTGGGCCAGGACTGGATGACCGAGCAGGACCTGATCGAAGTCAACATCCTCGCCCTGACACGGCTTTGTCACGCCATCGGTAACAGCATGGCACTGCTTGGCGGCGGCCAGATCCTCAACGTCGCGTCAATTGCCGCGTTCCAGCCCGGCCCCTGGATGAGTACCTATTACGCCAGCAAGGCCTACGTGCTGCACTTCTCCGAGGCCCTGCGGGTCGAGCTGAAGAAATGCTCGATCAAGGTCTCGGTGCTGTGCCCTGGCCCGACCCGAACCGGCTTTTTTTCCAAGGCGCAGATGGACGAACAGAAACTCATCGACAGCAAGCTGTTGATGAGCCCGGAAGAAGTCGCCCTGTACGCCGTGCGCGCGCTGGACCGCAACCGCGCCATCATCATTCCCGGACGCCGCAATCGTTGGCTGGCCGCACTGCCGCGACTGGGGTCGCGATGGCTGGTGCGAACCATCGCCGGCATGATCAACAAGGCATACTGCCCGCGCTGATCCCTTCAAATTGAACAACCAGGCACCTCAACCGGAACCTTCAAGACACCCGACCTCGACGAACCCAACGGAGAAAACAGCTGTGGATACTCTGTTTACCAAGATCATCAACCGGGAAATCCCGGCGAAGATCATTTACGAGGATGACCAGGTATTGGCCTTCCACGACATCGCCCCGCAGGCGCCTGTACATTTTTTGGTCATACCGAAAAAGCCGATCCGCACCCTCAACGACCTGACCGAGGAAGATAAAGGCTTGGCGGGGCACATTTTGTTCACTGCCCAGCGCCTGGCGCTTGAATTGGGCTGTGAAGAAGGTTTTCGCGTGGTGATGAACTGCAATGAACTGGGTGGGCAAACGGTCTATCACATTCATATGCATGTGCTGGGGCAGCGCCAGATGAACTGGCCGCCGGGCTGATACCCCTGACCCAACGCAAATCTTCGGCGGTCGATTGAGTTAAACTGGCCGCTGTGATTTTTCCCGGAGGTAAGCATGACTACCCAACGTCACTACTCGCCGATTGACCGTCTGTTGCTGCAAGCCGATACCGCGATGCGCACGCTGCTACCCTTCAGTGGCCAGCCGTACCGCCCATCACCGGCTATCGTGCAACCAGACGCGCAACTGAGTGACGAGCAAACCCGCCACGTCGCCGGCCTGATGCGTATCAACCACACCGGCGAAGTCTGTGCCCAGGCGCTGTATCAGGGCCAGGCGCTGACAGCGAAGCTACCGCAAGTGCGTGAGGCGATGGAGCATGCCGCCGAGGAAGAAATCGACCATCTGGTCTGGTGTGAACAACGGATTCGCCAGCTGGGCAGTCATACCAGCGTCCTGAACCCGCTGTTCTATGGGATGTCATTCGGGATCGGCGCCGTTGCCGGGCTGATCAGCGACAAAGTCAGCCTCGGTTTCGTTGCGGCGACCGAGCATCAAGTGTGCAAGCATTTGAATGAACACCTCGAACAACTGCCAGCCGAGGATGAAAAATCCCGGGCGATCCTTGAGCAGATGCGCGTGGACGAGGAACACCATGCCGAGAGTGCACTCGAGGCCGGTGGCTTCCGTTTTCCGGCCCCGGTGAAGTTCGGCATGAGCCTGCTAGCCAAGGTCATGACCAAGAGCACTTATCGGATTTGACGGCAATTGGGGACTGACTAGCTCATTCCCACGGAAATTAAAAAGGCGACGTCCCCAAGGGAAGTCGCCTTTTTTCTATCCGAAAACTTCAATACGGCCAGTCGATTATCGACTCAACCCAACTCGATGATTTCATAATCGTGGGTGATTTCGACCCCAGCGGCGCCGAGCATGATCGAAGCCGAGCAGTATTTCTCGGCGGACAGCTCGATGGCGCGCTTGACCTGGGCTTCCTTCAGGGCTCGCCCCTTCACCACGAAGTGCATGTGGATCTTGGTAAACACTTTGGGATCTTCAGTGGCGCGTTCTGCCTCCAGGAAAGCTTCGCAGCTTTCGACGGCCTGGCGGGACTTTTTAAGAATGCTGACCACGTCAAAATTGCTGCAACCGCCTACGCCCAGCAGGAGCATTTCCATCGGCCGAACACCCAGGTTCCGCCCACCGGCCTCTGGCGGGCCGTCCATGACGACCACATGACCACTGCCTGACTCACCGAGGAACATGGCTTCGCCAGCCCATTGGATGCGTGCCTTCATCGCCAAGACTCCACTGTTAAAAAAGGGTCGCCAGCTTAGCACAGCGCTCCGGCAGGACCGCTCTTCGTCTTAGGAGACCTGACCGAGCAGCATGTAGGTAAATTCTCAAATCAATTAAGGACGCCTCTGTTAAGCTGGCCATACGCCAACTCGCTGGCGTATGGCCAGCTTTTAGCGATAGCCATTCGCGCTTATAAAAAAACCAAACCACCACACCGCGCAGTCTTTCGGGATACAACCATGGTTGCCATTACTCCCACGTTCAAGATCAAGAATCTCGACAAACTCTTGATGCATTGCCAGCGCCGCCGCTATCCAGCCAAACACAACATCATTTGTGCGGGAGATCGCTCCGACACGCTGTTTTTCATCATCAAGGGTTCGGTCACTATCCTGATAGAAGATGACGACGGTCGGGAAATGATCATCGCCTACCTCAATTCCGGAGATTTTTTCGGCGAGCTGGGGTTGTTCGAACAGGCGGGCAAGGAACAGGAACGCAGTGCCTGGGTACGGACCAAGATTGAATGTGAAGTTGCGGAAATCAGCTACGCCAAATTCCGAGAACTGTCCCTGCAAGACCCGGACATTCTTTACGTCCTCAGCGGACAAATCGCACAGCGCCTGCGCAATACCACCCGCAAGGTGGGCGATCTCGCATTTTTCGACGTCACCGGACGTGTCGCACGCTGCCTGTTGGAACTGTGCAAGCAACCCGATGCCATGACCCACCCGGACGGCATGCAGATCAAAGTGACCCGTCAGGAGATTGGTCGGATTGTCGGTTGTTCGCGTGAAATGGTCGGTCGCGTACTCAAGGACCTGGAAGAGCGCAACCTGGTCAGCGTCAAAGGCAAGACCATGGTGGTGTTCGGAACGCGTTAGGCGCCCAGCAGATTGGTCAGCAGCTCCCGGTACAAAGCATCGAGCCGCTCCAGCGCGTGAGGGGCCGGGAATTTTTCATGCAGGGCAATATGACTCTCGGCACGCACTCGCTGCTCCAGGCCACAGGCCTCATTGAAGCGATTGACTGCCGCGACCATGGACTCGCGCTCGTTCTCCAGCAAAAGCGCGCCATGAACCAGCCCCACCGGACGTTGACCACCCTTGCTCTGGCGCCAGCGCTGAGCGGTGCCGACCATTTTCCGGCCGTCGAGATTGACGTTGAAGCGCCCGTCACAGAAAGCTCCCTCCACCTCTCCCAGTGAAGCCATTCCGCCCAACTCATCCAACAACTGGCAGATGGGATCGCACAACCGGCGATACCCGGTTTCGATACGTCCGTGGTCGCCTTCGCTGCGCGGTGGTGCGTAGACCAGGGCGATATTGACGGTGGCGGCCGACTGCGGCACCGGTTCGCCACCGGTTTCGCGCAACAGCACCGGCCAACCGTTGGCGGCCGATACTTCACAGGCGTGTTCAAACCCCGGCAGGCGACTCAAGCGACGCGGCATCACCAGTGCACGATCGTTGGGCTGCCAGAACAGCAAGCCGAACTCGGCGTCGCCCGCGCAGATGCTGGCCAACAGATCCTGTTCAGCTTGCAGACCAGCTTCGACGGTGAGGAAAATCACAGGCGACATGGATCAATCCAGCGTCGAGCCGCTCACCGGCAGGCCACGTTCAGGAAAGAACAGTCGCTGCAATTCCGTACCCGGGTTCTCGGCGCGCATGAACGCCTCGCCCACCAGGAACGAGTACACATCGCTGACTTCCATCAACTCGACATCGGCCCGGTTGAGGATGCCGCTTTCGGTGATGACCAGGCGATCACGCGGGATGCGCGGCAACAGGTCCAGGGTGGTTTCCAGGCTCACTTCGAAAGTGTGCAGGTTGCGATTGTTCACGCCGACCAGTTTGGTATCGAGGGTTTTCAGGGCTCGTTCCAACTCGTCACCGTCGTGGACTTCCACCAGGACATCCAGCCCGACGCTTTTGGCAACGGCCGCCAGCTCGGCCATTTTCACGTCGTCCAAGGCGGAAACGATCAACAGCACGCAGTCGGCGCCCAGCGCACGCGCCTCGACGATCTGGTAGGGGTCGATCATGAAATCCTTGCGGATCACCGGCAACTTGCACGCCGCCCGCGCCTGTTTCAGGTAGTCGTCGGCCCCTTGAAAAAAGTCGACGTCGGTCAGCACCGAGAGGCAGGTCGCGCCGCCCTTCTCGTAGCTTCGCGCGATGTCGGCCGGGACGAAGTGTTCACGAATCACGCCCTTGCTGGGGGACGCCTTCTTGATTTCGGCAATCACCGCTGGCTGTTTTTTCTTGGCCTGATCGATCAGAGCCTGGGCAAAGCCGCGCGGCGCATCCGCTGAACGCGCCAGGTTTTCCAGCTCGGCCAGACTGACGCGAGCGCTGCGCTCGGCCACTTCCTGGACCTTGCGAGCCAGAATGTTTTCCAGAACCGTTGGCACGCTCATCCTTCGTTCTCCACTTTGAATACGGCGGTAAATGCACCCAGCTCCTCGAGTTTTTCCCTGGCCAGGCCAGTGTGCAGCGCATCATGGGCCAGTTCTACGCCTTGCTTGAGGCTGCTGGCGTGGTCGGCGGCGTACAACGCAGCGCCGGCATTGAGCACGATCATCTCAGCGGCTTTCTGGCCATTCTCGGTCTTGCGGCGACCCAGGGCATCGCGGATCAGCTCCAGCGACTGGGCCGGGCCATCGACCGCCAGGCCATGCAAGCTCTGGCTCTTCATGCCAAGGTCTTCAGGTTCGACCCAATACTCGCTGATCTGATCATTTTTTAGTTCGGCCACGAATGTGGGCGCCGCCAGGCTGAACTCATCCAGCCCATCCTTCGAATGGACCACCAGCACGTGCTTGCTGCCCAGGCGTTGCAGAACTTCAGCCAATGGTCGGCACAGCGCCTGGCTGAACACCCCAACCACTTGATGCTTCACGCCGGCCGGATTCGTAAGCGGGCCGAGCATGTTGAACAGCGTACGCAGTCCCAGCTCACGACGGGGCCCCGCGGCGTGTTTCATGGCGCTATGGTGGGTCTGGGCAAACATGAAACCGATGCCGACGTTATCGATGCAGCGTGCTACCTGGATCGGCGTCAGGTTCAGGTAGATGCCGGCCGCCTCCAGCAGATCGGCACTGCCGCTCTTGCCGGAAACTGCCCGATTGCCGTGTTTGGCAACGGTGCAACCGGCCGCCGCGACGACAAACGACGAAGCCGTGGAAACGTTAAAGATATTGGCGCCGTCACCGCCGGTACCGACCACATCCACCACACCGTCCAGCGTCTTGAGTTCGACCTTGTCCGCCAGCTCACGCATCGCCGAAACCGCACCGACGATTTCATCGATGCTCTCACTCTTCATGCGCATGGCCATCATGAACGCGCCGATCTGCGCATCCGTGCATTGTCCAGTCATGATTTCGCGCATCACGTCGCGCATCTCGTCGGTGCTCAGGTCGAGATGGCCGACGATACGGCTCAGGGCTGTCTTGATATCCATGAAAAGTCCTTAGCGCGTGCCGCCGGTTTGTTTGAGAAAGTTGGCGAACAGTTCGTGGCCCTGCTCGGTGAGAATAGACTCGGGATGGAATTGCACACCCTCGATATTCAATGTCTTGTGGCGCAGCCCCATGATTTCATCGACCGAGCCGTCTTCAAGCTGGGTCCAGGCCGTCAGCTCCAGGCAGTCCGGCAGAGTTTCGCGCTTGACGATCAGGGAGTGGTAGCGGGTTACGGTAAGCGGATGATTCAGCCCCTCGAACACGCCCTTGTCCTCGTGAAATACCGGGCTAGTCTTACCGTGCATGACTTGTCGGGCGCGCACCACGTCACCGCCGAACGCTTGGCCGATCGACTGATGTCCCAGGCAAACACCGAGGATCGGCAACTTGCCGGCGAAATACTTGATGGCGGCGATGGAAATGCCCGCTTCGGTCGGCGTGCACGGGCCGGGTGAAACCACGATGCGCTCAGGCTTGAGGGCTTCGATTTCGGCGATGGTCAATTCGTCGTTGCGCACGACCTTGACCTCGGAGCCCAGCTCGCCGAGGTACTGCACAACGTTGTAGGTAAAAGAGTCGTAGTTATCGATCATCAGCAACATGGCGTAAGCAACCTATTGAATTCACTGACTTTAAATACAGCCTTCAGAGAATGACCCACACGCTGCTGCGCTTGGCGAGGCGAGTGATGCCCCTGCGAAGCGGCTCTACAAGCGGGTAAAGAAGGCAAATCGGTACAGGTCCGGCGAGGCCGGCGGAGATTGTTCAGGCGCGCCAACGCCAACGGGCGTGTGCCTTGATCATTTGATCCAGAGGTTTGCTGACAATCGACACAGGGGAAGTCTCGTTCATACGTCCCGGCACAGTAGCTTAGCTGGGCGGAGCACGCAATATGAGCGATCCCGAAGGGCTTTGAAACAATCGCGACGTTCAAGATGGATGGCAAAACGCCGGAAGTTTTTGGTACTGTCGTTTCGTTTTCTAACAAAAATAAGATAAAAACGGACTTTCTCATGATCAAAAAGACGCTGTTCGTACCGATTGCCAGTTGCCTGCTGGCGATGGCCTGCGCCCAGGCGAGCGCCGCCCCCAACCCATATTCCAAGTTCGTCGTGTTCGGCGACAGCCTCAACGACGCTGGTCAGTTTGCCGACCCGAATGGTCCGCCCGGCTCGACCGAGCGCTATACCAACCGAACCGGTCCGATCTACACCGACGGCAGCGGCGAGGCCTACTCCGCCAACTCCACCCAGTTGCTCGGTGGGCGCCTGGGTTATTCGGCCGACGAGACTGCCGCCTCCACTTCAGCGGTCCGCGCCAGCGAGGGGCTGGCAGACGGCAACAACTGGGCGGTGGGCGGTTATCGTACCGACCAGATCCTCGAATCAATTACCGGCGTGTCCGACACCGGCGAGCGCAGCCGTCCCGGCTACCTGCAGTCCAATGGCCTGCGCGCCGATCCTAATGCGCTGTATTACATTTCCGGTGGTGGCAACGATTTCCTTCAAGGCCGGGTACTAAACACCGCGCAAGCAAACGCCGCAGCGGACCGCCTGGCCGACAGCGTCCAGGTGCTGCAAACAGCCGGTGCCCGCTATGTGATGGTCTGGCTGCTGCCCGACCTGGGCCTGACCCCAGCCCTCAACGGCGGCCCTTTGCAAGACACCTTTTCGCAACTGGGCAATCAGTTCAACCAGCAGTTGATCACGCGTCTGCAAGGCATCGACGCTGAAATCATTCCGTTGAACATTCCGCTTTTGCTGAAGGAAAGCTTCGCCGACCCGGCAAGATTCGGCCTCGCCACTGGTGAGAACCTCACCGCGACCTGCTTCAGCGGCAACGGCTGCACGGAAAACGCCACCTATGGCATCAACAGTGCCACGCCGGATCCCACCAAACTCATCTACAACGACTCGGTCCATCCAACCGAGACGGGGCAAAAACTGATCGCCGACTACGCCTTTTCCCTGCTCGCGGCGCCATGGGAACTGACGTTGCTACCGGAAATGGCCCACTCAACCCTGCGCGCTCACCAGGATGAGCTGCGCAGCCAGTGGCAATCGGACTGGGAAAACTGGCAGGCCGTCGGCCAGTGGCGAGCCATCGTCGCAGGCGGCGGCCAGCATCTGGACCTGGACAGCCAGAGCAGCGGCGCCAGCGCCGACGGCAGCGGCTACAGCCTGAACATCGGCGGCAGCTATCGCCTCAACGACGCGTGGCGCGTGGGTGTCGCCGCCGGTTTCTACCGCCAGGACATGGAAGCAGGTCATAACGATTCGAAGTACAAGCTCAACAGCTACCTGGCGACCGCTTTCGCCCAGTTCCAGCAAAACCGCTGGTGGGCCGATGCGGCGCTGACCGGTGGCAAGCTCGACTACGACAACCTGGAGCGCAAGTTCGACCTGGGCGTCAACGAAGCGCAGGAGAAAGGCGACACGGACGGCCATCTATGGGCATTCAGCTCGCGGGTGGGCTACGACATCGCCCAGCCGGGCAGCGAATGGCACCTCTCGCCGTTTGTCAGCGCTGATTATGCGAAGGTGGAAGTCGATGGCTATTCGGAAAAGAGCAGCCGTTCCACAGCCCTGACCTTCGATGACCAGACCCGCGATTCGAAACGCCTGGGCATTGGCTTGCAGGGCAAATACAACATCACCCGGCAGACCCAGGTGTTTGGCGAGTATGCCCACGAACGCGAGTACGAGGACGACACGCAAAAGGTCAATATCGCCCTCAACAGCCTGCCGGCCAACGACTTCACGCTGGAAGGCTACACGCCACAGAGCCACCTGAATCGCCTGAGCCTGGGGGTCAGCCACAAGTTGACCAACGACTTGGCGTTACGGGGCGGTTATACACTGCGCAAGGATGATGACCTGACCCAGCAAGGGGTAAGCCTGGGCGTTAGCCTGGATTTCTGATCAAGAAAAACCTGTGGGAGCGAGCTTGCTCGCTCCCACAATGATCGAGTTGCCTGAAGGCCTTCAGCCGTTCGAGGTCTGCTCGGCCAGCGCCACGGCGCGGAACATGGCCCGGCGCTTGTTCAGGGTTTCTTCCCACTCCAGTGCTGGCACCGAGTCGGCGACGATACCGCCGCCGGCCTGCACGTGCAGTTCACCGTTCTTGATGACCGCGGTGCGAATGGCAATGGCGGTGTCCATGTTGCCGTTCCAGGCGAAGTAACCCACGGCCCCGCCGTACACGCCCCGCTTGACCGGCTCCAGTTCGTCGATGATTTCCATCGCGCGGATTTTCGGCGCGCCGGACAAGGTGCCCGCCGGAAGAATCGCCCGCAAGGCGTCCATCGCCGTCAGCCCGGCCTTCAACTGGCCGGTGACGTTGGAGACGATGTGCATCACGTTGGAGTAGCGCTCGATGACCATCTTCTCGGTGAGCTTCACCGAGCCGATTTCCGAGACCCGCCCGGTGTCGTTGCGCCCCAGGTCAATCAGCATCAGGTGCTCGGCGATTTCCTTGTCATCCGACAGCAGGTCCTCTTCCAGCGCCCGGTCAGCTTCCTCCGTGGCGCCACGGGGGCGAGTCCCGGCGATCGGCCGTACCGTGATCAGGTTGTCTTCGACCCGCACCAGCACTTCCGGCGAACTGCCCACGACATGGAAGTCGCCGAAGTTGAAGAAGTACATGTAGGGCGTCGGATTGAAACAGCGCAGCGCCCGATAGAGATCGATGGGCGCCGCCTTGAAGTCGATGGACATCCGTTGCGACGGCACGACCTGCATGCAGTCACCGGCGAGGATGTACTCCTTGATGGTATCGACGGCCCGTTCGTAATCGTCCTGGGTGAAACTGGAACGGAATACCGGGTCGGCCGCCGACTGCTTGCTGAAGTCCAGGCCGGGGCGCGGAGCGATCGGCTGACGTAACTTTTCCAACAGTGCCTGCAGGCTTTGTTGACCTTGCTCGTAGGCATCTTCCTGGGACGGATCGGCCAGGACGATAGCGTGCATCTTGCCGGCGAGGTTATCGAAAACGACGACCGCATCAGACACCATCAGCAAAATATCCGGCACGCCCAGCGGATCGGGGTTCGGGCAGGTGCCCAGGCGTTTTTCCACGTAACGCACGCAGTCATAGCCGAAATACCCCACCAGGCCTCCGTTGAAACGCGGCAGGCCGGGGATGGTCGGCACGTTGTAGCGGGCCTTGAAGGTTTCAACGAATGCCAACGGGTCTTCGACTTCGAGGCTTTCGATTTCGACACCGTCGTGGGTCACGCTGACGCGGTGGTCATGGACCCGCAGCACCGTACGGCACGGCAGGCCGATGATGGAATAACGGCCCCATTTCTCGCCGCCCTGCACCGATTCGAGCAAGTAGGAGTTGGGTTGGTCGGCCAACTTGAGGTAGATCGACAGCGGTGTGTCGAAGTCGGCCAGAGTTTCACAAGCAAGGGGGATGCGGTTGTAGCCGGCAGCGGCTAGACGCAGGAATTCTTCGCGGATCATGGGGTGCCTCGTGGCAAGAGGAGCTGACAGTCAGGTATGCAAACGCGCCGGATAACCGGCCAGGATCACGTCAGGTGCGCCAACGCCAGCGGGCCAGGGCCTTCATGACTTTCATCCAGAGTTTGCGAGTGACCACCACGATGGCGTTTCCAGAAGAGGATTGAACAGCGTCGGGCAACGTTATCTCAGCGGCCGGGTCCAGGCAACCGGGAATTAACAGACGCAAATCGTCGATCACCAGCGTCGGAAACTCTTCGGCGATTGGCCTGCCGTGGTTGTAGCCATAACTCAGCGCCACGCATTTGACCCCCGCCGCCTTGGCCGCCAGCACATCACTGCGCGAGTCGCCGACGAACAGGGATTGGGAAGCCGGGATGTTGGCCATTTTCATCACGAAAAACAGCGCGGCCGGATCCGGCTTTTTTTGTGGCAAGGTATCGCCGCCGATGATCCAACGGAAATAGCGGCCGATTTTCATCTGGTCCAGCAACGGCGCAACGAAGCGCTCCGGTTTGTTGGTAATCAGGGCCATTTCCACGCCCTGCTTTTTCAGCCATTTGAGGGTGGAGCGCACGCCGGGATAGACCACCGTCAGTTGGTGATTGTCTTCGTAGGCTTCATTGAACAACGCCAGCGCCCGCTCGGCCTCGGCATCATCGACACCTTGGGCATCGATGTCATTGGCCAAGGCCCGGCGCACCAGCATGGGCGCGCCGTTGCCGACCCAGTGGCGCACCGAGTCGATGCCGGCAGAAGGACGTCCAAGCTTGAGCAGCATCGTATCCACGGCCGCCGCGAGGTCCGGGACCGAATCGACCAATGTGCCATCGAGGTCGAACATCACCAGACGCGGCAAGCTGCCGGGGAACAGCTGCTCGAAGCCGCTCATGGGCGCGCCAGGGCCAGTTCGGCGCGCATTTTTGCAATCACCTCTTCGTAGTTCGGTGCGTTGAAGATCGCCGAACCCGCGACGAACGTATCGGCGCCGGCCGCGGCGATTTCACGGATATTGTTCACGTTCACGCCACCGTCGATTTCCAGGCGGATATCACGGCCCGAGGCATCGATCAGCGCACGGGCTTCGCGCAGCTTGTCGAGCGTACCCGGGATGAACTTCTGCCCGCCGAAGCCAGGGTTGACGCTCATCAGCAGGATCATGTCGACCTTGTCCATCACGTACTTGAGCACGTCCAGGGGCGTGGCCGGGTTGAACACCAGGCCGGCCTTGCAACCGCCCTCGCGGATCAACTGCAGGGAGCGGTCGATGTGCTGCGTGGCTTCAGGGTGGAAAGTGATGTAGGTAGCACCGGCTTCGATGAAGTCACCAACGATGCGGTCCACCGGGCTGACCATCAGGTGCGCGTCGATCGGCGCGGTGACGCCGTACTTGCGCAGCGCCGCGCAGACCATCGGGCCGATGGTCAGGTTGGGCACGTAGTGGTTGTCCATGACATCGAAGTGCACGATGTCGGCCCCGGCGGCCAGAACGTTGTCCACTTCCTCGCCCAGGCGGGCGAAGTCGGCAGAGAGAATCGACGGAGCAATAGCGAAGGGCTGCATGACGCACCTGTTTTGAGCGAAATCACGATGGCGCGCATTGTATACCTCAAGATTTGGCGCGCCCACCGTGGCAATCGATCAATACGCCGCGCGGTAGATCTTCTCGATATCGGCGGCGCTCAGTTTGCGCGGATTGTTGCGCATCAGCCGTTCTATTCCCGCCGCTTCCACCGCCATGGAGGGAATCACGTCATCGGTCACGCCCAGGCTGCTGAGGCCGTTGGGTATTTCCACGGCGGCGCACAACGCAACCATGGCCTCCACGGCTTCGTCGGCCGCTTCAAGATCACTCAGGTGCGCGGTCTTGAGGCCCATGGCCTCGGCGATGTCACGCATGCGCTCGACACAGGCCATCTTGTTCCAGGCCATGACGTACGGCAGCAACAATGCGTTGGCGACGCCATGGGACACGTGAAAGCGCCCGCCCAACGGATAGGCCAGCGCATGCACCGCCCCGACTCCGGCATTGCCGAATGCCATGCCGGCCATCAGGCTGGCCGTGGCCATGTCTTCACGGGCTTGCAGGTGAGCCGGGTTGGCATAGGCCTTGGGCAGCGCGCGGGTGATCAGCTTGATTGCGCCGATGGCCAGGGCATCGGTGATCGGCGAAGCATTGAGCGACAGGTAGGCCTCGATGGCGTGTACCAGCGCATCGACGCCACTGGCAGCCGTGACGCTGCGCGGGCACGTGAGGGTCATCTGCGGGCTGACCAACGCCACGTCCGGCAACAGATAATCGCTGACGATGCCTTTTTTCAGCTGCGCGGCCTTGTCGGAGAGGATCGCCACGTTGGTGACTTCCGAACCAGTACCGGCCGTGGTCGGGATGGCAATCATGGGCGGGCCTTTGCGCGGCACCTGATCGACACCGAACATATCCTGCAACTCGCCGTGGTACCCGGCATAGACCCCCACGCACTTGGCGATGTCGATGGCGCTGCCACCACCCAGGCCGATCAAGCCATCATGACCACCGTCGCGGTAGGCTTGCATGCAGTCTTCGACAATGGCGATTTCCGGGTCCGGCATGACCCGGTCGAAAATCTCGTAGTCCCGTCCGCCCAGATGTTGCAGGGCCAGTTCCACGGTGCCGGACTTGACCAACGCCGCATCGGTCACGATCAGTGGGTTGTCGACGTCCAGCCGGGTCAGCTCAGCCGCCAGTTGCTCGATGGCAGCGGCACCGGTGATCAGTTTATGGGCGATCTTGAATGAGGAAAGACTCATGTGCGCGGCCTCTTATTCGAGTATGGGCTGGCACAAGGATAGCTCGGTATTGAGGGTTGTCTGCCATTCAGCGCATGAATGCGATAAGGAACCTGTGAATGAGGCTCCTGTGGGAGCGAGCTTGCTCGCGATAGCGGATCAGCATTCAACATCTGCTTCGAATGTATCACCGCTATCGCGAGCAAGCTCGCTCCCACATTCGTCAGACTTGGGTAGTACGCAGCTTCTCGCTACGCCCACGCAACCACTCCAGGGTCAGCAACAGGATCACCGAGAAGGCAATCAGCAGGGTCGCCGCCGCCGCGATGGTGGGGCTGAGGTTTTCGCGGATGCCGCTGAACATCTGCCGTGGCAGGGTTGCCTGCTCGGGACCGGCCAGGAACAGGGTCACCACCACCTCATCGAACGACGTCGCGAAGGCGAACAGTGCGCCAGAGATCACGCCCGGGGCGATCAACGGCAGGGTCACCCGACGAAACGCCGTCAGTGGCGAAGCCCCAAGGCTGGCGGCGGCCCGAACCAGATTGTGGTTGAACCCCTGCAGGGTCGCCGAGACCGTGATGATGACGAACGGTACACCCAGCACGGCGTGGACCACGATCAGCGAGAAGAAGCTGTTGCCCATCCCCAACGGTGCGAAAAACAGGTAGCTGGCCACGCCGATGATTACCACTGGCACCACCATGGGCGAAATCACCAGGGCCATCACCAGTGCCTTGCCTGGGAAGTCACCACGGGTCAGGCCGATGGCCGCGAGCGTGCCGAAGATCATCGCCAGCAACGTCGCTGCCGGGGCCACGATAATGCTGTTTTTCAGCGCCCGCATCCATTCGGCCGAGGCGAAGAAATCGTGATACCACTGCAGCGAGAAGCCTTGCAGCGGGTACACCAGGAAACTGCCGGAGTTGAACGACAGCGGAATGATCACCAGCACCGGCAGGATCAGGAACAACAGGATCAACCCGCAGAGTATGCGCAGACTGTAGAACCACACCCGCTCAATGGGGGACATGTAAGGACTCACCATTTTCGATCTCCCCTTAGCTCAGGCGCAGGCGACTGGCGCCCACCAACCAGCTGTAAATCAGATAAAGCACGATGGTCGCCAGCAACAGCAGCCCGCCGAGCGCCGTGGCCATGCCCCAGTTAATGCTGGTGTTGGTGTAGAACGCAACGAAGTAGCTGACCATCTGATCGTTCGGGCTGCCCAGCAGCGCCGGCGTGATGTAGTAGCCGATGGCAAGGATGAACACCAACAGGCAACCGGCACCGACACCTGCATAGGTCTGTGGGAAGTACACCCGCCAGAAACTGGCGAACGGATGGCAGCCCAGGGAGATCGCCGCCCGCATGTAAGTAGGCGAGATGCCTTTCATCACGCTGTAGATCGGCAGGATCATGAATGGCAGCAGGATGTGGACCATGGAGATATACACACCAGTGCGATTGAACACCAGTTCCAGAGGCTTATCGATGACGCCCATGGCCATCAGGGCGCTGTTGATCAAGCCGCCCGACTGCAACAGCACGATCCATGCGGCGACTCGCACCAGGATCGAGGTCCAGAACGGCAGCAACACCAGGATCATCAATAGGTTGCTTTGGCGCGATGGCAGGTTCGCCAGCAGGTAGGCCAGCGGATAGGCCAGCACCAGGCAGATCGCGGTGATCACCAAGCCCATCCAGAACGTGCGGGTGAAGATATCCAGGTAAATCGCCTGGTCAGGGGTGGCTGGGGCCAGTTCGCCGAGGTCATCGATGCGGTGATCGACGGCCGCCAGCAAGTAATACGGGGTAACGTCGCTGGTGTTGCGGCGGATCACCTGCCAGTACGCGGGGTCGCCCCAACGCTCATCGAGGTTTTCCAAGGCTTCTTTATAGGAAGCCGGCTCGGTGGCAAACGGCAACGCCCGAGCAGTCTTGGTCAGCAGGCTGCGATAGCCGGCCAGTTCCATGTTCAGGCGCTTGGACAAGTCGCCCAGGGTCTGATTCTTGCGGGCTTCGGCCAAGTCTTCACTGGCAGCCTTGTACACTGGTTCGCCCGGCAAACCGCGTCCGTCCCATGCAGCGACGGCGGCGACAGTGCGCGGCATGGCGCCCACCACTTCCGGGTTGCTGACGCTTTTGAACAGCAGCGCCACGATCGGCACCAGGAACACCAGCAACAGAAACAGCACCAGCGGCGCGATCAAGGCCTGGGCCTTCCAGCGGTTGATCCGCTCGGCGTGCTTGAGCCGCTGCTTGAGGGTGGGGCTGGTGCCCGCGTTCAGTGGAACGGCGATGGCCATGGCGAACTCCGCAAATCTCTTTGATCGTTACAGGGGCGGCGGGCCGCCTCTGTTCTTTTGAAACCGCAACCTGTGGGAACGAGTCATTGTGGCGAGCGAGCTTGCTCGCGCTGGGCTGCGAAGCGGCCCCAAAATTTTGTCGGCAACGCCAATTTTGTGAGTGCTGCGCACTCAAGCGGGAGCAAGCTCCCTCGCCACAAAAGCCCGTTCATTCAGGGCGCTTTGGTTACTTCGCAGCCCAGGAGTTGAAGCGCTGTTCCAGTTGCTCGCCGTTGTCAGCCCAGAAGCTGACGTCGATCTGCACCTGGTTGGCGATGTTTTCCGGGGTGGTCGGCATGTTGGTCAAGACATCCTTGGCCAGCAACGGTACTGCCTGGGTATTGGCCGGGCCGTAGGCGATGTTTTCCGAGTAGGTCTTCTGCTGCTGCGGCGCCACCGAGAAAGCGATGAATTTCTTCGCAGCTTCGGCGCGGGTCTTGTCCAGGCCACGTGGGATGGCCCAAGCGTCAAAGTCGTAGATGCCGCCGTTCCACACCACCTTCAGGTTGCTTTCTTTCTGTACCGCGGCGATCCGGCCGTTGTAGGCCGAGCTCATGACCACGTCACCGGAAGCCAGGTACTGCGGCGGCTGGGCGCCAGCTTCCCACCACTGGATGTTCGGCTTGAGCTCATCGAGCTTCTTGAACGCACGGTCCTGGCCGTCTTTGCCAGCCAGCACTTTGTAGACGTCTTTCGGCGCTACGCCGTCGGCCATCAAGGCGAATTCCAGGGTGTACTTGGCGCCCTTGCGCAGGCCGCGTTTGCCCGGGAATTGCTTGGTGTCCCAGAAGTCTGCCCAACTGGTCGGTGCGGTCTTCAGTTTGTCAGCGTTGTAGGCCAGCACGGTCGACCACACGAAGAAGCCCACGCCGCAAGGCTGGATAGCACCCTTGACGTAGTCTTCGGCCTTGCCGAACAGGGCCGGATCGAGTTGTTCGAACATGTCTTCGTCACAACCACGGGACAACTCCGGGGACTCGACCTCTACCAAATCCCAGGAAACGCTCTTGGTATCAACCATGGCCTTGACCTTGGCCATTTCGCCGTTGTACTCGCCAGCTACGATCTTGCCGTTGCCGGCCGCTTCCCACGGTGCGTAGAAGGCTTTGACCTGAGCCGCCTTGTTCGCCCCGCCGAAAGACACCACGGTCAGGTCCGGGCCCGCCGCCATCGCGCTTGCCGCACCCATCATGCCCAGTGTCAGGGCTGTGAACTTCAGGGATCTCAACATTTATTGTTCTCTCCACGTGCAGGGTTGGTGTTGGTACAGCAGGGGGCGATCAATTCGCCTCTAGAAGGGGATCGAGCGCACGCACATGCTCGACTTGCCAGCCAAGCGGAACCACGTCCCCGACAGCGAGCCCGGGATCGAGCTCGGCAATCGGCTGTTTCACGAAGAAGTCGGTCTTGCCGCAGACTTCCAGGCGAACCCGGACGTGGTCGCCCAGATAGATGAATTCCGCCACCCTCCCTGAGAAGCGGTTGACACATTGTTCGCTTGCGCCGTTGAGACTCACCCGCTCCGGGCGGATCGACAGGGTCACCGGCTCGCCGGGCTGGCCGACGTTCACCGCCAGGGCCTCGACCTTCTCGCCGCGCGCCAACTCCACCAGGCAGCGCTCGCCGGTTTGACTGTGCAGACGACCGTTGAGACGGTTGTTCTCGCCAATGAAGTTGGCGACGAAAGTGTTTTTCGGCTCTTCATACAGGGTGCGCGGTGGGGCGATCTGCTGGATCTCGCCCTGATGGAACACCGCCACGCGGTCGGACATGGTCAAGGCTTCGCCCTGGTCATGGGTCACGTAGACCACGGTCACGCCAAGGCGCTGGTGCAGGTGTTTGATTTCCATCTGCATGTGCTCGCGAAGCTGCTTGTCCAGCGCACCGAGGGGTTCGTCCATCAGCACCAACTGCGGCTCGAACACCAGCGCCCGGGCCAGAGCCACCCGTTGTTGCTGGCCGCCGGACAATTGCGCCGGGTAGCGTTGGGCGAAGCTGTCCAGCTGGACCATGCTCAAGACGCGCTTGACCCGATCACTCACGTCGCTCTTGTTCAAACCTCGCACGGTCAGCGGGAACGCCAGGTTCTCGGCAACGGTCATGTGCGGGAACAAGGCGTAGTTCTGGAACACCATGCCGATGTCGCGCTTGTGCGGTGGCACATTGTTAATCGAGCGCCCAGCCAGCAGGATCTCACCAGCGGTTGGAGTCTCAAACCCGGCGAGCATCATCAGGCTGGTGGTCTTGCCGGAGCCGGAAGGCCCGAGCAGGGTCAGGAATTCGCCTTTGCGAATATCCAGGTTGAGGTCTTTGACGATCAGGTTCTCGCCGTCGTAGCTCTTTTGCACACCACGAAAGCTGACCAGTACATCACTGGCCCCCGCGCTTGAATCGACCTGGCTCATACCCGCACCTTTTGTATTGATGACTGCTTGTGAGTCAAGCCTAGTGGAGCCTGGGGCCCGCGCAAATCGGGACGCAGGAGAGAATCACCTCAGCCGGATGGAAGAGTCGGGGTAGGGATTGCCCTACAGGGATGGCGGGATTGGATAAGGACAGCGGGCAGTTGGCAGCGGCACGCCGCAAGCAGGGGCAAAAGCGCTGTTGGGGCGTGTCGCAAATGGATATGCCGAAACAAAACCTGTGGGAGCGAGCTTGCTCGCGATAGCGGAGTGTCAGCCAACATCAATACTGAATGTGCTGCCGCCATCGCGAGCAAGCTCGCTCCCACAGGGGGAGTGGTGAAGCTCAGAGCAACTTGTGCTCCATCGCATATTTCACCAGTTCCGCCAATGAGGTGATGTTGAGCTTCTGCATCAGCCGCGCCTTGTGGGTGCTGATGGTCTTGCTGCTCAGGGCCAGTTGCTGGGCGATGTCGTTGACGTTGGCGCCCTGGGCCAGGCGTTCGAAGACTGAGAATTCACGCTCGGACAGCAGCGAGTGCAGCGGTCGCGTGTCGGTCAGGCCGACTTCAAAGACCATGCGGTCGGCCAGGTCCGGGTCGATGTAGCGCCCGCCGGCCGCGACCTTGCGAATCGCCATGAGCAGCAAGGCCGGGTCGCTGTCCTTGGTCGCGTAGCCGGCGGCGCCGACCTTCAGGGCACGGGCGGCCATTTGCGCCTCGTCATGCATCGACAGCACCAGGATGGCCGGCGGATTGTTCAGCGCCCGGATCCGTGGGATCGCCTCCAGGCCGTTGACGCCCGGCATGGAAATATCCAGCAGCACCACTTCGCAGGGCACATGCCGTAAGGTTTCGAGCAACTGTTCGCCATTGCTCGCCTCCCCCACCACCACCAGATCCTTGGCCAGGCCGATCAACTGCTTGATGCCTTCGCGGACGATGGTGTGGTCTTCGGCTACCAGTACACGGATCACGTTGTTCTCCAGATTCAGGATCTCATCGCGAGCAAGCTCGCTCCCACAGTGTGTATGTGTACATCTCAATCAATGTGGGAGCGAGCTTGCTCGCGATTGGGCCCGCCCAGACAACCCACCCCATCAGGCCTCATGCAACGGCACCCGCACCGACAGGGTCGTCCCCTCCCCCGGCTCACTCTCCAGGGACAACTGCCCGCCCATGATCAACACCCGCTCACGCATGCCGACCAGGCCAAAGGAGGTTGGCCGCCCCGTATCGGCAATAAATCCTACACCGTCGTCGCTGACCATCAGACACAATTCGTCGTCGTCCTGAACCAGCGTCAGCTCTACAGTATGCGCCTGGGCATGGCGCATCACATTGGTCAGCGCTTCCTGGAGAATCCGGAACAGGCCAATGGCCTTGGCGTCGCTCAGGGCCGGCAGGTTGTCCGGCACCTGCACCAGGCATGGGATCTGCGTACGCGCCTCGAAACGCCGGGCCTGCCATTCGATGGCCGAGGCAATGCCCGCATCCAGGATCGGCGGGCGCAAGGCCGTCGCCACGTCCCGCACCAGTTGGAACAACTGGGCAATCAAGCGCTTCATGCTGTTAAGCCGCTCATGCAGGCCCGGATCAAGTTGCGCGTAGGCCAATTCACACATGGACGTTTCAAGCTTCAGCACCGTCAGCATCTGACCCAGCTCATCGTGAACCTCCCGGGCGATGCGCGCCTTCTCCTCTTCGCGCACGCTTTCCAGGTGCGCCGACAACTCGCGCAACTGCTCCCGGGAGCTGGCCAGTTCCAGCTCGATGCGCTTGCTTTCGGTGATGTCCCAGACGATTCCGTCCCAAACGTAGGCGCCATCTTCCAGACGACGGGTGATCGCCTTGATCTCGGCCCAACGCTCCTGGCCTTCGCGGGTCAGGATGCGGCCCTGCCATGACCAATCACTGTCAGTGTCCAGCGCCTGGTCCTGGGTCCGATGGTAATCGGCCTTGTCCTGCGGGTGCACCAGGCTGCGCAGCCCGGTGTCGCTGCGGGCCAGGGTCGCGGGGGAATAACCCACCAGGCTTTCGCTGCCCTCGCTGATGTAGGCAAAGTCGATCTGGCCGGTCACCGGCGCCCGCTCCAGGCGAAAGACCAGGCCTGGCACATTGGCGGCGATGCCTTGCAACCGCGCTTCGCTTTCGCGCAACGCCGCCAGCGCACGTCGGCGTTCGGTCACGTCGTTGAGGTAGACCACCAGGTATTCGGCGTCGCGAAAACGCAGGAAGCTCAGGGAAACGTCAGCCGGCAGGATGCTGCCATCGGCTCGCACGCATTCGGTCTCGAAACTCTGCGGCCCGTCGTCACTGGCCCGGGCGCGCTTCCACAGGTTCAGCCAGCGATCCATGTGCAAGCCCGGCTCGAAGTCGATCAAAGGGCGGTCGATGATCGCGCCCGAGGCGTAGCCGAGCATGGTTTCAGCCGCTCGGTTGGCATAACGCACGTGGCTGTCCCAATTGACCCAGAGAATGCCGACCGTGCTTTGATCGATGGAAAACTGCGTCAGGCGCAAGGCTTCTTCGCTGGCAGCGCGCTGGACGATGTCCTCCCTCGCGGCTCGCAGACGGCGCTCCAGTGCGCGTTGCTGGCGGCGCTGCCAGAACACGATGGCAACGCTGCTGAGCAGCAGGACCAGAATCAACAAGGTCAGGTTCTGCCAGAAGCCCGGGGTCTCGGTCAGGCGTGGGTATTTTGGCTTGAGCCAACGGCTGTGCAGTTGCTCCAGATCCTTGGCCGGGATCGCCTGCAAACCGCTGTCGATGATCTCGGCCAATTCCGGCCAGTCCCGGCGCGTGGCAACCCTCAGCAACTGCGGCAGGCCAATGTCGCCCACTACCGCCAGCTCAGCGAATTCGGGCTCGACCATCAGCCGCCCGAGTTGTGCCTCGTCGACCACCGCGTATCGGGCCTGCTGGGTCAGCAATAATTGCAGGGCCTCGCGCTCCATCGGCACACCTTGCAGATTCAGCGTCGGGTAGTTGCTGCGCAAGTAATCGGCTATGGCGCTGGGCATGCGCACCGCGACCCGGGCCTGGGTGTCGAGTTTTTCCAACTCCACCCCTTCGGCCCCCTTCTGCGCGCCGACGATCAATTGCGGCACGCGCATATAGGGATCGGAAAACTGCCAGAGCTTGAGCCCGCCCGGGGATTGGGTCAGGCCCGGAGCAATGTCCACCTCCCCGGCGCGCACCGCGGCTTCCAGTTGCGTCACATCCTGGAAATTGCGCCAGGTCAGCTCGACGTTCAACGCCTTGCCCAGCCATTGCATCAACTCGACGTTGGTGCCGGACAAACGCTGCAAGCGCCGGTCGTATTGCGCATAGGGCGCCTGCAACACCAGGCCAACCCGCCATTGCGGATGTTGCACCAGCCATTGGCGCTGCCCTGCATTCAATTGCACCCCGTGCACCGACAGCGCGGGCGCGGCCCACGCCATCAAGGGAAGCCATAAACAGCCGATAACCCACAGGCAGCAAAAACGCATCATCGAAGTCTCATGCACTGACAAATACTGACCAACCCATTAGGCTGCCGGAAATACTTCTGGTCATGGAATATCCGATGCCCTCTGTTTATCGCCTGGCGTTGCCAGCATTGTGCCTGTCGCTGATCCTGCCAAGTGCCTTTTCTGTACTGGCCAGCGAAACGGCCCCCGCCGCCGAGCAACCTGCCGAAGAAAAACCCATCGAGCGCCAGCCTTTGCTCGAGCGTAGCCAGGAAGAAGCGAGCGCACTTGAACGAAAAGTCCCGGTCCAGGAACAGCAACAGTTGCAGACTGGCAGCGATACCTTCCTGGCGCTGTGGAAACCGGCCAACACCAGCGACCCCAAAGGTGCCGTCATCATAATCCCTGGCGCCGGCGAAACAGCTGACTGGCCTCAAGTCGTCGGCCCATTGCGTAAAAAGTTGCCCGATGTCGAATGGAGCAGCCTGAGTATCACCCTGCCGGACCTGCAAAGCGACGTCATTGCACCGCGCGTGGTAGAAGCGCCGCCCGAGACCAAGCCGGCCGACACCGCTGCCGCAGCACCGGACGCCACCACGGCGGCACCGATCGAACAGGTCGCAGGTGGCGAAGCCGATGCGGCAGACCCGGTCGTTGCCCAAACCGATGAAGAACACGCCAAGGCCGACGCCGAGCGCATCTTCGCCCGTATCGATGCAGCCCTGGCCTACGCCGAGCAGCAAAGCGCACGCCGCATCGTGCTGCTGGGCCATGGCACCGGCGCCTATTGGGCGGCACGTTACTTGAGTGAGAGGCAGCCCTCACAAGTCGAACGCTTCGTGATGGTGGCCGCCCAGCCCCCGGTTACCGCCAAGCCAGCCCTGGCCGAACTGACCCCGACCTTGAAACTGGCGACCGCCGACATTTTCTACATGGACAAGCCGCTGGATCGCAACGCGGCGCTGGAGCGCTTGCAGGCGAGCAAACGCTTGAAAGGCTCGACCTTCAGCCAGGTGTCCCTCAAAGCCCTGCCGAACCAGGCGGCGGAGCAAGAGCAGCTGTTTCGTCGGGTTCGGGGTTGGTTGAATCCGCAGAAGGTGGGGGAGTAAGGGCCGACTCACACCTCAAGTGAAGCACTGCAGTGGCAAGGGGATTTACCCCCTTGCCACATAAAGCTAACGAAAATCCCGCCGCTCGCGAATCAAGCGATAGGCGTTATGCAGCTCTCGGGTTTTGTCGGTGGCTTCACGCACCTGCAAGGGCGTTGCCCCGCTGCCGGCAATCTTGTCCGGGTGATGACGGCTGAGCAGGCGACGATAAGCGCGCTTGATCTGCGACGGTTCGCTGGTGGCCGAAACCCCCAGCAAGCGCATTGCTTCCTGGTAGGTCACGCCACTGTTGGGCCGCGACAGTTTCTGCGGCTCGTAATCGGACGCCAGCGCCTGGACCTGTTGCGGCGTCCAGCCCAGCCACCGGCCCCATTGAGTCACCAGTTCTCGCTCGGCGACACCGGCACGCCCATCGGCCCAGACCATCCGCCAACACGCGCGCAATACACCTTCAGCCGCATGGGGCTGGACGGCCAGGCGGCGCATGTAACCGCGCAAGCGATCGTTTCCGGACTTGCCCCGGTTGAACGCCGCGATCGCCCGGCGCTGCGCCGACTCGCTCAAGTCCAGCGCACGCATCTCCTGGCGAGCCTGCTGGATATGGCCATCGACCACACGCCCATCACTTTTCGCCAGCCGCCCGAGCAATACAAACAACAACTCATCGTTGCGCAACGCCGGGCGTCCACCCAGGCGCTCACGTACCTGCGCCCAGCCCTGCAGGTTCAGGCGCCGATCCAGCGCCTGTCCCAACAACGCCCCAAGCATGGCCCCCGGGATGCTGGCTATGGCAAAGCCCGCCCCGGCTCCAATCAGAGTCCCTGGCCACCACATATCAACCGCTCGCTTCTATCAAGGTTTCGACCTGCGCCAAACGTTCATGGGTGCCGACATCGACCCAATGCCCTTTGAGGTGCTCGCCACTGACGCGCCCCTCGGCCATGGCCGCGCGCAACAGCGGTGCGAGCTTGAACGCACCGTCCGAGCAACCGTCGAACAACCGCGGGTGCAGGACGGCAATGCCGCTATAGGTCAGGTTGTCGGCAGGCGCGAGCCTATCGTGAACCTTTCCGTCGACCAGGACGAAATCGCCGCCTGGGTGATGCTCGGGATTATCGACGAGCACCAGGTGCGCCAGCCCTTTTAGCGGCCTGCGCAACACGCTGAAATCGTAGTCGGTCCAGATATCGCCGTTCACCACCACAAACGCTTCATCGCCCAGCAACGGCAAGGCCCGGAAGATTCCACCGCCGGTTTCCAGCGGCTCGCCTTCGGGGGAAAACCGAATGTTCACGCCAAACCGTGAACCGTCCCCCAGGTGATCTTCGATCTGCTGACCGAGCCAGGCGTGATTGATCACGATCTCGGTGAACCCGGCCCGCGCCAGCGCCCGCAAGTGGTATTCGATCAAGGGAACACCACCGACGCGAATCAACGGCTTTGGCGTGGTAAGAGTCAAGGGCCGCATGCGTTCGCCCTTGCCCGCCGCCAGGATCATCGCCTTCATGCCGTTGCTCCGGCCGATTGCCGCAGGCTGCCCAGCAGTTCATCGAGCGGTGCCAGTTCCGGGCGACGGGCAATGACCGCTTCTATATAAGCAAAGAACCGCGGCACATCGCCGAGGTAGCGTGGTTTGCCATCACGATGGCAAATGCGCGCGAAGATCCCGATGACCTTGAGATGGCGCTGCACGCCCATCAAGTCGCTGGCCCGCAGGAAGTCCTCGAGATCCGGCTGGACGGGAATGCCGAGGGCGCCGGCCTGCTGCCAGTAATTCTCCAGCCAGCCGCGCACACGGGCTTCGGGCCAACTGAGGAAGGCATCCTTGAACAGGCAGGTCACGTCGTAGGTGACGGGGCCATAGACCGCATCCTGAAAGTCCAGCACACCGGGATTCGGCACGCTGAGCATCAGGTTGCGCGGCATGTAGTCGCGATGCACCAGCACTTTGGGCTGGGCCAGGGCGCTGTCGATCAACAGCTCGCTGACCTGCTGCCAGAGTTGCTGCTGGGCCGAATCCAATTCGATACCCAGCTCGCGCTTGACGTACCACTCGGGGAACAGTTCCAGCTCCCGGCGCAGCAACGCGACATCGTAGCTCGGCAACGGCGCAACCATCGGCAGTTGCTGGAAAGCCAACAAAGCTTGCAGGGCATCACGGAATAAATCGTCGGCATTTTCGCCGTTGATCACGTCCAGATAGGTCTGGTTGCCCAAGTCATTGAGCAAAAGAAAGCCGCGTTCGAGGTCTTCGGCATAAATTTTTGGCACGTTAATGCCGGATTTCGCCAGCAAAAAAGCAATATCCACGAAGGGTTTGCAGTTTTCCTGGGGCGGTGGCGCATCCATTACGATCAAACTGCGACCCTCGCCTTCCCAGCGGAAATAACGCCGGAAACTCGCGTCACTGCTGGCGGCGGTCAACGTGGCCGGGGGTACGGTGCCCCAGCCCTGTTGAGTGAAAAGGATCGGCAGTTGTTCATCGAGCCAAACTTTCAGGTGTTGCAAGCGTACATCTTGGTCGGGCATTGCAAGGGTCTCCGACGGCGCTAGAGCCGTCAAGCGGGTCATGCTTTATTATCCAGCATCTTGTGCGACACGCGTAGCGTGCCTCCAGCTTCGCGATGAGGAGTCATCGTGAAGGGTTCTTGCAAAGGAACCAACAGCCCGGCAGCCAATTCGGGAAACAAAACCGCCCAAGGAGTCCTTCGCTCAAAAAGACTCGTTGTCGCTGCGGCGCAATAGCGAACCCAAGACCACTTAGCGCTCGGAAGCGTGGTTATGGTCCGAATTTCGGACTGGGAGTGCTTACTTCAGTTCATCACATCGGCCTCACGGCCTTACTCTGACGGGAAGAATCCCCGCAGGGGTTCCTCCTTCTGCAAATAGGGGGAACATCACCCAGACAAGCCGTTTTCCTACGGTCCTTGTCCATTTCAACTGGAGACATGAGCGAAAGTTCTGTCTGTCATTGTCCAACTGTTGCAGTCACTGAACAGTAGCGGACTCGTTGTGCGACCAACGATAGCCTAGGAAGACATGCGTCACTGGTAACGGTGGGGTATGAAGCTCTTCCGACAATGTAGCCCCCGTCAGGGCGTGATCTTGCTGCGAGGCAAATCATGGATGCTCGGAGCAGTACCGGGTTGAGGCGCTAGGCTGACCGGCAAGGGCACCGTAAGTGAACTGCTGATAAACGCCGTAAGGATAACCATGCCCAAACTGCTGTCAGGCATGAACCAAAAGGTACGAGGCCAGATATTCCTGTGGGATGTGGGAATACGTCGCTGCACAAGCCTCCGGCGAAAAGGCAGGTCCTAAACCAGTCGTGTGACAGTCAGGGAACGTGGTAAGCCCGTATGGCTGCCTTCGGGCAGGTAAACCGCAAGGTGAACTGTTGGCTGTGCGGGTATGGGATCGCAGAGAAAGCGAACGCCGGGCTGTAATGGTTCGGATAGGGATTGGAACATTATCCCACGGGAAACCGGGCAGACTTCTGCGTGGTCTTTCGTCGCATGAATGCTGATTGAGCCTGTTTCAATGAACTTCGAGGTCCAGAAATACCGGACCTTCCAATAGTCCAACCCTGACGGGAGCGCCCCTCCCCATCAGGGGATGCGTACGTCTTTTGCTCAGGGTCATCTGAGAGGAAGGCAGCATGATAGAACACAGCCAAATGGCCGTGTCTGCGCCTTCCGACGTTCCGCAGCAATGGCACGACATCGACTGGTGTCGCGTTCAGCGGAACGTTCGGGCAATGCAGATACGGATTGCGAAGGCTTGTCGGGAAGGCAACTGGCGCAGGGTGAAAGCCTTGCAACGGATGCTGACCCGCTCACGCTCGGCCAGATACTTGGCCGTACGGCGAGTCACTGAAAACCAGGGTAAGCGCACGGCGGGAGTCGACCGCGTGCTCTGGGATACACCGGATGCCAAATGGAAAGCGGCAGATGGATTGAAGCGCCACGGGTATAAACCTCGGCCGCTACGGCGAGTGTTTATCCCAAAGTCGAATGGAAAGGAGCGCCCTTTGGGCATCCCGACCATGACTGACAGGGCAATGCAGGCGTTGTACTTGCTTGCTCTGGCGCCCATCGCAGAAACCACGGGTGATCCCAATAGCTACGGCTTCAGGATCGAACGCTCGACGGCGGATGCGATGGGGCAGTTGTTCGTTTGCCTGTCCAAGAGGCTATCGGCCAAATGGGTTTTGGAAGCGGACATCAAGGGCTGCTTTGACCATATCAACCACGACTGGCTGATCCACCACGTCCCTACGGACAAAATGGTTCTTCGCAAATGGTTGAAAGCAGGCGTGATCCATAAAGGCCAGCTTCAGGCAACGGATGCCGGTACACCTCAAGGCGGGATTATCTCGCCGACCCTGGCAAACATGGTGCTGGATGGCCTGGAAACACAGCTCAAGCGATATCTGGATCTGGGCGTGACACGGGCCAAGAAGCTGAAAATCAATGTAGTGCGATATGCGGACGATTTTGTGATCACTGGCGAATCGAAAGAGGTGCTCGATAGCGAAGTCAAACCTTGGGTGGAGCAGTTCCTCGCGGTGCGCGGATTGCAGTTATCCCCTGAGAAAACCCATGTCGTCCATATAGATGAAGGCTTTGACTTTCTGGGTTGGAATTTCCGCAAGTACGGCGGGAAGCTTCTGATCAAGCCGAGCAAGAAAAACGTGAAAGCGTTCTATCGCAAGGCCAAGGAGGTCATCAGCACCAACAAAGCGGTGACGCAAGAGGATCTGATCCGATTGCTGAACCCGATGCTGCGAGGCTGGGCGTTCTATCACCAGCCAGTAGTCGCCAAGAAGGCGTACAGCCGCATGGACTTTCAAATATTCCAAGCGCTATGGCGCTGGGCAAAACGGCGACACCCGAACAAAAACCTCGACTGGATCAGGAAGAAGTATTTCCAACTCATCGAGGGTCGAAACTGGGTGTTCTGCACCACGTTACTGACAGAGACTGGGGACAAAGAGGAGATCAGGCTATACACCCTTGAGGCTACGCCGATCGAGAGGCACAGAAAAATCAGCGGGGAGTACAACCCGTTCGATCCTTCGATGGAGGAAATGGGCGAGAAACTGCGGATGTCCCGGATGCTCGGGAAGCTGAAATACCGTAAACAAGTATCAAACCTGTTTCAATCGCAAAAAGGTCTGTGTTTACTGTGCAAGAACCCGATAACCAGGGAGACGGGGTGGCACGACCACCACATCATTTATCGCTCACAAGGCGGTGGTGACTCGCTAAGCAACCGGGTACTATTGCATCCCATTTGCCACCAGCAGCTTCATGCTCGTGGGCTAACAGTGAACAAACCGGCTCCCGATTTCGGGGGTTAAGTAGAGACTTGAGCCGTATGCGCTGAAAGGCGCACGTACGGTTTTTAGGGGGGAGCAGGCCAGAAATGGTCTGCTCCTACCCAACTTTCAGACCATCGAGAGGCGTGCGGCCCACACCGCGGGCAGATGGCACGCAGGAAGCCCGGACTAATAAGATGGCATTGAAATCCCCCGCGTTTCGTAAAAAATTTCCGTTGCTGGTCACCGGCAGTCTGCTGGCCCTGCAACCCCTGGCCTCTTCATTCGTCGTCGCGGCGCAGCAGTATGACTGCTCCGTCTCCGCTTCGGGTGCCTGGGACTGTGCGCCCAAGACACCGGCCGCCGCGTTGCCGCCGCGTCCCGTGCATGACGGCAGTGCGGTTTCCGACAGCGGCGCAGCTGCGGCCGACAGCAGCTCGGGCGAGGAAGCCGGCGAAAAGCCGATGCTCGTTACCGAAGCCAAGGGCCGTGGCCTGAAATCGCGCAGTGCAGACTACAGTCACCTGGATTGGGTTCCACGAGAGAACCTCACCCCGGCGCAATTGGCTGAAACCGGCCCTTACTGTGCGGGGGCCTATATCGAGCCGACGCGTCCTGGCATGAATGACAAGACCGCCAAGAGCGACGCCCCCACCTTCCTCGGCGCCAAGGCGTCACGCTATCAGCAGGAAGAACAGGTGGCGACCCTGGCCGGTGACGTGGTCATGCGCCAGGGCAGCATGCAGGTCGAGGCCGATGAGGCCAGCCTGTATCAGGCCGAGAATCGTGGCGAGCTGAGCGGCAATGTGCGGGTTCGCGACAACGGTGCGCTGATCGTCGGCGACCACGCCGATGTACAGCTGGACACCGGCGAAGCCAAGGTCGACAACGCCGAATACGTGATGCACAAGTCGCGCATCCGGGGTAACGCGCTGTACGCCAAGCGTGCCGAAAACGCGATCATCCGTCTCAAGGACGGTACGTACACCACGTGCGAACCGGGCAGCAACGCCTGGACGCTCAAGGGCAACAACATCACCCTGAACCCGGCCACCGGCTTCGGTACCGCGACCAACGTGACGCTGCGGGTCAAGGACTTCCCGGTCCTGTATACGCCGTACATTTATTTCCCGATCGACGACCGTCGCCAGTCCGGCTTCCTGCCGCCGACCATCGGCAGCAGCAGCGACACCGGTTTCCTGCTGGTCACCCCGTACTACTTCAACCTGGCGCCGAACTATGACGCCACGTTGTACCCGCGCTACATGGCCAAGCGCGGTCTGCTGATGGAAGGCGAGTTCCGCTACCTGACCAAGTCCAGCGAAGGTCAGTTCGGCGCGGCGTACCTCAACGACGAAGACGATGAGCGCAGCGGGCAGAGCGACTACGACAAGACCCGCTACATGTACAACTGGCAGCACAAGGGCGGCCTCGACTCGCGCGTGCTGACGGAAGTCGACTACACCAAGATCAGCGATCCGTACTACTTCCAGGATCTTGAAAGCGATCAGATTGGCGTCGAGTCCAGCGATTACGTCAATCAGCAAGGCGCTGTCAGCTATCGCGGCGACAACTACACGGCACGAGTGAACGCCCAGGCCTATCAGATGGCGACGATTTCGAAGATCACGCCCTACAACCGCTTGCCTCAGATCACCTTCATCGGTGAACTGCCGCAACATCCGTATGGCCTGGACTTCGCTTACAAGACAGAGCTGGTGCGGTTCGATCGTGATCTGCGGACCGGTGACTACACCGACGAAGACGGTAACTCCGAGGCGCGGCTGGACACCAACGTTCGCGGACTGGCGCGGGCTAACGGCACTCGCCTGAATCTGGCGCCTGTCATGAGCCTGCCGATGGAAGAGACTTACGGTTTCATTAAGCCTTCGCTTAAATACCAGTACACCCAATACGATCTGGACCTGGATGGCACTGGCAAATCCCAGATCGCCGCACAGTCCGCCGAGGCTGATCGTCTGCGCGGTACCTATAGCGGCAGCCAGAGTCGTGGCGTCCCAATCGCCAGCATCGATAGCGGCCTGTATTTCGACCGTGATACCCAGTGGTTCGGCACCAACTATCGCCAGACTCTGGAACCACGCCTGTTCTATCTCTACGTACCTGAGAAGGACCAGAGCGATATCCCTGTTTTCGACACCGGCGAATACACCTTCAGTTACTCTTCGCTGTTCCGCGACAATCGTTTCTCGGGCTCCGACCGTGTCGGCGACGAGAACAAGCTGTCGCTGGGCGTAACCAGCCGCTGGATCGAAGAAAATGGTTTCGAACGCCAGCGCATCAGCGTCGGCCAAGCCCTGTACTTCAAGGATCGCGAAGTACAGTTGCCGGGCATCGACTTCAGAACTCGCGAAGACGCCAAATCGGACGTATCGCCTTATGCCCTGGAGTACGAATACCGCTGGAACCGCGACTGGCGGACCACCGCTACCTACAACTGGGACCCGGACACACGCAGCCCCCGTTCGGGCAGCGCGATGTTCCACTACCAACCGGAAGACAACCCGAACAAGGTCATCAACGCGGGCTATCGCTATCGCAACGATCAGGTCCGTTACGACCAGACTACGGGGCAATGGTCCGTGGGCGGAGGCGACTACGGCACGCCAGGTACGCCTGGCTACGTGAAGGACTACTACAAGATCAAGCAGCACGACTTCTCGGTTATCTGGCCGATCGTGCCGCAGTGGAACGCGATCAGCCGCTGGCAGTATGACTACAACCGCAACCGTACCCTGGAAGCCTTTGGTGGTTTCGAATACGACAACTGCTGCTGGAAACTGCGCCTGATCAACCGTTACTGGGTCGACTATGAAGAGTTCAGTCAAGCCGCCCCGGAAAACGAAAAAGGCGACCACGGCATCTTCCTCCAAATTGTCCTGAAGGGACTCGGCGGCCTCACCGGCGCCAAGGTAGAGAGCTTCCTCGACAAAGGCATTCAAGGTTATCGTGAACGTGAAGACCAAGCTTTCTGATTGTCTGCGCCCGCTGATGCTGGGCGCGCTGTTCCTGGGTACCGCGGCGAACGCCGCGGTGCAGTCCATCGATAAGGTAGTGGCCATCGTCGACAACGACGTGGTCATGCAGAGCCAGTTGGACCAGCGCGTCCATGAAGTGCAGCAAACCATCGCCAAGCGCGGCGGTGGTCAGCCGCCACCAGGTGTACTGGACCAGCAGGTGCTCGAACGCCTGATCGTCGAAAACCTGCAGCTGCAGATCGGCGAACGTTCTGGTATTCGCATCACCGATGAAGAACTGAACCAGGCCGTCGGCACCATTGCCCAGCGCAATAACATGAGCATCGACCAGTTCCGTGCCGCCCTGGCTCGCGACGGCCTTTCCTACGAGGACGCCCGCGACCAGATCCGCCGCGAAATGGTCATCAGCCGTGTGCGCCAGCGCCGCGTGGCCGAACGCATTCAGGTATCGGAGCAGGAAGTGAAGAACTTCCTCGCCTCCGACCTGGGCAAGATGCAGCTTTCCGAAGAACTGCACTTGGCGAACATCCTGATTCCGACCCCGGAAAGCGCCAACTCCGAAGCGATCCAGAGCGCTTATCGCCAGGCGATGGATGTCTACCAGCAACTCAAGCAAGGCGCTGATTTCGGTCAGATGGCCATTGCCAAGTCAGGCAGCGACAACGCCTTGGAAGGCGGTGACATGGGCTGGCGCAAGCCCGCTCAACTGCCGCCTCCGTTCGACCGCGAACTGAGCGCCATGGCCGTGGGCGACATCACCCAGCCAGCGCGCACACCAGGCGGCTTCATCATCCTGAAAGTGCTGGAAAAGCGCGGTGGTGGAACCCAGGTCCGTGACGAAGTGCATGTTCGCCACATCCTGATCAAGCCAAGCGAGATTCGCAGCGAAGCCGAGACCAAGCGCCTGGCTGAGAAACTCTACGACCGCATCGAAGCGGGCGAAGACTTCGCTGAACTGGCGAAGAATTTCTCGGAAGACCCGGGGTCGGCCCTCAACGGCGGCGACCTGAACTGGGTTGACCCCAATGCACTGGTTCCAGAGTTCCGCCAGGTCATGGCCGACACGCCGCAAGGCCAGTTGTCCAAGCCGTTCAAGAGCCCTTATGGCTGGCACGTGCTGGAAGTCCTTGGCCGCCGCGCCACTGACAGCACCACCCAGGCTCGCGAACAGCAGGCGATGACCGTATTGCGCAACCGCAAATACGACGAAGAGCTGCAAACCTGGCTGCGTCAGATTCGCGACGAAGCCTACGTTGAAATCAAACTTCCTGGTGCAGACCAGGCAGCACAGTGAAACCCAAGCGTTTCGCGCTGACACCCGGCGAACCAGCCGGCATCGGTCCCGACCTGTGCCTGCTGCTCGCCTCGCAAGCCCAGCCACATCCCCTGATTGCCATCACCAGTCGCGACCTGCTCCTTGAGCGGGCCGCGCAGCTGGGGGTGATCGTCAACCTGTTACCCGTGACACCGCAGGCCTGGCCGGACGTCCCGGCGCCCGCCAACAGCCTGTATGTCTGGGATACCCCCCTGGGTGCTCCGGTCGTCACCGGGCAGTTGGACAAGGCCAACGCCGCGTTCGTCCTGCAAACCCTGACCCGCGCAGGCGAAGGCTGCCTGGACGGGTCGTTCGCAGGCATGATCACCGCACCGGTGCACAAGGGTGTGATCAACGAGTCCGGGATTGCCTTTTCCGGGCACACCGAATTCCTGGCGGACCTGACCCACACCGCGCAAGTGGTGATGATGCTCGCTACCCGTGGCCTGCGAGTGGCCCTGGTGACCACTCACCTGCCCTTGCGCGACATCGCCGACGCTATCACCCCGGAACGCCTGGAACGGGTCACGCGCATCCTGCACGCCGACCTCCAGGAAAAATTCGGCATCGCCCGGCCACGCATCCTCGTCTGTGGGCTCAATCCCCATGCCGGTGAAGGCGGACACCTGGGCCGTGAAGAAATCGACATCATCGAACCTACCTTGGAGCGCTTGCGCAGCGAGGGCATGGACCTGCGTGGCCCGCTGCCTGCCGACACTCTGTTTACCCCAAAATATCTGGAGCACTGCGACGCAGTGCTGGCGATGTACCACGACCAGGGCCTGCCCGTGCTGAAGTACAAAGGCTTCGGCGCGGCAGTCAACGTGACGCTGGGCCTGCCGATCATCCGCACCTCCGTGGACCATGGCACCGCCCTGGACCTGGCCGGCAGCGGCAAGATCGATAGCGGCAGCCTGCAAGTCGCGCTGGAAACCGCCTACCAGATGGCCGAGACCCATTTATGACCGAGCAATACCAACACCGCGCGCGCAAGCGCTTCGGCCAGAATTTCCTGCATGACGCCGGCGTGATCGATCGCATCCTGCGCTCCATCCGGGCCAAGCCAGACGATCGCCTGCTGGAAATCGGCCCGGGCCAGGGCGCCCTGACCGAGGGCCTGCTCGACAGCGGCGCGCAACTGGACGTGGTGGAACTGGACAAGGATCTGGTCCCGATCCTCAACCAGCAGTTCGCCGGCAGGAGCAATTTCAGCCTGCACCAGGGCGACGCGCTGAAGTTCGACTTCAATAGCCTGAGCGCCGCGCCGAACAGCCTGCGCGTGGTGGGAAACCTGCCGTACAACATCTCCACGCCGCTGATCTTCCACCTGCTGAGCAATGCCGGCCTGATCCGCGACATGCACTTCATGCTGCAAAAGGAAGTGGTCGAGCGCCTCGCCGCCGGCCCTGGCGGCGGCGATTGGGGCCGCTTGTCGATCATGGTCCAGTACCATTGCCGGGTCGAACACCTGTTCAACGTCGGCCCGGGTGCATTCAACCCGCCGCCGAAAGTCGACTCGGCCATCGTCCGCCTGGTACCCCATGCCGTCCTGCCGCACCCGGCCAAGGATCACCGCCTGCTGGAGCGGGTGGTGCGCGAAGCGTTCAACCAGCGCCGCAAGACGCTGCGCAACACCTTGAAGCTGCTGCTCAGCAGCGCTGAAATCGAAGCCGCTGGCGTCGATGGCAGCCTGCGCCCCGAGCAGTTGGACCTGGCCGCTTTCGTGCGCCTGGCCGACAAGCTCAGCGAACAGATCGCCCCGCAAGTCGACGCCAACTGAACGGATGACGATGGCTATCGGGCAGTACGCCAGTCTGGTCTACTACCCGATACTTGGCCTAGACTGATCTTCTGAGCCGCGCCCGCGTCCCGCTTCGCTTTTAAGGCCTTTTTGCATGTCCGATCCTCGTTACCAGGTCGACGTCAGCGTCACCACCCGTTTTCTGGCAGAACAGTCGCAACCCGAGCATGACCGCTTCGCCTTCGCCTACAGCATTACCGTGCACAACAACGGCTCCTTGCCGGCCAGGCTGCTGTCGCGGCACTGGATCATCACCGACGGCGATGGCCATGTCGAAGAAGTGCGTGGCGAAGGCGTGGTCGGCCAGCAGCCGTTGATCGACGTCGGCAACAGCCACAGCTACAGCAGCGGAACAGTGATGACGACCAAGGTCGGCACCATGCAGGGCACCTACCAGATGCTGGCCGAGGACGGCAAACGCTTCGAGGCCGTCATCAAGCCCTTTCGCCTGGCCGTGCCCGGAGCCCTGCACTAATGGCCACGTATGCGGTCGGCGACCTGCAAGGCTGCCTCGACCCGCTCAAATGCCTGTTGGAGCGCGTCGCCTTCGACCCGCAAAAAGATACGCTGTGGCTGGTGGGCGACTTGGTCAACCGTGGCCCGCAGTCCCTTGAGACGCTGCGTTTTCTATACGGCATCCGCCAGTCGCTGGTGTGCGTGCTCGGTAACCACGACCTGCATCTGCTGGCCGCCTGGCAGAACATCGAACGCCTGAAAAAATCCGATACCCTGAACGAAATACTCGCAGCCCCCGATTGCGTTGAACTGCTGGAGTGGTTGCGCCAGCAAAAGCTCATGCACTACGACGAGGCGCGCAACCTGGCGCTGGTCCATGCCGGCATCCCGCCCCAATGGTCCCTGCGCAAGGCGCTCAAGTGCGCCGGCGAAGTCGAACAGGCATTGCGCGACGACAATCTGTTCGCCCCTTACCTGGACGGCATGTACGGTAACGAGCCGGTCAAGTGGGACAACAACCTCACCGGCAGCGCCCGCCTTCGCGTCATCACCAATTATTTCACGCGCATGCGCTTCTGCACCCGCGACGGCAAGCTCGACCTCAAGGGCAAGGAAGGCATCGAGACCGCACCGCCCGGCTATGCCCCCTGGTTCAAGCACGGTGAGCGCAAGACCCGTAACCTGAAGATCATTTTCGGGCACTGGGCAGCACTGGGAGGTGAATGCGACGAGCCCGGCGTCTTCGCCCTTGATACCGGTTGCGTGTGGGGCAGCGCCATGACGCTGATGAACGTCGACACCGGCGAGCAACTGCGTTGCGATTGCGATGAGCAGGGCCACGCCAAAACCCATCACCCGACCACTGCACCATTGCCGGCCGGCACTGCCGTCTGACCGGTGTTGCGCTTCAGGCTACAGGAGTCCCTCATGACCGAATTCAAACGCATCCCCCCGGAACAGGCCCAGGCCCTGCGCGAGCAAGGCGCGGTCGTCGTCGACGTCCGCGACCCAGCCACTTTTGCGGCTTTGCACATCAGTGGTTCCAGGCACCTGGATAACCATTCCATCGCCGACTTCATCCGTGCCGCCGACCTAGATGCACCGACGGTCGTGGTCTGCTATCACGGCAATTCCAGCCAGAGCGCAGCCGCTTATCTAATCAGCCAAGGCTTCAGCGACGTCTACAGCCTGGACGGTGGTTTCGAGTTGTGGCGTGCGACTTATCCGTCAGAAACAGCGCAAGACAATCACGAATAATTTTTTATGCTGTCCAAGCCCGCGTGAACCGTGGGCTTGAGCGATGGCGGACGAACGGTCTGCCATAACTAATTACGTATTCCACCTTTACCTCCGCGATTCCGAACTATCCTTAGCCTCAGGCCATCCAAAACAGGGGAGAGCCGGTACACCGGCGCGCGGGTCATCGGGAGTCAGCTTTCAGGAGCCTGCATTCTTGGAAGCATTCTGGGGGGTAAACGGCAACTGGGTTCCCAGCGGCTGTCCAGCATCGACTGATTGATCCGACACCGGCTCCACGTATCGAGCGAGGTGACGTCATGAGCATTTTTAGCCACTTCCAGCAACGTTTCGAGTCCACGCGGCAAGAGGAATACTCGCTGCAGGAATACCTCGAACTCTGCAAGCAGGACCGCAGTGCCTATGTAACGGCTGCGGAACGTCTGTTGCTGGCAATCGGAGAACCGGAGCTGCTGGATACCTCGGCCAACTCGAGGCTTTCGCGGATTTTTTCCAACAAGGTGATTCGCCGCTATCCGGCCTTCGAAGACTTCCACGGGATGGAAGAATGCATCGACCAGATCGTGTCCTATTTCCGCCACGCCGCCCAAGGCCTGGAAGAGAAGAAGCAAATCCTCTATCTGCTCGGCCCCGTGGGTGGCGGTAAATCGTCCCTGGCCGAAAAACTCAAGCAACTGATCGAAAAAGTGCCCTTCTATGCCATCAAGGGCTCGCCGGTGTTCGAATCGCCCCTGGGGCTGTTCAACGCCACCGAGGATGGCGCGATCCTCGAGGAAGATTTCGGCATCCCACGCCGCTACCTCAGCACCATCATGTCGCCATGGGCGACCAAGCGCCTGGCCGAGTTTGGCGGTGACATCAGCCAGTTCCGGGTGGTCAAGCTCTACCCGTCGATCCTCAACCAGATCGCGGTGGCCAAGACCGAGCCGGGTGACGAAAACAACCAGGATATTTCGGCCCTGGTGGGCAAGGTCGATATCCGCAAGCTGGAAGAATTCCCACAGAACGACGCCGACGCCTACAGCTATTCGGGTGCGCTGTGCCGGGCCAACCAGGGCCTGATGGAATTCGTCGAAATGTTCAAGGCGCCCATCAAGGTGCTGCACCCGCTGCTGACCGCCACCCAGGAAGGTAACTACAACAGCACCGAGGGCCTGGGGGCCATTCCGTTCACCGGCATCCTGCTGGCTCACTCCAACGAGTCGGAATGGCATACCTTCCGCAACAACAAGAACAACGAGGCCTTCATCGACCGGATCTACATCGTCAAGGTGCCGTACTGCCTGCGAGTGACCGACGAGGTGAAGATCTACGACAAGCTGCTGTTCAACAGTTCGCTGTCCAAGGCTCATTGCGCCCCTGACACCCTGAAGATGCTTGCCCAGTTCACGGTGCTGTCGCGCCTCAAGGAACCGGAAAACTCCAACATCTATTCGAAGATGCGTGTGTACGACGGTGAAAACCTCAAGGACACCGATCCGAAGGCCAAGTCGATCCAGGAATACCGCGACAACGCGGGGGTCGATGAAGGGATGAACGGGCTGTCCACACGTTTCGCGTTCAAGATCCTGTCCAAGGTCTTCAACTTCGACCCCCACGAGATCGCGGCCAACCCGGTTCACCTGCTGTATGTACTGGAGCAGCAGATCGAGCAGGAACAATTCCAGGCCGAAACCCGCGAGCGCTACCTGCGTTTCCTCAAGGAATACCTGGCCCCGCGCTACATCGAGTTCATCGGCAAGGAAATCCAGACGGCGTACCTGGAGTCCTACAGCGAGTACGGCCAGAACATCTTCGACCGCTACGTGCTGTACGCAGACTTCTGGATCCAGGACCAGGAGTACCGCGATCCGGAAACCGGCGAGATACTCAATCGCGTGGCCCTCAACGAGGAACTGGAAAAAATCGAGAAACCGGCGGGCATCAGCAATCCGAAGGACTTCCGCAACGAGATCGTCAACTTCGTACTGCGCGCCCGGGCCAACAACAACGGCAAGAACCCAACCTGGCTCAGCTATGAAAAGCTGCGGGTGGTCATCGAGAAGAAAATGTTCTCCAACACCGAAGACCTGCTGCCAGTCATCAGCTTCAACGCCAAGGCCAGCAAGGAGGACCAGCAAAAACACAACGACTTCGTCACACGCATGGTCGAACGTGGCTACACCGACAAACAGGTACGACTGCTCTCCGAGTGGTATCTGCGGGTCCGGAAATCGCAGTAAGCAGCGGCAAGCTTCTAGCTACAGACTGCTGGGAACGGCGTTGAGCCCAAGGCTCGACGCCACACCCCTTGCAGCTTGAGGCTTACGACTTGAAGCTCCCCTGGAGGGGCCTATGAGCTATGTGATCGACCGACGCCTTAATGGCAAGAACAAGAGCACGGTGAACCGCCAGCGGTTTCTGCGGCGTTACCGTGACCACATCAAGAAGGCCGTCGAAGAGGCGGTCAGCCGGCGTTCCATTACCGACATGGAACACGGCGAACAGATCAGCATCCCCGGCCGCGACATCGACGAGCCGGTGCTCCACCATGGTCGCGGCGGCAAACAGACCGTCGTGCACCCTGGCAACAAGGAGTTCACCAGTGGCGAGCACATCCCCCGCCCCCAGGGCGGAGGCGCCGGCAAGGGCCCCGGCAAGGCCGGCAACTCCGGCGAAGGCATGGATGAGTTCGTGTTCCAGATCACCCAGGAGGAATTCCTGGAGTTCATGTTCGAGGACCTGGAGCTGCCCAACCTGGTCAAGCGCAACCTGACCGGCACCGACACCTTCAAGACCGTGCGTGCCGGCATCAGCAATGAAGGCAATCCGTCACGCATCAACATCATCCGCACCCTTCGTTCAGCCCACGCCCGGCGCATCGCGTTGTCGGGCAGCAGCCGGGCAAAACTGCGCGAGGTCAAGGAAGAACTTGCCCGTCTGAAACGCGAAGAACCCGACAATTTTGGCGACATTCAGGACCTGGAAGCGGAAATCGAGAAGCTCAGCGCGCGCATCCATCGCGTACCGTTCCTCGACACGTTCGACCTCAAGTACAACCTGCTGGTGAAACAGCCAAACCCCAGCTCCAAGGCGGTGATGTTCTGCCTGATGGACGTGTCCGGCTCCATGACCCAGGCCACCAAGGACATCGCCAAGCGCTTCTTCATCCTGTTGTACCTGTTCCTGAAACGGAACTACGACAAGATCGATGTCGTGTTCATCCGCCACCACACCAGCGCCAGGGAAGTGGACGAAGAGGAATTCTTCTATTCCAGGGAAACCGGCGGCACCATTGTCTCCAGCGCCCTGAAGCTGATGCAGGAGATCATGGCCGAACGCTACCCCGCCAACGAATGGAACATCTATGCGGCCCAGGCGTCGGACGGCGACAACTGGAACGACGATTCACCGATCTGCCGTGACATCCTGATCAACCAGATCATGCCGTTCGTCCAGTACTACACCTATGTGGAAATTACTCCACGCGAACACCAGGCCTTGTGGTACGAATATGAACGGATTGCCGAAGCTTTTTCCGACACATTTGCCCAACAGCAACTGGTCTCGGCCGGGGATATCTACCCGGTCTTCCGTGAACTCTTCCAGCGCAGGTTAGTGACATGACCGCCAAAAAAGAGCAGAAGCGCCAGCCCATTTCCACCGGCTCCGAATGGACATTCGAGCTGATCAAGGCCTACGACCGCGAAATCAGCCGTATCGCGGACCGGTATGCCCTCGACACCTACCCGAACCAGATCGAGGTGATCACCGCCGAGCAAATGATGGACGCCTATGCGTCGGTCGGCATGCCGCTGGGCTATCACCACTGGTCCTACGGTAAGCACTTCCTCAGTACCGAAAAATCCTACAGCCGCGGCCAGATGGGACTGGCCTATGAGATCGTCATCAACTCCGATCCGTGCATCGCCTACCTGATGGAAGAAAACACCATCTGCATGCAGGCCCTGGTGGTGGCGCACGCCTGCTACGGGCACAACAGCTTCTTCAAGGGCAACTACCTGTTCCGCACCTGGACCGATGCCAGCTCGATCATCGATTACCTGGTGTTCGCCAAGCAATACATCATGCAGTGCGAGGAACGCCACGGCATCGACGCAGTGGAAGACCTGCTGGACTCCTGCCACGCCCTGATGAACTACGGCGTGGACCGCTACAAGCGGCCTTATCCGATTTCCGCCGAAGAGGAACGCCGGCGCCAGAAGGATCGCGAAGAGCACCTGCAAAAACAGATCAACGATCTGTGGCGCACCATTCCCAAGGGTGCAGACAAGTACAACGAAAAAGACAATGCCCGTTTCCCTGCCGAGCCCCAGGAGAACATTCTCTATTTCATTGAAAAACATGCGCCGCTGCTGGAGCCGTGGCAGCGGGAAATCGTGCGCATCGTGCGCAAGATAGCCCAGTATTTCTATCCACAGCGCCAGACCCAGGTCATGAACGAGGGCTGGGCCACGTTCTGGCACTACACGCTGATGAACGATCTGTACGACGAGGGCCTGGTCACCGACGGTTTCATGATGGAGTTCCTGACGTCCCACACCAGCGTGGTGTTCCAACCGGGTTTCGACAGCCCGTACTACAGCGGCATCAACCCTTATGCGCTGGGTTTCGCCATGTACCGCGACATCCGGCGCATGTGCGAAAACCCCACCGAGGAAGATCGTCTCTGGTTCCCGGAAATCGCCGGCTCGGACTGGTTGTCCGCGATTAAATTCGCCATGAGCAGTTTCAAGGACGAAAGCTTCATCCTGCAGTACCTCTCACCCAAGGTAATCCGCGACCTAAAATTGTTCAGCATCCTTGATGATGATCAGAAAGATGACCTGTTGGTTCCTGCCATTCACGATGAGGGCGGCTACCGCATCATCCGCGAAACCCTGGCAGCGCAGTACAACCTGGGTAATCGCGAGCCCAATGTACAGATCTACAGCATCGATCGCCGCGGAGATCGCTCCCTCACCCTGCGGCACCAGGCGCACAACCGCAAACCATTGGGCGACTCCACCGACGAAGTGCTCAAGCACCTGCATCGCCTCTGGGGTTTCGACATCCACCTGGAAACCCTGCAAGGCGACCAAGTGATGAAAACCCATCACGTGCCCCCCAGGAGCGAACAAGCCGAAGGCGACTATGGCCGCCTGGACCTGGCCGTCATTCATCTTTGATCCCGTTTTCGCCTCCGGACGTCTGACGCAAAGGTTATCCTGTCGGACCAACGGAGGTTTTTTATGCAGATCTATAAAGTTGGCGGCGCCGTTCGCGATCGCCTGCTGGGCATTCCCGTCACCGACATTGATCGGGTCGTGGTGGGGGCCACCGCCGAGGAAATGCTCGCCAAGGGCTTTCGCCCTGTTGGGGCCGACTTCCCGGTATTCCTCGACCCGAAGACCGGTGATGAATACGCCCTCGCCCGCACCGAGCGCAAGAGCGGCCGAGGTTATGGCGGCTTCGTGTTCCATGCCAGCCCTGAAGTGACCCTGGAGGAGGACCTGGTTCGCCGGGATTTGACGATCAACGCCATGGCTGAAGACGACCATGGCAACCTGACCGATCCGTACCATGGCCAGCGCGATCTGGAAGCCCGCGTGCTGCGCCACGTTTCCCCCGCTTTCGCCGAAGATCCGCTCCGAGTCCTGCGGGTTGCCCGCTTCGCCGCGCGTTATGCTCCGCTGGGTTTCAAGGTGGCGGACGAAACCCTTGAACTGATGCGCCAACTCAGCGATTCCGGCGAGCTGGAAGCACTGACGGCCGAGCGCAGCTGGAAAGAAATTTCCCGCGCCCTCATGGAAAAACAGCCACAGGTATTTATCCAGGTCTTGCGCGACTGCACGGCCCTCAAGGTCCTGATGCCAGAGGTCGATGCACTGTTCGGCGTGCCCCAACCTGAGGCTCATCACCCGGAAATCGACACCGGCGTCCATACCCTGAGCGTGCTGGAACAAGCCGCCCTGCACCAACAACCGCTGACAGTCCGCTGGGCCTGCCTGCTCCATGACCTGGGCAAAGGCCTGACCCCCCAACACGAATGGCCGCGACACATCGCCCATGAGCACACAGGGTTGAAGCTGATCAAAGCGGTCAACGAGCGCTTCAAGGCGCCCCGCGACTGCCAGGAGCTCGCGTTGCTGGTCGGCCAATACCACACCCATGGCCATCGGGCGCTGGAGCTCAAGGCGTCGACCTTGCTTGAGCTGCTGCAGAGTTTCGATGTGTACCGTCGACCTCAGCGCTTCGAGGAATTCATCGCAGCCTGCGAGATGGATGCCCGGGGGCGCAAAGGGCTTGAAGAGCGAAGTTATCCACAGGCTGATTATCTGCGAGGCGCAGCGGCAGCGGCCCGTGCAGTGGCTGTGCAGCCTTTGCTGGAGAAGGGTTTCAAGGGGCCGGAGCTGGGAGAGGCGATCAAGCGCGAGCGCCTCAGGGTGTTGAAGGCCTACAAGGAAGCGGCGAGCTGACGGGAGTTGTGTCAGTTTGCATTTTTGCTGGATGTTCCGCCGTCATCGCGAGCAAGCTCGCTCCCACAGTAGATCTCGGTTGAACACAAAATATATGCCCGCTGAGATTCTAATGTGGGAGCGAGCCTGCTCGCGATGGCGGCAGACGCTTCACAGCAGATTCGACGGCGTAAGCTGCTGGCCTCGCCACTCGAAAGCCACCGGCGCCAGCACCTGGTCGATTTGCGCTTCTTCCCACAGCGTGGCGAAGCTCTTGCCCACACCCGGATGAATTCGATCCGGCGCGATCAACGACAAAGGCCACAGGACGAAGGCGTTCTTGAGGATTTCCGCGCGCGGCAGGATCAACCCATCGAAGTTGCCGACCTGTTCGCCATACAACAACACGTCGATATCCAGCGGCAGTCCCTTGCGGTCCGGCGCATAGCGACCGTTGTCCGCCTCGATGAACTTGAGGCGACGATCCAGCTCCATCAGCGGCAGATCCGTGAAGGCCGAGACCACGAAATTGAAGAATGGCCCGCTCTTGATACCCACCGGCTGGCTCTCGAACACCGCCGAACAGCGCATGTCCACCAGGAAACCGGCCAAGGCCTCCAGACCGGCGCACAGATGGGTTTCGCGCTCGATATTGCTGCCGAGCCCGAGAAAAACCTGAGTCAGCGACATCCGCGCTCGATCTCCACGCCAACACCACTGGCCGCCGGCACGGCGCCAGGCTTGGTCACTTTCAGACGCAGCCAGGTGATCTTGAACTCATCCATGAGCGCCTGGGCCAGCCGCTCGGCAAAGGTCTCGACCAATTGGAACTGCGCCTGCTCGGCAAACGCCTGGATGCGCGACGACACGCTGGCGTAGTCGAGCGCCAGCGTCAGGTCGTCGCCCGCGGCGGCCGGGCGGTTGTCCCAGGCAAAGCTCAGGTCAAGCCGCAGGCACTGTCGGATGCCTCGCTCCCAGTCGTAGGCACCGATTACCGTGTCGACTTCCAGGCCCTCGATAAACACTCTGTCCAAGCACTCTTCTCCGCAGCACGACAAGGGCGCAATGCGCCGTTAGAATCAGGGCGTCCTCGCCCGGAATAGTTAGCATGTTTTGGTTACTGGCGATTCTCGCCTACCTGCTCGGCTCGCTGTCCTTCGCCATTCTGCTCAGCCGCCTGACCGGTCGCCCGGATCCGCGAATGAGTGGCTCGGGCAATGCCGGCGCCACCAACATGCTGCGCCTGGCCGGACGCAAACTCGCGATCCTGACCCTGCTGGGCGACCTCTGCAAAGGCCTTGTCCCGGTATTGATCGCCAGCCTTGCAGGGCTCTCGTTGCAGCAACAGGCCTGGATCGGCGTCTGCGCCGTTATCGGCCATCTATTCCCGCTGTACTTTCGCTTTCGTGGCGGCAAGGGTGTCGCCACCGCCGCCGGCATGCTGCTGGGGCTGTACCCTCCCGCCGCCCTGCTGGCTGTCTGTGCCTGGCTGCTGACGTTCTACCTGACCCGCACCAGCTCACTGGCCGCGCTGATCGCCACGCCGCTGACCCTGCCGTTGCTGGCCTGGCAGGAACCGGAGGCCTTGCTACCCATGACCGCCCTGGTTGCACTGATCGTCTGGCGTCACCGGGGCAATCTACGCGACCTGTTCGCCGGGCGCGAACGGCATTTTTAAATGACGCTTCACAGGGGCGCCAACTGCTCCATCGGCCAGCGCGCCTGCACGCTGATCGCCAGGCTTTCGTGCTGGCCGGCCTGCAAACGCTGGCAGCCGGCAAAGGCAATCATCGCGCCGTTATCTGTGCAGAACTCCGGCCGGGCGTAGTAAACGTCGCCCTTCATGTCGCCGAGCATTTTCTCCAGCGATGTCCGCAAGGCCTTGTTCGCGCTCACGCCGCCAGCAATGACCAGGCGCTTGAGCCCGGCCTGTTTGAGGGCACGCTTGCACTTGATGGTCAAAGTCTCCACCACGGCCTGCTGGAACGCCAGCGAGATGTCGCAACGGGCTTGTTCACTGTCGTCCCCGGCGCTGACACACTGCTGCCAGGTGTTCAGGGCAAAGGTCTTCAGCCCGCTGAAACTGAAATCCAGGCCGGGACGGTCACACATCGGCCGCGGGAACACGAAACGACCCTCGACCCCTTGTGTCGCAAGCCGAGAGATTTCCGGCCCACCGGGATAATTGAGACCCATCATTTTTGCAGTCTTGTCGAACGCTTCGCCGGCGGCATCGTCGAGGGTTTCGCCGAGCAGCTCGTATTGGCCGATCCCATCGACCCGAATGAGCTGCGTATGGCCGCCCGAGACCAACAAAGCGACGAACGGAAATTGCGGCGGTTGCGACTCCAGCATCGGCGCCAGCAGGTGGCCCTCCATGTGATGCACGCCCAGGGCCGGAATCCCCCAGGCAAAGGCCAGCGCCTGGGCACAAGAAGCGCCCACCAGCAACGCGCCCACCAGGCCCGGGCCGGCGGTGTAGGCGATGCCGTCGATCTCGGTCGGCACGCAGCCGGCTTCAGCCAGGACCTGACGGATCAAGGGCAGCATGCGCTTGACGTGATCGCGGGAGGCAAGCTCGGGCACCACCCCGCCGTAGGCGCGATGCAGGTCGATCTGACTGAACAGCGCGTCGGCCAGCAAGCCGCGCTCACTGTCGTAAAGTGCGACACCGGTTTCGTCGCAGGAGGTTTCTAATCCCAGTACTAGCATGGGTTTGCGCCTTGTAGAGGCTGAATTCGAAGGCGCGCATAATAGTCGCCGCGTTGTGCCCCGACCAGCGGTTTTCGATCAGAGGCTTTGCATTCCGAGCGATGAGGGGTTAACATCCGCAACCCTTAAAAACCGACGTCTTCAAGTGCTCTTTTGCCGCGAGGATGTTGACCCCGGTAATGAATGAAGGTAGCTCTGGATGCCAGCCGTCAAAGTAAAAGAGAACGAACCCTTCGACGTAGCTCTGCGTCGTTTCAAGCGCTCCTGCGAAAAAGCCGGTGTTCTGGCTGAAGTTCGTAGCCGCGAATTCTACGAGAAGCCGACTTCTGAGCGTAAGCGCAAGGCAGCAGCCGCTGTTAAGCGTCACGCCAAGAAAGTTCAGCGCGAACAGCGCCGCGCCGTACGTCTGTACTAATACACAGACGTCCGTAGCAAGCTTCTGCCAAGCCCGGCCTTCAAGCCGGGCTTATGGCATTTGCGGAATAACGCTTGATGCTTCACCGTCAAAGCCGCAGACGCGACCAAGACAACCTGCTTCACCGCGTCAGACCTGGCTCTTTTGCCAGCGGTGCACGTCTTTCCTGACGAGCCTTCCAAGGCTACCGACGAGCACACCCTGATTCCTCTAACGACGATCAGCCCAAGGCACCTGCCTGCGTGCCCGCTTCATGAGCTATCCGAGGCCTGAACGGCCGTTACCGGACTCAGCGCAACACATTCAAACAGTCGAATACTGATAGTTATTAACGTCAGTGGATTATCGGCAGATACACTTCCCGACAGCGATGATGCAGACGACCCGGTCGAGCCACCGATTTAGCGTGCCTCAAACCCAGACCCGGTTACGCCTGCCGATTTCGGGTCCATATTTCGCGCAGTGATGATGAGAACGCCATGGCCGGGCTGATTCCCCAGAGCTTTATTGACGACCTCCTGAACCGCACCGACATCGTCGATGTGGTCAGCTCTCGCCTGCAAATGAAGAAAGCCGGCAAGAACTACACGGCCTGCTGCCCGTTTCACAAAGAGAAAACGCCCTCTTTCAGCGTCAGCCCCGACAAGCAGTTCTACTATTGCTTCGGCTGCGGCGCTGGCGGCAACGCCCTCGGCTTCATCATGGACCACGACAACCTGGACTTTCCCCAGGCCGTCGAAGAACTGGCCAAAGCCGCCGGCATGGAAATACCCCGCGAGGAAAGCGGTCGCCAGCACAAGCCACGCCAACCGACCGATTCTCCGCTTTACCCACTGTTGACGGCGGCGGCGGATTTTTATCGCCAGGCCCTCAAAAGCCATCCGGCACGCAAGGCCGCGGTGGATTATCTCAAGGGCCGCGGCCTGACCGGCGAAATCGCCCGGGACTTCGGCCTCGGCTTCGCCCCGCCCGGCTGGGACAACCTGTACAAACACCTGAGCAGCGATACGCTGCAACAGCGCGCCATGATCGACGCAGGGCTACTGATTGAAAATGCCGAAACCGGCAAGCGCTACGACCGATTCCGCGACCGGGTCATGTTTCCGATCCGCGACACACGCGGGCGGATCATCGCCTTTGGTGGCCGGGTGCTGGGCGACGACAAGCCGAAATACCTGAACTCCCCGGAAACCCCGGTGTTCCATAAGGGCCAGGAACTCTACGGCCTGTACGAAGCGCGCAAGAACAACCGCAACCTCGACGAAATCATCGTCGTCGAAGGCTACATGGACGTGATCGCCCTGGCCCAGCAAGGCCTGCGCAACGCCGTGGCGACCCTGGGCACAGCCACCAGCGAAGAGCACATGAAGCGCCTGTTTCGCGTCGTGCCCAACGTGCTGTTCTGCTTCGACGGCGACCAGGCTGGCCGCAATGCCGCCTGGCGCGCACTGGAGGCCACCTTGCCGTGCCTGCAGGACGGACGCCGGGCACGCTTTCTGTTCCTGCCCGAGGGCGAGGACCCGGACACCCTGGTGCGCTCCGAGGGCACTGACGCGTTCCGCGCGCGGATCAATCAGCACGCACAACCGTTGGCCGATTATTTTTTCCAGCAGTTGACCGAAGAAGCCGACCCACGCTCCCTCGAAGGCAAGGCCCACATGGCCACCCTCGCGGCACCGCTGATCGACAAGGTGCCCGGCGCCAACCTGCGCACACTCATGCGCCAGCGCCTGACCGAGATCACCGGCCTGAACAGCGAAGCGGTCAATCAACTGGTGCACAGCGCCCCCCAGGAGGCGCCGCCGGCTTATGATCCGGGCATCGATTACGACGCGATGCCGGATTTCGCCGACTATCATCAACCCCAGCAGGATTACGCCCCCCAGCAGGAATGGACACCGAAAAAACCCGGCAGTGGCGGCAAGAAATGGGACAAGAAACCCTGGGACAAGAACGGCAAGCGTGGCGATCGCGACCAGCCACGTGCCCCGCGCGTGCCGGCCGCCGTCGAACCACCAACACTGGCCGCCTTGCGCACCTTGCTGCATCACCCGCAACTGGCGGAAAAAGTCGAGGACGCCGGGCACTTCGCCGCCGAGGACCACAGCAATACGCAATTGCTGGTTGCACTCCTTGAAGCCGTGCAGAAGAACCCCAAGTTAAACTCTTTCCAGTTGATCGCACGGTGGCACGGGACCGAGCAGGGGCGCCTGTTGAAGGCCCTGGCCGAGAAGGAATGGCTGATTGAAGGAGACAACCTTGAACAACAGTTTTTCGACACCATTACTAGCTTGTCCGCCCGCCAACGCGAGCGAAACCTGGAACAACTTCTGCGAAAAGCTCGCCAGAGCGAGTTGACCAGCGAAGAGAAAAACCAATTGCGCGACTTACTCAGCCGCAATGTTTGCGCATCAAACCCGACCTCAACTGGCGCGTGAGGTCACAGCTCAGGTATAATCCTCGGCTTGTTTTTTGCCCGCCAAGACCTTCAGTGGATAGGGTGTTATGTCCGGAAAAGCGCAACAGCAGTCTCGTATCAAAGAGTTGATCCTATTGGGTCGTGAGCAGGGCTACCTGACTTACGCGGAGGTCAACGACCACCTGCCGGAGGATATTTCAGATCCGGAACAGGTGGAAGACATCATCCGCATGATCAACGACATGGGGATCAACGTATTCGAGGTTGCTCCAGATAAGGATGCCCTTATGCTGGCCGACGCCGATACCGACGAGGCGGCCGCTGAAGAAGCGGCCGCAGCGTTGGCAGCGGTCGAGACCGACATTGGTCGCACCACCGACCCCGTGCGCATGTACATGCGTGAAATGGGTACGGTAGAGCTCCTCACACGTGAAGGCGAAATCGAAATCGCCAAGCGTATTGAAGAAGGCATCCGTGAAGTGATGGGCGCAATCGCGCACTTCCCTGGCACGGTTGACCATATTCTCTCCGAGTACACCCGCGTCACCACCGAAGGTGGTCGCCTGTCCGACGTCTTGAGCGGCTATATCGATCCGGACGACGGCATCGCGCCGCCTGCCGCCGAAGTGCCGCCGCCGATCGATCCGAAAGCCGTCAAGGCCGACGACGACACCGATGACGACGACGCCGAAGCGAGCGACGACGAGGAAGAAGCCGAAAGCGGTCCGGATCCGGTCATCGCAGCACAGCGTTTCGGCGCTGTGGCCGACCAGATGGAAATCACCCGCAAGGCGCTGAAAAAGCACGGCCGCAACAACAAGCAGGCGATTGCCGAGCTGTTGGCACTGGCCGAGCTGTTCATGCCGATCAAACTGGTGCCGAAGCAATTCGAAGGCCTGGTCGAGCGTGTTCGCAGTGCCCTGGATCGCCTGCGCCAGCAAGAGCGCGCGATCATGCAGCTTTGCGTACGTGATGCCCGCATGCCGCGCGCCGACTTCCTGCGCCAGTTCCCGGGCAACGAAGTCGACGAAAGCTGGACCGATGCTCTGGCCAAGGGCAAGAGCAAATACGCCGAAGCCATTGGTCGCCTGCAACCGGACATCATTCGTTGCCAGCAGAAGCTGACCGCGCTGGAAACCGAAACCGGTTTGACGATCGCCGAAATCAAGGACATCAACCGTCGCATGTCGATCGGCGAGGCCAAGGCCCGTCGCGCGAAGAAAGAGATGGTCGAAGCGAACTTGCGTCTGGTGATCTCCATCGCCAAGAAGTACACCAACCGCGGCCTGCAATTCCTCGATCTGATCCAGGAAGGCAACATCGGCCTGATGAAGGCGGTGGACAAGTTCGAATACCGTCGCGGCTATAAGTTCTCGACTTATGCCACCTGGTGGATCCGTCAGGCGATCACTCGCTCGATCGCCGACCAGGCCCGCACCATTCGTATCCCGGTGCACATGATCGAGACGATCAACAAGCTCAACCGTATTTCCCGGCAGATGCTGCAGGAAATGGGTCGCGAACCGACGCCGGAAGAGCTGGGCGAACGCATGGAAATGCCTGAGGACAAGATCCGCAAGGTATTGAAGATCGCCAAAGAGCCGATCTCCATGGAAACCCCGATCGGCGATGACGAAGACTCCCATCTGGGTGACTTCATCGAAGACTCCACCATGCAGTCTCCGATTGATGTCGCCACTGTCGAGAGTCTCAAGGAAGCGACTCGCGAAGTACTCTCCGGCCTCACTGCCCGTGAAGCCAAGGTACTGCGCATGCGCTTCGGCATCGACATGAATACCGACCACACCCTTGAGGAAGTCGGTAAGCAGTTCGATGTAACCCGTGAGCGGATTCGTCAGATCGAAGCCAAGGCATTGCGCAAACTGCGCCACCCGACGCGAAGCGAGCATCTACGCTCCTTCCTCGACGAGTGATCCTTCAAAACCCCCGGCCCTGCCGGGGGTTTTGTTATGCACAGATAAAATCCCCCTCGTTACACTCCACCACCCTGTTGCCCGTCTACACTCGAATCATCCTCCCCAAGCCATGACGAGACAGTGATGCCCAGACTGACGGCCGCGCTTTTGCTGTCATTGATGACCTGGACCGCAACAGCTGGCGCGTTGACGCTCACCGACGAGGAGCTCCGCTGGCTCAAGGACCACCCCGACCTGCGCCTGGGTGTCGACGCCTCATGGCCGCCGTTTGAGTTTCGCGATGACCAGGGCCGCTATCAGGGCCTGGCCGCCGACTACGTCGACATCATTCGTGAACGGCTGGCCATCAAGCTCACGCCCATCGAGCCGGTCAGCTGGACCGCCGTGCTCGAGCAGGTCGCACAGGGCAAAATCGACCTTTTGCCGGGCATCATGTCCACACCGGAGCGGCAGAATTACCTGGCGTTTACCCGGCCTTACCTGGATTTCCCCATTGTCATCCTGGCCCATCGCGGTGGCGCCCAGCCTCACAGCCTCAATGAGCTGTACGGACTGAAAATCGCCGTGGTGGAGAACTATGCCCCCCATGAATTGCTGCGCAACCACCATCCCGACCTGAACCTGGTGGCGCTGCCCAACGTCAGTTCAGCCCTGCAAGCACTGGCAACCGATGAAGTGGACGCGGTGGTGGGCGATCTGGCTTCCAGCGTCTGGAGCCTGCGCCAACTCAAGCTCGAAGGCCTTTATGTCAGCGGGGAAACGCCTTATCGCTATCAGTTGGCAATGGCCGTCCCTCGAGACAACAAGATATTGGTGGGCATCCTCGACAAAGTCCTGGCAGACATGAGCCCAGCCGAGGTCGCCGAAATCCAGCAGAAGTGGGTCGGCAATGTGCACGACTATCGCCAGCTCTGGTCAGATTTACTGTTTTACGGCCTGCCTGCGCTGCTGCTGATGGTCGGCATACTGGCGGTGGTGATTCGCATCAACCGCCGACTCAGCTCGGAAATCGCCCGACGGGTCGAGCTTGAGCAGGAGCTGCGCAGCAGCGAGTACCATTACCGTGGGCTGGTGGAGAGCCTGTCGGCCATTGCCTGGGAGGCAAGGGTCAGCGATTTCACCTACAGCTACGTGTCGCCCCACGCCGAAGACCTGTTGGGCTATCCCCTCTCCCATTGGCTGGTCCCAGGTTTCTGGCGCAACATCATTCATCCGGCCGACCTGATCCGCGCCCAGACCTACTGCGATCATGAAGTGCTGGCAGGTCGCGACCACTGCGTCGATTATCGCGTGATCACCGCCGATGGCCGCTGCCTGTGGGTGCGCGATATTGTCAGCCTGATCGAGCACGGGCACGAACCGGTGATGCGCGGGCTGATGATCGATATCAGTGAAGCCAAGCGCACCGAGGAAGCACTGCGCCTTTCGGAGCAGAAATTTGCCTCGGTATTCCGCCAGTGCCCGGACATCCTGGTGATTGCACGGTTATTGGACGGTTGCCTGCTGGAGGTCAACAAGGCCTTCGAAGAACAGATCGGTTTGAGTGCCGCCGAGGTGGTGGGACACAGCGCAACCGAACTGAATATCTGGGGCATCCAGGGCGTGGGGCCGGGCCTGTTGCAGCGCTTGCAGGCCGGCAGCATCCGCAACCTGGAAATGCCCTTTCGCCGTAGCAATGGCCAGCTGTTCACCGGGCTGATCTCCGCCGAGCCCTTCGATCTCGACACGACGCCAGCCCTGGTCGTGGTGGTGCGGGACATCAGCCAGCTCAAAGAAACCCAGCAGCAATTGCAGACCTCCGAAGAAAAGTTCGCCAAGGCGTTCCACGCCTCGCCCGATGGCCTGCTGCTGTCCCGGCAAAGCGACGGCTTGCTGATCGAAGTCAACGAAGGCTTCAGCCGCATTACCGGCTTCAACAGCGCCCTGTCGGTGGACCGCTCCACCTTGGACCTGGGCATCTGGGTCAACCTCAACGAGCGAAAGCAGATGCTCAACCTGCTGAAGCGGGACGGCTTCGTCAGGGATTTCAGCTGCCATATCCGTCGCAACGACGGGCAGATCCGGCTGTGCGAAGTCTCCAGCCGCCCGCTGCCCATCGGCAACGAAGACTGCATGCTGACCATCGCCCGGGACATCACCGAACGCCACCTCATGCAGGAGAAACTGCAACAGGCCGCCACCGTGTTCGAAAGCACTGCCGAAGGCGTGCTGATCACCGATACGCAACAGCACATCAGCGCAGTGAACCGAGCTTTCACCGAAATCACTGGCTACAGCGAAACCGAAGCCTTGGGCCATACGCCTCGGCTGTTGGCTTCCGGCCTGCATGACAGCGCGTTTTACGCCGCGATGTGGCACCAGTTGACGGCGGAGGGCCACTGGCAGGGAGAGATCTCCAATCGGCGCAAGAACGGCGAGCTATACCCCAGCTGGCTGACCATCAGCGCGGTGCGCAATCGGGATCAACAGATCACCCATTTCGTCGCGGTCTTCGCCGATATCTCCAGCCTCAAACACGCCCAGGCCCGGCTCGATTACCAAGCTCACCACGACCCACTGACCGGCCTGCCGAATCGCACACTGTTCGAAAACCGCTTGCTGACAGCCCTCAACAGCCAGCAGGAAAACGGCGGCCAGGGGGCTGTGCTGTTCCTGGACCTGGACCGCTTCAAGCACATCAATGACAGCCTCGGGCACCCGGTCGGCGACCTGCTGCTCAAAGGCATTGCCGTGCGCCTGCGCGAGCAGTTGCGCGACATCGACACCGTGGCACGCCTGGGCGGCGACGAGTTCATTATCCTGCTGCCTGGCTTGCAGCAGCCCAGCGATGCCGAGCACATCGCCCAGAAACTGCTGAACTGCTTTGCCGCGCCGTTCCAGGCCGGCGAGCACGAGTTCTTCATCAGCGCCAGCATCGGCACCAGCCTCTACCCACAGGATGGCTGCGACGTCGCCACGCTGGTCAAGAATGCCGACGCGGCGATGTACCGCTCCAAGGCCAAGGGCCGCAACCGGGTGGAGAAATACACCTGTGACCTCACCGCCCAGGCCAGCGAGCGCGTGGCCTTGGAACACGAGCTGCGACGAGCGATCGAGCGCAACGAACTGTCACTGTCCTTCCAACCGAAAATCAGCCTCGCCGATAACCGCCTGGTGGGCGCCGAGGCGCTGATTCGCTGGTATCACCCGACATTTGGTGACGTCCCGCCCGAACACTTCATCCCGTTGGCGGAAGAAAACGGCATGATCCTGCAAATAGGCGACTGGGTACTGGAACGCGCCTGCCGGCAACTGTGCGAATGGAACAGCACCTACGAAAGCCTCGGCCCCCTCTCGGTCAACCTGGCCGGTGCCCAACTGCGCCAACCCAACCTGCTGGGGCGTATCGAGCAACTGCTGCGCGAACACCAGCTCCAGCCCGACTTATTGCAACTGGAAATTACCGAAAACTTCATCATGAGCCAGGCCGAAGAGGCCCTGACGGTGCTGCACCAGTTGAAAAACCTCGGTGTGCAACTGGCCATCGACGACTTCGGCACGGGCTATTCCTCCCTGAGTTACCTCAAGCGCCTGCCGCTGGATATCCTCAAGATCGACCAATCCTTCGTCCGCGGCCTCCCCGACGACCCCCACGACGTGGCCATCGTGCGGGCAATCATCGCGCTGGGCCGCAGCATGCAATTCACCATCATCGCCGAGGGCGTCGAAACCCTGGCCCAGCAGCAATTCCTGACCGAAGAAGGTTGCGAACAGATCCAGGGCTACATCGTCAGCCTGCCCCTGGGCGCCGACGAATTTGCCGCAACGTTTCTTCGTGTGACCGTATCGGATTTTTCGGATAGCACAGCCGAGAAACCGTCGCTATAATCCGCGGCCTACTGAGGGCCTATAGCTCAGTTGGTTAGAGCAGAGGACTCATAATCCTTTGGTCCACGGTTCGAGTCCGTGTGGGCCCACCATACAAAAAGCCGCGCATTGCGCGGCTTTCGCGTTTTTGAGACTGTGGACTTTGCGCTAGGCGAAGGTTTTCATGAACGGCTCTGCAAACAGGTAGTCCCCAACGAGCCTTCCACTGTCGCCTTCAGGCGTTGCAACCCGCAGCACAAACACTGCGCACCCCAAGTCCCTTGAAGGCAGCGACCCGATTGAACATCGACACACGCATCAAATTCCGTCATCTGGTGTGTTTTCTCGAAGTGGCGCGCCAGGGAAGCCTGGCCCGTGCGGCAGACAAACTGGCAATCAGCCAACCAGCGCTTTCCAAGACGTTGAAGGAGTTGGAAACGTTGCTGGCCGCCGTGTTGTTCGAACGAAGCAAGAGGGGGGCGACGCTGACGGAAGCCGGCGCAGCTTTTCTGCGATATGCGGGGCCGAGCGTGCAAGCGCTGCGCGAGGGGGTCAACAGCCTGCGCGCAGGTATCCACGAGCCCGTTGCCATTAGCGTTGGCGTGCTGTCCACGGTTGAAAGCCTGTTGGTCCCTGAGGTTGTCTGTCGATTGCATGCTCGACATCCGGCGCTGGTAATCAGCGTGGTGACCGGCCCCAGTGCGCATTTGCTATCGCAACTGCGCGTCGGTGAACTGGACCTGGTGGTTGGCCGAATGACCGATAGCCCATTGATTCATGGGCTGGCGTTCGAACACCTCTACAGCGAGTCCATGACCCTGGTGGTGTGTAACGACCATCCTGTGCTCGCGAATCCACAGGGGCATAGGAATCTCGAGGACTATCCCTGGGTGCTTCCATTGGCGGGGACGACCATCCGTAAATTCGCCGACGCCCTGTTTGTTCAGCACGGCATTACCCCATCACGCCAACGCCTGGAAACCCTATCGGTCGCGTTGAGTCGGCGCTACGTACAATGCAGCCACGCCATCTGGGTTGCACCTTTCGACGCGGTCCGGCAGGACTTGAAACAAGGCGTTTTGGTGGAGCTGGAACTAGGGGCACGCGAACCAGGCGGCTCAGTGGGGCTGTGCACCAATCCCGCGTTGCCGGTGACACCCCAGGCGCAGTGGTGCATGGAGGCACTTCGCGAAGTCGGACAGGAATACCTTGAAGGAAAATATCCATAACCATTTGGACATGGATCAAGACGGTTTTTTCAATTTTGGGTTGGGGCTCGCGAGAGGAAACTGGGCTAGCCGTCGCTGCTAATGCAGCGCTTGCCTCTGCCGAACCATAACAATAGGAAAAATCGACATGTCTGATGCGCATGACAGCCGCTTCGTCATTCGTGACCGTAATTGGCACCCCAAAGCCCTGACACCTGACTACAAGACTTCGATCCTGCGATCACCGCGCCAGGCCCTGGTGAGTATTCCCCAGTCGCTGTCGGAAACCAGCGGGCCGGATTTTTCCCATCTGAAAATGGGCCAGCACGATAACGATCTGCTGCTCAATTTCAATTACGGCGGCTTGCCCATCGGCGAACGCATCATCGTCGCGGGCCGGGTCTGCGACCAATTCGGCAAACCGATTCCCCATACGTTGGTGGAAATGTGGCAAGCCAATGCGGGTGGGCGTTACCGGCATAAGAAAGACAGTTATCTGGCGCCGCTTGATCCCAATTTCGGTGGGGTCGGCCGCGCGCTGACTGACCGTGACGGCAACTACAGTTTCCGCACGGTCAAACCGGGTCCCTACCCATGGCGCAACGGCCCCAATGACTGGCGGCCGGCACACATCCATGTCTCCATCAGTGGTCCGTCCATTTCCACGCGCTTGATAACTCAACTGTATTTCGAAGGTGATCCGCTCATTCCCATGTGTCCGATCGTCAAGACGATCGCGAATCAGGAGGCGGTGCAAAGCTTGATCGCCAAGCTTGATATGAGCATGGCCAATCCTATGGATTGCCTGGCTTACCGCTTTGATATTGTTCTGCGCGGACAGCGCAAGACCCACTTCGAAAACCGCTGAGGAGGCATGCGCATGTCCATTCAACTTCTACCTGAAACCCCTTCGCAAACTGCCGGCCCTTATGTGCATATCGGCTTGGCGCTGGAGGCGGCTGGTAATCCGCCGCGAGAACAGGAAATCTGGAATGAAATGGCCAAGCCTGGCGCGCCAGGTGAGCACATCGTACTGATGGGCCACGTTCATGACGGCAACGGCCATTTGATTCGTGACGCGTTTCTGGAGTTCTGGCAGGCGAATCCGCAAGGCGTCTACGACAGCGCATACGATCTGGAAAAGCCCTTCAACTGTTTTGGCCGTACTGCCACCGCCGAAGACGGAACGTGGATCATCAAGACCGTAAAACCCGGCACCGTGAAAAACGCCGCAGGTTTTCCCATGGCCCCTCATATCAACGTTTCCCTGTTTGCTCGCGGGATCAACATTCACTTGCAGACCCGCCTGTATTTCGACGATAAATCCGAGGCGAACGCCGTGGACCCCATCCTGGGTCTGATCGAGCAGTCGCCACGTCGCGAATCCCTGATTGCCAAGCGCTCCACGCTCGATGGCAAGTTGGTTTATCGGTTCGACATTCATGTGCAAGGTGAATCAGAAACGGTGTTCTTCGATTTTTAATCGCCACTTGCACAGTGCCGGGGCGTGAGCACTCGGGTTGTTTAGATGCCGCCCGCCCCTAAAACCAGACCCATCAGGGTCTGGTTTTTTGTCGAATCCAGCTTTGAAGGCTGACGGTTTTTTGATCGCCATAACAACTCTGGCAGCCAACCGCTCCCCGCCCTTGCCCCTGTACTCACCTGTAGTAATACTCTGTGACGTTCACCCTCCCCACGCCTAAGCCCTTGCAGCTTCCTCACTGAGACGCCCATCATCGCCAGCCCCAGCCTCTCTCGACTGTTTCTTGAACTGTTCTGGCAACTCGGCATCCTGCTGGCGCCAGCCTTTTTCGTCACCTTGCTGCCGCCCCCATTGGCTTTGCTGGCGGTGGTATGCCTCGGACTGCTGATGGGGCTTGCCGCCCGCCTGGGCTTTTTGGCGATGGGCCGAGGCATCGCCCGGCTGACGGTCGGCGCTGTGTTTGGCCTGGGTTTCAGCCTGGGCCGGGCGTTGCCTGAGTGGTGGGGTATCTTGGTAGCGCTCGTCGGCATCATGGTCGGGCTCGCCTGCGTCAGTAGCTGGGAGAGGCGCCTTGGGTTGACACCCATTTCCAGCAAAGGGCCGAGTGCCTGGGGCGGAAACGAACCGCTGCTGACCCCTGAAGGCGAGCCGATCCGAGCGTTCAACCACGGCGAAATCGCCATGGGCGGCCCGACTTATTGCGACTATCTGTTCCCCGACGGCGTGCTCCTGCAAGGCCTGGGCTCTTCGGCCGTGTTCTCCAGCGACGGGCGCTATTTCGCGGCACCGGTACCGTCCCGGCAGGCATGGGGATTGGTGGTGCTCGACCGTCAGCAACGCCAGTTGTACCGCTGCGCCGACAGCGAACTCTGGGAGTTGGACGCTTTTGACCTCGACCTGTTAAGCGGACGCCATAGCCCACTGGTGGATAACAGCGTTCGCGAAACCCGGCTCGATGAGCTGTTGCAAACGGCCAGCGTCACCCCCCTGTTGCCTGTCGGCGATCTGTGGCTGGAGTCCGATTGTCATCCTGAGCAAACCTTCGAACGACGCTCCGTTGATGGCCGGCAATGCCTGCAGGGCAATATTTTTTTGCCCTCGACCTTTCGTGACCTGGCCCAGCCACTGGATCCCCTGCTTTCGCCACGCTATACCGTCAGCGTCAACGGACAAACCTCCAACCTGCTGATGGCGGCAGACGCACCGTTGGTGTGGAGCATCGATCAATGCGCCCTGGTGTGCCTGGCCCAGGCGCGTAATCCTCAAGCAGATGGCGACCAGTATTGGTTGTGGCAGCTCGACAAAGGCTGGCGCGCCTTGCCGTTGCCGTGGGTGAAAAGTGCGACTGAACCGTCCTTCTACTGGCATGAGTTGCTGAGCCTCGACGCGCACCATGTGCATATCGGCGCGTACCTCGACTATCCGCGACCGGGTTCCGGCCGGTATGGCTACCGCCTGGACAGCATCCACAGTGATACCGAAACCCAGGCCGGTCATGACGCCCAGGGTCGCGTACAGGTTGCTGAGTTCAAACTGACCCGCATGGCCATCGCGATGCCGCTGGACAGTCCGGGAGTGCGAGGTGACTCGTACATCGAGACGCAGCCGCTGCTGGGTGGCGCATACGCTCAGCTTATCTGGCTTTGCGACAATCGCGAGGGGCTTGGCGGTTATCGCTGCCAGATTGGTGATTGGCACTTGCCAGGCAGTTGGCTGCTGGATCATCGCATCTCTGACTGCGGGCGTTACCTGGCACTGCTGCCCTTTGCAGACTCAACGACAGTGGCCACCCATGCGGTCATTGCAGATGTGAAGGATCGACGCCTGCTGGAAGGGCCCGCCATGTGGGTGGAACGAATACTCGATTTTCTGGATGGCCGCTTGAGTCTGGCCGTGGTGGCCGGTCGTCTTGACCACGACCTGGACAGCAGCGCGCTGCAACGCTTCAACATCCCGGCGCCGCCGATCGGCAGCGATCCTTCGTTCTTTCATCCCAGCGAGCAATCCCGGCTGTTCTACAACACCGTGGACCTGCAGGTGACAAACTCACAACTGCACTGCGTCGCCCCCTGGCGCCTGGTGGATCGTCCGCAAGTGGCCAACGCCGACGGTGACTTCATCCAGCCCGCCCCCGACCATCAGGATGCCGCCTGGCTGTTCGGCAGCGAAACGGAATATGCCGACAGTTGGGTGCGTGCGCAGACGCCCCGGCTCGGAGGCCACCTGCTGACAGCCTCAGGCTGCGCGTTGGTCGACCTGGCACCGTCGATGATCTGGTCGACGGATAGCCGCTACCTGGCCCTGACCTGCATGGCGACCGATGTGACAGAACAGTGTGGAAGCTATCGAGGCTGGCAATTGCTGCTCCTGGATGTCCAGGAACACACATTGCGGGTGCATCCGCAGTGGCTGGGCAACCGGCCGCTGTTTGAAAGCTTCGACGCCGAACAGTTGCATGTACGCTGCTTTGAGCGCGATTGGGAAGCACAAGACGATGACGACCCAGGCTCAGTGCAGTCGTTCTCACTGGATTTCTTGTTGCAGTTGCCCACCGAACAGCTGGTTCGCCAGGACGGTTTCTGGTTCAGGACTTCACAGGTACACCTGGCCCCCGCCTGGCGCGCACTGGCTTTGCCTGCCATTGGCTATTTCGCACGTGAGAGCCTGTAACATGCTCGCCATCGAATGCCTGCGCCGGAGCCCACTTTGACTGACACCCGCCCTCCCGTCCTCGACGAAATCGACCGGCAACTGATCGCGGCGCTGCAAATCAACGCCCGGGAAAGCGTCGCCATGCTCGCCCGGCAACTGGGTATCGCCCGCACGACCGTGACCTCGCGGCTGGCGCGCCTGGAAAAGACCAAGGTGATTACCGGATATGGCGTGCGCCTGGGCCAGCGGGTGATTGACGGTGGCTTGCAGGCTTACGTCGGCATCAAGGTCCAACCGCGCTCCGGCAAGGACGTGCTGCGGCGCTTGAGCGCCATGGCCCAGGTCCAGCAGCTGTGCGCGGTCAGCGGTGAGTTCGACTATGTCGCCTGGTTGCGCACGGACTCGCCGGAACAGCTGGACCAGTTGCTGGACCAGATCGGCAGCGTGGACGGCGTGGAGAAGACCACCACCTCGATCATCCTCAGCAGCAAGATCGATCGAGGCCAGCCAGTCTGAGCCCTGCGTCACTTAACCTGTGGAGCGAGCTTGCTCGCGATGGCGGTCTGTCAGTCCATGAAAGTGCTGACTGAACCGACGCTATCGCGAGCAAGCTCGCTCCCACAGGGAACAACGCAAGTTACGGTGTTGGATGGGAGAAATTTTCGATCCTGACCTGCCCCTCCGGAAAGGTCGCGATAATCTCCAATTCCCCCCCCATGGCCCGGATGTAGTTGCGCAATGTGCTGATGTACATGTCCGTACGGCGCTCCATTTTCGAGACTGCCGCCTGGTTGATATGCAGTGCCTTGGCCAAGGCCTCCTGGCTCAACTCCTGCGCCTGACGCAACTCGTGCAGCGGCATTTCCGCACGCAACTGCTGATACAGAGCCTGTGCACGAGCCTGGGAGTCAGGCGAACGACGCGCCATCAAATCGGAAAATTTCTTAGCCATGGTCAAAGCCCTCTCTCTTCAATACTTCCAAATGCTCGTCATAGAGGCGTTCGGCCAAAGGCACATATTGCTGATACCAACGGTCCTGGCCGGTTTTGTCTCCCCCGATCAGCAGGATGGCGCAGCGTCGTGGATCAAACGCATAGAGCACACGATAAGGCCTACCTGCATGTTGCACCCGTAACTCACGAAGGTTGCCATGACGCGAACCTTTGATATCACTGGTGTGAGGAAAGCCCAGATACGGCCCAGTATCGCCGAGTAGCATCACCGAGACTTGTACCGAGTCTTGCTCCGACTCACTGAGACGGTCCCACCACAACTCAAATTCGTCAGTGTATTCAACGTCCCATTTCATACAAATATGCCACCCAGGATATATAACCTCAAGGGAATAACCGTAGAAGCATCGGCGGCTACCTGCCCCTCCTGATCGCACAGACAATTGTTAAGGAGAGTTTCTGTGGGAGCGGGCTTGCTCGCGAAAGCGTTGTATCAATCGCCACAAGTGTTGAATGTGCCACCGTATTCGCGAGCAAGCTCGCTCCCACAGTGCCATGTTTCGTCATTACGATTCGCGAACACAACAAAGTGACTTAAAACTGCTCAAAACGACGACATATTGTGTCTTATTAACGTGTCCTACCCTCCCTAGAATGGCTGGCATCTTTCCTATACTCAGACGCGAACACTGCGTCGAGTCGCCCACCAAGGTCAGCCATGAACAAGAACAATCGCCACCCAGCAGACGGTAAGAAGCCCATCACCATTTTCGGGCCGGACTTTCCTTTCGCCTTTGACGACTGGATCGAGCATCCGGCCGGCCTGGGCAGTATTCCCGCCCACAACCACGGTGCGGAAGTGGCGATTGTCGGGGCCGGGATCGCCGGCCTAGTGGCGGCGTACGAGCTGATGAAGCTGGGTCTCAAGCCCGTGGTCTACGAAGCGTCGAAGATGGGTGGGCGCCTGCGCTCACAGGCGTTCAACGGCGCCGAAGGGGTGATTGCCGAGCTGGGCGGCATGCGTTTTCCGGTGTCCTCCACCGCGTTCTACCATTACGTCGACAAGCTGGGCCTGGAGACCAAACCGTTCCCCAACCCGCTGACCCCGGCGTCCGGCAGCACGGTCATCGACCTGGAAGGCCAGACCTACTACGCACAGAAACTGGCGGACCTTCCCGCACTGTTCCAGGAAGTCGCCGACGCCTGGGCCGATGCGCTGGAGGATGGCTCGCGCTTCGGCGACATCCAGCAGGCGATCCGCGACCGCGACGTGCCACGCCTCAAGGAGCTGTGGAACACCCTGGTGCCACTGTGGGACGACCGCACCTTCTACGACTTCGTCGCCACTTCCAAGGCCTTCGCCAAGCTCTCTTTCCAGCACCGCGAAGTGTTCGGCCAGGTCGGTTTCGGCACCGGCGGCTGGGATTCGGACTTCCCCAATTCGATGCTGGAAATCTTCCGTGTCGTGATGACCAACTGCGACGACCACCAGCACCTGGTGGTCGGCGGCGTCGAGCAGGTGCCCCACGGCATCTGGAACCACGTGCCGGAACGCTGCGTGCACTGGCCGCAAGGGACCAGCCTGAATTCGTTGCACCTGGGTGCCCCACGCAGCGGCGTGAAGCGCATTGCCCGCGCAGCCGATGGCCGATTCAGCGTGACCGACGTCTGGGACAACACCCGCGAATACGCCGCAGTGCTGGTCACCTGCCAGAGCTGGCTGCTGACCACCCAGATCGAATGTGAAGAAGCGCTGTTCTCGCAAAAAATGTGGATGGCCCTGGACCGCACCCGCTACATGCAATCGTCGAAGACCTTCGTGATGGTCGACCGGCCATTCTGGAAGGACAAGGACCCGGAAACCGGCCGCGACCTGATGAGCATGACCCTGACCGATCGCCTGACCCGTGGCACCTACCTGTTCGACAACGGGGACGACAAGCCAGGGGTGATTTGCCTGTCGTACTCCTGGATGAGCGACGCCCTGAAAATGCTCCCGCACCCGGTGGAAAAACGCGTGAAGCTGGCCCTCGATGCCCTGAAGAAAATCTATCCCAAGGTGGACATCGCCGCCCGGATCATCGGCGATCCGATCACCGTGTCCTGGGAAGCCGACCCGCATTTCCTCGGCGCATTCAAGGGCGCCCTGCCCGGCCACTATCGCTACAACCAGCGCATGTATGCGCATTTCATGCAGGACGACATGCCAGTCGAACAACGCGGGATCTTTATCGCCGGCGATGACGTCTCATGGACACCGGCCTGGGTCGAAGGCGCGGTACAGACCTCACTCAATGCCGTGTGGGGAATCATGAAGCACTTCGGCGGTGAAACTCACGCCGAGAACCCGGGTCCAGGTGATGTGTTCCATGAGATCGGTCCGATCGCCCTGCCCGAATAAAAGGAGTTATTGATGCGTGTAGCCCTCTACCAATGCCCGCCGCTGCCACTGGACCCGGCCGGCAACCTGCAACGCCTGCACCAGGTGGCGCTGGAAGCCAGGGGCGCCGATGTGCTGGTGCTGCCGGAGATGTTCATGACCGGCTACAACATCGGCGTCGACGCGGTGAATGTATTGGCCGAGGTCTACAACGGCGAGTGGGCGCAACAGATCGCCCGCATTGCCAAGGCCGCAGGCCTGGCGATTGTCTATGGCTACCCTGAGCGCGGCGAAGACGGGCAGATCTACAACGCCGTACAGCTGATCGACGCCCAGGGTGAGCGCCTGGCCAACTACCGCAAGAGCCACCTGTTCGGTGACCTCGATCACGCCATGTTCAGCGCCGGCGACGCCGCATTGCCCATCGTGGAGCTCAATGGCTGGAAGCTCGGCCTCCTGATCTGCTACGACCTGGAGTTTCCGGAAAATGCCCGACGCCTGGCCCTGGCCGGCGCCGAGCTGATCCTGGTGCCAACCGCCAACATGCAACCCTACGACTTCATCGCCGACGTCACCGTGCGTGCCCGGGCGATCGAGAACCAGTGTTTCGTGGCGTACGCCAACTACTGCGGCCACGAAGGTGAATTGCAGTATTGTGGCCAAAGCAGCATCGCCGCACCGAACGGCAGCCGCCCGGCCCTTGCAGGGCTGGATGAGGCCTTGATCGTCGGTGAACTGGATCGACAACTGATGGAAGACTCCCGCGCTGCCTACAACTACCTGCACGATCGCCGCCCCGAGCTTTACGACGACCTGCACAAACACTGATTGAGGATTGAGAACGCGGCCTAATCCGCTAGCATGAGCGCATCTTTGTTCTGGAAGCGCTCATGCCGGCCCCCGACTCCCTCCGCCCCCACACTGAAACCCTGGCCAACGGCTTGCGGGTGACATTGCGTCACGTCCCAGGCCTCAAGCGCAGCGCTGCAGTGCTGCGAGTCGCGGCTGGCAGCCATGACGCGCCCCTGGCCTGGCCGGGATTGGCGCACCTGCTCGAACATCTGTTCTTCCTCGGCACCGAGCGTTTCCCCGCCGGGGAGAACCTGATGGCCTACGTGCAGCGCCACGGCGGCCAGGTCAATGCGCGCACCAGCGAACGCACCACGGATTTTTTCTTCGAATTGCCACCCGCAACTTTCTCCGACGGACTCGAACGGCTGTGGGACATGCTTGCCCACCCTCGCCTGGATGAAGCCGATCAATTGCGCGAACGGGAAGTGCTGCACGCCGAGTTCATCGCCTGGTCCCAGGATGCTGCAGCCCAGCGACAGCTTGCCTTGCATGACGGCCTGTCGGCGCCCCATCCACTGCGGGGTTTTCATGCTGGCAATCGCGATAGCCTGGCAGTGACGCAAGCCGAATTCCAAAGCGCATTGCACGACTTCTATCGCCGCTTTTACCGGAGCGGCCAGATGACCCTGAGCCTGGCCGGCCCGCAAAGCATCGACACCTTGAAAACGCTGGCTGAACAGTTCGACAGCCACATACCTGCCGGCGAAGCGCTTGCCAGGCCGGCACCACCAAGTTTGATGGCATCGTCCCAGTCAAGTTATCAACAGGCCCGCGAGGGTTGCCTTGATCTGCTGTTCGCCTTCGAAGACTTGCCCGCCGCCTCGCCTCAAGCCCTGGATTTTCTGTGTACGTGGCTGAACTCCAGCAAACCGGGCGGCGTGCTCGCCACGTTGCGTCAGCGCGGCCTGGCTGACAGCCTCAAGGCCAACGCGCCGTATGAGTTTGCCGGGCAGGCGCTGCTGCACATCGAACTCAGGCACGCCAACGCTCCGGCAGCGGCGCAAATCCAAGCGTTGCTGCACGACTGGCTGGGGTTCTTTGCCGCTCAGGACGACTGGGCGCCGTTGCGCCAGGAGTTCACCGCACTGTTGCAGCGCCGGCAGGAGACAGGATCGGCCTTGCAGGTGGCCCGCTGGGACGGTGAAGGACGCGACGGGCCGCTGCTGGCAAACGACCTCGTCAGGCTCAGGGAAATCCTCAGGCAACTGCACCCTGCCGATAACGTCGCGGGACAATGGCAACTGCCCGCGCCCAACCCTTTCTTACAAACACCTAGCGAAGCGCCTCGCGCCGGGCTGATACGCGGGCAGACCAGCGCCCACCGCGGCTTGCGAACCTTCGCCCAGGACCGCTCCCGGGGTCGCCGGGAACGCTCGCCCATGCAGTTCAGCCAGGCGCTGCCAGACAACGGTCGTGAAGGCGCGGTGTACCTGCGCTGGCAACTGACGACCCAGGCACCGCTGGACTTTCAATCCAGGCTCGACCGGCACCTGCGGGATGTGCAAGAGGATGCTCGCCAGGCCGGCGTGGACGTCAGCTTCGAGTCCTGCGCTGATCAATGGCTGCTGAAACTGGTCGGCTTGCAGGCGCCGATACCGCTGGTACTTGAACACCTTCTGACGAAGCTTGCGCAACCGCTGCCAATGGCCCAAGCCGGTCACGAACCCCCGCCGATGCCGATTCGGCATCTGTTGAAGGCGCTGCCGAACCACTGCCGCCACAACCGGCAAGCGCCAGTGTTACCAGTGCCCGCCAGCGACCAAAGTGTATGGGCAACGGCCCGCTGGGACGGGCTGTCCATCGGCCTGTCGACGGCCACCCAAGGGGCGCTGGGCCCTGCGCTGGCCCGGGTGCCGGGGATCGCCGGCGATGAAGCCAGCCTGGCGCCGGCGCCTCGCGGGCAACGCCTCTGGCATACGCTCCAGACTCCCGGCGAAGAACCGGCCGTGTTGCTGTTTTGCCCGACAGCCACCCCGACGCTGGCCGACGAAGCCGCCTGGCGGTTGCTGGCACAGCTGTGTCAGACGCCGTTCTACCAGCGCCTGCGCGTGGAGTTGCAGTTGGGTTATGCGGTGTTCAGTGGATTGAAGCAGATCGACGGGCAAACCGGGGTGTTGTTCGGCGTCCAATCGCCCAGCCTCTCGGTGACGCAACTGAGCGCCCACATCGAGCAATTCCTGGCTGGGTTACCGACGCTGATCGAGCAGCTCGATGACTCATCCCTGACCGGCCAGCAGCAGGCGCTAGCCGCCCAACTCCAGGGCACCGCCCTGCCCTGCGCCCAGGCCGCCGAACTGCTCTGGCAGGGCAAGCTGGCCGGCCACCCGTCGGATTATCTCGAGCAACTGTCCGCTGCCATCGTGTGCCTGGATCGCACCCAGCTACAAATGGCCGCCCAACGTCTGATCAAGGCTGAAGGAGGATGGTATTGCCTGAGCAACGGAGCCTGCCCGCAAGAGCGTTGGCAAGCGCCGCAGTGATCGTTGCAGGGGCTGTAATGAGCTTTCTTCGAGAATCGCGGCGAACGAATATGTCAGATTTAGTAACATAGGCGCCTAAGCATCTGAACATCTCCGAACGGAGGTGGACTATATGTATAGGTCTCAACCGTTCTATCTAACGAAAGCATCCCAACCAAAGGAGTATTCCCATGTCCTGGTCCAAACCCGCATATATCGACCTGCGTATCGGTTTCGAAGTCACCATGTACTTCGCCAGCCGTTGAATGCTGCAGGCGGTTAAGCACGCAGCACTACGCCTCGGCCAGCCGAGGCGTTTTTATTTCGGTTTGCAGATGGAGCAGCCATGTTCGTCCAGATTCTAGGTTCTGCCGCCGGTGGCGGTTTCCCCCAGTGGAACTGCAACTGCGCCAATTGCGCAGGTTTTCGCAACGGCAGCCTGCGGGCCCAGGCGCGCACCCAATCGTCCATCGCCCTGTCCGATGACGGTGTGAACTGGGTGCTGTGCAACGCCTCTCCGGACATTCGCGCCCAGCTCCAGGCGTTCGCCCCGATGCAGCCGGGCCGGGCCCTGCGCGACACCGGCATTGGCGCGATCATCCTGATGGACAGCCAGATCGACCACACCACCGGCCTGCTCAGCCTGCGCGAAGGTTGCCCGCATCAAGTCTGGTGCACCGACATGGTCCATGAAGACCTGAGCACGGGCTTTGCGCTGTTCAACATGCTGACCCACTGGAACGGCGGGTTGAGCTGGAATCGCATCGAACTCGACCAGAGCTTCACCATCGAGGCCTGCCCGAACCTGCGCTTCACCCCACTGCCCCTGCGCAGCGCCGCACCGCCCTATTCACCGCATCGCTTCGACCCGCACCCGGGCGACAACATCGGGTTGATCGTCGAAGACCTGCGCACGGGTGGCAAGCTGTTCTATGCCCCGGGGTTGGGCAAGGTCGACGAGTCATTGTTGGAGATCATGGCCGGCAGCGATTGTCTGCTGGTGGACGGTACGATGTGGGACGACGATGAAATGCAGCGCCGTGGCGTCGGCACCCGCACTGGCCGGGAAATGGGTCACCTGGCCCAGAATGGCCCCGGCGGTATGCTGGAAGTGCTGGAACAAGTGCCTGGGCCGCGCAAGGTCCTTATCCATATCAACAACACCAACCCGATCCTGGACGAAGACTCGCCCGAGCGGGCTGAACTTGTACGTCGAAAGATTGAAGTGGCCTACGACGGAATGAGTATTGAGTTGTAAGAAGGGCGGAACGATGGTGGGGGTGAATGTGTGGTGTGTCAGCCAGGGGTGATTCAGCTGGACTGGCCCCATCGCGAGCAAGCTCGCTCCCACAGTAGTTCGAGTTGCATTGGATATCTGATTCACAGCACAACCCGTGTGGGAGCGAGCTTGCTCGCGATGAGGCCAGCCCTGACGCCACAGAACCCACGGGCACTTCCCGGAGAACCGAAATGACTGACACCCCCCTGTCCCCCGCCGAGTTCGAAGCCGCCCTGCGTGCCAAGGGCGCGTATTACCACATCCATCACCCGTATCACGTGGCGATGTATGAAGGCCGCGCGACTCGCGAGCAGATCCAGGGCTGGGTCGCGAACCGTTTTTACTACCAGGTGAATATCCCGCTCAAGGATGCCGCGATCCTGGCCAACTGCCCGGACCGGGAGATCCGCCGCGAGTGGATTCAGCGCCTGCTCGACCATGACGGTGCTCCCGGCGAAGACGGCGGCATCGAAGCCTGGTTGCGGCTGGGCCAGGCGGTGGGCCTGGACCCCGATCAACTGCGCTCCCAGGAGCTGGTGCTGCCCGGTGTGCGTTTCGCCGTGGATGCCTATGTCAACTTCGCCCGCCGGGCCTGCTGGCAGGAAGCCGCCAGCAGCTCGCTGACCGAACTGTTCGCCCCGCAGATCCACCAGTCGCGCCTGGACAGTTGGCCGCAGCACTACCCATGGATCGACCCGACCGGCTATGAGTACTTCCGCACCCGCCTGGGCCAGGCCCGACGTGACGTGGAACATGGCCTGGCGATCACCTTGCAGCACTACACCACCCGCGCAGGGCAGGAACGCATGCTGGAGATTCTCCAGTTCAAACTGGACATCCTCTGGAGCATGCTCGACGCCATGAGCATGGCCTATGAATTGAACCGCCCGCCCTACCACAGCGTGACCGGGCAACGGGTGTGGCACAAAGGGATCACCTTATGAGTTTCGACCGCAGCAAAACCCCGCGCTGGCGCCCCGGCTATCGCTTCCAGTACGAACCGGCCCAGAAAGGCCACGTGCTGCTCTATCCTGAAGGCATGATCAAGCTGAACGACAGCGCTTCTTTGATCGGCGGCCTGATCGACGGTGAACGGGATGTCGCGGCCATCATCGGTGAGTTGGCGAAGCAGTTTCCCGGCGTGCCGGAACTCGGCGACGACATCGAGCAATTCATGGAGGTCGCCCGTGCACAGCACTGGATCGAACTTGCCTGAGAACACGGGTCTGCCGCCCAAGCCTGAAGTCGGCTTGCCGCTGTGGTTGCTGGCGGAGCTGACCTATCGTTGCCCGCTGCAATGCCCGTACTGCTCCAACCCTCTGGACTTTGCCGAGCAAGGCAAGGAGCTGAGCACCGAGCAATGGTTCAAGGTCTTTCGCGAAGCCCGCGAGATGGGCGCCGCGCAGCTGGGCTTTTCCGGCGGCGAGCCGTTGGTGCGCCAGGACCTGGCCGAGTTGATCGGCGAGGCACGCAGGCTGGGTTTCTATACCAACCTGATCACCTCCGGCATTGGCTTGACCGAGCAGAAAATCAGCGACTTCAAGAAGGCCGGCCTCGACCATATCCAGATCAGTTTCCAGGCCAGCGATGAGCAGGTGAACAACCTCCTGGCCGGCTCGAAGAAAGCCTTCGCGCAAAAACTGGAAATGGCCCGGGCGGTAAAGGCCCACGGTTATCCGATGGTGCTGAACTTCGTGACCCATCGGCACAACATCGACAAGATCGATCGCATCATCGAGCTGTGCATCGCCCTGGAAGCCGACTTCGTCGAACTCGCCACGTGCCAGTTCTACGGCTGGGCGCAGCTCAACCGCGTCGGCCTGCTGCCCACCCGGGAGCAACTGGTACGCGCCGAGCGTGTCACCAACGAATACCGTGCCAAGCTGGAAGCGCAAGGCAACCCGTGCAAGCTGATCTTCGTCACGCCGGACTACTACGAAGAACGCCCCAAGGGCTGCATGAATGGCTGGGGCAGCATTTTCCTCACCGTCACACCGGACGGCACGGCATTGCCCTGTCACGGTGCCCGCCAGCTGCCGGTGCAATTTCCCAACGTGCGCGACCACAGCATGCAGCACATCTGGTACGACTCGTTCGGCTTCAACCGCTTTCGCGGTTATGACTGGATGCCCGAGCCGTGCCGTTCCTGCGATGAAAAGGAGAAGGACTTCGGCGGCTGTCGCTGCCAGGCATTCATGCTCACAGGCGACGCCAGCAACGCCGACCCGGTGTGCAGCAAGTCCGAACATCACGGAGTGATTCTCAAGGCTCGCGAAGACGCCGAGCACGCCACGCAAACCATTGAACAATTGGCCTTTCGCAATGAACGAAACTCGCGCCTCATCGCCAAAGGCTGAGCCTTTCAGCGCCGCCCAGGCCGTTGCCGCCGGCACCGACTTCGCCGAACTGCAGCTCGGGCCTTTGGGCCTGTTCTGGAATGAATACCGCCCCGCAGACGGCGCCTGCCGGATCTGGCACTGGCAAGACGCCATGCCCCGCTGCCTGACACCGGACGGGTTCAGCGCGCGCAGCCGGGTCTATGAATACGGCGGTGGATCATTTTGCCTGAGCCGTGACGGCGTGCTGTTCGTCAATGAGGCCGACCAGCAGCTGTACCACCAACCCCTGAACGACGAACGCCCCGTGGCGCTGACCTCGGGTGACTGCCGTTATGGAGATCTGAGCTTCGTCGACGGCCAGGTTTTGGCGGTGGAAGAACAGGCCAACCGGCATCGCCTGGTGTCGATCGGGCTGGTGGATCATCAGCGGCATCTGCTGGCCGAAGGTGCAGATTTCTACGCGTCCCCCACCGTGAGCCCGGACGGCCAGCGGCTCGCCTGGATTGAGTGGAGCCGCCCACATCAACCCTGGACCGCAACGCGCTTGATGCTGGCCGAGCGCAACGCTGCGGGTTGGGGGGCGCCGCGCTGTATCGCGGGCGACGGTGAAGAAGAGTCCATCCAGCAACCGCGCTTCGATGCGACCAGTCGTCTTTACTGCCTGACTGATCGCGGTGGTTATTGGCAGCCTTGGATGGAGTCGGCCCAGGGCCTGAAACCGCTGCCTGCCGCCCAAGCCGATCACGCCCCAGCGCCGTGGCAACTGGGTGGCTGCACCTGGCTGCCGCTGGGCGAACACACGTACCTGGCCAGTTGGACCGAAGCGGGTTTCGGGCGTCTGGGCCTGTGTCACGGAGACGATGCCGATGAGGACTTCACCGGCACCTACACCCGCTTTCGCAGCCTGGCGCTGGATGAGCGGTTCATCTACGCCGTTGCAGCCTCGCCGATCCGCCCATCGGCGATCATTGCCATTGAGCGGCATAGCCACGAAGTGGCCGTGCTGGCCGGCGGCGTCACACCATTGCCCGTCGAACAGATCAGCCGTCCTCGCACCCTGCGCTATCCATCCGGGTCAGGTGAGGCCCACGGGTTCTTTTACCCGGCCATGAATAAGCAAGCGAAGCCGCCCTTGGTGGTGTTCATTCACGGCGGCCCCACCTCGGCCTGTTATCCCCTGTTCGATCCGCGTATCCAGTATTGGACCCAGCGTGGCTTTGCCGTCGCCGATCTCAATTACCGCGGAAGCAGTGGCTATGGCCGGGCGTATCGGCAAGCGTTGCATTTGAACTGGGGGCTGGTGGATGTCGAGGACGCCTGCGCGGTGGTCGCCTACCTGGATGAACAAGGCCTGATTGACGGCCGACGTGCGTTCATTCGGGGTGGCAGTGCCGGTGGCTACACGACCCTCTGCGCCCTGGCGTTCCATGATGTATTCCGCGCCGGCGCCAGCCTCTATGGCGTGAGCGATCCTGTCGCCCTCGGCCGGGCCACGCACAAGTTCGAAGGTGATTACCTGGACTGGCTGATCGGCGATCCGCAACAGGACGTCGAACGCTATCAAGCCCGCACCCCGCTGCTGCACGCCGGGAACATTCGCGTGCCGGTGATCTTTTTCCAGGGTGAATTGGACGCCGTGGTGGTACCGCAGCAAACCCGCGACATGGTCAGTGCTTTACAGGCCAACGGCGTGGCGGTCGAGGCGCACTACTACCCCGATGAGCGCCATGGCTTTCGCAAGGCCGCGAACCAGGCCCATGCGCTGGAGCATGAGTGGTTGTTCTATCGCAAGGTGATGGATGGCGACCTGTAGGATGCCAAAAAACTGTGGGAGCGAGCTTGCTCGCGATAGCAGTAGTCCAGTCGACATTTCCGTGGACTGACACACCGCTATCGCGAGCAAGCTCGCTCCCACAGGGGGTTCTATAACCGATGAGTTCAGCGCTTGGCGATGATGTACACCGCATGGACGATGCCAGGGATATAACCCAGCAGCGTCAGCAGGATATTCAGCCAGAAAGCCCCGCCGAAGCCGACCTGCAGGAACACCCCCAGTGGCGGCAGCAGGATGGCGATAATGATGCGAATGAAATCCATGGATGACTCCCTGATCGACGATGGCCAAATTGCCCTATAGCTCATTGACCTCAGGCCGCTCGTCAGGGTTCAGTGAAACGCAACCAGAAGCAGCATCGATGGCGGGCGCCTGCCAGGAACAAAAAACGCAGGCAAAAGAAAACCCCGCCGAAGCGGGGCTTTGCAGACTGTTTCCCTGACATCCATTTCACTCCGCCGTCCTGGCAGAATCCTACGTGTCCGTGTTGTTACTTTGCGCGTCCTGCGCTACATCCATGGAAGCTAGATTAGCCCTGGATCCAATCCGCCGATAGAGGGAAAACGCCAGCACGATGTGTAAGAGAATGCTTACACATCGTCATGATTTCAGAACTGGCCGGCTTCCAGCAGGAACAGCGACTCGCTGCCCGCCTTGACCGAAGCGCTCAAGGAATGAATACGCGGCAGCAGGCGGGCGAAATAGAATCGCGCCGTGCCCAGTTTGCTCGCGTAGAAATCATCCTGGCTTTCTTTGCCCAAGGCCGCCCTGGCCATCAGCGCCCACATGTAGGCATACGCGGTGTAGCCAAACGCCTGGAGATACTCCACAGACGCCGCGCCGATTTCGTTCGGGTTGCTTTTCGCCCGGTCCAACAGCCAGTCGGTCAACTCGTCCAGCGTGTCGACAGCGCTGTTCAACGGCTTGATGAATTCCGCCAGATCGCTGCTCGCGGTGGCCGTGAAGTGACGGATTTCATCGGCAAACAACTTGTAGAACGCACCGCCGCTGCCGACGATCTTGCGCCCCACCAGGTCCAGCGCCTGGATACCGTTGGTGCCTTCGTAGATCTGGGTGATACGCACATCGCGCACCAGTTGCTCCTGGCCCCATTCACGAATGTAACCGTGGCCGCCGAACACCTGTTGACCATGGACGGTGGTTTCCAGGCCCAGATCAGTCAGGAAGGCCTTGGCCACCGGTGTCAGCAACGCCACCAGGTCTTCGGCGCGCTTGCGGGTGACTGGGTCTTCGCTGAACTTGGCGGTATCCAGTTGCATCGCCACGTAGGTGGAAAAGGCCCGGCCGCCTTCGTTCGAGGCTTTCATGGTCAGCAGCATCCGACGCACGTCGGGGTGGACGATGATCGGGTCAGCGACCTTGTCCTTGTTCTGCGCACCGGTTGGCGAACGACTTTGCAGGCGGTCACGGGCATATTCGATGGCGTTCTGGTAGGAACGCTCACCGGAGGCCAGGCCCTGGATACCAACCCCCAGGCGCTCGTAGTTCATCATGGTGAACATCGCCGCCAGGCCCTTGTTCGGCTCGCCTACCAGATAACCCACGGCTTCGTCGAAGTTCATCACGCAGGTGGCGGACGCCTGGATGCCCATCTTGTGTTCGATCGATCCGCAGTTGGCCGCGTTGCGCGCGCCCAGGCTGCCGTCGGCATTGACCATGAACTTGGGCACCAGGAACAGCGAAATGCCCTTGGGGCCTGCCGGCGCGTCCGGCAGTTTCGCCAGTACCAAGTGAATGATGTTCTCGGTGAGGTCGTGTTCGCCGCCAGTGATGAAAATCTTCGTGCCACTGACCTTGTAGGAACCGTCGGCCTGGGGTTCGGCCTTGGTGCGGATGATCCCCAGGTCCGTACCGGCATGAGGCTCGGTCAGGCACATGGAACCGGCCCAGACGCCGGCGTACATGTTCGGCAGGTACGCCGCTTTCAGTTCTTCGCTGGCGTGGGCATTGATCGACAGGCAGGCGCCGGCGGTCAGCATCGGGTACAGGCCGAAGGACAGACTGGCGGAGTTGACCATTTCCTCGACCTGGGCCGAAACGGCCTTGGGCATGCCCATGCCGCCGTACACCGGGTCTCCGCCGACACCGACCCAACCGCCTTCAGCGTAAGTCTTGTAGGCCTGTGGGAAACCTGCCGGCGTGGTGACGGCGCCGTCGGCCCAGTGGCAACCTTCTTCGTCAGCGGCGCGGCTGAGGGGCGCGATGCTTTTGCTGGTGACTTTGCCGGCTTCTTCAAGGATCGCTTCGACCGTTTCGGCATCCACGGTGTCGGCCAGCGCCGGCAATTGGGCCCAGAGTTTGGCGACCTCGAACACTTCATTGAGGACGAAGCGCATATCGCGCAGGGGCGCTTTGTAGTCAGCCATGGCAAACCTCGCAGGATCTAAACAGTTGGTTCGTAAAAGACGGTTTTCGCAATGACCTGAGTGTACCTCAACAACTTTTGCGACACATAGGGTCAACCCATGACCGTTTTGTTATTTTTAGTCACCAGGAAGACTTGGATGTTTATCGTGGCGAGGGAGCTTGCTCCCGCTTGACCGGGCTGGCGCTCCAGTGCGCAGCGCTCACAAAGAGGGTCTGCTGCGCAGCCCAGCGGGAGCAAGCTCCCTCGCCACAGAGAAATGTTTCAGCCCATCAGAGTGCAAACAACTCCGCAGGCAATTGCATCAGGCAATCACTCCCCGCCTCAATGGCGGCCCGATGGGCGGCTGTACGCGGCAGCAGGCGCTTGAAGTAAAACTCGCACGTCGCCAATTTGGCCCGGCAAAAATCCTCGTCTCCAGTGCCACTGTCGAGTTGCGCCTGGGCCACCAAGGCCATGCGCAGCCACAGGTAGGCCAGGATGATGTAGCCGCTGTACATCAGGTAATCCACGGAGGCAGCACCCACTTCATCGGGATTTTTCATGGCGGCCATGCCGACCCGGGTGGTCAGTTCGCCCCATTGCTGGTTGAGCCCGTCGAGTTGCGCGACGTAATCGTCAAGCTGCGGATGTTCAGCGTTGGCAGCGCAAAATTTATGGACGATTTTGGTGAAGCCACGCAGCAACCTGCCTTGGCTACCCAGCACCTTGCGCCCCAGCAGATCCAGGGCCTGGATGCCATTGGTGCCCTCGTAGATCGGCGCAATGCGGCAGTCGCGCACCAACTGCTCCATGCCCCACTCACGAATGAAGCCGTGACCGCCGAACACTTGCATGCCGTGGTTGGTCACCTCCAGCCCGGTGTCGGTCATGAAGGCCTTGCAGATCGGGGTGAGGAACGCCAGCAGGTCCTCGGCCTCCTGGCGGGCGGTTTCGTCCGCGCTCAGGTGCGCGGTATCAAGCAATTGCGCGGTGAAATACGTCAGCGCCCGGTTGCCTTCGTTGAAGGCTTTCATAGTCAGCAACATCCTGCGCACATCGGGATGGACGATGATCGGGTCGGCGACCTTTTCCGGCGCCTTGGGGCCGGTCAGCGCGCGCATCTGCAACCGGTCGTTGGCGTATTTGATCGCGCCCTGGAAGCTCGCCTCGCCCAGGCACAGGCCCTGCATACCGGTACCGAGCCGGGCGTGGTTCATCATGGTGAACATGCAATTGAGGCCCTTGTTCGGCTCGCCGATCAGGAAACCCTTGGCCCCATCGAAATTCAGCACGCAGGTGGCCGAGGCCTTGATGCCCATCTTGTGTTCGATCGAACCACAGGACACGCCATTGCGCGGCTCGGCCTCACCCGTGGTGTCGGGCAGGAACTTGGGCACGATGAACAACGAGATGCCTTTGGTTCCGGCGGGGGCGTCCGGCAACTTGGCCAGCACCAGGTGGATGATGTTATCGCTCATGTCGTGTTCGCCGGCGGAAATGAAGATCTTGCTGCCGGAGATCGCGTAGCTGCCGTCGGCCTGGGGCACGGCGCGGGTCTTGATGATGCCCAGGTCGGTGCCGCAGTGGGCTTCGGTCAGGCACATGGTGCCGGTCCACTGGCCGGCGGTGAGTTTGCTCAGGTAGGTCTGTTTCTGTTCTGCCGTGCCGTGGGCGTGAATCGCCGACATGGCGCCGTGAGTCAGGCCCGGGTACATGCCCCAGGAGGTGTTGCTGGAGCCGATCATCTCGCTGATGACCAGGCCCAGGGAGCTGGGCAAGCCCTGGCCACCATACGCCGGGTCCGCCGCCAGCCCATGCCAGCCGCCCTCCACGTACTGTGCGAAAGCCTGCTTGAAGCCTGTCGGCGTGGTGACTACACCGTTGTCGAAATGGCAACCTTCTTCGTCACCGGAGCGATTGAGCGGCGCCAGCACGTTCTCGCAGAACCTGGCGCCTTCCTCGAGGATCGCGCTGACCATGTCCGGGCTGGCATCGCTGGCGCCCAGCTCGGCATAGCGGCCATGGAAATCGAAGACGTGATCGATCAGAAAGCGCATGTCGCGCAGCGGGGCTTTGTACTCGGGCATGGTGGTTTTCTCCGGTAGCAGATCGTTTCAACCTACTGCCGGCCACCCAGGCCCACAATCACAGTCCAGACGCTGAATGCGCCGTCATCACTCAACCCGCGGCAGTCTCCATGCGCACCGCACCGCGGCGGTTCTGCCCGAAGGCAATCACACAGTTGCGCCCCGCGCCCTTGGCGTTATACAGCGCCTGGTCGGCGGACTTGAGCACTTCTTCAGGCGTGCGTTGCTCGAGGCGTTCCGCGACGCCGATGCTGACCGTCACCGAGACGCTGGATGCGCCGGCGCCAGAACGACGCTGGCGACCTTGTTGATCGTCCTGGGGACGGCTGTCGGAATTACGCAGCTGGATCGCGTACGTCTCGATGGACTGGCGGATGACCTCCAAATGGGGCATGCACTCATCGATGGTCTTGCCTGCGAACACCAGGGCAAATTCCTCACCGCCGTAGCGATACGCCCTACCGCCACCGCCGATTTTCGACAATTTGCTGGCCACCAGGCGCAGCACCTGGTCACCCACATCGTGGCCGTGGGTGTCGTTGAATTTCTTGAAGTGGTCCACGTCGCTCATCGCCAGCACATAATTGCGCCCCAGGCGCTGCATGCGCTCGTTCAGCGCCCGACGACCCGGCAGGCCGGTCAGCTCGTCACGGAAGGCCATTTGATAGGCCTCGTGGGCAACCGCCGCAGCGATCATCAGCATCACCTGGCTGCACATGATGTTCAGGGTGAACGGCAGGATAAAAGTCTTCGGCAGCATCCAGAACAACCCGAGCAACCCCACCAGTTGCGCCGCATGCAGTGGCCGGGGGTTGCGCCAATATTGCCAGGCCAGCAGCAGGAATGCGGCGGCGAACATCGGGTAGGACAATTGGATCAGGCTCATCCAGGCGCCGTGCAACGCGGGCCAGCGGATCTCCGAAAGCCACAACAGCAAGGCTTGGGGGAAACTCTGCTCCAGGGCCAGCGCCACGCTGCCAAAGGCCAGCAACACCGCGAACCGCGCCACCATGTCCTGGAACAAGTGGGTGCGCTCCTGCCACGCCGCGAACAGCCCGAACAACAGCGGCAGCAACAGGCAAACGAGATGGAACACCACCGCCGCGTCTTCGCGCACCTTGCCGTTATCGCGGTAGAAGTCGGTCTGGGTGTCCAGGAGGAAGTAGGCGATGTACACCGTGACCATCAGAAACAGTTCACGTTGACGTCGGTAGACCGCGCAATACGCCCCGCCCAGCAACAACACCAGCGTCGGGAGCACGTTGAACAGCGAGGTGAAGAAAACGTTGAGATCCTTGACGTAGGCAGCCGCAAGCCCCGCCAGCAACAGCAGCAATGACGGGAGGAAATGGCTCAGACGTACAGCGGAAGAACGCGGCAAGGGTAAAGCTCCGACCCGGCTGATCAAAGATGGCATTGTGCCTGCAACTGGAGCAGTAAGGCACGCGAGATGTGACAGATGTCACACTGCCATCGCTGTAACGGCAGAGGGGACGGTTTTCTTAGGGTCGAGTTGGATGAATATTGTTTCAGGATCCTAGTTGCCCCTGTGGGAGCGAGCTTGCTCGCGATAGCGGTGTGTCAGCCATGAAGGTACTGACTGAACAAACGCCATCGCGAGCAAGCTCGCTCCCACAAGGGCCTGCGTTGGATACAAATTTTGTGGCAGACATGAAAAAGCCGCTGCTCCCGAAGAAGCAGCGGCTTTTGGAAGCACCGCGTGAGGCTTAGTAGCCCAGCGCGAAGTCCTCTTCCTTCATGTCCATCAGGTTGTTGGCGCCCGACAGCATGGTTGCCATGTGGGTACGGGTACGCGGCAGGATGCGCTGGAAGTAGAAGCGCGCGGTCTGCAGCTTGGCGGTGTAGAAGGCTTCTTCAGTGGTGCCGGCTGCGAGTTTTTCCGCCGCCAGGCGCGCCATGTCGGCCCAGAAATAGGCCAGGCAGGCGTAACCGGAGTACATCAGGTAGTCCACCGACGCGGCGCCGACTTCTTCGCGATCCTTCATGGCCGCCATACCGACCTTCATGGTCAGCTCGCCCCATTCCTTGTTCAGCGCAGCCAGGGGTTCTACGAATTCCTTGACCGCTTCGTTGCCTTCGTTGCCCTGGCAGAACTTGTGGACGATCTTGGTGAAGCCCTTGAGTGCCTCGCCCTGGGTCATCAGCACTTTACGGCCCAGCAGATCGAGGGCCTGGATGCCAGTGGTGCCTTCGTACAGCATCGAGATACGGCTGTCGCGAACGTTCTGCTCCATGCCCCACTCGGCAATGAAGCCGTGGCCACCGTAGATCTGCACGCCGTGGTTGGCCGATTCGAAGCCGACTTCGGTCATGAAGGCCTTGGCGATCGGCGTCATGAACGCCAGCAGCGCATCGGCTTTTTTCTTCTCTTCTTCATCTACGCCGTACTTGACGATGTCGACCTGCTTGGCGGTGAAGTAGACCATCGCCCGGTTACCTTCGGCGAAGGCCTTCATGGTCAGCAGCATGCGACGCACGTCAGGGTGGACGATGATCGGGTCAGCAGCCTTTTCTGGCGCTTTCGGGCCAGTCAGGGAACGCATTTGCAGGCGATCGCGGGCATATTTCAGGCCGCCCTGGAAGCCGATCTCGGCGTGGGCCAAGCCTTGCAGTGCGGTGCCCAGGCGTGCGGTGTTCATGAAGGTGAACATGCAGTTCAGGCCTTTGTTCGCCGGGCCGATCAGGTATCCGGTGGCCGCGTCGAAGTTCATCACGCAGGTGGCGTTGCCGTGGATGCCCATCTTGTGTTCCAGGGAACCGCAGCTCACCGCGTTGCGCTGGCCAATGGAGCCGTCGGCGTTAGGCAGGAACTTGGGAACGATGAACAGCGAAATGCCCTTGGTGCCAGCCGGTGCGTCCGGCAGGCGTGCCAGCACGATGTGGACGATGTTGTCGGCCATGTCGTGTTCGCCGGCCGAAATGAAGATCTTCGTACCGGAAACCTTGTAGGAACCGTCGGCCTGAGGCTCGGCCTTGGTGCGCAGCATGCCCAGGTCGGTGCCGCAGTGCGGTTCGGTCAGGCACATGGTGCCGGTCCATTCGCCGGAAACCAGCTTGGTCAGGTAAGCCTCTTGCTGTTCAGGCGTACCGTGCTCGGAAATCGTGTTCATCGCGCCATGGGACAGGCCCGGGTACATGCCCCACGACCAGTTGGCTTCACCGACCATCTCGCTGACCGCCAGGCCCAGGGACTCCGGCAAGCCCTGACCACCGTGCTCGACGTCGTGGGCCAGGCTTGGCCAGCCACCTTCGACGAATTGCTTGTAGGCTTCCTTGAAGCCAGTCGGGGTTTTCACGCCGGACTCGCTCCAGGTGCAACCTTCGATGTCGCCCACGCGGTTCAGCGGCGCCAGCACCTGCTCACAAAACTTGGCGCCTTCTTCGAGAATGGCGTCAACCATGTCCGGAGTTGCGTCCTGGCAAGCCGGAAGGCTCTGATAATGCGCTTCGTAACCGAGCAGTTCGTCACGAACGAAGCGAATATCACGCAAGGGGGCCTTGTAGTCAGGCATAGCGATAAACCTCTGCTGATGTAACCGGGAATGAACGACCGCGTGGATTTGTTGTAGCGGTCAAACAGCTGTTTGAAACATACGTTTACGCCCAAATCTTGTCAAGCGCCGATCTTTTGCCGTTCGTCATCAGCCGAGAAAAAAGTCGGACACGGGAAATCCATCGCGCTGAAGAATCCGCGATGCGCGTAGGAAAAGATTAGTTGAGCAATAAGACGTTAGAGACAAGAACGCCGCGAATAATCGCGGCGTTTTCGTAAATCTGAAGAGCAGGATCAGGCGAAGGTATCGATCAACGTACCGAGCATTTCGTCGGACGCCTTGGCCACGTTCACGCCCAGTTGCACTTGAAACTTGCCTTGGGACATTTCGACCATGTTAGCGGCCTGGTCCGACTGTTGGCTGCGATCCACCGAACGCAGGCGATCAACCTGCACTTCGGACGACTGGCTGGTGACCGAACGCTCGATCGTGGTGTTGGCAATCTGGCCGGCCGCCTGATCGACACGATTCTGCCCTGTCTGAATTGTGCTCAGACCGGCATAGAACGCGGTGTTTCCTGAGATTTCCATGGCAGAGCTCGTCTTCTTGAAGGGTCGACAGTGGCCATTGAATCAGAAGCCCCGGGAAAAGACCCGACAAAAACACTAATGGCACAGTGCCGCGTCATAGGCAAAACCTTGTTGAGGTCTCAGTCCAGCAAATCCAACTGCAGGTGTTCGGCCACGGCTTCGGCCGTCACGCTCTGGATCCGCGCCACTCTGCCCAGACAGGGCGCTGGAAGTCGCTCGGCCAGGGTTGCCAGGTTTTCTTCCAGGCGCGAGGTGGCCGGGTCAATAATGTTCGCTACCCAACCGGCAAGCTGCAAACCGTCACGGGCAATCGCCTCGGCGGTCAACAATGCATGGCTGATGCAGCCCAGGCGCACGCCCACCACCAGGATCACCGGCAAGCCCAGCGCTATCGCCAGGTCGGAAAGATTGTCCTGGCCGGCCAGCGGCACGCGCCAACCGCCCGCACCTTCGATCAAGGTGAAGTCGGCGCCCAGCGCCAACACTTCGCGCATCGGGCCTAGCAACGACTGCACCGTCAACGCGACGCCCGCCTCCCGGGCGGCCAGGTGCGGCGCTATTGCCGGCTCGAACGCTACCGGATTGACCTGTGCATAAGTCAACGGTATCGAGCATTCGGCCAGCAGTGCCAAGGCATCGGCGTTGCGCAGGCCCTTGGGCGTCACGTCGCAGCCAGAGGCCACGGGTTTTCCAGCAGCCGTGCTCATGCCAGCCTGTCGCGCAGCATGCAGCAGGCCTGCCGCGACGGTGGTCTTGCCCACGTCGGTGTCAGTGCCGGTAATGAAATAGGCCTGGCTCATAGCGGTTTCTCCAAAACGGCGTAGACCACCTGGTAAGTCGCCGGCAGCCCCTGCGCCTGACGAAACTGCTCATAGGCTTCAACCAGCGCCAGGATCCGCGCCCTGCCGGTCAAGCCGCCGGGGCGACCGGGGTTCAGATTGTGGGCGCCCAAGGCTTTCAATTCGTGAGTCAGACTGCGCACATCGGAGTAATGCAACACATGGGGACGGTTTTCAAGACTGACGATACTCAGTCCACTGTCCGCGCAAAGGTGTTGATACGTCTCGAACCCACGGAAACGGTTGACGTGCACCAAGCCATCCACCTGACGCCAACTGTCGCGTAATTCGTACAAAGTGCCTACGCAGAGGCTGGTGAAGGCAAACACCCCACCCGGTTTCAACACACGATGGGCCTCGCTCAGCACCGAGGCAAAATCGGCACACCACTGCACCGCCAGGCTGGAGAACACCAGGTCACAGCTCGCCGCTTGCAAAGGCAGTCGCTCAGCGTCACCAGCGACGAAATACAAGGCGCCACCTTGGGGACGCGCATGGTTGAGCATGCCTTCGGCGATATCCAGTGCCAATCCGTTTGTCTCACCGAAACGCGCGCCCAGCGCCCGAGTGAAATAACCGGTGCCGCAGCCCAGGTCCAACCAACGTTGCGGCATGAATGAGGACGGCAAACGACCGAGCAATTGCTGGCCCACGTCGCGTTGCAGTTCGGCCACGCTGTCGTAACTGGTCGCTGCACGGGAAAACGAAGCCGCTACCTGGCGCTTGTCAGGCAAGGCACCGGGCAATGGGGGAAGAGACAAATCAGTCATCACCGGACTCATGCAAAAAAGCTTGGATCGCCGCCGCTACACCGTGCGGGTCTTCCAGAAGGAATCCGTGGCCGGCCTGTTCGATCAGACCGATTTCGACATCCGGCAGCAAGACCAGCAAATCACCCGCGGCCTCGGCCGGTACCAGGGCGTCGAGGCCGGCAAACAGATGCAGTTGCGGACCGCGAAAGCGCTGCAACGCGGCGCGTGTATCCAGTTGCGCCAGTACTTCAAGCCCAGCCATCAAGACCTCCGGCGATGTACTCGGTGCTCCGGCCAACAACAACCGCGACAACCCGCGCGGATCGCTGCAGCCCTGGGCACACAGCAAGCTGAAGCGCTTGAGGGTCTGGCGCGGGTCGGCCGCACAACCGGCGAGAAAACCATCGAAGGTTTCGCCGTCCATCGCGCTCGGCCATTGCTCATGGGCGACAAAGGACGGATTGCTCGCCAGGGTCAGCAGGCCGCAACAGCGCTCACCCCGACGCGCCGCCAGCGCCGAGGCCAGCATGCCGCCCAGGGACCAACCGCCCAGCCAGGCGTCCTGGGGCACGGTGGCGTCCAGTTCTTCGAGCCATTCATCGGGGTCGTTCGATAGCAGCGCCGGCAACGGTTCGATTTCCACGCGCAGGTGTTCGTCGAGCCCTTGCAACGCCGCCGCCAGCGGTTCCAGCGGTGAAACGCCCAAGCCCCAGCCTGGCAGCAATATCAGTCGATCACGCATCGCTTGGCTCCGGTCCCAACAGGGCAAAACACTCGGCCAGTGCATTCAACAATAGCTGCACCTGGGCCTCGCTGTGGGCGGCGGTCAGGGTCACGCGCAAACGGGCGCTGCCGGCAGGTACGGTGGGTGGGCGGATCGCGGTAACCATCAGCCCGCGCTCACGCAGCATTTGCGACAAACGCATGGCCCGTCCCGCATCGCCAATCAGGATCGGCTGGATCGGCGTGAAGCTGTCCATCAATTGCAGGCCGATCTGCTCGGCGCCCTGGCGGAACTGACGAATCAGCACCTGCAAGTGCTCGCGTCGCCAATGCTCGCTGCGCAGCAGCTCAAGGCTCTTGAGCGTGGCGCAAGCCAGGGCCGGCGGTTGGCTGGTGGTGTAGATGTAGGGGCGAGCGAACTGGATCAGGCTTTCGATCAGCTCTTCACTGCCGGCGACAAAAGCCCCGGCGGTACCAAAGGCCTTGCCCAGGGTGCCCACCAGCACTGGCACGTCATCCTGGCTCAAGCCAAAATGCTCGACGATACCGCCGCCATTGGCCCCGAGCGGGCCGAAGCCATGGGCATCGTCGACCATCAGCCAGGCGCCCTTGACCTTGGCTTCACGGGCCAGGGCCGGCAGGTCGGCAATGTCGCCGTCCATGCTGAATACGCCGTCGGTGACCACCAGGGTATTGCCGGTGGCTTTCTCCAGGCGGCTGGCCAAACTCTGGGCATCGTTGTGCAGGTAACGGTTGAAACGCGCACCGGACAACAGCCCGGCGTCGAGCAGCGAGGCATGATTGAGACGGTCTTCCAGCACCGTATCGCCCTGCCCCACCAGCGCCGTGACCGCGCCGAGGTTGGCCATGTAGCCGGTGGTGAACAGCAACGCCCGCGGGCGGCCGGTCAGGTCGGCCAAGGCTTCTTCCAAGGCGTGATGAGGGCTGCTGTGGCCGATCACCAAATGGGAGGCGCCACCCCCGACACCCCAACGGAGCGCCCCGGCGCGCCAGGCTTCGATCACTTGCGGGTGATTGGCCAGGCCCAGGTAATCGTTGTTGCAGAACGCCAGCAACGGCTGGCCATCCACCACCACTTCCGGGCCCTGCGGGCTTTCGAGCAGCGGGCGCTGGCGATAGAGGTTGTCGGCACGACGGGCAGCCAGGCGTGCGGCGAGATCGAAGGGCATGCTGGCCTCAACTGTTTAAAGACTGGCCAAAGCCTCTTGTGGGAGCGAGCTTGCTCGCGATAGCGGTGTGCCAGTCGACATAAATGTTGAATGTTCTATCGCCATCGCGAGCAAGCTCGCTCCCACAGGGTCTTGCATTCCAATCAGGGAATCGGTGAGTGATCAAACAGCGGCGTTGTAGAACTGCTCGCTGCTCTTCTGCTCCACCAGCGCCTGTTCAATCGCCGCCTGGTGCACTTCGTCGGCATGTTCTTCGCGGGCTTCAGGCTGGATACCCAGGCGTGCGAACAATTGCATGTCCTTGTCGGCTTGCGGGTTGGCGGTGGTCAACAGCTTGTCGCCGTAGAAAATCGAGTTGGCACCGGCAAAAAATGCCAGGGCCTGCATCTGCTCGTTCATCGCTTCACGGCCGGCGGACAGGCGCACATGGGACTGGGGCATCATGATCCGCGCCACGGCGAGCATGCGGATGAAATCGAACGGATCGATGTCTTCGGCATTCTCCAGCGGTGTGCCGGCGACTTTGACCAGCATGTTGATCGGCACCGATTCCGGGTGCTCCGGCAGGTTCGCCAGTTGGATCAGCAGGTTGGCGCGATCGTCCAGGGACTCGCCCATGCCGAGGATGCCGCCGGAGCAGATCTTCATTCCCGAATCACGCACGTAGGCCAGGGTTTGCAGGCGCTCGCTGTAGGTGCGGGTGGTGATGATGCTGCCGTAGAACTCCGGCGAGGTGTCGAGGTTGTGGTTGTAGTAGTCCAGGCCCGCCTGGGCCAGCGCTTCGGTCTGCTCCTGGTCGAGGCGGCCCAGGGTCATGCAGGTTTCCAGGCCCATGGCCTTCACGCCTTTGACCATTTCCAGCACGTAAGGCATGTCCTTGGCCGACGGATGCTTCCAGGCCGCGCCCATGCAGAAACGGGTCGAACCGATGGCCTTGGCCCGTGCCGCCTCTTCGAGGACCTTCTGCACTTCGAGCAATTTCTCTTTATCCAGGCCGGTGTTGTAGTGACCGGACTGCGGACAATATTTGCAATCTTCCGGGCAAGCGCCGGTCTTGATCGACAGCAGCGTGGAAACCTGGACGCGATTGGCGTCGAAGTGCGCGCGGTGCACGGTCTGCGCCTGGAACAGCAGGTCATTGAATGGCTGGACGAAGAGTGCTTTGACTTCGGCCAAAGACCAGTCATGACGCAGGTTGGCAGTGGTGCTGGCGCTCATGGGCATTTCCTTGATTTATGCTTGGCTGGCGCCTGGGGCATGGAATACCCACAGGCGCGACACGGATGTTCGGCATATTTAAGGAAGAGTCATGCGCTGTCAACCACGATACAACGGACCGGTTTACATCTGGTTAAAAAACAAACAATTCTGCCTGTTGTGCGGCGAAAGCACCGACACCCCGCAGCCTATCTGCACCCCCTGTGAAAGCGAGCTGCCCTGGCTCGGTGATCAATGCAGCGTCTGCGCCCTGCCGCTGCCCATGGCTGGACTGCGTTGCGGAGCATGCGCCTCGCGACCGCCGGCCTTCGAACGGGTCCTGGCGCCCTGGGCCTACGACTTCCCGGTGGACAGCCTGATCACCCGTTTCAAGCATCAGGCGAAATGGCCCCTGGGCCGGCTGATGGGCGAACTGCTGGCGCAGTCGCTGCAACACCATTTCGACGAAGGGCTGGAGCGGCCCGACGCACTGGTACCGGTGCCACTGGCGACCCGCCGTTTGCGCCAGCGCGGTTTCAACCAGGCAGCGCTGCTGGCCCGCTGGCTCAGCGGGCCGTTGGCGATCCCTTGCGAAGAGCACCTGCTGCGACGTACCCAGGACACCCCCGCCCAACAGGCTCTCGACGCCAAGTCCCGACGGCGAAACCTGCGCCAGGCCTTTGCCCTGGCGCCCCAGGCTGCGTTGCGCAACCGTCACTTGGCGTTGGTCGACGACGTGCTCACCACAGGCGCCACCGCCCAGGCACTGGCCACCCTGCTGCTCGACGCCGGCGCTGCGCGGGTCGATGTGTACTGCCTGGCTCGCACGCCAAAACCCGGAGAGTCGGCTTGACGGGCCGCGCCCAAGGCGCCAACGTCCGCTCATCGACCTTTGCACGCAGTTTTCCGTCATGTCCTTGCCCACGCTTCTGACCCAACACATCGCTCGGCGACCACAACGCATCGCCCTGTTGCAGCACATCGCCGAACAGGGCTCGATCACCCGCGCCGCCAAGAGCGCGGGCCTGAGCTACAAGGCGGCGTGGGATGCCATCGATGAGTTGAACAATCTGGCGGACCAACCGTTGGTGGAGCGCAGTGTTGGCGGCAAGGGCGGTGGCGGCGCCAAGCTGTCGGAGGAAGGCCAGCGCGTGCTGCGCCTGTATCTGCGCCTGCAAGCGCTGCAGACGCAACTGCTGGAAGCGAGCGAAGACGCTGGCGACCTGGGCCTGCTCAGTCGCCTGATGCTGCGCACCAGCGCCCGCAATCAATTGCATGGCAAGGTCCTGGGCATCGAGGCCCAGGGGCACAACGACCGGGTACGCCTGGAGCTGGCCCGGGGTCTGGTCATCGAAGCCCAGATCACCCACGACAGCACGCTGCGCCTGGAGCTGGATGTCGGTACCGACGTGGTGGCGCTGATCAAGGCCGGCTGGCTGGAGTTGCACCCTGTCGAGCAAGCGCAAAAACCAGGGGTCAATACACTACGCGGCATGATCGAGCAGGTCGACGTCGCCGAAGACGGTCCCAGCGAAGTGCGCATCAGCCTGCCCAACGGCCAGACGCTGTGCGCCCTGGCCGACCCGCTTGAGCTACAAAAGCAGCATCTGGAAGCCGGCTCACCGGTGCAAGTGACGTTTTCTGCGACAAATGTGCTGCTCGGCACTCCGTTGTAGCGTGTTGCAACAATAGTTTCATCGACCCGCTTTAAGGTGACTGCCAAAACCAGCAGGGAGCCTGATGATGAGCCTATTAGAAGAAAACCAATCCACCGACCTGGAAAAGATCGTCGGCCTGAGCCGTCGCAGCTTTATCAGCGCCGGCGCCCTGTGCGGCGCGGCGATGTTCCTGGGCGGCAACCTGCTGAGCCGCAGCGTCCTGGCCGCCGCCGTGAGCGAAGGCAACAGCCGGCTGCTGGGCTTCAAAAGCATCGCCGCCGCCACAGCTGACACCATCACGTTGCCGCCAGGCTACAAATCCTCGGTGCTGATCAGTTGGGGCCAGCCGCTGCAGAAAAATGCACCGGCCTTCGACCCCAGTGGTAACGGTACCGCCCGTGCACAGGAAGTGCAGTTCGGCGACAACAACGACGGCATGAGCCTGTTCCCGTTCCCCGGCGACAATAACCGGGCGCTGATGGCGATCAACAACGAGTACACCAACTACCAATACCTGTTCCCTCACGGCGGCCAGCCGCAGTCGGCCGAGGACGTGCGCAAGGCCCAGGCCAGCGAAGGGGTGTCGGTGATCGAGATCCAGCGTCGTCGCGGACAATGGCAGTTCGTCCAGGAGTCGCGCTACAACCGCAGAATCCACGGCAACACACCGATTCGCCTGCGTGGCCCAGCCGCCGGGCACGACCTGCTGAAAACCAGCGCCGACAAGAGTGGCAAGAAAGTGCTGGGTACTTTCCAGAACTGCGCCAACGGCATGACGCCTTGGGGTACTTACCTGACCTGTGAAGAGAACTTCACTGACTGCTTCGGCAGCAGCAAGTCAGACCTGCAGTTCGACGCGGCACAGAAACGCTATGGCGCCACCGTCGCCAGCAGTGAAATCAACTGGCACTTGCACGACCCGCGCTTTGACCTGGCGAAAAACCCCAACGAACTCAATCGCCACGGTTGGGTAGTGGAAATAGACCCGTTCGATCCGCAATCCATTCCGGTAAAACGCACCGCCCTGGGCCGCTTCAAACACGAAAACGCCGCCCTGGCGCAGACCAATGACGGTCGCGCCGTGGTGTACATGGGCGATGATGAACGTGGCGAATTCATCTACAAGTTCGTCAGCCGCGAGCGCATCAATCACCGCAATGCCAAGGCCAATCGCAACCTGCTGGACCATGGCACCTTGTACGTGGCGCGCTTCGATGCCGGCGACGGCAACCCGGACCATCCGAAAGGCCAGGGCCAGTGGATCGAGCTGACCCATGGCAAGAACGGTCTCGACGCAAGCAGCGGGTTTGCCGACCAGGCCGAAGTACTCATCCATGCACGCCTGGCCGCCAGCGCCGTTGGCGCTACGCGCATGGACCGCCCGGAGTGGATCGTGGTCAGCCCCAAGGATGGGCAGGTCTATTGCACCCTGACCAACAACTCCAAGCGCGGCGATGCCGGCCAACCGGTGGAGGGGCCTAACCCTCGGGCCAAGAACGTCTATGGGCAGATCCTGCGCTGGAAAACCGACCGCGACGATCACGCCTCCAAGACCTTCGCCTGGGACCTGTTCGTGGTCGCCGGCAACCCGACGGTACACGCCGGCACGCCGAAAGCCGGATCGTCCAACATCAACCCGCAGAACATGTTCAACAGTCCCGATGGCCTGGGCTTCGACAAAGGCGGGCGGCTGTGGATACAGACCGACGGCGACTCGAGCAACGCCGGTGACTTTGCCGGCATGGGCAACAACCAGATGCTCTGCGCCGACCCCAACAGCGGTGAAATCCGCCGTTTCATGGTCGGGCCGGTGGGCTGCGAAGTGACCGGAATCAGCTTCTCGCCGGACTACAAGGCTATGTTCGTCGGGATCCAGCATCCCAGCGGTGGCTCGACCTTCCCCGAACACCTGCCCAACGGCAAGCCGCGGTCTTCGGTGATGGTGATTACCCGTGAGGATGGCGGGGTCATCGGCGCCTGACACTTTGTGGCGAGGGAGCTTGCTCCCGCTGGGTTGCGCAGCGACCCCATTATTTGTGGGCGCTTCGCACCCAAGCGGGAGCAAGCTCCCTCGCCACGAAGAGCGATTCAAGTCTCACCAATCAATCCCGACTGCTTTGCGCTACCATGCTGGGCCGGACGCGGCAGCCCTGCCGCTGCGCAGGAGTCAGCATGTCCCATCCGTTTGAAACCCTCACGCCCGACCTGGTGCTCGATGCCGTTGAAAGCATCGGCTTTCTCAGCGACGCCCGCGTGTTGGCCCTCAACAGCTACGAGAACCGCGTCTACCAGGTGGGCATCGAGGACTCCGAGCCGCTGATCGCCAAGTTCTATCGCCCCCAGCGCTGGACCAACGAAGCGATCCTGGAAGAGCACAGTTTTACCTTCGAACTGGCCGAATACGAAGTGCCCGTGGTCGCGCCGCTGATCCACAACGGCACCAGCCTGCACGAACACGCCGGGTTTCGTTTCACCCTGTTTCCCCGTCGCGGCGGCCGTGCACCGGAGCCGGGCAACCTCGATCAGCTCTATCGCCTGGGACAATTGCTCGGGCGCCTGCATGCAGTCGGCGCGACCCGTCCGTTCGAACATCGTGAAGCCCTGGGCGTGAAGAACTTCGGCCACGATTCGCTGGCCACCGTGCTGGCAAGCGGCTTCGTCCCCCGCAGCCTGCTGCCGGCCTACGAGTCGGTCGCCCGGGACCTGCTCAAGCGCGTCGAAGAGGTTTACGCCGCCACGCCCCACCAGAACATCCGCATGCACGGCGATTGCCACCCGGGCAACATGATGTGCCGCGACGAGGTGTTCCACATCGTCGACCTGGACGACTGTCGCATGGGCCCGGCGGTGCAGGACCTGTGGATGATGCTCGCCGGCGACCGCCAGGAATGCCTGGGGCAATTGTCGGAATTGATGGACGGCTACCGTGAGTTCCACGACTTCGACCCGCGGGAATTGGCGCTGATCGAGCCGCTGCGGGCCCTGCGCCTGATGCACTACAGCGCCTGGCTGGCGCGACGCTGGGACGACCCGGCGTTCCCCCGCAGCTTCCCGTGGTTCGGCAGCGAGCGCTACTGGGGCGACCAGGTGCTGGCGTTGCGCGAGCAATTGGCGGCGCTCAATGAAGAACCGCTGAAACTGTTCTGACCCTACTGCTGGTCCCCCCTGTGGGAGCGAGCTTGCTCGCGATGGCGATCGAACATTCGACACCTCTGTCGACTGACACACCGCTATCGCGAGCAAGCCCGCTCCCACAGGGGATCTGCGGTGATTGTGCACAATACTCACAGCACAACCAGACAAATCTCCTTACAATCACTCCTTTGTTAGCTGCCTAAGCAAGGATTCTGCATGCAAGCCGCCAACCCGCGTCGCGGGTACATCCTGGGCCTGAGCGCCTACATCATCTGGGGCCTGTTCCCGATCTACTTCAAGGCCATCGCCAGCGTGCCGTCGGTGGAGATCATCATCCACCGGGTATTGTGGTCGGCCCTGTTCGGCGCGGCGTTGCTGATGGTCTGGAAACACCCCGGCTGGTGGCGCGAACTGCGGGACAACCCACAGCGCCTGGCGATCCTCGCCCTGAGCGGGACGCTGATCGCAGCCAACTGGCTGACCTACGTCTGGGCGGTGAACAACGAGCGCATGCTCGAAGCCAGCCTGGGTTACTACATCAACCCGCTGGTGAACGTATTGCTGGGCATGTTGATCCTCGGCGAGCGCCTGCGCCGCATGCAATGGCTGGCGGTGGGGTTGGCGGCGGTCGGTGTGGCGCAGCAGGTCTGGCAAGTGGGCAGCCTGCCGTGGGTGTCGCTGATGCTGGCGCTGACCTTCGGTTTCTATGGGTTGATCCGCAAGCAGGCACCGGTCAAGGCGTTGCCGGGGCTGGTGGTGGAAACCTGGATGCTGGTGCCGATCGCCATCGCCTGGTTGCTGTTCAATCCCACGGCCACCAGTGCCCAGGCGGCCTTCTGGACCACCTCCGAAGCCTGGTGGCTGGTAGCGGCCGGCCCCGTGACGCTGGTGCCGTTGGTGTGTTTCAACGCCGCAACACGGCATTTGCCCTACACCACCATCGGTTTTCTCCAGTACATCGCGCCGACGCTGGTGCTGCTGCTCGCTGTGATGCTGTTCGGTGAGCACCTGTCGTCCAGCACACTGGTGGCGTTCCTGTTTATCTGGGCCGGGCTGGCGGTGTACAGCGTCGATGCCGTGATCAGCATGCGTCGGCGCAGCTGATCAAAAAACGTACAAACCTCTACAGGCCACGTCTGGCGTGGCCTGCGCTTATCCTTCCCAAGGTTATCCACAGCGTGATCCCCGTCGTTTGTGCACAAGCCCTTGAAAACTGGTGATTTTTTGATCATCGACCGCTAAGCCCCGGCGAGCCTGGGCTGGAGCCGGGTCTCTACAGGTTATCCACAGGCAGGCGCAGTTTTTCCTTGGATAACCTTCGTCACGCTTCGTCGCTGAGCTTGAGCTCCACCATCAACTCATCGGCCAGGGTCTCCAGGCGTTCCTGCAACGTCTCCAGCGACAGGGTCAACGGCACTCCCAGGATCGCTTCGGCATGAAACAGCAACTCGCTGCTCATCGGCGCCGGCCGAACATCGGTCACCAAGCGCTCAACGTTCACTCCCTGCTCACTCAACAACCGGGTGATGTCACGCACGATGCCGGGACGATCATTGCCCACCAGTTCCATGGCGATGGGTTTCCAGGTGCAGGCTTCTTCAAGGCCGCCCTCAGCGATCAACACACGAATGCCATGGGCCGAAAGCCCCTGCAAGGCTTCGATCAGTGCCTCATGGGCCTCGGCCGGGGCGCTGATTCGCAGGATCCCGGCAAACTGCCCAGCCAGGTGCGACATGCGGCTTTCCAGCCAGTTACCGCCATGCTCGGCGATGCAATCGGCAATGCGCTCAACCTGCCCAGGCTTGTCCGGGGCGAAAACAGTAATGACGAGGTGGTCCATGGCGCAGTCCTCTTGTTGTGGAAGGGACAGTATAGGCAGGTGATCGCGAGCAGACTGGGGCCTAAAGATTTATACCTTCCCCCTGTGGGAGCAAAGCTTGCTCGCGATGAAAACAACCCGGTCCTTCTGAAACCACGGCACCTGTATCGCGAGCAAGCTTTGCTCCCACAAGATGACACCAGAGATATCGTGTACAAACCTCAAGATTTATCTGGAACAATCTATCTGTTTTTTGAGAACATCCCGTGTCTCGACGTGACCGTAACACTTTAGTCGGTCGCGTAACGACGCAATTAGTCTAATTTTCACAACTGCAATTGATCATGTAGTATGCCGCAGCGCGCACTACATAATCGCGATACCCCTGTTGTACCGATGCCTGCTTAAGGCCAGTCGCATCCCTGAAAAGCCCCGACAGCAAGGCTTGAGCACCCAGCCGCCAGCGATGGCATGTACTGGTTCCGGGGTTTGTGGTTTAAATGTCCAAAGGCTTCATTGTCAAAATCGAAGAGCTGAAAAGCGAAATAGCTGAGCAGAGTGAGGCAAGCAATGACTGAACACGTTCAAGTCGGTGGCCTGCAGGTCGCCAAAGTCCTGTTCGACTTCGTGAATAACGAAGCCATTCCCGGAACCGGCCTCACCGCCGACGCGTTCTGGGCCGGTGCCGACAAGGTCATCCACGACCTGGCGCCGAAGAACAAAGCCCTACTCGCCAAACGCGATGATTTCCAGGCGCGGATCGATGCCTGGCACCAGGCCCGTGCCGGCCAGGCCCACGACGCCGTGGCTTACAAAGCCTTCCTGCAAGACATTGGATACCTGCTGCCAGAAGCGGCGGATTTCCAGGCTACGACCCAAAACGTCGACGATGAAATCGCCCGCATGGCCGGCCCGCAGCTGGTGGTGCCGGTGATGAACGCCCGCTTCGCCCTCAACGCATCGAACGCCCGCTGGGGTTCGCTGTACGACGCGCTGTACGGCACCGACGCCATCAGCGAAGCCGATGGCGCGGAAAAAGGCAAAGGCTACAACAAGGTCCGCGGCGACAAGGTCATCGCCTTCGCCCGTGCCTTCCTCGACGAAGCCGCGCCCCTGGCGGCCGGCTCCCATGTCGACTCCACCGCTTACAAAATCGTCGACGGCAAACTGGTGGTCACCCTCAAGGGCGGCAGCAACAGCGGCCTGCGTGACGATGCCCAGTTGATCGGCTTCCAGGGCGACGCCTCGGCACCGACCACCGTGCTGTTGAAACACAACGGCCTGCACTTCGAAATCCAGATCGATGCCAGCACTCCGGTCGGCCAGACCGACGCAGCCGGCGTCAAAGACATCCTGATGGAAGCAGCGCTGACCACCATCATGGACTGCGAAGACTCGGTCGCCGCTGTCGATGCCGATGACAAAGTGGTGATCTACCGCAACTGGCTCGGCCTGATGAAGGGCGATCTGGCTGAAGAAGTCGCCAAAGGCGGCCAGACGTTTACCCGCACCATGAACCCCGACCGTGTCTATACCGCCGTCGACGGTTCGAGCGTGACCCTGCACGGCCGCTCGCTGCTGTTCGTGCGTAACGTCGGCCACCTGATGACCATCGACGCGATCCTGGACCAGCACGGCAACGAAGTGCCAGAAGGCATTCTCGACGGCCTGATCACCAGCCTGGCAGCAATCCACAGCCTCAACGGCAACACCTCGCGCCGCAACAGCCGCACCGGCTCGGTGTACATCGTCAAGCCGAAGATGCACGGCCCGGAAGAAGCCGCGTTCACCAACGAGCTGTTCGGTCGCGTCGAGGACGTGCTGAACCTGCCGCGCAACACCCTCAAGGTCGGGATCATGGACGAGGAGCGCCGTACCACGGTCAACCTCAAGGCCTGCATCAAGGCCGCCAGCGAGCGCGTGGTGTTCATCAACACCGGCTTCCTCGACCGTACGGGCGATGAAATCCACACCTCCATGGAAGCCGGCCCGATGGTGCGCAAGGCCGACATGAAAGCCGAGAAGTGGATCGGCGCGTATGAAAACTGGAACGTCGACATCGGCTTGAGCACCGGCCTGCAAGGCCGTGCACAAATCGGCAAGGGCATGTGGGCGATGCCGGACCTGATGGCGGCGATGCTCGAACAGAAAATCGCCCATCCAATGGCCGGCGCCAACACCGCGTGGGTTCCCTCGCCGACCGCCGCCGCCCTGCACGCGCTGCATTACCACAAGGTCGACGTGTTCGCCCGCCAGGCCGAACTGGCCAAGCGCGCCCGCGCTTCGGTGGACGACATCCTGACCATCCCGCTGGCCGTCAACCCGAACTGGACACCGGAGCAGATCAAGAACGAACTGGACAACAACGCCCAGGGCATCCTCGGCTACGTGGTGCGCTGGATCGACCAGGGCGTGGGCTGCTCCAAGGTGCCGGACATCAACGACATCGGCCTGATGGAAGACCGTGCGACGCTGCGTATCTCCAGCCAGCACATCGCCAACTGGCTGCGCCACGGCATCGTCACGCAAGACCAGGTGATGGAAAGCCTCAAGCGCATGGCCCCGGTGGTCGACCGCCAGAACGCCAGCGACCCGCTGTACCGGCCGCTGGCTCCGGACTTCGACCGCAACATCGCCTTCCAGGCGGCGGTCGAGCTGGTGATCGAAGGCACGAAGCAGCCCAACGGCTACACCGAACCGGTACTGCACCGTCGTCGTCGCGAGTTCAAGGCAGCCAATGGGTTGTGATTGAGCGGTAGACAGCGGCACAAAAAAAGCCCTGGTCGAAAGATCAGGGCTTTTTCATTGCAAAATCACCAAGCCCTGGCTGATGCTTGAGTCATTGCGGCAAGGGATTTATCTGTGGGAGCAAGGCTTGCCCGCGATGAAGACAGCGCGGTCATTGGTGAACCGAGGCGCCTGCATCGCGGGCAAGCCTTGCTCCCACAGACGATCTTAGAGATCCATCCCCAACTCATGCTTGACCAACCCCAGCAGCTTGTCGGTATCGATCGGCTTGAGCAAAAAGTCCACCACGCTCAGGTGCATGGCTTCAATGGCATCCTTCACGTCGGCATCGCCCGACACGATGATGATCGGCAGCGCCGCCCGCGGAGACTCGCGCACCAGGCGGATCAGCTCCAGGCCATCGACATTGCCCATGCGCAGGTCGGTGATCAACAGGCCGATCGATGGCTTGGTCTCCAGCATCTTGAGTGCCGTTTCGCCACTGGCGGCGGTCATGCAGTGAATCCCGTCCAACGCCAGAATCTCCGACAGCAGCTCACGAGCGTCCTTGTCGTCATCGACGATCAAGACGCGCTGCGGCGGCAAGTCAGGTTCCAGCATGACGGCACTCAGCGCCTCGCGCTCGGCGTCACTCAAAATATCGTGGTCGGACATGGTGCTCTCTACGTTCTTTAAATCGATCCCCTGGCACAGTGGTCAGACATCGTTCTGCGGCGCTTCAATGTGCACTTCGTCGGATTTTTTTCCAAGAACATTTAATGACGATTTTTCTGACACCTAGCGTAGGATTTTTCCGTAAGCCCTCCCCTGTGCAGCGACCTAGACTTACGTCCAATGGGCACCCCGCGCTGAGGGGCCGACCATGAGAGAACGGATCCGACCACAACAATCAAAAAAAGACTGCGTAATGGTTATGAAAAAAGCGGACGCCTTCATCCAGGCAGGGAAAACCGCGGTGTTGCAAAACATCCAGGGGACGCTGCAGTTTCTCCAGCGCTTCCCCCCGTTCAACCAGATGGAAAACGCCCACCTGGCCTATCTGGTTGAGCAATGCCTGCTGCGTTTTTATGCGCCGGGCGACACCATCATCAAGCCGGCCGACGGCCCGGTGGAACACTTCTACATCGTCAAGCAAGGCCGGGTGATAGGCGAACGTCCGCATTCGGCCAAGGGCGGCACCGAAACCACCTTCGAAATCACCACCGGCGAATGTTTCCCCCTCGCCGCGCTACTGGGCGAACGGGCCACGCGCACCGAGCACCGGGCCGGCGAAGACACGTTCTGCCTGCAACTGAACAAACAGGCCTTCATCAAGCTGTTCGCCCTGTCCGGCCCGTTTCGCGACTTCGCCCTGCGTGGGGTCAGCAGCTTGCTCGACCAGGTCAATCAGCAGGTCCAGCAGAAGTCCGCGCAAACCCTGGGCACCCAGTACTCCCTCAACACCCGGCTGGGCGAACTGGCGATGCGCCACCCGGTCAGTTGCAGCCCGGACACACCGCTGCGCGAAGCCGTGAAGCTGATGCACGAACAGCAGGTCGGCAGCATCGTGGTGGTGAATGAGCAGAAAGCCCCGGTGGGAATTTTCACTTTGCGCGACCTGCGGCACGTGGTGGCCGATGGGGACGGGGATTTTTCCCAGGCCATCGTCGGACATATGACCCAGGCCCCGTTTTTTCTCTCGCCGGACCACAGCGCCTTCGACGCGGCCATCGCCATGACCGAACGGCACATCGCCCATGTCTGCCTGGTCAAGGACCATCGCCTGTGTGGCGTGGTGTCGGAACGCGATCTGTTTTCCCTGCAACGGGTCGACCTGGTGCACCTGGCCCGGACCATTCGCAGCGCCCCCAAGGTGGAAAACCTGGTGGCCCTGCGTGGCGAGATCGGCCAACTGGTGGAGCGCATGCTGGCCCACGGCGCGTCGTCGACCCAGATTACCCACATCATCACCCTGCTCAACGACCACACCGTGAGCCGTGTCATCGAACTGACCCTGGCCGACAAGGGCGACCCGGGGGTGCCGTTCAGTTGGTTGTGTTTCGGCAGTGAAGGCCGGCGCGAGCAAACCCTGCACACCGACCAGGACAACGGCATTTTGTTCGAAGCCCGGGACGCCGCCCACGCCGCGCAGATCCGTGGCCTGCTGCTGCCCATCGCCCAACAGATCAACCAGAGCCTGGCCTTGTGCGGCTTCACCTTGTGCAAAGGCAATATCATGGCCGGCAACCCCGAGCTGTGCCTGTCTCGTGCTGAATGGGCCCGGCGTTTTTCGGCATTCATTCGCGAAGCAACCCCGGAAAACCTGCTGGGCTCGAGCATCTATTTCGACCTACGGGTGGTCTGGGGCGATGAGCAAGGCTGCGAGCAGCTGCGCCGGCAGATCCTCGACCAAGTGGCCGACAACCGTTTGTTCCAGCGCATGATGGCCGAAAACGCGCTGCGTCATCGCCCACCCGTGGGACGTTTCAGGGACTTCGTGCTCAGCCGCAAGAATGGCGAAAAGGCGACCTTGGACTTGAAAGTGCAGGGCCTGACACCCTTCGTCGACGGCGCCCGTCTGCTGGCGCTGGCCAATGGCATCGAAACCAACAACACCCTGGAACGCTTGCGGCAATTGGTCGTCAAGGAAGTGATCGAACCGCTCGATGGCGCCGCCTATGAAGAGGCCTATCACTTCATCCAGCAGACCCGCATGCAGCAGCACCAACTGCAAACCCGCGAGAACCTGCCCTACTCCAACCGCGTCGATCCTGACAGCCTCAACCATCTGGACCGACGCATCCTGCGCGAAGCCCTGCGCCAGGCCCAACGTCTGCAAAGCAGCCTGACGCTGAGGTATCAGTTGTGAGCATTTTTTCCTGGTTGCGCCCAGCCCAACCCATGTTGTCCGAAGAAATACAAAGGCGCCTGGAACACCTTCCAGCGGCGTCAGCCTTGAGTGAATGCGAGCTGCGGGAACAACGCTGGGTCGTGCTGGACCTGGAAACCACCGGCTTGAACCTGAACAAGGACCAGGTGCTGTCCATCGGCGCGGTGGTCATCGAAGACGGCGCCATCGACTTCAGCCAGCAGTTCGAACGCACCCTGCAATGCGATAAGCAAAAACTCGGGCCAAGTGTGTTGATCCATGGCCTGGCACCCAGCGCCATTGCCGCCGGCAGCGACCCGGCCGAGGCGCTGCTGGCGTTCATGGAATTCGTCGGCGACAGCCCGCTGCTGGCCTTTCACGCACCGTTCGATTCGCACATGCTCGGGCGCGCCTTGAAGGACTATCTGGGCTATCGCCTGCAGCATCCGTTCCTCGATGTAGCAGACATGGCCCCGATGCTTTGCCCGCAAGCCCATCTACGCAAGTCAGGCCTGGACGAGTGGATCGACTGGTTCAAGCTGCAAGTCTTCGACCGCCACAACGCCAGCGCCGACGCCCTGGCCACGGCGGAACTGGCGCTGATCCTGTTCAGCCGCGCCCGCCAGCAACAGATCCACAGCCCGCTTGACCTGCAACAGCGCCTGAGCCACTGGAAACGGCGGCAGCAGGCGCCTTCGCTCTAAATCCTCTGCTCCGAGGGTGGTTTACCTGTGGGAGCAAGGCTTGCCCGCGATGGCATCGCCTGGTTTGACAGCCAAACCGAGTCGCCTGCATCGCGGGCAAGCCTTGCTCCCACAGACCTACTGGGTCCACAGACTTATTTGGGCCCACAGACCGGGTCCCGACCAGCGCCAATTGCTTTCCCGCCTCCGCCTCTGCCACAATCGCGAACAATTCTCGTTACTTAAAACGTCGGTGATGCTTCGTGTCGTCAGTCCCCAGTCCTCATAGTGATTTGGTTGGTGCGTTGTACCGTGACCATCGCGGTTGGCTATTGGCCTGGCTGCGACGCAACGTGGCGTGTTCGCAACGGGCCGAGGACCTGAGCCAGGACACCTTTGTGCGCTTGCTGGGTCGCGAGGAACTGAAGGCGCCCCGCGAGCCACGGGCATTTCTGGTGGCCATCGCCAAGGGCCTGCTGTTCGATTATTTCCGTCGAGCGGCATTGGAGCAGGCCTACCTCACCGAACTGATGCTGATTCCCGAGGCCGAGCAGCCCTCGGTGGAAGAACAGCAAATCATCCTCGAAGACCTCAAGGCCATCGATCGCCTGCTCGGCAAACTGTCGAGCAAGGCCCGCGCAGCCTTCCTCTATAACCGCCTCGACGGCCTCGGCCACGCCGAAATCGCCGAGCGCCTGGGGGTTTCGGTGCCACGGGTACGGCAATACCTGGCCCAAGGCATCCGACAGTGCTACATCGCACTTTATGGTGAGCCGACATGAGCCAGGCCCATGCCAAACCGGTCTCGGCCAGCGTGCTGGATGCCGCCATTGCCTGGCAGTTGTCCCTGGACTCAAGCAGCGCCCTGGAGCGTGAAGCGTTCGCCCGATGGCATGCCGCCGACGAAGAACACGCCCGGGCCTGGCGACAGCTGGGCATGCTTGACCAGCGTTTCAGTGTGGCCAACGGGCCGGCGCGGGCGGCGTTGCTGCAATCGCGGGTCAGCATTCGCCGGCGGATACGCAAGGTGGGCAGCGGCCTGGCCAGTGTTGTCGCGGTCATCGGCCTGGCGTTGTTTGCCGGGGATCGTTACCTGCCGCTGGATTACTGGCTGGCCGATCAGCGCACCGCGACAGGCGAGCAGCGCACTCTGCGCCTGGCCGACGGTACGCTGATCAACCTCAACACCCACAGTGCCCTGGACGTGCGTTTCGATGACAAGCAGCGCCGCATCGTCCTGCAGGAAGGCGAGATCCTGGTAGAAACCGGCCACGACGACCCGCGTCCGTTCATCGTCGAAACCCGCGAAGGCAGCCTGCGCGCCTTGGGCACACGGTTCCTGGTCAAGCGTGAAGACCAAGGCACGCGCCTGAGCGTGTTGAAATCCGCTGTGGCCGCGCATCCGCAGGCCACGGACAAGGAACTGATCCTGCGCGAAGGCCAACAAGTGCTGATGCGCCGCGACGGCCTCGGGCAGACCATCGCCCTGAACCCCGGCGCCGATGCCTGGACCCGCGGCATGCTGGTGGTGGACAACGCGCGCCTTGAAGACCTGGTCCACGAATTGGGACGTTACCGGCGCGGCTACCTGGGCGTCGAGCCACAAGTGGCAGACCTGCGCATCACCGGCAGTTTCCCGCTGCACGACACCGACCTGGCCTTGACGGCCCTGCTGCCGAGCTTGCCGGTGCAGATCGAGCATCACACGCGGTGGTGGGTGGTGGTGGGGCCCCGGGTTGAAGCCAAACCCTGAGTGGCTTTGTGTCAGGTATGGCCTCATCGCGAGCAAGCTCGCTCCCACAGGATAATTCGCGGGCGACCCGGTCAATGTGGGAGCGAGCTTGCTCGCGATGAGGCCATTAGCCCCACTACAAAGCCACCGCTCGAAAACAGAATCTAAATTATTTTCATCCAGCCCTATCACTTTTCGATTTTCATCCGGCACCCAGGCAATTGAGAAATATTTCCATTCAGGAGCCGCCGTATGTCCCGCCCGCTAGACACCCTGTTGCGCCCCAGCCTGTTGGCCATCGCCATTGCCTTTGCCGTCCCGTTGACCAGCGCCCCGCTGCTGGCCGCCGAACAGGCCACGAGCGTGCGCACCTACAACCTGCCCGCCGCGCCGCTGGCCAGCACCCTGAACCAGATCGCCAGCCAGGCCGGCCTCGCGCTGAGCCTGAATCCGTCCCTGGCCTCGGGCAAGACCTCGGCCCCGGTCCAGGGCCAGTTCGATGCCACCGGTGCATTACGCGAGGCCTTGCGCGGCACCGGCCTGCAATTGGAACAAAGCAGCGCCGGCACCTACAGCCTGGTGGCGGTGCCTGAAGGCGTCATGGCCTTGCCGGAAACCAGCGTGATCGGTGCCGGTGTCAGCGAAACCGCATGGGGCCCGACCGCGGGCTACGTCGCCACCCGCACCGCCGCCGGGACCAAGACGGATACGCCGATTGTCGAACTGCCGCGCTCAGTTTCCGTGGTCACCCGCCAACAGATGGAAGACCGTTCGGTCCTCAACCTCAATGACGCCCTGCGCTACACCGCTGGCGTGCAGAGCAGCGGCTACGGTTCGGACTCGCGCAACGACTGGCTGCTGGTTCGCGGTTTCATACCGACCCAGTTCCTCGATGGCCTGCCTCTGCCCAAGGGCAACTACATCACCCCGAAAATCGAGCCCTGGAACCTGGAGCGCATTGCCGTGCTGCGTGGCCCGGCCTCTTCGGTCTACGGCCAGACGCCCCCGGGCGGCATGCTGGACATGGTCAGCCGTCGCCCACAGGCCGAAAGCAGCAATGAAGTCGAGCTGCAGGCCGGCAGCTACGAACACAAGCAAATCAACTTCGACAGCACCGGCAAAGTCGATGACGAAGGCCAGTTCCTCTATCGGCTCAGCGGCACCGTGCGCGACAGCAATTCCCAGGTCGATCACATCCCGGACAAGCGCTACAACCTCGCGCCGAGCCTGACCTGGAACATCAACGACGACACCCGCCTGACCTTCCTGTCCCAGTACACCCGCGACGACACCGGCATCACCGGGCAATTCCTGCCACTGCAAGGCACCAAGCTGTCCTCGCCAGCGGGCAAGATTTCCCACCACAAGAACCTCGGCGACCCGGACTGGGAATTCTACGACCGTACCTACTACGCACTCGGTTATGCGTTTGAACACCGTCTGAACGATACCTGGCAGTTCCGCCAGAACCTGCGCTACACCAAGAGCGACCTGGAGACCCAAGGCATTTCCGCTGGCGGGCAATTCTGGCCGGCGGGTCCTGAGGAAGCAGTGAGCGCCGATGGCACCGTCAAGCGCAGTGCCAGCGTCGTCGATGAAGACATCAGCCAGTTCGCCGTGGACAACAACTTCCAGGCCGACTTCCAGACCGGCGCCCTCAGCCACACCCTGCTGCTGGGCCTGGACCACCAGCGCTCCAACAGCAATTCGCGCTGGCTGTGGGGCTCGACCGGGGTGCCGACCAGCAACATCAACAACCCGATCTACGGACAGGATTTCTCCAATGTCCAGTACTTCACCATGTACGACTACAACCAGAAAACCAACCAGACCGGCCTGTACGTCCAGGACCAGATCGCCCTGGACAACTGGCGCCTGACCCTCGGCGGTCGTGAGGACTGGATTCACACCGGCACCGAATTCCACAACCAGAACAACGCCACCAACACCCAGCGCGACAAGAAATTCAGCGGCAACGCGGCGTTGAGCTATGTCTTCGATAACGGTGTGACGCCCTACATTTCCTTCGCCCAGTCGTTCCAGGCGGCGGCGGGTTCAACCGTCAACAGCACCGAAGCGTTCAAACCCACCGAAGGCGAACAATACGAAGCGGGTATCAAGTACCAGCCACCCGGCACCAAGACCCTGCTGACGGCAGCAGTGTTCGACCTGACCCAGAAAAACAACTCCGTTACCGAAAACAACGTCACCCGCCAAGTGGGTGAAGTCCAGGTACGTGGCCTGGAACTGGAGGCCTCGGGCGATGTGACCGACAACCTCAAGCTCATCGGTTCCTACACCTACAACGACAGCGAAATCACCAAGGGCACAGCCGCGGAAAAAGGCAAGCGCATGGCCCAGGTCCCGCGCAACCAGGCCACCGCCTGGGCGGACTACACCTGGCATAACGGCCCGCTGGATGGCTTCGGTGTCGGCGCCGGTGTGCGTTATGTCGGCGACACCTACGGCAACACCACCAACACCGACTGGGGCCATGTCGGTTCCTACACCGTGTACGACGCCTCGGCCCATTACGACCTGGGCCGTTTGAACAAGACCCTCAAGGGGGTCACGGTGGCGGTGGACGCGAAGAACCTCTTCAACAAGGACTACCTGTCCACTTGCGACGGCTTCTACTGCTACTACGGCGACCAACGCAACGTCGTCGCCAGCGTGAATTACAAATGGTAAACGGTTAGCATTTGCATACCCACTTTAGCGAGCACTATGTGGGAGCAAGGCTTGCCCGCGATGGAGACAACTCGGTTTCGGAAGGACCTCATCGCCTGTTTCGCGGGCAAGCCTTGCTCCCACAGATACCCCTCGCCACAAGGTGTCCTTTTACATCCGGATCGCTCATGAAAAGCAAAACCATCCGCCGCTGGTCCTTCGTCCACACCTGGACCAGCCTGATCTGCACGGTGTTCCTGCTGATGCTGGCGATCACCGGGCTGCCGTTGATCTTCCACCATGAAATCGAACACCTGCTGGGCGATGCCCCGCAGCTTCGGGAAATGCCCGCCGACACGCCGCAGCTGGACCTGCAACAACTGGTGGAAAAAGCCAAGGCCCATCGCCCGGGGGAAGTGGTCCAGTATTTTGGCTGGGACGATGACGATCCCAACGGCGTCATCACCATCATGGCGCCGACACCGGGCACCGAACCCAATTCCTCCCACACCTTCATGCTCGATGGGCGTACCGGCGAGGCGCTGGAAATGCCCTCGGCCAATGGCGGTTTCATGATGGTCATGCTGCGCCTGCACGTGGACATGTTCGCCGGGCTGCCGGGCAAGTTGCTGCTGGCGTTCATGGGGTTGCTGTTCGTGATCGCCATCGTCTCCGGGGTGGTCCTGTACCTGCCGTTCATGCGCCGCTTGAAGTTCGCCACGGTACGCCAGGACAAATCCACGCGCCTGCGCTGGCTCGACCTGCACAACCTGATCGGCGTGGTCACGCTGGTCTGGGCGCTGACCGTGGGCGTCACCGGCGTGATCGCCGCCTGCGCCGACCTGATCATCGCCGCGTGGCGCAACGACAGCCTCAGCGCCATGGTCGAACCCTACCGCGACGCTCCGCCGCTGACCCAACTGGCACCGGCCACCCGGCTGCTGGACATTGCCAAGGACGTCGCGCCGGACATGGAGCCGAGTTTCATCGCCTTCCCCGGCACGCTGTTCTCCAGCGAGCACCACTACAGCGTCTTCATGAAGGGTGACACCCACCTGACCTCGCACCTGCTCACCCCGGTGCTGATCGACGCCACCACCTTGGACGTCACCGCCGTCGCAGAACGCCCCTGGTACATGGATGTCATGAGCCTGTCCCTGCCGCTGCATTTCGGCGACTACGGTGGCCGGCCGATGCAGATTTTCTGGGCAACCCTCGATGTACTGACCATCATCGTCCTCGGCAGCGGCGTTTACCTGTGGCTGGTGCGGCGTAAAGCAGCCAAGCGGGCAACCGTCGGCACGGAGGTCGCCTCGTGAGGCCTCGACAGTCGAGTTTCTGGAAAGTGTTTGGTATTCCCCTGATGATTGGTGCGCTTAGTGCGGCAGGGTTGTTCAGCGCATTACTCGGTGACGGCGTCTGGGATGCGGTGAGCTGGGTTGGGCTGGGAATACCTACGGTGCTGGGGACTTGGGGCTTATTCAAACGGGGATGATTTCAACGTGGCACGAAACCTGTGGGAGCGAGCTTGCTCGCGATAGCGGAGCGTCAGTCAACTTCAATGCAAGCTGACTCACCGCCATCGCGAGCAAGCTCGCTCCCACATTGGAACCCACCGCAACCAGTCACTCGCCAGCCGCCCCGTAACTGTCTAGGCTAAGCCCCTGGCCGTTTACCGAGGATGCCTGCATGTCCACTCCCAGCATGACGCTGTTCCATAACCCCGCTTCGCCCTTCGTTCGCAAGGTCCTGGTGCTGCTGCACGAAACCGGCCAGCAGGACCGTGTGGCGTTGCAGCTCAGCCAGCTCTCGCCGGTCAAGCCGGACCGGGCACTCATCGATGACAACCCGTTGAGCAAGATCCCGGCCCTGCGCCTGGCCAACGGGACGGTAATCCATGACAGCCGCGTCATCCTCGACTACCTCGATCACCAGCACGTCGGCAACCCGCTGATCCCCCGGGACGGCGCGGCCCGCTGGCGGCGCCTGACCCTGGCCTCCCTGGCCGATGGGATCATGGATGCGGCGGTGATGATCCGCTACGAAACCGCGCTGCGCCCTGTGGAAAAGCATTGGGACGAATGGCTCGATGCGCAGCGAGACAAGATTCGCCGCGCCCTGGGCCAGCTCGAAGCCGAAGCGATTGCCGAACTGGCCTGCCACTTCGACGTGGCCTCCATCAGCGTGGCCTGCGCCTTGGGCTACCTCGACCTGCGCCATCCGGACCTGGAATGGCGCAAGGCCAATCCGCAACTGGCAGCGTGGTTTGCCGAGGTGAGCTTGCGGCCTTCGATGGTCGAGACGGTGCCCAGGGTCTAGATTTGCGTTAGCCGTGCCGGCCTCATCGCGGGCAAGCCTTGCTCCCACATAGACCCGCTCAATCTGTGGGAGCAGGTTAGCTCCCACATAGACCCGCTCAACCTGTGGGAGCAAGGCTTGCCCGCGATGGCAGCGCACCGGTTCCAAAGGAAACAACCCAGCAATCTGCATCACCAACACCTCCCGCACCCGCTGATCCTCACGCAACCCCAGCGACCGGCTCATTTCACCTCTCCCAGATCAAAGCTCATGACAGCCGCCGGCTTCGCCCCAACCCCATACCAGTCCAGCTTGCGAGTCAGCACCATGAACACGCCCAGCAGGCCGAACAGCAACAGCGAGCCCATCAACAGCGCGTAGTCCTCGGCGCTCAACAGGCCGTAGAGCAAGCCGTACAAGCCCGCCAGCCCTGCCGAGAATCCAAGGCCGTGGCTCACGCTGCGCAGCACATGGCAGACATAAAACCCGATCAACACGACACAGGCACTGGCCGACACCAAGTACGCCAGGGTGAAACCGATGTGCTCCGACAGCGACAACAGCAGCAGGTAAAAGAACGCCAGCGCCACGCCCACCAAGGCGTACTGGACTGGGTGCACCGCCAGGCTCTTGAGTACCTCGAAGAGGAAGAAGCCGGCGAATGTCAGGGCTATGAACAGCAGCGCATATTTGATCGCCCGGTCGCTCTTGAGGTACTGGTCCACCGGGTCGATGAAGCTCACGCCGAAGGCGCGGCTGCGGAACGCTTCACAACCATCGCTTGGCTCGCAGGCTTGCAGGGTTTCCAGAAGGTTGGTGGAGAAAAACGACGTCTGCCAGTCCGCACTGAAACCCTGCTCATTGATCTCGCGATTGGTCGGCAGGTAGTTGCCGATGAAGCTGGGGTGTGGCCAGTCAGCCGACAGGTGCACCTTGGTGGATTTGCCCACCGGCAGAATCTGAAACTCGCCAGTGCCTTGCAGGCGCAGGTCAAAACCGAAGGTCAGCTCAGGGCCGCCCTGGGCGGTGATCATCGGCAGCGGCACATGCACACCCTGCCCCAGCCAGCCGAGCCGCGAACCGGGCAGGAAATCGACGGTCTGCTGGTTGAGCGTCAGGGTCAGCGCATTCTCGATGCCGCGAATATCGCTGATGCCGACGCTCAGGTACGGCTCATCAAAACGGTAATCGGCAAAATCCTTGGCAGCAACACCGTAGCGCTCAGGCACCTTGAAGCGGCCATCGATCCGGTTATCGGCGTGGAACATCCGCGCTTCGTAGATGCCCCGGGCACGGGTTTCGGTGCGGACCTGGCCGTCGAGTTCGAATTGCTCCGGCAAAAAATACAACTCGCCCGTTCGCTCGACGGTTTCCAGGAAACGCACACCGGTCTTCTCGTTGGTATTCCAGACCTTCACGCTCTTGCGAAACGGCACCACGATCATCGGCCCGATCAGTTGCTGGTTGTAGCTGGAGCTGCGGGCGATGTCCTGCAGCACACCGTCACGCAGTTCCTGGCGCTCATCAATGAGCCCGTTGATCATCAACAACGGGATCATCAACAAGAGAATCAATAGGGCGATCATGCCCAGTTTTATGGCGAGGCTGCGGTTCATGTGGGGCTCTCCCTGTTCGAATGAGGGAGAGTCTGGGGTGGCTGTGTGCTGGGCTTATGGAGCGATTGTGGAGATTGTGTGGAGACTGCCCTCGCCTCGTTGCGCCGAAGCGCCGGCATCCGCGCCATCCACGGTCTGGAAGGCTTCGCGCAGGGAATCCTCCATCAGCTGCCAGGCCTCCTCGGCCGACTCGTCCGGTCCCAGGTGGGTGAACATATGGTCGCAGCCTTCAAACATTCGCTGGCGCACCGGCACGCCGGCCTGGCGCAACTTCTCGGCATAGGCCTCGCCTTCGGCACGCAAGATATCGTATTGCGCCGTGATCACCGTGGCTGGCGGCATCCCCGCCAGCGCCTCGACCGGCGCCAACAGGGGTGAGGCCAACGGATCGAGCGCCTGTGCCGGATCGCTCAGGTAGCAGCTGTTGAAGAAGCGCATCAGGCCGGCATTGAGCAGTGGCCGGGCACTGGTGGACGTCTTCAAGGCAGGGTCCTGGTGCAGATCCAGCGCCGCATAGTCGATCAACTGATGCACCACCTTCAACGCTTGATGCCCTCGCGCCAGACCCGCCACGGCGGCGGCCAGATTGCCGCCGGCGCTATGGCCGCCGACTGCGAAACGCTGAGGATCGATGCCCAGCGTTTCGGCTTCGCTGGCCAGCCATTCGAGCACCGCGAAACACTGCCGCGGGGCTGCGGGGAAGGCGTGCTCTGGCGCCAGCACATAGTCCAGATTGACCACCAGGCAGTTCAGGTTATGGGCCAGTCGACGGCAATAGCTGTCGTCGTGTTCGGGCGTCCCCGCGACAAAGCCACCGCCATGGAAATTCAAGTACACCGGCAGCTTCGCCGAGGACTGCGAATGGGGCCAGTAAAACAGCGCCCGCGCAGGCCCCCCAGGGGTCGGGATGGTTTGCTCGACCATTGCGCGCAACGGAAACAGCGCAGCGTCATAGGTAAACTTCGCCTTCATTCTCTTGGCGAAGGCGCGCAACAACTTGGCCTGCAGTTTTTGCCAGAGGCTCACCATGCTCATGCTCCCGGTTGTGTATCCACGAGTAGGACCAGCCGACCGAAAGTCATCTCACCGTAAGGCATGGCTTGCTGACAGGTTTATTGAATCGTTCGCCGGTGCTGAGGGGAAATTAAACCTAAAAAATGGTTATGTAAATTAATCAATAATAAGATTAACCAAGTTCTCTCAAGGCAACCTCAGCACCACCTCAACCCCACCCACGATATTGCCAATACTGAATTGCCCCCCATGCAACTGCACCACCTCCTCCACGAAGTTGAGCCCCAGGCCAGTGCTCTTGCGGCCGCTGTCCGGGCGCGGCAGGGAGTAGAAGCGCTCGCTCAGGCGTGGCAGCGCGTAGTCGGGAATCGGCGCGGCCTGATTGAACAAACGGATCTCGACGCGGTTTCCGTTGCGCTCGGCGCTGATACGTAGCCGACCGTTGACGGGGGTGAAGTCCAGGGCGTTTTCCAGCAGATTGCCCAAGGCCTGGCGCAACAGGAACGGCTCACCGGTCAGCGTCAGGTCGGCAGCGATATGCTGTTCAACCGTCAACTGGCGACTTTCAATCCAGCCGCCACGCGCTTCCAGCAGCTCGTCCATCAACGCTGCCAGCGGCACCGCGACTTCTTCTTCCAACCCCTGGCGCTGCTCGATCTGGGCCAGGTTGAGCAACCGTTCGATCAACTGCTGCATGCGCACACTTTCGTTGTCGATGTTATTGACGAAGCGTTGGTGCTGGGCGGCGGGCATGTCGCTTTGCAGCAGCTCGGCGGCCCCGCGAATCGCCGCCAGCGGGCTCTTGAGCTCGTGGGTCAGCGTATGCACATAACGCTCGACGTAAGCCTTGCCTTCCAGTTGCGTGCGCATGTGCTCCACAGCGCCCGCCAGTTGCTCGAACTCGCCCCCACGATAATGCGGCACTTCCACCCGACGCCCCTGGCTGACCGCCTGGGCATAGCTCGTCAAACGCCGCAATGCCGCGCTGAGCCACCAGGACAACAAGCCGCCCAGCAACAAGCCCAGGGCCACCAACCCGGCGCCATAGATCAACAGGCGCCGCTCGGTGCGATCGACATAGGGCTGCAAGGAACTGTTGGGTTTGGCGACGGTGACGACCCCAATGATGCGGCCGTTGTCGCGGATCGGCGCGCCGACGTGCATCACCGAAGACGTCGGATCATCGGCAACGCTGCGGGTCGAGCGGGCGCCGTAGTGGCCGCGCAGGGTCAGGTAGACGTCGTTCCAGCGCGAATAATCCTGGCCCACCGCCACGCCACTGGAGTCGAGCACCACGATGCCCTTGGCATCGGTGACATAGATACGATGGCTGACCTGGTTTTTCGGCAAGCCCCAGATCGTCGCCGCCGGCTGGCGCTCGCCATAGGCCTTGAGCAACTGCGGCCAGCGATTCTGGTTGAGGGTGCCGGCCTTGAAATCGTCTCGCAGGATCTCGGCCATCAGGTTGGCCGTGTCCACCAGGGTTTCTTCGGTGGACTGGCGCACGCCGGGGCGGATTTCCTCCATGACCGTGTTGAGCACGAAATAACCGGTCAAGGCGATAAACAGCACATACACCAGGAAAATCCGGATCCCCAGCGACATCAGCTGTGCCCCGGGCTGTAGCTGTAGCCCAGGCCCCGATGCGTCTGGATCGGCTCGGCCTCGGCCCGGACCAGGCGCAGCTTGGCGCGCACGCTCTTGATGTGGCTGTCGATGCTGCGCTCGTAGCCGGCATCGCTGGCCACGCCCAGGGCATCGAGCAATTGTTCGCGGCTGAAGACCCGCTCAGGTTGCTCCAGCAGACAATTGAGCAGGCGGAACTCGTGACGCGTGAGGTTCAGCGGTTTGCCGCGATAGTTGATCTGCACACGGTCGGCATCGACCTGAAACAGCGCCATGCCCGGCTCCACCGCCGGCCTCGGCGCCACACGTTTTAGGATCGCCCGGACCCTGGCCGCCACCTCACGGGGGCTGAAGGGTTTGACCACGTAATCGTCAGCACCGATCTCCAGGCCCACCACCCGGTCGATCTCGCCATCCCGGGCTGTCAGAAAGATCACCGGAACGTCGCTGAAACGTCTGAGATTTTTACACGTCTCGAAGCCGCTGATATCCGGCAGCCCCACATCGAGAATGATCAGGTCCGCCGGAGTATTTTTCTGGTGTTCGAGGGCGGCTGCGCCAAGGCTCAACCAGGTGGTGTCAAACCCCTCCCCTTGCAGGGCAAACACCAGTGTATCGGCGATGGCGGCTTCGTCTTCGACAATCAGGATATGAGGCATGGCTTGCGAGCCCGGCAGTAAAGTTGCCGGAACGGTGCCGCAAGGCTTGGGGTACGTCAATCGGCAGTCGAGTTTGTCGGTGGTGGCGGCCATGCCTAGCAGTTCTGATAGTTGGCAAGCGCTGGAAAACGGCTGATGCTGAAGGCCGGTTTTTTTTCACCTGGAGCTCAGTCAATGCCTGCCTCCCCTCGCGAAACCGTATTGTGCCGCTACCGCTACGACCCGCTGGATAGCCTGGTCGATTGTGCGCCCGTTGAGCAGGCCGGCATTCAGCGCTTTTACTGCAAAAGCCGATTGGCTACCGAGATACAGGGGGCGGTGCAACGCAGCGTTTTCCAGCATGACGACCAGCTGTTGGCGCAACGGCGCCGCGAAGATGCAAAGGTCGACACCGCCCTGCTGGCGACCGATCAACAGCGTTCAGTATTGAATGCGCTTGATGCAACCGGGCCTAACCCCCTCGCTTACACACCCTACGGCCATCGCCCGACGGAAAATGGCTTGCTCAGTTTGCTTGGGTTTAATGGTGAACTGCCGGACCCGGTGACCGGGCATTATTTATTGGGTAACGGGTATCGGGCGTTCAATCCGGTGTTGATGCGGTTTAACAGTCCGGACAGTTTGAGTCCGTTTGGGGAGGGTGGGCTGAATGCATATGGGTACTGTGGAGGAGACTCCATCAATCGGAGCGATCCTACGGGGCATTTATGGGGATTGGGAACACGCTTTAGAGTATGGGGATTAATGAGTCGCAAACATATAAATATATCTACAACTGCTCGCAAGGCATTCCGTGGCGCTCCAGTCATATACAGAAAAACGAACATAAATCCAAAATTCAATAAATTATTCGAGGACAACCCCGTACACCTGAGCGGCTTAATACCGGAGCAGATTGTCGACATCGCCAAGGTAGTTGACAAAAAAAGCATTTCTCGAGCCAAAAAACTTATAGAAACAATGCCACCCGAGTATGAAACCCAGATAAAACACTTGATCAGCCCCACCCGCCGCCAAGAAGCATCATCAGTAATTTCAAAAAGCGACGCGATAAAATATCTAACAAACAACTTAGAAATATCCAAAAACCTCCAAAGATTGCCATCGCGAGTAGCAAACGACACTTGGGCCAGCATACCTCTAGGCAATTCTCGCAGCCCACTGCGATTCAATGAAAAAGTCCAAATTAAATACATTCGGAATTAGCCATATGAAGAGCTGAAAATTTAATCGCCAGCCCTTCATGCACGACTACCGGGGGCTATCCGCACCAGTCTGAGGCACGCTCATCAACAATCCGGCTTATCCGCCGTAAACCGCCGAGCCGGGTTCACCGCCGCGCCAAACTCACGCAACGCCTTGGCGCCAATCAGCAGTGGGTAATTGAAACTGCTGCGGTCCGTCAGGTTGACCTCGACCGTGCGCTTGACGTTACCCAGGCACAACTCCAGATCGACCACCGGGCGCTTGGTGGGCGCGATCTTTTCGTCGTCGTCTTCATCTTCCTCGGAACGGGTCTTGATCTTGCTGATGCGCGCGATCTTGTGTTCGTAGACCTTGTTGCTCGCATCCTTGGTCGCCAGGCGGAACCGCACCCAGTCATCGCCGTCGCGGGTGAAGGTCTCGATGTCCTTGGCTGACAGCGAGGCGGTCAGGGCGCCGGTGTCCATCTTGGCCTTGAGCACTTCACCGCCGATTTCCGGCAACGCGATGTATTCGTAGCGCCCGTACAGGGTTGGCTCGGCGGCCAGCACTGGAAGGACCACCAGGGAAAGCAGGGCAAGAACTGATTTCATGTAGTTAGGGCTTCCATTGTGGGAGTGGGGTTTTAGACCGTGGTCAACGAATTCGTTCGGTTAAACATCCCTGTGGCGAGGGAGCTTGCTCCCTCGCCACAAAAGCCGATCCAGTTTAGCCAAGCCCAAGTGAAACTTTCGTCCACACCGATTTGGCCTGCCGCCCGAAGCTTGCTTATCATGGCCCGCCCACCTGTTTGCAAGAGTCATCTATGCGCCGCCTGCTCACCGGCTGTTTCGTCACGCTGCTGTTATTGCTCAACACCCTGGTGCTGTTCGGGCCGCTGATGGTGTTCGCCGTGCTCAAACTGGTCCTGCCCGGGCGCTTTCGCGACTATGCCTCGTGGGCGGTGATGTGGATCGCCGAGACCTGGGCCGAGATCGACAAGCTGATCTTCGCCCTGTGCATCCCCACCCGCTGGGACATCCGCGGCGGCGCCGACCTGCGCCGCGATACGTCCTACCTGGTGATCAGCAATCACCAATCCTGGGTAGACATCCCCGCCCTCGTCCAGGCCCTCAACCGGCGCACGCCGTTCTTCAAGTTCTTCCTCAAGAAAGAGCTGATCTGGGTGCCGTTCCTGGGGTTGGCCTGGTGGGCGCTGGACTACCCGTTCATGAAGCGCTACACCAAGGCGTTCCTGGCGAAAAACCCGGAACTGGCCGGCAAGGACCTGGAAATCACCAAGGCCGCCTGCGAGCTGTTCAAGCGCCAACCGGTCACCGTGGTCAACTACCTCGAAGGCACGCGCTTCACCGCCGCCAAAAGCCAACAACAGCAATCCCCCTTTACCCACCTGCTCAAGCCCAAGGCCGGTGGCGTGGCCTTCGTGCTGGCGGCCATGGGCGAACAGCTGGACGCGGTGCTGGACGTGACGGTGGTGTACCCGCAGAAACGCATTCCCGGTTTTTGGGACTTGATCAGCGGCGCGGTGCCCAGGGTCATCATCGACATCCAGACCCGCGAACTGGACCCGACGCTGTGGCAAGGCGATTACGAAAACGACCCGGTGTTTCGCCAGCAGGTGCAGGATTGGGTCAACCAGCTCTGGACTGAAAAGGACCGGCGCATCGCGGCGTTACGCAGTGAAGGCCGTGCTGACTAACAGTTCTGATAGTAGGCAGCGACTGAAAAACCTCCGATGCTGAAGGTCCGGCTTTTTGGACCTTGCACGGAGTTCGGAACATGCCTGCCACCCCTCGCGAAACCGTATTGTGCCGCTACCACTACGACCCGTTGGATCGTCTGGTCGATTGTGTGCCATCCGCTGAGGCTGGCATTCAGCGCTTTTACTGCAAAAGCCGATTGGCCTCCGAGATACAGGGCACGGTGCAACGTAGCATCTTCCAGCACGACGACCAGCTGTTGGCGCAACTTCGGCGCGAGGATGCCGAGGTCGGAATCACTCTGCTGGCGACTGATCAGCAGCGTTCGGTATTGAATGTGCTCGATGCAACCGGGCCTCATCCCCTCGCCTACACCGCTTACGGCCATCGCCCGGCGGAAAACGGCTTGCTCAGTTTGCTTGGGTTTAATGGTGAACGGCCGGATCCGGTGACGGGGCATTATTTGTTGGGGAATGGGTATCGGGCGTTCAATCCGGTGTTGATGCGGTTTAACAGTCCGGACAGCTGGAGTCCGTTTGGCAAAGGTGGGCTGAACGCGTATGCATATTGCGCTGGGGACCCTATTAGCCGAAAAGATCCTACAGGACATAACCTAATACCTGCTTGGTTTTTTGACCTCTTCTTCGATAACACCTATCTACTTATGAAAAATCCATTCCATGGAAAAACGCATTTTTTTAAATCGGTGATGAGTATCGAAGAAAGATTTGGAGGAGCGGACAAACTCAAACTACTTGCTGACGCTAATAAAACCCACCCCGACGCCATTATTGTGCGCGCCCTACCCAAGCCAGCAAAAATCACTCCGTTAAAAGAACTCGCCCCAGGAGAAAAAATATATAGCTACCTAGAGAAAGCAGACTTACATCTTAACAATCTCTTAGATAACCGAAACCTAAGTAATGAAGTGCTAACTTCGGAGAAATATAGCCAGCATCTAAACGCTTCCGAAGAACTGAACTGGAGGTTAGACAGACTCGCTAGCAATAACGAGATGGAGCGCACCATCAAATATCTAATCACTCTACGTGAAGAAGGTCCGAGCCTCGCCAACAGCAGCTACAACATAAAGGACTGGGTTGCAGTCGCCACCACCATAAGAAGTACAACTAATTGAATGACTGCAACCAGAGTCCTAAAGGATCCCGCAGCTCGCTGGGCCGGTTCTTCGCCAACCGTAAACTTCACGATTCAAAAAATAGCTTTTTAATTCCAAATCAACATAAACGACTGTCAGCATTGACAGTAGCCCTCACTCGGCACAGCCGCAAACATGTCGCCGGGACACATTTGTGGAGGCAAGCCCATGAGAAACTTCATGACTGACGGCGGCGCTGGAATTTGCTTACTGATAATCGGCCATGTTCATGCCGCAGAAGTCACCTGTCCGGCTGCAACTCTCATCCATGGAACCACTGAAACGGTAGAAATTCAGGGTGATCGAGAATGGCAGAGCCAGGACCTTGGACAGGAGGCCAACCCAGCGGTGCAGCAATTCAACGACGCCGAGTTCGCGATCCATGAACCCGACGAAGATGAACAGGTGCCGAGGAGAGTGACCATCACCTGCAATTACGGCGAGAACAACCTCACGCTGGATTATCTTGACGTCCAGGAGCCGGCGTCCTTGCCCTGGTCGGGCAACCATTACGCCAGCCGGGACACCCACTCCTGCAGGCCGGTGAACACCGACTACTTCAGCTTGAGATTCTGATGGTTGCGTGGCGGATTTTCGATGTCGCCACCGTCATCAAACACCCGCCCCCGTGCCCCAGATACCCCCCAGATTCTGCAGCAACGAACCCGCCACGCCCTGTTGGCCGAGGTACTGCAAGATGATCGGGGCAAACTGGCCGATCATGCCGCTGTCCATGCCCAGCGCACTGAAGGCATTGTTCAGGTCGCCGGTGTCCTTGACGTTGCCCAGCAAGCCGTCGAGCAGTGCATTTTTGTCCGACCCGCCCCCGAGCAAACCGCCCAGGCCATTGAGCCCGCCGATGGCGCTGTTCCCGGCGATCTGGTCCAGGCCCGGGACACTTTTGCTCAACTCGGAAAACTGCGGCTCGCTAAGTCGGTTCTTCGCCAGCCCCAACATCGCACCGGCACCGCCAATGGCCTGTTCCGGCGTGATCTTGAGTTCCGATCCCAGGGTATTGAGCAGCCCGGCGGCTTTCGGCGCCGCGGCCACGACGCCCTCGCCCTGCTCGCCTTGGTTGCCCTGCATCGCCGACACCACATTGGCTGCATCACTGAGGCTGAACTGCGCGAAGGCTGGGCTGGCAGCCAGCGCCAACAGGCAAGACAGAGCAAAACTGCGTGAAACCTTCATCCGGAACATCCTCTTGAGCATGAAAAAGCCGCCCATGAAGAGCGGCGTAAAGCGTGCGTTGGACTGGCTCGGACGGAAATTGTTCCTAAATGTATTACATGGCTGGCCGATAGCCATTACAGAAAAATCTTCCGAGGCCGTCAGAAGCGTCTGATTTACCGAAATTGCGCTTTTTTATATAGCTAAAAGTTACAAAATATCAATATACAGTTCTAAATTGACATAAACGACTGACAACATTGACAGTAGCCCGCCGGACCAAAGCCGTGAATCGTCGAACTGAGACCTGGAGCCTGGCACATGAAAAAAATACTGGCGGGAGGCGCGGTGTTGCTTTTGCTGATCATCGGCCACGCCCATGCCAGTGAAATAACCTGCCCCGCCGTCACTGACATCCATAGAAACATCGAATCGGTGGAAGATGTTTTCTTCGTCGAGGTACAGGACGGCCCCGAATGGGAGAGCGAAAGCCTGGTGGACGTGGTCGACCCGGCATCGTTGCAATTCGAAGGTGCCGGGTACGTCATCCATAAGGCCGACGAGGACCAACAGGCTGCCACAAGGGCGACCATCACGTGCCGATACGGGGACATAAATCTGAATGTGGAGTATCAGCAGATCCTGGAACCGGCCTTTTCAGGGTGGGTGAATAATCGCTGCGAAAGCCCGGACACCAGAATGTGCAGGTTAATGGACGGAGACTACTTCAACCTGTCTCTTTGATCGGGAATGGCAACCGCGTCACTGTTCCTGCACAGCGTCTCAAGGCGCCCTGCCATCGTCTGCACCGTTACCGTACAGTGCGACTTCCTCCAGCAGAGTTTGCCTATGAATGTAAAAATCGGCGGCGCGACCCTCGCCGTCATCCTGGCGGGCATGCTCATTGCCCTCGGCATCACCGAGTGCCAGCGTGGCCCGGTGAATCCGGAGCTGGCCGACGGCACCAGCGAAGAACAAAAGACCTGGCTGACCATCGAGCATCGCATCAAGCGCTCCGACCCGACGCTGACCGAGGTGACCCGCGACCAGCAAACGCTGACCGTGCTTTACCGTCCCGGTGCTTGCGCGGATGACTGCGAGCCCTGGGTCCCGCACATGCTGCGGGTTGTCGGCCACGGCCTGGCGGCGCTCAATGGCGCGCCCGGGGGCAAGCAATACACGCAAGTGACGGTCAAGGCGCGCCTGCTCGCTGACGATGACGTGGAACTGGTCTACGACATGCCGGGCTTCGACGCGATCAAGACCCAGCAGGGTGGCTACGAAACCTTTGCCGGTATGCCCCGCAGCCTGAACTTCAGCGCCGCCGCCCTGGCCCAGGCGCAAGCCTATTGCCAAGGCCCTAGCGCCAAAGGTTTCCACCCTGAATTCTGCGAACGGGTCGAGACCGCAACTGTCCGGCAGTAACTGTGGCGAGGGGATTTATCCCCGCTGGGCTGCGCAGCAGCCCTAAAACAGTGAACTCAACCTTCCTGGCAGACCGAGTTGCCTGGTTTGGGGGCAGCTGCGCAGCCCAACGGGGATAAATCCCCTCGCCACAACAGCACTCGATCATCGTCGACTAAAAATCTTACAACTACTTGGGAAATCACCCGCAACAGCGAGCCTTGCCCAAGCCAATCCGCGATGCCTATAGTTCGTCCCGTCGTCCACATGGCGACTCGGGTTTGGCGACTCGATAAACTACGGTCAGAAGCCCTGCTTTTTGGCACGGGCTTTTGCACCCGCAGAACTGCTCAATGGCAGTTGTGCGCGGGAGGCCTTCGGGTCTGCCGGTTTCCGTGGTTATCCGGTTCGCCAACCTGCGTACAGCTGCCACCCATTCGTTTTGGCGACGAGTGAGTGGCGGCATCCATTGAACCTCGGAGATCCACCCAATGAACCGATACATGCCCCTCACCGGCGTCGACTGCACCCCCGCCGCCCTGCTCATCGACACCCAGGCCCCCCTCGACGTCCTCCACGAAACCGCCGCCTACCGCATCCGCGCCGTCACCCAATTGCTGGAGAACATCGCCTTTCGCGAAGAAATCAGTTCCGACGCCGTTGTCCTCCACGACTTCGCCCTGCTCCTGGCGATTCCGTTGCGCGATGGCTGCGATGTGCTGGATGTGATCGGTCGACGGTTGCAGGCTCAAGCCATGGCATGACTGCTGCGGCAGTCATCCAACTATCAACGCACAACCCCTTATCTCTTCTCGGTATTGCCTACTGTCAACTCTGACAGTAGGCAACTGCCTGTGCCGGCTCTAAGCTCTAGCCGAGACAACGAAAAACAAGGCCATGGGCAAACCACAGTCCCTGTGCCTTTCTTCATTCGGGCAAGCAGGACAATAAAAATGAACGACCGAATCAAAGGAACCGTTAAGTGGTTTAACGATGCAAAGGGCTATGGCTTCATTACCTGCGGCAAAGGAGGCGAGGAACTGTTCGTTCATTACTCAGCGATATCCGGCGAAGGTTATAAAACGTTGAAAGAAAGGCAAACCGTCTCCTTTGAAATCGAAAAGGGTGACAAAGGTATGCAGGCCACGAGAGTGACGCCGGATTAACCATCGGCTCGCGCAGGAGTCAATCCATGTCGGCGAACCGCAAAACGCTGCTCTGCCGCTACCATTACGACCCACTGGATCGCCTGGCCGATTGCACGCCATCGGCCCAGGCCCGCACCCAGCGCTTCTACCTGAAAGAGCGCCTGAGCAGCGAAATCCAAGGCTCGGTACAACGATCGATTTTCCAGCAAGACGACCAACTCCTGGCGCAACAACAGCGCCAGGATGGCGTCATCGAAACCACCTTGCTCGCCACCGATCAGCAACGCTCGGTGCTGCACGCGCTCGATGCCATACAGCCTCATCCCCTCGCCTACACCCCCTACGGCCACCGCCCTGCGCAAATCGGCTTGCTCAGCCTGCTTGGCTTCAACGGCGAACGGGCGGACCCAGTGACGGGGCATTATTTGTTGGGCAATGGCTATCGGGCGTTCAATCCGGTGTTGATGCGGTTTAACAGCCCGGACAGTTTGAGTCCGTTTGGGGAGGGTGGGTTGAATGCGTATGCGTATTGCGCTGGAGATCCGGTGAATCAGCAGGACCCGACAGGGCATATCAGGTTTCCTAGCCTGATGCTCGCATCGAAACCCAACTTAACAACTAAAAACTTAAATATAGGATCATTTAACGATTTTCTAGGCACCCCTCATATCATCGACAAAATCGTAGGAGAGCTATCTGGCGACAGTTTGGTGTCTTTATCGCTAACATCTAAAGATATGAGTCGCGTGGTTAATTCCAACATACTCCCCCTGACGGTCAAAGCCCCGGCAAAAGAACTCAAAAAATTCGAAATTTACAAACTTCGCTCCGTAGCCTTAGGCGAATCGAAGCGTCACCTGCCGGCACAGGTCTTGGAATATGAGAATTTGAAAAATATTGCGAAGTCCGTCCCCTCCAGCGATATTCCTATGGAAGAAATGTCCAAGACGATGAACTTTCAGGCGCGCCTTAAGGCAAGGTTATTACGTTCGGAGCGCGCTAGACGCTCATTCCCAAACACCATTCGCCAAAAAACCTAAAACAAGAACTACGCTAGGCGACGACTGATCAGAATTCATAACGTTGGAGATTTGCTATCGGGTAAATAAAAAAGGACGACATCACTGTCGCCCTTCTCCCGTTTTGCTTCCAACCTTACGCCGCACTAAACAACTTATGCGGATCAATCACAAACTTCTTCGGCACACCCGCATCGAACTCGCCATAACCCTTCGGCGCGTCATCCAGGCTGATCACCTGCACACCAACGATTTCAGCAATGTTGATACGGTCCCACATGATCGCCTGCATCAGCTGGCGGTTGTACTTCATCACCGGGGTCTGGCCGGTGTGGAAGCTGTGGGATTTAGCCCAGCCCAAGCCGAAGCGAATGCTCAGGCTGCCCATTTTCGCCGCCGCATCGACTGCGCCCGGGTCTTCGGTGACGTAGAGGCCAGGGATGCCGATTTTGCCAGCGACACGCACCACGCCCATCAACGAGTTGAGCACGGTGGCCGGGGCTTCGTGCTTGACGCCGTCATGGCCGTGACCGCGGGCTTCGAAGCCCACGCAATCGACGGCACAGTCGACTTCCGGCTCGCCCAGCAGCGCGGCGATTTGTTCGTGCAACGGGGTGTCGGTGGACAGGTCGACGATTTCAAAGCCCTGGGCCTTGGCGTGGGCCAGGCGGATGGAGTTGACGTCACCGATGATCACCACCGCCGCACCCAGCAGGCGAGCGGAAGCAGCAGCTGCCAGGCCAACCGGGCCGGCACCGGCGATGTAGACGGTGCTGCCAGGGCCAACGCCGGCGGTGACGGCGCCGTGGTAGCCGGTCGGCAGGATGTCGGACAGGCAGGTCAGGTCACGGATTTTTTCCATGGCCTTGTCGCGGTCCGGCAGTTTCAACAGGTTGAAGTCGGCGTACGGCACCAGCACGTATTCGGCCTGGCCGCCGGTCCAGTCGCCCATGTCCACGTAACCGTAGGCACCACCGGCACGGGCCGGGTTGACGGTCAGGCAGACGCCAGTATGTTGCTCTTTGCAGGAACGGCAGCGCCCGCAAGCCACGTTGAACGGCACCGACACCAGATCACCGATTTTCAGGTTCTCGACGTCGCTGCCCTTTTCGATCACTTCACCGGTGATTTCGTGACCCAGGACCAGGCCGGTCTGGGCAGTGGTACGGCCGCGCACCATGTGCTGGTCGGAGCCGCAGATGTTGGTGGAGACCACGCGCAGGATGACACCGTGCTCAATCTTCCTGCCGCGCGGGTCCTGCATTTTTGGATAGTCGATTTTCTGTACTTCGACCTTGCCGTTGCCGAGATACACGACACCACGATTACCAGACATGCTTTCACCTCGCTGTTGTTTTTGTGGAACTGCGTTGCCCAGGCAGGCAGCGCGTTGATTGCTCGGGTTAGTGCTTGTGTCTTTGTTTCTTTGTTGTCTGTAAGGGCCTCATCGCGAGCAAGCTCGCTCCCACAGTTGATCGCGTACTCCCTGTGGGAGCGAGCTTGCTCGCGATGTCGGTCTAAAGAACGACAGTGCGATTGGCGTTCAAGAACACCCTTCGCTCGATGTGATACCCCACGGCCCGGGCCAGGGTGAGCCCTTCGATGTCCCGGCCCTTGGCGATCAGGTCTTCGGGATAGTGGCTGTGGTCCACCACTTCCACGCCCTGGGCGATGATCGGACCTTCGTCCAGGTCGTTGTTGATGTAGTGCGCCGTGGCGCCCACCAGTTTCACGCCTTTGTTGTAGGCCTGGTGATACGGCTTGGCGCCCTTGAAACCCGGCAGCAGCGAGTGGTGGATATTGATCGCCTTGCCGTCGAGCTTGCGGCACAACTCCGGCGACAGCACTTGCATGTAGCGCGCAAGGATCACCAACTCGGCACCGGTGTCTTCGATCACCTGCCACACCTGCCGCTCCTGGGAGGGCTTGTCGTTCGGGTCCAGGGGGAAATGGTAGTAGGGAATCTGGTGCCAGTCGGCCAGCGGCTTGAGGTCGGGGTGGTTGGAGACCACGGCCACCACGTCCATGGACAACTGGCCGATGCGCTGGCGGTAGAGCAAGTCGTTGAGGCAGTGATCGGCCTTGGAGACCATGATCACCACTTTGGGCCGGTAGTTGGGCGGCGTCAGTTCGAAGACCATGCCGAAGGCTTCGGCACGCTCGGCCAGGCCGGAGCGGAAATTCTGCTCGTCAAAACCATCCGGTTGACGAAACTCCACGCGAATGAAGAAGCGCCCCGAGAGTCGGTCGTCGAAAGAGTGGTGCTCGGTGACGTAGCAGCCCTGCTCGAACAGAAAGCGGGTCACCGCGTCCACCGTGCCGAGCACGCTGGGGCAGTCGGCAGTCAAGATCCATGTGTCTGGGGCGCGGCTCATTGCGGTGACTCCTGTTCAAAATTAACTGGGCGACAAAGAACCCTGTGGCGAGGGAGCTTGCTCCCGCTGGGCTGCGCAGCAGTCCTCGCTTTTGGCGGTTGCTGCGCAACCGAGCGGGAGCAAGCTCCCTCGCCACAAAGGCCGTGGTCGGCTTTAGTCCTTATGCCTGCACGCTCAACCCATACTCAGCCGCGGCATCCTGCAACCACAGCCACCAGTAATCCGAGAAGCTGCGGCGGATCACCAGTTCCCAGGTGTCTTCGCCGGTGTGGCGAATCACCAGTTGCGATTTGGCGAACACCGTGCCCACGGCCTTGCCCACCGGGAAGTTGCTTGGGTGAACATCGTAGCTGGTGGACTTCATCAGCACGTCGCGCACGTTCGGGCCGGACAGTTCGAGGATCTGCTGGCCGCCGCTGACGTTGACGATCTGGATGTGCAGGTCGCCCAGGGCTTCGCGCAGTTTCTGCTCGGAGGCGAACTCTTCGCCGGTGGGCACCACCAGCAGCCATTCATCCGGGCCGAGCCATTGCAGGCTGGTTTCACCCTTGACGATGACGGTCAGCGCACCTGGCAATTCCAGGCCCAGGGCCTTGTGCACGCCGGCGGCGAACGCCGGGTCGTGACCGTCGCCACGAAGGGTCAGGTGGCCCAGGAGTTTTTTCTCGCGCACGGTCACACCGGCGTTCTTGCGGCCCTTGCCCACCAGGCTGGCGAGGTCGGCATGGTGCAGCGACGACTCGGCCTTGGCCCCGGTGGTTGGGCGTTGTGGGTACACGTTGACTGCGGTCATATGGAGCACCTGTCTGAATGCTTGTTCGACCTGCCGGTGGGTGGCGCTGTGGGAGCAAGGCTTGCCCGCGATGAACGATAACTCGGTCTGATGGCTACCGTGTCGCCTGCATCGCGAGCAAGCTTTGCTCCCACACGCCCCCACCACAGGGCTTAAATGTTAGATATTCTGCCGATCCCCCTTCGGATCGAAGAACACCGAAGAAACAATCTCTGCCTCGATCACGCTGCCGTCGGCCAATGGCGCGAACACGCGCTCGCCCATCCGCTTGAGCCCGCCCTTGACCACGCCCATGGCAAATGAATAACCCAGGGAGTTGTGGGCATAGCTGGAGGTCACGTGACCAACCATGGTCATCGGGATCGCCTGCTTGGTGTTGAACACCAGTTGCGCGCCCTCCGGCAGCCAGACATTCGGGTCGATCGGCTTGAGGCCCACCAGTTGCTTGCGGTCTTCACGCACGCAATCTTCGCGATTCATGCCGCGCCAGCCGATCCACGAAAACGGTTTGGTACGTCCTACGCACCAGCCCATGTTCAGGTCGTCCGGGGTCATCGAGCTGTCAGTGTCCTGACCGACGATGATGAAGCCCTTCTCGGCCCGCAATACGTGCATGGTCTCGGTGCCATACGGGGTCAGGTTGTACTTCTTGCCGGCCTCGACGATCTGCTCGAGCACGCCCATGGCGTAGTCGGCCTGGACGTTGATTTCGTACGACAGCTCACCGGTAAACGAGATCCGGAACACCCGCGCCGGCACGCCGCCCACCAGGCCTTCCTTCCAGGTCATGAACGGGAAAGCGTCCTTGTCCAGGTCGATGTCAGTGACGTCGCTCAGCAGCTTGCGGCTGTTGGGGCCCGACAGGGTCATGGTCGCCCAGTGGTCAGTGACCGAGGTGAAGTACACCTTCAGGTCCGGCCATTCAGTCTGGTGATAGATCTCCAGCCATTGCAGCACGCGCGCTGCGCCGCCGGTGGTGGTGGTCATCAGGAAGTGGTTGTCCGCCAGACAGGCTGTTACGCCGTCGTCGAAGACCATGCCGTCTTCCTTGCACATCAGGCCGTAGCGGGCCTTGCCCACGTCGAGCTTGGTCCAGGCGTTGGTGTAGACGCGGTTGAGGAACTCGCGAGCATCCGGACCCTGGATGTCGATCTTGCCCAGGGTCGAGGCGTCCAGCAGGCCAACACTGTCACGCACGGCCTTGCATTCGCGCTTGACCGCGGCATGCATGTCTTCGCCGTTCTTCGGGAAGTACCAAGGACGCTTCCACTGGCCGACGTCTTCGAACTCGGCGCCGCTTTTCACATGCCAGGCATGCAGTGCGGTGTAACGCACCGGCTCGAAGATGTGCCCACAGTGCCGGCCCGCCACCGCGCCGAAGGTCACCGGCGTGTAGTTCGGACGGAACATGGTGGTGCCCATCTGCGGGATGCTCACGTTCAGCGAGCGGGCCGCGATGGCCAGGCCGTTGACATTGCCCAGCTTGCCCTGGTCGGTACCGAAGCCCAGTGCGGTGTAGCGCTTGACGTGTTCCACCGACTCGAAGCCTTCGCGGGTGGCGAGCTCGATGGCGGCGGCGGTGACGTCGTTCTGCAGGTCGACGAATTGCTTCGGCGCCCGTGCAGTGGATTTTTCGTGGGGCACCTGGAACAGCGCCAGGGTTGGCTCTTCGTGACGGCTCAGGGCTTTGGGCAACACGCCCTCCACGGCCTTGAAGCCGGCTTCGTTGGCCGCGCGCACGCCGCCTTCAAAACCGTCAGCCAAGGTATCACCAAGGCTGTAGACACCGTTCACACCACCGACGCAGACACGCTTTTGCGGTGCTTCGCCCGGTACGAAACCGAGGATGTCTTCACGCCAGATCGGCTTGCCACCCAGGTGCGAAGCCAGGTGAACCACCGGGCTGTAGCCGCCGGAGCTGGCCACCAGGTCGCAGTCCAGCCATTCGCCGGGGCTGGTGACTTTGTGAGCTCGCACGTCGATCGCGGCAACACGTGCCCCGGTGACGCGCTTGCTGCCACGGGCCTCGATCACAGCGCTGCCGGTAAGGATGCGAATGCCCTTGGCGCGGGCTTCTTCCACCAGCGCACCACGCGGGTTGCTGCGCGCATCGGCGACAGCCACCACTTGCAGGCCGGCGTCGAACCAGTCCAGGGCCACGCGATAGGCGTGGTCGTTGTTGGTGCTCAGCACCAGTTTCTTGCCCGGTGCCACGCCGTAGCGACGCACGTAGGTGGACACCGCACCCGCCAGCATGTTGCCCGGCACGTCGTTGTTGCCATAGACCAGCGGGCGCTCGCAGGCGCCGGTCGCCAGGACCACGCGCTTGGCGCGGACGCGGTTGATGCGTTGGCGGACCTGGCCGATCGGTGCGCGATCGCCGAGGTGGTCGGTGAGGCGCTCGTGGATGGTCAGGAAGTTATGGTCGTGGTAACCGTTCACCGTGGCGCGAGGCAGCAACACCACTTCTGGCATCGAGCGCAGTTCAGCCACCGCCGCAGCGACCCACTCGGTCGCCGGCTTGCCGTCCAGGCTCTCGCGGGAGTCGAGCAGGCTGCCGCCGAACTCTTCCTGCTCATCGGCCAGGATGACACGCGCACCGCTGCGGGCCGCGGCCAGTGCGGCCGCCAGGCCCGCGGGGCCTGCGCCGACGATCAGCACGTCGCAGTGACGGTTCATGTAGTCGTAGGTGTCCGGATCGTTCTCGGTCGGCGAACGACCCAGCCCTGCGGCCTTGCGGATGTACTTCTCGTAGGTCATCCAGAACGATTGCGGGTACATGAAGGTTTTGTAGTAGAAGCCCGGCGGCATCAGCTTGCCGCCGACCTTGCCGAGAATCCCCATCATGTCGTTGTTCACGTTCGGCCAGCCGTTGGTGCTGGTGGCGACCAAACCCTGGTACAGCGCCTGTTGCGTGGCGCGCACGTTAGGGATTTGCGTGGCTTCGGTGGCACCGATCTGCAGCACGGCATTCGGCTCTTCGGCACCGGCGGCGAAGATGCCGCGCGGACGCGAATACTTGAAGCTGCGGCCAATGATGTCGACACCGTTGGCCAGCAGCGCAGCGGCCAGGGAATCGCCCTCGAAGCCTTTGTAGGTCTGGCCGTTGAAGGTGAAGCTCAGCGCTTTGTTGCGGTCGATCCGTCCACCGTTGGACAGGCGATTGATCTGGCTCATACCTTCTCTCCCAGAGCCTGTGCGGCCGCTTTCGGACTGTCAGCCTTGTCGGTGAATTGCGGCTTTTGGCCGATCTTGTACGTTTCGAGAATCTCGTAGGTCACGGTGTCGCGGGTCACGTTGAAGTACTGGCGGCAACCGGCGACGTGATCCCACAGTTCGTGGTGCAACCCGCGCGGGTTGTCACGGAAGAACATGTAGTCGCCCCACTGTTCGTCGGTGCAGGCGTTCGGATCCAGTGGACGCGGGATATGCGCCTGGCCGGATGCATGGAATTCCTCTTCGGAGCGCAGTTCGCCGCAGTGAGGACAGAAGATGTGCAACATGGGGATTTCTCCTGTTAGTGGGCAACCGCAGCAGCGCCGTGTTCATCGATCAACGCACCGTTGTGGAAACGGTCGATGGAGAAAGGTGCGGCCAAGGGGTGCATTTCACCCTTGGCCAGGCTCGCGGCAAATACGTTGCCCGAGCCAGGTGTCGCCTTGAAGCCGCCGGTGCCCCAACCGCAGTTGAAGAACATGTTCGGCACCGGGGTCTTGGAGATGATCGGGCAGGCGTCCGGCGTGGTGTCGACGATGCCGCCCCACTGGCGGTTCATGCGTACGCGGGACAACACCGGGAACATCTCGACGATGGCCTGGACCGTGTGTTCGATCACCGGATACGAGCCACGCTGGCCGTAGCCGTTGTAGCCGTCGATACCGGCACCGATCACCAGGTCACCCTTGTCGGACTGGCTGATGTAGCCGTGCACGGCGTTGGACATGATCACGCTGTCGATGATCGGCTTGATCGGCTCGGACACCAGCGCTTGCAGCGGGTGGGATTCGATCGGCAGGCGGAAGCCCGCGAGCTTGGCCATGTGCCCGGAGTTACCGGCCGTCACCACGCCGACGCGCTTGGCGCCGATGAAACCCTTGTTGGTTTCCACGCCGATGCACACGCCATTTTCCTTGCGGAAACCGATCACTTCGGTCTGCTGGATCAGGTCCACGCCCAACGCGTCCGCCGCCCGGGCAAAGCCCCAGGCCACGGCATCGTGACGGGCCACGCCGCCGCGACGCTGGACGGTAGCGCCCATCACCGGGTAGCGGGTGTTTTTCGAGCAATCCAGGTACGGGATCTCGTCGGCCACTTGCTTGGCGTTGAGCAGCTCGCCGTCCACGCCGTTGAGGCGGTTGGCGCTGACGCGACGCTCGGAATCACGGATGTCCTGCAGGGTATGGCACAGGTTGTAGACGCCACGCTGGGAGAACATCACATTGTAGTTCAAGTCCTGGGACAGGCCTTCCCACAACTTCATCGCGTGTTCGTACAGGTGGGCCGATTCGTCCCACAGGTAGTTGGAGCGCACGATGGTGGTGTTGCGCGCGGTGTTACCGCCGCCCAGCCAGCCCTTCTCGACCACGGCCACATTGGTGATGCCGTGTTCCTTGGCCAGGTAGTAGGCGGTCGCCAGGCCGTGCCCGCCACCGCCGACAATGACCACGTCATAGACCTTTTTCGGGGTCGGCGTGCGCCACATCCGCTGCCAGTTTTCGTGATGGCTGAGAGAGTGTTTGAAGAGGCCGAAGCCCGAATAGCGTTGCATAGTCATTACTCCAAAACCGACTCAGCGATAAACCGGGAAGTCCGCGCACAGGGCCGCCACTTGCTGCGCGACATTGGCCTCGACATCGGCATCGCCGAGGTTGTCGAGAATGTCGCAGATCCAGCCGGCCAGCGTGACGCACTGGGTCACCTTGAAGCCACGGGTGGTCACCGCCGGGGTACCGATGCGCAGGCCCGAGGTCACGAACGGCGATTGCGGGTCGTTCGGCACGGCGTTCTTGTTGACGGTGATGTGGGCGCGGCCCAGGGCAGCATCGGCATCCTTGCCGGTCAGGCCCTGACGGATCAGGCTGACCAGGAACAGGTGGTTATCGGTGCCACCGGACACTACATCGTAGCCGCGCTTGATGAACACGCCAGCCATGGCCTGGGCGTTATCGATCACTTGCTGCTGGTAAGCCTTGAAGCCAGGTTCCGCCGCTTCCTTGAAGCACACCGCCTTGCCGGCGATCACGTGCATCAACGGGCCGCCCTGGGCGCCGGGGAATACCGCGGCGTTGAGCTTTTTCTCGATCTCTTCGTTGGCCTTGGCCAGGATCAGGCCGCCACGTGGACCGCGCAGGGTCTTGTGGGTGGTGGTGGTGACCACGTCGGCGTAAGGCAGTGGATTAGGGTACAGGCCGGCGGCGACCAGACCGGCAACGTGGGCCATGTCGACGAACAACAGGGCACCGACCTTGTCGGCGATCTGGCGGAAACGTGGGAAGTCCAGGGTCTTGGAGTAAGCGGAGAAACCGGCAACGATCATCTTCGGCTTGTGCTCGACCGCCAGGCGCTCGACTTCGTCGTAGTCGATCAGGCCGGTGGTGGTGTCGATGCCGTATTGCACCGCGTTGTAGAGCTTGCCCGAGGACGACACCTTGGCGCCGTGGGTCAGGTGACCGCCGTGGGCCAGGCTCATGCCCAGGATGGTGTCGCCGGCCTGCAGCAGGGCCAGGTACACGGCGCTGTTGGCCGAAGAACCGGAATGCGGCTGGACGTTGGCGTAATCGGCACCGAACAATTGCTTGGCGCGCTCGATGGCCAGGGCTTCGACTTTGTCGACGTGCTCGCAGCCACCGTAGTAGCGCTTGCCCGGATAGCCTTCGGCGTACTTGTTGGTCAGGCCGCTGCCCTGGGCCTCCATCACGCGCTTGCTGGTGTAGTTCTCTGACGCGATCAGCTCGATGTGATCTTCCTGGCGTTGCTCTTCGGCGTTCATCGCCGCCAGCAGTGCATCATCGTAGCCTTGGATTTGGTCTTGCTTGCTGAACATCGCGTCTCTCCCAGCGGCGGCGGTGCGCCTTTCGTCTCGGTGAGGCACGGACCATTCGGTCGTGCCCTTTGGATGCGATGGTATGGCTGGCGCAGGCATGTCAAATGCCTATGGACGCCACGCAAAGGTGCGTTTACGACATGGGATCAAAGAGTCGGAGAGCAAGGCCTGCGCGATAGCACTGTGGGAGCAAAGCTTGCTCGCGATCCAGGCGCCTCGGTCCGCGGGAGACCGCGGCGTTTTCATCGCGGGCAAGCCTTGCTCCCACAGGTATTGTTCCCACAGCTTGGCTCCAAAAATGCTGCTCCCACAGGGCTATGCGGCGATCTGGCGAACCGCGAGCAACAGTAGGAAATGCGCGGGATAAAGGCCATACGCCCAGCGCCGCATCGCCGGTGGCTGAAAACGACCTGCCTGTCGCAAAAGCACCAACCCAAGCCATGGCGCGATCAGGCAAGCCACCAACCCGCCGATCGCCACTGACTCCCCCAGCCACGCCGCGCCATACAGCACCCGCCATTGATTGGCCGCCACGCAGACCAATCCAGGCAACAAGGCCATGTACAAGGGACGCTTGAATACCAGCAACATCGCCAGCGGCAGCAGCACACCAAAGAACCCGAACATCAGTTGCGATGAAAACAGCGCCGCCAACAACAACGCCACCGCGGCCAGACATCGCGCCTCCAGGGTGGGCGTCTGCCAACAGCGCGCCACCAACAATCCCAGCATCAGGGTTGGCATCACATTCAGGGTGGCGGGGACGGGAATGAACAAGCGGTAGGGGATTTCGCTGACGGCGCTGAATAGCAACAGCCAGCCCAGGTAACGCCATGGAGCGGTGCTGGCGTCGTTGCGCGCCAGGTTCGCCGCCATCGCCAGGCAGAACCACGGGAACGCCAACCGCCCCGGCACGTATAGCCAATCGACGGAGAAACCGACATATCGCAGATGATCGAGCACCATCGCCAACAGAGCCAGCCACTTGAGCAGGTCCAGGGCGCCGTCACGCCGGCTCATGTGTAAAACGACTCGATGACTTTGATACTTTCCGACAGAAACATCCGGTGTGTTCCCCCGCTAATCTTGGGTAAAGTGCGCACCAGTATCGACCACGGCGTTGCGGACTCAAGCGCGCGAACCATGATCGACCACGGCGCTGTGGACCCAAACACGCCGAACCATGGAACGCCCCACCCGGGCATTCCGCCAGGGATCTCTTTACCCAGGACTCTCTATTCAAGGAGCAAGGCCATGACCGACAAGAGTCAACAGTTTGCCAGCGACAACTATTCCGGCATTTGCCCCGAAGCCTGGGCGGCCATGGAAGAAGCCAACCAGGGTCACCAACGCGCCTACGGCGACGACGAGTGGACCCACCGCGCGGCGGACGATTTCCGGGCCTTGTTCGAAACCGACTGCGAGGTGTTCTTCGCGTTCAACGGCACGGCGGCCAACTCTTTGGCGTTGTCCTCACTGTGCCAGAGTTACCACAGCGTGATCTGCTCGGAAACCGCCCACGTCGAAACCGACGAATGCGGCGCGCCGGAGTTCTTTTCCAACGGGTCCAAGCTGCTGGTGGCGCGCACTGAAAACGGCAAGCTGACCCCCGAGTCGATCCGTGAGATCGCCCTCAAGCGCCAGGACATCCACTACCCCAAGCCCCGGGTCGTGACCCTGACCCAGGCCACGGAAGTCGGCAGTGTCTACACCCCGGAAGAAATCCGCGCCATCAGCGTCACCTGCAAGGAACTGGGGCTGAACCTGCACATGGACGGCGCGCGTTTTTCCAACGCCTGCGCCTTCCTCGGCTGCTCCCCAGCCGACCTGACCTGGAAGGCCGGCGTGGACGTGTTGTGCTTCGGCGGCACGAAAAACGGCATGGCGGTGGGTGAAGCCATCCTGTTCTTCAACCATGACCTGGCCGAAGACTTCGACTACCGCTGCAAACAGGCTGGGCAACTGGCCTCGAAGATGCGTTTCCTCTCCGCGCCCTGGGTCGGCTTGCTGCAAAACCAGGCCTGGCTCAAGCACGCCCGCCACGCCAACCACTGCGCCCAATTGCTGGCGGAACTGGTCAGCGACATTCCCGGCGTGGAACTGATGTTCCCGGTCCAGGCCAACGGCGTATTCCTGCAACTCTCGGAACCGGCCATCGCCGCGCTGACCGCCAAGGGCTGGCGTTTCTACACGTTCATTGGCAAAGGCGGCGCACGCTTCATGTGCTCCTGGGATACCGAAGAAGCACGGGTGCGGGAATTGGCGGCGGATATTCGGGAAGTGATGGGCGCCTGAAGCAACGACCGATATCTTCGGTTTTTTGGGCTCTGGGACTTTTAAGCTTTTGTGGCGAGGGAGCTTGCTCCCGCTGGGCTGCGCAGCAGCCCCCATGCGGTGTATCAGGTAGCTCGTGTTTACCAGATGACGACTGCTGCGCAGCCGAGCGGGAGCAAGCTCCCTCGCCACAGATAAACCCCTCCCAGTACAAGTAAATCCCTCCAGATACAGAGGGACTTACACCTGCCTGAGCGAGCAGATCAAAACTCGATCCGCACATCCCCCTTCGGCACGCTGCAGCACGACAGGATGTAGCCCTCGGCTTCGTCGTCCTCGGTGATACCGCCGTTGTGGTCCATTTCCACTTCCCCGCCCAGCTTCAGCACCTTGCAGGTGCCGCAGATGCCCATGCCGCAGGCCTTGGGGATCATCATGCCGAGCTTGGCAGCCGCGGCGTGCACGGTTTCCCCCGGTCCCACGCGAATGCTCTTGCCCGAGGAGGTGAACTCCACCAGGTGCAGGTCCGCCGCATCGACTTGCGGGGCATCGGCCGCTTGTTCGGCCTGTTCCACGGCGTCGGCGCGGGCTTCCGGTGGCGTGGCGCCGAAGGATTCCTCGTGATAACGCTTCATGTCGTAGCCGGCCGCTTCCAGCAGGCGCTTGACTGCGGTCATGTACGGGGTCGGGCCGCAGCAGAACACCTCGCGATCGAGGAAGTCGGGCACCATCAATTCCAGCATCTTGTGGTTCAGATAACCGCGATAGCCGGCCCAAGGCTCGCCCAGGCCATGTTTTTCGCAGATCAGGTGCAAGCTGAAGTTGTCGATCCGCGACGCCATGTGCTCCAGCTCGCGGTGGTAGATGATGTCCTTGGGCGAGCGGGCGCTGTGGATAAAGGTCATGTCGACATTGGCGTTGGTGTCGTAGAACCAGCGCGCCATGGACATGCACGGCGTGATCCCCACGCCACCGCTCAGGTACAGGACTTTCGGGCTCGGGAAATCGATGGCGTTGAACAACCCCACCGGCCCGTGCACCGCCAGCTCCTGGCCCTCGTGCAGGGTGTCGTGCAGCCAGTTGGACACCTTGCCCCCCGGCACGCGCTTGATGGTCACCGAGAAACTGTAGGGCACCGACGGCGAGCTGGAGATGGTGTAGGAGCGCATGATCGGCTGGCCTTCGATTTCCAGCTCCAGGGTGACGAATTGCCCAGGCTTGAAAAAGAACATGATCGGCTGGTCGGCCATGAAGCAGAAGGTGCGCACATCCCAGGTTTCCTGGATGACTTTGACGCAACGTACGATATGTCGGCCATTGGCCCAGGTCTGGGTCGTGACCGGGTTCAGGAAGTTATTGGACATGCTGATCTCCACGGCCGACTGTCGGCCTTCATGAGGGCGATTGTGCGCAGGCGCCTGGGTGACCATTTACCTATCTGCGACATTCACATACTTATCGCGACCAGCCCCCAACTACCGGGGCTTGCGCGTCGGGAACAGATTGGGCCATGTCGCCCATGGATAAGGTTGCGCCCCTGCGCGGCCCCACACTCGCCCCAACAGATAAACAAAGTTTTCTGCCTTGCGTAGCACAACCGATTAGTCATTTTTCGCCGGCCACATAGAGGGCCATGAGGATAAAACGATGGACGTCACCACTACCCTTAGCCTGGGCGATCCGCTGGAACCCGCACGCAAGGCCACCGCGCAAATGCTGCAAGAGCGCGAGCGCACCTTTTCGCTGCCGCAGCCGTTCTACTCCGATGAGCGCCTGTTTGATATCGATATGCAGGAAATCTTCCAGAAGGAATGGTTGATCGCCGGCATGACCTGCGAGATCCCGGCCAAGGGCAATTACCTGACCCTGCAAGTCGGCAAGAACCCGATCATCGTGATTCGCGGTGCCGAGGGCGTGGTGCATGCGTTCCACAACGTCTGCCGCCACCGCGGTTCGCGGCTGTGCACCAGCGACAAGGGCAAGGTCGCCAAACTGGTCTGCCACTACCACCAGTGGACCTACGAGCTGGACGGTCGCCTGCTGTTCGCCGGCACCGAGATGGGCGCCGACTTCGACATGAAGCAGTACGGCCTCAAGCCTGTGAACGTGAAGACCGCGGGCGGCTACATCTTCATCAGCCTGGCCGAGAACCCGCCGGCCATCGATGACTTTTTGTCGACACTGAACCATTACATGGAACCGTACGACATGGAGAACACCAAGGTGGCGGTGCAAACCACCTTGATGGAAAAGGCCAACTGGAAACTGGTGCTGGAAAACAACCGCGAGTGCTACCACTGCGGCGGCGCCCACCCGGAGCTGCTCAAGACCCTGCTGGAATGGGACGACGTCACCGACCCACGCGCTGACCAGGCGTTCAAGGACCACGTGGCCGCTTCCGCCGCCGCTTGGGACGCCGAGAAGATCCCTTATGCCCACGCCAGCTTCGGCCTGCGCAACCGCATCGTACGCATGCCGCTGCTCAAGGGCACCGTGTCGATGACCATGGACGGCAAGCAAGGCTGCGCCAAGCTGATGGGTCGCATCAAGAACCCGGACCTGGGCTCGATGCGCATCCTGCACTTGCCACACTCGTGGAACCACTGCATGGGCGATCACATCATCGTGTTCACCGTGTGGCCAATCAGCGCCCAGGAAACCATGGTCACCACCAAGTGGCTGGTGCACAAGGACGCGGTCGAAGGCGTGGACTACGACGTGGCGCGCATGCGCCAGGTCTGGGACGCCACCAACGACCAGGACCGTCGCCTGGCCGAAGAAAACCAGCGCGGCATCAACTCCACCGCCTACCAGCCAGGCCCGTACTCCAAGACCTATGAGTTCGGCGTGGTGAACTTCGTCGACTGGTACAGCGAGCGCATGCTCAACAACCTGGGGGCCGAACCGGCGCCGTACCTCAAAGGTGTTCCAGTCCAGGGCTAAGTCAGAAGCATCGCGAGCAAGCTCGCTCCCACATTGGGTCTTCGGTGCGCTGAAGATCCCCTGTGGGAGCGAGCTTGCTCGCGATAGCGGTCTAACATTCACCGGCTACTTGGAAGACCACCGCACACTGCCATCCTCCCCATAAAACGTCTCGACAATCTCCTCCCCCTTCAGCCGCACCTTCACATACCCGTTCAACACTCGCTGCGGATACGCCTCGTCACCCGCCAATTGAGTCTCCGACCACAATACCCCGGCATGCCCGTTCAATTCGCTGGTGGTGCCATAGGGAATCGCCCCGTGCCCGGCGCAGCGCGCATGCAATCCGCCTTGCGGCGCGTAACAGATGCCGTTGTGCAAATGCCCCCAATACCAGTAGTCCGGCTCGCGCCCCAGGGCATCGCATACCGGTTGGTAGAGGGCGGTCTTGTTGTGCCCGGAAATATCGAAGCCCTGGTGATGACTGAGCACCATGAGTTTCTTGCGTTTGGGCAGGGTTTTCATCCACTCGATCTGCTGGGTGTTGAGGGTGCCATCCATGTACAGATTCATGGCGTCCGAGGCGTAGGCGCTGTCGAGGCCAACCACCAGCCAGTCGTCGTTGTACAAGGCAAAGTAACTGGTGCCCTGCTGCACCGGGAAACGCTTGGACAGTTCCTTGAAATAGCCGTGGGCACCGCTGTACATCTCGTGGTTGGAATTGAGGGTAAACGCGCCATGCTTGCCCTGGGGCCAGCCGACCATGTCGACGTCTTCCTGGGAATGGGTGCCGGCGTAATACACGTCGCCCAGATGGATGGTGAAATCGGCCAGGGCCAATTGCATCTGGTTGGCCACCGCCACCGCCGGAGCGTGACTGTCGAACGGCCCGGTGCCCCAGTCGCCAGCGATGGCCAGCACCACGTCGCTGTCCATTTTCACCAGCGCCGGGTTGGTGGCGAACGGTGCGTGGTGGCGCAGGTTCTCGATCCACTTGAGCAGCGCCTCGCTCCACAACAGGTCCAGCAGTTCCCATTTGCGGCAGCCGAGCAAGGTGCCGTCCTTGAGTACCCGGGTCGGTAGCTCGTCCTCGCTTTGCGGCAAGGGCTCGGCATTGCCGATCTTGAGGATCGACAGGCCGTGGGCCAGCTCCCACGGCACAGCCGGTTCGTCGTCCGGCAGATCACCATGCTCGATGACGTGCCGGGCCTGGTCGTGGCCTCGCTGCAGCAGCTTGACGATGGCCTGGAACTCCTCGGGCTCAAGGTCGTTGACCAGCTTTTTCCAGGACATCTCCAGCCGCGTGACCAACCCATGCAGGCGGACCTTGACCTTGTCGAACTCATGTTCCCAATGGTGCAGTAATGACATGTGAACGCTCCTTCGCAATGCCCTGGGCTACAGGGTCTTCATGAATTCGATCAGGGCCCGTTTGTCGACGTCCGACAGCTGCGTGCCATACAGGTGACCGCCGTTGTGATTGCCTTCCAGGCGGGTGTCGTATTTGAAATCCGCCGACGCCTTCATCTGCGCGCCGCTGGTGATGAAGCCGACCTTCTCCTGGTCGTAGATGTCGGAGCCGGTGTAGAACACTTGCGGACGTTGCTCTGGCGCTTGCAGCAAATCCCACAGGGTCGGCACCGAACCGTTGTGCAGGTACGGCGCGCGCAGCCAGATACCGTCGGTGGGCGTGTTGCTGTAGCTCTGGGTCTTGCGGTAGGCGCCGAAGTCGAACGGCGGTTTCTTGAAGCCGTGGAACGCCGTCACCAGGCCGGTGGTGAAGGAATTCAGGCGATGGGGATCGGTGCCCAACTGGTCGATGTTGGTGGTGACCTGACCGGTGTCGCTGCGGCCAAAATCGTGGCAGCTGGCGCAGTTTTTCTCCCAGATCGGTTTGCCTTGGGCGACTTTCGCCTGGTCCAGGGCGAACGGCCAGGCCGGCGCCTTGTGGCCCAGCAGCCAGTTCGTGACGCGATTGAAACTCGGCGGCAGCACCGATTGCGGCGTCGCGCCCACGGCCATGGCCGCTGCGTAGTTGCGTTCGTGGATCTTGTTGTTATTGCCGTCCCAATGCAGGTACATGGACTCACGCGGTTTCTGGTTCCAGACCTGCGGCAGATCCACGGTGCCGATGGTGGAGTCATCCGGGAAGCCGAACACCACCATTTTGGTCGGGTTGAAGGTGTCGGTCCGCCCTGGCCCCTGGGCCGGACGCAGCTTCTGCCAGGCATACGCCTGCTTCTGCTTGAGCAGCGCACTCTTGGCCATCGGGATGATCAGGTAACGGTTGTACAGCTTCTCGAAAAAACCCAGTTGGAACTTGCCATTGATCGCCGCCATCACCGCATCGGGGGTGAATTTCGGGTCGCTGGCACACTCGTAGGCGAACCACTGGAAGGCCTGCAGTTGCAGGGTATTGGCTGGCGCGCTGGCGACCGGAATCGCTATGTCAGTGGCATTGGCCCGGTAGGAACCGGTGTGGCACAGGGCGCAGTTGGGCTCGACAGTGGGGTAACCCAGTTGCCGCTTGGCCATGCCGATGGGCAGGTCGTTGCCGTTTTCATAGAGAAAACCGAACACCTCGTAACCACCCGGCTTGGGCAGTTTTTCCGGGCACATCTGCGGCAGCACGGCGAACAGGTAGTAGGGAATCCGCGCCTCGATGCCCAGGCCGATGGCGGCGTATTTGTAATGGTCTTCGTCGGAGGCAAAGTCCGCTTGCGGCACTTCCCGGATCATCTGGTACCAGGTCTGGTAGCCGATGAAGCCCAGCACCAGCAGCACCACCAGCGCGCCGACCTTGAAACCGTGGCTCTGCCAGCGCCGCGCCCAACCGGCGCGCCATTCCCGCCAGCCGGCGCAAAGCAAGGCCAGCGGACGATTGGCCGCTGGACAGCCGAGGTACAGCAGCACGCCCAGGATCAGGAACATGCTCAGGTCGCCCATCAGCATCGGCACGAACAGCTGGCCCTGGTTGTTGGTGTTGATCAGGTAGATCCAGAACACCACCGCCACCAGCCGCGACAGCACGCACAACCACGAATGCACGACGAAACGCGGCGCGTTGAACCCCGAGGGCATGTAGAACAGGCTGATCCCCACCAGCAACATGCCGGCGTTCTCCAGCCAGGGATCGGACAATACGGGGGGCAGGCCGATCATGGACGTCAGCAACGCCGGCGCGAACAGCGCCGGGATCGCGAAGAACATGTTCATGACAATCCCGACCCAGATGATGCGTTGGAACCAGCGGATGTAAGTGTTCATGGCATCCTTTTTCCTTATTCCTGACTCACCACAAAACCCATGTGGCGAGGGAGCTTGCTCCCGCTGGGCCGCGTAGCGGCCCCCAAGACGTCAAAAGCGACGACTGCTTCGCAGCCGAGCGGGAGCAAGCTCCCTCGCCACGGATGGCGATCGGCTAGCCCTGCGCCGTCTTCTCCAGGTGCTCGAGGATGATCGGATATACATCCACCACCGCATCCTTGCCGAACATGCAGTCGATGTGGCCGTACCCCGGCACTTCGTGGCGGCTGAACAACTGCGGGCCGTGCATCTCGCACAGTCGTTCGTAGGTCTTGAGAGTGCTTTGCGGCAGGTAGCACTGGTTGTCGGCGCCGCTGATGAAGCAGATCGGCAACTTCAACCGATCGAAATGCGGCATGTAGACGTCGTTGCCCTTGAAGTCCACCAGATGCCCCTTGCGTACGATCAGCGCCAGGTGCTCGAAGGTCTGGATGTTCGATTCGCCGAACAACTCATGCAGGTTGTCGTGCAGGGTTTCGTTGAGGGTGTCGTGGCGGTACAGCGACGCATACATGAACGTGATGCGATGGCAGACCGGGTTGGTGCAATAGCCCTGGGCCTCGATCCGGGCATAGCCGTTAAGGGCCTTGTCGTAGAGTTTGTTGAACCAGCTTTCCTTGGTGTCGGCGTAGGCCGTGAGGGACTTGATGCCGATGGCATCGAGCATCCCCGGCAAGTGCAAACCGGCCTTCAGCCCGGTAGCAGTGGCGACCACCGTGTCGGCGGCGATCTGCGAGCAGACCACCGAACGCACGCCCTGCAAGCCCGCCAGCATCGACATGAAGAACGTCGTCGCGCCGTAGCAATGCACCACGCACTGCACGTCACGGGCCAGGGTCGCTTGCTGGATCTGCTCGATGGCGGCCTTGAAATCGTACTGGGCCACCTGGTCGCCGTTCCATTCATTTTTACTGGCCGGCAGCAGGATGCTCACCCGCAAATCCAACAGCCAGACGTCGTATTCGTGCTTGCAGAGGTATTCCAGCAGGTTGGTGTGAATGGTGTCAGTGGAGAAAATATTCGAGCCCACGCCCAGGCCATGAACCAACATCACCGGGCCTTTGGTGCCGGCCTGGTAACGGGTCAGGCGCAGCTCGACGTTGTCTTCGGTCTGGAAGAAATGCACGGCCGGCGCCGGCGCATCCAGTGGTCGTTTCAACCGGGGCGGCGCGTCCGGGTTGAAGTAGACGTCGCCGGAAAAGACCCCGCCATAGCTCTCCCACAAGATGCCGGCAAAGAACTTGCCGAACCGCGCCAGTGCCTCCACGCGCTCACGCTCGTTGCGGGCGTTGAGCACTTTCATGGTGGTCATCTGCTTGGCGAAGTCGGCTGGCAGGATGTGCATCACCCCGGAGCCGATCACGGCGCCGGTCTTGTCCGGCCCGCGATAGAGCGTGACATAAAGCGTGCTGGTGTCGTGCCAGATGTTCAGCACACCGTTGTCCTCGGGCACGGTCTTGAAGGCGCTGAAGTAATAGTCGCTGCCGTCTTCGGCGGTCAGCTTCATGTCGTAGTTCATGTGCCGCACGCCAACCTGCTCCTGGTACTGCTCGAACAGGTTGAACACCCCATTGCTGGCGACCAGCGGCTGCGCTGAGAGCAACGGAGCATCCAGGGTGCCCACCAGGGTTGCCGCATGTTCCGGCTCCTTGATCAGGCGGTTGAGGTCGGCGGCGGTGATGGTCAGGGTGAACTCGATGGGCGAGTTGTCGGCCTTGCCACGCTTGGCCGCCGCTTCGTACAGGCTGAGGTCGGTGCCCTGGGGTTGGGTGAAGGCTGTGGAAAAGTAGCCCTTCATGGTTTCGGTGAACTGCACGCCGAGGGTCGGCGCCGCCACGGTTTTGCGCGGGGCCGAGGGCAGCGTGTAGTCGATGATCCAGCCGCGGTCGGCCGCCAGCAGGCCCATGTTGCGCTCGCTCACCGCCGAGATGGTCAGCAACGGGTTGACCGCCAATGACGTCGGGATCACCGCACCGTCGGTCACGTACAGGCCCGGGTAGACATCGGTGCCGCTGGCGCCACTGAACACCTGGCCCTTGTGGTTGACCACGCCTTGGGTCGCATCCTCACCCATCACGCAACCGCCCAGGGGATGGACCGAGACGATGCTGTGCTTGAGCAACTTGGTCCAGATCGGGTTTTCGACCCAGATCCCGCCCAGGGCCTTGGTGCTCTGGTGCAGCCGCTCGTTGCCGAGGGTGACGTTCTCCTGTTCGCCGACGCCGGGCCAGTCGATGCGCAACTGATCCTTGCTGTCGAGCAGCATGCGCCCCTTGGCGTTGTCATGGCTCATGATCAGGTAGGTCTGCATGTTGTGCAGCGCGCCGTGATACGGCCCGCGCAGGAAGCTCTCGGCTTCGCGCCCCTTGTACTTGAGGCTGGCGCCGAAGCCGGTGTCGGTGGGCACGCCAATCATCCCGGCGAACGCCGCCATGCTCGGCACCATGGCCTGGCCGAGGGCGCCGGGAATCGAACCTTCCTCGATGACCATGCGGCTGCGCCAGTCGCCCTCGGTGCGCATGTCGATGATCGAGGTGATGCACGGCCCCACCGGTTCCAGTTCCTTGGCCGAATGGGCGCCGAAGCCGATGCCGTTGATGACCTGGTCGCAGTTGTGGCCGAAGCCGAGGATGTCGCCGTTGCCGCTCATGTGCTCGCCCAATTGGCCGGACATCGACAGGCCCTTGTCCCGCGAGCGCAACATGATTTCGGTGGAGCCCAGGGTGCCGGCGGACACCACCACGATATCGGCCCGCACGAACAGGGTCGGCGCCGAGAACATCTCGCGGCCGCTGTCCAGGTATTGGAAGTGCACGATCCAGCCATCGCCGTCGCGCTCCAGGTGCCGCACCTCGGCCTGGCAGAAAATCTCCGCGCCGTGGTTCCAGGCATCCGGCAGGTAGTTCATCAGCGTGGTGTTCTTGGCCTTGTTGTTACAGCCCGAAACGCAATCGCCACAACCATTGCACGGCAGCTGCTCGACGCCGACGTGGTTGAGGTTGTTGGGCAGCTTGTCGAAAGTCACGTTGATCGGTGGTTTGTAGAAATGCGCGCCTTGCTTGAGGTAATCGGCGGACTTCTTGTGCGCGTCGAGCTTGGGCAGGTTCGGTTCCGACGCTGGGTAAGGGTTGGGCTTGAGCATCTCCCGGGCTCGGGCGTAGCCGTCCTTGAGCAGCGTGTCCTGGTGATCACGGACCGCCTGGGGCCAGCGCGGGTCCTCGAACACGCCAGGCTCCGGCTCCAGCGCAACGTTGGCATTGATCAGCGACGTGCCGCCCAGGCCACAACCGACCACCACGTTTTGCTGGGCGTTGACGTGCAGGTCGAACAACCCGGTGCGCGAACCGATGTGGCCATCCGGGTCATGGACTTGCAGTTCCTCGGTGGCCGCGAGCAGGGTATTGGGGTATTCGCCGGGCTGGATTTCCCGGCCACGCTCCAGCAGACACACCTTGCGCCCGGCCCGGGACAGGCGTGAGGCAGCAATGCCGCCCCCGTAGCCGGAACCGATGACGATCACGTCGTAGTGCTCCTGGATATCACTGATGGGGGTCGAGATCCGTGTCATGTTCAAGTCCTCTCAGGCAGAAGGGGCAACTCTGCGGTTGCCTGCAAATCGACAGGCGCACGAACGCCTGGCCACCGTCCCATGCAGGGTCCGGCGACAGTCAGCGGTGCTACAGGGGAAAAACCCGGGCGCTATAGACGCGCACGCTGATTGACGGCGCGACGATGAATGCGTTTGTGCAACGAGGTGGGAGGTGTCGGGACGCAGGTCACCGATGATTGCGGGTGTGAGCGGGGGTCCTTGCTATCCATCATGTGTTCTCCCTGAACCTGATGTGGATAAAGTGGCGATGTCCTTGTGCCATGGAGTGAAGACAGCCGACAGACCCTCGTCAAGGGTGTGACTTAGAACTGTATGAAATTTGATCTATCGCGATTTGCGCTATGCCCGCCGTGGCTTGCAGCGTTTGGCGAACAAGTTATCCACATGACCACCCACAGCAAATGGGGACAAGTGTGGGTATGTCCGGTATTTTTCCACCGGCAAAGTGAATAAAAACCGTGACTTATGAACAATGACGGTTTTACTGGCCTATCGGTTGTTTTTTGATCAATGACCTGTAAGCCATGCCTGGCAAGGCGTGTGGCGGTGAGCGAACACCTTATCCACAGAAGCGCCAACAGTGTTTGGGGGTAATTTTGACGATTCTGTGGAAAACCCTTTGGACGGCTTGTAAATCGAGGTTCTTCGAAGGTTTTCCTGATAAAAAAGGCTGTTTGATCACTTTATGATCAAATCACTGAGCGCCCCGGTTCGTATGGCTTACAGCGTAGAGCGAACATCTTATCCACAGAAGCGCCAACAGAGATTGGGGGCAAGTTTCGGTTGGAACGGACAATTACTCACAGACAAAAGCCAATAAAAACCATGGGTTAGACTGACTGTTTTTTGATCGAAGGCCTGGAGAGCCTGATTTCCATGGGGTGCAGCGAGGGGCGAACAGGTTATCCACAGAAGCGCGCACAGGGATTGTGGGTAACCCACCATGCCTATTCTTTGTGGGAGCTAGCACGGTGGGAGCAAAGCTTGCTCGCGATGAAAACGCCTCGGTCTCTTAAGTGCCGAGCCGCCTGGATCGCGAGCAAGCTTTGCTCCCACAAGGGGTTAGGGGGGATACTTGAGGTCAGCGAACCACCCCTTCCTCCACCAACAACTTGAGAATCGCCTCGGCCCCCGCCTCCGGGCTCACGCCCTTGAGCACCTGCCCACCTCCACCGCTGGCCTTGGCCGTGGCGGCTTTCATGCGGTCGGCGCCGCTCTTGGCCTTGATCACTTTCAGGCGTTTGGGGCGCGGCTTGGCCGGTTGCAGGGTTGCCACCGCCAGCAAGGTGTCGTCGATCACTTCGACTTCCTCGGCATGCAATGCCCCCCGCCGGGCCGGACCGTAGGCGCTTTGCCGAGGCTTTGGCGCGGCGTTATCCACAGTGGCCAGGAACGGCAGGCGCACTTTGAGACGTCGCCGTTGGCCGCGAGGCAAGGCTTGCAGCACCAGGGCCACACCATTGTCGATGGACTCGACCTGGGCCAGCCCCACCACCAGCGGCCAACCGAGACTCTCGGCCAGCAGGAACGGCAGCATGCCCGAGCCTTCACCGGTTTCCGCCTGGCTACCGGTGAGCACCACTTGGGCGCCGGCATCACGCAGGTAATCGGTCAGGGCCGGCAGGGCGTCGGCGCCGACGGGGTTTTCCAGCACGTGCAATTCATCCAGGCCCATGCCCAGGTAGGCGCGCAGGGCCGGTTCGGCCACGTCGCCAGCGTGCAGCACTTGCAGGTCGCTGCCGGCCAGTTGCAGGCCCAGCTCCACGGCCCTAGCGTCCTGTTCGGCGCGCCGGGGCCGCCCGGAAGTGGGGTGGGCGCCGATGGACACGAGGCTGATCACTTGGGTACTCATCAACTTATCCTTCTTAAGCCGCATCGCGCTTGGCTTCGTTGCGGTAAGCCTCTACCGCCGCGATCAAGGCCTGGAGAATCGCCGCGCTGTCACCGATCACCGACAGGTCCGCCCGTTTGATCATGTCGCAGCCCGGATCGAGGTTGATCGCCACCACCTTGTCGCAGGCGCCAATGCCCTGCAGGTGCTGGATCGCCCCGGAAATCCCCACGGCCACGTAGACCCGCGCCGTAACCCAGGTGCCGGACGCACCGACCTGGCGATCACGAGCCATGAAGCCGTCGTCCACCGCCACCCGCGAAGCGCCTTCGGTAGCGCCCAGGGCCGCTGCGGTCTGGTGGAACAGTGCCCAGTCCTTGACCCCGTTGCCGCCGGAGAAAATGAATTCGGCCTCGGCCATCGGAATCGCGCCCGGGTCCACCGCCACCGCGCCGAGGTCTTCGATACGCGACAAGCTGCGGGCCACGCTTGTGGATAACTCCACCGGCAAGGCTTCGTGGCGGGTTTCGCTGACCGGTTCAGCGCATTCGGCCGCTGCCAGGATCAAGCGCGCCAATGGCCGGGCCAGGTCTTGCAGGCCGGCACCGGCGCGGCCGATGCACTCTTCGCCCTTGACCTGCCAGACTCGCGTGGCTGGACGTTCGCCCAGGGCCGCAGCCAAACGCCGGCCCAGTTCGCCGCCACCGGTGCGGCTGTCAGGCAACAGCCAATGGCGTGGGCTGAACTGGTTATCCACAGCGCGCAGGCCTTGCACTCGTTGTTCCGGTGCATAACCGCTGAATTCCTCGCCATCGAGCACCAGCAAGCGGTCGACACCGGCCGTGGCGAAGGCGTTTTCCTTGTGTTCGCCGAAGACCACCGCCAGCACCGCGCCTTCGCTACCGGCAAGCTGGTGGGCCAGGCCCAGCAGATCGCGGTCGTGGCTGCTCAAGCGGCCACCGACCATGTCCGGCACCACACTGATGTAGAACGCCGGTTGCGGCACCTGATGCAGCGGCAATTGCACTTCAACGGCAGCGCTGCGTTTGCTCGCGCCACCCTGCTGGGCACCGCTGCGGTCGATCCGCTTGATGCCATTGGGGCCGATGAAACCGACGCCATGGACATTCTTGCGGATGATGCCGTTGGGGCCCATCCAGCTGTGCTGCACCGGTTGCATGGCCGCGTGCAGCGGGTGCAGGCGGTTGCGGGCGATCCACTCGGCGCGAGGGTCGCGGCGGATGATGTCGCTCATTAATGCACCTCCGCAGGTTCACGTTTGGCCGGGGCTACAGGCTTGCTTGGGGCCGCGTCTTCCAGCAGCGCGTCGGCCACCAGTTCGGCAATGTCCTTGATCATCGGCCGCGGCTCGACCACGCCTTCCAGCATCGCGGTGCACTGCGGACAACCCACGGCCACCAGTTCGGCGCCGGTTTCGCGGATGTCTTCCATGCGCATGTCGGGGATACGCTGCTTACCCGGGATGTCGGTGATCGGCGCGCCGCCGCCACCGCCGCAGCAACGCGAACGGAAACCGGAACGCTGCATCTCCTTGACCTCGATACCCAGCGCACGCAGCACCTGGCGCGGCGCCTCGTATTCGCCGTTGTAGCGGCCCAGGTAGCATGGGTCGTGATAAGTCACGCTGTCGCCCTTGTGCTGGCCGAGGTTCAGCTCGCCGGCGTCGATGATTTCCGCCATGTAGGTGCTGTGATGCTGCACCAGGTAGTTGCCATCGAAGGCGCCGTATTCGTTTTTCAGTACGTGGAAACTGTGGGGGTCGCAGGTGACGATGCGGTTGAAGCTGTATTTGGCCAAGGTCTGGATATTGCGTTTGGCCAACAGCTGGAACGTCGCCTCATCACCCAGGCGCCGGGCCACGTCGCCGCTGTCGCGTTCTTCGAGGCCGAGCACGGCGAAGTCGATTTTCGCCGCCTTGAGCACTTTGACGAAAGCGCGCAAGGTACGCTGGTTGCGCATGTCGAAGGCACCGTCGCCGACCCAGAACAGGACGTCGGTGGATTTCTTCTCGCTGAGCAGGTTCAGGTTCAAGTCCGCCGCCCAGTTCATCCGCCCGCCCGGGGCGAAGCCGCCAGGGTTGTCGGTGGCGATAAGGTTTTCCAGCACTTCGGCGCCCTTGTTCGGCGTGGCGCCTTTTTCCAAGGTCAGGTGGCGGCGCATGTCGACGATGGCGTCGACGTGCTCGATCATCATCGGGCACTCCTCGACGCACGCCCGGCAGGTGGTGCAGGACCATAGGGTCTCGGCATCCACCAGGCCGTTGACGATGGGTTGATGTGGGTTGCCGCCATGCTCACCGACAGGTTTACCTGGGTAAGGGCTGCCAGCGAATTTCGCATCGGTGCCGCCCGCCAGGCCGACGACCATGTCCTGGATGAGTTTTTTCGGGTTCAGCGGCTGGCCGGCAGCGAACGCCGGGCAAGCAGCCTCACACTTGCCGCACTGCACGCAGGCATCGAAGCCCAGCAGTTGGTTCCAGGTGAAGTCCTTGGGTTTTTCCACACCCAACGGTGCGCTAGGGTCGTTCAAGTCCAACGGCTTCAGACCGGTGGAACGACCGCCACCAAAGCGCTCCGCTCGGCGGTGCCAGGCCAGGTGCAGGGCACCGGCGAAGGCGTGTTTCATCGGCCCGCCCCAGGTCATGCCGAAAAACAATTCCGACACACCCCACAGCACGCCGACACCCAGGATCGCCGCCACCAGCCAACCGCCGAAGTTTTCCGGGAGGATGCCCGCCACCGGCAGGGTCACCAGGAAGAACGACGCCGAGAAGGCCAGCAGGCTTTTCGGCAGGCGCATCCAGGGACCCTTGGACAAACGGGCCGGCGGATTGCGCCGACGCAGGTAGACGAAAATCGCACCGACGAACATCACGGCCGACATCCACAGCAACGCATAGCCGAGCAAGCGATTGTGCAGGCCAAACCCGTGGACCAGGATCGCCAGCACCACCGACGCCACCGCACCACCAGCCGTGGCGACGTGGGTATTGGCAATGTATTTGTCCCGCGCCACCACATGGTGCAAATCCACCATATAGCGCTTGGGCATGGCGAAGAGACCGCCGATCAGGTCGACCTTGGCCGGTCGTCCGCGGCGCCACATGTTCACCCGCCGCAAGGCGCCAAGGACCGCGAGGCCCAGGGCAGCAAACAGCAGGATGGGAAGAAGGGTGTTCAACATAGGTGTTGCTCCCAAAGACCTCAGGTCTTGCAGGCCAAACTAGCTGGATGCCTTGCCCGATTCCTGTGGGAGCAAGGCTTGCCCGCGATGCGATCGACTCGGTCAGTCAGATCCTCCGTGTCGCATTTATCGCGGGCAAGCCTTGCTCCCACAGGGTTATCCACAAGCCGTTAGAAATCCTTGCACAACCGCAGGGCGTCGTAGATGGCCGCGTGGGTATTACGCTGGGCCACGCAGTCGCCGATGCGGAACAGCAGGTAGCCGTCGCCACTCTGCTCCAGGCACGGCTGGGGCTTGATCGCGAACAGGGCTTCAACGTCGATCTGGCCCTTGTTGCGCGAACCTTCCTTGAGCGCGTAGTAGATTTCCTCGTCCGGCCGCACGCCGTTTTCCACCACCACCTGGTCCACCACGCGTTCTTCCTTGGCACCGGTGTATTCGTTCTCCAGCACCGCCACCAGCTTGTCGCCTTCGCGGTAGACCTTCTCCAGCATCATGTCCCCGGTCATGATCACTTCCTTGGGGTACATGCTGCGGTAGTAGGTGGGGAACGACGTCCCGCCAATGGCCACGCCCGGCTTGATGTCGTCGGTGACGATCTCGACCTGGCTGCCCTTGTCGGCGAGGAAGTCGGCCACCGACATGCCGGTGAACTCGCAAATGGTGTCGTAGACCAGTACGTTCTTGCCCGGTGCAACCTTGCCGTCGAGCACGTCCCAGCTGCTGACCACCAGCCCTTCGGCGGCGCCCCAGTGCTCGTTCTGCTCCAGGAACGGATGGCCGCCGACGGCCAGCACCACCACGTCCGGGCGCAAGTCCATGATGGTCGCCGCGTCAGCCGCCACGCCCAGGCGCAGGTCGACTTTCAACCGCGCCAGCTCCAGTTGGAACCAGCGGGTGATACCGGCGATCTGGTCCCGTTGCGGCGCTTTCGAGGCGGTGGTGATCTGCCCGCCGATGAATTCCTTTTTCTCGAACAGGGTCACGTCGTGCCCACGTTCGGCGGCCACACGCGCCGCTTCCATCCCCGCTGGGCCGGCACCCACGACGACCACCTTGCGTTTCGGCCCGGTGGACTTCTCGATGATGTGCGGCACGCCCATGTATTCACGGGACGTCGCGGCGTTCTGGATGCACAGCACGTCCAGGCCCTGGTACTGGCGGTCGATGCAGTAGTTGGCGCCGACGCACTGCTTGATCTGGTCGATCTGGCCCATCTTGATCTTGGCGATCAGGTGCGGGTCGGCGATGTGGGCGCGGGTCATGCCGACCATGTCGACGTAACCGCCCTCCAGGATCCGCGTGGCCTGGTTCGGGTCCTTGATGTTCTGCGCGTGCAACACCGGAACCTTGACCACTTCCTTGATACCGGCGGCCAGGTGCAGGAACGGCTCCGGTGGATAACTCATGTTCGGGATGACGTTGGCCAGGGTGTTGTGGGTGTCGCAACCCGAGCCCACCACGCCGATGAAATCGAGCATGCCGGTGTCGTCGTAATACTTGGCGATCTGCTTCATGTCCTCGTGGGACAAGCCGTCAGGGTGGAATTCGTCACCGCACAGGCGCATGCCTACACAGAAATCGTCGCCCACTTCGGCGCGCACGGCTTTCAACACTTCCAGGCCGAACTTCATGCGGCCTTCGAAGGTGCCGCCCCATTCGTCGGTACGCTTGTTGACCCGCGGGCTCCAGAACTGGTCGATCATGTGCTGGTGCACGGCGGACAGCTCGACGCCGTCCAGGCCACCGGCCTTGGCGCGCTTGGCGGCGCTGGCGTAGTTGCCGATCACCCGCCAGATTTCTTCCGGCTCGATGGTCTTGCAGGTGGCGCGGTGCACCGGCTCACGCACACCGGACGGCGACATCAGGGTCGGCCAGTTGAAACCGTCCCAACGCGAGCGACGGCCCATGTGGGTAATCTGGATCATGATCTTGGCGCCATGCTTGTGCATGGCGTCGGCCAGGTTCTGGAAGTGCGGAATGATGCGGTCGGTGGACAGGTTCACCGAACTCCACCACTCCTGCGGGCTGTCGATGGCGACCACGGACGAGCCACCGCAGATCGCCAGGCCGATGCCGCCCTTGGCCTTCTCCTCGTAATACTTCACGTACCGGTCGGTGGTCATGCCGCCGTCAGTGGCGTAGACCTCGGCGTGCGCGGTGCTGAGCACGCGGTTACGGATGGTCAGCTTGCCGATCTGGATCGGCTGGAACATTGCTTCAAAAGCCATGGTGCGATCCTCGACTTACAACGGCTTGACGATGAACAGGCCGTCGTCGTGGCCTTCTTCGGAACCGCCGTAGACCTGCTCGGCCACAGTGCGGATCTTGCTGCCGCGAGCGGCGAGGATCTGATCCATGGCACCGGCGAACCAGCCGGTGAACATGTAGTCGACCTTGCGCCCGACCTTGCCGTACACATAGACGAACGCCGAGTGTTCGAGCTTGACGCTGGCGGTGCCTTTGTCCAGGTCGATGTCCTGGATCTTGAACAGGCCCCAACCACGCTGCGACAGGCGCTTCATGTAGTGTTCGAACACCGCGACGCCTTCCAGGCCATGGCATTCGGCTTCTTTTTCACACCAGTGCCAGGCGGATTTGTAGCCGGCCTTGTAGAGAATCTCGGCGTAGGCGTCGGCGCCCAGCACTTCTTCGATGCCCATGTGGTTGTTGACGAAAAAGTGCCGTGGCACGTACAGCATCGGCAGGGCGTCGGAGGTCCAGACACCGGTTTCGCTGTCGACTTCGATAGGCAGTTGCGGGGCGATCTTGGCCATGAAAACTTGACTCCGGAAATTCGTGGTATTGCCTGCGGCGCAGAGGGCCGCAGGTAGAGGATTGGCGGTGCGGCGGCGGTTATTCGCCCCAGACGTCTTTCAAGACATTGACCCAGTTTTCACCCATGATCTTGCGCACTACCCGCTCAGGATGGCCGCGCTTGAGCAGCGTCTCGGTGAGGTTCGGGAACTCGCCCACGGTGCGGATGCCCAGGGGGTTGATGATCTTGCCGAAGCTGGTCAGACGACGGGCGTAGCCCTTGTCGTGGGTCAGCATTTCGAAGAAGTCCTGGCCGTGGCCCTGGGTGAAGTCGGTGCCGATGCCGATGGCGTCTTCACCGACGATGTTCATGGTGTATTCGATGGCCTCGGCGTAGTCGTCGATGGTCGAATCGATGCCCTTGGCCAGGAACGGCGCGAACATGGTCACGCCGACGAAACCGCCGTGGTCGGCGATGAACTTCAGCTCTTCATCGGATTTGTTGCGCGGGTGTTCTTTCAGGCCGGACGGCAGGCAGTGGGAGTAGCACACCGGCTTCTTCGATTCGAGGATGACCTCTTCGGAGGTCTTGGAACCGACGTGGGACAGGTCGCACATGATGCCGACCCGGTTCATCTCGGCGACGATTTCGCGACCGAAGCCCGACAGGCCGCCGTCGCGTTCGTAGCAACCGGTGCCGACCAGGTTCTGGGTGTTGTAGCACATCTGCACCACACCCACGCCCAACTGCTTGAATATCTCGACGTAGCCGAGTTGGTCTTCAAAGGCATGGGCGTTCTGGAAACCGAAGATGATGCCGGTCTTGCCCTGCTCCTTGGCGCGACGGATGTCGGCGGTGGTTTTCACCGGGATCACCAGGTCGCTGTTCTCGCGGATCAGTTTCTGGCTGGCGGCGATGTTGTTGATGGTGGCCTGGAAACCTTCCCACACCGACACGGTGCAGTTGGCTGCGGTCAGGCCGCCCTTGCGCATGTCTTCGAACAGGTCACGGTTCCACTTGGCAATGATCAGCCCGTCGATAACGATGCTGTCGGCGTGCAATTCGGCTGGGCTCATCAGGCAGTCCCCTTTTATCAGCGATTCATGCGCCGAATCGTGTGCCGGCGCTTTGGGGCCAGCATATGCCTGAGGGCCGCGACGACCCGGTGCAAAAACGACAGGGGAATTGCCGAAAGCGTCAATCCACGACAAAGGGGTACACCAGGCCCACCCTACCCGTCTGTTCTTTACCCGACGCTTGCGCCAGAATCCGCCGCATCACTGGTTTTCACTGGACTTGAGCGGCAACGCGATGAAATCACTCTTCCTGGCTTTGGCACTGATCAGCACCCTGGCACACGCAACCGAAGACACCGGGCCCAACCCCTGTGACGAAGTTGAAAACGACGTCCAGACCCTGGCCTGCTCGGCCTACGGCAAAACCGCCGCCGAACAATTGCTAGGCGAAAACCTGCAAAGCCTCTTTGAGCGCCTGCAAACCCGCTACGTCAGCGACAAGGCCCAGCTCAACGACATCACCGCCAAGATCAAGGCCGCCCAGCAACTGTGGCAAAAACAGCGCGACGCCGACTGCGCCATCGCCGCCTTCCCGGCCAAACCCGGCAGCGAAGCCTACAAAATCGCCGAAAACGACTGCATGGCCCAGGTGAGCGATGATCGGTCGGAGTTTTTGGAGTCGATTGGGCAGGAGTGATGCTTCAGAAGCCGTTTAGCGCGGTAAGCTGCTTGCATCATTGGTAAAGGGATTCACATGAAAACGTGCGGCATCGAAATCAAAGGCAGCGAAGCGATCATCGCCGTTGCCTCGCTGGATCAACAGGCGCTGAGCCACGTCCCGCTGAACACCAAGAAAATCGCCCTGGACGACGATGACGAAGCTGCCAACGTCAAAGCGTTTGCTGCTCAGGTACGGGCGTTTGTGGTTGAGAATGGCATCGAACGCATCGCCATCAAGAAGCGCAGCAAGAAAGGCGAGTTCGCTGGTGGGCCGACGACGTTCAAGATCGAAGGGGTTTTCCAGTTGCTCGACGGTTGTGAGGTGACGCTGCTGTCGCCGCAGACCATCAATGCGCAAAGCAAGAAACATGACTTCGCCCTGCCAGCGACGCTGAACAAGTATCAGCATGAGGCTTACAAGGCAGCGTGTTCGGCATTAGTGAAGAAATAGGCTTTTTCCAGCCAGACACAGTACCTGTGGCGAGGGAGCTTGCTCCCGCTCGGCTGCGCAGCAGTCGTAAACCGGTTTGCAGGGTTCACCTGTTGCACCGCGGTGTCTGGTTTGGGGCGGCTACGCCACCCAGCGGGAGCAAGCTCCCTCGCCACGGGATATATTCAAAATTCAATGTTGCTGGCGATACCCCTTCAACCACTCCGCAAACGCCTTGTCCTCCAGCGCATAACCCCCGCGGTTGGACTTCCACACCAATTCCTTTTCACGCAGCGCATCAATGCAGGATTGGATGGTCTGGGTACCGGGCACGACTTCGCTTCCCATGGTCCTCAGCGCCTTGCCCACCGCCTCCAGCGTTGAATCGGTGAAAGGCGCGAAGGGTTCGTTGTTTTGCGAGCGCTCGGCCATGACCTGCAGCACGGCGCGTTGGGGCACCGTCAGGGCGTTCCAGGCGCTCTCGAACTCGGTCCAGACGCCGGCGCGCAGCATTTCAGCGCTATTGCGCAGCAAGTCACCCAACTGGCTCGCCTCACCCAGCTCCAGGGCAATTTCGCCGATGACGCTGCGCAACATCTCGGGACGGCGCCCAACCAACTCAAAAGCCTGGTCGAGGTCATCGGCGTTGAACTGGTTGGTCTGGGCCAGGTGTGCGTTCAAGTGGGCGGTGTAGGCCTGGGTGAAAGCTTTGCCCAACAAAGGAAACGGCGTGATGCTGGACCCGTAGAACGGTTGGTTGCGGCTCAATACTAAGTGGGCGAGCTTGTCGCGATTGGAGCCGGTGAACACCAGCCGCAGGCCGCTGGTATCCCCCTCACGTCCCTGGTTGAGCTGGTCACGGGCAGCCTTGAGGCCGAACATCGCGTTGACCCCGGCCTCGGTGGTCAAGGCATGCTGGGCTTCGTCGATCACCAGCACCACGGTTTTACCCGCGGCACGGTGCAACAGCTCCAGCGCCTGGGTCAGCGTCGCCCCTTCGGGCAGTTGCGGCTGGCTGAAATCCCAGGACAACGTGCGCAAGAAGCTGAGTTTGTCGATGCCCATGGATTTGGCGAGCTTGCGGATGCCCTTTTCATAAGGTACCAGTGCCCCGGCGATGGCCGAGGCGATCAGGTCGGCAGGGTTCTTCTCCTTGTTGGCCCAAAGGTCGACGTAGACCGCGAGCCAACCTCGCGTCTTGCATTCGGGAATCAAGTCTTCGCGCAGGAACGTACTTTTTCCGGTACGCCTTGGCGCGGCCAGGAACAGGCCTGAGGTGTAATCCTGGATCCCGGCGCCGGCCAGCCCATCGACAATATTGCGGGCCAGATCGGGGCGCCGGAAGACAAAACCCGGGTGCTTGGACATGGTTTTATACTCAATTATGGCGACAGGTATAATTTATAGTCACGAGTATAATTGAGTATAAAAGCCTGTCAAACCAACTCCCGCCCATCCCCCTGCCGTCGCCGATCCTCCCGCGGGCAGCGCTCGAACCGTGCCCGATAGCTGCGGGTAAAGTACGACGGTGACTCAAAGCCGCAGGCGATGCTCACTTCCAGCACACTCATGTCGGTCTGACGCAGCAACTGCCGGGCCTTTTCCAGGCGCAGGCGCAGGTAGAAGTTGCTCGGGGTGTCGTTCAGGTGCAGGCGGAACAGCCGTTCGAGTTGGCGACGGGTGACGTTGATCGACTCGGCCAGCGCCAAGGTGCTCAGGGGCGGTTCGCTGTGGGTTTCCATCTCGCCGATGACGTGCACCAGCTTCTTGTTGCGAATGCCGTAGCGGTTGGCGATTTCCATGCGCTGGTGGTCTTTGCGCGGGCGGATGCGGCCGAGCACGAACTGCTCGCTGACCTGGATCGCCAGTTCCGAACCGTGGGCCTGGCCGATCAGGTCCAGCATCAGGTCGATGGAAGCCGTGCCGCCCGCACAGGTGATGCGGCGACGGTCGATTTCGAACAGTTCCTGGGTCACGCTGAGTTGCGGATAGGACTCCTTGAACGCCTCGATCGCTTCCCAATGCAAAGTCACGCGGTGCCCTTCCAACAGCCCCGCCTCGGCCAGCACCACACTGCCGGTGTCGATGCCGCCCAGGGTCACGCCTTCGTTATCCAGCCGATGCAGCCAGCGTTCCAGTGCCGGGGTGGCGAATTTCAGCGGTTCGAACCCGGCCACCACCCAGAGGGTCGCGCCCTTCTTCAGCGGTTCCAGTGCGGCATCGGCGTTGACCGACATGCCATTGCTCGCCAGCACCGGCCCGCCATCGACACTCAGCACATGCCAGCGGTACAGCTCGCCACGAAACCGATTGGCGACCCGCAAGGGCTCGATGGCCGAAATGAAACCGATGGCCGAAAAACCCGGCATCAACAAGAAGTAGAAATCCTGGGACATGGAGCGCACTCGGTTGGCGGGTAGCGTGCGGACCTTGATACGCCAGTTGCAAGGGCCATTCAAGGGGACAGGTCGCTGCAGTGCAAGAGCACGTCGCCGCTGTGCGTTTTGCCCCGCCCGGGGCTGCGTAACTTGGCATCACCGGCGCACAGACTCCGGGCCCCATAACAATAAGCTGCCGAGGAACCTGACAATGAAACAACTGATCAGCTACTGCGTTCTTGCACTCAGCGCCACCCAGCTCCTAAGCCCGGCCGCCATGGCAGCCGAGCCCGCCGCATGCCAGAACGTGCGCCTGGGCGTGGTCAACTGGACCGACGTCATCGCCACCAGCGCCCTGACCCAAGTGATGCTCGACGGCCTCGGCTACAAGACCAAGCAAACCAGCGCCTCCCAGCAAATCATCTTCGCCGGCATCCGCGACCAGCGCCTGGACCTGTTCCTGGGCTACTGGAACCCGTTGATGACCCAGACCATCACCCCGTTCGTTGAAGCCAAGCAGGTCAAGGTGCTGGAACAGCCGAGCCTCAAGGACGCCCGCGCCACCCTGGCCGTGCCGACCTACCTGGCCGACAAGGGCCTGAAGACCTTCGCCGACATCGCCAAATTCGAAAAAGAGTTGGGCGGCAAGATCTACGGCATTGAGCCTGGCTCCGGCGCCAACACCCAGATCAAGGCGATGATCGCCAAGAACCAGTTCGGCCTGGGCAAATTCCAACTGGTGGAGTCCAGCGAAGCCGGCATGCTCGCCGCCGTGGACCGCGCCGTGCGGCGCAAGGAAGCCGTGGTGTTCTTCGGCTGGGCGCCGCACCCGATGAACGTCAACGTGCAAATGACCTACCTCACCGGCAGCGACGACGCCCTCGGCCCGAACGAAGGCATGGCCACCGTCTGGACGGTCACTGCGCCGAACTACGCCGAGCAATGCCCGAACGTCGGTCGCTTGCTGAGCAACCTGACCTTCACCGCCGAAGACGAGAGCCGGATGATGCAGCCGTTGCTCGATCACAAGGACCCGCTCGAATCAGCCCGGCAATGGCTCAAGGATCATCCGCAAGACAAGCAGCGCTGGCTCGAAGGCGTCACCACCTTCGACGGCAAGCCGGCCGCCGACAACCTGAAACTCACCAGCAACTGAATAACCGTTATCCATCTGCGCAGCGCCAAACGGCTGCGCGGTGACTCACCACGCCTGAAGGAAGCCGCACCATGAACCACGACGTCATCATCACCTGCGCACTCACCGGTGCTGGCGACACGACCGCCAAGAGCCCTCACGTACCGGTCACCCCGAAACAGATCGCCGCCGCTGCCGTCGAGGCGGCGAAGGCCGGGGCCACGGTGGTCCACTGCCACGTCCGCGACCCACAGACCGGCAAGTTCAGCCGCGACGTGGCGTTGTACCGCGAAGTGATGGAGCGCATCCGTGAGGCGGACGTGGACATCATCGTCAACCTCACCGCCGGCATGGGCGGTGATCTGGAGATCGGTGCGGGCGAACGGCCGATGGAGTTCGGCCCCAACACCGACCTGGTGGGGCCGCTGACCCGCCTGGCCCACGTCGAAGAGCTGTTGCCGGAAATCTGCACCCTGGATTGCGGCACCCTGAACTTCGGCGACGGCGACACCATTTACGTCTCCACCCCAGCGCAACTGCGGGCCGGCGCCAAGCGCATCACTGAGCTGGGGGTCAAGGCCGAGCTGGAAATTTTCGACACCGGCCACCTGTGGTTCGCCAAGCAACTGATCAAGGAAGGCCTGCTGGACAACCCGCTGTTCCAGCTCTGCCTGGGCATCCCATGGGGCGCACCGGCCGACACCACCACCATGAAAGCCATGGTCGACAACCTGCCGGCGGACGCGGTGTGGGCCGGCTTCGGCATCGGCCGCATGCAAATGCCAATGGCCGCCCAGGCGGTGCTGCTGGGGGGCAACGTGCGGGTCGGGCTGGAAGACAACCTCTGGCTGGACAAAGGCGTACTCGCTACCAACGGTCAGTTGGTGGAGCGGGCCGGCGAAATCCTCAGTCGCCTCGGCGCCCGCGTGCTCACCCCGGCTGAAGGTCGCAAGAAAATGGGCCTGACCCAGCGCGGCTGAGCCAACACCCATCTCCCCTATGGGGCACAACCTGTGGGAGCAAGGCTTGCCCGCGATAACGGTATGTCAGTCGACATCCCCGTTGAATCTACTGCCGCCATCGCGGGCAAGCCTTGCTCCCACAGGAGATCACCGAACTATTTTTTCAGGAAATCACCATGAGCTTTATCACCGACATCAAGACCTTCGCCGCCCTGGGCAGCGGTGTGATCGGCAGTGGCTGGGTCAGCCGGGCCCTGGCCCATGGCCTGGACGTCGTCGCCTGGGACCCGGCGCCGGGCGCCGAAGCAGCGTTGCGCAAGCGCGTTGCCAATGCCTGGGGCGCCCTGGAGAAACAGGGCCTGGCCCCTGGCGCCTCGCAGGATCGGCTACGCTTTGTCGCCACCATCGAAGAGTGTGTGCGGGACGCCGATTTCATTCAGGAAAGCGCTCCCGAGCGCCTGGCGTTGAAACTCGAATTGCACGGCCAGATCAGCGCCGCCGCCAAGCCGAACGCATTGATCGGCTCCAGTACCTCGGGGCTGCTGCCGAGCGAATTCTACGAAGGCGCCACCCATCCGGAACGCTGCGTGGTCGGTCACCCGTTCAATCCGGTTTACCTGTTGCCGCTGGTGGAAGTGGTCGGCGGTAAAAACACTGCGCCGGAGGCGGTGCAGGCGGCGATGCAGGTGTACGAATCCCTCGGCATGCGGCCGCTGCACGTGCGCAAGGAAGTGCCCGGGTTCATCGCCGACCGCCTGCTCGAAGCGCTCTGGCGCGAAGCCCTGCACCTGGTCAACGACGGCGTGGCGACCACCGGGGAAATCGACGATGCGATCCGCTTTGGCGCCGGCCTGCGCTGGTCGTTCATGGGCACGTTCCTGACCTACACCCTGGCCGGCGGCGATGCCGGGATGCGGCACTTCATGGCCCAGTTCGGCCCGGCGCTGCAACTGCCGTGGACCTATCTGCCGGCGCCAGAGCTGACCGAAAAGCTGATCGACGATGTGGTGGACGGCACGAGCGCGCAATTGGGCAACCACAGCATCTCGGCCCTGGAGCGCTATCGTGATGATTGCCTGCTGGCGGTGCTGGAGGCGGTGAAGACCACCAAGGCCAAGCACGGCATGGCCTTCACCGAGTAACCCTTGGTTTTTTGGGCCAGACCATCTGGCCCCATCGCGAGCAAGCTCGCTCCCACAGGGATTTCGCGGTCTGAACACTATTTATTTCACTCAGAAGATCCCCTGTGGGAGCGAGCTTGCTCGCGATAGCACCAGCCCAATCACTACAATTGTCGGACCAGAATCATGCCCACCCTCACCACCTACCAAACCCGCATCCTCCCCGAATGGGTCGATTACAACGGCCACCTGCGCGATGCCTTCTACCTGCTGATCTTCAGCTACGCCACCGACGCGCTGATGGACCGGCTCGGCCTGGACAGCCAGAACCGCGAAGCCAGCGGCCACTCGCTATTCACCCTCGAACTTCACCTCAACTACCTGCACGAAGTGAAGCTCGACGCCCAGGTCGAGGTGCACACGCACATCATCGGCCACGACGCCAAACGCCTGCACCTCTACCACAGCCTGCATCTGGTCGGCGGAGATAAAGAGCTGGCTGGCAATGAACAGATGCTGCTGCACGTCGACCTGGCCGGCCCGCGCTCGGCGCCTTTCACCGAACAGGCCCTGGGCCGGCTCAGCGCCCTGCTCGACGAACAATCCGACCTGCCGCCGCCGCTGTACATCGGCCGAATCATCGCCCTGCCTCTCCCCCGATAAGCCGCGAACAGGAGATCGCCATGAACACCGCCGCCGCTTTTGCCGACTTCCGCCGTTATCCCCTGATCTTCCCCTTGACCGCCGCCACGCCGTTGGCCGACCGGGTGCAAGTGACGTGGGCCGACGGCCGGACCAGCCCCTTTCATCACCCGTGGCTGCGGGACAACTGCCCGTGCGCCCAATGCGTCTACAGCGTCACCCGCGAGCAGGTGCTGGAGATCGTCGACGTCCCTGAAGACATGACCCCCAGTGCGACCCGCCTCGACGACGAAGGTTGCCTGTGCGTGGACTGGCAGGACGGTCACCAGAGCCGTTTCGACCCCGGCTGGCTGCGCGCCCACGCCTACGATGACCAATCCCGCGCCGAGCGCCTGGCGAACAAGCCCCGGCGCCAACTGTGGCGGCACGACCTGCAATTGCCAGTGTTCGATTACCCGGCGCTGATGGACGATGACGATGCGTTGTTGCAATGGTTGCTGGCGGTCCGCGACATCGGCCTGACCCAGGTGCGCGGCGTGCCCACCGAACCCGGTTCGCTGAAACGGGTTGCCCAACGCATTTCCTTCATCCGCGAGAGCAACTTCGGCGTGCTGTTCAACGTGCAGTCCAAGGCCGATGCCGACAGCAACGCCTACACCGCCTTCAACCTGCCGCTGCACAGCGACCTGCCGACCCGGGAATTGCAGCCGGGGCTGCAATTCCTGCATTGCCTGGTGAATGACGCCGACGGTGGCGAGAGCATTTTTGTCGACGGTTTTGCCATTGCCGAGACCCTGCGCCAGGAAGACCCCGAGGCCTTCGACGCGCTGTGCCGGATCCCGGTGGAATTTCGCAACAAGGACCGTCGCAGCGACTACCGCTGCCTGGCGCCGATCATCGCGCTGGACGCCTTGGGGCAGGTTTCGGAAATCCGCATGGCAAACTTCCTGCGCGGGCCGTTCGACACCTCGGCCGAGCAGATGCCCAGGCTTTACCGCGCCTACCGCCGCTTCATCGCCCTGACCCGCGAGCCACAATTTCGCCTGATACAGCGTCTCGAGCCCGGCCAGCTCTGGTGCTTCGACAACCGCCGCACGCTCCACGCCCGCAATGCCTTCGACCCGGCTTCCGGGGCCCGGCATTTCCAGGGGTGCTATGTGGATCGGGATGAGTTGCTGTCGCGGATTCTGGTTCTGCAGCGCTAGACCGCGTCATCGTTCATCGCGAGCAAGCTCGCTCCCACAGGGGTTCTGCGTCGTTCACAAAATCTAATGTGGGAGCGAGCTTGCTCGCGATGACAATCCACCAGACACCCAAGCTTTCCCTGATTCACAGGCAAAAAAATCCCCGATCAAGCCGTGACAGGATCGGGGCAGGAGCGTTACTGGAGGAGCTGTCGCGCGAGGGTGACCAAACCATCGTGATTCAGCTTGGGGCCAGTGTGCCCAGTCCAACCCCGTGCAAGTTAGCCGAAAACGACGCCTCCATAGTCATTCATGACATTGCGACCATTTGCCCTTGCCGCCGCTTCGGGTGGCTACCAGAATCGAGACACGACCCCAATCCCTGAACAAGGAAAAGCGTCATGATGTACGCCGATTTGATCGACCAGGAAGACCTGCTGGGCCATCTCAAGGCCCTCGGCCTGCAAATACCCAGTGGCTCCACCGCCGAGCAGGCGTGCGAGTGTGCCGTGCGGGGGCTGGACACCGTCCGTGCCAATGAATTGCGGCGGATGGTCAAGGAGATGTACACCAGCAGCGCCACCATCCTGCCGGCGGTGCGCCAGGCGATCGATAAGCAGCTGTTGCCGGCTCTGACGGATTACCAGCAAAACCATAGCGCCTGACAGAACCCAATTGCTCCCACAGGATCTGTGTCGTTCACAAAACCTGTGGGAGCCAGCTTGCTCGCGATGGCGGCCTGACTGAGTACATATCCGTTGCTGCGGTAACGGCCACTTATGGTTCCGCTTTTACAGCGGGTCACTTTCGAAAAGCCCGGAAGCCGGCCCAGTCGAAAGTAACCAAAGCGCTTCTGCCCCACCACTCGGTGCCTCGCTTAGGCTCGGCATGCCCGAACGCAGGCATTGTTCCGTGGGCCCGCCGCGAAGGGCCATCCATGGCCCAGCGCGGCTAACCCGGCATCCATGCCGGGTTGCCCACTGCGCAATGCCTGCGTTCGGCCAGCGTGGTTAACGGGGCGCCGAGATCAACGTCCACCGCGAGGCGGCCTAGTAGCCGACCTGGCTCTCCCGGTCGTACACCCATCAGACTTGTTTGAGCAGGTCCTGTGGGAGCAAAGCTTGCTCGCGAGGCGGCCTGACAGCCGACCTGTCTCTCCAGCCAAACCCCAATCCAACTGTGGGAGCGAGCTTGCTCGCGATGAAGGCGCTACGGTCTCAGAGCCTCACACTGGCAAACGTCGACTCATTACGCGCCTGGCTCAACGCCGACAGCGGCCCGGACAATGGCGACAGCACCAGCGCTTGCGGCAGAGGCATCATCGCCACCTGTTGCGTGGTGTTGGAACCGACGCGCTCGTCCCGTGGTGGAATGCCGAAGTATTCGCGGTAGCACTTGGAGAAGTGCGGGGTGGAGACGAAGCCGCACACCGAGGCCACTTCGATGATCGACATCGGCGTCTGCTTGAGCAGTTGCCGTGCACGAATCAGCCGCAGTTTGAGGTAATAGCGCGATGGCGAGCAGTGCAGGTATTTCTGGAACAGCCGCTCCAACTGACGCCGGGACACGGCGACGTACACCGCCAGTTCGTCCAGGTCGATCGGCTCTTCGAGGTTGGCCTCCATCAGCGCGACGATTTCCTGCAGCTTCGGCTGGTTGGTGCCGAGCATGTGCTTGAGCGGTACACGCTGGTGATCCTGTTCGTTGCGGATACGCTCGTAGACAAACATTTCCGAGATCGCCGCCGACAGCTCACGCCCGTGATCGCGACTGATCAGGTGCAGCATCATGTCCAGCGGCGCGGTGCCGCCGGAGCTGGTGAAGCGGTTGCGGTCAAGGGTGAACAAACGGGTGCTCATCGACACCCGTGGGAAAGCTTCCTGCATTGCCGCCAGGCATTCCCAGTGCACGCTGCAATCGAAACCGTCCAGCAGGCCGGCGCAGGCCAGGGCCCAACTGCCGGTGCAGACCGCGCCGAGGCGACGGGATTGGCGGGCCTGGCCTTGCAGCCAAGACACGTGTTCGCGGGTCACGGTGCGCTGGATGCCGATGCCGCCACAAACGATGACAGTATCCAGGGCCGGCGCCTTGTGCATGGAGGCGTCGGGGGTGATCTGCAAGCCGTCGCTGGCCCAGACCTGGCCGCCATCGACTGTAAGGGTCGTCCAGCGATACAGCTCGCGACCGGAGAGTTGGTTGGCCATGCGTAGCGGTTCTACCGCGGACGCCAGGGAAATCAGCGTGAAATTGTCCAGCAGCAAAAAGCCGATGGATTGAGGCGCACGGTTCTGGGGTTGGGCCCCGGAGTTGGACGTCGTCATCGCGGTATCTCCTCACACAAAGCGGGTGATGGCCTCAGGCGGAGGCTCTTTTTATTGGTTATTGCCCTCGTTCTCACAAAGGAGCTGGGCTTTACAGCAATAGAGCAATTGCCATGCCTAAAATTGAATACGCGTTCAATAAATCCTGAAAACGACATCACGACCTGTCTATATAAGGCGTGCATCGACTACGGGTTATGAGCGCCATCAAGGGCGGCAGGCACCTGTCACAGCGGGCCGTGAGCAGTTCGGTAGCACTTGTGGGAACTGGGCTGCGCCGCTTGCGCAACGAGTATCACCACAGGTGCGGATGACGGACGGTCGAGCGTGATTCAGCGGCTGGCTCGACAACAGGGGGCTTGTCTGTTTGCGACGCGCTAAAAGGTGGCGCGTTCGCAGATCGGTGTTCATTTTACGAGCGGTTTTCGCTCTTGTGGATAAAGGGAATCATCTGTGGGAGCAAAGCTTGCTCCCACAGAAAACCCTCTTGCCACAGAGCGTTGTGCAAACAAGGTTTCAGCACTCCACCGCACTGACCGCCAAGCCGCCGCGCGAGGTTTCTTTATATTTGTCATGCATGTCGGCACCGGTATCACGCATGGTGCGGATCACCCGGTCCAGGGAGATGAAATGCTGGCCATCCCCGCGCAAGGCCATTTGGGCGGCGTTGATGGCCTTGACCGCGGCGATCGCGTTGCGCTCGATGCACGGCACCTGCACCAGGCCGCCCACTGGGTCGCACGTCAGGCCGAGGTTGTGTTCCAAGCCGATTTCCGCCGCGTTGCACAGTTGTTCCGGCGTGGCCCCGAGGATCTCCGCCAGACCGGCCGCCGCCATGGCGCAAGCCGATCCCACCTCGCCCTGGCAACCGACTTCGGCGCCGGAAATCGATGCGTTCTTCTTGCACAGGATCCCGACGGCCGCCGCGCCGAGGAAGTAATCCACGACGTTGGCGTCGGTGACCGCTTCGCTGAACTTCATGAAGTAATGCAGCACCGCCGGAATGATCCCCGCCGCGCCATTGGTCGGCGCCGTGACCATGCGCCCGCCGGCGGCGTTCTCTTCGTTGACCGCCAGGGCGAACAGGTTGACCCACTCCATGGCACTGAGGGTCGAGCCGATGACATTGGGTTTGTTCAATTCTTGCAAGCTGCGATGCAACTTGGCCGCCCGCCGACGCACATTCAAACCGCCCGGCAGGATGCCTTCATGCTTGAGCCCCTGCTCGACGCAATCCTGCATGGCCCGCCAGAGCTTCATCAGGCCGCTGCGAATCTCGTCTTCCGAACGCCAGACCTTTTCGTTGGCCATCATCAAGTCGGCCACCCGCAGGTTGTGGCTGCGGCACAACTGGAGCAACTCTTCGGCACTGGAAAAATCGTAAGGCAGTTCGGTGCGATCCAGGTCCACTACACCGCTGGTGGCCTGGGCCTGATCGACAACGAAACCACCGCCGACCGAGTAATAGGTATCACGGTGCAGCTCGCCGTTGGCGGCCTCGGCCACCAGCGTCATTGCATTGGGATGGAACGGCAGGTTCTCGTCGATCAGGCGCATGTCCCGGGACCAGATGAACGGCACCGACAGGCGACCGTCGAGCAGCAGGGCCTGGGTTTCACGCAGCCGCTCGATGCACGGGCCGATCTGCGACGGGTCGATTGCATCCGGCCACTCGCCCATCAAGCCCATGATCACCGCGTTATCGCTGCCATGGCCGATGCCAGTGGCCGAAAGCGACCCGTAGAGCTGAACTTCCACCCGCGCTACTTGTTCCAAAAGTCCTCGCTCACGCAAACCTTGCACGAACAATGCGGCGGCACGCATGGGGCCCACGGTGTGTGAGCTGGACGGGCCGATACCGATTTTGAACAGGTCGAAAACGCTGATTGCCATTGCCGAGAACCTCCAGAACAGGCACATCCGGGCGCAGGAGCGTCCGGTGACGGAGCTGCTACGCTCAACGCCGGGATGGCCGCATCATCCGGTTTTTGTCATGGCGCCCGACGTCTGACACCGACGCAATCATGCCCAGCAGCGCCGCCCCGTCCTGCCCCCGGCTTTGCGGCGTTTTTCTGCGTATCAGGGGCCCATCAGGGGCGGAAAAAATCTGTAAACGACGTCACCAACACTGGATGCGACCCTCCCTGTACTGGATACGACCCACCCTGTAGGCGTCAGATTTGCACTGGTACATGATCGGTTACGGCTCGTTTGCAAGGCCGCGTGTCAGAGAGTGCCCACGCGCCACCAACCGCAACATCCCATAAGCGCGGCGTCCTGACCGGACACCGCCGATAAAACACCAGGAGTCCACCCATGAAAGGTTCCACATCGTTGTTGTTGGCCGCCATGCTGAGTCTTCCGATGCTGGCCAACGCTGCTGAACCCGAACAGTGCAGCACCGTCAACTTCTCCGACGTCGGCTGGACCGACATCACTGTGACCACCGCCACCACCAGCGTGGTGCTCGACGCCCTCGGCTACAAGACCAAGACCACCATGATTTCCGTGCCCGTGACCTACAAGTCCCTGGCCGACGGCAAGAACATGGACGTGTTCCTCGGCAACTGGATGCCGACCATGGAAAACGACATCAAGTCGTACCGCGAAGCCGGCACCGTGGAAACCGTGCGCACCAACCTCAAGGGCGCCAAGTACACCCTCGCCGTCCCCCAGGGTTTGTATGACAAAGGCCTGCACGACTTCGCCGATATCCCCAAATTCAAGAAAGAGCTGGACGGCAAGATCTACGGGATCGAGCCTGGCAACGACGGCAATCGCCTGATCCAGAGCATGATCGAAAAGAACGCCTTCGGCCTGAAGGACGCGGGCTTCAAAGTCGTCGAGTCGAGTGAAGCCGGCATGCTCTCGCAGGTCGACCGCGCCGCCAAGCGCGGCACCGACGTGGTGTTCCTCGGCTGGGCGCCACATCCGATGAACACCCGCTTCAAAATCCAATACCTGACCGGCGGCGACGACTTCTTCGGCCCCGACTTCGGTGCCGCAACCGTGGCGACCAACACCCGCAAGGGCTACAGCCAGGAATGCAGCAACGTTGGCCAGCTGTTGAAAAACCTGGAGTTCACCGTCGATATGGAAAGCACACTGATGGGCAACGTGCTCGACGACAAGATGAAGCCTGAGGCCGCCGCCAAGGCCTGGCTGAAGAAAAACCCACAGGTACTCGATACCTGGCTGGCTGGCGTGACCACCATTGACGGTAAACCTGGCCTGGAAGCCGTGAAAGCCAAGCTCGCGCAATAACTGTTTATGTTATGCCGGGCGGGTTCGCTCGCCCGGGCTGTTTATCCCTTGCATGCGGACGTTCACTACCATGCTCATTGATCAGAAAATACCCTTGGGCCAGTACATCGCGGGCTTTGTCGAATGGTTGACGCAAAACGGCGCCAACACCTTCGACGCAATCGCGCTGTTCCTGGAAACGATGATTCACGGCGTGACGTTTGCGCTGACCTGGTTCAACCCCCTGGCCCTGATCGGCCTCATCGCGCTATTGGCGCACTTCATCCAGCGCAAATGGGGCCTGACCGTATTCGTCATCGCGTCCTTCCTGCTGATTCTCAATTTGGGTTACTGGCAGGAGACCATGGAAACCCTCGCCCAGGTGCTGTTCGCGACCCTGGTCTGTGTTCTGATCGGCGTGCCGCTGGGCATTGTTGCCGCGCACAAGCCGATGTTCTACACAATGATGCGTCCGGTGCTCGATCTGATGCAGACCGTACCGACCTTCGTCTACCTCATTCCTACCCTGACCCTTTTCGGTCTGGGTGTGGTCCCGGGCCTGATCTCCACGGTGGTATTCGCGATTGCCGCGCCCATCCGCCTGACCTACCTGGGCATCCGCGACGTACCGGACGAACTGATGGACGCCGGCAAAGCCTTCGGCTGCTCCCGTCGCCAGCTCCTGTCGCGCATTGAACTGCCCCATGCGATGCCGAGCATCGCCGCCGGTATCACCCAGTGCATCATGCTGTCGTTGTCGATGGTGGTGATCGCCGCGCTGGTGGGTGCCGATGGCCTGGGCAAACCCGTGGTCAACGCACTGAACACCGCCGATATCGCCCTGGGCTTCGAAGCCGGCCTGGCGATCGTCCTGCTGGCAATCATGCTCGACCGAATCTGCAAACAACCCGACGCCAAAGTAGGGGGTGACGCATGAGCATAATTCGTTTTGAAGACGTCGATGTGATCTTCGCCAGGGATCCACGCGAAGCGCTCAAGCTGCTCGACCAGGGCATGACTCGCAACGAAATCCTGAAGAAAACCGGGCAAATCGTCGGCGTGGAAAAAGCCAGCCTGGACATCGAGAAAGGCGAAATCTGTGTCTTGATGGGCCTGTCCGGCTCCGGCAAATCCAGCCTGCTGCGCTGCATCAACGGCCTGAACACCGTCAGCCGCGGCAAGCTGTTCGTCGAACACGAAGGCCGGCAGATCGACATCGCCTCCTGCACCCCCGCCGAACTGAAGATGATGCGCACCAAGCGCATCGCCATGGTGTTCCAGAAGTTCGCCCTGATGCCTTGGCTGACGGTGCGCGAGAACATCAGCTTCGGTCTGGAAATGCAGGGCCGTCCTGAGAAAGAACGCCGCAAGCTGGTGGATGAGAAGCTGGAGCTGGTGGGCCTGACCCAATGGCGCAACAAGAAGCCCGACGAGTTGTCCGGCGGCATGCAGCAACGGGTCGGCCTGGCCCGCGCCCTGGCAATGGACGCCGACATCCTGTTGATGGATGAACCGTTCTCGGCCCTCGACCCGCTGATCCGCCAGGGCCTGCAAGACGAACTGCTGGAACTGCAACGCAAGCTGAGCAAGACCATCGTGTTCGTCAGCCACGACCTCGACGAAGCCCTGAAGCTGGGCAGCCGTATCGCGATCATGAAAGACGGCCGGATCATCCAGTACAGCAAGCCGGAAGAAATCGTGCTGAACCCGGCGGACGACTACGTGCGCACCTTCGTTGCCCACACCAACCCGCTCAACGTCCTGTGCGGTCGCAGCCTGATGCGCACCCTGGACAACTGCAAGCGCATCAACGGTTCTGTGTGCCTGGATCCGGGCGGCGACTCCTGGCTCGACCTGGCCGAAGGCAACACCATCAAGGGCGCCCGGCAGAACGGCACGGCACTGGACCTGCAAAACTGGGTACCGGGGCAAGCCGTCGAAGAGCTGGGCCGGCGTCCGACCCTGGTGGACTCCAACATCGGCATGCGCGACGCGCTGCAGATTCGCTACCAGACCGGCAACAAACTGGTGCTTCACGATAACCAGCAAGTCGTCGGGATCCTGGGCGACAGCGAGCTGTACCACGCACTGCTGGGCAAGAACCTGGGCTAAGCCAACGCCAGCAAAAACGCCGCGAGATGAACGCGGCGTTTTTGTTTGAGTGGTTCTGAACGGTATTCCAGCTATCAAGCGCATTTGGCCTACATGCCAACCGACGAGTGTTATAAAGACATCCCCAAAAGTCCTCGCCCCGGCAAATAGCGACGACTTGTCATAGAACTTATTTTTTGTTGATTGAACGTTCAATCAAAACAAAATAGACTGGCTTTCGTTCCGGCAGACGACATTCGTGCGCCGGATGGCCTAAGGAGATGTGCTAGATGCCCAAGGTCGGTATGCAACCCATCCGCCGCCAACAACTGATCGAAGCCACGTTGCAAGCGGTCGATCAAGTCGGCATGGGGGACGCCAGCATTGCGCTGATCGCCCGTTTGGCCGGTGTCTCCAACGGCATCATCAGTCACTACTTTCAGGACAAGAATGGCCTGATCGCGGCCACGGCCCAGTACCTGATGACTGTCCTGAGCGAGAACGTCACCGCGCGCCGCCAGGCGCTGGAGGACACAAGCCCCCGGGCTCACCTCAAGGTGATCATCGAAGGCAACTTCGACGCCAGCCAGGTCAATGGCCCGGCAATGAAAACCTGGCTGGCCTTCTGGGCCACCAGCATGCACCACCCGTCTTTGCACAGGTTGCAGCGGATCAACGATCACCGTCTGTATTCCAACCTGTGTTGCCAGTTCCGCCGCGTGTTGCCCGTTGATCAGGCGCGCAGCGCAGCACGGGGCCTGGCCGCGCTGATTGACGGTTTGTGGCTGCGCGGAGCGCTGTCGGGAGACGCGTTCGATACCGCCCAGGCGCACCAGATCGCTTACGAATACATGGATTTCCAACTGGCCAAAGCAGGGGCACCAGAGCACACAGAACCGCTCGACTCCTGAACCGCCGCCGAACCGCGTAGTCAGCTATAAACGACACGCTCCGGTGGTCAGCCAACCACTTATGCACTTGCGAGGACTTTATGGCCCGTTTCGAACTGCAAAAACTCTACATCGATGGCGCGTACAGCGATGCCAGCGGCGACGCCACTTTCGAAGCCATCAACCCTGCCAACGGTGAAGTTCTTGCCCAAGTGCAGCGTGCGACGTTCGAGGACGTCGAGCGCGCCGTGGTCAGCGCCGAAAAGGGCCAGAAAGTCTGGGCCGCCATGACCGCCATGCAGCGCTCGCGCATCCTGCGTCGCGCCGTGGACATCCTGCGCGAGCGCAACGATGAGTTGGCCGCCCTGGAAACCCTGGACACCGGCAAGGCCTACTCCGAAACCCGCTACGTCGACATCGTCACCGGTGCCGACGTGCTGGAATACTACGCCGGCCTGGTGCCGGCCATCGAAGGCGAACAGGTTCCGCTGCGCACCACTTCATTCGTCTACACCCGTCGCGAGCCCCTGGGCGTGGTGGCCGGTATCGGCGCGTGGAACTACCCGATCCAGATCGCCCTGTGGAAATCCGCCCCAGCCCTGGCGGCCGGTAACGCGATGATCTTCAAGCCGAGCGAAGTCACCTCGCTGACCACCCTGAAACTGGCCGAGATCTACACCGAGGCCGGTGTTCCAGCGGGTGTGTTCAACGTCCTGACCGGCAGCGGCCGTGAAGTCGGCACCTGGCTGACCGAGCACCCGCGCATCGAGAAAATCTCCTTTACCGGCGGCACCGACACCGGCAAGAAAGTCATGGCCAGCGCCTCGAGCTCTTCGCTCAAGGACGTGACCATGGAGCTGGGCGGCAAGTCGCCGCTGATCATCTTCGACGACGCCGACCTGGATCGCGCCGCCGACACCGCGATGATGGCCAACTTCTACAGCTCCGGCCAGGTCTGCACCAACGGCACTCGGGTGTTCGTGCCGAGCCACCTCAAGGCGGCCTTCGAAGCCAAGATCGCCGAGCGTGTGGCACGCATCCGCATCGGTAATCCTGAGGACGAAAACACCAACTTCGGCCCGCTGGTGAGCTTCGCCCACATGGAAAGCGTGCTGGGCTACATCGCGAAAGGTAAAGCCGAAGGCGCGCGCCTGCTGTGCGGTGGTAGTCGCCTGACCGACGGCGAATTGGCCAAGGGCGCGTTCGTCGCCCCGACCGTGTTCACCGATTGCACCGACGAGATGACCATCGTGCGTGAAGAAATCTTCGGCCCGGTGATGAGCATCCTCACCTATGACACCGAAGAAGAAGTGATCCGCCGCGCCAACGACACCGACTTCGGCCTGGCCGCCGGCGTCGTGACCCGCGACCTGAACCGCGCCCACCGTGTGATCCACCAGCTCGAAGCCGGCATCTGCTGGATCAACGCCTGGGGTGAGTCGGCGGCTGAAATGCCGGTCGGTGGCTACAAGCAATCAGGCGTGGGCCGTGAGAACGGTATCAGCTCGCTGAACAACTTCACCCGCATCAAATCGGTACAGGTCGAGTTGGGCGATTACACGTCGGTGTTCTGATCTGGCATTTGCTTCGCCGGCCAGGCCGCCATCGCGAGCAAGCTCGCTCCCACATTGGGATGAGATCTCCTGTGGGAGCGAGCTTGCTCGCGATCGAGTGCAAAGCACTCGCCAACCCTGAACCCAATTCCAGAAGAGGGTGCATTTCATGTCCCAAGAATTCGATTACATCATCATCGGCGCCGGTTCGGCCGGTAACACCCTGGCCACCCGCCTGACCGAAGACGAAGGCGTCACCGTCCTGCTGCTCGAAGCCGGCGGTCCGGACTATCGCCTGGACTTCCGCACGCAAATGCCTGCCGCCCTGGCGTTCCCGCTGCAAGGCCGGCGCTACAACTGGGCCTACGAAACCGACCCGGAGCCACACATGGATGGCCGCCGCATGGAATGCGGTCGCGGCAAGGGCCTGGGTGGTTCTTCGCTGATCAACGGCATGTGCTACATCCGCGGCAACGCCCTGGACTATGACAACTGGGCCAAGCTGCCGGGCCTGGAAGACTGGACCTACCTCGATTGCCTGCCGTATTTCCGTAAAGCCGAAACCCGCGACATCGGCCCGAACGATTACCACGGTGGCGACGGCCCGGTCAGCGTGACCACGCCCAAGGCCGGCAACAACCCGCTGTTCCACGCCATGGTCGAAGCCGGCGTGCAGGCCGGTTACCCGCGTACAGAAGACCTCAATGGTTACCAGCAGGAAGGTTTCGGCCCGATGGACCGGACCGTCACGCCCAACGGCCGTCGCGCCAGCACCGCGCGCGGTTACCTGGACGTCGCCAAGAAGCGCTCGACCCTGACCATCGTCACCCACGCCCTGACCGACAAGATCCTGTTCGAAGGCAAACGTGCAGTCGGCGTGCGTTACCTGGTGGGCGCCGCCGAAGAGCGCGTCGAAGCCCGGGCACGCAAGGAAGTGCTGCTGTGCTCCGGCGCCATCGCCTCGCCGCAGATCCTCCAGCGTTCCGGTGTCGGCCCAGCCAAGCTGCTGGAAAGCCTCGACATCCCGGTGGTTCACGATCTGCCAGGCGTCGGTGAAAACCTGCAGGACCACTTGGAGCTGTATCTGCAATACGCCTGCACCCAACCGGTTTCCCTGTATCCGTCGCTGCTCTGGTACAACCAGCCGGCCATCGGTGCCGAGTGGCTGTTCAACGGCACCGGGATTGGCGCCAGCAACCAGTTCGAGGCCGGCGGTTTCATCCGCACCCGTCCGGAATTCGATTGGCCGAACATCCAGTATCACTTCCTGCCGGTGGCGATTAACTACAACGGCAGCAACGGTGTGAAGGAACACGGTTTCCAGGCGCACATGGGTTCCATGCGCTCGCCAAGCCGTGGCCGGATCCAGGCCAAGTCCAAGGACCCACGCCAGCACCCGAGCATCCTGTTCAACTACATGGCGACCGAGCAGGACTGGCAGGAATTTCGCGATGGCATCCGCCTGACCCGCGAGATCATGCAGCAGCCGGCGCTCGATCCGTTCCGTGGCCGCGAGATCAGCCCGGGCATCGAGGTGCAGACGGACGAGCAGTTGGACCAGTTCATCCGCGAGCACGCCGAAACCGCGTTCCACCCATCCTGCTCGTGCAAGATGGGCACCGATGACATGGCGGTGGTGGACGGCGAAGGCCGTGTGCACGGCATGCAAGGGTTGCGCGTGGTGGATGCCTCGATCATGCCGATCATCACCACCGGCAACCTGAACGCGCCGACGATCATGATCGCCGAGAAAATCGCCGACAAAATCCGCGGCCGCAACCCCCTGCCACGCAGCACCGCATCGTACTTCGTGGCCGGCGATGCGCCGGTGCGTGGCAAGCCAATGCGTGAAGTGGGGCCTAACGCCCAGTAAGCCTCAGGGCCGCCATCGCGAGCCTGCTCGCGATGGCGGCCAACCTGACACCCCAAAACTCCCATCTGCCTTGATCCCTCCCCCGCCCCAGGCCTACTCTAGAGCCACCGCGTCAACACGCCGCACCTCGCAGCATCGTCACTCCAGACAAGGAGGTTCCATGTTCGACTTCCACCCCCAGCTCAAGCAGCGTTTTGCTGCCTTGCGCACGGGCGCTGAATTCTTTTCCCTGCGTTACGTGCGCGAGTCCGGCCAGCATTTGTCGGTGCGCAAGAATGTCGCCGAACCGCCCAGCCTGGGCCGTGATGAAGGGGCGATGCTCACCGTGCGGGTCAACGGGGTCGAGGCGTATGCCGCTACCAACGACCTGTCCCAGGCCGGCCTGCAAGCGGCACTGGAACGCGCCGAGCAACATGCGCGCGGGCTCAAGCCCCATGCCCTGCTGGACCTGCGCGAGCAAGCGGTGTCCAGCGACCGCGCCGATTACTTCTCGCCGAATTTCGACCAGGCCTTCCCGCCACTGAGCGATTGCTACCAATTGCTCGGCGACGAATCAGCCGCAGTGCCCCAGGACGAGCGCCTGGTGAACTGGCAAGCCAGCATCGGCCTGACCCAGGTCGAGCAGATCTACCTCAACAGTGCCGGCGCTGAACTGCGCCAGGCCCAACGCTTCATCTACCCGGCTCTGGAAGTCACCGCCTTCGACGGCAACGACAGCCAGACCCGTACCCTGGGCCGGGAAAATTTCGGCCAGCAAGGCGGCTTCGATGTAATCAGCCGCAGCGGCCTGATCGGCGCCGGCCGGAAAATCGCCGACCAGGCCCTGCAACTGCTGCTGGCGCCAAACACACCACAAGGCCCCCGCGACCTGCTGCTGATGCCCGACCAGATGATGCTGCAGATCCACGAGTCCATCGGTCATCCGCTGGAACTGGACCGCATCCTCGGGGACGAGCGCAATTACGCCGGCACCAGCTTCGTCAAGGCCAGCGATTTCGGCCACCTGCAATATGGCTCCAGCCTGTTGAACGTGACCTTCGACCCGGACATTCCCGAAGAACTGGCGAGCTACAGCCATGATGACGACGGCAGCGCCGCCAGCAAGCAGTTCCTGATTCGTGAAGGCCTGTTGCTGCGTCCATTGGGCGGCGCGCTGTCACAGTTCCGCGCCGGCCTCGACGGTGTCGCCAACAGCCGCGCCTGCGGCTGGAATCGTCCGCCCATCGACCGCATGGCGAACCTGAACATCGAACCCGGCGACCAGTCCCTGGAACAACTGATCCAAGGCACCGAGCACGGCGTGCTGATGCGCACCAACCGCTCCTGGTCCATTGACGACGCCCGCAACAAATTCCAGTTCGGCTGCGAGTGGGGCCAGTTGATCGAGAACGGCGAGCTCAAGGGCGTGGTGAAGAACCCCAACTACCGGGGTATTTCCGCGCAATTCTGGAAGAGCCTGCGCGCCGTGGGCGATGCCTGTACCTCCCGGGTCCTGGGCACGCCGAACTGTGGCAAGGGCGAACCGAACCAGGTCATCCGCGTCGGCCATGCGTCGCCGGCCTGTGTGTTCAGCAACGTGGATGTGTTTGGGGGGGATGCCTGATATGAGCACCGTCAATAATCAGGCCGAGGCATTCAAGGTGTTGGTCGACTGGCTGCGCGATGCCCTGCATGAGCAGGAACAGTTCACCTTGGGTTATGCCGCCGAGTCCTCGGCCTTCGTGCGTTTCAACCACGCCAAGGTGCGCCAGGCCGGGCAGGTGCAGCAGGCCAATGTCAGTTTCAAATTGATCGACGACGGGCGTCACGCCGACCTGCAGATCACCTTGTCCGGCGACACCGAGACCGACCTGCAACGCCTGTCCGAGGGCCTGCAACAGCTGCGCGAAACCTTGCCGCTGCTGCCTCGCGATCCGTATCTGTTGCTCAACCCCGACCATTGGCAGAGCCATAACGTGCAGGACCATCCGTTGCCTGACACCGAGCAGGCCGTGGCGCAAATCACCCGCGCCGCCGAAGGCCTGGACCTGGTGGGGTTCTATGCGGCCGGGCCCATCAGCCGGGGTTTCGCCAGTTCATCGGGAGGATTCGGCTGGCATCAGGCCAACAGCTTCAACTTCGATTTCAGCCTGTTCCATGAAAACGGCCAGGCGGTAAAAGCCAGCTACGCCGGGCATGCGTGGAGCAGCGAAGGATTTGCCCGGCGCTTCGAGCAGGCCCGCGAGCAACTGGCGTTCCTCGGCCGTCCGCTGCGCACATTGCCGCCCGGCGAATACCGCGCCTACCTGGCGCCGGCCGCTCTGGAAGAGATCATGGGCATGCTCAGTTGGGGTGGGTTCTCGGCCCGGGCGATTGCCAGCAAGCAGAGCCCGTTGCAGAAGTTCTACGCCAACGAAGCAAGCCTGAGCCCCAACGTGTGGCTGAGCGAGCAGGTCAGTGGCTCCTTGAGCCCGGCGTTTTCCGACGAAGGTTATCCCCGCGATGACCTGGCGCTGATCGCCAAAGGCACGGCCAATGCGCAGTTGGTCAACTCCCGCAGCGCAGCCGAATACGGCCTCGCCGCCAACGGCGCCAGCAGCTACGAATACCCCACGGCGCTGGACATGCAGGGCGGACAACTGGAGCAAAAATACATCCTCGAGCAACTTGGCACCGGGCTGTACATCAGCAACCTCTGGTACCTGAACTACTCGGACCAACCGGCCGCCCGCCTGACCGGCATGACCCGCTTCGCCACGTTCTGGGTCGAGAACGGCCAGATCGTGGCGCCGGTCAGCACCATGCGTTTCGACGACAGCGTCTACAGCCTGCTCGGCTCGCAACTCGAAGCCCTGACCCGGGAGCGGGAACTGCTGCTCTCGGCCAGCACCTACAGCCAGCGGGCCACGGCCTCGATGCTGTTGCCGGGGGCGCTGGTCAAGCGGTTGACTTTGACGCTGTAAAAAAGCATCGCGGGCAAGCCTTGCTCCCACAGGATGTGCGCCGTACGTGTGGGAGCAAGGCTTGCCCGCGATGAAGCCAACAGACACCCGAACACAAACAAGAGGTCCCATGCCCAACCGTGCACCGCTCGACGCCGTCACCGCCCGCTGGCTTCCGTGGGTGGTGGCGATTGCCTTCTTCATGCAGTCCCTGGACGGGACCATCCTCAACACCGCCCTGCCCGCCATGGCCAGCGACCTGGCGGAAAACCCGCTGCGCATGCAGGGCGTGATCATTGCCTACATGCTCACCGTGGCGTTGCTGATCCCGGCCTCGGGCTGGATTGCCGACCGCTTCGGCACCAAGAAGATTTTCTTCGGGGCGATCCTGCTGTTCAGCTTCGGCTCGTTGCTGTGTGCCTTGTCCAGTTCGTTGAGCATGCTGATCGGCGCCAGGGTCATCCAGGGCCTGGGCGGAGCGCTGATGCTGCCGGTGGGCAGGCTGGTGGTGCTGCGGGCGTATCCGCGCTCGGAACTGGTGCGGATCATGGGCTTCATCACCATCCCCGGCCTGCTCGGCCCGCTGATCGGGCCGACCATGGGTGGCTGGATGGTCGAATACCTGACCTGGCACTGGATCTTCATCATCAACCTGCCGGTGGGCGTGATCGGCTGTTATGCCGTGTGGAAGTTCATCCCCGACCTGCGGGGCAGCGAGCGCACGCGGTTCGATGGGTTGGGGTTCCTGCTGTTCGGCGCGGCGATGGTGCTGATCACCATCGCCATGGAGGGCCTGGGTGAACTGCACCTGCCGCACCTGCGCGTGATGCTGCTGCTGTTCGGCGGCATGGCCTGCCTGGCGGCCTATTGGCTGCGGGCCGGGCACGTCGAAAACGCGCTGTTCCCGCCATCACTGTTCAAGACCCGGACCTTCGCCGTGGGCATTCTTGGCAACCTGTTCGCGCGCCTGGGCAGCGGCGCCCTGCCGTTCCTGGTGCCGTTGCTGCTGCAAGTCGCCCTGGGTTATTCACCGTCCCAGGCAGGGATGAGCATGCTGCCCCTGGCGGCGGCGGCCATGGTCGCCAAGTCCGTGGCCCGGCCGTTGATCGAACGCCTGGGCTATCGCATCGTCCTGACCGGCAACACCCTGGCCCTGGGCCTGATGCTGGCAAGCATGGGCCTGGTCAGTGAACAGACGCCGTACTGGCTGCTGCTGGCGCAACTGGCGGTGCTGGGGGCGATCAACTCGCTGCAATTCACCGCGATGAACACCGTGACCCTGATCGACCTGGACGACGCCAGCGCCAGCAGCGGCAACAGCCTGCTGTCGGTGGTGGCGCAGCTGTCCCTGAGCCTCGGCGTGGCCTGCGCCGGCGCCTTGCTCGGCGGCTTTACCGCCCAGGTAGGCAACGACGGGGTGGAAACCGTACTGGGGGCGTTCCAGCTGACGTTCGTGACGGTGGGGATCATGGCGATGCTGGCGGCGACGATTTTTTCCCAACTGTCGAAGCAGGATGGGCGACGGGACAAGCGGCCGGATGAGCATATCGAGCATTAGACCGTAGCCTCTGTGGTGAGCAAGACACTTGTGGGAGCAAGGCTTGCCCGCGATACAGGCGACTCGGTGTTTCTGGGGGAAATGCATCGCCTGCATCGCGAGCAAGCTTTGCTCCCACAGTTTCACAGTTTCAGAGCTCCAGAGCTCCCACAGTTCTGGAATTGCCAGCCCCCCAGGGCAGGCCCTGCCCTCACAGCTCGTCCAGAACTTTCGAAGAAAGTGGCACGAGGCTGCTACACTGCGCGACATTTTGTTTTGCAGGCCAGTCCCGTGACCACCATTGCCACCGCTTTTAATACTTTGCCGCTGTCCGCCGCCATGCTGGCTAACCTCGAATCACTCGGTTATGCCCAGATGACGCCGATCCAGGCGCAAAGCTTGCCGGTGATCCTCAAGGGCATGGACCTGATCGCCCAGGCCAAGACCGGCAGCGGCAAGACCGCCGCCTTCGGCATCGGCCTGCTGAACCCGATCAACCCACGCTTCTTCGGTTGCCAGGCGCTGGTGATGTGCCCAACCCGTGAGCTGGCCGACCAGGTCGCCAAGGAAATCCGGCGCCTGGCCCGCGCCGAAGACAACATCAAGGTCCTGACCCTGTGCGGCGGCGTGTCCTTCGGCCCGCAGATCGCCTCCCTGGAACACGGCGCCCACATCATCGTCGGCACCCCTGGACGCATCCAGCAGCACCTGCGCAAGGGCTCGCTGGTTCTGGATGGCCTCAACACGCTGATCCTCGACGAAGCCGACCGCATGCTCGACATGGGTTTCTACGACGCCATCGAAGACATCATCCAGCAGACCCCGGAACGCCGCCAGACGCTGCTGTTCTCCGCCACCTACCCGGTCGGCATCAAGCAACTGTCGTCCAAGTTCATGCGTAACCCGCAGCAAGTGAAGGCCGAAGCGTTCCACTCCGATGCGCAGATCGAGCAGCGCTTCTACGAGATCTCCCCCGAGGAGCGCATGGACGCAGTGGTCAAGGTCCTGGCGCATTTCCGCCCGGCCTCTTGCGTGGCGTTCTGCTTCACCAAGCAGCAGGTCCAGGAAACCGTCGACCACTTGACGGCCAAGGGCATCTCGGCCGTCGGCCTGCACGGCGACCTGGAACAGCGCGACCGCGACCAGGTGCTGGCGATGTTCGCCAACCGCAGCACCTCGGTGCTGGTCGCCACCGACGTGGCGGCCCGCGGCCTGGACATCGATGCACTGGACATGGTGATCAACGTCGAACTGGCCCGGGACTCGGAAATCCACATCCACCGCGTCGGCCGCACTGGCCGCGCCGGTGAGAAAGGCATCGCCATCAGCTTGGTGGCGCCATCCGAAGCCCACCGCGCCCAGGCCATCGAGCAACTGCAGAAGTCGCCGCTGAGCTGGGACCAACTGGACAACCTCAAGTCCCAAGGCGGCGGCCCGCTGTTGCCGGCCATGAGCACCCTGTGCATCGGTGCCGGTCGCAAGGACAAGGTCCGCCCCGGCGACATCCTCGGCGCCCTGACCGGCGAGGCCGGCATCCCCGGCGCCCAGGTCGGCAAGATCGCGATCTTCGATTTCCAGGCCTACGTGGCCGTGGAACGCGGCATCGCCAAACAGGCCCTGCAACGCCTGAACGATGGCAAGATCAAGGGCCGCTCGTTGCGGGTGCGGATCCTGTAACCGATCGCCTGACGAACAGAGATCAAACTGTGGGAGCGAGCTGTGTGGGAGCAAGGCTTGCCCGCGATGAAAACGCCGCGGTCTCTTGAGGACCGCAGCGCCTGGATCGCGAGCAAGCTTTGCTCCCACACAGCTCGCTCCCACATTCAGTTATGTGGGAAAGCTGAGAGGACACCGTTTTGCGCTCTACCGAAGTCGTGATCATTGGCGCTGGCGCCGCGGGGTTGATGTGCGCGCTGACCGCGGCCGCGCGCGGGCGGCAGGTGATGTTGCTGGACCACGCCAACAAGGCCGGCAAGAAGATCCTCATGTCGGGCGGTGGGCGCTGCAATTTCACCAACATGTACACCGAGCCGGGCAATTTCCTTTCGCAGAACCCGCACTTCTGCAAGTCGGCCCTGGCCCGCTACACCCAGTGGGATTTCATCGCCCTGGTGGCCAAGCACGGCGTGCCCTATCACGAGAAAAAGCTCGGCCAGTTGTTCTGCGATAACAAATCCAGCGACATCCTCGGCCTGCTGTTGGATGAATGCGACCAGGCCGGCGTCAGCCTGCATCTGGACACCTCGATCACGCAGATCGAAAAAACCGACAGCGGCTACCTGCTGCAAACCACCCTCGGCGCCATCGCCTGCCAGTCCCTGGTGATCGCCACGGGCGGGCTGTCGATCCCGACCCTGGGGGCGACCGGTTTCGGCTATCAGGTGGCAAAACAGTTTGGCCATGAACTGCTGCCGACTCGCGCCGGCCTGGTGCCGTTCACCATCACCGACCAGCTCAAGACCCTCTGCACCGAACTGTCGGGCACCTCGGTGGATTGCCTGGTGAGCTGCAACGACCAGAGCTTTCGCGAGAACATCCTGTTCACCCACCGCGGCCTGAGCGGTCCGGCGATCCTGCAGATTTCCTCGTTCTGGGAACCGGGGGACACGGTGCAGATCAACCTGCTGCCCGACCACGATGTGCCGCAATGGCTGCAACAGCAGCAGGCCGAACGCCCCAACAGCGAACTCAAGACGTTGCTGGGCGAGTTGTTCACCAAGAAAATGGCCAACCTGCTGGCGGACACCTGGTTCGTGTCCAAACCCATGAAGCAGTACACCCATGCGGAGCTGGCAGACATCGCCGAGAAACTGGCGAGCTGGAACGTCGTCCCCGCCGGCACCGAAGGCTACCGCACCGCCGAAGTCACCCTGGGCGGCGTCGATACCCGGGAAGTCTCGTCCAAGACCATGGAATCGCTGAAAAGCCCCGGGCTGTATTTCATCGGCGAAGTGCTCGACGTCACCGGGCACCTGGGCGGGTTCAACTTCCAGTGGGCGTGGGCGTCGGGTTATGCGGCGGCGCAGTACGTCTGACACAACACGATTCGAATGTGGGCAATAACCCTGTGGGAGCGAGCTTGCTCGCGATGGCGGCAGTTCTGTCACATTGATGTTGACTGAACCTTCGCTATCGCGAGCAAGCTCGCTCCCACAGGGGCTCAGCGGTATACGTCGGAACACTTTTTGCTGTCAGATGTGATCGCCGCCATTGCGTCGGCGTCATTACTGCCTCAACTTAGCGTCATTGCCCGTCAGGCCCGTGCACTTCATGTCAGCGAACTCGTTTAGTCAGTCTTTGCGTCGCCTTTGGGCGTTGGATAAGTTCAGTTATAGCGTGCGGGTCTTCATCGCCCTGACCGGCAGCATGGGGCTGTGCTGGTACCTGGATGAAATGGCGCTGCTGATTCCCTTGTTCCTGGGCATCATCGCCAGCGCCCTGGCCGAGACGGACGACAGTTGGCAGGGCCGCCTCAACGCGCTGGCCGTGACCCTGGTGTGCTTCACCGTCGCGGCGTTGTCGGTGGAGCTGCTGTTCCCCTACCCCGTCCTGTTCATCATCGCCCTGGCCCTGGCGGCCTTTGGCCTGACCATGCTGGGCGCCCTGGGTGAGCGCTATGGCGCCATCGCCTCGGCCACGCTGATTCTTTCGGTCTACACCATGATCGGCGTGGACCAGCGCGGCGGCGCCGTCAACGATTTCTGGCATGAACCCCTGCTGCTGGTCGCCGGTGCCGCGTGGTACGGCTTGCTGTCGGTGTTGTGGCAGGCGTTGTTTTCCAACCAACCGGTGCAACAAAGCCTGGCGCGGCTGTTTCGCGAACTGGGGCGCTACCTGAAACTCAAATCGTCGCTCCTGGAGCCGATCCGCCAACTGGACGTCGAAGCCCGCCGCCTGGAACTGGCCCAGCAAAACGGCCGGGTGGTCGCTGCACTCAACAGCGCCAAGGAAATCATCCTGCACCGCGTGGGCAATGGCCGCCCCGGCTCGAAAGTCAGCCGGTACCTGAAGCTGTACTTCCTGGCCCAGGACATCCACGAACGCGCCAGCTCTTCTCACTACCCCTACAACGCCCTGGCCGAGGCCTTCTTCCACAGCGACGTGCTGTTCCGCTGCCAGCGCCTGCTGCGTCAGCAAGGCAAGGCCTGCCAGGCACTGGCAGAGTCGATCCAACTGCGTCAGCCGTTCGTCTACGACGCCACCTTTGCCGAGGCCCTCAACGACCTGCACGCCTCCCTCGAACACCTGCGCATCCAGAGCAACCCGGCCTGGCGCGGCTTGCTGCGTTCGTTGCGGGCACTGTCGGTGAACCTTGCCACCATGGACCGCCTGCTCAGCGACGCGAGCAACCCCGACGCCCTGGCCGACGCCACCGACAGCAGCCTGCTCGACCGTTCGCCGCGTAACCTCAAGGATGTCTGGCTGCGCTTGCGTACGCAGCTCACGCCCACCTCGCTGCTGTTCCGGCATGCCCTGCGCTTGCCCCTGGCCCTGAGTGTCGGCTACGCCATGGTGCATCTGATCCACCCGTCCCAGGGCTATTGGATCATCCTCACCACGCTGTTCGTGTGCCAACCCAACTACGGCGCCACCCGGCGCAAGCTCGGCCAGCGGATCATCGGCACCGCCATCGGCCTGACGGTGGCCTGGGCATTGTTCGATCTGTTTCCCAACCCGCTGGTGCAATCGAGCTTCGCCATTGCCGCCGGGGTGGTGTTCTTTACCAACCGCACCACCCGCTACACCCTGGCGACAGCGGGGATCACCATCATGGTGCTGTTCTGCTTCAACCAGGTGGGCGACGGCTACGGGCTGCTGTTGCCGCGGCTGTTCGATACCTTGCTCGGCAGCCTGATTGCCGGGCTGGCGGTCTTCCTGTTCCTGCCCGACTGGCAGGGCCGTCGGCTGAACAAGGTGCTGGCCAATACGCTGACCTGCAACAGCATCTACCTGCGCCAGATCATGCAGCAGTACGCCGCCGGCAAAAGCGACGACCTGGCCTATCGCCTGGCCCGACGCAACGCCCACAACGCCGATGCCGCGTTGTCCACCACCCTGGCCAACATGCTGATGGAACCGGGGCATTTCCGTAAGGAAGCCGATGTAGGGTTCCGTTTCCTGGTGCTGTCCCACACCCTGCTCAGCTACCTGTCGGGCCTGGGCGCCCACCGGGGCACCGAACTGCCGGCGCAGGTGCGCGAGCAACTGATCGATGGTGCGGGGGTGAAGCTGGCAACGAGCATCGACGAAATCGCCCAGGGCCTGGCGAGTAAAACGCCGATTGTGGTCCAAAGCGACGAGGAGGAGGCCCTGGCCAATGAGCTTGAGCAGATGCCCGATGAGATCGACGAAGGCCAGCGGTTGGTGCAGACGCAATTGGGGTTGATCTGCCGTCAGCTCGGTCCGTTGCGCACATTGGCGGCGCATTTGGTCAAGGACACCAGCGAGGCTTGAGGGTTGTGGTGTTTACACTATTGCCATCGCGAGCAAGCTCGCTCCCACAGTGGATTTGCTGTGCACACAGACTTTGCATCACAGCAGGCCCAATGTGGGAGCGAGCTTGCTCGCGATGAGGCCGGTCCAGGCATCCTACATTCCGTGGGCCTTCAATAACCGCGCATAACTCCCATCCGCCTTCATCGCCGCGATCTCCCGGTCAAACCCCGCCACGATCTGCTCGTGCTCCGGGTTCTTCAAGCTGACCAGGATGTGCAAGCTGTTTTCACTCAATGCCTTGGGCATGAATTCCACGGTGCTGCGCACCTTGGCCGATTCGCGGGCCAGGTAATAGCGGGCGACGTACTCGTCTTCCAGGGTCAACTTCACGCGGTCCGCAGCCAGCATGCGCACAGCCATCGCGAAGTTATGCACAGGGATTTTCTGCATTTTCGGGTCTTCGTCGAAGTCCTTGGAGTAGGCGTAACCGCGAACCACGGCGATGGGATAGGTCCGCAGCTGTTGCAGGCTGTCAAACTGGATCGCCTCGTCCTTGCGCTTGATGAAGCGCACGCGGTTGAGCAGGTACTCGGCCGAGAACTGACCGATGTGGGTGCGCTCCTCGCTGTACCAGGCGTTGACCAGCACGTCATACCGGCCCTCGCCGATGCCCAGCATCGCCCGGGCCCAGGGCACCTGTTCGAAGTCCGTGGCATAGCCGGCCCGCGCCAGGGCCGTGCTGACGATATCAGTCGCCAGGCCACCATTGATCAACGTGGAATCGGTAAAGGGCGGCCAGGCATCGGCGACCAGGCGCAGCTTTTGCGCGCAAGCCTCGTAGCTCAGCAACAGCAACCCGATCAACGCAAGAGCTCGATGCAATCGCGGCATGCCAAACATCCTTGACGGGTTCAAAGCCCGGTTTGTTTTTAGCCGAAACTCAACGGACATCCTCAGACATCCGGTCCTAACATTAGCTCATTGGAACCGCGGCGCAGCGCTGTCACGAAGATTACACAAAGAAGACAACCCCGCGACAGAGGAATGATGGCATTTTGGTCTTTGTCACAGATTTTCCAGTCGACCGAGAAAGAGACTTCCGGGCCCAGCACGCTTAATATCGGCATCAGGTTCTTAAGGAAATTCAAAAAAATGGATATCGAGTGGGTCTGTAAACATCACAGTGACCTGAGCAAGGAACAGCTGTATGCCATCCTCAAATTGCGTGCCGAAGTGTTCGTTGTCGAGCAGAACTGCGCCTACCCGGACGTTGACGGCCTGGATCTTGAAGGCGACACCTGCCATTTGATGGCCTGGCAGGACAACCACCTGGTGGCCTACCTGCGTTTGCTCGACCCGCACTCGCAAAACAGTGACGTGGTGATCGGGCGCGTGGTCATCGCGCCGCAAGCACGCGGCCAGGGGCTAGGCCACACGTTGATGGAACAGGCGCTCAAACAGGCCGAGAAGCATTGGCCCGGGACGTCGATCTCATTGTCGGCCCAGGCGCATTTGCAGGGGTACTACGGGCGGTACGGGTTTGAAGTGGTGGGGGTGGAATACATGGAGGATGGGATTCCACACATCGGTATGCATCGGCCCTGAGGACGCCATCGCGAGCAAGCTCGCTCCCACAGGGATCTTCAGTGAACAACGATCAAATGTGGGAGCGAGCTTGCTCGCGATTGGGCCAGCCCAGGCACCGAAAAATCAGGGATACTCCAGCACCGCCTTGATCCGCAGCAAATTCCCCTCGATCCACCCCCGATCGATCGCCCCCCAATCGCGAATCCGATAACGCCCGGCATGATTGCGCGCGCCGTCCTCTTGCTCGAACTCACAAACGATATCCAGGTCAGCCAGCGCGGCAATGGTGTCCTGGGCCGTACGCCGGGGCATGCCGGTGGCTTCGGTGAGGGCCGGGACGTTGCTGGCGCCGCCACTGTCGATCAGGTAAGCCACGTACAAGCGACGATAGAAGCTGGTCTTGGTCTTGCTGACATCCATTCGGTCATTCCTTGTGGGGTTGCAGGTCCCGCCAGGTCAGGTACACCCGCAGGTCGAATTCCAACTGGTGATACCCCGGCAGCATGTGCTCGCAGAGTTGGTAGAACGCCTTGTTGTGGTCCGACTCCTTGAAGTGCGCCAGCTCGTGCACCACGATCATGTTCAGGAACTCGGGCGCCGCGTCCTTGAATAGCGCAGCGATGCGGATTTCCTTCTTGGCCTTGAGCTTGCCGCCCTGTACCCGCGACACCGCCGTGTGCAGGCCGAGGGCGCGGTGGGTCAGGTCCAGGCGACTGTCGAACAGCACCTTGTCGATGGCTGGCGCGTTACGCAGGTATTGCTGCTTGAGGTCCAGCGCATAACCGTACAGGGCCTTGTCGCTCTGGATCGGATGCCGGCCCGGGTAGCGCTGCTGCAGGTAATCGCCCAGTCGGTCCTGGGCGATCAATTGCTGCACTTGGGCTTGCAGGGCGGCGGGGTAGGCCTGGAGGTATTTGAGCGCGGTCATCAAGGGGCAACACAGTCACAAGAGGTCGCCAGTGTAGCGAATTCAGGCCTGCACCGCGCTCCAGTCGAACGGTGTGGCGAAGGCATTGGTGTCTTCGGCCATCAAGGGCCGCGCCACGAGGAACCCCTGCACGTACTCACAGCCATGGGCCTGCAGCCACTCATATTGCTCGCGGGTCTCCACCCCTTCGGCGATCACCCGCAAGCCCAGTTGCGTACACAGGTCGATCACCGAAGCGGCCAACGCGGCATCCCGGGGCGACCCCGGCAGGCGGGCGATCAAGTGCCGGTCGAGTTTGAGGGTATCGAGTTCAAGATCGCGCAGATGCGTCAGCGAACAGGGCCCCGAACCGAAGTCATCCAACGCCACGCGCACCCCGAGGTGGCGCAGCAGGCGCAATTGCTTTTGGGTTTCATCGGGATTGCGCATCAGCGCATCCTCGGTCACCTCGACCTCCAGCTGCCGAGGCTTCAAGGCATGGCGCTCCAGGACCTGGCGCAACTCGGTCACCAGGTTGGGCATGCCGAACTGGGTGCTGCTCAGGCTCACCCCCAACACCAGGTCATCAGCGAACAGGCGTTCCCAGACTTTACGCTGGGCTGCGCTGCGATGATAAATCCAGCTGCCCAGCCGGCTGATCAATCGTGCCTCTTCCAGCAAGGGCAGGAACAGGCCCGGCGGAACATCACCGACGCTGGGGTGCTGCCAGCGCAACAGCGCTTCGAACCCGCGGATCCGCCCGTCGACGATGCTCACCTGCGGCTGGTAGACCATATTGAAATCGCGGTTCTCGATGGCCGAGCGCACGCTCTCTTCCAGCATCAGCCGTGAACGGGCTCGACCGTTCATTTCATGATCGTAAAAACGGTATTGCTGGCGGCCGGCACGCTTGGCTTCGTACATGGCGATGTCGGACGCCCGCAACAACCCATCGAGATTGGCGCCACAGTCCGGGTACGTCGCGATGCCGATGCTGGCCCCCAGGGCCACGTCCATGCCTTCGATCTGCTGGCAGATCGCGACGCGCTCGATGAGTTTCTCGGCGATCTTGGCCGCCTGCTCGGGAAACTCCAGGTCCAACAGCGCCGTGAACTCGTCACCGCCCAGCCGTGCCAGAATGTCAAATGGGCGCAGGCAGGCCTTCAACTGCTCCGACACCCAGCGCAACACCCGGTCCCCGGCGTCGTGTCCCAGCGAGTCATTGACCCGCTTGAAGCCATCGAGGTCCAGGTACAGCAACACCCAGTTGCTTTCCAGTCGCTCGCTGCGCATCAACAGGTTTTCCGCGGTCTGGTAGAACCCCCGGCGGTTGAGCAACCCGGTCAGCGGGTCCGTGACAGCCTGATATTCGAGTTGCTGGTGCAAGTGGCGAACCACGGACATGTCCTGCAGCGTCACCACCATCGCCTTCTGCTCCGAGGGCAACGGCGCACAGGACAAGGCCACCGACACCTGCTGGCCAGGCGCCGTGCGCAGGACCGCGTCATGCAATCGCCAGGTTTCACCGCGACGATAGGCGTTGTGGATATCGGAATCGACCCACTCGGGAATGTGCGGTTTCTGCAGGAAATCCAGGAACGGCATGCCTTGCAATTGCTCGGCGGTGGCATTGAGCAAGCGGCAGGTAGAGGGGTTGGCGAAACGGATACAGCCATTCTCATCCACCACCAGGATGCCTTCGGCGGCGTTGTCCAGCACCGAGGCATTGAAGGCCCTGGCCGCTTCGAGATCCTGGCTCAGGCGCTGCAAGGCCCGGCGATTGCGCTGGTGCTCGAGCAACGCCTGGACCTTGGGCTTGAGGATTTGCGGGTCGAAGGGTTTGAACAGGTAATCCACGGCGCCACTGGCGTAGCCCTTGATGACCGCATCCTGGGATTGCTCGTTGGCCGTCAGGAAAATGATCGGCGTGAGCCGCGTGCGCTGGCTGCCGCGCATCAGGCGCGCCACTTCGAAACCGTCCATGTCGGGCATCTGCACATCCAGCAGAACCAGGTCGATGTCGTGTTCGAGCAAAAGGTTAAGCGCCTCGACACCCGAGGCTGCGGTCATGACTCGCCAATCCTGACGCTGCAACAAGGCTCGCATGCTGAGCAGGTTTTCAGGGTAATCATCAACAATCAAAAGGACAGAGCTGTCTTCGCCGAGCGGTGGTTGCGCGCATTCCATGCTGCTTCTCTTATCGGGCGCCACGTCCGTTTTTACGTAGCAAAGCGGACAAATACTGTCCCCTCACTCTAGACCGGGATTGTGAAAAGCAGTAGGTGTCAACGCGCCATCATCCAGGCAAAGCCCGAAATAGCCGACTAACGGTCACCCTCCTCGGGCACAAAAGCTGCACAGACAACTTCGACGGACAATTGACGTCAGCCATCCGCCGAAAGGTTGCCAGCCAGTTTCTTCCGTCGCTCACCCGTACGCCCCGAAAAGACCGGCCTAGAGCCTTGCTTTGTGGTGTGCAGCTTTTTCATCGAGTGACATAGGATCCCACCATGATCGATCTCTCAACCTGGAACCTGAGCATTCCCGAAGGCAGCCCTCCTGCCACCATCGAAACCTCTCAACTCGTGCAAGGGTTCCAGGACCAGTATTTCCACTCTGACTCCGGCACGGTGTTTTTCTGGGCACCGGTGACTGGCGCCACGACCACTAATGCTATTTATCCGCGCAGTGAACTTCGTGAAACCTACAGCAACGGCACCTTGCGCAATTGGCTGTACCCGGCGGCGGACAACAAGCTGGCTGCCACCCTGGCCGTCAGCCAAGTGCCCAGCACCGGCAAGATCGTGATTGGTCAGATCCATGCCAAGGACAGCACCCGTCCCATGGTGAAGCTGGAATACCAATATAAAACCTACAGTTCCACCGGCAACATTGTCGCCAAGGTGCGCATGCGCCCGGACGACGAAACAGGCCAGGTCATCACCATCGCCACGGGCATCAAACTGAATCAATCCTTCTCTTACCTGATCCATCTCAGCCCCGCCGGCGTCCTGACCATCAATGGCGCGGGTTACCAGTGGAGCTCCCCCATCAGCTCCACTTGGAGCGACAAGCCGCTGTACTTCAAGGCGGGCGTGTACGTGCAGGACAACACCGGTTATCCCACCGAAGGCGGAACCGTGACGTTCAGCTTGCTGGATATCGATCACCTCTAGGCACTTTGCGTTGGCGCCAGGGCAGCAACGGAATGCTGCCCGCCAAACCCGACACTATCGATGCGCCATAGTTCAGGTCTAGCTCGAAACTACCGACTAACGGTTACCCATCCAGGCATAGATGCTGCAATTGACATATTCGACGGACAATTGACGTCAAGCATCCGCCGGATGGTTACTCAAAAAAGCCCCCTCCTGCGTGATCAACACACTCCAAATGCTCGGAGTAGAGCCTCCCGCTTTGGTACTCAGCACTTTTACGCCCGTGACGCAGGAACCGACCATGATCGATCTCAATACTTGGAACTTGAGCATTCCCGAAGGCAGCCCCGCCATCACTATCGAAACACCTCGGCTGGCCCAGGGGTTCAAGGATGAATACTTCCACTCCGACACCGGCACGCTGTTCTTCTGGGCGCCGGTGACCGGCACCAAGACTGCAAACGCGATCTACCCACGCAGCGAACTGCGCGAAACCTACAGCGACGGCACCCTGCGCAACTGGTTGTACCCGGCGGCGGACAACACCCTGCGTGCCGCCGTAACCGTCAACCAGGTGCCCAGCAGCGGCAAGCTCGTGATCGGTCAGATCCACGCCAAAGACAGCACCAGCCCCATGGTGAAACTGGAGTACCAGTACAAAACCTATAGCTCCACCGGCAACATCGTCGCCAAGGTGCGCATCCGTCCCGACGACGAAACCGGCCAGGTCATCACCATCGCCACCGGCGTGAAGCTCGACCAACGCTTTACCTACATGATCCACCTCAGCCCGAAGGGCGCACTGGGCATCAGTGCGGCGGGCTACAACTGGAGAACCACTGTCGACCCGTCCTGGAAAGTCAAACCGCTGTATTTCAAAGCAGGCGTCTACGTCCAGGACAACACCGGCTACACCACCGAAGGCGGCAAAGCGACGTTCAGCCTGCTGGAAATCAAACACACCACCCTTTGAGCGCTCCCCCCGCCCGCATTAGCAGCATGGAACGCTGCTATCGACCTACCTTCGAAGCACCCATTTAGGGTGTTTTTTTTGTTCGCGCGTAGCGAAAGAATCAAATGGCCATCGCACAAGGTTCCGAAAAAAATCGGAATAGCCGACCAATGGTCGTTTGTCTCGGGCACCAAAGCGGCAAACGCAACTCTGACGGACTGTTGACGCCAACCCTCCGCCGGACGACCGTGCCAAATACTCGTCCGCGCACCCTTCTGGCCTCAGCAAAAGCGCGTCTTAGAGCCTCCGGCTGTGGCGTAAATCATTTCTTCTTCTCAGAAAGGATCCGAACATGGTCGATCTTGCAACCTGGAACCTGAGCATTCCCGAAGGCAGTCCGCCAAAAACCATCGAAACCCCTCGGCTGGTGGATGGGTTCCAGGACAAATATTTCAACTCCGAAGGCAGCACGGTGTATTTCTGGTCACCGGTGACCGGCACCAAGACTGAAAACGCGATCTACCCGCGCAGCGAATTGCGCGAGACCTATAAAGACGGCACCTTGCGCAACTGGCTGTACCCCGATGCCGACAACCAATTGCGTGCGAAACTGGTCGTCAGCCAGGTGCCCAGTAGCGGCAAGATCGTGATCGGTCAGATCCATGCCAAGGACAGCAGCAAACCCTTGGTGAAGTTGGAATACCAATACAAAGAGGACAGCTCCACCGGCAACATCGTCGCCAAGGTCCGCATGCGCCCCGATGACGACGAAGGCCGGGTCATCACCGTCGCCTCCGGCGTGAAACTCAATCAGTCCTTCAGTTACCGGATCCACCTTGATCGCACCGGTGACCTGGGCATTACTGCGGCGGGTCGTAGCTGGTACACCACCATCAGCTCCACTTGGCGGGTCAAGCCGTTGTACTTCAAGGCTGGGGTGTACGTGCAGGACAACACTGGCTACACCAGTGAAGGCGGGAAAGTGACGTTCAGCGTGCTGGATATCGATCACAACACCTGAAATTTCACTTCCGATAATCTCGTAGGAAACCCCCTCTTGTGGCGAGGGGATTTATCCCCGCTGGGCTGCGAAGCAGCCCCCTCTTTCCGTCAGCCCCACCGCATGTGCCGACTTTACGGCGGCTGCGCCCCCGAGCGGGAGCAAGCTCCCTCGCCACAGGGGGGAGGTGCGTCCTACAGGTCGATTTTGGTCTCGAAAATCTCCTCTATAGTTCGGTTTGTCCGCTGGCTTTGGTCAGTGGGCAAGGGTTTCGCAGCCCTGGTGAGTTAGAATCACGACCGTCAAAAATCGACATAGGCGAATCCTGCCTACGTTCGGCTTTTCATGGCGGCTGTGTGTGGGAGATCTTCGGGTCTGCCGGGTTTCTCTAACTCCTCGGTCTGCGAACCCGCACATGGCTGCCACCCAATTTGTTTCGCAGCGAACGGTGGCGAGTACTTTTTCTTGAGTTAGAGGTTTGTCATGAAAACTGAACAATCGCTTAGCCGCTTCAGCCCACTCACTCCGATCGCTACCACACAACCCATACTGTTCATCGACAGCACCGCTCCACTGACTGAACTCCACGCCTGCGCCAGTGAACGCCTACACGCCACCCTCGACTACCTGACACTCATGGCCTGCGCCACCCTGCGCGATTCGGCCGCCAGCGACTTCAATACCCTCACCAATGTTGCCCGGATCCTGGTTCAGGATGTCACCGACGTGTTCGGCGTCATTGAACAACGCGGCCTCGAAGACCAATAAAGCCTCCCGGCGGGAGATGATCCCCTGTGGGAGCGAGCTTGCTCGCGATAGCGCTGGGGCATTGGCAAGGATGTTGGCTGACACAGCGGGGTTGGTGTGTATATCCATTTCTGCGGTAACGGCCACTTAGGGTTCCGCCCTGACGGCGGCTCACTTTTGAAGAGCGCAAAAGTAAGCAAAACGCTCCTGCCCCACCACTCGGCACCTCGCCTAGGCTCGGTGTGCCCTCACTCCGGCATTGCTCCGTGGGCCCGCCGCGAAGGGCCATCCATGGCCCAGCGCGGCTAACCCGGCATCCATGCCGGGTTGCCCACTGCGCAATGCCTGCGTTCGGCCAGCGTGGTTAACGGGGCGCCGAGATCAAGGTCCTTTCCGAGGCGGCCTAGTAGCCGACCTGGCTCTCCCGGTCGTACACCCATCAGCTCTGTTTGAGCAGGACCGGGGGCCTGTGAGAGCAAAGCTTGCTCGCGAGGCGGCCTGACAGCCGACCCGGCTCTCCCGGTCGCACACCCATCAGCTCTGTTTGAGCAGGACCGGGGGCCTGTGGGAGCAAAGCTTGCTCGCGAGGCGGCCTGACAGCCGACCTGACTCTCCGACCGTGCCCCGATCCAACTGTGGGAGCGGGCTTGCTCGCGAAGAGGCCGGCACAACCAACATCACCGCAAACTGACACACCGCCTTCGCGAGCAAGCTTTGCTCCCACACATACCTGTTCCCACAGGAGAAACGCAGTCCCACCAAGAACCAGGTCGGCTATAAGGCCGCCTCGCGGTGGACGTTGATCTCGGGCGCCCCGTTAACCACGCTGGCCGAACGCAGGCATTGCGCAGTGGGCATCCCGGCATGGATGCCGGGATAGCCGCGCTGGGCCATGGATGGCCCTTCGCGGCGGGCCCACGGAGCAATGCCTTCGTTCGGGCATGCCGAGCCTAAGCGAGGCACCGAGTGGTGGGGCAGAAGCGCTTTGGTTACTTTCGCGCTTTTCGAAAGTGACCCGCTGTAAGAGCGGAACCATAAGCCGCCGCCACCCAAAAAACGGATATACCCCCAAATCCCAAACATAAAAAAACCCGCATCACTGCGGGCTTTCTAACAACGCTAAAACATCAATTAACCTTAGCGTTCAACTCACCTTTCAAATACCGCTGATACATAGCCTCCAGAGAGATCGGCTTGATCTTGGAAGCATTACCCGCAGTACCAAACGCCTCATAACGCGCAATACACACATCACGCATCGCCGTCACGGTCGCACCGAAGAACTTACGCGGATCAAACTCACTCGGGTTGGTCGCCATCAAACGACGCATCGCACCAGTAGAAGCCAGACGCAGATCGGTATCGATGTTGACCTTGCGCACGCCGTACTTGATGCCTTCGACGATTTCTTCAACCGGCACGCCGTAGGTCTCTTTGATGTCGCCACCGTACTGGTTGATGATCGCCAGCCACTCTTGTGGAACCGAGGAAGAACCGTGCATCACCAGGTGGGTGTTGGGGATGCGCTTGTGGATTTCCTTGATGCGGTCGATCGCCAGCACGTCGCCGGTTGGCGGCTTGGTGAACTTGTAGGCGCCGTGGCTGGTGCCGATGGCGATGGCCAGGGCGTCGACCTGGGTCTTCTTGACGAAGTCCGCCGCTTCTTCCGGATCGGTCAGCATCTGGCTGTGGTCCAGCACGCCTTCGGCGCCGATGCCGTCTTCTTCACCGGCCATGCCGGTTTCCAGCGAACCCAGGCAACCCAACTCACCTTCCACCGACACGCCGCAGGCGTGGGCCATGGCCACGGTCTGTTGGGTGACGCGTACGTTGTATTCGTAGTCGGTCGGGGTCTTGCCGTCTTCGCCGAGGGAACCGTCCATCATCACCGAGCTGAAGCCCAGCTGGATGGAGCGCTGGCAGACGTCCGGGCTGGTGCCGTGGTCCTGGTGCATGCACACCGGGATATGCGGGAACTCTTCGATCGCTGCCAGGATCAGGTGACGCAGGAACGGCGCGCCAGCGTATTTGCGGGCACCGGCCGAAGCCTGGACGATCACCGGAGAGTCAGTCTTGTCAGCGGCTTCCATGATGGCGCGCATCTGCTCAAGGTTGTTGACGTTAAAGGCTGGAACGCCGTAGCCGAACTCGGCTGCGTGGTCCAGCATCTGACGCATGCTGATAAGTGCCATTGTGTCTCTCTCCCGGTCGAGGGTCGTTAATCGTGCCAGCCTGCCGGAGCGGCGGCGGCTATTCAAGTCATTGCGGATCGGGGGTCGGCCCGAGCTGCGTGTTCGGTATCGCTAAACCCAAATACTGACGCAATACCTGTGGGAGCGAGCTTGCTCGCGATGAGGGCGGCACATGCAACATCACTGTCGCCTGATACACCGCTATCGCGAGCAAGCTCGCTCCCGCATGGGTCCTGTTCCAGCCTCTGGATCCGTGTGGATCAATCTTGTCACTCGGCCTTGCAGCCACGCCCGATCAAATCATTGGTGGCGACCCAATACACCAGGCCTTCCTCACCCTTGACGTGAAACGCCAGCATGTCATCGCTGTACAGTGAACCTTCAGCACCCGGCTCAAGCTTGAGGCGATAAACCTTATCGGCGCCGCCCAGGCGTACATCGACTTCCTTGTGGGCGGCATCGGTGTAGCGCCAGAGCACTTTGGCCTCGCTGTCACAGGTCCAGGTCGTCCAACCTTCAACAGGCTCGGAGGCGTGCAAAAAGTCCAACTGCGCACAACCGCCCAGCAATGCCAACGCCACGACGGCGATCAAGCCTTTCATCCGTGTTCCTCGACGGACGGCACACGCCGCCAGCCATGAGTTAAGAGTCAGACCCGTCAAGGACAACCATGTTCCTTGGCCGGGGTTTGCGTCTCGTATTTGTCCAGGCCGTCCGGTCCGGAACGCTTGTTCAGCACCGGGTTGGTCTCGGCCTGCCAGTCGGCCTGGTAACAGCCGTCTTCAGGCGCCGGCGCGCCGGGTTGCGGGGCCGGAGCCTGCGGGCTGCTTGAGCAGGCCACCAGCATCGTCGCCGCCAACAGCAACGGGATCGTCTTGACCATCAGAACACTCCTTTGCCTGGTCAATGGTGCTTCAGGCCTTGGCCCGGCTTTCCAGGACTTCCACGGCAGGCAACACCTTGCCTTCGACGAACTCGAGGAATGCGCCGCCACCGGTAGAAATGTAGGAGATCTGCGAGGCCACGCCATATTTGTCGATGGCCGCCAGGGTGTCACCGCCACCGGCGATGGAGAACGCAGCGCTGTCGGCGATGGCCTGGGCCAGCACCTTGGTGCCGTTGCCGAACTGGTCGAACTCGAACACACCGACCGGACCGTTCCACAGGATCGTCTTGGAAGATTTCAGCAGTTCGGCGAAGTTGGCTGCGGTTTGCGGGCCGATATCGAGAATCATGTCGTCTTCGGCGACGTCATCGATCAGCTTGACGGTGGCGGTGGCGCTTTCTGCGAATTCCTTGGCCACAACCACGTCCACCGGCAACGGTACGCTGACCTTGGCGGCGATTTCCCGGGCGGTGTCCAGCAGGTCCGGTTCGTACAGGGATTTGCCGACCGGGTGACCCGCAGCAGCGAGGAAGGTGTTGGCGATGCCGCCGCCGACGATCAACTGGTTGCAGACCTGGCTCAGGCTGTTGAGCACGTCCAGCTTGGTGGAGACCTTGGAGCCGGCAACGATGGCAGCCATCGGCTGGGCCGGCGAGCCCAGGGCCTTGCCCAGTGCGTCCAGCTCAGCAGCCAGCAACGGGCCTGCGGCGGCGACTTTGGCGAACTTCGCCACGCCATGGGTCGAACCCTCGGCGCGGTGGGCGGTGCCGAAGGCGTCCATCACGAACACGTCGCACAGGGCGGCGTATTGCTGGGCCAGTTCGTCAGCGTTCTTTTTCTCGCCCTTGTTGAAGCGCACGTTTTCGAACAGCACGACATCGCCGGCCTTCACGTCCACGCCGCCCAGGTAGTCAGCAACCAATGGCACGTCACGGCCCAAGGCCTTGCTCAGGTAATCGGCCACAGGCTTGAGGCTGTTTTCCGCCGAGAACTCGCCTTCGGTCGGACGGCCCAGGTGGGAGCAGACCATCACGGCCGCGCCTTTTTCCAGGGCCAGCTTGATGGTCGGCAGCGAAGCCAGGATACGCGCGTCGCTGGTGACAACACCGTCCTTGACGGGGACGTTGAGGTCTTCGCGGATCAGTACGCGCTTACCTTGCAGATCGAGGTCGGACATCTTCAACACGGTCATGGGTCGCAATTCCTGGGTAACTGTTTAGAGAGCAGGTTTTTTAGAAGCGGTTTGCAGGTAATGCTCGGCAACGTCCAGCATTCGGTTGGCAAACCCCCATTCGTTGTCGAACCAGGCCAGGATGTTCACAAGCCGAGGCCCGGAAACACGGGTCTGACTGGCATCGACGATGGCCGAATGCGGGTCATGGTTAAAATCACAACTGGCATGAGGCAACTCGGTGTAGGCCAGAAGGCCTTTGAGCGGACCGCTGGTGGCGGCTTCGCGCAGGATCCGGTTGACCTCGGTGGCGTCGGTATCGCTCACGGTCTGCATCGTAATGTCGAGGCAGGACACGTTGACCGTCGGCACCCGCACGGCTTTGGCCTGAATTCGCCCCGCAAGTTCCGGCAGCAGCCGTTCGATGCCACGCGCCAGACCAGTGGACACCGGAATCACCGATTGGAACGCCGAACGGGTGCGGCGCAAGTCCTCATGGTGGTAGGCGTCGATCACCGGCTGGTCGTTCATCGCCGAGTGGATGGTGGTGATCGACACGTACTCCAGGCCAATGGCCTGGTCCAGCAAGCGCAACAGCGGCACGCCGCAGTTGGTGGTGCAAGACGCGTTGGACACCAGCAGCTCTTCGCCGGTCAGGCAATCCTGGTTCACGCCGTAGACAATGGTGGCGTCCACGTCCGCCTCACTGGCCATCGGCTGGGAGAACAGCACCCGTGGCGCGCCGGCAGCGAGAAAACGCTGGCCGTCTTCGCGGGTGTGGTAGGCGCCGGAGCACTCGAGCACCAGATCGACATCCAGGGACGCCCAATCGATGCCTTCGGGGGTGGCACTGCGCAAGACCTTCACGCAGTCGCCGTTAATATGCAGACAATCGCCCTCGACCCGCACTTCGCCAGGAAACCGGCCGTGGGTGGAGTCAAAGCGTGTCAGGTATTCGATACTGGCCATGTCGGCCAGGTCATTGATCGCCACAATCTCGAAACCGGCCTTGGCCCCTCGTTCGAACAACGCACGCAGGACGCAACGACCTATCCGGCCGTAGCCGTTGAGTGCAACTTTGTAGGGACGCGGTTGGGGCATGGGGTTCTCGATTAGCGGGGTGAATCCTTCAGTCCAGTATTGCCTGAGCCTCCGCTATCGCGAGCAAGCTCGCTCCCACAGGGTCGGTGGAGATCCTTGTGGGAGCGAGCTTGCTCGCGATGGCAGAACAGACAACCCAGTGCGGATCAGTCTTCCAGCAGCTCTTCAGCCTGACCCAGGATGTTTTCCAGGGTGAAGCCGAATTCCTCGAACAGCGCCGGCGCAGGTGCCGATTCGCCGTAGGTGGTCATGCCGATCACGCGGCCTTCCAGGCCCACGTACTTGTACCAGTAATCGGCGTGGGCAGCCTCGATGGCGATCCGCGCACTGACCTGCAGCGGCAACACCGCTTGCTTGTAGCCGGCATCCTGGGCGTCGAACACGCTGGTGCACGGCATGGACACTACGCGCACGTTGCGGCCCTGCTCGGTCAGCTTGTCGTAGGCCTGAACGGCCAGGCCGACTTCCGAACCGGTGGCGATCAGGATCAGCTCCGGCTCGCCGATGCAGTCCTTGAGCACGTAGCCGCCGCGAGCGATATCGCCGATCTGGTCGGCATCGCGGTTCTGGTGCTGCAGGTTCTGGCGGGAGAAGATCAGCGCCGATGGACCGTCGTTGCGCTCGATGGCGTGTTTCCAGGCCACCGCCGACTCCACGGCATCGCAAGGGCGCCAGGTGTCCAGGTTCGGCGTGCAACGCAGGCTCGCCAGTTGCTCGATCGGCTGGTGAGTCGGGCCGTCTTCGCCCAGGCCGATGGAATCGTGGGTGAACACATACAGGATGCGTTTTTTCATCAGCGCCGACATGCGCACTGCGTTGCGGGCATATTCCATGAACATCAGGAAGGTCGCGCCGTAAGGCACCAGGCCGCCGTGCAGCGCCACACCGTTCATGATCGCGCTCATGCCGAACTCGCGAACGCCGTAGTACATGTAGTTGCCGCTGGCATCTTCAGCGCTGACGCCTTTGCAGCCTTTCCACAGGGTCAGGTTGGAACCGGCCAGGTCGGCCGAACCGCCCAGCAGTTCCGGCAGCAATGGGCCGAAGGCGTTCAAGGTGTTCTGGCTGGCCTTGCGGCTGGCGATGGTTTCGCCCTTGGCGGCGACTTCAGCGATGTACGCCGAGGCTTTTTCGGCGAAGTCGGCCGGCAGCTCGCCACTGAGGCGACGCACCAGCTCGTTGGCCAGTTCAGGGAATTCGGCGGAATACGCGGCGAAACGCTGATCCCATTCGGCTTCGAGCGCGCGGCCTTTTTCCTTGGCATCCCACTCGGCGTAAATGTCGGCCGGGATTTCGAACGGGCCATGGTCCCACTTCAGCGCGGCGCGGGTCAGGGCGATTTCCTCGGCACCCAATGGCGCGCCGTGGCAGTCTTCCTTGCCTTGCTTGTTCGGCGAGCCGAAACCGATGGTGGTCTTGCAGCAGATCAGGGTCGGCTGGGCGCTTTTGCGGGCCGTCTCGATGGCAGTCTTGATCTCTTCCGGATCGTGACCGTCGACATTGCGGATCACCAGCCAGTTGTAGGCTTCGAAGCGCTTGGGAGTGTCGTCGGTGAACCAGCCTTCGACTTCGCCATCGATGGAGATGCCGTTGTCGTCATAGAAAGCGATCAGCTTGTCCAGGCCCAGGGTGCCGGCCAGGGAGGCGACTTCGTGGGAAATGCCTTCCATCATGCAGCCATCACCCAGGAATACATAGGTGTGGTGATCGACGACGTTATGGCCGGGGCGGTTGAACTGCGCGGCCAGGACTTTTTCTGCCAGTGCAAAACCCACGGCGTTGGCCAGGCCCTGGCCCAATGGACCGGTGGTGGTTTCCACGCCTGGGGTGTAGCCGTATTCCGGGTGGCCCGGGGTGCGGCTGTGCAGTTGACGGAAACTCTTCAGGTCATCGATCGACAAGTCGTAGCCGGTCAGGTGCAGCAGCGAGTAGATCAACATCGAGCCGTGACCATTGGACAGCACGAAGCGGTCACGGTCGGCGAAGGCTGGGTTGCTCGGGCTGTGCTTGAGGTAGTCGCGCCAAAGCACCTCGGCGATATCCGCCATACCCATGGGGGCACCGGGATGGCCGCTGTTGGCTTTCTGCACGGCATCCATGCTGAGGGCACGAATGGCATTGGCACGCTCACGACGGCTGGGCATCGCTGTTCTCCTGCGGGTATTGAATCGAGAATGAATAAAATGGAACTGAAAAAAGGCGAGCATTTTCCCTCACCCACCCACCCCGGGGCAATGACAGATAGTCATCCTTGGGCGTTTTTCCGGTGGATAAAGCCGCATTCACCAGGTGAAACCTTTCCGCTGATGGTTTGTAGAGTCAAGCACAGGTTGGGAAGTGCCATTTATCCACCAATATCAAAACTTTTTGATATTGAACTTGCAGGGTTCCAGTCCCCTCACTAGACTGCCGCACATGAACTTACCTGCACCTTCCATTCGCCATGACGACTGCGATGAGCTGGCGGCCCTTTGCAAGGCCGGCGGCGATCCGTTGCGGCTCAATGTATTGCGCGCCCTGGCCAATGACTCGTTCGGCGTACTGGAGCTGGCGCAGATATTCGGCATCGGTCAGTCCGGGATGAGCCACCACCTCAAGGTCCTGGCCCAGGCGGACCTGGTGGCGACCCGCCGGGAAGGCAACGCCATTTTCTATCGCCGCGCCCTGCCCCACACCGACCTGCTGGGCGGCAAGCTGCACACGGCGCTGCTGGACGAAGTGGACGCGCTGAACCTGCCGATCGACGTGCAGGCCCGCATCGCCCAGGTACACGGGCAACGGGCCGCCGCCAGCCAGGACTTCTTCGCACGGGTCGCCGAGAAATTTCGCGCCCAGCAAGACCTGATCGCCGGCTTGCCGCAATACCGCGAAAGCGTCGTGGCGCTGCTCGACAAACTAAGCTTCGAAGCCACGGCCACGGCGATCGAAGTCGGCCCCGGCGACGGTGCTTTTCTGCCGGAACTGGCGCGACGCTTCAGCCAGGTGACGGCGCTGGACAACAGCCCGGCCATGCTCGAATTGGCGCGCCAGGTGTGTGAACGCGAGGCGCTGGCTAACGTCAGCCTGCAACTGGCCGATGCCCTGGATGGCATGAGCCTGCAGGCCGACTGCGTGGTATTGAACATGGTGCTTCATCATTTCGCCGCGCCAGCCGATGCACTCAGGCATATGGCCGGCCTGCTGCAACCGGGCGGCAGCCTGCTGGTGACCGAGTTATGCAGCCACAACCAGAGCTGGGCCAGGGAGGCCTGTGGCGATCTCTGGCTCGGATTTGAACAGGACGACCTGGCCCGCTGGGCCACCGCTGCGGGCCTCGTGCCCGGGGAAAGCCTTTATGTAGGCTTACGTAATGGTTTCCAGATCCAGGTCCGCCACTTTCAGCGGCCGACTGGCGACACTCACCAACGGTAACTTGTAGGAAAACATCGAGATGAGCGAATACTCCCTTTTCACCTCCGAGTCCGTGTCTGAAGGGCATCCGGACAAAATCGCCGACCAGATTTCTGATGCGGTGCTGGACGCCATCATTGCTGAAGACAAGTTCGCCCGCGTGGCGTGCGAGACTCTGGTGAAAACGGGCGTGGCGATCATCGCTGGCGAAGTCACTACTTCGGCCTGGGTCGACCTGGAACAGATCGTCCGCGACGTAATCCTGGGCATTGGCTACAACAGCTCCGACGTCGGCTTCGACGGCGCGACCTGCGGCGTGATGAACATCATTGGCAAGCAGTCCCCCGACATCAACCAAGGCGTTGATCGGGCCAAGCCTGAAGACCAGGGCGCCGGCGACCAGGGCCTGATGTTCGGCTACGCCAGCAACGAGACCGACGTGCTGATGCCGGCCCCGATCACCTTCTCGCACCAGTTGGTTCAACGCCAGGCCGAGGCCCGTAAATCCGGCCTGCTGCCTTGGCTGCGCCCGGACGCCAAGTCCCAGGTGACCTGCCGTTACGAAGGCGGCAAGGTGGTCGGTATCGATGCCGTCGTCCTGTCGACCCAGCACAACCCCGATGTGTCCTACAAAGACCTGCGCGAAGGCGTGATGGAACTGATCGTCAAGCACGTACTGCCTGCCGAGTTGCTGTCCAAGGACACCCAGTTCCACATCAACCCGACCGGCCAGTTCATCATCGGCGGCCCGGTGGGCGACTGCGGCCTGACCGGTCGCAAGATCATCGTCGACAGCTACGGCGGCATGGCCCGTCATGGCGGCGGCGCGTTCTCCGGCAAGGACCCATCGAAGGTTGACCGTTCGGCGGCCTACGCCGGCCGTTATGTCGCCAAGAACATCGTCGCCGCCGGCCTGGCCGAGCGCTGCGAGATCCAGGTGTCCTACGCCATTGGCGTGGCCCAGCCTACGTCGATCTCGCTGAACACCTTCGGCACCGGCAAGATCGGCGATGACAAGATCATCAACCTGGTCCGTGAAGTGTTCGACCTGCGTCCATACGCCATCACCACCATGCTCGACCTGCTGCACCCGATGTACCAGGACACTGCAGCCTATGGCCACTTCGGTCGCACGCCGCAGATCAAAACCGTGGGTGACGATACCTTCACCACCTTCACCTGGGAAAAAACCGACCGCGCCGACGCCTTGCGCGCCGCTGCTGGCCTGTAACACCCGCGTGTAAAGAAAAGCCCCTGGCGACTGGGTCGTCAGGGGCTTTTTCATGCCGGGCTCTTGAGGCGAGAGAATTTATCTGTGGGAGCAAGGCTTGCCCGTGATGAGGACAACGCGGCCCCTGCGGTAACGAGGCGCCTGTATCGCGGGCAAGCCTTGCTCCCACAAAACGCCCTCGCCATGGCGCTCAAGCCCGCCGTGCCACCAGCAAAAACGAAGCCGCACTGGCCAGCAGCCCAGCACACATCCGATTGAACAGGCGCTTGCCACTAGGCCGGGCGAACAGCCGTCGCGCGTAAATGCCCATGTAGCAATACAGGCCGATGGCGATGCACTCCAGTGCCAGGAACAAACCTCCCAGCACGGCGAACTGTTGGGTGACGGTACCTGTTCGGTCGACGAATTGCGGCAGGAACGCGGTGAACAACAGGATCGCCTTCGGATTGCCAATCGCCACCAGGAACTCCTGGCGCGCCAGGCCAGCCCGGCTCATCGACGCGACCGCGGCTTCACTGCCGGCCTCAGGCTGGGCCCGCCACAATTGCACAGCCAAATAGAACAGGTAAGCGGCACCGACGAGCTTGATCCCCAGGAATAGCAACTCCGAGGTGTGCAGCACGGCGGTAAGCCCCACCGCTGCCAGGGCGATCATGATCGCAAACGCCAGTAGCCGACCGATGCCGCCGCTGCACGCCCGGACGAAGCCATAACGCGAGGCGTTACTGATGGACAGCAGGTTGTTCGGCCCCGGCGCCATGTTCAGCGCAAAGCAGGCCGGGATGAAAACAGCGAGCGTCGACAGTTCCATCGAGAGCATTCCAGGCAGCGGCGAATCGAAAGCCCATTCTGCGCCGGCCGTTGACGAGGACAAGGCACAGTTGCACGGCTAAATCGCCTCGCACTGTACCGCCGCGATTTTGCCACCAGGCCCCGCAAAATCCGGTAACGCTCCGGGCCTCGCAACTTCCGGGACGGTGACTAGCCTTCAGTGCTCAACCAAGCAAGGATGCTTCGATGCCACCGTTTTTGTATGCACTCGCCTGTCTTGTCTTCATTGTCACTCCTGCGATTGCCGCGCCCTGTCCCGACTGGCCCACTGAACGCGCCCGGACCGAGATCACCGCGCTGCAACAGCAAATCGACACCTGGGACGACAGTTATCACCGCCTCGGCCAATCGCTGGTGGCCGACGAATTGTATGATCAATCCCGCACACAGTTGGGCCAGTGGCGCCGCTGCTTCAACCTCGCAGCGCCCGACGATCCGCTGCGCTCAACGGGCGGGAAGGTACCGCACCCCGTGGTCCATACCGGCCTGGAAAAGCTGAAGGACGCCGACGCCGTGGGGGCCTGGCTGCACGGTCGGGAGGACGTCTGGGCCCAGCCGAAAGTCGACGGCGTGGCGGTAACCCTGGTCTATCGCAAGGGTCGCCTGCATCAGGCAATCAGCCGTGGCGATGGCGTCCTCGGACATGACTGGACCACCAATGCGCGCAAGATCGGCGCCATCCCGCAACAACTGCGCCAGCCCGTAGACCTGGTCGTCCAGGGCGAGTTGTACTGGCGCCTGGAGGCACATATCCAAGCCAGCAGCGGCAGCGTGAACGCCCGCGGGACCATGGCAGGCTTGATGGCACGCAGCAATTTGACGGTGCACGATGGGGTGTATATCGGCCTGTTTGTCTGGGACTGGCCGGAAGGGCCGGAGACCCTGCCCGAGCGAATGGCCGCGCTGGACGCGTTGGGCTTCGCTGACACCCTCGACTACAGCCAACCTGTGCGGACATTGGTCGATGCCGAGCAGTGGCGCGATCACTGGTACCGCACACCGCTGCCATTCGCCAGCGACGGGATCGTCCTGCACCAGAGCCGCCGCCCACCCGCCGACCGCTGGCAGGCCAGGGCGCCATTCTGGAGCGTGGCCTGGAAATACCCGTATGCCCAGGCGCTGGCCGAAGTGCGCAAAGTGCACTTCAAGGTCGGGCGTACCGGGCGCATCACTCCTGTATTGGAGCTTGAACGCATCCGGCTCGACGACCGGTGGATTCGCCGGGTAAGTGTCAGTTCCCTCAAGCGTTGGGAGGAGATGGACATTCGCCCCGGCGACCGGGTCGCTATCAGTCTGGCCGGGCTGACCATCCCGCGGCTCGACAGCGTTGTGCTGCGCAGCGTCGAGCGGCAGGACCTCAACGTCCCTGCGGCAAGCGATCATCACTTCCTGAGTTGCTGGCAAGCGACGCCCGGCTGTGAAAGCCAGTTCCTCGCACGCCTGAACTGGCTCAGCGGCAAGCACGGGCTCGCCCTGCCCCATGTCGGCCCCGGCACCTGGGAAAAACTCCTGGCTGCCGGTCGACTCCACGGATTGCTGGATTGGTTGACCCTTGATGCCGCCGAGCTTGCTAACATTGACGGCTTCGGCGAACGCAGTAGCAACCGCCTGCTCGCCAGCCTGGACAGCGCCCGGCAACGCCCTTTCGGGCAATGGCTCAAGGCCCTGGGCCTGCCGCCCGCTGGTGAGGCCCGGCTGGAAGGGCCGTGGCAGGTGCTGGCCGAGCGCAATACTGAACAATGGCAAGCCGAGGCCGGCATCGGACCGGGACGCGCCGCGCAACTGAGCGCATTTTTTCGCGACCCGCAGGTGCTGGCCTTGAGTGACGAACTACGCTCCGCCGGGGTCGACGGTTTTTAATCCGGGCCCTGTGTGGTTGAACCCAAGGGGCAAGCATGCGTTCCAACAGCGCATCTGTACCGACCGCTCGCGATTTTTTACGGAGTTGCTATGAATTTCCTGTCCCCCGTTGCCCTGCTGGTTTTATGCAGCGCCATGGCCGCCCCTTTGATGGCGGACGAGCAAACCCCCGAGCTCACTGGCTGCGCGGCCAAGCGCCAGGGCATCATCAACCAGATCGAACTGGCCAAGTCCCGTGGCAACCAGGACCAGCAGGCAGGCCTGGAAACCGCGTTGAGTGAAGTCACCAGCCATTGCACCGATGCATCCCTGCGCAAGGAGCGTGAAAACAAGGTGCTTGATGCCAAGCACGAGGTCAGCCGGCGTCAGGCCGACCTGGAAAAGGCCATGAAGAAAGGCGACGCCGAGCGGATCAACAAACGCAAGGACAAGCTGGCGGCCTCCCGCAAGGAACTGCAGGAAGCGGTGGATGAGTTGGATAAGTGAACATTGAAAAGATCGCGGGCTCCTACAGGTTGAATGCGACCCCCTGTAATTGGAGCTGGCGAAGCCTGCGATCTTTCAAGACATGTCAATGATCCCGAAACTCCTTGTGACAGGCACTGCACGCATCCTCGACCTTTTGCACCGCCGGCCCCAAGTAACTGGCCTTGTAGGGTTGGATGTTGCTGGCAATCACCAACTCACCGGTAGCGGCTTCAAGGTTGCGGGCCAGCTCCTGGAAACGCGCCTGCTTTTGCCAGACATCATCCAGGGCGCTGGTGTGGTCTTGTTCGCGCACCTGCGGGAAGTGTTTCCACGGTTCATGGGAGAGTTGATCCAGTTGCGTCGCTCCCTCGGCGAATCGTGCGCCATCGAACGGGACTCGACCGCGCAACATGCCGCCCAACTCTTCGTTGGTCTTGAGCATCTGCTTGAAGATCGCCTTGCGCTGGCCAAGGGGAGAATTGGGATCGACGCCGCCACAGGCGGACAACATCAGGCAGGCCAGCACGGCCATGGAAAATCGTTTTACAAACATCTTGGCCTCGGGACAGGAAACGGCAGTTAGTATCCTCGGGTCATCGGTAAAGACCAATGCCCCTATCAACAATACGGGTTGTTCGAGCGCCTGACAGCGTCCGGATGACTGCAAAGGAAATCTTCATGAACAGCCGCATCAAGACCTGGCACAAAGGCCTGGCATTGACCCTACCGCTGATCGCACTGTTGGCCGGTTGTAATCGCGGCGAAAAGGTCGAGGCACCTCAGACCCACGCCCTCGCCACCTATGTCAGCGCACCATGGGAGGCGCTGCCGTCGGTGTCCGATGAAGACCTGCTGGCCGGTTTCGGCTCCTGGCGCAGTGCCTGCACCCGGCTCAAGGCCGATGCGACCTGGGGCCCGACCTGCGCGGCAGCGGCCAATGTGCCGCAAACCCCACAGGATGTACGCAACTTCCTGAAACAGAACCTGGACGTCTATGGCCTGCGCTCGGGGGACAACAGCCCCAACGGCCTGATTACCGGTTACTACGAGCCGGTCTACCCCGGCAGCCTCACCCAGACCGCCACGGCGAATATCCCGGTCTACGGTGTGCCGGAGGACATGATCATTGTGTCGCTGGACAGCATTTATCCTGAGCTCAAGGGCAAACGCCTGCGTGGCCGCCTCGAAGGCCGGGTGCTCAAGCCATACGACGACGCGGCCACCATCGAAACCAACGGGGTGAAGGCGCCGGTCATCGCCTGGCTGACCGACCCCATGAACCTGCAGTTCCTGCAAATCCAGGGTTCGGGGCGTATCCGACTCGCCGATGGCCGCCAACTGCGCATCGGTTATGCCGACCAGAACGGCCACCCTTACCGCCCCATCGGGCGCTGGCTGGTTGAACAGGGCGAGCTGAAGAAAGAAGACGTGACCATGGGCACCATCAGTGCCTGGGCCAAGGCCAACCCGAACCGTATTCCCGAATTGCTGGGCAGCAACCCCAGCTACGTGTTCTTCAACCGTAACCCCGACAGCAACGAAGGCCCGCGAGGCTCGCTGAATGTTCCGCTGACCGCAGGCTACAGCGTGGCGGTGGACCGCAAGGTGATTCCGCTGGGCAGCCTGCTGTGGCTATCCACCACGCGCCCTGACGGCAGCACCTTGAACCGGCCCGTCGCCGCCCAGGACACCGGTGGTGCAATTGCCGGCGAAGTGCGGGCGGACCTGTTCTGGGGCACGGGCGAGGCGGCCGGACAACTGGCCGGGGACATGAAGCAACAGGGCCAGATCTGGATGCTCTGGCCCAAGGGCATGGCGTTGCCGCAAGTACCGCAGGTGGCGAATGCGGTTACCGCCAATCCCTAGGGTCCCAATCGCGAGCAAGCTCGCTCCCACATTGGATCGGTGTGTACACAAAATATGTATTCACTGAGATCAACTGTGGGAGCTAGCTTGCTCGCGATGAGGCCAGCAAAAACACCGAAACCCGAAACCAGGCTCAGACCGAAACAAAGAAGAAACTCAAGACCAACCCCACCCCCACGAACCACACCAGCGAACGCAGGATCGCCCAGTCCGCCAGATAGCAAATGATGTAGAGCAGGCGACTGGTGATGAACAGCACTGCCAGCACATTGATGGTCACCAGCTCGGCATTGCCGGCCAGGTGCGCGACGATCACGGCGGCGGCGAAAAACGGGCTGATTTCAAAGCTGTTCAGTTGCGCAGCGTAGGCGCGCCGGGGAGCACCTTCGAGTGAGTCGAGAAAATCCCGGGGGTCGTGGTTATCCCGCAACCGGTATCTGCCACCGGCCTTGGCGATCCCGACACACAGGTAAGGCAGGAGAAAGGCAATCAAAATACACCACAGGGCAACCGTCATTGACGCAGTTCCTTCTTTGAGTTTTATAGAAAATCGCGAGTCCAGACACCGGTCAGAACTTCATCACCAGCATGCCAACCAACACCAGCCCGCAGGCTAAGAGCCGCGGCAAGCCGAAAGGTTCTTTCAGGTAACGCATGCCGAACAGCACCACCAGGATCACGCTGATCTCCCGCAGCGCCGCCGCTTCGGCGATCGAGCCCAGTTGCATGGCCCACAGCACCAGAGCGTAGCTGAACAATACACAGAATCCGACTGCCAACCCCAACCACCACTGCTCACGCCAGAACCGCATGAAGGCCGGCCGCTTGCTCACCAGCGCCAGCAACGGGAAAGGCCAAGCACTGAGCAACGTGACCCAGACCAGGTAATCCAGCGGATGGGGCCAACGCCGCAAGGCGTGGCCGTCGATAAAGGTGTAGCAACCGATGCACAGGCCGATCAGCGCCACCACCGGCAACATCGACCAGGGCAGCCGCTCGCCACCACCGCCCTGCCACAACAGGCAAAGCATGCCGAACGGAATCAGCAAAATGCCGATGACCTGCTGGGTCGTCAGCGCCTCACCGGCAAAAATAAACGTCAGGGCCAGCACCACCAGCGGTGACAGGCCACGCATCAGCGGATAGACCAGCCCCAGGTCACCGACCCGATACGCCTGGATCAGCAAATAGCGATAGAGCAGCTCGAACGCCGCCGACGCGAGGATCCACGGCCATATATCCAACGGCGGCAAGGCCACGAAACCCAGTGCCAACGCGACGAACAGCAACGCGACGCTGTCCATGCACGCCACCACCAGCAAACGCTCGCCACTGAACTTGATCAGCGTATTCCACGCCGCATGCAACAGCGCCGCGACCAACACCAAGGCCGTTGCAAGCACGGCACGCTCCTTATTTCATCCAGAGAATTGATTCGCCATCCATCAGCAGCCGTTTATACTGCAAGCCGACCACGCCGCACTCAGTTGCGCATACACCTATTCCAATAATCTCGCTGTTGTCCCGTTCACTCGAATGGGGTGCCGGCATGCGTATGCCTGATCAGAGCGTCAAGACTACAGACAGAGACCTTGCGCATGCCACTCGCCTTGCTTGCTTTGGCCGTCGCCGCCTTCGGCATCGGCACGACTGAATTCGTCATCATGGGCCTGTTGCCCGATGTCGCCCGTGACCTGGCCGTGAGCATCCCCCAGGCCGGGCTGCTGATCACTGGCTACGCCCTGGGCGTGGTCTTTGGCGCGCCGATCCTGGCGATTGGCACCGCCAACATGCCGCGCAAGGCCACGCTGCTGGGCATGACCCTGATGTTCATCCTCGGCAACGTGCTCTGCGCCCTGGCGCCGAACTACGCCACGCTGATGGCCGCCCGGGTCATTACTGCGCTGTGCCACGGAGCGTTCTTTGGCATCGGTTCGGTGGTGGCGGCCGGGCTGGTGGCGCCCAACAAACGGGCCCAGGCGATTGCCATGATGTTCACCGGCCTGACCCTGGCAAACGTGCTGGGCGTGCCGCTGGGCACGGCTTTGGGGCAATACGCCGGGTGGCGTTCGACGTTCTGGGCGGTATCGGTGATCGGCGTGATCGCCGCCATCGCCCAATGGGTCTGGCTGCCCAAGGAGATCCCCATGGAGAGGGCCAACCTGGCCAGCGAGTTCAAGGTGCTGGGCAAGGTCAACGTGTTGCTCGCCTTGGGCATGAGCGTACTGGCCTCCACCAGTTTGTTCAGCGTGTTCACCTACATCGCGCCAATCCTGCAGGACATCACCGGTGTCAGCCCCCACGGCATCACCGTCATGCTGCTGTTGTTCGGTGTCGGCCTGACGGCGGGCAGTTTCCTCGGCGGACGCCTGGCGGACCGGCGCCTGCTGCCTGCGCTGATGGCCATGGCCCTGGCCGTGGTGCTGGTGCTGGCCGCGTTCAGCCAGACCAGTCGGTCGGTGATTCCGGCGGCAATCACCCTGGTGCTGTGGGGCATCTTCGCCTTCGCCCTGTGCCCGATCCTGCAACTGCTGATCATCGACCAGGCCTTTGAGGCGCCGAACCTCGGCTCGACCCTGAACCAGAGTGCCTTCAACCTCGGCAACGCAGCCGGGGCGTGGATTGGTGGGTTGGTCGTCGCCAGTGGTGCCGACCTGGCGGATTTGCCGTGGACCGGAGCATTCGTCGGCGGCCTCACGGTATTGACCGCCCTGTTCTTTATCCAACGACAACGACGTGCGGCGGCAGTCACTGTTTGATGGCCTGAGAAATCGGCCCTGCCTGTGAGCGAATAAGCGACGCTTTCAGTAAGACTTTGTCCCCATCCGCGCGGGTTGTTTTTACCTGTCGTCCAGAAGCCTTGTTCCAGGGCGCTTTCATTGAAATCCGCCGGATGCTGTTTGCAGCCGGCGGATGTTTTTCCAGTTGAGTCGAAATGCAATCAGCCTGCAGATTTTGCTTAGAGTTCGGTCCCCCACAGGTACAACGAACGAACCAGAATGCCAACCCTAATCTCGCGACAAACCCTTCCCCATTGCTCTTTTGAGAACACTTACCAGATCACAAAACAAGCAAACACTGAACATCCCAACCCATTGGTATGCGGTGTGACAGACCGGTCGATATCCATGGTTCGATATGGTGACGCTAGTGTCAAAGTCACCATGAATCGTCCCCCCATTACAGACCTGATCCTGAGTGGCGGTGGCGCCAAGGGGGTGGCTTATTCTGGGTTCGTCGACACACTCGAAACCACCGGTGCCATGGACCTTATCCGGACGATTTCTGGCTCCTCCGCAGGCGCCATATCGGCCGCTTTGCTCGCCAGCGGCATGAATCATGCGGGCTTCGACAGGATCTCTGACGACATTTCCCTCGTTTCCTTGCTCAACAGCACCGATCCTGACGCTTCGAAAAAGCAGGACGGGTGGTCGAAGCTGGGCGAGAAACTGAAAAAACTTCCGCTGGCACAATTGCTGTGTGATTTGCTGCCACGCCTGGGCTCCAAGGGGATGCCACTGGAGGAGCTGATCAGGAAAGAATCCTGCGCGGCACTTTTGCAGCGTTGCGCCGAAGCAGAGGCGACACTTTCCGGGGAGGCCCGACAGGTCGTTGACAATGTACAAGAGAAAGGATTGGTCACCTTTGCCGACCTGGCGGTCCTGAGCAAGGAAATCCCGCAGATCAAGACAGTGGAAATCACCGGCACCGCCATGTTCGAGGACGGGGCGCAATTGGTGGTCTTCAGCGCAGACCTGACCCCTGATATGGACATTGCCGTGGCAGCCCACATCTCCGCGTCGCTGCCGATCGTCTTCAGCAAACCGACCCAGCAAGGGCTGCCATTCCAACAGAACGACGAGAAACGCATTGAAACCACGGCATTTGCCGATGGCGGCATCCTGAACAACACGCCGATACCTGACCTCTACAACCCGATCACGTCCATGAGCCCGATCCCGGACAGGGAGAGCTTGATCCTGATATTCGAGGCTGAAGAGTCCACTCAGAAAAACCAGCGAGGCACGGGAATATCGGCGTTGACCGACAAATTCCTCAAGGCGCCTCATACGGCTCTTTCTGCGCTGAATACCGAAGAAATGAAACGCTTTGCCGACCAGATCGTCATCGTGCCGCTGAACACCAAAGAAGGCGATTACCGTGGCCTGTTGAGTGGAACAGTCAATTTCGGCATGCACAAGGACATCAAAAATCATCTCCAGGTCGAACTGAGCAAGACTGTTCGAACCCATCTGGACAAGCGTAATGCCACCCAGCAAACCTTCTGGTTTGCCTCGACCGAGGCCGCCCTGTTGGCGTTGGACGACAAAGCATTCGAGCAACTAAGCGCAAAACTGGAGAGCGACGAAGCCTGTGCCGAGGTGATTGCCTTCAGGCGCCAGGCACAACAGGCGCTGCCGCAATTGAAACAAGCGATCCAGGAAGCCAACAAAACGTTTACCGCGCTTGAACCCACCCCGCAGATGCATATGGCCATTTGGGCCCTCGACCAGCTGGCGGATCAGCCCGGCAAGCAGGAATGGTTGGCAAAACGCCTCAATCACGACAATGACCCGCACTTCGTGCAGTTCCTGCAGGCCGCCGCCCGCTGGGATAAAGGCGCATCCTCCGGGATCTCCGAGGTAACCCATCACGCCGTCGAGGAAATGAACCAGCGGGACATTGCCACGCGTATCGATAACGTCCTGCGGTACGTGCTGTATCCCTCACTCTTTCGTGGCGGCCAGCCCGGTTCAAACATCAAGCTGATCCAAGGTGCCATCCGGGAGCTGAAGGAGGCGCGCAGCCAAAAGGCGTTCAACGACGCACTTGAGCGGGTCATCGCGAACTACAGATCGCGCTACACGGGGATGCTTGGGCCCAAGTCGAAAACCCTTGAGGCACTGCACAACATGCAGTTCAAATAACCGCCACTCACGCCGGGAGCCTGGGATCAGGTTCCCGCCTACTCCGAGTCGATGCGCTGCGCTGTCTTATCCGAGTGCTTATCTTGGGGCTGGCCGACTTCGCTGCGGATCTGCGCGTGACTGATCAAGGCGAAGATGAAGCTCCCGCCGACGATATTGCCTGCCAACGTCGGCCCGGCGAACACCATCCAGAAATCCTCCCAGGACAACTGGCCGGCGAACACCAGGTACGACACTTCGGCCGAGCCGACGACGATGTGAGTGAAATCCCCGAGCGCCATGAGATAGGTGATCAGGATAATGATCCACATCTTGGCGCTTTCCATGGACGGGATCATCCAGACCATGGTGGCGATCATCCAGCCAGAGATGATGCCCTTGGCGAACATCTGGCCGGTGTCGTTTTCCATGACCTTGCGACCGATTTCCAGGAAAGCCTGGTCGGTGCGCTGATCGAAGATCGGCAGGTGCAACATGACGTAGGCCACCAGCAAGGTGCCGCACAGGTTACCCACCAGCACCACGCCCCAGAGCCGCAACAGCCGGCCGAAGTTGCCCAGCGTGGGCTTGCTCATGATCGGCAACACGGCGGTCAGGGTGTTTTCGGTGAACAACTGCTGGCGGGCCAGGATCACCGCGAGAAAGCCGGCGCAGTAACCGAAACTGGCAATCACCTTGAAGGCTTCGCCCTCCGGCAATCGGGCATTGAGCAGCCCCATCGCCATCAGCGACAGGCCCATGGTCAAACCCGCCGCCAGGGCCGACCACCAGAGCGCGGCGATACTGCGCTCCAGCTCCTGATTGCCCTGGGTGCGGATGATTTCGTGCAGCACCGCAGCTCGCGGTGGCTGGTTGCGGTCGACTTCGTGCTGTTCCTGAGCCGAAAGGTCAGGGGTCTTGCCTTCTTCATGAGTGTCCATACAGCTCCTGAACCCGTGGCGTGATGTACCTACGACACGCGGCGATCAGCGCTGTTCAGTGGCGACCTGGACATACATGTGGGAGCGAGCTTGCTCGCGATGGCAGCGCCGCCGATCTCACTTGACCACATCATCCTTGAACTGATCCTTGACGTATGTGATCTCGGTCCGTCCATGGGGCGCGGGCAAGCCGTCTTCGCCAAGGTTGACGAAGACCATCTTCTCCACGGTCAGGATGCTCTTGCGGGTGATTTTGTTGCGCACCTCGCAGGTCAGCGTGATGGAAGTACGGCCAAACTCGGTGGCGGTGATGCCCAGCTCGATGATGTCGCCCTGGCGCGAAGCGCTGACGAAATTGATTTCCGAGATGTACTTGGTGACCACGCGCTGGTTGCCGAGCTGGACGATGGCGTAGATCGCCGCCTCCTCGTCGATCCAGCGCAACAGACTGCCGCCGAACAGCGTGCCGTTGGGGTTGAGGTCTTCGGGCTTGACCCATTTGCGGGTGTGGAAATTCATGATCACTCCTGAGTGTCTGGCCGTTGGATCGCTGCATCATGGCAGACCGCACGGCCAGGCTCTACGTCGCGGCCCCTATAACGGTCATCGGCAATTTCGATTTGCCGACAGAAACCCTTTTGGAAGATCCGATTAGCCCGTTATAATCGCCACCGCTTTACCGGTCCACGCTTTGGACCGTCCCGCCACCTGTCCGAGGGGCGCTGCAGCAGGCTCGACCTGTCAGGCTCGGATGGGGCGTTGTTTGTACGGGGCTACCCGCACGGACACTAAACGCACAACGGCGCCCATTCGCATACATTACGAATGGAGGCTCTTCATGAGCGCTGTTATCACGCCTGCCGCTTTTACCGACTACAAAGTCGCCGACATGTCCCTGGCTGCCTGGGGCCGTCGCGAAATCATCATCGCCGAATCCGAAATGCCAGCCCTGATGGGCCTGCGCCGCAAGTACTCTGGCGAACAGCCATTGAAGGGCGCAAAAATCCTCGGCTGCATCCACATGACCATCCAGACCGCCGTGCTGATCGAAACCCTGGTTGCCCTGGGTGCCGAAGTGCGCTGGTCGTCCTGCAACATCTTCTCGACCCAGGACCAGGCCGCTGCCGCCATCGCCGCCGCCGGCATCCCGGTATTCGCCTGGAAAGGCGAGACCGAGCAAGAGTACGAGTGGTGCCTGGAGCAGACCATCCTCAAGGATGGCCAGCCGTGGGACACCAACATGATCCTCGACGACGGCGGCGACCTGACCGAGTTGCTGCACAAGAAGTACGCAGCCGTGCTGGAAAACGTCCACGGCGTGACCGAAGAGACCACCACTGGCGTGCACCGCCTGCTGGACATGCTGGCCAAGGGCGAACTGAAGATCCCGGCCATCAACGTCAACGACTCGGTGACCAAGAGCAAGAACGACAACAAGTACGGCTGCCGTCACAGCCTCAACGACGCCATCAAGCGCGGCACCGACCACCTGTTGTCTGGCAAGCAGGCGCTGGTGATCGGCTACGGTGACGTGGGCAAGGGCTCGGCCCAGTCCCTGCGTCAGGAAGGCATGATCGTCAAGGTCTCCGAAGTCGATCCGATCTGCGCCATGCAGGCTTGCATGGACGGTTTCGAACTGGTTTCGCCGTTCATCGACGGGATCAACGACGGCACCGAGGGCAGCATCGACAAAGCCCTGCTGGGCAAGATCGACCTGATCGTGACCACCACCGGCAACGTCAATGTTTGCGATGCCAACATGCTCAAGGCCCTGAAGAAGCGCGCCGTGGTCTGCAACATCGGTCACTTCGACAATGAAATCGACACCGCTTTCATGCGCAAGAACTGGGCATGGGAAGAAGTGAAGCCGCAGGTCCACAAGGTGCACCGCACCGGCACTGGCAGCTTCGACCCACAAAACGACGACTACCTGATCCTGCTGGCCGAAGGCCGCCTGGTTAACCTGGGCAACGCCACTGGCCACCCAAGCCGCATCATGGATGGTTCGTTCGCCAACCAGGTCCTGGCCCAGATCTTCCTGTTCGGCCAGAAATACGCCGACCTGTCGCCGGCCCAGAAAGCCGAGCGCCTGACCGTGGAAGTACTGCCCAAGAAACTCGACGAAGAAGTGGCCCTGGAAATGGTCCGCGGTTTCGGCGGCGTGGTCACCCAGCTGACCAAGCAACAGGCTGACTACATCGGCGTCACCGTCGAAGGCCCGTTCAAGCCGCACGCTTACCGCTACTGATCGGCGCTGCTCCCCCTGCGGGAGCGGGCTCTCTTGTGGGAGCGAGCTTGCTCGCGATGCAGACACCTCGACTCAGCTGTCAGACCGAGGCGATGCCAATCGCGAGCAAGCTCGCTCCCACACAAGCCCGCCTCTCAAGGTCTGTGCAGGCTTCTCCGGCTTACGAGTTTCCAAGGATATGACCATGTCCCAAGACCGTCGCTACAGCTTCGAGTTCTTCCCGACAAAGACCGATGCTGGGCATGAAAAACTGATCGCCACTGCCCGTCAGTTGGCCAGCTACAACCCCGACTTCTTCTCCTGCACCTATGGCGCTGGCGGTTCTACCCGTGACCGCACCCTGAACACCGTGTTGCAGCTCGAAAGCGAAGTCAAAGTCCCGGCCGCCCCCCACCTGTCTTGCGTGGGCGACAGCAAGGACGATCTGCGCAGCCTGCTGACCCAGTACAAGGCCGCTGGCATCAAGCGCATCGTTGCCCTGCGCGGCGACCTGCCGTCAGGCATGGGCATGGCCAGCGGCGAGCTGCGCCACGCCAACGAACTGGTGAGCTTCATTCGTGAAGAAACCGGCGAGCATTTCCACATCGAAGTGGCTGCGTATCCGGAAATGCACCCCCAGGCGCGCAATTTCGAAGACGATCTGCGCAACTTCGTGCGCAAGGCCAACGCTGGCGCCAGCAGCGCGATCACCCAGTACTTCTTCAACGCCGACAGCTACTTCTACTTCGTCGAGCGCATACGCAAGTTGGGCGTCGACATTCCTGTGGTGCCGGGCATCATGCCGATCACCAACTACAGCAAGCTGGCGCGCTTCTCCGACGCGTGCGGTGCAGAGATCCCACGCTGGATCCGCAAGCAGCTGGAAGCCTACGGCGACGACTCCTCCAGCATCCAAAGCTTTGGCGAGGAAGTCATCACGCAAATGTGTGAGCGTTTGTTACAAGGTGGTGCACCGGGGCTGCATTTCTATACCCTTAACCAGGCCGAACCCAGCCTCGCGGTATGGAACAACCTCAAGCTGCCGCGCTGAATGACTTGATGCGGTGGTACAAAGAGGCCTTGGCGAACACCAAGGCCTTTTTTTAAGCAAGGAAATCCGGAGGATTGCAATAGATGCCTAATGGTCACAGGCTAACGACCCCACAACTCATTTACCTGGTCTACGGGGCCGAAACCTATCACCAGGAAGCGTTGTTCAGCATCGCCAGCGCGGTGGCGGGTCTGCGCAAGACGCCGGACGAAGCATTGGACATCCAGGTATTCACCGACAATCCTGCGCCGTACGAAGGGCTGCCGGTGCGTTTGCGCCCGTTGGACAACGAGACCCGCCAGGCCTGGATCGAACCCTACGGTTATCACTTCCGTGCCAAGCATGTGGTGATGCAGAAAGTCCTTGAAGAAGCCGAAGTGGCGCTGCTGATCGACACCGACACTTTTTTCCACTGCTCGCCCCTCGAACTGTTCCGCCGTGTGCAGCCTGGCACGCTGCTGTGCAACGCCTTCGGCATGAATTATGGCACCAACAAGGACGCTGGGCTGTACCTGACACTGGCCGACACGCTGCGTCAGCGACAATTGGCAGACGACGACATGCCCTTGTTGAACTCGGGGGTCATTGGCCTCAACTGCGCGGATGCGTCAGTCCTGGATCGCTCGATCGCCCTGATGGATGAACTGTATCCATTGGCGCAGGGTGCCTACACACTCGAAGAGTTCTGCCTTTCGGTGGCAGCCTATCGCTCGGTGCAGGTGCGCGAATGCCCGGATCTGATCCACCATTACTGGAGCCGCAAGCAACTGTTCCGCGCCAAGACCAAAGCCTGGCTCGACAAGCATCATGCCGCGCCGATTTGCCAACAGGCCCTGGATGAAACCGGCCAAGTCACCGCCACCCTGCCCCGGCCACCGACCTTCCAGCGCCTGGCCTACAAGTTCATCACCCTGGCGCTGCCCAGTCATAAACGCCAGTTCATGCGCGAGATCCTCTACGGCTGCTACCGCCACACCAACCAGTTCGATCAAGCCTGTGCCCCGGTCTGGTGGGAAAAAGCCCTGGAGAACGTCGAACACCGCCTGGAAAAGCCTTTGCAAGACCATGAGCTCAAACGTTGGCTCAATCATCCGCTGATTCGCCTGGTGCTGGGTGAGCGCCGCGAAGCCATCTATGAGCACCTGATGCAGGCAAAAGGCAATTAGTGGTCTGTGTGGTTAGTTCGTTAGTTGCCACTAGGGCGCAGGCCAGAGCGCTCTAGCTATTTGATGAGCTCTCGTCGTAACCTCAGGCCATGCCCGTCATTGTCCAGCTGCTGACCGCCCTTCTTCTCTTGTGCCTGAGCATGACTGCCCGGGCCGAGAAGTTGCGTATTGTCACCGAACCCTGGGCCCCGTACGTCTACGAAGAAAACGGCAAAGTGCTGGGCCTGGACTACGAAACCACGGCCATTGTGTTCAAGCGCCTGGGTATCGATGTGGAATGGCAGTTCCTGCCGTGGAAGCGCTGCCTGGCGATGCTGGAGCAAGGGTTGGCGGACGGTGCGCTGGACATTTTCCACAGCAATGAACGCGATTCCATGCTGCTTTACCCCAGCGAACCGCTGTCGGACGTGGAGTTCGTGATGTTCTATGCCAATGCCCGGCCCCACCCGTTTCGCACGCTCGATGACCTGGGCGGCCTGACCGTCGGCACCTCGCCCGGCTATCTGTACAGCCAGGCCTTCAGTGAGTCGACGCTGTTCACCCGTGAAACCGCGCCCACCCACGAAGCCAATTTCGGCAAGCTGCAACTGGGTCGGATCGACCTGCTCATCACCGACCGCAGGGTCGGCCGACATGTGCTCGAACAAATGCAGTTGGGCGACCAGATCACCGAAAACCCGATGGTCGTGAGCCGTCAAAGCCAGTATCTGGCGGTGCGGCGCAGTGCTGGGATGGATTTGCTGGTGCAACGCTTCAGCGCCGAACTCAAGCGCTTCAAGCGCGAACCGGCCTATGCCGAACTGAGCGCTCGCTACGGCGCCGGGCCGATTGCCAAGGTCACCTCACCCGGCCAGGTCAACGTTGAAATAAACCGTTGAGCAGCAGGAAAGCGGCGCGCGGCGTTTGCTCTGTTATACTCCGGCCTTCCCGCCAGGCTCACGCCCGGACGCCCGGTCTTGCAAAAGGCATCCCGACACCGCTACAGCGCCGCCTACAGCCCGCGCGAGCCTTGTCCGGACCCGCCTTCGAGGCCCGGCAGGACCGGACGGGATGACGTCTTTTGGTTGAACGTCATTCGCGCCCGGCAAGACTATCCCATTGGGCCAGGCCCTCACTAAAACAGGATTACTCATGTCCTTTGCTTCCCTCGGTCTCTCCGAGGCTTTAGTCGGCGCCATCGAAGCCGCCGGCTATACCCAGCCTACCCCGGTGCAACAGCGGGCCATTCCCGCCGTGTTGCAAGGTCGCGACCTGATGGTCGCGGCGCAGACAGGTACTGGTAAAACCGGCGGTTTCGCCCTTCCGATCCTGGAGCGGTTGTTTCCCAACGGTCACCCAGACAAATCCCAGCGTCATGGCCCGCGCCAACCGCGCGTACTGGTCCTGACCCCAACCCGCGAACTGGCGGCCCAGGTCCACGAGAGCTTCAAGGTCTACGCTCGCGACCTGAAGTTCGTGAGCGCCTGCATTTTTGGCGGCGTGGGCATGAACCCCCAGGTCCAGGCCATGTCCCGCGGCGTCGATGTACTGGTCGCCTGCCCCGGTCGCTTGCTGGACCTGGCTGGCCAGGGCAGCGTCGACTTGTCCCACGTTGAAATCCTCGTGCTGGACGAAGCCGACCGCATGCTCGACATGGGCTTCGTCCATGACGTGAAGAAAGTCCTCGCCCGCCTGCCCGCCAAGCGCCAGAACCTGCTGTTTTCAGCGACGTTCTCCAAGGACATCACCGACCTGGCCGGCAAGCTGCTGCACAACCCGGAGCGCATCGAAGTCACGCCACCGAACACCACGGTCGAGCGCATCGAGCAACGCGTTTTCCGCCTGCCAGCCAGCCACAAGCGTGCCCTGCTCGCGCACCTGATTACCGCCGGTGCCTGGGAACAGGTCCTGGTGTTCACCCGCACCAAGCACGGCGCCAACCGCCTGGCCGAGTACCTGGACAAGCACGGCCTGCCGGCTGTGGCGATCCACGGTAACAAGAGCCAGAATGCCCGCACCAAGGCCCTCGCCGACTTCAAGGCCGGCGAAGTACGCATCCTGGTGGCCACTGATATCGCCGCCCGTGGCCTGGACATCGACCAGTTGCCTCACGTGGTCAACTTCGAGCTGCCAAACGTCGATGAAGACTACGTGCACCGTATCGGCCGTACTGGCCGGGCCGGTCGTTCGGGCGAAGCGATCTCGCTGGTCGCGCCGGACGAAGAAAAGCTGCTCAAAAGCATCGAACGCATGACCAAGCAGAAAATTGCCGACGGCGACCTGATGGGCTTCGATGCCAGCACCATCGAGGCCGAGAAGCCTGAAGTACGCGAACGTCCGGACGTGCGCAATCCGCGCAATGCCCGCGGCCCACGCGGCGACGGTCCGAATGGCGGCGGCGGTGGTGGCGGCGGCCGCAAAGACAAAGGCAAGGACAAGGGCAAGGAAAAATCGGCCAGCAACAGCAATGGCCGCGGCGAACGCCCTGCCCGCGAGCAGAAGCCCCGCGAAGGCACACCGGCCCGTGAACAGCAGCGTCCAGCCCCACGCGCCGCAGCCGATCGCGCCCCGGACGAGTTCCTGGACGACGACGTCGACAACTTCGGTAACCGCGTCGACTACGTGCCGCAACAGAAACCGGCCCAGGGCCGTGGTCGTCGCCCGGGTGCCCCGGCACAGGGTGCAGCTGCAGGCGCGCCGCGCAGCGGCCAGCCACAAGGCCGCCAGAACGGTCCGCGCAACAGCAACGGCTCGTCCACCGGTACGCCACCGGCCAAGCGCAGCGGCCCACGCAACGGTGCCCCGCGTGACGGCCAGGCTCGTCGCGATGACACCCGCCCGCGCCGCCCGGCCCATGACGACCAGCCTCGTCAGGAACCCGCCGTGCAGAACCCGCGCGGCAACCAGCCGAAGATCATGCACAAGGAGTCGAAAGCCGATCGCTTCCCGACGCCTGAGCAACTGGATCAACTGCCAAGCCGTCCACGGGGCGAAAAACCGGCATTGCTGACGCGCAATCGCTGAGTTTTTCCAAGCTGTAAAAAATGCCCCGGGTCTCGCGACCCGGGGCATTTTTTTTGGCCCAACACAATTCCAAATGTGGGAGCGAGCTTGCTCGCGATTGCGGTATATCAGTCAACATCAAGTCGACCGGTAAGACGCCATCGCGAGCAAGCTCGCTCCCACACGGTTCTCTGTGTTGCTCGAAACCGCGCAATAAAAAACGCCCCTGATCGCAAGACCAGGGGCGTTTTTTTGTCAGGTGCGAAGATTACTTCGCTTTGACACCTTCAAACGAGACGTACAGTTCGACTGCGTCGGAGGTTGGGCCCAGGTCTTTCTGCTTGCCGAAGTCCGAACGCTTGATGGTGGTGGTGCCTTCGAAGCCCGCACGGTAGCCGCCCCATGGGTCCTTGCCTTCGCCCAGGAAGGTGGCCTTGACCACGACCGGCTTGGTCACGCCCAGCAGGGTCAGGTCACCGGCCACATCGGCGGTTTCCTTGCCATCGGCGTTTTTGCCGGTGGATTTGACGCTGGTGGACACGAAGGTGGCCTTGCCAAATTTGCTGGCATTCAGGAAGTCAGCGCTGGCGATGTGCTTGTCGCGCTCGGCGTGGTTGGTGAACACGCTGGCGGTGTTGACGTTGAACTCGATCTTGCTGGCTTCAGGCTTGGCGGCGTCGAAGCTGAACTTGCCGTCGATGTCCTTGAAGGTACCGGTGATGTAGCTATAGCCCAGGTGACTGATCTTGAAGTCGACGAAGGCGTGCTGGCCTTCCTTGTCGACCACGTAGTCTGCGGCCATTGCCTGGCCAGCGGACAGCAGGGCAGAACCGATTGCCAGGGCGGCGAGCGTCTTTTTCAACATGCTTTCTATTCCTTTGGAGTCGAGGTTGAACATCAGGCTTGGCGCCCCAGCATTCGCTTGAGGGTCGCGTCACGGTCGATAAAGTGGTGTTTCAATGCTGCCAACGCATGAAGGCCGGAGAAAATTACCAACGCCCATGCCAGGTAGAAGTGAATCTGGCCGGCGACGTCTGCCTGATCGGGCAGTCCGGACACCAGCGCGGGTACTTCAAACAGGCCAAACACCGGGATCCCGACACCGTCTGCGGTGGAAATCAGGTAACCGGCAATCATCACGGCGAACAACCCGAGATACAGTGCGCTATGGCCGAGCTTGGCGCCGACGCGAGTCAGACGTCCGTAGGTCTCCAGGGTCGGTGGCGGCGGGCTGACAACGCGCCAGATCACCCGCAGCAACATGACCGCCAGCAGCACCAGGCCAATGCTCTTGTGCAGGTCCGGCGCGTCTTTGCGCCAGGTGCTGTAGTAATCCAGGCCGACCATCCACAGGCCCAGGGCAAACAGCCCGTACACCGCCAGCGCAACGCCCCAGTGCACAGCGATACTGACCCAGCCATAGCGAGAAGAAGAGTTGCGTAGCTGCATTGCTCATTTCCTGTAAAAACTGCGATCAAGACTAGCGAGTTATCTATCGATTTAAAGCGGAAAATTTCGCTTTGAAATATCGAGAAATACGATCATCAGTCTGGAGGGGGTGGGTTAAGGAAAGATTAACGGGGAAAAGGTGGGTGATGGCGAGGGGGTCAGGCAGCCTTTAGGGGCCTGCATGGACCTCATCGCGAGCAGGCTCGCTCCCACAGGAGACCGCGCAGGGGCTGTCACCGCCGCCCAACTATTTTTGCCATGCAATATATATGTATCGCCATTTCCACTTTTACCCTTGATCAAATGAGCACTCAACAACTCATTGAACAAGGTGAACAAAATGGCTGTTCCTACACCTATATGGTCATGCAGGACGATGGAAACCTGGTCATTTTTGACATGCGAACAGGCAATCTTTGCTGGGCACGCTATGGCTTCGTCCCGGGACGTGTTTCCAAGCCAAAGCGGGTCAAAATTTTATCTGAGGACTTTGAAATTAAAACTTGGTCGTTTTCGCTGCCGCCTCTCTAGAGTCACTTATTGACGCACTCAGGCCGGTAAGGATCCATGTCGCATCTATAAACTAATTGAGGATCGTGCTTTTTCAGCACCATACGGCCATCAGCAGTGCAACCACTGACACCGAATACTGCCAATAGCATTAAAGCCGCTATCAATTTCATGTTAACTCCAGCTTTCACGAGGTGAAAATTTTGAATTATTAGTTTGCCGAGCACTCAGGCCTATATGGATCGATGGAGCATTTGTGTGCTAGCTGCGGATCTTTTTTTGGAATCATCGGAATCGTCAAAGGATCTCGGCATTCGCCATACACACATCCATATATCGAAGCCAATACGACCACTGCCATTAGTATTTTCATACGCGCTCCTGTTTTTGGAGGAGCCTAGATTTGTGGCTTGGTGCGCGCTATCGCCTGCTTCCGGTTAAAGGGTGGGAAGTTTCCGATATCGCCAAGGCGTGTAGGACGTAGCGCTTATTAAGCGATGCCGGGCTTTGAGTGGCGCCGCCGGTACGCTTGATGCTGGATAAAAAAACGCGGCCCTTGAGCCGCGTTCTTTCCACCTGATCGTTACTGAGCCTTGGTCTCAGTCGCCGCCGGTGTTGTCGTTGTCGCTGCCGGCTTGGCCGCCGGTTTCTTCGCCGGAGTGGCTTTCTTCACTGGCGCTTTTTTAGCCGGAGCCTTGGCGGCTGGTTTTTTCGCCGCTGGTTTGGCCGCAGCTTTCTTGGCTGGCTCAACCTTCGCCGGGGCCGGCGCGGGAGGTTCCACCGGTGCAGGCGCAGGAGCGGGTGCAGGTGCTGGAGCAGGCGCTACCGGTTCCGGTGCCTTCACCGGCTCCGGCTTCTTGTCGTCATCCGAACCGCCAAACAGGTTGCTGAAGAAGTTGCCCTTCTTCGCCGCCACTGCACCAGCAGCCGCCGCCGTTGCAGCAGGCGCGACTTTAGGAGGTTCAAACGACTTGCCCGCCGCCAGGTCTTCAACCTGGCTGGCCGCTCGCTGACCACTGCGCAACGCGCCTTCCAGGGTGCCCGGATACAGGGTGTCGGTGTGTTCGCCGGCAAAGGCTACGCGCTGCAATGGCTTTTCCCACAGGCGCCAGTACTTGCTGATCTGGCCCGGACCAAAGGCCAGGTAGGCGCCGCCCATGGACGGGTCGGTGCTATAGCGGCGGATTTCATAGCCAGTGAACGCGCCACGGGCCTGTGGATAAAACGCGTGCAGGCGGATCAGCACCTGATCGACCATCTGCTTGTCGCCAAAAGCCTGCATCACCCGGGCGTTGTCGCCGGACAGGTTGATGACCACGTTGGCCCCGCCCTTCATGGCCGGCTCGATCCACATCATGCCCAGGCCGGTGTTGCTGTAGATCTCGCCCGACATGCGCGCCTTGCTGTCCCAGACCGGGGTCTTGAACTTGAGCATGATCTGGTCGCGCCAGCCGTAGTTGGTGCCCTTGATCGCGCCTTGATGCTGGGCATCCAGGGCCGGGGTCAACTGGATCTTGTTCAATGCCCGCAACGGCACCGCCAGCACCACGTAATCCGCCTGGTAGCCAACGGCGCCAACTTTGACGGTTACACCGTCCTTGTCTTGGGAGATGGCCGACACGGGCGAACTGGTCTTGATGGTTTTCAGTTGCTTGACGAATGCCTGGGCCAGTACCGGACTGCCGCCGAGCAGGCGCGAGGCCCGCCGGTCGCGGTCGGAGACGCCGCGATAGACGCGGCTCTGCTGGGCGAAATACAGCAGCGACAGGCGCGAAGGTTCGTCATACCGGGTGCGAATCTCCTGGTTCACCAACTGCCGCGCCGTGGCCGGCAGTTGCAGGCGGTCGAGCCAGTTGGACACGGTGATCTGGTCCAGCGCGTGCAGCGTGTTGGTCGCCGCCGGGTTCAGCGGGTCTTCGATGGAGCGCGCCAGGTCGTCCAGGGTGGTTTCGTAGCGCTTGAGGGCTTCGGCGGTGGCCGGCTGTTTGCTCGCCAGGTCCGCGGCGGTGAAGTAGATGCCGTCGATCAGGTAGCTGGGGGTGCGCACGAACTCCGGGGCCGGCGTGGTGCTCAGCTTGAATGTGGAGACGTACTTGTTCAGCACTGGCTGCGTCTTCTCGTTACCGATCCACTCGCTGGTGGCCATGCCCGAACGACCGCCCAGGCTCGGTTTGGCTTCCAGCAGCGTCACGGCCCAGCCTTTGTTCTGCAATTCATAGGCCGCCGTGAGCCCCGCCAGGCCGCCGCCGATGACGATGGCCGTCGGTTGTTTGTCCTTGGCCAGCGCCGAAACGCTGAACAGCCCTATCATCACCAGCGCACAGGCGCGCAGCCAACCAGCAGACATTCAACGAACTCCGGATCAAAACGTAGGAAATTTCAGCTTTCGAGCCAGGCGACTCGCGGCTTTTCGAGCCAGTCGGCTCAGGGAACGGCGAAGAATACGTCAGCCATCAAAACGCCGCCAGCGACGTCTATCGCCTCGTTCAAAGTAGTGGGAATGACACAATGGGTTGTCCGCCGGGCCGCCATTGCATAGGCTTGCGCGATTGTTTTGCCCGCGCCCGCCGCGAGCCGCCTCGAGGAGACTGTACATGGGCCTGAATAACCAGTGGATGCAACGCGACCTTGCGGTGCTATGGCATCCCTGCACCCAGATGAAAGACCACGAACAGCTGCCGCTGATCCCCATCAAGCGCGGTGAAGGCGTGTGGCTGGAAGATTTCGAAGGCAAGCGCTACCTCGATGCCGTCAGCTCCTGGTGGGTCAACGTATTCGGCCACGCCAACCCGCGCATCAACCAGCGCATCAAGGACCAGGTCGATCAGTTGGAGCATGTGATTCTCGCCGGCTTCAGCCATCAGCCAGTGATCGAACTGTCCGAGCGCCTGGTGAAGATGACGCCCGAAGGGCTGACCCGGTGCTTCTACGCCGATAACGGTTCGTCCTGCATCGAAGTGGCGATGAAGATGAGCTTCCACTACTGGATCAATCGCGGCCGGCCGGACAAAAAACGCTTCGTCACCCTGAGCAACAGTTACCACGGCGAAACCATTGCGGCGATGTCGGTGGGCGATGTGCCGTTGTTCACTGAAACCTACAAGGCGTTGCTGCTGGACACCATCAAGGTGCCGAGCCCCGACTGCTACCACCGCCCTGAAGGCATGGGTTGGGAGGAACATTCGCGCAACATGTTCGCGGCCATGGAACAGACCTTGGCCGAGCACCACGACACAGTGGCGGCAGTGATCGTCGAACCGTTGATCCAGGGCGCTGGCGGCATGCGCATGTACCATCCGGTGTACCTGAAGTTGCTGCGCGAGGCCTGCGACCGCTACGGCGTACACCTGATACACGACGAAATCGCCGTTGGCTTCGGCCGTACCGGGACGATGTTCGCCTGTGAGCAGGCCGGTATCACGCCGGATTTCCTCTGTCTGTCCAAGGCCCTGACCGGCGGTTACCTGCCCCTGGCCGCGTGCGTGACCACCGATGAGGTCTACAGCGCGTTCTACGACGACTACCCGACCCTGCGCGCCTTCCTGCATTCCCACAGCTACACCGGCAACCCGCTGGCCTGCGCGGCGGCCCTGGCAACGCTGGATATCTTCGAAGAAGACAACGTCATCGAGAACAACAAGGCCCTGGCCCAACGCATGGCGAGCGCCACCGCGCACCTGGCCGACCACCCGAACGTGGCCGAAGTGCGCCAGACCGGCATGGTGCTGGCCATCGAGATGGTCAAGGACAAGGCCAGCAAAACCGCTTATCCGTGGCAGGAACGGCGTGGCCTGAGTGTGTTCCAGCATGCCTTGGAGCGAGGTGCCTTGCTGCGTCCGCTGGGCAGCGTGGTGTATTTCCTGCCGCCGTATGTCATCACCCCGGAGCAGATCGATTTCCTCGCCGAAGTGGCCAGCGAAGGCATCGACATTGCCACCCGGGACAAGGTCAGCGTGGCGGTGCCGAAGGACTTCCACCCGGGTTATCGCGATCCGGGCTGAGCCTGGGCCACCGCCATCGCGGGCAAGCCTTGCTCCCACAGAGAAGCGAACCCACTGTGGGAGCAAGGCTTGCCCGCGATGAGGCCGCGAGCTTCAACCACGATCATTTTTTCTTGCAGAGACTCCACATGAGACTGTCCCGCTTCTTCATCGACGCGCCCCTGAGCCTCGGCGACCACGAACTGCCTGAAGCCCAGGCCCACTACATCAGCCGTGTGCTGCGCATGGCCGAGGGCGATGCCGTGCAGGTGTTCGACGGCTCGGGCCAGGAGTTTCGCGGCACCCTGGCCGAGGTCGGCAAGAAACGCGTGCGGGTGCAATTGGACGAGCAGTTCGCCGGGCAAGCTGAATCGCCGCTGCGCATCCACCTCGGCCAGGGCCTGTCCCGGGGCGAGCGCATGGATTGGGCGATCCAGAAAGCCACGGAGCTGGGCGTCAGCGAGATCACGCCGATTTTCAGCGAACGCTGCGAAGTGCGCCTCAAGGACGAGCGGGCCGACAAGCGCCTGCTGCACTGGCGCCAGGTGGCAATCAGCGCCTGCGAGCAGTGCGGGCGCTCAAGCGTGCCGGTGATCCACCCGCCGCTGCTGCTGGCTGACTGGCTGAAACAGACCGAGGCCGAGCTGAAGCTGGTGCTGCATCCGGTGGCCGAGCCGCTGGTCAGCCATGACAAACCGTCGACGTTGGCGTTCCTGATTGGTCCCGAAGGCGGGTTATCGGATGCCGAGGTCGAACAGGCCAAGTCCGCCGGCTACCACGCCGCCCGCCTCGGCCCCCGCGTGCTGCGCACCGAAACCGCGCCGGTTGTGGCACTGGCGGTGGCGCAGCAATTGTGGGGGGATTTCTGAAGTCGAATGTAGGCCCCATGTGGGAGCGAGCTTGCTCGCGATAGCAGTGGGTCAGTCAACATCGATGCTGACTGATCCGGTGCTATCGCGAGCAAGCTCGCTCCCACAGGGGGTCAATGGCGCTAGAGCACGTAGAACAGAATCGCCACGAAGTGCAGCAAACTGCCGGCGATGACAAACAGGTGCCAGATGCCATGGGCGTGGCGCAGCCGGTGGTCGAGGGCGAAAAAGATAATGCCCACGGTGTACAACACGCCGCCCGAGGCCAGCCAGGCAAACCCGGCGCTGCCCAGGGCCGCCAGCAGCGGCTTGACCGCCACCAGCACGATCCAGCCCATCACCGCGTAGATCACAATCGACAGGATCCGCGCTTCGGAGCGCGGCTTGATCTCCTGCAAGATACCAATCACGGCCAGCCCCCAGACAATCCCGAATAGCGTCCACCCCCACGGCCCGCGCAGGGTCACCAGGCAGAACGGGGTGTAGCTGCCGGCGATCAACAGGTAGATCGAAAAGTGATCGACCTTCTGCATGATTTCTTTTTTGCGCCCGCGCACGCTGTGGTAAACCGTCGAAGCGCTGTACAGCACCAGCAAGGTGAACCCGTAGATCGCCACGCTGACAATCTTCCACGGATCGCCCGTCATCCCGGCAATCACCAGCAACCACACCGCCCCGACAAAAGCCGCCACCGCCCCGACCAGGTGCGTCCAGGCGTTGAGTCGTTCCCCGTGATACATCCAACCACCTCACATTTCGAAACAGGTGCCCAGGCTCAGGCCTGGCGCTTGAAAGTGCAATGCTTTGCTTCCAGCCTACTTAACACTTAACTGTGAAGATCTCTGTGGCGAGGGAGCTTGCTCCCGCTTGAGTGCGCAGCGCTCACAAATTTTTTGGGGCGGCGGCGCCACCCAGCGGGAGCAAGCTCCCTCGCCACAACAGCTCTCCAACCACATAAATCGCGTCGCCAGGAAGACATGGGGCACAATCGGGCAATACGAATAAGAGTCCGCCCCATGCTGATCGACGAAGAATTGACCCTGAAGAAACTCGAGGTGTTCCTGGCCTTCATGCGCACCGGCAACCTGGCGCGGGCGGCCGCCGAGTTGCAGACCAGCAATGTCAGTGTGCACCGGGCCATTCACTCGCTGGAGAGCGCCCTGCGTTGCCCGTTGTTCAAGCACGAAGGTCGCAACCTCACGCCGCTGGAAAGCGCCTACGTGCTGGAAGAGCGAGCGCAGAAGCTGATCCAGGACGTCGTCGAAAGCGTACGCCTGACTCGCGAAGCCGCCGGCTTCTCCGCCGAACGCTTCAAGCTAGGCTCGTTGTATTCGTTGACGGTCAAGACCGTCCCGCAACTGATCATGGGCCTGAAAATCCGTCGCAGCGAGCTCAATATCGACCTGATCCTGGGCTCGAACATCGACCTGCTGTACAAGCTCAAGAACATGGAGGTGGACGCGATCCTGATCTCCCTGGACGACAGCGTAAACGACCCTGACTGCGAGCATATCGAGCTGTTTTCCGATGACATCTTCCTCGCCACGCCGGCCGACTCGCCCTTTGCCCAGCGCAGCGAGGTCGACCTGGCCGAGGTGCGCGACGAGACGTTCATCACCCTGACCCAGGGTTTTGCCACGCACCAGGACGGCATCCGGGTGTTCAAGCAGGCGGGGTTCGAACCGAAGGTGGCGATGCAGGTCAACGACATCTTCACCCTGCTGAGCATGGTCAGCTCCGGGGTGGGCTATGCGTTGCTGCCGGGCAGGATTGCGGCGGTGTATGAGAACCGGGTGAAACTGATCCCGTTGCAGGAGAGGTATCGGCTACAACAGCGCATTGGCGTGGTGTTCCTGAAAGCCAAGGAGCGTGATCCGAATCTGCTGGCGCTGTTGGCTGAGTGCCGGATGTATGCCAATCGCCAGGTGTGAGACCGTGTTGCCTTCATCGCGAGCAGGCTCGCTCCCACAGGGACACGCGGTCAACTGTGGGAGCGAGCTTGCTCGCGATGGGGACAGTCCTGTCAACGAAGAGACTAAGCCCTAGCCCATCAACCCCCGCATGATCAGAAACAACAATGAAGGCCCCAACAAGCATCCAAGCGCCGTATAGAACGCCGCCGTCAGGCAGCCATACGGCACCAGCTTCGGATCGGTGGCCGCCAACCCACCGGCCACACCGCTGGAGGTGCCCATCAAGCCACCGAAAATCACCGCGCTGCGTGGATTATTCAGGCCAATCAACGGCGCCACGAACGGCGTCGCCACCATCACCAGGATCGCCTTGATCAACCCGGCAGCAATGGACAGCGCCATCACTTCGGAACTGGCACCAATCGCCGCCCCGGTCACCGGCCCGACGATGTAGGTCACCGCCCCGGCGCCAATGGTGGTCAGGCTCACCACATCGGTGTAACCAAACGCCATCGCCACACCCACGCCAGCAATGAACGACGTACCGACCCCGACGAACAGCGCCAGCACCCCAACGAAACCGGCTCGCTTGAGTTCTTCGATACTCACGCCAAACGCCGTGGCGACGATGGCAAAGTCCCGCAGCATCGCACCGCCCAGCAAGCCGATCCCGGACAGCAGTGGAATATCCACCACGCCCTTCTGCCCACCGGTCATTGCCCCGCCGATGTAGGAGAGCACCAGCCCCAGGAGAATGGCGATGGCCGAGCCATGCAGGCGGCCTTTAGTGAAGGTGTTGCTGATCCAGTAGGACACCCACATGGTGATGCCGACAATGGCGAAACCGCTGATCAGGCCGTAGCCGGTGATGACTTTCATCATGGATTCGTACATGGCAATCACCCGACCGTCTTAACGGAAACGTCGCCCTGGGGCCCTTTGTTGCCAATGCGCACCAGCACCGGTACCAACGCAAAGGCAATCACCACCGCCAGGGTCCCGGCCAGGATCGCCATTGGCCCACCCTTGAGCGCGCCGTAGACGTTTTGCTGCGCCGCCATCGCGACCACGATGGGGATGTAGACCGCGCTCCAGAATTCCACGCCGGCCTCGGATTTGCCCTTGAACAGGCCACGCTTGCTCAGGTAACTGCCCAGGCCGATCAACAACAGCATCGCAATGCCGACGCCGCCGACGTTGGCCGGCACGCCGATCAATTTGCCCAGCAGTTCACCGATAAAAATACCCGCCAGGGTACAAAAGGCCAAAAATGCCACACCGTAGATAATCATTGTTGTAGTCCTCAAAGTGCATCGTCGAAGTTGTTGTTTTTGTGCTTCGCCAGCTTGAGTCGGTGGTTTAGGGTTGGCGGTTTCCCTCCTCATGCAACAGCGCCTGCAGGGTGTCGAGCCGCGCGCCGTCGAAAGCCATGACGGTGCCCTGCTCGAACACCCGGCGCGCCAGGGCGGTCAGCACCGCACCGGGCGGCAGTTCGATCTGTAGTCGCACGCCGCGCTCGTAGGCGCTTTGCACGGTACCGCGCCAATCCACCACCCGGCACATGTTGAACGCCAGGTCGTCGCGCAAGGCCTCGGTGTTGATCAGCGGTCGCGCGCGGCTACCGCTGAGATAACCCAAGGCCGGTGCTTTCAACGACACGTCGGCAAATGCCTGGGCCAGTGTCCGGGCCGGTGTTTCCAGCAACGGGCAATGGGACGGCACGCTCACCGCCAGCTGACAGGCCTTCCCGGCGCCCAGGCTTCGCGCCTGCCTGGCAACGTTGCTCATGGCCTCGTCACTGCCGGCGATGACCACCTGGTTATCCGCGTTGATGTTGGCCAGGTAGACCGGGGTGCGGTCGCTGTGCACCTGCGCCAGCAACGCTTCCACTGCCGCGAGGTCCAGGCCGATGATCGCGGTCATGCCGTAGCCTTGCGGATACGCCTGCTGCATCAATTCGCCCCGCAGGCTGACCAGCCGCAACGCATCCTCGAACCCCAGCGCCCCGGCCACCACTGCCGCTGGGTAGGCACCGATGGACAGCCCCGCCACGTAGTCCGGGGCAGGTGCCTGCTCCAACAGTTGCCGGGCCGCCGCCACGCCGGCGATCAACAAACACAGCTGAACCGCGCGGGTCGACTGCAACGCCTCGGCGCTGTCCAGTTGCAACACGTCCTCACCGAGCACGTCACCTGCCTCGTCGAGGACTTGCGGCGCCAGGCCATGGAGCATCCCCACGCGCTGCGCACCCTGGCCGGGAAAGACGAAGAGGCTGCTCACGCGACTTGCTCCAATGAAGGCTGCCAAGGATCACTCACCAGCCGTGCCTGCACGTCATCCTTGAGCAGGACCCGCCGCGACGAACCCGCCCACTCGCGCAAGGCGACGGCACCGCATGGCGTTTGCAATTGCATATCCACGGCGCAGACCGAGGCATCCAGTTGCGCCAGCAATTCTCTGGCGCGGAAACGATCGAGAAAGTGCGGCACCCGCAAAATCAAATCCAGGTCGCTGCGTTCATGCAATGCCTCCACACCGGTGGCGAGCTCGAACCCGGCGCTGCCGCTGACGCCCCAGGCCCAGCCACTGGCATCGAGCAGCGGACGCAGGCGGGACAGCGCTTGCAGGGCTGGCAAGTCGCGAGTCGACGGGACGTGACAAAGGTCTTCCGGCCTGACGCGACGGGCAATCGCCGCGACCGCCATCGATGTTGCATAACGCTGCTCGCGCAAGCGCCCGCGCACGCCAACCGCGATTTGACCCGGCGCCATCAGCGAGCGCCGAACCACCACCGGTTGACCCGCGGCAATCGATTCGACCACCCATGCCGGCGCACCCGCAGGCACCTGCTCCGGGGTCATCCCCCAGAGCAGGTCATGGGCCAGATACGTATTCACCACTGTGCTCTCAGCAGTTGGCGCACGGTGCTGGAAGCCGCGCGATGAGTCGCACCGAGGCGACTGCTCAAATCGCGAGGCGCAGCGGCCACATCGTTGATCGCCTGTTGCAGACAATCCGTCACCCGGGCCAGATCCGCCGCCGTCGGTTGCTCGATTTGCTCCACCGACAAGGTTTCCCACAGCAGACCCAGGCTGGCAAAACTGTCGATGTCATAAGCCATCGGCGGCACGCTGGCAGCCAACGCCTCAAGCTCCTCGACGCTGCGCAGGGTGACCCGCGCCGCCGAGGCCTTGCCCATGGCGTGGATCATCACGCCCGGGTCGCGCAGGGCGATCAGGCGGTTGGCCTGGTAGCCGTGGGCCAGGAACGCCCCCGACATGGCCTTGCCCACCAGCAAACCGATCACCGGATGCCCGGCCAGTCGCGCACGGGCGTAGCTGTCCGCCGCGCCGGCCAAGGCCTGATGAATGCCCAGGGCTTCTTCGCGCCGGCCATAGGCCTGGCTCGGTACATCGACAATGGCGATCAGCGCACGCTTGTTGACGGCATCGCGGTCGGCGTCGATGGCGTCATCCACCGCCTTGGCCAACCCCCAGCCCTCCAGCAAACCGACTTCGCCATTGCGAGCACGGGGAAAGCGACTGTCGGGATCCGCCACCACCGCCAGCAGGCGCACGGTTTGCTCGCCCAGCCTGGTGTCAGCGACTTTCAACGAAGCCGGCAGGCCTTCCAGCGGTTTGGCGTCGCCACCCAAGGCTTCGAACCAGCGCAAGCCTCTCAATGAATAGGCACTCATGAGCGTTCTCCCTGATACAGCTGGCGAACCGTGGCCGGTTCGATTTGCACGTCAGTGTCCAAGCGGGCCAGGCGTTGCAGGAACAGCTCGGCCTGGCCGCTGCGGTGTTGCGCGGCAACGCCCAGGTGCAGCAACTGACCGACCTGTTGGCGGATCTGCGTCACATCGTCGGCCACATAACGATCCACCAATCCCGTGGCGAACCGCTGTTCACCGCCGGTCAGGCTCCAGATGAACGGCCGGTCGCGGGAGTCGTATTCGTCGATCCCGGCCTCCTGTTCGATCACTTGCGGGCCGTTCAGGCCCAGCCGCGCTTCCTGGGTCACCAGCAGATAACTGCACAGCCCGGCGGCGATGGACATGCCACCAAAACAGCCGACGCTGCCGGCCACCACACCGACCACCGGTTGGTATTGGCGCAAGTCGACAATCGCCGAATGAATCTCGGCAATCGCCGCCAACCCGAGATTGGCCTCCTGCAAACGCACGCCGCCGGTTTCCAGCAGCAACACGGCACGGGTCGGGATGCCCTTGCGGTTGTCCTCGGCGGCCAGCTCCAGCGCACCGGCAATCTTCGCCCCGCCGACTTCGCCGAGGCTGCCGCCCTGGAACGCACCTTCAATGGCCGCGATCACCACGGGCAGGCCGTCGAGCGTGCCCTTGGCGATCACCACGCCGTCATCGCTTTGCGGCACCACACCCTGGCGCAACAGCCACGGCGACATGACTCGCTGGAACGGGTCGAGCAGTTCACGGAAAGTGCCCTCATCGAGCAAGGCCTTGGCCCGTTGCCGGGCACCGAGTTCGACGAAGCTGTGCTTGTTGAGCAACGCTGCACTGTCAGTCATGGCCGATCTCCTCGAAGCCTTGCTCCAGGCGCAAACGCACCACGCCGGGGGTGGCGCCGAAATCGTGGATGTCGATAGACAAGGCCGGCGGTGTCTGGCCGTCGAACATGCGGGCGAACAGGTGCTGCCAGCGTTGTTCACTGCCGTTGACCGAGGTCTGCACCTGGATGGTCAACTTGCCCGCCAGACCGGGTTCGATCAGCACTTCCAGGTCGCCCGAGCCGACACAGCCCACCAGCGCCCGGCCCCGTGGCGGCTGCCCGGCGGGGAATTCAAAGGATAAGGTTTCCATCAGCACACTCCAGGGAAGAGGCCATCGCCGCGCTCGATACGATCGAGGAACAGACAGGCGGCGAGCAGGTCGGCAGCGCCACCGGGCGAGGCGTTCAAGGCAATCAGTTGTTGGTCCAGCGCGTGCAATTGGCGACGACCGCCCAGGCTCGCGCTGCCACCGGCATCGAGCACCGCCTTGGCGCCCTGTTGCATGGCTTGCAAACCCGGCTCGCCGGCGCGATAAAGCACGCAGGTATCGGCCAAGGTGGTCATGATCGCCAGCAAGGCATCGAGCCGGGCGTTCTGCTCTCCCGCGCCCGCCGCGCGACTGCGCTTGAGTTGCGGCAGGCCCAGGCCGGTGACCGCCGGGAACGCCAGTTGCGCTTCCTCCCGGGCACCGCGCACGCCGTAGCGCTGGGCTACCTGGGCGCCGTGGCTCATGGGTTGGGGCGCATAACGGTCGTTGAGCAAGGCCAGGCGGGCAGCGCGTAAAGCGACTGCACTGGCGGCACTGGATTCAGGTTCCAGCGCCGTTGCAGCGACCAACAGGCCCAAGGCCCAGATCGCCCCGCGATGGGTATTCACCCCGCCGGTGGTGGTGAGCATCGCGGTTTCACCCTCACGGCCGATGCGCCCGAGGGCTTCGCGCAGCGGCAAACCGATCTCGCCACAGTCGAGGGCGGCTTCGGCCATTTCCTTGAATGCCGGCCACAGCGACAGCGCCGAAGCATGCATCAGGCCCAGGTGCAGGTCGGTATGGGCGCCATTGCCACGACGGTCCACCAAGGCCGGTTTAGGTGACAGGTCGGCTTCGTCGATCAGCGCATCCACCGCCATATCCGCCAGGCGCTCGGCCAAGGACAGTTTTTTCGGTTGCAGGTTGAAGGCGTGCATTTACCAGCTCCTGAACTTGGCGGGCGGGTTGTAGAGGCCACCGGACCACTCCACCAGATCGGCCACGCTCTTGGCCGCAAGCAGTTCGCGGGTGGCGTCGGTGCGGCGGATACCGAGGTCTTCGGGCAAGGCGATCAGCCCTTCGCGGCGCATGCGCGCGGTGTCTTTCGGGTCATGGCGCAGGCCAATGGCGGTGACGCCGGCCACGGCGGCGATCATCGCCTGGCGTTCTTCCAGGGAACGGGCCTTGTACAGGTAAGCGATGCCTTCTTCGGTCAGCAGGTGAGTGACGTCGTCGCCGTAGATCATGATCGGCGCCAGGGGCATGCCGGCTTTCTTCGCCACGTCCACCGCGTCGAGGGTCTCGACGAAGGTCGGTTTGCCGCCCTCCTGGAACGTCTCGACCATCTGCACCACCAGCTTCTTGCCGCGTTCGAGCAACGGCGCCTCGCCATCGCCGTGGCGCATGTCGAGCCAGGCTGGCGTGCCGTGACGACGACCGCGCGGGTCGTGGCCCATGTTCGGCGCACCGCCGAAGCCGGCCAAGCGGCCACGGGTCACGGTGGAGGAATGGCCGTCGCCGTCCACTTGCAGGGTGGCGCCGATGAACAGGTCCACTGCGTACTGCCCGGCCAGTTGGCAGACCATGCGGTTGGAGCGCAGCGAGCCGTCGTGGCCGGTGAAGAACACGTCCGGCCGGGCGGCAATATAGTTTTCCATGCCCAGCTCGGTGCCAAAGCAATGCACGCTTTCCACCCAACCGCTTTCGATGGCCGGGATCAGGGTCGGGTGCGGATTAAGAGTCCAGTTGCGGCAGATCTTGCCCTTCAGGCCGAGGGATTCGCCGTAGGTCGGCAAGATCAATTCAATCGCGGCGGTGTTGAAACCGATGCCGTGATTGAGGGATTGGACGTTGTGTTTTTCGTAGATCCCACGGATCGCCATCATCGCCATCAGCACATGCACAGGCTTGATATGGCGCGGGTCGCGGGTGAACAGCGGCTCGATGTAGAACGGCTTGTCGGCCACCACCACGAAATCGACCCAGGACGCCGGGATGTCGACGCGCGGCAGGTCGCTGACGTCATCCACCAACTGGTTGACCTGGACAATGACAATGCCGTCACTGAAGGCCGCCGGTTCGATCAACGCAGGTGTGTCTTCGGTGCTGGGGCCGGTGTAGATATTGCCGGCGCGGTCGGCCATGAAACCGGCCGAGAGCACCACATTGGGAATCAGGTCCACCACCAGCCGGGCATAGAGTTCGATGTAGGTGTGGATCGCGCCGATTTCCAGCAAGCCGTCTTCCAGCAACTGGCTGATGCGCAGGCTCTGGGTACCGGCGAAGGAGAAATCGAGCTTGCGGGCGATGCCGCGTTCGAACAGGTCCAGGTGCTCGGACCGCCCGACGCTGGGCATGATCATGTGCAAATCGTGCAGCTTCGAAGGGTCGACTTTCGCCAGGGAGCGGGAAAGGAAGTCCGCCTGCTTCTGGTTATTGCCCTCCAGCACCACACGGTCGCCGGGCAGGATCAACGCCTCCAGCGCCGCGACGATCTTGTCGGTGGGCAGCACCACACCGTCGGCAAGCCCCTTCACCAGCCCGAGACGCCGCTGCTTTTCGCTGCGCCGCCGCGTCCAGCGCGAGTCGGGGGATATTGTTGTTGTCATGACCACTCCACGGGTTCGCTGTCGTGGGGCTCACATTAGGAGTGTTATGGCGCGGGCATCAATCAAGCTCGACGATGGATCGTTACGGTTGGAGTAATGGTTGAACGCCATCCTTGCTCGCGATAGCGGTGGGTCAGCCAAAGGAGATGTCGAATGTGCTGCCGCCATCGCGAGCAAGCTCGCTCCCACACAGGTCGTTTATAAGATCAGTGCCCACCGCTAATCCTGTGGGAGCCAAGCTTGCTCGCGATAGCGATGGGTCAGATTGCATCGATGCAGAATGTGCCGCCGCCTCGCGAGCAAGCTTTGCTCCCACAGGTCCTGCTCACACAAGTCTGGTTGGTGTACACCCGCAAGAGCCAGGCCGGCTGTCAGGCCGCCTCGCCTTTGATCTTGATCTTGATCTGGAGCGCCCCGTTAACCACGATGGCCGAACGCAGGCATTGCGCAGTGGGCATCCCGGCATGGATGCCGGGATAGCCGCGCTGGGCCATGGATGGCCCTTCGCGGCGGGCCCACGGAGCAATGCCGGAGAGAGGGCATGCCGAGCCTGGGCGAGGCACCGAGTGGTGGGGCAAGAGCGTTTTGCTTACTTTTGACTGGGCCGGCTCCCGGGCTTCTCAAAAGTGAGCCGCCGTCAGGGCGGAACCCTAAGCCGCCGTTACCGCAGCAATGGATATGTACCCGATCAACAAGAGCAAGGCCAGCTGTCAGGCCGCCATCGCGAGCAAGCTCGCTCCCACAGTTTGATCGAAGTACAACCGGGAGAAAAAGGTCGGCTCGCTCCCACATTGAAGCTTCGTATGCCTCAGGTTTTGTAGGGTTGAATCAGACCCGCAGCCATCACCAACTCCTCCAGCGCCAACAAATCCGGCACTTTCGCCACGTGTTCCCCCACTTGCACCGCCGCCTGTTCCAACCCACACAGCGGCACGTCGACGTAGCTCAATTGGCTGTCGAGCTTGTAGGAGCGCGGGATGCCTTGCACCAGCAGGGCAATGAAACGCAACTCCGGCCGCCCGCCCAAGGCGTTGAGCACGACAATGCGCACGCGCTCGCCAATCACGGTCTTCTGGCCGCAGGCCGACTCGAAGCTCAACAACGGGATTTGCCGCTCGCGCCAGCTCACCCAGCCCAGGAACCACGGCGGGGTGTCCATATCGAATACGCTGCTCTGGTAGTCGATCAGTTCCGCCACCGCCACGTTGGGCAACACCAGGTGCCGGTCGGCCAATGGCAACAGCAGACCGGTGAGCGGGCTGGTGCGCGAGTGAAGATGCAGGTCATGCATGGGTTTTGCTCCAGTAGGCGATGCTGTCGAGCAGCACCGATTCCTGGTACGGCTTGCCCAGGTAGTCATTGACACCGATGGCCATGGCGCGGTCGCGGTGTTTCTGGCCGGTGCGGGAGGTGATCATGATGATCGGCAGATGCGCCAGGCGCGGGTCGTTGCGCACTTGCGTGGCCACTTCGAAGCCGTCCATGCGCGGCATCTCGATGTCCAGCAGCATCAGGTCCGGGGCGTGCTCGGCCAGCAGCGCCATGGCGTCCACGCCATCCTTGGCGGTCAGGACGTGCATGCCATGGCGCTCCAACAAGCGGCTGGTGACCTTGCGCACCGTCACCGAGTCGTCCACCACCAGCACCAGCAACGGCCGTTGCGGTTCGCCCTCGCCTTCAGCCGGCACCTGGCGCCGCGGGACCTGGTGGGGCAAGGCGCGGATCGGCGCCAGCAGGTCGAGAATCAACACCACCCGGCCGTCCCCCAGAATCGTCGCCCCGGACAAGCCCTGTACCGCCGAGAACTGCGGGCCGAGGCTCTTGACCACGATCTCCCGGGTCCCGACGGTAGCGTCCACCTGCACCGCGACATGCCGCTCGTTGCACTGTACCAGCAGCACCGGCAAGGGTTGGCTCTGGCCCAGCAGTTTCGGCCGGGCGCCGGTTTTCAGCAGTTCACCGAGGTAGCACAACTCGTACCGCTGCCCGGCGTAGGTGTAGGTCGGCGGATCGAGCTGGTAATAGCCGTCCAGTTCGGCGGGCAACACCCGGACAATGCTCTCGATGGTGTTCAGCGGGATCGCATACTGGTCTTCGTGACAGTGCACCATCAACGCCCGGTTCACCGCCACGGTAAACGGCAGGCGAATGCGGAAATGCACGCCCTGCCCCGGCGTGGAGTCGATGATCATGCTGCCGCCCAGTTGCCGCACCTCTTCATGGACCACGTCCATGCCGACGCCGCGTCCGGAGATCTGGGTGATTTTCTCGGCCGTGGAAAACCCTGGCTGCAAGATGAACTGCAGCACGTCGCGGTCGCTGATGTCGCTGTCCGGCGCCAGCAAGCCACGCTTGATCGCCTTGTTCCGCACCGCCTCCAGCGGCACGCCGGCGCCGTCGTCACGGATGTCGAAAATGATGTCGCCGCCCTCCCGGGACAGGTCGAGGCTGATACGCCCTCGTGCCGGCTTGCCGGCGGCAATGCGTACGTCGGCCGGCTCCAGGCCGTGATCGACGGCGTTGCGCAGCATATGCTCAAGAGGTGCAGACATGCGTTCCAGCACGTTACGGTCCATCTCGCCGTCGGCATTGCCAACCACGAATTCCACGTCCTTGCCCAGTTCCTGCGCCACTTGCCGGACGATGCGCTTGAGCCGGGGCAGCATGCGCTCGAACGGCACCATGCGCGTACGCATCAGGCCTTCCTGGAGCTCGGTGTTGATCCGCCCCTGCTGTTGCAGCAGGACCTCGGCATCGTGATTGCTTCGATCAAGGGTTTCCTTGAGCTCGAGCAAGTCCGAGGCGGACTCGAACAGTGCCCGGGACAACTGCTGCAACTGGGAGTGGCGGTCCATCTCCAGCGGGTCGAACTCTTCATAGCCCAGGCGCTCGGCCTCGACCTGTTGCCGGCTGAGAATCCGCCCCTGGGTTTCGGTATCCAGGCGCCGCAACTGGTCACGCATGCGCTCGATGGTGGTTTCCATTTCGCCCAGGGCCACGTGCGCGTCGTTGACCTGCTGTTCGATGCGCCCACGGAAGATCGACGTTTCGCCCGCCAGGTTCACCAAGTCGTCGAGCAATTCGGCGGAGACCTTGACCATGTCCGCACCGTCGCCCGGTGCACTGGGATCAGGTCTTGCGGGCGCCGTTGGCGGTGCCACGACAGGCACCGGTTCCGGCGCCGATTCAGCCTGCGGCGCAGCGTTCTCCTGGGGATGATTCACCGCCTGGATCTGTGCGATCAGCCGGTCCGCCAGCGGGCACGGGTGGCCGGCGCGCACGGCGTCGAGCATCTGCGCCAGTCGATCATGGCTGCTTTGCAACAAGGTGAACAGCGCCGGGGTCGGCTGAAGCAGACCCGCTGACAGGCCTTCGTAGAGGTTTTCCAGCTCGTGGGCCAGGTCGCCGATGGGCACGATTTCCACCATGCGCGCACCGCCCTTGAGGGTGTGCAAGTCCCGCAGCAAGGTTTCCACGGCCTGGCGATTCGACGGTTCTTCCTGCCAGCGCAGCAGCGCCGCGCCCGAGCTGTCGAGGATGTCGAAGCCTTCCTCAAGGAAGATTTCCAGCAATTCGGGATCATGGCCGGCGCCGTCGGCCTGGGCCGCTGCGCTCGTCTCGATGGCGTTCGGCTTGTCCTGGCGGAACCGTCGAATGGCGTCGATCAGCGCAACGGGATCGCCCAACGGCTGGCCCTGTTGCAACTGCCCGAGCAACAGGTCGAGGCGTTCATGACTGCTGCCAAGCAGTTGCGCCAGTTCCTCGCTGTAGCTGTAGCGCCGGTCCACCAACCCTTCGTAAAGGTTTTCCAACTCCTGGGCCAGGTCGCTCACCGGCCGGATGTCGGCCATTCGCGCACCGCCCTTGAGGGTGTGCAAGTCACGTTGCAGCGAGGACAGCGGCGCACCGTTGTCCGGATCGGCCAACCAGCGTTGCAAGGCCTGGGCGGCGCTTTCAAGGATGTCCTGGGCTTCTTCGAGGAAAATCGCCGCGAGGTCATCTTCCATCGAGGTATCGACGGGCGCATCACGCTCCATTTCCGCCGTCGCGTGGCCCAGTTCGCGGATGCTCAGGGTGCGGCTGCCGTCGCTGCGGATCAGGCCGGTGGCCGACGGATCGAGGCTCTCCTGGAGCAGGCGGCGCAAGGCCTGTACTCGCTCGGGCTGCGGATGCACATGCTGCCCGGCCGCCAGCTCATCGAGCATGTCGATCAGCGCTTCATGGGCGCGCTGGGCCTCCTGGAAAAATTCATCGCTGACCGCCAGGCTGCTTTCTTCTACCGCACCGTAGAGGTCGAGCAGGGCTTCGCAGAGTTCGTCTACCGGGTGCAAGTCGGCCAGATGCGCGCCTTCGCCGAGGGTGGTCAGCTCATCGAGCAGCGCACTCAGTTCCTGGCCTTCGCCGGGGTGCTGCTGCCAGCGCTGCAAGAGGCTTTCGGCGTCCAGCAGGATGTCCATGCCCTGGGCCAGAAAGTTGTTGATCAACTGTGGGTCGCGCTTGGTTCGCAGCGCTTTGTCCGGTGCACTGTTGGCAGCGTGCAGACGCTCGGCCAACTGGGCCTGGGCGCGCTGGATCAGATCTTCGGCGCCGGGGATCGGCGCCAGCGGCTCGCTGTGCAACTGGCGCAGGCCGCGGCGCAGCAGGCCTTCGGCTTCCAGCAGCAATTCGACCTCATCCAGGTCGAGGGCAATCAGGTGCGCCCGGTATTCCCGGGCCAGTTCATCCATCGCCCCCGCCAGTTCGGCGATCGGCAGCACGCCGGCCATCGACGCGCTGCCCTTGAGGGTGTGCAAGGCCCGCTGTAATTCATCGCTGGCCTGCAACGGCAGGTGGTCGGCCGACTGATCGAGAAAACGATTGAGGCTGGCGAGGTGGCCTTGGGCTTCGTTGTCGAAGATTTTCAACAGCAGCGGATCGAGAGCGGCCACGTCCTGCTCGTCTTCATCCTCCTCGTCGCCGCCCTTGGCCAGGACATGGGCGCGGGCGGCCAAGCGGTCGACGTCGTCGCGCTGGCGCTGGTGATTGGCCGCGAATTCGGCCACCAGGGCCGGCAACAACTGCACCGTGTCTTCGATCAACTGGCGGACCGAAGCCTGCGGCTCGACGCTGCGCTCCAGGACCCGGTTGAGCAGGTTTTCCACGGCCCAGGCCAGTTCACCCAGCACCAGCGCCCGAACCATCCGGCCACTGCCCTTGAGGGTGTGGAAAGCCCGGCGCAGTTCACTCAGGGCGCCGTGGTCATCAGGCTGCGCACTCCAGCGCGGCAGGTACTCACGCAGGACGTCCAGCACCTCGTCGGTTTCCTCGAGGAAGACCTCGCGCAACTCGTCGTCCACCGGACTTTCATCCAACGGTGGCGGCAACAGGCTGCCCGGGGTGCTCCTGGCCGGCGGATTGACCGCCAATACCGGGCTGGCCAGCACCTCGGCCAGGGACTGCACCGTCTGCGGGTCGTCCAGTTCCTGCAAATCCTGCATGACCTGGGCCTCGTTGGGGCTCAACACATCGTCGAGCACCGGCACCCGCGCCTCGTCAGGGAAATAACCGAGCGCAGCCAGGCTCCGCTCGACCGCATCCAGCAGGGGCTCACCGGGGGTTTCCGGGTCCTCGCTCAAGCGCTCCAGGTAGTATTCGAGGCCAGTGATCACGTCGGCCAGGTGGTCGAGTTCTTCCCAGCCCGGCTGGGCCTGCTCCAGCAGCAGATGGTCACGGATGAACGCATTGCAGGCTTCCACCAGGCTGGCGGCACGGCTCAGGGGAATCATCGCCAGCGCGCCGCGCACCTGGGTCAGCAGCGCCGGCAAGGGCTGCAGTTGTTCGCTGTTCCAGTCCGCGTCGATGTAGTCGACGATCATGTCCTTGGCCTGTTGCAGGCAGGTGTGGGCTTCCTTGATGACGATCTGGTGGATCTGGGTCAGGTCGGTGGTGGGCAGGTGGGTGTCTTCGCGGCTCTCGGGCTCGACGGTGCCGACCATGCCGGCCAGGGTCGCCTCGACGTAGAGCAAGGCCCCGGCGACGTCCATGAGGGTCGCGTCATCCGGCTCGCGCTGGCCCTGGGCGAGGCTCAGGACCACCGCCAGTTGATCGATGATGACCTTGCGCGGCTGGCCGAAGCCCAGCACCGCCAGGGTGTCGGCGATCTGCCGCAGCGGCGCCAGCAGGCTGTCCAGCTCCGAGGCGTGCTGGCGATCGCTGCGCACGAACAGATCCAGGCGTTCCTTGACCCGTACCAGTTCCTCGCACAGCGCGGCGAGCACCGAGCGCATGGCATCGCGGTCGGGCCCGGCCAGGCGCGCGCGTTCTTCGTCGACCATGGCGCTGTCAGGCAGCGCGTCGTCCAGTGAGTAGCGTTCTTTCATGATCTGCATCTGCCCGCTGGGATGTTCGGCCTTGGCAATATAGAACAACAAACTCTTGAGCAGGTGGGGCGGTGCCGGCTGATTGATGCCAGGCATGCCTTGGTCCAGCAGGCGCTTGAGTTCCTTGTCGGCTTCCTTGAACAGGCTGCGCAGCGCCGGGCTGTTGGTAATGCGCCCGTCACGCATGCCTTCGACCAGCGCCGAGGCCACCTGCCATAAGGCATTGAGCGGCGCCCCAGTACACAAGGTCTCCAGGCGATGGAAGACCTTGGCCAGGTAACCGAGGTGGGTTGCGTCATCCTGTTCGCGCAACAGGCCCACCAGGGCCATTTGCAGGGTCTGGCGCAATTTGCGCAAGGTGTTTGGCAGGTCAGCGGGTTCGAGGCGCTGCAAGGCCTCGTCGCTGAGCGGCGCAATATCGGGCAACTCGGGGCTGAACAGGCTGGTTTCCGACAACAGGCTCTCGCCCCGGGCACTGCGCAGGTCGTTGATCAGGGGCAGCACCACCAGCGGCAGGTCGCGACGGGCACTTTGTATGCGGTCCAGGTAGATCGGCAACTGCCCCAGGGCCTGGCTCAACAGGCTGATGGCTTCGTCGCGATGGGTGACGCGGTTGTCCTGCAGGGCGGCGCACAGCTGCTCCATCTCCTCGGCCAGCAACGCCGCACCGTAGAACTCGACCATCTGCAGGCCGCCGTGGACCTGGTGAATACAGGCCAGGCATAGCCCGAGGGCATCCGACGCCTGCGGATCGTCCACCAGGCGGTTGAGGGCCAGATGAGCCTGTTTCAGCGTTTCGGCAATCTCGCCCTTGACCCATTCCAGGGCCACGTAGTCGTGCCGATCACCCATAACCACTCCAAATCAACAGTCGTATGCCAGTGGTACGGCCGAGGACTCCGTGGCGAGGGAGCTTGCTCCCGCTTGAGTGCGCAGCGCTCACAAAATATTTGGGGCGGCTGCGCCACCCAGCGGGAGCAAGCTCCCTCGCCACAAAAGCGCCCTTGCCACAGGTACATCCCCTCCCAGCAGGTCAGTCACCCTTTTTCCTCATCGCCAGCCGCTGCCGTCGTCGGCAACGTAAACCCCGACACCGAACGACGCAGCTGGCTGGCCATTTTCGCCAGGTTGCCAATGCTCTCGGCGGTGGCGGTGGAACCGGACGAGGTCTGCGAGGTGATCTGCTGGATCACGTTCATGGTCAAGGAAATCTGCCCCGCCGAGGTGGTCTGTTGCTGCGCTGCGTTGGAAATGCTCTGGATCAGCGCCGCCAGGGTCTTGGACACGCCTTCGATTTCTTCCAGGGCGACACCGGCGTCCTGGGCCAGTCGCGCACCGCGCACCACTTCGGTGGTGGTCTGCTCCATGGAAATCACCGCCTCGTTGGTGTCGGCCTGGATCGCCCGCACCAGGGTCTCGATTTGCCGGGTCGCCGCCGAAGAGCGCTCGGCCAGGCGCTGCACTTCATCGGCCACCACCGCGAACCCGCGTCCGGCATCACCGGCCATGGACGCCTGGATGGCGGCATTGAGGGCCAGGATGTTGGTCTGGTCGGCGATGTCGTCGATCAGGCTGACAATGTCGCCGATTTCCTGGGATGACTCACCCAGGCGCTTGATGCGCTTGGCGGTGTCCTGGATCTGCTCGCGAATGTTGTCCATGCCATGAATGGTGTTGTGCACCACCTCATTACCCTTGTTGGCAATCTCCACCGACCGCTCGGCCACCGCCGACGACTCGGCGGCATTGGCCGAGACCTGATCGATGGACTGGGCCATTTCATTAATTGAAGTCGAAGCTTCGGAGATTTGCTGGGCCTGGTGCTCGGAAGCCTGGGCCAGGTGCATCGCCGTGGCCTGGGTTTCCTGCACAGCGGCGGCGACCTGGCCGGCGGTGAGGTTGATGGTCGCCACCAGGTCGCGCAGCTGGTCCACCGAGTAGTTGATGGAGTCGGCGATGGTGCCGGTGAAGTCTTCGGTGACCGAAGCGGTGACGGTCAGGTCGCCATCGGCCAGGTCTTCGATTTCATCCAGCAACCGCATGATCGCGTTCTGGTTGCGTTCGTTCTTTTGTGCGGTTTCGTGCAACTGGCGATTGGTTTCGCGGACCATCACCAGGCCAATCAGGATGATCGACATCAGAGCCAGCAAACCCAGCACATAGCCGCCAATGGTGTTGATGGAACGCCCGCCGGCGAGGTTTTCGAAGGCCGTGGCCAGGTGCGAAGCCTCGTCGAGCAGGGTCTGCGACAGGTTGAAGATGTTGCCGGCCGATTCGCGGACCTTGAACAGCTCCGGGGAGGTCTCGAGGATTTCGTCCACCGAACCGGAGACGAACTCGAAGAGCTCGCTGATTTCGCTCAGGCGTGCCCGGGCATCGCGGTCCTGGACCTGGGATATCTTCAGGGCCGGGTCACCTTGCAACATGCCATTGAGCACCTGGCCAAAACGCGCGGCGTCGCGACCGAAGGTGTCGGCGGCCTGGCTGGCGTTTTCGTCCCCCGCAAGCACGGTATTCACCGCGCCGAGAATCCGCTCGGCCAGCAACGACTGGCGCTGGGCCATGGCCACCTGGGCGGCCGGCGCGCCGCGTTGCAGCAGGATCTCGACGACTTTTTCGTACTCGACCTGCAACTGCGGCACGGTTTCGGCCAGGGTCGCCGCCACCTGGTGCAGCGACAGCACGGTCTGTTCGCTGGAGAGGATGGCATCGGTGTTCTTGAGCAGGCGCTCCCAATCCAGCTGCACGGCGCGCATCTGCGGGCGCAGGGTGGCCGGCGCAGGGGGCAGGCCGGTCACCGGGTCGCCCTGTTTCAGGGAGCCCCAGCGCTGGGCGAAGTCATTGCGCGCATCGCTCAGCAGCTTGAACGCCGCGGGCTTGCCGGCGGCGGCCTCGGTGGCGTTCTTGGCGATGCGCTGGGACAGCACCCGCAGCTCACCGGCGTGGCCGATGTACTGTTTGTCGTAGGTGGATTGGGTGTTGAGGTAAGCGAAGTTGGCGAACAGCAGCATGATGAAGATGATCAGCGCGACGAACAGCACGATGATCTGCGAACGACTGCGCGACGCTTCCAGTGGCTTGCCTGTTTTTGCTTTGATCATCGGTTCTCGCCTGTACTGCCCAATCCAACTTACAGCTATTAACTGTAAGCAAGCCTTTGTCGTGCAGCCTGCTCAACCAGTGCGGCTCTGTGGGAGCAAGGCTTGCCCGCGATGAGAACGACACAGTTTTCTCGCCAACCGAGGCACCGCCATCGCGAGCAAGCTTTGCTCCCACCGGCTCGCTCCCACAAGGGGCCTGCGCTGCATCTCGTTAAATCGCCACATCCATGAACCCCGGCGACCGCGCCAGGGCAAACGGGCTGAACACTTGCCACTCGCGCTCGCCGCCAAACCGGCCCTTGACGAAGGCCGCTTCCGGGCCGTCGAGGTCGTCCACCAGCGTCGGTTCCAGGCTGTCCTGGGCAAAATGCTGCAGCCCGAGGACCTCGTCCACCAACAACCCGGCGAACACCTCGTCGTGATCCACCACCAACACGCGCCGCTGCTTGCGAACGCTCGACAGCTCGTGGCCAAAGAACCCGCACAAGTCCATCAACGGCAACAAGCGCCCGCGCAGGTTAGCCACTCCACGCACCCACGGCTTGACCCCGGGCAAATGCGTGTGACGTGGTTCGTGCAGCACTTCGCTGACTTCGCCCATCGGCGCCACGTACCAGTGCTCGCCCAAGCGAAAGCCGATGCCGCTCCAACCGGCGCGATGGGTCGGCTGGGAGGGCAGGTCCGCCCCCAGCAACCGGCAGCGCCGGTCGATCTGCAGCAGCAGTTCGAATGCGGTCAGGGATTGGCTCATGGCCGCGCCGTCAGCCAGCCAGCACTTTGTTCAGGGTCGCGATCAGGGTTTCTTCGTCCACCGGTTTGGTCAGGTAGTCCTTCGCCCCTTGGCGCGTCCCCCAGACCTTGTCGGTGTCCTGGTCCTTGGTGGTGATGATGATCACGGGGATGTGGCCGGTGTCCGGGTCCTTGGTCAACTGGCGCGTGGCCTGGAAACCGTTGAGGCCGGGCATGACGATGTCCATCAGCACCGCATCGGGTTTTTCCTGGCGGGCCAGGGCCACGCCATCGGCGCCATTCTCGGCCTTCAGGACCTGATGGCCGTGCTTTTCCAGCATGCCGGTCAGTTTGTACATTTCAGTCGGCGAATCATCGACGATCAGAACTCGTGCCATGGTGTTCCCCATTTTCTTGTTGACCCCAGGCCCGTTGGCCAAGTGTCATTAATGTGCCTGGTGCGGCTGGACAGCGGCAAAGCCCGGGACATGGGCCTGTATCGCCCCCAGCAGTTCTTCCTTGCTGAACGGCTTGGTCAAAAACTGATCGGAACCGACGATGCGTCCCTTGGCCTTGTCGAACAACCCGTCGCGGGACGACAGCATGATCACCGGCGTGGCCTTGAACGCGCTGTTGTTCTTGATCAGGGCACAGGTCTGGTAGCCATCCAGGCGCGGCATCATGATGTCGACAAAAATGATGCCCGGATGATGGTCGGCGATCTTGGCCAGGGCATCGAAGCCATCGACGGCCGTGATCACCTCGCAGCCCACGTTGCGCAGCAAGGTTTCGGCGGTGCGGCGGATGGTCTTCGAGTCGTCGATGACCATGACCTTCAAGACGCTGGGTTGCTGCTGCGTGAGATGCTCTGCCATTGCCACTGCGAACCGGTTTTTAACGCGTAAGTGTGATCGACAGCGCAAACCCTTGATGTTCAAGGCCCGCACGTCACATGGCAGCCTTTTTAGCACAGTCTCCATCGCCGATCTATCGGCCGCTCGGCGCGGTGGTTTTTCCTTGACCGCCAATCTTCCGGGCGCCACTCTGACGCCACTTTTTCGCACCAATATGTGCCCATCACATTTCGAGGAACCAAGCCATGAGCGTACGCGTCGGCATTGTCATGGACCCTATCGCCAGCATTTCCTATAAAAAGGATAGCTCGCTGGCCATGCTGCTGGCCGCTCAGAAGCGCGGCTGGGAGCTGTTCTACATGGAGCAGCGCGACCTCTACCAGGCCGAAGGCCAGGCTCGGGCGCGGATGAAACCGCTGAAAGTCTTCGCCCACCCCGAGAAGTGGTTTGAGCTGGGCACCGAGAACGACGCGCTGCTCAGCGACCTGGACGTGATCCTGATGCGCAAGGATCCGCCATTCGACATGGAGTTCGTGTACTCCACCTACCTGCTGGAACAGGCTGAAAACGCCGGTGTGCTGGTGGTCAACAAGCCCCAGAGCCTGCGCGACTGCAACGAAAAGCTGTTCGCCACGCTGTTCCCGCAGTGCACGCCGCCGACCATCGTCAGCCGTCGCCCGGACGTGTTGCGCGAATTTGCCGACCATCACGGCGACGTGATCCTCAAGCCCCTGGACGGCATGGGCGGCTCCTCGATCTTCCGGCACACCGCCGGCCACCCGAACCTCTCGGTGATCCTGGAAACCCTGACCTTGCACGGCAAGCAGCAGATCATGATCCAGGGTTACCTGCCGGCCATCGTCGATGGCGACAAACGCATCCTGATGATCGACGGCGAACCGGTGGACTATTGCCTGGCGCGCATCCCGGCAGCCGGCGAAACCCGCGGCAACCTGGCGGCTGGCGGGCGTGGCGAGGCGCGTCCGTTGACCGACAAGGATCGCTGGATCGCCGCCCAGGTCGGCCCGACCCTGCGCGAAAAAGGCCTGCTGTTCGTAGGCCTGGACGTAATCGGCGAGCACCTGACGGAAATCAACGTCACCAGCCCGACCTGCATCCGCGAGATCGACAATGCCTTTGGCACCGACATCGGCGGCATGCTGATGGATGCCATCGATCAGAAGCTCAAGGCTCGTTGATCCAGATCTGCTGAAGGAAACCCACATTGCGTTATCATGCCCGGCCTGAAAAAAACGCGATGTTGGTTTCCTTGTCATGACACTCCCGTCCGATCTGCCCCAAGAGCTCGCCCATCGTGGCGTGCGCCCGGCCGATCGCCTCGGTTTTACCCTGTTCCTGGCGGCGTTGATCCACCTGGCCCTGCTGCTGGGCGTCGGCTTTGCCACGGTCGAGCCCAAGCAGATCAGCCAGACCCTGGAAATCACCCTGGCCACCTTCAAGAGCGAGACCAAGCCCAAGAAGGCCGACTTCCTCGCCCAGGAAAACCAGCAAGGCAGCGGCACCCTGGAAAAAAAGGCGATCCCCAAGACCACCGAGATCGCGCCGTTCCAGGATACCCAGGTGCAGAAAGTCACCCCGCCGCCAGCCGCCAAGCCCGAAGTGCAGGAGACGGCGCCCAAGGCAGCCGTGACCACCGTGGCGCCGAAGCCAAAAAAGGCCCCGGTCAAGGAGGAGGTCAAGCCTGATCCCAAACCCAAGGCCCCCGAACCCACCTTCGATAGCTCGCAGTTGTCCAGCGACATCGCCAGCCTGGAAGCCGAACTGGCCCAGGAGCAACAGCTCTATGCCAAGCGCCCGCGTATCCACCGCCTGAGCGCCGCCTCGACCATGCGCGACAAGGGTGCCTGGTACAAGGATGAATGGCGCAAGAAGGTCGAGCGCATCGGCAATCTCAACTATCCCGACGAAGCGCGGCGCAAACAGATCTACGGCAACCTGCGACTAATGGTCTCGATCAACCGTGACGGCTCGCTGTATGAAGTGCTGGTGCTCGAATCCTCCGGCCAGCCGCTTTTGGACCAGGCCGCCCAACGGATCGTGCGCCTGGCCGCACCGTTCGCGCCGTTTACCGGGGATCTGTCGGACATCGACCGGCTGGAAATCATCCGCACCTGGAAGTTCGCCCGGGGTGATCGGCTTTCCAGTAACTGAGCCGCATCGATGATGGCAGGGACTTGTGGGAGCGGGCTGTGTGGGAGCAAGGCTTGCCCGCGATGAAAACGCCGCGGTCTCTTGAGGACCGCAGCGCCTGGATCGCGAGCAAGCTTTGCTCCCACAAAGCTCGCTCCCACAGGGGATTGGTGACAGTCTCAGGTATTTCCTGGCTTGTCAGTTCGCCCCTGCCCCGCCACACTAGCGCCTATGAAAAACGTCAGCCCCACCTACCTCAAGCATCACTTCCTGATTGCCATGCCGCACATGGCCGATCCGAATTTTGCCCATACCTTGACCTACATCGTCGAGCACACGGCCAATGGGGCCATGGGGCTGGTGATCAATCGTCCGCAGGAGCTGAACCTGGCGGACATCCTGGAGCAGTTGCGCCCCGACGTAGAACCGTCACTCCTGTGCCAGCACGTGCCGATTTTCATCGGCGGCCCGGTGCAGACCGACCGCGGTTTCGTGCTCCACCCGTCGGGCCCTAAATACCAGGCCACCGTGGATCTGGAGGGTGTGTCGCTGTCCACCTCCCAAGACGTGCTGTTCGCCATCGCCGACGGCGTCGGCCCGCAAAAGAGCCTGATCGCCCTCGGCTATGCTGGTTGGGAACCCGGGCAACTGGAAGCCGAACTGGCCGACAACGCCTGGCTGACCTGCCCGTTCGACGCCGACATCCTGTTCAACACCAGCAGCGAACTGCGCCTGGAAGCGGCGGCCAGCCGGCTGGGGATCAACCTCAGCCTGCTCACCAGCCAGGCAGGACACGCCTGATGGCCCTGCGCTTGCTGCTGGGCTTCGATTACGGCACCAAACAGATCGGCGTAGCGGTCGGCCAGGTCATTACCGGCCAGGCCCGCGAGTTGTGCACCCTGAAGGCGCAGAATGGCGTTCCGGACTGGAACCAGGTCGAAGCGCTGATCAAGGAGTGGAAGCCCGATGCCGTGGTGGTCGGCCTGCCGCTGAACATGGACGGCACGCCCAGTGACATGTGCCTGCGCGCCGAAAAATTCGCCCGCCGGCTCAATGGCCGCTACAACCTGCCCTTCTATACCCATGACGAGCGCCTGACCACCTTCGAGGCCAAGGGCGAGCGCCTGGCGCGCGGCGGGCAGAAAGGCAGTTACCGCGACAACCCGGTGGACGCCATCGCTGCCGCCCTGCTGTTGCAAGGCTGGCTCGACGCCAACACCGCCCTGTTCGAAACCTGATTTTTTGAAAGCGCCGCCAAGGCGCTTTCTCTTAGCGATAGACCGCGCCATTCACCACCGGCCCGGGAACCTGAAGGAGCCAGCATGAGCCTGCCCAATCCTGCCGAACTGATCAGCCAGATGGCGATTCGTCTCAAGGCACACCTGGAACACCGCGGCATCAGCGAGCCGCGCTACATCGGTATTCGCACCGGTGGCGTCTGGGTCGCCCAGGCCTTGCTCGAAGCACTGGGCAGCCAATCGCCACTGGGCACCCTGGACGTGTCCTTCTACCGCGACGACTTCAGCCAGAACGGCCTGCACCCGCAAGTGCGCCCCTCGGCCCTGCCATTCGAGATCGAAGGCCAGCACCTGGTGCTGATCGACGACGTGCTGATGAGTGGCCGGACCATCCGCGCCGCCATGAACGAACTGTTCGACTACGGCCGCCCGGCCAGCGTGACGCTGGTGTGCCTGCTGGACCTGGACGCCGCCGAGCTGCCGATCCGGCCGAACGTGGTCGGTGCGACGCTGAGGCTGGCTGCCCACGAGCGGGTCAAGCTCTCCGGCCCGTCGCCGCTGCAACTCGAACTGCAAGACCTTGCCCTTTAACTGCCCTTGTAAGAGTCCATCGCGATGACGCCTCTCGAAACCAAGCGCCCGCTGCAGCTCAACGATCAGGGCCAGCTGCGGCACTTCCTGTCCCTCGACGGCCTGCGCCGCGAGCTGCTGACGGAAATCCTCGACACTGCCGACTCGTTCCTCGAAGTCGGTGCCCGGGCGGTGAAGAAAGTCCCGTTGCTGCGCGGCAAGACCGTGTGCAACGTGTTCTTCGAAAACTCCACCCGCACCCGCACCACCTTCGAACTCGCGGCCCAGCGGCTGTCGGCGGACGTGATCACCCTCAACGTGTCCACGTCCTCGGCGAGCAAGGGTGAAACCCTGCTCGACACCCTGCGCAACCTAGAAGCCATGGCCGCCGACATGTTCGTCGTGCGCCACGGCGACTCCGGCGCGGCGCACTTCATTGCCGAACACGTCTGCCCGCAAGTGGCGATCATCAACGGCGGCGACGGCCGTCACGCCCACCCGACCCAGGGCATGCTGGACATGCTGACCATCCGTCGGCACAAGGGCAGCTTCGAAAACCTGTCGGTGGCCATCGTCGGCGACATCCTGCACTCGCGGGTGGCGCGCTCCAACATGCTGGCCCTCAAGACCCTCGGCTGCCCGGACATTCGCGTGATCGCACCGAAAACCCTGCTGCCCATCGGCGTCGAGCAATACGGCGTGAAGGTCTACACCGACATGACCGAAGGCCTCAAGGATGTGGACGTGGTGATCATGCTGCGCCTGCAACGCGAGCGTATGACCGGCGGCCTGCTGCCCAGCGAGGGCGAGTTCTACCGACTGTTCGGCCTGACCACCGCACGCCTGGCCGGGGCCAAGCCGGACGCCATCGTCATGCACCCGGGGCCGATCAACCGCGGCGTGGAGATCGAGTCGGCGGTGGCCGACGGGCCGCACTCGGTGATTCTCAACCAGGTGACCTACGGCATCGCCATCCGCATGGCCGTGCTGTCCATGGCCATGAGCGGGCAAACGGCCCAGCGCCAATTCGACCAGGAGAACGCCCAGTGAAGCTCAGCATTCTCGGCGCACGCGTGATCGATCCAGCCAGTGGCCTGGATCAAGTGACTGATATCCATATCGATGCCTGCAAGATCGTCGCCCTTGGCGCGGCGCCGGCCGGTTTCGTCGCGGTCGAGACCCTCGAAGCCCAAGGCTTGGTGGCCGCTCCCGGCCTGGTGGACCTGAACGTCGCCCTGCGCGAACCGGGCTACAGCCGCAAAGGCAGCATCGTCAGCGAAACCCGGGCCGCCGCTGCCGGTGGCGTGACCAGCCTGTGCTGCCCGCCGCAGACCAAACCGGTGCTGGACACCTCGGCCGTGGCCGAACTGATCCTCGACCGCGCCCGCGAGGCCGGCAATACCAAGGTCTTCCCGATTGGCGCACTGAGCAAGGGCCTGGACGGCGAGCAACTGGCCGAACTCATCGCCCTGCGTGACGCCGGTTGCGTGGCGTTCGGCAACGGCCTGAACAGTTTCCGCAACACCCGCACCCTGTGCCGTGCCCTGGAATACGCGGCGACCTTCGGCCTGACGGTGATCTTCAACTCCCAGGACCACGACCTGGCCGAAGGCGGCTTGGCCCACGAAGGCCCGACCGCCAGCTTCCTCGGTCTGCCGGGCATCCCGGAAACCGCCGAGACCGTGGCCCTGGCCCGGGACCTGCTGTTGGTGGAACAAAGCGGCGTACGTGCCCACTTCAGCCAGTTGACCAGTGCTCGCGGTGCGGCACTGATCGCCCAGGCCCAGGCCCGCGGCTTGCCGGTGACCGCAGATGTGGCGCTGTACCAGTTGATCCTCACCGACGAAGCCCTGATCGATTTCAACAGCGTCTATCACGTCCAGCCGCCGCTGCGCACCCGCGCCGACCGCGATGGCCTGCGTGAGGCGGTGAGGTCCGGGGTGATCTCGGCCATCTCCAGCCATCACCAACCCCATGAGCGCGATGCCAAGCTGGCACCGTTCGGCGCCACCGAGCCGGGCATCAGCAGCGTCGAACTGCTGCTGCCGCTGGCCTTGACGCTGGTGGAAGACGGTTTGCTGGACCTGCCGACCTTGCTCGCACGCCTGAGCGCCGGCCCGGCCCAGGCGCTGCAACTGCCGGCGGGAAAACTCGCGGTTGGCGCCGCGGCGGACCTGGTGCTGTTCGACCCTGCCGCCTCCACCGTGGCCGGTGAAGCCTGGCGCTCCAAGGGTGACAACTGCCCGTTCCTCGGCCATAGCCTGCCGGGGGTGGTGCGCTACACACTGATGGATGGGCGGATTACCCACCAGGCCTGATACCGCAACGCGCCTATCGCGAGCAAGCTCGCTCCCACAGGTGGATCTTTGGTGAACACATGATTTGTGAACACCTCGATCCAGTGTGGGAGCGAGCTTGCTCGCGATACAGGCGACCCGGTCTTACTGAAAAGCCCCACGCTTCTGCGCATTACGAATCGAGACCTGATCATTCAGCGTCCAGAAGTCATACAGCACCCCCAGGAAAAACAACCCGCCGGTCAGCAGGTAGAGAATCCCGCTGAGCCATTTGCCCTGGTACATGCGGTGTACGCCCAGCACCCCGAGAAACGTCAGCAGAATCCACGCCACGCTGTATTCGATAGGCCCCGGAGTGAAACGCAGGTCCGCTTCACGATCCATGGCCGGAATCAGGAACAAGTCGATCAGCCAACCAATGCCCAGCAGGCCGAAGGTGAAGAACCAGATCGTGCCCGTGACCGGCTTGCCGTAATAGAAACGATGGGCACCGGTGAAACCGAAAATCCACAGCAGATACCCAATGACCTTGCTGTGGGTATCGCGGATTGCATCCTGCTGATAGCTGTTCATGAATGGCCTCTTTTGCCTCGATAGATAAATTTTTTCTGACTTTTTGTGACTTTTTCGTGTCTGCCCGACAAGCGGTCCTGGGCGCCACGAACCGGCGAAAGCCCCGTAGCATAGGGGTTCTGTCGGACAATCAGGTCAATTTGTCGCATTTTGCAGGGTTTTGCGCTGCGTTTCGAATCGACAAACGGCCTCGGAAACGCAAAAAAAGCTGTTATAAAGTTGCGCGCTAACCTTTAAGAGCCTTGCCTAATGCGTCCATTTTTCAAGACATGGCTAACCATCTGCCTATTATTGCCACTGGCCGCCCACGCCACCAATCGTGAGCAACGCCTTCCCAACGTCAACGGCTATACCCCGAAATCCCATGTTTCTGCTCCCTTGAGCAAGAACAAGCCAAGTGCCCAGCGCGTGAGCACAGCCAACAGCAAGCTGGTCCCGCCGATGGCGACCAAAGCGAGCAGCAATGTGTTGAGTCGCGCCGTGAATGTACTTGGCACACCTTATCGTTGGGGCGGCAGTAGCCCAAGTAAAGGTTTCGATTGCAGCGGCTTGGTGAAATACGCCTTCAACGACGCCACCTTCGACCTGCCGCGCACCTCCAACGCCATGGCCGCCGGTCATGGCGAGAAAGTCGAGCGCAAGGACCTCAAGCCCGGCGACCTGATCTTCTTCAAGCTCAAGAGCCGCCGGGTCAACCACGTGGCCATCTACCTGGGCAACGACCGCTTCATCCACGCCCCGCGCCGTGGCAAGTCGGTGAGCATCGACACCTTGAACAAACCGTACTGGAACAGTCACTACGTGGTCGCCAAGCGTGTGCTGCCGAAAGAGCCAGGTGCGATGCGCGTGGTTCAGCGCTGATCTGAAGAACTCAGCAGCCCTGTGGCGAGGGAGCTTGCTCCCGCTGGGCTGCGAAGCGGCCCAAAACCAGGCGCCACCGTCACCCAGACAGTTCCAGACAGCCGCTTTCAGGGCCGCTCCGCGCCCCAGCGGGAGCAAGCTCCCTCGCCACAAAAGCTGTGCTTTCTGCTGCCTCTAGAAGTTATCCGGCGTACGCGCCCGCTCCCGCGCATGCTCGCGGCTGATCAGCCCCTTGCTCACCAAGTCCTTCAGGCACATGTCCAGCGTCTGCATCCCCAGCGAACCGCCGGTCTGGATCGCCGAGTACATCTGCGCCACCTTGTCTTCACGGATCAGGTTCCGAATAGCCGAGGTGCCCAGCATGATTTCATGCGCCGCGATCCGGCCGCCGCCGATTTTCTTGACCAGCGTCTGGGAAATCACCGCCTGCAACGACTCCGACAACATCGAGCGAACCATGGACTTCTCATCCCCGGGGAACACGTCCACCACCCGGTCAATGGTCTTGGCCGCCGACGTGGTGTGCAGGGTGCCGAACACCAGGTGCCCGGTTTCCGCAGCGGTCAGCGCCAGGCGAATGGTTTCCAGGTCGCGCATCTCCCCCACCAGGATCACGTCCGGGTCTTCCCGCAGGGCCGAACGCAGGGCCGTGGAAAAACCCTGGGTGTCACGGTGTACCTCACGCTGGTTGATCAGGCATTTGCGCGGTTCGTGCACGAATTCGATAGGGTCTTCGATGGTGAGGATGTGATGGTGCTTGTGGCTGTTCAAGTAGTCGATCATGGCCGCCAGGGTGGTGGACTTGCCTGAACCGGTCGGCCCGGTCACCAACACCAGCCCGCGCGGCGATTCGGTCACCTTGCGAAACACCTCGCCCATCCCCAGGTCTTCCATGGTCAGGACTTTCGACGGAATGGTGCGGAACACTGCCCCTGCGCCGCGATTCTGGTTGAAGGCGTTGACCCGGAACCGCGCCACGCCCGGCACGTCGAAGGAAAAATCGGTCTCCAGAAACTTTTCGTAATCTACTCGTTGCCGGTCGTTCATGATGTCGTAGATCAGTTCATGAACCTGCTTGTGGTCCAGTGCTGGCAGGTTGATGCGCCTGACATCGCCATCGACGCGGATCATCGGTGGCAGCCCGGCGGACAGGTGCAGGTCCGACGCGCCCTGCTTGGCGCTGAACGCCAGTAACTCAGTGATATCCATAGCGCTCCTCAATTCCAGTAGAATGCCGCGAACCTCACCGCTGGCGCTTCTTTATGTCCACGATAGCAGACAACATCGCTCAGGTTAGTTCGCGCATCCGCGCTGCGGAGCAGGCCGCCCAGCGTGCCGAACACAGTGTCAAACTGCTGGCCGTGAGCAAGACCAAACCCGTCCAGGCCCTGCGCGAAGCCTATGCCGCCGGCCTGCGGGACTTCGGCGAGAACTACCTGCAAGAAGCCTTGGGCAAACAGCTCGAACTGACCGACCTGCCCTTGATCTGGCACTTCATCGGCCCCATTCAATCGAACAAGACGCGCGCTATCGCCGAACATTTCGACTGGGTGCATTCCGTGGACCGCTTGAAAATTGCACAGCGCCTGTCCGAGCAGCGTCCGGCCGAGTTACCGCCGCTGAACATCTGCATCCAGGTCAACGTCAGCGGTGAAGCCAGCAAATCCGGCTGCACCCCGGCGGACCTGCCCGCCCTGGCCAACGCCATCAGCGCGCTACCCCGCCTGAAACTGCGCGGGTTGATGGCGATTCCCGAACCCACCGAAGACCGCGCCGCCCAGGACGCTGCCTTCGCCGCGGTCCAACGCTTGCAAGCCAGCCTCGCACTACCGTTGGACACCCTTTCCATGGGCATGAGCCACGACCTTGAGTCAGCCATCGCCCAAGGCGCCACTTGGGTGCGCATCGGTACGGCCCTGTTTGGTGCCCGCGACTACGGTCAATCCTGAAACATGGCCGACTCATCTCTTTATAAGGACCTGTCATGAGCAACACGCGTATTGCCTTCATCGGCGCCGGCAACATGGCCGCCAGCCTGATCGGCGGCCTGCGGGCCAAGGGCCTGGACGCTTCTTTGATCCGCGCCAGCGATCCGGGTGAAGAGACCCGCACCCGGGTGAGCAGCGAACACGGCATCGAAACCTTCGCCGATAACGCCCAGGCCATCGACGGCGCGGACGTCATCGTGCTGGCAGTCAAGCCGCAGGCGATGAAAACCGTCTGCGAAGCCCTGCGCCCAAGTCTCAAGCCTCATCAACTGGTGGTGTCGATTGCCGCCGGCATCACGTGCGCCAGCATGAACAACTGGCTCGGCGAGCAGCCGATCGTACGCTGCATGCCCAATACCCCGGCACTGCTGCGCCAGGGCGTCAGCGGCCTGTTCGCCACTTCCCAAGTGTCCGCCGCACAACGCCAGCAGGCCGAGGAGCTGCTGTCGGCTGTCGGCCTGGCACTGTGGCTGGACACCGAACAGCAACTGGACGCCGTCACCGCCGTCTCCGGCTCGGGCCCGGCGTACTTCTTCCTGCTGATCGAAGCCATGACCGCCGCCGGCGAGAAACTCGGCCTGCCCCGGGAAACCGCCGCCAGGCTGACCTTGCAGACCGCCCTCGGTGCCGCGCACATGGCGGTGTCCAGCGATGTCGATGCGGCCGAGCTGCGTCGCCGCGTCACCTCGCCGGCCGGCACCACCGAAGCGGCCATCAAATCGTTCCAGGCCGGGGGCTTCGAAGCCCTGGTGGAAAAAGCACTCGGCGCCGCCGCGCACCGCTCGGCCGAAATGGCCGAACAACTGGGCCAATAAGGAGCCATTCATGATTGGATTGAACACTGCAGCGGTCTACGTGCTGCAAACCCTCGGCAGCCTGTACCTGCTGATCGTGCTGCTGCGCTTCGTGCTGCAACTGGTGCGTGCCAACTTCTACAACCCACTGTGCCAGTTCATCGTCAAGGCCACCCAGCCGCTGCTCAAGCCGCTGCGCCGGATCATCCCGAGCCTGTTCGGCCTGGACATGTCGTCGCTGGTCCTGGCGATCCTCGTGCAACTGGCGCTGATGGCCCTGACCCTGCTGCTGACCTACGGCACCACCGGCAACCCGCTGCAACTGCTGATCTGGTCGCTCATTGGCGTGACCGCGCTGTTCCTGAAGATTTTCTTCTTCGCCATGATCATCAGCGTGATCCTGTCGTGGGTCGCGCCGGGCAGCCATAACCCGGGCGCCGAGCTGGTGAACCAGATCTGCGAGCCGGCCCTGGCGCCGTTCCGCCGCATCCTGCCGAACCTTGGCGGCCTGGATATTTCGCCGATCCTGGCGTTCATGGTGCTCAAGCTGATCGACATGCTGGTGATCAACAACCTGGCGGCGATGACCATGATGCCGGAAATCCTGCGTCTGCTGATCTGACCCAGTGAGCTACTTTCGCTGGGATGGCGACGACCTGATCCTGGAGTGTCACCTGCAACCGGCAGCCCGCAGCGATGATTTCGCCGGGCTGCACGGTGACCGCCTGAAGATCCGCCTCACCGCCCCGCCGGTCGAGGGCAAGGCCAACGCTTACCTGATGGCGTTCCTGGCCAAGGCGTTTGGCGTGTCCAAGAGCCAGGTCAGCCTGGTCAGCGGCGAATTGAACCGGCAGAAACGGGTGCGCATCCATTCGCCGAAGAAACTGCCGGAGTTGCCGGGCCTCGTCAGGCCAACCTGATCCGGCTTGGATCGGGGCATGGTTAACCCTGTGGCGAGGGAGCTTGCTCCCGCTGGGCTGCAGCCCCAAAACAGGCAACGCACAATGGCTGGCAGGCCCGCCCCCCGCTTTCAGGGCCGCTTCGCGCCCCAGCGGGAGCAAGCTCCCTCGCCACAAAAACAACGGCGGACAATCAACGGCGCCTTTGCTTGCCGCCTGCCACAGCGGTCTTTAGACTTACGCCTCATTTCAACGCGAGCAGGGTCGATGCCAGCTGCCTTTCCCCCCGATTCCGTTGGTCTGGTGACGCCGCAAACGGCGCATTTCAGCGAGCCCCTGGCCCTGGCCTGCGGCCGTTCGTTGCCAGCCTATGACCTGATCTACGAAACCTACGGCACCCTCAATGCCACGGCGAGCAACGCCGTGCTGATTTGCCACGCCTTGTCGGGGCATCACCACGCCGCCGGCTACCACAGCATCGACGACCGCAAGCCCGGCTGGTGGGATAGCTGCATCGGCCCGGGCAAGCCCATCGATACCAGCAAGTTCTTCGTGGTCAGCCTGAACAACCTGGGCGGCTGCAACGGCTCCACCGGCCCCAGCAGCCTCAACCCGGACACCGGCAAACCTTTCGGCGCCGATTTCCCGGTGCTGACCGTAGAAGACTGGGTTCACAGCCAGGCACGCCTGGCCGACCGCCTCGGTATCGGCCAGTGGGCAGCCGTGATCGGCGGCAGCCTGGGCGGCATGCAGGCCCTGCAGTGGACCATCACCTACCCGGACCGCGTGCGCCACTGCCTGGCAATCGCCTCGGCCCCCAAGCTGTCGGCGCAGAACATCGCCTTCAACGAAGTGGCGCGCCAGGCGATCCTCACCGACCCGGAGTTCCACGGCGGCTCGTTCCAGGAACACGGCGTGATCCCCAAGCGCGGGCTGATGCTGGCGCGGATGGTCGGGCACATCACCTACCTGTCCGACGACTCCATGGGCGAGAAATTCGGCCGTGGCCTCAAGAGCGAAAAGCTCAACTACGACTTCCACAGCGTCGAGTTCCAGGTCGAGAGCTACCTGCGTTATCAGGGTGAAGAATTCTCCGGGCGCTTTGACGCCAACACGTACCTGTTGATGACCAAAGCGCTGGACTACTTCGATCCGGCGGCGAACTTCGACGATGACCTGGCGAAAACCTTCGCCAACGCCACCGCCAAGTTCTGCGTGATGTCGTTCACTACCGACTGGCGCTTCTCCCCGGCGCGTTCACGGGAGCTGGTGGACGCGCTGATGGCCGCGCGCAAGGACGTCTGCTACCTGGAAATCGACGCGCCCCAGGGTCACGACGCCTTTTTGATCCCGATCCCGCGCTACCTGCAGGCGTTCGGCAACTACATGAACCGTATAACGCTGTGAGGACGCCATGAGAGCCGATCTGGACATCATCCAGGAATGGATCCCCGCCGGCAGCCGCGTGCTCGACCTGGGCTGCGGCAACGGCGAACTGCTGACCTGGCTGCGGGACAACAAGCAAGTCAGCGGCTACGGCCTGGAAAACGATCCTGACAATATCGCCGAGTGCGTCGCCAAGGGCATCAACGTCATCGAGCAAGACCTGGACAAGGGCCTGGGCAACTTCGCCAGCAACAGCTTCGACGTCGTGGTCATGACCCAGGCCCTGCAAGCGGTGCACTACCCGGACAAGATCCTCGACGAAATGCTGCGGGTCGGTCGCCAGTGCATCATCACCTTCCCCAACTTCGGCCACTGGCGTTGCCGCTGGTACCTGGCGAGCAAGGGCCGCATGCCGGTCTCGGATTTCCTGCCCTACACCTGGTACAACACGCCGAACATCCACTTCTGCACCTTCGAGGATTTCGAAGCGCTGTGCCGCGAACGCGAAGCCAAGGTCATCGATCGCCTGGCCGTCGACCAGCAGCACCGCCACGGGTGGGCCAGCAAGCTATGGCCTAATCTGTTAGGTGAGATAGGCATCTATCGGGTCAGCAGCCCAGGCCTTACCGATCATCAGGTCGCGGTGTGAGCCCCGACCTCACCAGGAGCACGACATGAACCGTCTAGCGTTGTTTCTCATCACCGCTTGCCTGAGCGTTGGCGCCATGGCCGCCGACGCTATCAAGGGCGAGCGCAAGGAAGTGTTCGGTGATATCACCGTGCACTACAACACCTTCAACTCCACCTTCCTGACACCGGACATCGCCAAAGGCGCCGAGCTGATTCGCAGCAAGCAACAAGGGGTGATCAACGTCTCGGTGCTCAAGGATGGCAAACCCTTGATGGCCCAGGTCAGCGGCACAGTGAAAGACCTCACCAGCCAGAGCGTCCCGCTGCAATTCAAGCAGGTGACCGAGCAAGGCGCGATCTACTACATCGCCCAGTACCCGGTACCCCAGCAGGAAACCCGCACCTTCGAGATCAAGGTGCAGACCGGCGACAAGATCAACACCATCAACTTCAACCAGGAACTGTTCCCGGGCCAATGATCAATTTCACCCAACTCGTACTGGCCAGCCACAACGCCGGCAAACTCAAGGAACTGCAAGCCATGCTCGGCGGGTCGGTGCAGTTGCGCTCGATTGGCGAGTTCAGCCAGGTGGAACCGGAAGAGACCGGCCTGTCGTTCGTCGAGAACGCCATCCTCAAGGCCCGCAATGCCGCACGTATCTCGGGCCTGCCGGCACTGGCCGACGATTCCGGGCTGGCCGTGGACTTCCTGGGCGGCGCGCCGGGTATTTACTCGGCTCGCTACGCTGATGGCAAAGGTGACGCGGCGAACAACGCCAAGCTGCTCGACGCCCTCAAGGACGTGCCCGAAGCCGAGCGCGGCGCGCAGTTCGTGTGTGTGCTGGCCCTGGTCCGCCATGCCGATGACCCATTGCCGATCCTCTGCGAAGGCCTGTGGCACGGGCGCATTCTCACCGAAGCCAGCGGCGAGCACGGTTTCGGCTATGACCCGTTGTTCTGGGTGCCGGAGCGCAATTGCTCCAGCGCCGAGCTGGGGCCGGTGGAAAAGAACCAACTGAGCCACCGCGCCCGCGCCATGGCCCTGCTGCGTCAACGCCTGGGCCTGCAATGATCGATGACACTCCCACACCGCTGATTCATGGCGGTGTACAAACGCCTCGGGCACCGCTGCCGGTGCTGCCGCCCCTGGCGTTGTACGTCCACATCCCGTGGTGCGTGCGCAAATGCCCGTATTGCGACTTCAACTCCCACACCGCCAGCCCGCAGTTGCCGGAAGAGGAATATGTCGACGCCTTGCTGGCCGACCTCGACCAGGACTTGCACGCGGTTTATGGTCGCCCGTTGAGCTCGATCTTTTTCGGCGGCGGCACCCCGAGCCTGTTCAGCGCCCAAGCCCTGGGGCGATTGCTCGAGGGTGTGGAAGCGCGGATACCGTTCGCCCAGGACATTGAAATAACCCTGGAAGCCAACCCCGGCACCTTCGAGCAAGAAAAGTTCGTCGCTTACCGGGCCTTGGGCATCAATCGCCTGTCCATCGGTATCCAGAGTTTCCAGCAGGCCAAGCTCGAAGCCCTGGGCCGGATCCACAACGGCGACGAGGCGGTGCGCGCCGCTGGCATGGCCCGTCAGGCCGGTTTCGACAATTTCAACCTGGACCTGATGCATGGGCTGCCCGACCAGTCCCTGGAAGACGCCTTGAGCGACCTGCGCCAGGCCATCGCCTTGAAGCCGACCCATTTGTCCTGGTACCAGCTGACGCTGGAGCCGAACACGGTGTTCTGGAACCAGCCGCCGACATTGCCCGAAGACGACACGCTGTGGGACATCCAGGAAGCCGGGCAAGCCTTGCTGGCCGAACACGGCTACGCCCAATACGAGGTTTCGGCCTACGCACAACCCGGTCGGGCGGCGCGGCATAACCTCAATTACTGGAGCTTCGGCGACTTCATCGGCATCGGCGCCGGCGCCCACGGCAAGCTCAGCCATCCGGACGGGCGCATCGTGCGCACCTGGAAGACCCGCCTGCCCAAGGACTACCTCAACCCGGCCAAAAGCTTCCAGGCTGGCGAGAAAACCCTGGCCAATGAAGAGCTGCCGTTCGAGTTCCTGATGAACGCCCTGCGCCTGACCGCGGGCGTGGAAGCGCGGCTGTACCCGGAGCGCACCGGGCTGTCCTTGCAAAGCCTGGCCGAAGGCAGGCGCGAGGCCGAACAAAGCGGGTTGTTGCAGGTCGAACCGACACGTCTGGCGGCCACCGAGCGCGGACAGCTGTTTCTCAACGACTTGCTGCAGACATTTCTGAGCTGATCAAAACAAGGAAATCGAATGGATCTGGTACTCGACCTGCTGGCCACCGTGTCCCGCTGGAGCCGCAGCAACCTGTCGGAAATCTCCCTGGCATTGGTAGGCTGCCTGCTGGTGCTGTTTGGTGCCGATATCAAGGGCTGGGTCGAACAACGCCTGGGCAGCATCGCCGGCGCCTTGCGCGTCCCGCTGATCGCCCTGCTGTGCATGATCGGCAGTGGTGCGGCACTGATTTACGCCACGCCGTGGATCGTCAGGGGCTTGAGCCAGTTCAACAACTACAGCCTGGCGCCGGTGTTGTTGGTGGTGCTGGTGTTGATCGGTGTGGTCGCGGATCGGCGCTGACCCGGTACCTAAAACAACTGTGGGAGCGAGCTTGCTCGCGATGAGGCCATAACATCCAACATCAAGGTTGACTGTTATGCCGCTATCGCGAGCAAGCTCGCTCCCACAGGGGATGCCCTTTCAGCAGGGACTTCTGGTGTTTAAGCCAGCTTCTCGAACTTCAAATCCCAAACCCCGTGCCCAAGGCGTTCACCTCGGCGCTCGAACTTGGTGATCGGCCGCTCGGCCGGGCGTGGCACGCACTTGCCGTCTTCGGCCAGGTTGCGATAGCCCGGGGCGACGTTCATCACTTCCAGCATGTATTCGGCATAGGGTTCCCAGTCGGTGGCCATGTGCAGCACACCGCCGATCTTCAACTTGCTGCGCACCAGTTCAGCGAACGACGCCTGGACGATACGGCGCTTGTGGTGCCGGCTTTTGTGCCAAGGGTCCGGGAAGAACAGCATCAGGCGGTCGAGGCTGTTGTCGGCCACGCAGCGGTTGAGCACTTCGATGGCGTCGCAATCGTAGACCCGCAGGTTGGTCAGCCCTTGGGTCAGCACGCCGTTGAGCAGCGCACCGACGCCGGGACGATGGACTTCCACACCGATGAAGTCCTGCTCCGGCGAAGCGGCGGCCATTTCCAGCAACGAATGGCCCATGCCGAAGCCGATTTCCAGCGAGCGCGGGGCCGAGCGGCCGAAGACCTGGTCAAAATCCACCGGGGCATCGGCCAGCGGCAGGACAAACAGCGGCGCGCCCTGCTCCAGGCCGCGCTGCTGGCCTTCAGTCATGCGCCCGGCGCGCATCACGAAACTCTTGATGCGGCGGTGCTGGCGCTCTTCGCCTTCTTCCGGCAGGACCGGCGTGTCGTTCGATTCAGTCATCAATGGCTCTTACTTGATCAGACCATCCAGCGGCGAGGAGGCGCTGGCGTAAAGTTTTTTCGGCATGCGGCCAGCCAGGTACGCCAGGCGACCAGCGACGATGGCGTGCTTCATGGCTTCGGCCATCAGGATCGGTTGCTGGGCGTGGGCGATGGCCGAGTTCATCAGCACCGCTTCGCAACCCAGTTCCATGGCGATGGTGGCGTCGGAAGCGGTACCGACACCGGCATCCACCAACACCGGGATCTTGGCTTCTTCCAGGATGATCTGCAGGTTGTACGGGTTGCAGATCCCCAGGCCTGTGCCGATCAGGCCGGCCAGCGGCATGACCGCGATGCAGCCGATTTCCGCCAATTGACGGGCGATGATCGGGTCATCGCTGGTGTAGACCATCACGTCGAAGCCTTCCTTGACCAGGGTTTCAGCGGCCTTGAGGGTTTCGATCACGTTGGGGAACAGGGTTTTCTGGTCCGCCAGCACTTCCAGCTTCACCAGGTTGTGGCCGTCGAGCAGCTCACGGGCCAGGCGGCAGGTGCGCACGGCCTCGATGGCGTCGAAGCAACCGGCGGTGTTCGGCAGGATGGTGTAGCGGTCCGGCGGCAGGATATCCAGCAGGTTCGGTTCGCCCGGGTTCTGGCCGATGTTGGTCCGGCGCACGGCGACGGTCACGATTTCGGCGCCCGAGGCTTCGATGGCCAGGCGGGTTTCTTCCATGTCGCGATATTTGCCGGTGCCTACCAGCAAACGCGACTGGTAGGTACGACCGGCCAGGACGAAGGGCTTGTCGCTACGAACGATGCTCATGGGAAATCCTCTGTTGGGGTGAGGTTCTTGCGAAATGCTGCGAAACCGAGGCGACTAGCCGCCGCCGATGGCGTGGACCACTTCAACGCTGTCGCCATCGTTCAACGTGGTTTCGGCGTGCTGGCTGCGCGGGACGATATCCAGATTGAGCTCCACCGCGACGCGGCGTCCGGTGAGTTCCAGACGGGTCAACAGGGCCGCAACGGTTTCACCGTCGGGCAGATCAAGGGGTTCGCCGTTCAACTGAATGCGCATGCCGGATGCCGCCATCATTTTTAGGGGCTGGCATTCTAGCCCGATCAGTCTGGGTGACCCAAGCCATTCGTCATGAAATGGACCGCCCGGTCAGCCCAGCCGCCAGGCGGCAAGCCCCAGGCACACCCAACCGATCAGGAACGCCACGCCGCCCACCGGTGTGATGATGCCCAGCTTGCTGATGCCCGTGAGGGTCAGCAGGTACAGGCTGCCGGAGAACAACAGGATGCCAACCACAAATGAAACCCCGGCCCAGGTGACGATGCGACCGGGAATGTGCGTGGCCAGCAGCGCAACGCCCAGCAACGCCAGGGTGTGCACCAGTTGGTAGGTGACGCCGGTGTGGAAAATCGCCAGGTAGTCGGCGCTCAGGCGGCCTTTCAGGCCGTGGGCGGCAAACGCCCCCAGTGCCACGCCCGTGAAGCCGAAAAAAGCAGCCAGCATCAGAAAGCTACGCAGCATGAGAACTCCAGTCAGACTCGGTGGACAGGGTCTGTATAATGGCCCGCTCGACGGGTTCGGCCAAGCCATCTCTATGCTGCGTTTATTATTTCGACGATTCCTTAAAGCCCTGCTCTGGTTCGCCGTTGGCAGCGTTGTGCTCGTGCTGTTGTTTCGGGTGGTACCGCCGCCGTTCACGGCGCTGATGATCGAGCGCAAGGTTGAATCCTGGTTCGGCGGCGACCCCATCGACCTGCAACGCACCTGGCAGCCTTGGGACCAGATCTCCGACAGCCTGAAAGTCGCGGTGATTGCTGGCGAAGACCAGAAATTCCCCGAACACTGGGGCTTCGACATCGGCGCGATCCAGGCCGCGTTCGCCCACAATGGGCGTGGCGGTTCGATTCGCGGCGCCAGCACCCTCAGCCAGCAAGTGTCCAAGAACCTGTTCCTGTGGTCGGGCCGCAGCTGGCTGCGCAAGGGGCTGGAGGCCTGGTTCACGGCACTGATCGAGGTGTTCTGGCCCAAACAGCGGATCCTCGAGGTGTACCTCAACAGTGTCGAGTGGGATGACGGTGTATTCGGGGCCGAAGCCGCCGCGCGACATCATTTCCGCGTCAGCGCCGACGCCTTGTCCCGGCAACAGGCAAGCCTGCTGGCGGCGGTATTGCCCAACCCGCGCAAATGGAGCGCCAGCCGGCCGAGCCCCTATGTGCTAAGGCGGGCGGGCTGGATTCGCCAGCAGATGAGCCAGTTGGGGGGCGACAGCTATTTGCTGGAACTCAATAATTCGCGACGAGCGCCTTGGGCCCAATAACCAAGACACTGGAGACCCCTTGTGGGAGCGGGCTTGCTCGCGAATGCGGTGCACCAAGATACATTGATGTGGACTGGCACACCGCATTCGCGAGCAAGCCCGCTCCCACAGGTGGAGTGTCAGGTCCGAGAGTGAGCACAAACAAAAACGCCCCGATCATCACTGATCGGGGCGTTTTTTATGGCCGCTATCGCAGTCAGGCGGCGATCGACACCTTGAGCTTGTTCATCGCGCTCTTCTCAAGCTGGCGAATCCGCTCGGCCGACACGTTGTACTTCTGCGCCAGGTCGTGCAGCGTGGCTTTTTCCTCGGCCAGCCAGCGCTGGTAGAGGATGTCGCGGCTGCGCTCGTCCAGCACTTCCAGGGCTTCGTGCAGGTTGGTGTTGGAGTTGTCGCTCCAGTCGGCGTCTTCCAGTTGACGCGCCGGGTCGTACCGGTGGTCTTCAAGGTAGTTGGCCGGCGATTGGAAAGCGCTGTCGTCGTCCGCTTCGGCGGCCGGGTCGAAGGCCATGTCATGGCCGGTCAGGCGGCTTTCCATCTCGCGCACTTCCCGAGGCTCTACGCCCAGGCTTTCGGCGACACGATGGACTTCTTCGTTGTTCAGCCAGGCCAGGCGTTTCTTCTGGCTGCGCAGGTTGAAGAACAGCTTGCGCTGGGCCTTGGTGGTCGCGACTTTCACGATGCGCCAGTTGCGCAGGATGAACTCGTGGATTTCCGCCTTGATCCAGTGCACCGCAAACGACACCAGGCGCACGCCCATTTCCGGGTTGAAACGCTTGACCGCCTTCATCAGGCCGACGTTGCCTTCCTGGATCAGGTCGGCCTGGGCCAGCCCGTAGCCGGAATAGCTGCGGGCGATATGTACGACAAAACGCAGGTGGGCGAGCACCATCTGCCGAGCCGCCTCAAGATCCTGCTCATAATAGAGACTCTCGGCCAGTTCACGCTCCTGCTCGGGGGTCAGCAATGGAATGCTGTTCACCGTGTGCACATAAGCCTCCAGGTTCGCACCCGGGACCAGAGCATAAGCAGGTTGCAAAGAAGTGGTCATACGAAAAAACCTCCGACTCACATAACTCGTGCAGTTCAGCACTGCGAAAATTGACCGGGAACCCTAGGACAAGTTCCCACAAAAATTGAAAGGTCAATACACGCAAAAAAACACTTATTTTGGCGCAAGCTCACGCAAGTGGCGTGCGACCGCAATCCATGCACCGATATAACCCAACAGCACCGCGCCAAGCAAGAGCGACAGACCGTCGGCGGCTGGCACACCGGCCAGCGAGAAATCACTGCCGTACAAACCGGCCAGCCCTGTTACCGCATCGTTCAGCCAATCCAGGCCGAACGCCAATACACCCCAGGACAGAATCCCGGCACCGAAGCCATACAGCGCGCCCATATAAAGGAAGGGCCTGCGTACATAACTGTCCGTACCGCCGACGAGTTTAATCACTTCTATCTCGGTGCGGCGGTTTTCAATATGAAGACGAATGGTATTGCCTATCACCAAAAGTAATGCAGAAACCAGCAGCACCGTCAGACCGAAGACAAAACGGTCGCCGAGCTTGAGGATGGCCGCAAGACGCTCGACCCAGACTAGATCAAGTTGCGCCTGTTGTACCTTCGGCAACTCGGAAAGTCTTTGTCTTAATGCTTCAAGGGTCGGCTTGTCGACCTCGTTCGGCGTCACCAGCACCACCCCGGGCAGCGGGTTCTCCGGCAGCTCCTTGAGGGCTTCGCCCAGGCCGGACTGCTGCTGGAATTCTTCAAGCGCCTGCTCGCGCCCGATGTATTCGGCATCGGCCACGCCCGGCATGGCTTTGATCTGCTCGCGCAACGCCTGGCCTTCGCCAGGGCTCGCGTCCATCTGCAAGTACAGGGAAATCTGCGCCGCGCGCTGCCAGGAACCGCCCAGGCGCTCCACATTACTTAACAATAATGACAGGCCCATGGGCAGACTCAGGGCAACCGCCATCACCATGCAGGTAAAGAAGCTGCCGATGGGTTGCTTGCCCAGGCGCCGCAGGCTGTCCAGCAGGCTGGCGCGATGGCTTTCGATCCAGGCGCGCAGCAGCGTGGAGAAGTCCGGGCCGTCGTCATCGTCGCGTTTTTTCTTTTGCGGCTGCGGATCGGAGGCCTTCGGGGCCACGCGTTCGGCCACTTTCGGGCTGCGAGTAGCACTCATACGCCAGCCTCCCCGTCACCAATCAGGCGTCCGCGCTGCAACGTGAGCATGCGGTGACGCATGCGCGCGATCAACGCCAGGTCGTGACTGGCAATCAGCACGCTGGTGCCCAGGCGGTTGATGTCTTCGAATACGCCCATGATCTCCGCCGCCAGGCGCGGGTCGAGGTTACCGGTGGGTTCGTCCGCCAGCAGCAAGGCCGGGCGATGGACGATGGCGCGGGCGATGCCGACGCGCTGCTGTTGGCCGGTGGACAGGTCGCCCGGGTACAGGTCGGTCTTGTCCGACAGGGCCACACGCTCCAGGGCCGAGTCCACGCGCTTGATGATCTCGGCCTTGGACAGGCCCAGGATCTGCAACGGCAACGCCACGTTGTTGAACACCGTGCGATCGAACAGCAACTGGTGATTCTGGAACACCACGCCGATCTGCCGCCGCAGGTAGGGAATCTGGGCATTGCTGATGGTGCTCAGGTCCTGGCCGGCCAGCAGCAGTTTGCCGGTGGAGGGTCGCTCCATCGCCAGCAGCAGGCGCAGCAAGGTACTTTTACCGGCGCCGGAATGGCCGGTGACAAACAGAAACTCGCCCCGACGGACCCGAAAGCTCAGCTCATGCAAGCCGACGTGACCGTTCGGATAGCGTTTACCGACCTGTTCGAAACGAATCATGAATGCTCCCGTTCGGCAAACAGTGCCTGGACAAAGGGCTCAGCTTCAAAGGTGCGCAAGTCGTCGATGCCTTCACCCACGCCGATATAGCGGATAGGGAGGCCGAACTGCTTGGCCAGGGCGAAAATCACCCCGCCCTTGGCGGTGCCGTCGAGCTTGGTCAGGGCCAGCCCGGTCAGTTCGACGGTCTGGTTGAACTGCTTGGCCTGGTTGATGGCGTTCTGGCCGGTACCGGCGTCCAGCACCAGCAGCACTTCGTGGGGTGCGTCGGCGTCGAGCTTGCCGATCACCCGGCGCACCTTCTTCAATTCTTCCATCAGGTTGTCTTTGGTGTGCAGGCGACCGGCCGTGTCGGCGATCAACACATCGATGCCACGGGCCTTGGCGGCCTGCACGGCGTCGAAGATCACCGAAGCGGAATCGGCGCCGGTGTGCTGGGCAATCACTGGGATCTTGTTACGCTCGCCCCACACTTGCAGCTGTTCGACCGCGGCGGCGCGGAAGGTGTCGCCTGCCGCCAGCATGACTTTCTTGCCTTCGAGCTGCAGCTTCTTGGCCAGCTTGCCGATGGTGGTGGTCTTGCCAGCACCGTTGACACCGACGACCAGGATCACGAACGGCTTGTTCTGCGAGGCGATCACCAGCGGTTTTTCCACCGGCTTGAGCAGGCTGGTCAGCTCGCCTTGCAGGGATTTGTACAGTGCATCGGCGTCGGTCAGCTGTTTACGCGCGACCTTCTGGGTCAGGCTCTGGATGATCACCGAGGTGGCCTCGACACCGACGTCGGCGGTCAGCAGGCGGGTCTCGATGTCTTCCAGCAATTCGTCGTCGATGACTTTCTTGCCCAGGAACAAGCTGGCCATGCCTTCGCCGATGCTGGCGCTGGTCTTGGACAGGCCCTGCTTGAGGCGGGCGAAGAAGCCGACCTTGTTTTCCTCGGCGCTACGGACCGGCTCGACGGGGGCAATGGTTTCCAACAGGGCAGGTGCCGGTTCGGGTACGGCTTGCGCAACCACGGGCGCAACGACGGCGACCGGCGGCTCAATGACAGCGTCGACGACTGGCGCCTCGACAACCTGCGTCGGCGCTGGAATCGGCGGGGTGATATGGGGCGCCGTTTCCTCGACCAGCGCGACCGGCTCTTCCGCCACCGGCAAGGTCAGCCAGGGGGTTTGCTCGGCGGGCGGGGTCAGCGGCTGCTCGGCCACCAACTCAACAACGGTCTCAGCCTCGACCGGTTGCAGCACCGGCTCGGCAATCGGCAGGACGATGGGCGCGGTTTCTTCGGCCACTGCCTCGGCGGCGGGCTCAGGCAGCGGTTGTGGCTGTTCGACGACGGTTTCCTGCGGCTTCTTGCGCAGCCATCCGAACAGGCCTTTTTTTTCGCCAGCCTCAGCTGGGGTCTTCTTGTCGTCGTTGGAACCAAACATGGAGGACGGCTATCTCACGGTAGCGACGCGCCACGAGGGCGCCTCGGTGATAAATATTCAATGCTGAACAGACTGCGTTTCATCCAGCTTGTTCACGCGCAACATTTTGTCGAGGCGTCCCGAGGACACCTCAACGTCGATTTTTTCGAAGGACTGGTACGGCATCATCGGCGAAAACGCAGGGATCAACGAACAAACCCGACGTTTCTCCGGGGAACCCAGACAACCCCGGGTCGATAAAAGGCCCGATAGGCGTGGCCGCCAGTAAAACGGATCAGTATCCTAGCACCCTCTCGCCTGCCGACGCTAAGACCTAGCAGGCAACCCAACAGGTTTAAACACGAATGAATGCTCTTGCCCGCCGCGCCGCAGGCCTGCTGCTCAGCACAGTTTGTCTGCCCTTTTCAGCCTTGGCTGCCGACCCACAACCCACCCACGAATTTACCCTCGACAACGGCCTGAAGGTCGTCGTGCGCGAAGACCATCGTGCGCCGGTGGTGGTCTCCCAGGTCTGGTACAAGGTTGGCTCCAGCTACGAAACGCCAGGCCAGACCGGTTTGTCCCACGCCCTTGAGCACATGATGTTCAAGGGCAGTGAAAAAGTCGGTCCCGGCGAAGCGTCGCTGATCCTGCGCGACCTCGGTGCCGAAGAGAACGCCTTCACCAGCGATGACTTCACCGCCTATTACCAAGTACTGGCCCGCGACCGCCTGGGCGTGGCTTTCGAGCTGGAAGCCGACCGCATGGCCAGCCTGCGCCTGCCGCCGGAGGAGTTCAGCCGCGAGATCGAGGTGATCAAGGAAGAGCGCCGCATGCGCACCGACGACAAACCCATGTCCAAGGCCTACGAGCGCTTCAAGGCCATGGCTTACCCGGCCAGCGGCTACCACACGCCGACCATCGGCTGGATGGCCGACCTGGACCGGATGACCGTCGAGGAGCTGCGTCACTGGTACGAATCCTGGTACACCCCGAACAACGCGACCCTGGTGGTGGTCGGCGACGTGACGCCGGACGAGGTCAAGTCCCTGGCCCAGCGCTATTTCGGCCCGATTGCACGGCGCGCGGTGCCGGTGGCGAAAATTCCCCTGGAGCTGGCCGAACCCGGCGAGCGCCAGATCACCCTGCATGTGCAGACCCAACTGCCCAGCGTGATGCTGGCCTTCAATGTGCCGAGCATCGCCACCGCGACGGACAAGGGCCCAGTCAACGCGCTGCGGCTGATCTCGGCCCTGCTGGACGGCGGCTACAGCGGGCGGATCCCGACCCAGCTGGAGCGCGGCGAAGAGCTGGTGTCCGGCGGTTCGTCGAGCTACGACGCCTTCACCCGCGGCGACACACTGTTCACCTTGTCGGCGACGCCCAACACGCAGAAAAACAAAACCATCGCCCAGGCCGAAGCCGGTCTGTGGCGCTTGCTCGAACAGTTGAAAACTACCGCGCCGACCGCCGAAGAGCTGGAGCGTGTGCGCGCCCAGGTCATCGCCGGCCTGGTCTATGAGCGCGACTCGATCACCAGCCAGGCCACCGCCATCGGCCAGTTGGAGACCGTCGGTTTGTCCTGGAAGCTGATGGACACCGAACTCGCCGAACTGCAAAGCGTGACCCCGCAAGATATCCAGAAGGCAGCCCAGCTGTATTTCACCCGCTCGCGCCTGAGCGTTGCGCATGTCCTGCCCGAGGAGAAAGCTCATGAGTGAGCGCAAATCATCGCGCCGGGTGCTGATCGGCCTGGCATCGATCGCCCTGGTCGGCACCCTGGCCTTTTACCTGTCGCCGTCCAGCGACTCCAACGCCAGCCAGGCCTTGGACAAGGCCAAGTCCGGCAACAAGCTGCAATCATTGGCCGAACTGAATGACAAGGCGCCCAGCCGGCGTCAACTCGACGTGCAAACCTGGAAAACCGCCGACGGCGCCAAGGTGCTGTTCGTCGAAGCCCGGGAATTGCCAATGTTCGACCTGCGCCTGACCTTCGCCGCCGGCAGCAGCCAGGACGGCGACGCTCCCGGCCTCGCGCTGCTGACCAACGCCATGCTCAACGAGGGCGTGGCCGGCAAGGACGTCAGTGCCATTGCCCAAGGCTTCGAGAGCCTCGGTGCAGACTTCGGCAACGGCGCCTACCGGGACATGGCCATGGCATCCCTGCGCAGCCTCAGCGCAGCCGACAAGCGTGAGCCGGCATTGAAGCTGTTCGCCGAGGTCGTCGGCAAACCGACCTTCCCTGCCGACTCCTTCGCCCGCATCAAGAACCAGATGCTCGCCGGCTTCGAATACCAGAAACAGAACCCGGGCAAACTGGCCGGCCTGGAACTGATGAAGCGCCTGTACGGCGATCATCCCTATGCCCACTCCAGCGATGGCACCGCCGACAGCATTCCACCGATCACCCTGGCCCAGGCCCGGGCTTTCCACGCCAAGGCCTACGCCGCCGGCAACGCCGTGATCGCGCTGGTGGGGGATTTGTCCCGCGCCGAAGCCGAAGCAGTGGCCAACCAGGTGTCCGCCACACTACCCAAAGGTCCGGCCCTGGCGAAAACCCCGCCACCGGTGGAGCCCAAAGCAAGTATCGGCCACATCGAATTCCCGTCCAAACAGACCAACCTGATGCTCGCGCAACTAGGCATTGACCGCGACGATCCGGACTATGCCGCCGTGTCCCTGGGCAACCAGATCCTCGGCGGTGGCGGCTTCGGCACTCGGCTGATGACCGAGGTGCGGGAAAAGCGCGGCCTGACCTACGGCGTGTATTCCGGCTTCACGGCGATGCAAGCCCGCGGCCCGTTCATGATCAACCTGCAGACCCGTGCGGAGATGAGCGAAGGCACCTTGAAACTGGTGCAGGACGTGTTCGCCGACTACCTCAAGAACGGTCCCACCCAGAAAGAACTCGATGACGCCAAGCGTGAGTTGGCCGGCAGCTTCCCGCTGTCCACCGCCAGCAATGCCGACATCGTCGGCCAGCTCGGCGCCATGGGTTTCTATGACTTGCCGCTGAGCTACCTGGAGGACTTCATGCGTCAGTCCCAGGAACTGACGGTCGAGCAAGTCAAGGCCGCGCTGAACAAACACCTGAGCACCGACAAAATGGTCATCGTCACCGCCGGCCCGAGCGTGCCGCAAAAGCCGTTGCCGCCCCCCACTGACAAACCTGCCGAGCAGCCGCTCGGGGTTCCGGAGCACTAATGGCCCGTCCATCGAATTCCAGCAAGAAACCCGTGCATAACGGTGTGAACCAGTTGCGCATCATCGGCGGCGAATGGCGCAGCCGGCGCCTGAGCTTCCCGGATGCCCCGGGCCTGCGCCCCACTCCCGACCGCGTGCGCGAAACCCTGTTCAACTGGCTCGCACCCTATGTGGCAGGTGCCCGGGTGCTCGACCCGTTCGCCGGCAGCGGCGCGCTGTTTCTCGAGGCCCTGTCCCGTGGCGCCGCCATGGGCCAAGCGCTGGACGCCAGCAACCTGGCGGTCTCCAGCCTGAAAGAACACCTGGGCACGCTGCGCTGCACCGTCGGCCAGGTGCAGACCGCCGACGCCCTGCGCTACCTGGACAGCCAACCGGCGACGCCTTTCGACCTGGTGTTCCTCGACCCGCCTTTCAACCAGAACCTGTTGCCGACGGTTTGCGCTTTACTCGAGGAACGTCAGTGGCTGGCCGACGATGCCTGGGTCTACACTGAAAGCGAGACCGCCCCGTCCACCCTGGGCTTGCCGGGCAATTGGCGCTTGCATCGCGAGCAGAAATCCGGACGGGTGTATTACGCGTTGTGGCAGCGTTCGGCAAAGGACATTGGCTGAACGGCTGACCAGTGCATCGAGAATAATAATGATGTCCGCCGCATCCGAACGTTTCGTCCCTGCCCCGGGCCTTGGCAACCCGCATTTGCAAACGCTATGGGGCCCGTTGTGGCGCCAGACCACCCACATCGATCGCCAACGCGAGCGCCTGTGGCTGCAAGACGGTGATTTCCTCGACCTTGACTGGCACGGCCCCCACAGCGCCGAGGCACCGCTGGTGCTGGTGCTACACGGGCTGACCGGATCTTCCAACTCGCCTTACGTGGCGGGGCTGCAACAAGCCCTTGGTCGCCAGGGTTGGGCCAGTGCGGCCTTGAACTGGCGTGGCTGCTCGGGTGAGCCGAACCTGTTGCCCCGCAGCTACCACTCGGGCGTCAGCGAAGACCTGGCCGCCGCCATCACCCACTTGCGCGCCCGACGGCCCTTGGCGCCGCTGTTTGCGGTGGGTTATTCACTGGGCGGCAATGTGCTGCTCAAGCACCTGGGGGAAACTGGCCGTGACAGCCAGTTGCAAGGGGCGGTAGCGGTCTCGGTACCGTTTCGCCTCGACCAGTGTGCCGATCGCATCGGCCAGGGATTTTCCAGGTTCTACCAGGCGCATTTCATGCGCCAGCTCGTGGCCTATGTGCGCAACAAGCAACGCCAGTTCCAGCACGACGGACGCCACGAAGGCCTGGCGACCCTGGCGGCGCTTGGCCCGTTGGAAAACATGCGCACCTTCTGGGACTTTGACGGCCGGGTGACGGCGCCGCTGCACGGGTTCTCCGATGCCGCGGATTACTACCGCCGCGCCTCCAGCCGTTATTTCATGGAGGGCATCAGCACGCCGACCCTGGTCATCCAAGCCGCCGACGATCCTTTTGTGTTCCCTCACAGCCTGCCCGAACCGCGCGAATTATCCGCTTCGACCCGGATTGAACTGCACGCCCGGGGCGGGCATGTGGGGTTTGTCGACGGAACCCTGCGGCGCCCGGGGTATTACCTGGAGCGGCGGATTCCCGATTGGCTGGCCAGCCTGGGGCGCGGCTGAGCGCGATGGTTCATGACCAACACACATCCCCTGTGGGAGCGGGCTTGCTCGCGATAGCGGTATGGCAGTCAGTGAAGATGTTGAATGTCAGGCCGCCATCGCGAGCAAGCTTTGCTCCCACAGGGTATCTGGGTTGCCTATAAATCTGCGGTCAAGCCCGCTCCCACATTGGTTCCGGGTGTTTGTTATTCGCCCGTCGCCACGCCCCGCTGGGGATCATTGATCCACTCACTCCACGAGCCAGCGTACAGCCTCCCCAGCGGATACCCCGCCAGGCACAAGGCAAACAGGTTATGACACGCCGTCACACCGGAGCCGCAATAGGCCACCAGGTCGGAGGGCGATCGCTCGCCGAGTTTTTCGGCGAAGCGCTGCTTGAGCTGGTCGGCCGGCAGGAAGCGGCCATCGGCACCCAGGTTGTCGGTGAACGCCGCGCACTGGGCGCCCGGGATATGCCCGGCTATCGGGTCGATGGGCTCGACGTCCCCTTTGAATCGCGGCAACGCCCGGGCGTCCAGCAGGGTCATGTCTGTTTGACCGAGGCGCTGTTGCAGCGCTTGGGCACTGAGCACCACGCTCGCATCCGGCGCCCCGCTGAAGGTCCCGCGACTGTTCTGCGGCGGATCAAGACTCAGTGGCAAGCCAGCGGCATGCCAGGCCTTGAGCCCACCGTTGAGGATGTACACGCCCTCGCGTTTGCCCAGCCAGGCCAGCAACCACCAGGCCCGCGCGGCATAGGCGCCGGGACCGTCGTCGTACAGCACGACATCGCTGTCGTTATCGATCCCCCAGGCCTTGAGGCGCTCGATCAACGCCTCGGGCTCCGGCAGCGGATGACGCCCGGTCACGCCTTTGGTCACCGGCCCACTCAGGTCGCGCTCAAGGTCCGCGAACGATGCACCGGCGATGTGGCCCTCGGCATAACTGCGCTGGCCATAATCCGGGTCTTCCAGGGCAAAACGGCAATCGAGGATGACCAGCCCGGGCTGTGATCGCCGCTGTTCGAGGGCTTGAGGGCTGATGAGTTGCGCAATGGGCATGGTGAACTCCTGTGGCTAAGTCGGGGGTCGGTCCTACTGCCCTTCCTCCAGGGTCTGGGCCAGAGGGACGTAATACTCTTTGAACAGTGCATCCACCTCTTCGCGGGCCTGATCGGTCACGAAACCGGCCTCCAACACCAGTACCTGATACACGCCTCGCTTGATGGCCTGCTCGCTCAGGTGGCTGAAGTTTTCCCGCGTGGTGCACAGGAACCGCACCCAGGACGTGAGAATGATCCAGGCATTGAGGGTCAGGGACTCGATCTGCACCCGGTCCATCTTCAGGATGCCGGCGGCGACAAAACCTTCATAGATGGCGGTACCGTGGATCAGGCAACGCTGGGAAAACCGACGATAGCGGGCCGCAAGGTCCGGGTCGCTGTCGAGCAGATGCTCCAGGTCCCGGTGCAGGAAGCGGTAGCGCCACATGGCCGCCAGCAACTCCTGCAGGTAGAAGCGCTTGTCATCCACCGTGGCCGCACGGCCCTGGGGCGGGCGCAAGAAACTGTCCACCAGGTTCTCGTACTCACTGAACAACACGGCGATGATCGCCTGCTTGTTGGGGAAGTGGTAATAGAGGTTGCCCGGGGACATGTCCATGTGGGCGGCAATGTGGTTGGTGCTGACGCTGCGCTCGCCTTGCTGGTTGAACAGCTCGAGGCTGTTTTGCACGATGCGCTCGCTGGTTTTCATTCGTGGGGCCATGGTTTGGGCTTTAATTCGACGAAGGCATTGATCGGCATCTTACGACCTATCGGTCACAGGAAAAACCCATCGCCGCTACGGATGCCATTGACTTTTTAGAGTATAAGCTCTAGAAAACACCCACTCCAATAATATCCGGTGCCTGACGATGCCTGCCGACGTTGCCTACCTGCACGAGTCTCAACAACAACTGGACGAGCTGCGGTCGCTCTTCGATGCCCAGCGCCAGGCCTACGCGGCCCATCCGATGCCACCGGCCGAACAGCGCCGACAATGGCTCAAGGCACTGCGCGAGGTATTGAGCAACGAACGCCAAGCCTTGATCGACGCCATCAGCCAGGACTTCAGCCACCGAAGCGCCGACGAAACACTGCTGGCCGAGTTGATGCCGAGCCTGCACGGTATCCATTACGCCAGCCGGCACCTCCAGGGTTGGATGAAACCCTCCCGACGCACGGTGGGCATGGCCTTTCAACCGGCATCAGCCAAAGTGATCTATCAGCCGCTGGGCGTGGTCGGCGTCATCGTGCCGTGGAACTACCCGCTGTTCCTGGCCATCGGGCCGCTGGTCGGGGCATTGGCCGCGGGCAACCGGGTGATGCTCAAGCTCAGCGAATCGACACCGGCAACCGGCTTGCTGCTCAAGCAATTGCTGGCCCGGGTCTTCCCCCAGGACCTGGTCTGCGTGGTGCTTGGCGAGGCGGAAATCGGCATGGCGTTTTCCAAGCTGCCCTTCGATCACCTGTTGTTCACCGGCGCCACCAGCATCGGCAAGCATGTCATGCGTGCCGCTGCCGAAAACCTGACCCCTGTCACCCTGGAGCTGGGTGGAAAGTCGCCGGCCATCGTGTCGACCGATGTGCCGCTCAAGGACGCCGCCGAACGCATCGCTTTCGGCAAGACCCTGAATGCCGGGCAAACCTGTGTCGCCCCGGACTACGTGCTGGTGCCGCAGAACCGTGTCGGCGAGTTCGTCGAGGCGTATCGCGAGGCGATTCGCGGGTTCTATCCGACCCTGGCGGACAACCCGGACTACACCGCCGTCATCAACGAACGACAGCTGGCGCGGCTCAACGGCTACATCAGCGACGCCACCAGCAAAGGCGCGTTGCTGATCGAGTTGTTCGAGCAAGGCCAGGGCCGTCGCATGGCCCACAGCCTGCTGCTCAACGTCAGCGATGAGATGACCGTGATGCAGGACGAGATTTTCGGCCCGCTGCTGCCCATCGTGCCCTATGACAATCTGGACCAGGCGTTTGCCTACATCAATCAGCGCCCCCGCCCGCTGGCGCTCTACTACTTCGGCTACAACAAGGCCGAACAGAATCGCGTACTCCACGAAACCCATTCCGGTGGCGTCTGCTTGAACGACACGCTGCTGCATGTCGCCCAGGACGACTTGCCATTCGGCGGCATCGGCCCCTCGGGAATGGGGCATTACCACGGGCACGAGGGTTTCCTGACCTTCAGCAAGGCCAAGGGCGTGCTGACCAAACAGCGATTCAATGCCGCGAAACTGATTTATCCGCCCTATGGCAAGCCTTTGCAGAAACTGATCCAGAAGCTGTTTGTCCGCTGACGCGCCTCTTCCCGGGTAATCACAATAATGAACCCAAGCCTCACCGATACACCCGCGCTGTCACGGCGCGGCCTGCTGAAGTTCAGTCTCGGCGCCAGCGCCTTCCTGGCCACCGTCGGTGTGGGCGCCAGCCTGAGCGGTTGCTCGCCAAGCCAACCGGCCAACGGCCTGGCGGCCCTGCGCGACAGCGACCTGCCATTTTTACGCAGCGTCATCCCCGTGATGCTGGATGGCGCAGTGGCCGTCGGACAGATTACTGCCGCCACTGACGCGACCCTGCGAAGCCTGGACAGCAACCTGGCCCACCTGTCCCCGGCCATGCTCAAGCTCACGCGCCAGCTGTTCGACGTGCTCACGCTGGGCATTACCCGCGGGCCGCTGACCGGGGTCTGGGGCCCGTGGGAAAACGCCAGCGCCGATGACGTCCACCAGTTCCTCGAACGGTGGGAAAACAGCTCGCTGGACCTGCTGCGACAAGGCCATAGCTCGTTGCTGCAACTGGTGATGATGGCCTGGTATACCCAATCCAAAGCCTGGGCGCATTGCGGGTATCCAGGACCGCCAACGGTCTGAAAACCAAGTTAAACCCTGTGGGAGCGAGCTTGCTCGCGATTGCGGTGCGTCAGTCAATACAGTTGCTGCTGATCCGACGCCATCGCGAGCAAGCTCGCTCCCACAGGGGTACCGCAAACTCATAACAATAAGAGAGCCCTGAACATGCCCGTACCCGATCCCTTCCGCGAAGGCCTGGCCCGTGGCTGGACCACCTACAACGGCGCGCAGTTGCCCCAGGACCTGACCCTGGAAGCGGACGTGGCCATCGTTGGCAGCGGTGCTGGCGGCGGCACCACGGCAGAAATTCTCAGCGCCGCCGGCTACCGCGTGTTGCTGATCGAGGAAGGTCCGCTCAAGACCAGTCATGACTTCACACTGCTCGAAGACCAGGCCTACAGCAGCCTGTATCAGGAAGGCCTCGGGCGCATGAGCAAGGACGGCGCCATCACCATTCTCCAGGGCCGGGCCGTCGGTGGCACGACGCTGATCAATTGGACCTCCAGCTTCCGCACGCCCGACCAGACCCTCGACCACTGGGCCGCCGAGCACAACGTAAAAGGCCACGGCCGCGCTGAAATGGCGCCCTGGTTTGCGCAGATGGAACAACGCCTGGGCGTGGCTCCGTGGCTGGTTCCACCCAATGCCAACAACGACGTGATCCGCAAAGGCTGTGAACAATTGGGCTACGCCTGGCACGTCATCCCGCGCAACGTACGCGGCTGCTGGAACCTGGGCTATTGCGGCATGGGCTGCCCGACCAACGCCAAGCAGTCGATGCTGGTCACCACCATCCCGGCCACGCTGGACAAGGGCGGCGCGCTGCTTTACCTGGCGCGGGCCGAGCGTCTGACGATCAAGAACGATGCCGTCATCGGCCTCGAGTGCCAAGCCATGGACGAACGTTGCGTGGCGCCGACCGGGCGGCGCATCACCGTCAAGGCGCGGCATTACGTGCTGGCGGGCGGCGGCATCAATAGTCCCGGATTGCTGCTGCGCTCCGATGCGCCAGACCCGCATGAACGTGTGGGCAAGCGCACCTTCCTGCACTTGGTGAACATGTCCGCCGGGCAATTCGACGAGGTCATCAACCCGTTCTACGGCGCGCCGCAATCGATTTATTCGGATCATTTCCAATGGCAGGACGGCACCACCGGCAAAATGTCCTACAAGCTTGAAGTCCCGCCCTTGCACCCGGCCCTGGCCGCCACGCTATTGGGCGGGTTCGGCCCCGAGAACGCTTTGCACATGTCTCGACTGCCCCATACCCACGCGATGCTGGCGCTGTTGCGCGACGGTTTTCATCCGGACAGCCCCGGCGGCAGCGTCGAGTTGCGCAGCGACGGCACGCCCGTGCTCGATTATCCCGTTACGCCGTATGCCTGGGATGGCTTGCGCCGGGCCTTCCACAGCATGGCCGAGATCCAGTTTGCCGGCGGCGCCAAGGCAGTCATGCCTTTGCACAGCGACGCCCGCTACGTAACGACGCTGGCCGAAGCCCGCACACTGATCGACGGACTCGGCCTGGCCTTGTACCGCACACGCCTGGGCAGCGCCCACGTAATGGGCGGTTGCGCCATGGGTGAGGACCCGAAAACCGCAGTCGCCGACAGCCTTGGCCGCCATCACCAACTGGGCAACCTGTCGATCCATGACGGCTCGCTGTTCCCCACCAGCATCGGCGCCAACCCGCAATTATCGGTGTACGGACTGACCGCGCAATTGGCGACGGCCCTGGCCGAGCGCCTGAAAAATCCATGAATAGCCGGATTATTCGCACCGTCTATAGTGCTTTCTTACGCAACAGCCGACTTGGCCGACCGAGAAGGCTGCGATACCATCCGACTCCCCAACGGACTCCCGCCAGGACGACGCGATGAACCGAGTGTTGTACCCAGGTACCTTCGACCCTATTACCAAGGGCCATGGCGATCTGGTCGAACGCGCCGCGCGCCTGTTCGACCATGTGATCATTGCCGTCGCCGCCAGCCCGAAGAAAAACCCGCTGTTCCCGCTGGAACAACGTGTGGAACTGGCCCGCGAGGTCACCAAGCACCTGCCCAACGTGGAAGTGGTCGGTTTCTCGACGCTTTTGGCGCACTTTGCCAAGGAAAAGAACGCCAATGTGTTCCTGCGCGGCCTGCGGGCGGTCTCGGACTTCGAGTACGAGTTCCAACTGGCCAACATGAACCGCCAACTGGCACCGGACGTCGAGAGCCTGTTCCTGACGCCGTCGGAGCGCTACTCCTTCATTTCCTCGACGCTGGTCCGGGAAATCGCGGCGTTGGGCGGAGATATCACCAAGTTCGTCCACCCGGCCGTGGCCGATGCGCTGACCCTGCGCTTCAAGAAATAACCCGCGGGCTGCGACCCGCTTCGCGGCCCAGCACAGCGCAGTCCATCGCGCCCGCGTGCACTGCGCTCGCCAATGCGGCACAATTGCGCCCATACGTTTTTCATATGCCCGGGCCCAACGCCCCGGCAGGAGCCTGCATGTCCCTGATCATCACCGACGACTGCATCAATTGCGACGTCTGCGAACCCGAATGCCCGAACGAGGCCATTTCCCAAGGCGAAGAGATCTACGTCATCGACCCGAACTTGTGCACCCAGTGCGTCGGCCATTACGACGAACCCCAGTGCCAGCAGGTCTGCCCGGTGGATTGCATCCCCCTGGACGAGGCTCATCCGGAAACTGAAGAACAGTTGATGGCGAAGTATCGCAAGATTACTGGCAAGGCTTGAGCCTTTGGGCGGCCCTGCAGACCCCATCGCGAGCAAGCTCGCTCCCACAAGGGATTTGCGTCAGGCAAAAATGGTGTAGGCACCGCAGATCCCTGTGGGAGCGAGCTTGCTCGCGATGAAGCCATCAGCCGCACCGAACGCGTCACTCCTGCCGCTCAAACCCCTCCCCAATACACCCCAGGCACCGCACAAACGTGGCCTTAGCCGGGTCCACCACCAGCGCCTTGCCCGCATCGCCGACTCCGCCGCCCAGCGCGGTAAAGGGCAACGACACCACGAATGCCCCGGCGCCAATCACCGTGGCGGCGAGCAGCAGCGGACGGGCGATCAGCAGGTCGCCGAGCATGGCGAAGGCCGGCGGGTTCTGGATGGTGTAGCGCGGGTCGCCGCTGCCGTCGCTTGCCAGGGCAGGCAAACCGACACTCAGCAGCAGCGCTAGAACGACAGGTCGAAGCAGTTTCATGGGCGATCCTTCGGCTAAATACTACTGACTATAGACCGTAGGACAAATCAGCTCTGGCAGCGTGGACACCAGACGCTCGCACGCTGGCCGAGGCGGATTTCCCGCAGCCCCGTACCACACACCTTGCACAGCTCCCCGCCCCGGCCATAGACGAATAGCTCCTGCTGGAAATAGCCGGGCTGGCCGTCCCCACCGATAAAGTCCCGCAACGTGGTGCCACCGCGCTCGATGGCATGGGCGAGGATGCGCTTGATCTCGATGGCCAGCTTCAGGTAACGCGCCCGGGAAATGCCTCCGGCGGCCCGGCGTGGGTCGATCCCGGCGGCGAACAGCGCCTCGGTCGCGTAGATATTGCCCACGCCCACCACCACCGCGTTGTCCATGATGAACGGCTTGACCGCCATGGACCGCCCCCGCGAAAGCTGGAACAACCGTTCGCCATCGAACAGGTCGGTCAACGGCTCGGGACCGAGGCGAATCAACAGCTCGTGATTGAGCGGGTCGAGGCTCCAGAGCATCGCGCCAAAGCGTCGAGGATCGGTGTAGCGCAGGGCCAGGCCGGACTCCAGCTCGATGTCCACGTGCTCGTGCTTGGCGGCGGGCATACCAACTTCCACCAAGCGCAGGTTGCCGGACATGCCCAGGTGGCTGATCAACGTGCCGACCTCGGCATTGATCAACAGGTACTTGGCCCGCCGCTCCACCTGCACGATGCGCTGGCCCGAGAGCCGCACGTCGAGATCTTCCGGGATCGGCCAGCGCAGGCGACGGTCGCGGACCACCACGCGACTGACCCGCTGGCCTTCAAGATGGGGCGCGATGCCGCGACGGGTGGTTTCGACTTCCGGCAGTTCTGGCATGAGGCTCTCGAGTCAGGCGAAGCACCGCACTCAACGAGTGGCGAGGTCGCGAATTTCCTGTTTCTGGGTCTGGAAGTCGTATTCCGACAACCCGATGTAATCGAGCACAAGGCTCCCGACGCTATCCCACTCGTGGTCTTCGGCCTGATTGCCGAGCACCCGGTAGGACGCACAGATGTTCTCGGACATCTTCAGGATCGCCAGCAGGTTCTTCAACTGGCTGTTGTTGCGTGAAGACTCGTCGCTGAAGATCGCCAGGGCGTTGTGGTGGTTGGCGATGGCTTGGCTGACGTGATCCGGCAGGCGCCAGGATTTGGAGGTGTAGTAGCCAACCACCGCATGGTTGGTGTTGAACACGCGGTTCTCGGTGTCCACCACCCGGCACTCGGCGCTGGCATTGGCGTAGGCCTCTTCCAGCACGCCCATGTAGCTGGGGAACTGTTTGAGCATCAACGGCACGCCGCAATCGTGGAACAACCCCAGCGCATAGGCTTCGTCACCGTTTTCCAGGCCGACGCGCTTGGCCAGGGTCAGGCTGGTCATCGCCACATCCTGGGCGGTATCCCAGAAGCGGTTCAGGGTGACGATGGCGTCGTCGTGCAGCTCGCCCTTGATCGACTGCGCATTGATCAGGTTGATGATCGAACGGCTGCCCAACAGGTTCACCGCGCGCTGGATCGAGGTGATCTTGTTGCGCAGGCCGTAATACGGCGAGTTGACGATCTTGAGCAAGGCCCCTGAGAGGCCCGGGTCCTGGGAGATCAACTTGGCGATGGTCTCCAGGTCCGGGTCGGGCATGTACTGTTCCATCTGCAGATCCACCATGATCTGCGGCTGGGGCGGCACGCTGATGCCTTGCAAGGACTGTTGGATCTGTTCGGCGGAAAGTTCTTTGGACATGCGTACACACTCCGGGTCAGGCGGGGATTCTAACCCTTAAAGATGGATCCGATACACCGTCGGGCCACCGATCGTCCTTCAAGCCCGCCAACCCCTGCAACACGGTATACTCCCGCTCTTTTTTCCGGAGCGACGTCATGTCCCTGCCTAGCCTGCGCCTCAAAGCCAACGCCGACCGTCGCCTGCGCGCCGGCCACCTGTGGGTCTACAGCAACGAAATCGATGTGGCCGCCACCCCGCTGCACGGCTTCAAGGCCGGCGACCAGGCCATCCTCGAAGCCGCCGGCGGCAAGCCGCTGGGCATCGTTGCGATGAGCCCCAACAACCTGATCTGCGCCCGGCTGCTGTCCCGTGACGTGAAGCTGCCGCTGGACAAGTCCCTGCTGGTGCATCGCCTCAACGTGGCGTTGTCCCTGCGCGAGCGGCTGTTCGACAAGCCGTTCTATCGCCTGGTCTACGGTGACTCCGACCTGTTGCCAGGCCTGGTGGTCGACCGTTTCGGCGACATCCTGGTGGTGCAGATCGCCTCGGCCACCATGGAAGCCCACAAGGACGACGTGATCGCCGCCCTTACCCAGGTGCTCAAGCCCAGCGGCATCCTGTTCAAGAACGACTCCGCGGCCCGTGACGCCGAAGGCCTGAACCGCTACGTCGAGACCGTGTTCGGCCTGGTGCCGGAATGGGTCGCCCTGGAAGAGAACGGCGTGAAGTTCGAAGCGCCGGTCATGGAAGGCCAGAAAACCGGCTGGTTCTACGACCACCGCATGAACCGCGCACGCCTGGCCCCATACGCCAAGGGCAAGCGCGTCCTGGACCTGTTCAGCTACATTGGCGGCTGGGGCGTGCAAGCCGCGGCGTTCGGTGCCAGTGAAGTGTTCTGCGTCGATGCCTCGGCCTTCGCCCTCGACGGCGTCGAGCGCAACGCCGCGTTGAACGGCTTCGCCGAGAAACTGACCTGCATCGAAGGCGACGTGTTCGAAGCCCTGAAGGAACTCAAGGCCAGCGAAGAACGTTTCGACGTGATCGTGGCCGACCCGCCCGCTTTCATCAAGCGCAAGAAAGACCTGAAAAACGGTGAAGGCGCCTATCGTCGCCTCAACGAACAAGCCATGCGCCTGCTCAGCAAGGACGGCATCCTGGTCAGCGCGTCGTGCTCGATGCACCTGCCCGAAGACGATCTGCAAAACATCCTGCTGACCAGCGCCCGTCATCTGGACCGCAACATCCAACTGCTCGAGCGCGGCGGCCAGGGGCCAGACCATCCGGTACACCCGGCCATTGCCGAAACCCGCTACATCAAGAGCATCACCTGCCGGTTGTTGCCCAACAGCTGAGGCCGGACGGGGCCAGGGCCGTAGCGCTGTGCCCCGCACACTCCAATTGCATTCTGATCGCAGCCTTGGCTGCGATTTTTTTTGCGCACCTGAATAAGTCTGTAGGAGTCCCCCCACACAATTACCAGAGCCTTCCTACTCAATCTCCCCCTCGTCTGGCAGGCATGACGCATTAGGATTGAAAGCGATCCTCAGGTACGTCTTGGAACTGTTCGATGACTGATCCGCAAAACCACCTGGCCGCCCGCAAACCTGCCACCATCGCCCTGTTGCTGACCCTGACATTGCTCGGTGTCTTTCCGATCGATGTGGTGCTGCCCTCGTTTCCTGCACTTTCCGAGCACTTTGAACGTCCATCGTCGGACATTGCCCTGTCTGTCAGCCTGTACGCGGTAGGTATCGCCCTTTCACAACTGCTGATCGGTCCGCTTTCCGACGTAATGGGACGAAAAAATCTGCTGCTGATCGGGATCACCGTTGCAGCCATCGGCGCAACAGGTTGCGTGCTCGCCGACAATTACTGGTCCTTTCTGTTCTTGCGTATCGTTCAAGCCTTGGGGTGCGGTTGTTTCGTGCTGTCCCAGGCGCTGATCCAAGACCTGTTCACTGGCCAGGAACAACAGCGACTGCGGATCTTCCTGGTCACCTGCGGGGGTATTTTCATTTCCGTTTCCCCCCTGGCCGGCACCGGGCTGCAAAGCTGGATGGGCTGGCGTGGCAGTTTCCTGGTGTTCATTGCCCTGGCAATCGGCGCATTCATCGGTGCCAGTCGTCTACTTCAACACTCCGCGGCAGGCAGCCAACCCAGGCGCCTGGATTTCATCGCAGCCTATCGAACGGTCTGCGCGGACTTCAGTTTCATGGCCTATTGGCTAACCTCGGCACTGGCTTTTTCCTGCCATTTTTCGTTCATCGTCATTTCACCGTTGGTCCTGATCGACCAGTTGCACCTCTCTCCCGAGGCTTTTTCGTTGGCGCTACTGGGCTATGGACTGGCCTATATCGGTGGCGGAGCCGTCGCGACCTTGCTGAGCAATCGAATCGATCCACAGGCACAAATCATCACGGGCCTGGGCCTGATCCTCGTCGCAGGACTGCTGATGCTGGGGCTCGCCAATCAACTGGGCTTGTCAGTCACCACCCTGTTACTGCCCATGATCGTGTGCACCGCCGGAACGACCATTGCCCGCGCAGCCGCCCACACCCAAGCCATGAATAGATTTCCCGGGCAGGCCGGTACGTCCGCCTCGGCCGGTAGCGTGCTGATCTTCATCGTCGGCGGGCTGACCAGTGCCGCGATCAGCCTCGCACCGCTGGACTTGCAAGTCACCCTGGCTCTCTGCCTGGTCCTGCTCAGCCTGCTGGGGCTGGCACTCAATGCCCTGGTCCGGTATCGCTACCGGGGGTTGTTGGCCGACTGAAGCCTGCCAGTCGTCATCCCGCGCACGACATTGGCGCCCGATCAGCGCTTTGCGTCATTTCATCCTGGCGCCAGCGGTGTAGAATCGCGTCATTCATCGCCATTCATCCCCGGCGGGTTTATGAGCTCATGCTGAGGCGCGCAGTGATCCTGCAAAGTCATCAGCCACTTGCGGACACACGGCCAAACCCGGGTGCTCCAGACGTCGACAGAAGCTCACTTCCCCATTGATACCTGATAAGTACCTGATTAGCCGCCCGGAGTGCTCCATGCCTGATTACCGCTCGAAAACATCCACCCATGGCCGCAACATGGCCGGCGCCCGTGCCTTGTGGCGCGCCACGGGGATGAAGGATGACGACTTCAAGAAGCCGATCATCGCCATTGCCAACTCCTTCACCCAGTTCGTACCGGGCCACGTCCACCTCAAGGACCTCGGCCAACTGGTTGCCCGGGAAATCGAACGTGTCGGCGGCGTAGCGAAAGAATTCAATACCATCGCCGTGGACGACGGCATCGCCATGGGCCACGACGGCATGCTCTATTCGCTGCCGAGCCGCGAGATCATCGCCGACTCCGTCGAATACATGGTCAACGCCCATTGCGCCGACGCCATCGTGTGCATTTCCAACTGCGACAAGATCACCCCGGGCATGCTCATGGCCGCCCTGCGCCTGAACATCCCGGTGATCTTCGTCTCCGGCGGCCCGATGGAAGCCGGCAAGACCAAGCTCGCCAGCCACGGCCTCGACCTGGTCGATGCCATGGTGATCGCCGCCGACTCCAGCGCCTCTGACGAGAAGGTCGCCGAGTACGAGCGCAGCGCCTGCCCGACCTGCGGTTCGTGCTCCGGCATGTTCACCGCCAACTCGATGAACTGCCTGACCGAAGCCCTGGGCCTGGCCCTGCCGGGCAACGGTTCGACCCTGGCCACCCACAGTGATCGCGAGCAGCTGTTCCTCCAGGCTGGCCGGACCATCGTCGAGCTGTGCAAGCGCTACTACGGCGAGAACGACGAGTCGGTGCTGCCGCGCAACATCGCCAACTTCAAGGCGTTCGAAAACGCCATGACCCTGGACATCGCCATGGGCGGTTCCACCAACACCATCCTGCACTTGCTGGCCGCTGCCCAGGAAGCCGAGATCGATTTCGACCTGCGCGACATCGACCGCCTGTCCCGTCACGTGCCACAACTGTGCAAGGTCGCGCCGAACATCCAGAAGTACCACATGGAAGACGTGCACCGTGCCGGCGGGATCTTCAGCATCCTCGGTTCCCTGGCCCGTGGCGGCCTGTTGCACACCGACCTGCCGACCGTGCACAGCAAGACCATGGCCGAAGGCATCGCCAAGTGGGACATCACCCAGACCACCGACGAGGCCGTGCATCACTTCTTCAAGGCCGGCCCGGCGGGCATCCCGACGCAAACCGCGTTCAGCCAGTCGACCCGTTGGGAAAGCCTGGACGACGACCGTGAAAACGGCTGCATCCGCAGCGTCGAGCACGCGTACTCCAAGGAAGGTGGCCTGGCCGTGCTGTACGGCAACATCGCCCTGGATGGCTGCGTGGTGAAAACCGCCGGCGTCGACGAGTCGATCCATGTGTTCGAAGGCAACGCGAAGATTTTCGAAAGCCAGGACAGCGCCGTGCGCGGCATCCTCGCTGACGAAGTGAAGGCCGGCGACATCGTGATCATTCGCTACGAAGGTCCGAAAGGCGGCCCAGGCATGCAGGAAATGCTCTACCCAACCTCCTACCTGAAATCCAAGGGCCTGGGCAAAGCCTGCGCCTTGCTGACCGATGGCCGGTTCTCCGGCGGTACCTCGGGCCTGTCCATCGGCCACGCTTCGCCGGAGGCTGCAGCGGGCGGCGCCATCGGTCTGGTACGGGACGGTGACAAGGTCCTGATCGACATTCCGAACCGCTCGATCAACCTGTTGATCAGCGACGAAGAACTGGCCGGGCGCCGCGTCGAACAGGACAACAAGGGCTGGAAACCAGTGGAAGTGCGTCCACGCAAAGTCACTACAGCCCTCAAGGCCTACGCCCTGCTCGCCACCAGCGCCGACAAGGGCGCGGTGCGTAACAAGGCGATGCTTGACGGCTTGTAAGCGTCTACAGCAGCCATAAAAATGCCCCGCCAAGTGCGGGGCATTTTTTGGCTCCTGTTCGGCCCTTGGAGCCAAGTGATCTTTTGTGGCGAGGGAGCTTGCTCCCGCTGGGTCGCGAAGCGGCCCCAAAATTCGCCCTCACCTCAATGTGTGAGCTGACGACCTTGGGGCTGCTGCGCAGCCCAGCGGGAGCAAGCTCCCTCGCCACAGGGTTCCTTGGTATCCCTGTGGTGGGGCTTACTGGATATCTTCCGGTTTGACGATCACCCAGTTCTTGTCCGCCGTCACCGGCAGTCCTTCCTTGGCTTGGGCCGCGGCGTGTTTAGCCATCATGCCGTTAATCTGGGTCATGTATTTGTCCTTGCGGTTGACCCACAGGTGGATACCGCCCTTGGCCACGTCCACATCGTGGAACAGCATGTAGCCGTCACTGCTCGGCGTGTCACCCGCCACCAACACCGGTTTTTTCCATTCGTCGATGTACGTCAGGATCGCCGCGTGCTTGCCGGCCATCCAGGTCGCCGGGGTCCACAGGTAAGGCGTGTACTCCAGGCCAAGGTTGGCCTTCTCGTCATATTTGCCGTTGGTGATCTGCTTGCGGGCGGTGGTCAGTTCGCCGGTCTTGCGGTCCTTGAGCAGCGTGGTCACACCGATTACGTTCTGCGGCTTGAGGTTGTAGCCGTACTTCGGATCGGAGGCGACCATGCGCACCAGCTCTTCGGAAGCGGCGGTCATGACATAGACCTCGATGCCGTTTTCCATCAGCTTGTTGTACAGCTCGGCCTGGCCGGTGAAGATTTTCGGCGGGTTGACGTTGTACTGGACCACCTTGTCGCCATCGTAATAGGTGGTCGGCACCGGCTTGCCGGACGCCATCAGCTCGTCGACATAGCCCTTGAGCTCCTTGAGGGTAAAGCCGGAAAACACCTGGGCCACCCACGGGTAGCAGACCATGTCATCGACTTCGCACAGGCGGTAGTAGTAGCTGAACAGGCTTTCCTTGTGGTCGGCGGTGTCCTTGAACGGCATCAGCTTCAAAGACGGGTCCAGGGTTTCCCGGGTGATGAGGCCCTTGTTCTCCATGAACGGCAGCAACGACTCTTCCAGATCGTAGCGGTAACTGGTGTTGTCCATGTCGAACACCGCGTAGTTACCCTTGTTGGCGTTGGCCGCGATCATCGTCTCCAGAGCCTTGGCTTGTTCCGCCGGCCAGTGTTTGAGATCGGTGGCGAGTGCCTGGCCAGCGAGACCAAGACTCAAGGCGACAGCGAGAAAACGAGGTGCGAGCTTCATCGGCATTTCTCCCGGGTTCAAAGAACTCGACGCTAACAAATGCTTGTGACAGTCCTCGCCTGCCCGCGACCGCTTGCGTCTTGATAGCGCCAGCGACATATCCGTAAACGCCACCGCCTTATTCCATAAACGACAATCTACATGCGTTTTTAGTATTAATTCATTAGTTATCAGACTGTTAGGCTTCCCGGCTCACAGTCGCAGCTTCGGGCGACTGGCACGTCTTATCGGAGTCTCTTTTGATGAATCTGCCGCTGATCCTCAACCTGCTGGTGTTCCTCGCCTTGCTGTTCGGCCTGGCACAAACCCGTCACCGCACTTGGAGCCTGGCGAAAAAAGTGCTGCTGGCACTGGTGCTGGGCGTGGTGTTCGGCATTGCGTTGCACACGATTTACGGCGCCGGCAGCCCGGTACTCAAGGCCTCGATCGGCTGGTTCGACCTGGTGGGCAACGGCTATGTGCAGTTGCTGCAAATGATCGTGATCCCGCTGGTCTTCGCCTCGATTCTCAGCGCCGTGGCCCGCCTGCATAACGCCTCGTCCCTGGGCAAGATCAGCTTCCTGACCATCGGCACGCTGCTGTTCACCACCGCCATCGCCGCGCTGATCGGCATTGGCCTGACCAACCTGTTCGGCCTCACCGCCGAAGGCCTGGTGGCAGGCACCCAGGAACTGGCGCGCCTGCAAGTGATCCAGAGCGACTACGCCGGCAAGGTCGCCGACCTGAACATCCCGCAATTACTGCTTTCGTTCATCCCACAGAACCCCTTTGCCGACCTGGCCCGGGCCAAGCCGACCTCGATCATCAGCGTGGTGATCTTCGCCGCGTTCCTCGGGGTCGCGGCGTTGCAGTTGCTCAAGGACGACGTGGAGAAAGGGCAGAAAGTGATCAACGCCATCGACACTCTGCAAAGCTGGGTGACGCGCCTGGTGCGCCTGGTGATGAAGCTGACGCCGTACGGTGTGCTAGCGCTGATGACCAAGGTGGTGGCCGGTTCCAACCTGCAGGACATCATCAAGCTCGGCAGTTTTGTCGTGGTGTCGTACCTGGGGCTGGGCCTGATGTTCGTGGTCCATGGCCTGCTGGTGTCCGCTGCCGGGATCAACCCGTTGCGCTTTTTCCGCAAGATCTGGCCGGTGCTGACCTTCGCCTTCACCAGCCGCTCCAGCGCGGCCACCATCCCGTTGAGCATTGAAGCCCAGACCAGCCGCCTCGGCATTCCACGGGCGATTGCCAGCTTCAGCGCCTCGTTCGGCGCCACCATCGGCCAGAACGGTTGTGCCGGCCTTTATCCGGCCATGCTGGCGGTGATGGTCGCGCCGACTGTGGGCATCAACCCGTTGGATCCGGTGTGGATCGCGACACTGGTGGCGATTGTGACATTAAGTTCGGCCGGAGTGGCCGGGGTCGGTGGCGGCGCGACGTTCGCCGCGCTGATCGTGCTGCCGGCCATGGGCTTGCCGGTCTCGCTGGTGGCGTTGCTGATTTCCGTCGAACCGCTGATCGACATGGGCCGTACAGCGTTGAACGTCAGCGGCTCGATCACCGCCGGGGCGATTACCAGCCAGGTGATGCAGCAGACTGACAAGGCGTTGCTCGATGCGCAGGAGCATGGGGAGCTGGTGCACGCTTGATGGGGAGTACCTGCTGAATCGCTATCGCGAGCAAGCTCGCTCCCACAGTGGCAGACGGTGATCGCAGAGTGTGTGTTCACCGAAAATCCAATGTGGGAGCGAGCTTGCTCGCGATGCTTTTAGCGCTTTTCCCACACCTCAAAGCTATAGGCCGGCTTGTCCCCTTCGGCCGGGTTCGGCTGGTTCGAAACCAGCGTCCATTGGCTCGAATCGAACTCAGGAAACCACGCGTCACCCTCAGGGCTCAGCGCCACGCGGGTCAGGTACAGTCGATCCGCCTGCCCCAGGGCCTGGGCGTACAGTTGGGCGCCGCCGATCAACATCAACTCGTCGACGCCCTGCTCCAGTGCCCACGCCTCGGCCCGCGCCACCGCAGCCTCCAGGGTGGAGAACACTTGCGCGCCTTCCAGCACCAGGCCCGACTGGCGGCTGACCACGATGTTCAGGCGTCCCGGCAGCGGTCGACCGAGGGAATCCCAGGTCTTGCGCCCCATGATGATCGGCTTGCCCAGGGTGGTGGCCTTGAAGTATTTGAAATCCCCCGGCAGGTGCCAGGGCATGCTGTTGTCGACGCCGATCACACGGTTTTCACCGAGGGCTGCGATCAGGCTTAAGGGGAGAGTTTTGTTCATGGCCGCGAGGATACCAGAGGCTCGGCGTACCCCGACAGGCATCACAGCGGTTATGCTCAACCCTCATTCGAGCAACGGAAGCACTCGTGACAGTACTGCAGAACCTCTGGTTGACCGAGACGATACGCCTGCGTGAAGAACACGCCGGCCCGCTCGAGGACCAGGAAGCCAATCGCCTGGCCCGTGGGGCCGGCGGCGACTTAGCCACGCGCATCCGCCACCGCGCCCGCTGGCTGGCCGAACGCGATGGCCTCACCGAAGCCCTGCGCCATTGGCTGCAAGGCGCGCGCCTGGCGCTGATCGCATTGGCGCTGCTCGCCGTCATCAGCGGCGCCGGCCTGGGCTTTGCCGCACTTGGCAACGGGCAGGCACCGGTCAATGTGTTCTGGGCCTTGGGCAGCCTGTTGGGGCTGAACCTGATCCTGCTCAGCGGCTGGGCCCTGGGCCTGATATTCGCAGGCGAGCAAGGTGCCACGCTGGGACGCCTGTGGCTGTGGCTCAGCGAAAAACTCGCCCGCGACGCCAAGGCCGCCCAACTGGCGCCGGCCCTGCTGCTGTTGCTGCAACGGCACAAACTCAATCGCTGGGCTCTCGGCGTGTTGGTCAATGGCCTGTGGCTGCTGGCGATGCTCAGCGCGCTGGTCATCGTCCTGCTGCTGATGGCGACCCGGCGCTATGGCTTTGTCTGGGAAACCACCATCCTCGGCGGCGAGACCTTCGTCGCCATGACCCAGGCCCTCGGCGCGCTGCCAGCCCTGCTGGGCTTCAGCGTGCCGACGGTGGACATGATCCGCGCCAGTGGCGATGCCGCCCTGAACATCGAGAGCGCCCGCCAGGCCTGGGCTGGCTGGCTGGTCGGTGTGCTGCTGGTCTATGGCCTGTTGCCGCGCTTGTGCCTGGCACTGCTGTGCCTGTGGCGCTGGCGGCGCGGCCGCGCCACCCTGCGCCTGGACTTGAACCTGCCGGGCTACGCCCAATTGCGTGAACGGCTGATGCCCAGCAGCGAGCGACTGGGCGTCAACGACGCCGCCCCCGCGCAACTGCATCCCATCGAAAGTGCTGTCAGCGCCATGAACAGCGACGGCGCGCTGCTGGTGGCAATCGAGTTGGACGACCGGCCCTGGCCGCCCAAGCTGCCCGAAACCGTAAAAAGCGCCGGCATTCTCGATAGCCGCGAGTCGCGCCACAAACTCCTCGAACAACTGTCACGCTTTCCGCCGGCACGCCTGGCAATTGCCTGCGACCCACGCCGTTCACCGGACCGCGGCAGCCTGGCGCTGATCGCCGAGCTGGCCCGCAGCGCCAGCGCCACCCGCGTCTGGTTGTTGCAGGCGCCGCCCGGCGAGGCGCTGGACGCCGAGCGCCTGGGCGACTGGCACGCCGCGCTGCAACAGTTGCAGTTGCCCTTCGCCGACTGCATGCCCTTGAACTGGCTGGAGACCGGCCATGACTGAGCCCATCAAGCCGCTGAAGCTGGCGGTGGTCGGCCACACCAATGTCGGCAAGACCTCGCTGCTGCGCACCTTGACCCGCGACGTCGGCTTCGGCGAAGTGTCCCATCGCCCGAGCACCACCCGGCATGTCGAGGGGGCGCGCCTGTCGGTGGATGGCGAAGCGCTGCTGGAACTGTACGACACCCCGGGCCTGGAAGACGCCATCGCCCTGCTCGATTACCTCGAGCGCCTGGAGCGTCCGGGCGAACGCCTGGACGGCCCGGCGCGCCTGGCCCGTTTCCTTGAGGGCAGCGAGGCGCGGCAACGCTTCGAACAAGAAGCCAAAGTGCTGCGGCAACTGCTCGCCAGCGACGCCGGGCTGTATGTGATCGATGCCCGGGAGCCGGTGCTGGCCAAGTACCGCGATGAATTGGAAGTCCTCGCCAGTTGTGGCAAGCCGCTGCTGCCGGTGTTGAATTTCGTCAGCAGCGCCCACCATCGCGAGCCCGACTGGCGCGAAGCCCTGGCGCGATTGGGGCTGCACGCCCTGGTACGTTTTGACAGCGTGGCTCCGCCCGAGGACGGCGAGCGACGTCTGTATGAGAGCCTCGCGCTGTTGCTGGAAAGCGCCCGTGGGCAACTGGAACGCCTGGTCGCCGACCAACAGGCCCAACGCCTGGCCCGCCAGCAGAGCGCAGCGCGCTTGATCGCCGAACTGCTGATCGACTGTGCCGCCTGCCGACGCAGCGTCGCCAGCGACGCCGAGCTGGAACGCGAGGCCATCAGTGAACTGCGCAGCGCGGTGCGTCAGCGCGAACAGCGTTGTGTCGAGGCCCTGCTCAAGCTCTACGCGTTCCGTCCCCTGGACGCCGCCGCCAGCGATCTGCCGCTGCTCGACGGACGTTGGGGCGATGACCTGTTCAACCCCGAGACCCTCAAGCAACTGGGCGTACGCGTCGGTGGCGGGATCGCGGCGGGCGCAGCGGCCGGGGCCGGCGTGGATTTGCTGGTGGGCGGCCTGACCCTTGGCGCCGCCGCCCTGGCCGGGGCCATTGTCGGCGGCACCCTGCAAACCGCCCGCAGCTATGGCAACCGGCTGATGGGCAAGCTCAAGGGGCAACGGGAATTGACGGTGGACGACAGCGTGCTGCGCCTGTTGGCCCTGCGCCAACGCCAACTGCTGCAAGCCCTCAACCAGCGCGGCCATGCGGCGATGGACAGCATCCGCATCGTCACGCCCCAGGACAAGACCTGGCGCGAGGGCAAGCTGCCCGAAGCCTTGAACAAGGCGCGGGCGCATCCGCAATGGTCATCCCTGAACACTCAACCGCGATTGAGCCAGGCAGAACGCCAGGAGCTGATTGAGCAGTTGGCTGAGCAGCTCTAAGCGACACAGAACCTTGTGCCAAGTACACAAAACCCTGTGGCGAGGGGATTTATCCCCGCTGGGCTGCGTAGCAGCCCCAAGAGTCGCACAGGTGATTGATACACCGAGGTGTTTTATTTTGGGGTTGCTTCGCAACCCAACGGGGATAAATCCCCTCGCCACAAAAGCCATCCATCAATCGCTGTTCAGGGCCTTGAGGGCCGCCGCCGCTTCAGGCAACTCCAACTCACTGAACACCTTCACGCCATGCCGCTTGAGCAACGCCGCCGTCACGCCTTCACCGCTGACCTTCACCCCGCTGAACGTTCCGTCATAGGTCAACAGGTTGCCGCACGACGGGCTGTTGGCCTTGAGCACGGCGATGCGGATGCCGTGTTCACGCACCCGTTCCAGCGCTTGATACGCGCCTGACAGGAACTGCGCACTCACGTCTTCGCCATCGGTGGTGATGACCGCTGCCTGGCCGTCGAGCACTTGCCCGCCCTGCCCGCCAGGAATCTCCGCCGCCGCCCGAGGCGTAGGCAAGCCGCCGGCGACTTCCGGGCACAGCGGCACGATCCGGCCTTCGTCGAGCCACTGCTGAAGTTGATCGAACGGCCCGCTGGCACCGCCGTCGTAGCGCACGCGATGCCCGAGCAGGCAGCGACTGACCAGGATCTTTTCCATCGTCAGAAAAACTCGTTGCCGCGACGGCGGAACCAACCGGTCAAGGACAGGCGATCACGCGTGGCCGGCAGTACTTCGTGGGGAATGTCCCCCGACAGGAACACCACCAGGCAACCACCAATGGGCACCACGTCCTGCTCCAGGTTTTCGTCGAGGTACATGCGTAACTGGCCGCCGTGTTCCGGCAACCAGTCGTCATTGAGGTAGAGCACCGCCGATACCATGCGGCGGTCGTCATCGCGGAAGCGGTCGACGTGCCTGAGGTAAAACGCGCCGGGTGGGTAGAGGGCAAAGTGACTTTCGAAGTCTTCCAGGCCCAGGAACAACCCGCGATTCATCGCCTCGCGCAGGCTGTCCATCAGCCCCAGGTAATGGTCGCAGGCTTGCGCCTGGCCGGCTTCGATCCACTGGATGTGATCACCCCGGATCCCTTCGCGGATCTCCGAGAACGGCCCACGCCCGACCGCTGCCGGGGCCAGTTCGCCCTCGGCGGCGCGCTGGCGGCATTCGGCCGCCAAGGCGCGGGTCAGCGCCTCCGGCAGGAAGAGGTTCTGCTGCGACCAGCCGCGCTCGGCCAGGTCGTCGACGATACGTAACAGCAGCGGGTGATCAGAAGGTATTTGCATGGCGCGCATAGTATGCCTGTGCCTGCAAAACCGACAGCGCCACGCAGCGGGTTCGCTGTGTCGGTTTGCTGCGTCAAATTGCACCGCCGTACGAACTTGATACGAATTCTCGACAAGACCCCACACCCCACGGAGAATAGTCGGCTGCTGACAGGAGTCCCTATGCGCCGTTTGCTTTTCTCACTGTTGATGTTCTGCGTTTTGCCCGCCTGGGCAGACAGCTACGACCAGTTGTACAAGGTCGCCGGCTGGCCGGAACAGCGGGCGCATTTCAGTGATGCCTTGAGCGCCGCCCAGCAGCGCTATCAGAGCAGCCTGCCGCCGGCGGTGTTCCAGGCGCTGGTGAACAACAGCAATCAACGTTTCGCCCCCCAGGCCATGGACCAGCGGGCCGAGGCGCAAATGCGCAAGAATCTTCATGACCCTCAGCCGGCCCTGAGCTTCTTCCAATCGCCTTTGGGCCGCAAAGTCGTGGCAGCTGAGTTGCTGGCGACCCGGCGTGATCAATTGGCGAAAAACGCCAAGGGCCTGCCGAAGATGCCAGCCAGCGACAACCGCCTGTTGATCATCGGCCACCTGGCCCAGGCGCTGCCCGCCCGCGAGGCCGGCGCCGAAGTCAGCCTGGCGATCGCTGGCGTGGCGGCCGACAGCCTGAGTTCGATGATCCCGGGGCTCTTGGGGGCCGGCCAGGCCCAGGGCATGTTGAATGGACAACGCCAACGGTTAATGGAACAGATCGGCACGGACCTGAACAACACGCTGTTGTACGTCTACCGTGACCTCACGGATACCGAGCTGGAAGAATTCGCCACCTTCGCCGAATCGACCGAGGGGCAGGCTTATTATCAAGCGGCCCTGGCGGCGATTCGGGCGGGGTTGGCGGTGGGGCAGAATCTCGGGCAGTAGTTCAGCGCCGCCATCGCGAGCAAGCTCGCTCCCACATTGGATCTCGCTGTTCAATACCCTGTGGGAGCGAGCTTGCTCGCGATAGCAATAGCCCGGTCACCGCCGAACCCGGCTCATCCGCTTCGTCAGAAAACCAAACATCTCCTGCCGCAACGCCAGCGCCTCATTCGCCAAATGATGGCGTCCCTCGGGCAACATCAACACCTGCGGCCGGTCGAACTTGCTGCGCAGCACTTGCAGGTTGTGCGCCCAATCCACCGTCATGTCCGCCTGTCCCTGCACGATCAATGGCTGGCGCGGGCTGCTCGGGGCGGCTTCGATACGCTTGATCCATTGCCCCAGCGCGCCCACCCACGCGGTGGGCAGGCGCAGCGGTTGCAACGGATCGGCTTGCAGGAATGGCAGGAATTGCGGGTCGGTAGAGTTCTCGCTGAAACGCCGGGCAATACCGGTCACGAAGGGCTTGAGCAGGTAATAACTCAAGCGCGACCAGCCCCAGGCCCGCGGCCGCACCAGGGGCGACAGCAGGATGACCTGGCCCTGGGCCGGGCTCTGTGCGCCCTGGTTGAGCACGTGATCGACGACGATCGCCCCGCCGGTGCTTTGCCCGCACAGATGCCAGGGTTGCGGCAGGTCCAGCGTCCCGGCCTCGGCCAACAGGCCTTGCAACGCGGCCTGGTATTCGGCGAAATCCTCGATGCTGGCGCGTTCGCCGCTGGACAGGCCATGGCCCGGCAGGTCACAGGCGATCACCGCGAATTTCTGCTCCAGGGCCCATTCGATCAAGTGCCGGTACAGCCCCATGTGATCGTAGTAGCCGTGGAACACAAACAAGGTCGCCACGGCTTTTTCCGGCCACCAGACCTGGCTGACCAACTCATACCCACCCACCTCGAAACGCCCCAATCCCTTGCGCACACTCCGCTGGGGAAAGTCCAGGCCATAGAAACGCTGATAGGCCTGGGCTTGCTCGGACAGGGCTTGCCACTGGGCCAGCGGTTGCAGGCTGGCACGCAGGAGATCGGGATCGAAAGTGGCAGGCATCAAGATTTCCAGGCATAGGCGCATTGCGCGAAACTGACTTTCCAAGCCTGCGATATTCATCTGTCGCGGCAAGCATGGCAAGCTACGCGGCCTCAGAGGATCGACTCCATGCGCCCGTCCCACCGCACGACCTTGCTCGCCAGCCTGCTTGCCCTCGGATGTGCCGTCGTATTGTGGGCGGCCTATGACTGGTTCCAGGGCCGTTTCCTGCGGACTTTCAGCCAACACACCGCGGTGTTTTCCGGCGACCCCTTGCGCCTGCCTGCCGATCTGGCCGGCCCCGGCGCGATCCGCCTGGTGCATTTCTGGGACCCGGCGTGCCCGTGCAACGTCGGCAACCAGCAACACCTTGCCGAGCTGGTCGATAAATATGTACCGCAAGGCGTCGAGTTTTATGCGGTACAAAAGCCCGGCAGCCACGGTCAGTTACCGGCCACCCTGAACAGCCTCAAGGCGCTCCCGAGCCTGCCCGGCTCAAACCAGATCCCCGCCAGCCCGGCCGTGGCGATCTGGGATCGCAGCGGCCAGCTCGCGTATTTCGGTCCCTACAGCGAAGGCCTGACCTGCAATTCGAGCAACAGCTTCATCGAGCCGATTCTCGAGGCGTTGAGCGGCGGTCGGGCGGTCAATGCAACTCATACGATGGCGGTGGGTTGCTATTGTCCGTGGGCACAGGACACATCAGGCAAGGAATAAGACGAAAAATCCTCCCGAGGAGCGATGCGAAGTCGCGCAGCGGCATGTTAAACAGGGAACGAACAGCGAGGCCATGGCAGCGCTGTCATCAGAATAAGGACTCACCATGAAACGCACCCTCATCGCCTTCCTGTCATTGATCGTCACCGCGATCATCGTCGCGGGCGGCTACCTCTACAGCAAGCAGCCCACCCGCCAAGGCACGGTGCAGTTGCAAGGGCTGCAGGGCTCGGTGACGGTGCGCTACGACGAACGCGGTGTGCCGCATATCCGCGCCGAGAACGAAACCGACCTGTACCGCGCCCTCGGTTATGTCCATGCCCAGGATCGGCTGTTCCAGATGGAGATCATGCGCCGCCTAGCCCGTGGTGAACTGGCCGAGGTGCTGGGGCCGAAGCTGCTCGATACTGACAAGCTGATGCGCAGCCTGCGCATCCGCGAGCGCGCCGCGGCCTACGTGACCGAGCAGGACCCACAATCCCCGGCCTGGCGCGCCATGCAAGCCTACCTGGACGGGATCAACGCCTACCAGGACAGCCACACCCGGCCCGTGGAATTCGATGTGCTGGGCATTCCCAAGCGCCCGTTCACCGCCGAAGACACCGTGAGCGTTACCGGCTACATGGCCTACAGCTTCGCCGCTGCCTTTCGCACCGAACCGCTGCTGACCTACGTGCGCGATGTGCTGGGTGCCAACTACCTGAACATTTTCGACCTCGACTGGCAGCCCCAGGGCGTGCTGGCTGAAGGTCGCAAGAGCGGCCTGCCGCTGGCTGCCGCCGACTGGAAAGACCTCAACGCCCTGGCCCGCCTGAGCGAGCAGGCCCTGGCCGATAACGGCCTGCCGCAGTTCGAGGGCAGCAATGCCTGGGCGGTTTCCGGCAGCCGTACCCACAGTGGCAAGCCGTTGCTGGCGGGTGACCCGCACATCCGTTTTTCCACGCCTTCGGTGTGGTACGAGGCGCACTTGTCGGCCCCGGGGTTCGAACTCTACGGGCAATACCAGGCGCTGCTCCCCTTCGCGACGCTGGGCATGAACAAGGATTTCGGCTGGAGCGTCACCATGTTCCAGAACGACGACCTTGACCTGATCGCCGAGAAGGTCAACCCGGACAATCCCGAACAGGTCTGGTATCGAGACCAATGGGTGGACATGACCCGCAGCGAGCAGCAGATCGCGGTCAAGGGCCAGGCACCGGTGACGCTGGTGCTGCGCCAGTCGCCCCACGGTCCGATCGTCAACGATGCCCTCGGCGCAAACGCCGGCAAGACCCCGGTCGCCATGTGGTGGGGTTTCCTGGAAAGCCGCAACCCGATCCTCGAGGCCTTTTACCAGCTCAACCGCGCCGACACCCTCACCAAGGCTCGCGGCGCTTCGGCCAAGATCCACGCACCGGGGCTGAACGTGGTGTGGGCCAACGCCAAGGGGGACATCGGCTGGTGGGCCGCCGCGCAACTGCCCAAACGGCCAGCCGGTGTGAAGCCTGGCTTCATCCTCGACGGCAGCAGCCCGGAGGCGGAAAAGGAAGGTTTCTATCCGTTCAGCAGCAATCCGCAGGAAGAGAACCCGGCGCGGGGCTACATCGTCTCGGCCAACTTCCAGCCGGTGCCGGCCAGCGGCATCGAGATCCCCGGTTACTACAACCTCGCCGACCGTGGCCAACAACTCAACCAGCAGCTCAGCGACAAGCAGGCGAAATGGGACATCCCAACCACCCAGAAACTGCAACTGGGCACAACCACCGCCTACGGCCCTCGCGTGCTCGCGCCGTTGTTGCCGGTGCTGCGTGAAGTGGTCAGCGACCCACAGGAACGCAAATGGGTGGAACAATTGGCCCAATGGCCGGGCGATTACCCGCTGGACTCCATCAGCGCCACGCTGTTCAACCAGTTCCTGTTCAACCTGGCGGACGCCGCCCTGCACGATGAACTGGGCGACGGCTTCTTCGAAACCGCGCTGTCGACCCGGGTGATCGACGCAGCCCTGCCACGCTTGGCGGCCTCCGGAGATTCACCGTGGTGGGATGACCGCACGACCCTCGGCACGGAAACCCGTGCCGACACCGTGAAAAAGGCCTGGGACAAGAGCCTGACGCACCTGAAGGTCACCCTCGGCGACGATGCCACGCAATGGCAATGGGGCAAGGCCCACACCCTCACCCATGGCCACCCGCTGGGCCTGCAAAAGCCGCTGGACCGGATCTTCAACGTCGGCCCCTTCGCGGCACCGGGTACCCACGAGGTGCCCAACAACCTCTCCGCCAAAATCGGCCCGGCACCGTGGCCGGTGACCTACGGGCCTTCGACCCGGCGCATCATCGACTTCGCCGACCCGAGCCACAGCGTCACCATCAACCCCGTCGGCCAGAGCGGCGTGCCGTTCGACAAGCATTACGAGGATCAGGCCGAGGCGTACATCGAAGGGGTCTATCACCAGGCGCACCTGGCCGAGGAAGAAGTGGTGGCCAATACCCGCTCGACCCTGAAGCTGCTACCGGCCCGGACCGCGCCCTGATTCGGGCCAGTGTCATTTTTCATCACCAACGCGCTCAATCGTCATTGTTGGTCAAGACTACAAGGGTTCAACGCCCCCCTCTCACAGGAGTCATCGCTATGTTCAATAACTGGTCCGAACTGCTGCCCACCATCAAGAGCGCCTTTGGCGCCCTGGGCAAGAGCAATCCCAAGATGGTCAAGGCCTACATGGCCCTGGACGAAGCCGCGGCTGAGAACAATGTGCTCGATGCCAAGACCCGTGAACTGATCTCCATCGCTGTCGCTATCACCACACGCTGTGACGGCTGCATCGGCGTACACACCGACGCCGCCATCAAGGCCGGCGCCACCCGCGAAGAAATCGCCGCCACCCTGGCCACCGCGGTGTCCCTCAACGCAGGTGCGGCGTACATCTACTCCTTGCGCGCGCTGGAAGCCCATGACGCGCTGAAGAAGTGAACGGCCAATAACCTGCAGGCCGCTTTCGCGAGCAAGCTCCCACAATGGGATCTGCGTTTGGCAGCGGATTTATAGGCGCCCCAAAAACCCTGTGGGAGCAAAGCTTGCTCGCGATGGCGGACTGACATTCAACATCTTCGCTGACTGACGCACCGCTTTCGCGAGCAAGCTCGCTCCCACAATGGGATCTGCATTCGGCCGCGGATTTATAGGCGCCCCAAAAACCCTGTGGGAGCCGAGCTTGCTCGCGATGGCGGACTGGCATTCAACCTCTTCATTGACTGCCACACCGCTTTCGCGAGCAAGCCCGCTCCCACAGATTCAGACCCGCGAGGTCTCGGGCCGGCGTACTTCCGGTTGTTTCCAGGAGTCAGCGGCGCTTTCTTCGATGGCTTGCTGGATCGCGCGCTTGCGATTTTCTTCGGCGCGACGGCTGAAGTACCAGACCAGGAAGGTCACCAGCGACACCGCCAGCAGGATCAGGCTCGCTACGGCGTTGATTTCCGGCTTCACCCCCAGGCGCACCGCCGAGAAGACTTCCATCGGCAAGGTCGTCGAGCCGGGGCCGGAGACGAAGCTCGCCAGCACCAGGTCATCCAGGGACAATGCGAACGACATCATGCCCCCCGCCGCCAGTGACGGCGCGATCATCGGGATGGTGATCAGGAAGAACACCTTCCACGGCCGCGCACCGAGGTCCATGGCCGCCTCTTCGATGGACAGGTCCAGCTCACGCAGGCGCGCCGAGACCACCACCGCCACATAGGCCGCGCAGAACGTCGTGTGGGCAATCCAGATCGTGACGATGCCACGCTCCTGGGGCCAGCCGATCATCTGGGCCATGGCCACGAACAGCAGCAACAGCGACAGGCCAGTGATGACTTCCGGCATCACCAACGGCGCGGTGACCAGGCCGCCGAACAGCGTGCGGCCCTTGAAGTGGGTGATGCGGGTCAGCACGAAAGCCGCCAGCGTACCCAGGGCCACCGCGGCAATCGCCGTGTAGCAGGCGATTTCCAGCGAGCGCACCACCGCCCCCATCAGTTGGCTATTGTCCAGCAGGCCGACGTACCACTTGATCGACCAACCGCCCCACACCGTCACCAGTTTCGAGGCGTTGAACGAGTAGATCACCAGGATCAACATCGGCGCGTAGATGAACAGAAAACCCAGCACCAGCATCAGGCTTGAAAAACTGAAGCGCTTCATTCCTTGCCCTCCATTTCTTTGGCCTGACTGCGGTTGAACAGGATGATGGGCACGATCAGGATCGCCAGCATCACCACCGCCAGGGCGGAAGCCACCGGCCAGTCTCGGTTATTGAAGAATTCCTGCCACAGCACTTTGCCGATCATCAGGGTTTCCGGACCGCCCAGCAGTTCCGGGATCACGAACTCGCCCACCACGGGGATGAACACCAGCATGCAGCCGGCGACGATGCCGTTCTTGGACAGCGGCACGGTGATTTTCCAGAAGCTGTTGAAGGTGCTCGAACCCAGGTCCGATGCGGCCTCCAGCAGACTGGAGTCGTGCTTCACCAGGTTGGCGTACAACGGCAGGATCATGAACGGCAGATAGGAGTAGACCACCCCGATATACACCGCCAGGTTGGTGTTGAGGATCTGCAGCGGTTCGCTGATCCAACCCATGCTCAGTAAAAAACCGTTGAGCAAGCCGTTGTTGCTGAGGATGCCCATCCACGCGTAGACGCGGATCAGGATCGCGGTCCAGGTCGGCATCATGATCAGCAGCACCAGCACCGTCTGCATCTCTTTGCGGGCATTGGCGATGCCATAGGCCATCGGATAACCGATCAGCAAGCACAAGACAGTGCTGATCAGCGCCATCTTCAGCGAGCCTAGGTAGGCGGCGATGTACAGATCGTCCTCGCTCAGCATCGCGTAGTTGGCGAGGTTGAGCAGCACCTGCAGCTTCTGGTCGACGTAGCTGTAGATCTCGGTGTACGGCGGAATGGCTACGTCAGCTTCGGCGAAGCTGATCTTCAGGACGATGAAGAACGGCAGCATGAAGAACAGGAACAGCCAGATGAAGGGCACCCCGATGACCAGTTGGCGGCCACCGGGCGTTATTCGATCGAGTCGGCGTTTGAGTTTGCGCATGTTCATGAGCGAAGTACCACGCCGCTGTCGTCTTCCCACCAGACGAACACCTGGTCGCCCCAGGTCGGACGCTGGCCGCGGCGTTCGGCGTTGGCGACGAAGGACTGCACCAGCTTGCCGCTCGGCAACTCGACGTAGAACACCGAGTGGCCGCCCAGGTAGGCGATGTCATGGACCTTGCCGCTGGACCAGTTGTGCTCACAGGTCGGCTGCTCGGACGTGACCAGCAGCTTTTCCGGGCGAATGGCGTAGGTCACAGACTTGTCCTGCACCGAGGTGCTGATGCCGTGGCCCACGTAGATGTTGCGGTCCAGGTCCTTGCAGGTCAGCACCGCGTGGCCTTCGGCGTCGTCCACCACTTCGGTCTCGAAGATGTTGACGTTGCCGATGAACTCGCAGACCAGCCGGCTGGTCGGGGTTTCGTAGATGTCGATCGGGCTGCCGATCTGGGCGATCCAGCCCAGGTGCATGATCGCGATGCGTTCGGCCATGGTCATGGCCTCTTCCTGGTCGTGGGTCACCATGACGCAGGTCACGCCGACCCGCTCGATGATCTCCACCAGCTCAAGCTGCATTTGCGAGCGCAGCTTCTTGTCCAGGGCGCCCATTGGCTCGTCGAGCAGCAACAGCTTCGGGCGCTTGGCCAGGGAACGGGCCAGGGCCACACGCTGGCGCTGGCCGCCGGAAAGCTGGTGCGGCTTGCGCTTGGCGTACTGGCTCATCTGCACCAGCTTGAGCATTTCAGCCACGCGGGCATCGACCTCGGCTTTCGGAATCTTGTCCTGTTGCAAGCCAAAGGCGATGTTCTGCGCCACAGTCATGTGGGGGAACAAAGCGTAGGACTGGAACATCATGTTGATCGGCCGCTCGTAGGGCGGCATATCGGTGATGTCCACGCCATCGAGGAAAATCCGCCCTTCGGTAGGCCGCTCGAAACCGGCCAGCATGCGCAGCAAGGTGGATTTGCCCGATCCCGAACCGCCGAGCAAGGCGAAGATCTCGCCTTTCTTGATTTCCAGGGACACATCGTCCACGGCAATCGTCTCGTCGAACTTTTTCGTGACCCGGTCGATTTTGACCAACACCTGCTTGGGTGTCTGGTCGCCCTCGAGGGCTTTCTTATAGGCGCCGGAGGCAACTGCCATTTACGAAACTCCCACAGAATTTGCAGTTCGCCCCACGCGGACGAACCTAAGAGTGTTGACGTTATTTACCCGACTTGACCTTGGTCCAGCTGCGGGTCATGAGTCGTTGGATCTTGGGCGGCAACTCGGAGTTGACGTAGAGCTTGTCGACGACTGCTTGCGGTGGGTAAACCGCTTCGTCGGTGCGTACTTTCTGATCCATCAGTTCGCCAGCCTTGGGGTTCGGGTTGGCATAACCGACGACATCGCTGACCTGGGCGATGACCTCAGGCTTGAGCAGGTAGTTGATGAACGCGTGCGCTTGCTTGACGTTGCTGGCGTCGCGCGGGATCGCCAGCATGTCAAACCACAGGTTGCCGCCTTCCTTGGGAATCACGTAGGCGATATCGACGCCCTTGCCGGCTTCGCTGGCACGCTCGCGAGCCTGGAAGATGTCGCCGGAGAAACCGGCGGCCACGCAGATCTCGCCATTGGCCAGGTCGGAGATGTATTTGGAGGAATTGAAGTAGGTCACGTAAGGCCGGATCTTGAGGAGCTGGGCCTCGGCCTTCTTGTAGTCTTCAGGGTCTTCGCTGTTGGGGTTCAGGCCCAGGTAATTGAGCATCGCCGGGATCATCTCGTCGCCCGAATCGAGGAACGAAACACCGCAGCTAGACAGCTTCTTGATGTTTTCCGGCTCGAACAGCATGGCCCACGAATCGATCTTCTCGACGCCCAGGACCGCCTTGATCTTCTCGACGTTGTAGCCGATGCCGTTGGTGCCCCACAGGTAAGGCACGGCGTACTGGTTGCCCGGATCGTTCTTTTCCAGGCGCTTGAGCAGCACAGGGTCGAGGTTGGCGTAGTTGGGCAACTGCGCCTTGTCGAGCTTCTGGAACGCCCCGGCCTTGATCTGCTTGCCCAGGAAGTGGTTGGACGGCACCACCACGTCGTAACCGGTACGCCCGGCCAGCAACTTGCCTTCCAGGGTTTCGTTGGAATCGAACACGTCATACACCGGCTTGATGCCAGTGGCTTTTTCGAAATCCGCCAGGGTGGTCTCGCCGATGTAGTCCGACCAATTATAAATATGCACGGTGGAGGCAGCCTGGACGCTGACGGCGAGCGTCAGGCCGGCGCCGACCAGCAAGGCGTTACGTAACAAAGAAAAGACTGGCACGTGGAGGTCCTCTTAAATAGTTGGGCCCAAGTTGCCCCCGTTACTTGGCCAAGAGAGGCCCTGCAACAAAACCGGCGCGCAACTTACCCTCGATAAACCGATCCAGCAAAACTTTTAGTTATTTAATTGCTCCTGTTGCCGCCGCCGCGATGGCAGCGACAACAGGAAGATGCTTCAGGCCGGCTTATTTACCGGATTTGATCTTGGTCCAGCTGCGAGTCATGATCCGCTGGGTCGCGGCTGGCAGGTCGGCAATCGCGTAGAGCTTGGCTTGCACGTCTGCCGGCGGGTAGATGCCCGGGTCGCTGGTGATTTCCTTGCTGACCAGCGGCGTGGAGGCCGCGTTGCCGTTCGGGAAGCTCACGGTGTCGGTGATTTCAGCCATGATTTCCGGCTTTTGCAGGAAGGTCATGAACTTGTAGGCACCCTCGACGTTCTCGGCATCCTTGGGGATGGCGACCATGTCGAAGAAGCTGCCAGCACCTTCCTTCGGAATGTTGTAGCTGACTTTAACCTTGCCGCCGGCTTCGGCAGCACGGGACTTGGCCTGGTAGATGTCGCCCGAGTAGCCGACCGCTACGCAGATGTTGCCGTTGGCCAGGTCGGAGATGTACTTGGAAGAGTGGAAGTAGCCGATCGAAGGACGGATCTTGAGGAACAGTGCCTCGGCTTCAGCCAGTTGTTTCTTGTCCTGGCTGTCGGTCGGATAGCCCAGGTAGTGCAGCGCCACCGGGATCATCTCGGTCGGCGAGTCGAGGAAGCTGATGCCGCAGGCTTTCAGCTTGGCGGCGTTTTCCGGCTTGAACAGCAGGTCCCACGAGTTGGTCGGCGCGTCGGCACCCAAAGCCGCCTTGACCTTCTCGGCGTTGAAACCAATGCCGATCGAACCCCACATGTACGGGAAGGCGTGTTCGTTGCCCGGATCGCTCACCGAAACGGCCTTGAGCAGGTCGGTGTTCAGGTTTTTCCAGTTGGGCAACTTGGACTTGTCGAGTTTCTGGTAGACCCCGGCCTTGATCTGCTTGGCCAGGAAGTTGTTCGACGGCACCACGATGTCATAACCGGATTTGCCGGCCAGCAACTTGGCTTCCAGGGTTTCGTTGCTGTCGAACACGTCGTAGACGACTTTGATCCCCGATTCTTTCTCGAACTTGGCGACGGTGTCCGGCGCAATGTAGTCGGACCAGTTATAGACGTGCAGCACTTTGTCGTCCGCCTGAACAGCGCCCGCCATCACGCCCATCAGGGACATGGCGAGGAGGGTCTTGCCAGCTATCTTCATACCTAATGCCTTCATGAAAAAATGCTCCAGTTATTCTTCTTAGCCACAGTTCAGTAGCCGGCTCACGGGCGACTTGAACAGCCGGTAGTCTGGCAAGTTACAGGCCAGGCTTTCAACACAAGCCCAGCCTTTTATTCTCGCTGGGCGAGGCCCTTGCAGGCACCTCGCTCAGAGCCTAGCACTTAGCCTTGCAACGCACTGAGCGTCAGGTCCAGGCACTGCCGCGCCTTGGTCACCAGTTCATCGATCTCGGCCTTGCTGATCACCAGCGGCGGCGCAATGATCATGGTGTCACCCACCGCGCGCATGATCAGCCCGTTATCGAAACAGAACTGCCGGCAGATCATGCCCACACCCTTGCCTTCGTAGCGCTTGCGCGTGGCCTTGTCCTGAACCAGCTCGATCGCCCCCAGCAAACCGACACCGCGCACTTCACCCACCAGCGGATGATCGTTCAGTTCCCGCAAACGCTTCTGCAAATAGGGTGCCGTTTCAGCATGGACGCGCTCGATGATCTTTTCGTCGCGCAGGATACGGATGTTTTCCAGGGCCACTGCCGCGGCCACCGGATGACCGGAATAGGTAAACCCGTGGTTGAAGTCGCCGCCCTCGTTGAGCACTGCGACCACGTCGTCACGCACGATCAGCCCGCCCATGGGGATGTAGCCGGAGGTCAGGCCCTTGGCGATGGTCATCATGTGCGGTTTCAACCCGTAATGGTCGGTACCGAACCACTCACCGGTACGGCCGAAGCCACAGATCACTTCGTCGGCTACGAACAGGATGTCGTACTTGGCGAGGATTTCCTTCATGCGCGGCCAGTAGCTGTCCGGCGGCACGATCACGCCGCCGGCGCCCTGGATCGGCTCGGCGATGAAGGCGCCGACGTTGTCCACGCCGAGCTCCAGGATCTTTTCTTCCAACTGGTTGGCCGCCCACACACCGAACTCTTCGGGGCTCATGTCGCCGCCTTCACCGAACCAGTAAGGTTGGGCGATGTGGACAATGCCCGGGATCGGCAGGTCGCCCTGTTCATGCATATAGGTCATGCCGCCCAGGCTCGCGCCGGCCACGGTCGAACCGTGATAACCGTTCTTGCGGCTGATGATGACTTTCTTGTTCGGCTGGCCCTTGATCGCCCAATAGTGGCGGACCATCCGCAGCATGGTGTCGTTGCCCTCGGAGCCGGAGCCGGTGAAGAACACGTGGTTCATGCCTTCAGGGGCGATGTCGGCGATGGCTTTGGACAATTCCAGCACCGGCGGGTGGGCCGTCTGGAAGAACAGGTTGTAGTACGGCAGCTCGCGCATCTGCTGGCTGGCGGCGTCGGCCAGTTCCTCGCGGCCATAACCGACGGCCACGCACCAGAGGCCGGCCATGCCGTCGAGGATCTTGTTGCCTTCACTGTCCCAGAGGTAGACGCCCTTGGCGTGGGTGATGATGCGCGGGCCTTTCTCTTTGAGCTGCTTGAAGTCGCTGAACGGCGCCAGGTGGTGATCGTTGCTCAGGGCCTGCCATTCACGGGTTTGCGGGTTATTGCGGGTCATGCCAATTCTCCTGTTATCGGTGAGGGCGAAGCTGCCTGAAGCAGCCCCGCCCGGCGCTTCAGACGGCAAAGAGCAGGAATTCCCGCTCCCACGAACTGATCACGCGCTTGAAGTTTTCATGCTCGGCCCGCTTGACCGCGACGTAGCCTGTGATGAATTTCTTGCCCAGGTATTTCTCGATGGTGGTGCTGTTTTCCATGCGTTCCAGGGCGTCTTCGATGGTCAGCGGCAAACGCAGGTTGCGGCGTTCGTAACCTCGGCCCACCACCGGCGCACTCGGGTTGATGCCTTCGACCATGCCGATGAAGCCACACAGCAGGCTGGCGGCAATCGCCAGGTACGGGTTGGCATCGGCGCCCGGCAAGCGGTTTTCCACCCGACGGTTCTGCGGCCCGGCATCCGGCACGCGCAGCCCCACGGTGCGGTTCTCTTCGCCCCACTCCACGTTCACCGGCGCCGACGTATCCGGCAGGAAGCGGCGGAACGAGTTGACGTTAGGGGCGAACAGCGGCAACAGCTCGGGGATGAATTTCTGCAGGCCGCCGATGTGGTGCAGGAACAGCTCGCTCATGGTTCCGTCTTCATTGGAGAAGACGTTCTTGCCGGTTTCCTTGTCGATGATGCTCTGGTGCAAGTGCATCGCACTGCCCGGCTCGCCGGTCATGGGCTTGGCCATGAAGGTGGCAGCCACGTCGTGCTTGAGTGCCGCTTCGCGCATGGTGCGCTTGAACACCAGGATCTGGTCGGCCAGGGACAGGGCATCGCCATGACGGAAATTGATTTCCATCTGCGCCGTGCCGTCCTCGTGGATCAGGGTATCGAGGTCCAGCTCCTGCAGTTCGCACCAGTCGTAGACGTCTTCGAACAGCGGGTCGAATTCGTTGGCCGCTTCGATCGAAAAGGATTGGCGGCCGGTTTCCGGACGGCCGGAGCGGCCAACGGGCGGTTGCAGCGGAAAGTCCGGGTCATCGCTGCGCTTGGTCAGGTAGAACTCCATTTCCGGCGCGACGATCGGCTGCCAACCCTTGTCGGCGTAGAGCTTGAGTACTTTCTTGAGCACGTTGCGCGGCGACAGCTCGATGGGGTTGCCCTGCTTGTCGTAGGCGTCGTGGATAACCTGGGCTGTGGGCTCGATGGCCCAGGGCACAAGGAAGACTGCGTTCTCGTCCGGGCGGCAGATCATGTCGATGTCGGCAGGGTCGAGCAGTTCGTAATAGATGTCGTCTTCGACATAGTCGCCCGTAACGGTCTGGAGCAGAACGCTCTCGGGCAGGCGCATGCCTTTCTCGGCAATGAACTTGTTGGTCGGCGAGATCTTGCCCCGGGTGATACCGGTGAGGTCGCCAATCATGCATTCGACTTCTGTGATCTTGTGGTCTTTCAACCAATCGGTGAGCTGGTCGAGGTTGTTACTCATAAATGCCTCTAGGCGTGAGTTTCCTGACTGCTATTAGTCGTCAGGCGTTGTTTGACGCATCGGCGTCGCGTTGTGTTGCCCTTGCTCGGCAGGCATCGCCAAATGCCTGGAAAATCGCAAGGTAGTGCGGGTTAGAGCTTACCTCCCATTCGGGGTGCCATTGCACACCTAAAGCAAAAGCCTTGCCTTCTGGCACCGAAACCGCCTCGATCAGGCCATCGGGGGCCACCGCTTCGGCTCGTAACCCAGGCGCCAGGCGCTCGATGCCCTGGCTGTGGATCGAGTTGACCTCTATTAGCTGGGGCAGCCCCAGGCCTGCCAGTACGCCGCCAGGCTGGATATGCACGGCGTGGGCAGGGCCGTATTGAACATCCACCGCTTGAGTATCGTCTTCACGATGATCGATGAACGTTCCGACTTCATGAACTTTCTGATGCAGGCTGCCGCCAAAGGCTACGTTCATCTCCTGGAAACCACGGCAAATGCCCAGCACCGGGATGCCCGCCTCGACAGCGGCGCGGATCAGCGGCAAGGTGGTGGCGTCCCGTGCAGGATCATGAGCAGTGCCCGGCGAACTGGCCGGGCCTTGGTAATGAAAAGGTTCTACATTGGAAGGAGAGCCGGTAAAGAGAATACCGTCCAGGGCGTCCAGAATATCGGACGGCGGGAGCAGATCCGCCAGGGACGGAAGCAGCACTGGCAGGCCCTTGGCGGCTGTCGCGACAGCCCGGGAATATTTATCGCCACTGATGTGATAAGCATGCAGACCAATCTGCCTGGAGCAGGTGGTGACGCCGATTAACGGCAGGCGAGACATGAAGCACCCCGGTATTATTGCTGTTATGGGTTTGAATCGAGCTTAGCCTTGTTCATTTTTTTACACAACACCCCCGTAAAAAATACAACACGGCCCGCTCAAGCCCGCGGGCGCCAAGACCCTTAAAGGGAAAAAAACGCCCTAAATTGCCTCAAAAAAGCCCTGAAGGTGCTTTTTTAGGGCAAAAAAGGCCCTGCTTGACTTCGGCATGCCGTTCGGGTTGACTGGCTTTCGAAGAGATCAATGATTGATATTTTTAACAACAAAGGTGTTGCATCATGTCGGTACCCCCGCGTGCCGTTCAGCTTAACGAAGCGAACGCGTTCCTTAAGGAACATCCTGAGGTTCTGTACGTTGACCTTCTGATTGCGGATATGAATGGTGTGGTGCGCGGCAAGCGCATAGAACGCACCAGCCTCCACAAGGTTTACGAGAAAGGCATCAACCTGCCGGCCTCTTTATTTGCCCTGGATATCAATGGCTCTACGGTGGAAAGCACCGGCCTGGGTCTGGACATCGGCGATGCCGACCGGATCTGCTATCCAATCCCTGACACCCTGTGCAACGAGCCTTGGCAGAAGCGCCCCACTGCGCAACTGTTGATGACCATGCACGAACTCGAAGGCGAGCCTTTCTTCGCCGACCCGCGTGAAGTCCTGCGCCAAGTCGTGACCAAGTTCGATGAACTGGGCCTGACCATCTGCGCCGCATTCGAGCTGGAGTTCTACCTGATCGACCAGGAGAACGTGAATGGACGCCCACAACCGCCTCGCTCGCCGATCTCCGGCAAACGCCCGCACTCGACCCAGGTCTACCTGATCGATGACCTCGACGAATACGTCGATTGCCTCCAGGACATTCTGGAAGGGGCCAAGGAGCAAGGCATTCCCGCCGACGCCATCGTCAAGGAAAGTGCCCCGGCGCAGTTCGAAGTGAACCTGCACCACGTGGCCGATCCGATCAAGGCCTGCGACTATGCGGTCCTGCTCAAGCGTCTGATCAAGAACATCGCCTACGACCATGAAATGGACACCACCTTCATGGCCAAGCCTTATCCGGGCCAGGCGGGTAATGGTCTGCACGTCCACATCTCGATTCTTGATAAAGATGGCAAGAATATTTTTGCCAGCGAGGATCCCGAGCAGAACGCCGCACTGCGTCACGCGATCGGCGGTGTGCTCGAGACCCTGCCCGCGCAGATGGCTTTCCTCTGCCCGAACGTCAACTCCTACCGTCGTTTCGGCGCACAGTTCTACGTGCCGAACTCGCCGACCTGGGGCCTGGACAACCGCACCGTGGCCTTGCGCGTCCCTACCGGCTCGGCCGATGCCGTGCGCCTGGAGCACCGCGTCGCCGGTGCCGATGCCAACCCCTACCTGCTGATGGCCGCCGTGCTGGCGGGCGTACACCATGGCCTGACCAACAAGATCGAGCCCGGTGCGCCGGTGGAAGGCAACAGCTACGAGCAGAACGAGCAAAGCCTGCCGAACAACTTGCGCGATGCCCTGCGCGAGCTGGACGACAGCGAAGTCATGGCCAAGTACATCGACCCGAAATACATCGATATCTTCGTGGCCTGCAAGGAAAGCGAGCTGGAGGAGTTCGAACACTCCATCTCCGACCTCGAGTACAACTGGTACCTGCATACCGTGTAAGTGGGTTGCAGTAAAAAAAACGCCGCAGGCCTTCGGGGCTGCGGCGTTTTTTTATATTTGGGTGGATGGCCGCCTTCGGCGGATCGCGAGCAAGCTCAGCTCCCACATTGGATCTGTGGTAACCACCTGATCCGAGTTCATCACAGTTCCTGTGGGAGTTCTGGTCAATCACCTGATCCAGGTTTATCACAGTTCCCTGTGGGAGCAAGGCTTGCCCGCGATGACAGCCTGGCAGACAACACAGGACCCGACTCGTACAATGCCCGGCAGCCCCGCAGGAGACGTCCATGACGCGCATCGCCCCCCCCCGCAAACCCCGCGCACGCAGCCAGGCCCGGATCGACACCATTCTTGATGCCGCCCGTACGCTGCTTGCCGCCGAAGGCGTGGCCAGCCTGTCGATCTACAGCGTCGCCGAGCGCGCCGGGATCCCGCCCTCTTCCGTGTACCACTTCTTTGCCAGCGTCCCGGCCCTGCTCGAAGCCCTGACCGCCGACGTCCATGCCGCCTTTCGCGCCTGCCTGCAAGCACCGATCGATCATGGGGCGTTGAACCATTGGCACGACCTGTCACGGCTGGTGGAACAACGCATGCTCGCCATCTACAGCCAGGACGCTGCCGCCCGCCAGCTGATCCTGGCCCAGCACGGCCTGACCGAAGTCACCCAGGCCGACCGCCAGCACGACCTCGAGCTGGGCGACCTGATGCATAAGGTGTTCGACCACCATTTCGAGCTGCCGAGCTTGCCCAAAGACGTCGACGTGTTCGCCCTGGCCATGGAACTGGGCGACCGCGTCTACGCCCGCTCGGTACAACAACACGACCAGATCACCCCGCGCATGGCCGAAGAAGGCATGCGGGTGTTCGACGCGTACCTGGGGCTGTATCTGCCGCCGTATCTGCCCAAGCGTGAAGCCCCCTGATCCATGTGGCGAGGGGATTTATCCCCGCTGGGCTGCGCAGCAGCCCTAAAGCAGTGAACTCATCTTCCTGGCACATCGAGTTGCCTGGTTTGGGGCCGCTTCGCAGCCCAGCGGGGATAAATCCCCTCGCCACAAAGGCCCCTTCCAGCTTCACCAACGCTAGTTCACAAGCTGCCAAAAAACCAAAAAGCCCCGAAGGGCTCACGCCGTCCGGGGCCGTGGGTGACACATCGCTCACAACTTGGCGATAGACACCTCGGTGGATTTGACGAAGGCAATCACTTCGCTGCCGATCGCCAGTTCCAACTCCTTGACCGAGCGGGTAGTGATAACCGAAGTGACGATGCCCGAAGCGGTCTGCACGTCGATTTCCGACAGCACGTCGCCTTCGACGATTTCCTTGATGGTGCCTTTGAACTGGTTGCGTACGTTGATGGCTTTGATAGTCATGGTGTCGATTCCTGTCTGGATGAAGTTATTGCGCCCAACGCAATTGCGTGGGCAAGGGTGAAACGGGTTCCGGTTCCGGCGGTTGGCCGGGCAAGGACAGCACACGGTTGAGGACTTCGGTTTCCAGGCTCGCCAGGCGATGAGAGCCGCGAACCCGTGGGCGTGGCAGGTCGATGGGCAGGTCGAGGCCGATCTGGCCGTCCTCGATCAGGATCACCCGATCGGCAATCGCTACCGCCTCGCTGACATCGTGGGTCACCAGCAACACCGTGAAGCCGTGCTGCTGCCAGAGGTTTTCGATCAGTTGCTGCATCTCGATGCGGGTCAGTGCGTCCAGCGCGCCCAAGGGTTCATCGAGCAACAACAGGCGTGGCTGATGAATCAGCGCCCGGGCCAGGGCCACTCGTTGTTTCTGTCCGCCGGACAGCGCCGCCGGCCACTCATGTGCGCGGTCGGCCAAGCCGACGGCTTCCAGTGCCTGCAACGCCTGCGGACGCCAGTTGCCCTTGAGCCCGAGGCCGACGTTGTCGATGACTTTTTTCCAGGGCAGCAAACGCGCTTCCTGGAACATCAACCGCGTGTCCTGTTGCGCGGCACTTAACGCTGCCGAGCCCGCCAACAGTTGACCATCGGTGGGTTGATCGAGCCCGGCCAGCAACCGCAGCAAGGTACTTTTGCCACAGCCGCTGCGACCGACCACGGCCACGAACTGCCCGGCCGGGATATGCAGGTCGATGTCGCGCAATACCTGGCGCATGCCGAAGGTTTTTTGCAGCTTGCGCACCGCCAGCGGTATGCCCCGCAGCAGGCGCGGAGGTTGTTGGGCGGTCATGCGGCACCTCCCTTGTTCACTTGGTACGCCGGGTGCCAGCGCAGCCAGACCCGCTCAAGCCCACGGGCGGCAAGGTCGGCCAATTTGCCCAGCACGGCGTACAAAAGGATCGCCAGCACCACCACATCGGTTTGCAGGAACTCCCGGGCATTCATCGCCAGATAGCCAATGCCGGCGCTGGCCGAGATGGTTTCCGCCACGATCAGCGTCAGCCACATGAAACCCAGGGCAAAGCGCACGCCCACCAGGATTGAAGGCAGGGCGCCAGGCAGGATCACCTGGCGAAACAGCCTGAAGCCGGACAAGCCGTAGCTGCGGGACATTTCCACCAGCGCCGGGTCGACGTTGCGAATGCCGTGGTAGGTGTTGAGGTAGATCGGGAACAACGTGCCCAGGGCCACCAGGAAAATCTTCGCCGACTCATCAATGCCAAACCACAGGATCACCAACGGAATCAGCGCCAGGTGCGGGATGTTCCGGACCATTTGCACGGAACTGTCCAACAGACGTTCGCCCCATTTCGACAAACCGGTGATGAAGCCCAGGGTCAGGCCGATGCCACCGCCGATCAGAAAGCCCACCGCTGCGCGCCAACCGCTGATTGCCAGGTGCGTCCAGATCTCGCCGCTGCGCACCAGGTTGACCCCGGCCTCGATCACGGCCACGGGTGCTGGCAGGATCCGCGTGGACAACCAACCGGCCGACACCGACAGTTGCCATACCGCCAGCAACAGCAGAGGCACCGCCCAGGGCGCGAGGGTGTGGATGATTTTCTTCATGGCCGCCTCAGCTCTGGGACGCGGCTTTGGGAAGAATATCGTTGGCGACCATTTCACCGAACGGGCTCACATAGCCCTGGCTTTTCGGTAATTCCGGGCGCTCGACGTCCAGGTGTGGGAACAACAGTTCCGCCACACGATAGGACTCTTCCAGGTGTGGATAACCGGAGAAAATAAAGGTGTCGATGCCAAGGTCAGCGTATTCCTTGACCCGTGCCGCCACGGTCGGACCATCGCCCACCAGCGCCGTACCGGCCCCGCCGCGAACCAGGCCGACGCCGGCCCAGAGGTTGGGGCTGACTTCCAGCTTGTCGCGACGGCCACCGTGCAGGGCGGCCATGCGTTGCTGGCCCACCGAATCGAAGCGCGCCAGGGACGCCTGGGCACGGGCGATGGTGTCGTCGTCCAGGTGAGAGATCAGCCGGTCGGCCGCTTGCCAGGCCTCGGCATTGGTTTCCCGCACGATCACATGCAGGCGGATGCCGAAGCGTACCGTGCGCCCCAATTTTGCAGCCTTGGCCCGTACTTGCTCGATTTTTTCCGCGACAGCTGCGGGCGGCTCGCCCCAGGTCAGCACCATTTCCACCTGCTCGGCTGCCAAATCCTGGGCGGCTTCCGACGAGCCACCGAAATACAGCGGTGGACGCGGTTGCTGGATCGGTGGATAGAGCAGCTTGGCGCCCTTCACACTGATGTGCTCACCGTCGTAATCCACGGTTTCGCCTTCCAGCACCCGGCGCCAGATGCGGGTGAATTCAACCGACGCCTGGTAGCGTTGCTCGTGGTCGAGGAACAGGCCGTCGCCGGCCAACTCATCCGGGTCGCCGCCAGTCACCAGGTTGAACAACGCACGCCCGCCGGACAACCGGTCGAGCGTCGCGGCCTGACGCGCGGCCACTGTCGGGGAGATGATCCCGGGACGCAGGGCAACGAGGAATTTCAGGCGCTGGGTCACCGGAATCAACGAAGCGGCCACCAGCCAGGAGTCCTCGCAGGAACGTCCGGTGGGGATCAGCACGCCGCCGAAACCCAGTCGATCCGCCGCCTGGGCGACTTGTTGCAGGTAACCGTGATCGACGGCGCGGGCGCCTTCGGCAGTGCCAAGGTAATGGCCGTCGCCGTGGGTAGGCAGGAACCAGAAAATATTGAGGCTCATGGAGTGGTCTCCTAAGGGATCGAATTACTGCGCGTTCGCAACGGCCGCCGGCGGCGTCCAGATCACGTCCTTGATGCTCAAGGGCTTGGGAATCAATTTGAGCTGATAGAAGCTGTCGGCAATTTTCTGCTGCGCCGCCACCACCTCCGGCGTGAGGAACAACGCCCCGTAGCCTTGGCGTTTCACCGCCGTCAGGGTGATGTCCGCCGGTAGGCCAAGCAGCGGCGATACTTGCTTGGTCACGTCTTCAGGGTTGGCCTTGGACCACTCCCCCACTGCCCGCACCTCTTCCACCAGCGTCGTAATGACCTGAGGATTTTTTTGCGCATAGGGTTTGGTGGCGAGGTAGAACTGGTGGTTGTCGACGATGCCTTTGCCGTCACGCAGGGTGCGTGCCTGCAACTGCTGTTCAGCGGCCGCCTGATACGGATCCCAGATCACCCAGGCGTCCACGCTGCCACGTTCGAACGCGGCGCGGGCGTCGGCCGGCGGCAGGAAAACGGTCTGGATATCGGAATATTTCAGACCGGCATCCTCCAACGCCCGCACCAGCAGGTAGTGGACATTGGAGCCTTTGTTCAGCACGACTTTCTTGCCCTTGAGATCTTGCACCGACTGGATGGCCGACCCCTTGGGCACCAGGATGGCCTCGCTGGTGGGCGCCGGTGGCTCGTAAGCGACGTAGAGCAGGTCGGCGCCTGCGGCCTGGGCGAACACCGGTGGGGTTTCACCGGTCACGCCAAAGTCGATGGAGCCGACGTTCAAGCCTTCAAGCAGCTGCGGGCCGCCGGGGAACTCGGTCCATTGCACGTCCACGCCTTGGGCTGCGAGGCGTTTTTCCAATGTTCCCTTGGCTTTGAGCAGCACCAGGGTGCCGTATTTCTGGTAACCGATCCGCAAGGTCTCGGCTTGAGCTTGAGTAATGACGCCGAGGGACACAGCCGCAGCAAACAGAGCGACCAGCCCGCGACGCAAAATGACAGTGCGCATGGCGCCTCTCCTTTTTGCTGTGGGGTTTTGGCTGCACCTGCTGGGCCGTTGGCGGCTGAGTAAGGTGAAGTTGAATCAGGGAGTAATCGGGTCAGATGCTCCAGCGAGCACTCAGCAAACGTTCGTTCAGTACACGAGGGTCCAGCGGCTTGGGCCGACGGGCCATGGCGCTGAAAAACTGTTCCAGCGCCTCGTCCAGACGTTGTTGCAATGCTGGCGTCAATTGCGCCTGGGCACTGCCTTCGCCATAAGCGATCTGGCTGTCCTCGGCAAAGATCCCATGGAGCATTTCCTGGGCCTTGAGCGCGGACAACACCGGCTTGAGGGCGTAATCCACCGCCAGCATGTGGGCGATGCTGCCGCCGGTTGCCATCGGCAACACCACTTTATGGGCCAGGGCGCGCTCAGGCAGCAGATCCAGCACAGTCTTCAGCGCACCGGAAAAAGACGCCTTGTACACCGGCGTGGCAATCAACAGGCCGTCGGCATTTTCGATCTGCTGGAGCAGGTCGACCACCTTCGGACTGTCGAAGCGGGCATGGAGCAGATCTTCGGCCGGGAAGTCGCGCACCTGATAGCTCACCACTTCCACACCTTGCTGCTGCAACCAGCGTTGCGAGCGCTCCAGCAGCACCCCGGAGCGGGAGCGTTGGCTGGGACTGCCACCGAGTAAGACGACCAACATGCCTGCTATTCCTTAACTGTCACGTGCGATTCGCGGTGGGCGATCTCGCTGCATGGGTCAAACCATAACAGGGGATCAATATATCTTTAAATCATATTTATTCATTTGGTTATGCGATTTTGAGATATGCAATTCACTTTCCTTGGCGCAATAAAAAAGGCCGTCGAAACGGCCAAAACCCTTGGTGCACAGTGTTCTCCCCTGTGGGAGCGAGCTTGCTCGCGATGGCGGTGTATCAGTCGACATCGACGTTGGCAGATCCGATGCCATCGCGAGCAAGCTCGCTCCCACAGGTTCAGGTGTTGCGTCAGCGATTGGGCTGCGGGGTCAGGCGCAGGTAAGGCTTCACGGCGCGGTAGCCCTTGGGAAAACGCTGCTTGAGTTCCTCTTCGTCCTTGAGCGACGGCACGATCACCACTTCATCACCGTCCTGCCAGTTGGCCGGGGTGGCGACTTTATAGTTGTCGGTCAATTGGAGCGAGTCGATCACCCGCAGGATCTCATTGAAATTGCGCCCGGTGCTGGCTGGGTAAGTAATGGTCAGGCGGATTTTCTTGTTCGGGTCTATCACGAACAAGGAGCGCACGGTCAGCGTGTCGCTGGCATTGGGATGAATCAGGTCGTACAGGTCGGACACCTTGCGGTCGGCGTCGGCCAGGATCGGAAAGTTGACCACGGCGTTCTGGGTCTCGTTGATGTCCTCGATCCACTTGTGGTGGGAGTCCACCGGGTCCACCGAGAGGGCAATGGCCTTGACCCCACGCTGGGCGAACTCGTCCTTGAGCTTGGCGGTGAGGCCCAACTCGGTGGTGCACACCGGGGTGAAGTCCGCCGGGTGGGAAAACAGCACGCCCCAGCTGTCACCGAGCCATTCGTGAAAGCGGATCTTGCCGGCGCTGGAATCCTGTTCGAAGTCGGGGGCGATGTCGCCGAGTCTGAGGCTCATGGTGCGGCTCCTGGATGAGGTTGTTGTGAGCCCAACTTTGCACCGGTTTCGATTGCTTTAAAAAGAATAAATATCCATTTATCTAGATCGATAGTGAATATAAAAAACTGTTCACTGGCGCCACAACGCATAGCGGCCCAAGATCATTTCCGAGGTTCGAGAAGGCCTCGAGTTGCTGAAAAGAGGAGAAGGTTCGGGGAAGGCTACAGGGGTGGGCCAGACCCGAAACGCAAAAGCCCCACCCGGCGTGCTGCCGGGCGGGGCTTTTTTTACTTCGCTACGTCTTACATGAAGTTGTAAGTGTAGTTGAAGATTACGCGAGTCTGATCCTGGTCATCGCCAACACCGCCGCTGCGGTAGCTACCGTGACGCACAGTAGTACCGAAGCCTTTCAACGCGCCCTGCTGGACTACGTAATCCACACGCATGTCGCGCTCCCACTCCGAGTATTCGCTTGTACCGGAGACTGTTTTGACGTCGTCACCACGCAGGTAGGAAACCGCAGCTTTCAGGCCTGGAACGCCCAGAGAAGCGAAATCGTAGGAGTATTGACCGAACGTGGTGTTTTCACCTGCACGGACAAACCCGTTGATCATGCTGTCGGTGAACAGGTAAAAGCTCGCGCCACCGGCACCTTCGGGGCGACCGTTGCCATCAACCACGTTGCCCTGGTTCAGGTAGACAAAGCCACCGTCATCGCCGACTTGCTGGTGACCCAACAGGAAGGCACTGCCGCCGAGGGTGTAAGTGAACATCGCGCTCCAGGTCTTGTTATCGACCTCACCCGGGTTCTTGGCATAGCCACTATTGTTGTTGAAGCGATAGCCCGCGTCGCCGTTACGGCCATCCGAGCTGCTGTCGAAGTAGCGCAGGTCGGTCTTGAAGGATTGACCTTCGCTGATCGGGAAAACGTGTACCGCGCCCAGGAAGTGCTGCTTGTAGTAATCCTGCAGGTTCGCGTAGTAGTACTGCAGGGTCAGGTCCTTAGTAACCTTCCAGTCAGCACCGGCAAAACGGAACTGGTTGCTTTCCTCGGTACCGCCCGCCACTGCCAGACCAGTGCTGTTGCTCGATGCACGACCTGTGGCGTGTTCCAACTGACCAGCGTTGAAAGTAACGTTGTCGATTTCCTTGGAGGTGATGGTGCCACCTTCAAAGGTCTGTGGCAGCAGACGGCTGTCGTTGGCAACCAGGATCGGCAGGTTTGGCGCCAGTGCGCCACCCACATGGGCTTCCGTCTTGGAGAACAGCGCCTTGACGTTACCCGACAAACGACTCCACTCATGTACCGCCGAACCATCAGTATCGGCTGGCATATAGGAGCCAGCGTTACGACCTCTCCCGCCATCGAGACGGATACCAACCAGTGCCTGAGCGTCGATACCGAAACCCACAACACCTTGCGTGAAGCCAGACTTGTAGTCGAACTTGAGGCCGGTGCCCGTTTCGCGCAGATCCTCGCTACCTGTTTCACGGTTGTCGTTGTTGAAATACAACGTACGAGAACTGACAGACGCCTTGCTGTCCTCGATAAAACCAGCGGCGCCTGCCTGCTGCGCCAGAACCCCAACAGCCACAGCCAGGGCCAAGGTGGACTTGTTCATGCTTCGCTCCTCTCGTTTTCTAATTCTTGTGTGTCTTTGGTTCCGGATCGAACGCCCGGAATCCGCGGATGCGCGATTAGCGCCAGACCGTAACTGACAAGTCAATCGTAAGCATTTATGACTACGACTATGGTCTAACCCCTCTACACCGGCCCGCAGGATAATGGATTCTTTATAATTCCAAAAAGAATTGTTTCAACAGTTTTCAGCTCGTTTCGACATATAAGTGCCATCACAGCACCATCAGGCCGTGACATGACTTATCGGCGACGCAGAGAATTACTGAACGATGATTCGTCGGGGATTTACGAGGCCCGCGAATTCTTGGCGGCGAGATCTGTTTGCGCGCCTCCTGCGCCTTCGATTCCTGTTCAAGACCGCTCGCGCATGCCGCGATCTTGACGTGTTCCAGACTAGCTGCTCATTGTCTGAAATCAAGAAGATCGCGACAGCGCGAGTTTGTCGCAGGCCGTCTACAAGGATTTTTCGAAGATCTTCGAATTGCGCTGGTAGTTGTAGAGCGAAGCCCGCGCCGCCGGCAGGCGCTCGACGCTGCTGGGCTCGAAACCACGTTCGCGGAACCAGTGAGCAGTCCGGGTCGTCAGTACGAACAACGTCTTGAGCCCTTGGGCACGGGCCCGGGTTTCGATCCGTTCCAGCAGTTCATCGCCGCGGCCACCGTGGCGGTATTCCGGGTTCACCGCCAGGCAGGCCAGTTCCCCGGCGTCCGAGTCGGCGATCTGGTACAGCGCCGCGCAGGCGATGATCATGCCTTCGCGCTCGACCACGCTGAACTGCTCGATCTCGCGCTCCAGCACTTCGCGGGAGCGACGCACCAGGATCCCCTGTTCTTCCAGGGGGCTGATCAGGTCCAGCAGGCCGCCGACGTCTTCGATGGCCGCTTCGCGCACCACCTCGAATTGCTCCTGGGCCACCAGCGTACCGCTACCATCGCGGGTGAACAGTTCAGCCAGCAGCGCACCGTTCTCGGCATAGCTGACGATATGGCTGCGCGCGACGCCACCCCGACAGGCCTGGGCCGCCGCATCCAGCAATTCGGCCTGATAGTCGCTGCCCAGGCGTTGCATGTGGGCCGGGACCTGTTGCGGGCGCAACTCGCGCACCAACCGCCCGTCTTCACCAATAAGCCCCTGCTCGGCACCGAACAGCAGCAGTTTGTCGGCCGCCAGGTCGATGGCTGCGCGGGTGGCAACGTCTTCACAGGCCAGGTTGAAGATCTCGCCGGTGGGCGAGTAACCCAACGGCGACAGCAGCACGATGGAGCGCTCGTCCAGCAGGCGATTGATGCCCTTGCGATCGACCCGGCGCACTTCGCCGGTGTGGTGATAGTCCACACCTTCGAGCACGCCGATGGGACGCGCGGTGACCAGGTTGCCGCTGGCGACCCGCAGCCGCGAGCCCTGCATGGGCGAGGACGCCATGTCCATGGACAGGCGTGCCTCAATGGCGATGCGCAACTGGCCGACCGCGTCGATCACGCACTCCAGCGTTGCCGCATCGGTGATGCGCATGCCGTGGTGATAATGCGGCGTGAGGCCCCGTGCAGCGAGGCGGGTCTCGATCTGCGGGCGCGAACCATGGACCAGCACCAGGCGCACGCCGAGGCTGTGCAGCAGCACCAGGTCATGGACGATGTTGCCGAAATTAGGGTGTTCCACCCCGTCGCCGGGCAGCATGACGATGAAGGTGCAATCGCGGTGGGCGTTGATGTAGGGCGAAGCGTGACGAAGCCAATTGACGTATTCGGGCATGAACCTGGACCTGTAATAAATAACAGCCAAAACAAAGACGAAACAGAACGCACAACGGGGCTGGTGGTTATCGTCGGAACAGGCTTGGCGACACGCGCGCTCTCCTCATGTGATGAATACGGCCCCGCAAGGGCGCAATTTAACCGGCCGTGGCCGGCGTCAGGCAGTAATGGCCGATCAACTGCCGCAACAACTGTACGGTAGGTTGCAGACGTGACATTTCAAGGTACTCGCCCGGCTGGTGGGCGCAGGCGATATCGCCAGGGCCGAGCACCAGGGTTTCGCAGCCAAGGCGCTGAAGATAAGGCGCTTCGGTGCCAAACGCCACTGCTTCGGCACGATGGCCGGTGAGTCGCTCGGCCACCCGTACCAGCTCGCAGTCTTCGGCCTGCTCGAAGGGTGGCACTTCGGGGAACAGCGGTGCGTAGTCGATCTTGACTTTATGGCGTTCGGCGATGGGGTCCAACTTCTGTTGGATCGCCGCCCGCAGCACCTGCGGGTCCATGCCCGGCAAGGGGCGCAGGTCGAATTCCATGGAGCACTGGCCGCAGATGCGGTTGGGATTGTCGCCACCATGGATGCAACCGAAGTTCAGCGTCGGTTGTGGCACGCTGAACTGCGGATTACGGAACTCACGCTGCCATTGCAGGCGCAGGCCGCGCAATTCGCCCATGGCATCGTGCATGGCTTCCAGCGCGCTGTGGCCCAGGCTCGGATCGGAGGAGTGACCGCTGCGCCCGAGAATGTCGATGCGCTCCATCATCACGCCTTTGTGCAGGCGAATCGGCCGCAGGCCGGTCGGCTCGCCGATCACCGCCGCGCGCCCCAGTGGTCCGCCGGCATCGGCCAGGGCACGGGCGCCGGCCATGGAGCTTTCTTCGTCACAGGTCGCGAGGATCAGCAATGGTTGCTTGAACGGTTGGTCCAGCAGCGGCTTGACCGCTTCGATGGCCAAGGCGAAAAAACCCTTCATGTCACAACTGCCCAGGCCGACCCAGCGGCCATCGACCTCGGTGAGCTTCAGCGGATCGGTCTGCCACAACGCGCCGTCGAACGGCACCGTGTCACTGTGGCCAGCCAGCACCAGGCCGCCGGGACCGCTGCCAAAACTGGCCAGCAGGTTGAATTTGCCAGGGCTGACCTGCTGGATATCACAGCAGAACCCAAGCTCGGAGAGCCAGCCTGCCAGCAGCTCGATCACGGCACTGTTGGACTGGTCCAGCCCAGGCTGGGTGCAACTGACCGAAGGTGCGGCGATCAGGGCAGCGAATTGATCTTTCATGGACGGCAAAGGCATCGCTGACTCCGGGCTTACAGATTGACGTTCATCATAGAACCATCTGGACCCAGGAATAAACCTAGGGCGAGTGAGTCCTGTACACTGCACGGCCTTGGCAGCCACACCTTCCCCCGGCTGCACACCCGATCCCTGGATTTTCCGGCCATGCAGAAAGAAACCGAAATCAAACTCCGCGTCAGCCGCGAGACCCTGGCAGCCTTGCGCGAGCATCCGCTGCTGAAAAAACGCAACAAGAGTGGCTGGGAACGCCACGAACTGATGAACCAGTATTTCGACACGCCGGAGCGTGACCTGGCCCAGGCCAAGGTCGCCCTGCGTCTGCGCCGCGACGGCGAAGAGGTGATCCAGACCCTCAAGACCCGCGGCCAGAGCGTCGCCGGCCTGTCCGAGCGCAACGAGTACGACTGGCACCTGCCCAAGGCCAAGCTCGACCTGAAGAAGCTCGACGGCGAGTGCTGGCCCGAGGCCTTGGCCGAACTGGACAAGAAAACCCTCAAGGCCATCTTCACCACCGATTTCGTTCGCGAGCGCGCTGAAATCGCTTGGGGCCGTGGCAAAAGCAAGGTGGTCATCGAAGCCGCCCTGGACCTGGGCCATGTGGTGGTCGGCAAGCAGAAGGAAGAAATCTGCGAGCTGGAGCTGGAGCTGCGCGAAGGCGAGCCCGCCGCCCTGCTGGAACTGGCCGCCGAGCTGGCCGCGACCCTGCCCTTGATGCCCTGCGACATCAGCAAGGCCGAGCGTGGCTATCGCCTGTATGACGCGGGCAGCTACGCCCTGAGCCTGCCGGCCCCGCAACTGACCGCCGAAACGCCGCTGGATGACGCCTTCGCCGCGCTGAGCTGGCATTTGCTCGGCAGCAGCCAACGCCTGGCCGAGCAATACCGTTTCAACGGCCACTGGCGCCTGCTGCAGGACTGGGTGGAAAACCTCGCCGAACTGCGTGCCCTGCTCAGCAGCCTCGGCCAGGCCGCGCCGCGTCAATCGACCCACGACTTGCGCCTGGCCCTGGACGCGTTGCTGGAAGACTGGCGCCCACTGGTCCAGGCCGGCCTGGATGACGAAGACGTGCGCAAGGCGGCGCCGGAACAGTTCCTTGAAGAGCTGCAAGACCCGCGCTGGGGCCTGTTTTCCCTCAACACTTCACGCTGGCTGCTGGCTCGCAGCTGGGCCGCCGAGCGCAACACCCGTGGCAATCGCCAGGGCGCGGCGCAACTGGGCAGTTGGCTGCCACGCCTGCTCGGCGAAGAATCCTCGTCCCTGCAACTGCAACGCTATCAGCAGCAGCCGGAAGACCTGGCCGAGCAATTGCCACGTATCGAGCGCATCCAGGCCTGGCTGCACCACGCCCGCCATGTGCTGGAGATCCCGGAAATGGATCGCCTCTACGGCGAGCTGAACAAACTGGCGCAACTGGCCAATCAACCGATCACCGACGAAACGCTGGATGCGCGCAAGCAACAGGCGATTGCGGTTTACCAGAATCGGGCCTGGAAGACTTTGTTGCGCCTGTAATATCGCCATCGCGAGCAGGCTCGCTCCCACATTGGATCAGTGTTGTACACACATCTTGTGGCCACTGAAGATCAACTGTGGGAGCAAGCTTGCTCGCGATGAGGCCAGCACAAACACCGCAAAAACAAGCTCAGCGCAGCACCGGCAAGCTCGTCGTCGACTTGATCTCCGACAGCGCCACGATCGAGTTCACTTCCTGGATCCCCGGCACCATCGACAGCTTTTCGAAAAAGAATCGCTCATACGCCTCGATATCCGCCGTGACGATGCGCAACAGAAAATCCACCGCCCCCATCAGCACGTAACACTCCAGCACTTCGGGGAAGCCGCGGATCGCCTCGGTGAATTCGGTGAAGTTGGAACGGCCGTGGGCATTGAGCTTGATTTCGGCGAAAATCTGCGTGTTGAGGCCGATTTTCTTGCGATCCAGCAACGTCACCTGGCCGCGAATGATGCCCTCCTCCTTCATCCGCTGGATCCGTCGCCAGCATGGCGATTGAGACAGGCCGACCTGTTCGGCGATCTGCGCACTGGACAGCGAGGCATCCTCCTGCAGCAGCGCCAGTATCCTGCGGTCGTAGCTATCCAGTTCGCTGTGCATGATCAAACCCGAAATGATTGATTTAGAGAATCAAGCGATTCAAAACATCGCCAGAATCACTCATCTTAGATAAGAAATACCCCGGCTCGCATGTAAATATTTCTCCCGCCACCAAGGAGACCGAACATGCCCCCACTCGAAGCCGTTGCCATAGCCCCGACCCGCGCCGATGTCTGGCATGTCGCCAATACTCATTGCCGGGTGCGATACCAGATGTTGGCCGAAGCCGAGCCGGATTTACTGTGCAGGGCGTTGAACCTGTTCGCCTTGCAGGGCCTGACGCCGCAGCAGGTTCATGTCGAGCGCCTCGACGATGCGCTGTCGCTGGACATCGTCATGGATGGGCTGAGCTGGCACCGTGCCCAGGTCATCGCTGAAAAATTACGTAACCTGATCAGCGTCTGTTCGGTGGACCTGCAAGACGCTGATATTGCGCACGTTGGGCCGGCCCACGCAGCGGGATGAGCTACCACGGGCAAGATTTCGCAACGCATTGGTCGGGTAGTGGCCCAACGGTCTACAGCGTCGGGACTATTCTTTTGCAGACCTAGCGAGGACGCCGAGGCGTCTGTATCGCGGCTTTGCTGCAATTGTCCAATAGGAACCCGCATGTCCACCAAACACGCCACTCAGGACCGCTGGCTGGACCTCAACGATCTGCTGCGCCAACTGGTCAGCCAGGGCCTCATCAGCCAGGATTCAGCCGAAACAGCGCTGAACGCCCGCCGACGCCACAGCGCCAATAGCCAGTTGCATCCGCTGGAGTTCATCGCCAACCAGCACCTGGACGACCTCAGCCGCCCCGGCAAGCGCCTGGACCTGGAGAACCTGACCCTGTGGTTGTCCCAGCAGGCCGGCCAGCCCTACATGCGCATCGACCCGTTGAAAATCAACGTCGCGGCCGTGACGCCCTTGATGTCCTATGCCTTTGCCCAGCGCCACAAGATCCTTGCGGTGGCGGTCGATCGTGACGCCGTCACCGTCGCCAGCGCACAGCCCTACGTCAACAGCTGGGAAGCCGACCTGACCCACGTGCTCAAGCTGCCGATCAAGCGGGTGATCGCCAACCCGGTGGACATCCAGCGCTTGAGCGTGGAGTTCTATCGCCTGGCCAAATCGGTCAGCGGCGCCACCACAGTCGATCAGCAGCCGAGCAACCTGAGCAATTTCGAACAGTTGCTCAACCTCGGCGCCAGCGACCAGGAGCCGGACGCCAACGACGCCCACATCGTCAATATTGTCGACTGGCTGTTCCAGTACGCCTTCCAGCAGCGCGCCAGTGACATCCACATCGAACCGCGCCGCGAACAGGGCACCGTGCGGTTTCGCATCGACGGCGTGCTGCACACCGTCTATCAGTTCCCGCCGCAGGTCACGATGGCGATCGTCAGCCGCCTCAAGAGCCTGGGGCGGATGAACGTCGCGGAAAAACGCAAACCCCAGGACGGCCGGGTCAAGACCAAGACCCCGGACGGCGGCGAAGTGGAATTGCGCCTGTCGACCTTGCCCACGGCGTTCGGCGAAAAAATGGTCATGCGGATCTTCGACCCGGAAGTGCTGCTCAAGGACTTCGACCAACTCGGCTTCTCCGCCGACGACCTGCGCCGCTGGCAGGACATGACCCGCCAGCCCAACGGCATCATCCTGGTGACCGGGCCCACCGGTTCCGGCAAGACCACCACGCTCTATACCACCCTCAAGAAGCTGGCGACGCCGGAAGTGAACCTCTGCACCATCGAGGACCCGATTGAAATGGTCGAGGCGTCCTTCAACCAGATGCAGGTCCAGCACAACATCGACCTGAGCTTCGCCGCCGGGGTGCGGGCGCTGATGCGGCAAGACCCGGACATCATCATGATCGGTGAGATCCGCGACCTGGAGACTGCCGAGATGGCGATCCAGGCGGCGCTCACCGGGCACCTTGTGCTGTCGACGCTGCACACCAACGACGCGCCGAGCGCCATCAGCCGCCTGCTGGAGCTGGGTGTGCCCCATTACCTGATCAAGGCCACCGTGCTCGGAGTCATGGCCCAGCGATTGGTGCGCACCTTGTGCCCGCAATGCAAGGCCCCCCTGGCCCTGGATGAAGATGACTGGCAAACCCTGACGCGGCCCTGGCAAGCGCCACTGCCGAGCAACGCCCAACAGGCCGTCGGTTGCCTGGAATGCCGTGACACCGGTTACCGCGGCCGCGCCGGCGTCTACGAAATCATGCAACTGACCGACAGCGTCAAGGCCTTGATCCACCCCGACACCGACCTGCTGGCCGTGCGCCGCCAGGCATTCAAGGAAGGCATGCGCAGCCTGCGCCTGTCGGGGGCGCAAAAGGTGGCGGCGGGCTTGACCACGGTCGAGGAAGTGCTGCGGGTTACGCCACAGAGCGAGCAGAAGTAGTTGTGGCAGCACCTGTGGCGAGAGGCTGTGGGAGCAAGGCTTGCCCACGATGAAAATGACGCGGTCTCCCAGGAAAGCAAGGCGCCTGCATCGCGAGCAAGCTTTGCTCCCACAGAGTGATGATAATGGCAGCGTGCCCTACACTCAGGGCTCGCAGGTCCATCTCAATTCGCACAGGGAACCGTCATGCAGATCGGCAGTGTACTTTTACTTTTCATCGGCCTCGTGGTCGCCATCCTGTTCATGGGCTTCAAGGTCGTACCCCAGGGCTACCAATGGACCGTCGAGCGGTTCGGCCGCTACACCAACACGCTCAAGCCCGGCCTGAACATCATCATCCCGGTGATGGATCGCATCGGGCGCAAGATCAATGTCATGGAAAGCGTGCTGGACATCCCGCCCCAGGAAGTCATCACTGCCGACAACGCCACGGTACAGATCGACGCCGTGTGTTTCTTCCAGGTGGTCAATACAGCCCAGGCGGCCTACGAGGTCAACAACCTCGAACACGCCATCCGCAACCTGCTGCAAACCAATATCCGCACCGTGCTGGGGTCCATGGAGCTGGACGCGATGTTGAGCCAGCGCGACGGTATAAACGAAAAACTGCTGCGCACCGTCGATGAAGCCACAGCGCCGTGGGGGATCAAGATCACCCGGATCGAGATCAAGGACATCAGCCCGCCGGCCGACCTGATGGCCGCCATGTCGGGGCAAATGAAAGCCGAACGTATCAAGCGCGCCCAGATCCTCGAAGCCGAGGGCCTGCGCGCGTCGGCGATTCTCACCGCCGAAGGCAAGAAGCAGGCGCAAATCCTCGAGGCCGAAGGCAGCCGCCAGGCCGCGTTCCTGGAATCCGAGGCCCGCGAGCGCCAGGCACAAGCCGAAGCGCTGGCCACCCAGGTGGTGTCCCAGGCGATTGCCGACGGCAACGTCCAGGCCGTGAACTACTTTGTCGCGCAGAAATACATCGATGCGCTGGGCAAATTGGCTTCGGCCAACAACAGCAAGGTGATCCTGATGCCGCTGGAAGCCAGCCAGGTCATCGGTGCGGTCGGCGGCATCGGCGAGATCGTCAGGGCCACCTTCGACAGCAAGAAAGCCTGAGGCGCGCATATGTGGGTGTTCCTGCAAAACATGTCGTACTGGGACTGGCTGGCGCTGGGCGTCATCCTGCTGATCCTTGAAGTGTTCGGCGCCGGCGGCTACTTGCTGTGGATCGGCATGGCCGCCGCAGCGGTCGGCGTGCTCACCTTCATCCTGCCGCAGATGCCGTGGGAGCTGCAGTTCCTGTTGTTCGGCCTGTTCGCCATCGCAACAGCGCTGTACTGGTGGCGACGCCAGCGCAGCGCGGTGCGCGAAAGCGATCAGCCGCACCTGAACCTGCGCGGGCAGGAGCTGATCGGCAAGGTCTTCCAGGTTCATGAAGCGATTGTCGATGGCCGCGGCAAGATCAAGGTGGCCGACAGCGTCTGGCTGGCCAAGGGGCCCGAGTCGTCCGTGGGCACGCGGGTCAGGGTGGTGGCGCAGGATGGCGCGGTGCTGCAGGTGGAACGGGCTGACTGAGAAGTCATGGAACTGAACAGAGGCGCAGGTAATCCAACGTCATAGTTAACCCAGTGGAGTCACCTATCATGCGTCTCAAACTTGCTGTCGCTACCCTAGCCTTGTTGTCTCTTCCTGTTGGCTCGGCAATGGCCGACACGTTTTGGCGTAACGTCATCTCATCCGGTGCGACCACCGGTTCCACCTACCTGACCTTCAAGGATAACAAGCTGATCGTCGCGGCCCAGGACGACGCCGGTAGCTTCGTCGCCAGTGACGGCGGTATTCGTGGCCCCTACCTGGAAGCGGCAATGCAGAAAGTGCGTGCCGACAACCCAGGCCTGCAAGCCACCGACATGGAACTGGCCAACGCGATCCTGGCGAAAAACGCCGTCGCCCAGGACTGATTCCCGGCCAATAAAAAATGCCGCTCGATGGGAGCGGCATTTTTTTGCCCGAAAATATTATCAGGCTGTACGCAGTACCCTGTGTGGGAGCGGGTTATTCGCCGATAGCGGACTTGTAGCCTGCTGCATCAAGCAACTTGCCCACCTCAGCCTTGTCACTTGGCTTGAGCTTGAAGATCCAGGCGCCGTATGGATCAGAGTTCAGCAGTTCCGGCGAACCGCCCAACTCTTCGTTGACCGCAATCACTTCACCGGCAATCGGCGAGTAGATGTCGGAAGCGGCCTTGACCGACTCGACCACACCGGCCTGGTCACCTGCGGCAAAAGTCTTACCGACTTCAGTCAGCTCGACGAATACCACATCGCCCAAGGCTTCCTGCGCATGATCGCTGATGCCCACGGTGACGGTACCGTCAGCTTCCAGGCGTGCCCACTCATGGCTTTCGGCAAAACGCAGTTCGGCAGGGATATCACTCATATTCTGTGTCCTCAAGAGAAAGTGTCAGCGGCCAGCGGCCCGCCGCAAAAGGTTAGATCAGGGTTTTGCCATGGCGGACGAAGGTCGGTTTGACCACCCGTACCGGGTACCACTTGCCGCGAATTTCTACCTCGGCACGGTCGGCGGTAGCCATCGGAACCCGTGCCAGGGCGATCGACTTGCTAAGCGTAGGAGAAAAACTACCACTGGTGATCTCCCCTTCGCCAACATTGGCGATGCGAACCACCTGATGGGCGCGCAAAACACCCCGCTCTTCCAGCACCAGCCCGACCAATTTGTGCTGCACACCGCTGGCAAGCTCGGCTTCCAACGCACTGCGCCCAATGAACTGACGGCTGGCCGGTTCCCAGGCGATGCTCCAGGCCATGTTCGAGGCCAGCGGCGAAACGTCTTGGTGAATGTCCTGGCCGTAGAGGTTCATGCCGGCCTCCAGGCGCAGGGTATCGCGGGCGCCGAGGCCGATGGGCGAAATGCCGGCGCCTACCAGGTCGTTGAAGAAACTCGGGGCTTCCTGGGCGGGCAGGACGATTTCCAGGCCATCTTCGCCGGTGTAGCCGGTCCGGGCGATGAACCATTCGCCGTCGGCGCGACCCTCGAAAGGCTTGAGTTGCTGGATAATTTGCCCGCGCGGTTGCGTCACCAGTTCGGCAATCTTCTGCCGGGCCTGGGGCCCTTGGATCGCCAGCATCGCCAGTTCGGGACGCTCATGCAGTTGCACATCGTAGCCACCGAGCTGTGCCTGCATCCAGGCCAGGTCCTGATCTCGGGTCGAGGCGTTGAAGACCAGCCGATAGCCGTCCTCGACCCGGTAGATGATCATGTCGTCGACGATGCCGCCGCGCTCATTGAGCATCGCGCTGTACAAGGCACTGCCTGTGTCTTGCAAACGATCGACGTCATTGGCCAGCAAACGCTGAAGCCAGACCTTGGCCTGGACGCCTGCGACATCGATCACGGTCATGTGGGAGACATCGAACACACCGCAGTCGCGACGCACCTGATGGTGTTCCTCGACTTGCGAGCCGTAGTGCAAAGGCATATCCCAACCGCCAAAATCGACCATCTTCGCGCCGAGGGCGAGATGAAGGTCATACAGAGGCGTACGCTGTCCCATGGGTTTCTCCTTCCGGGCTTGGCGAAGGTGCGGACGGGCACTGCGTAGCGCGAACGCCTGAAAAAAGGAGTTTTCTGACGTTCTCAGTTGCCCGGTCCGACAGACGGACCGCACCGAATGCCGCGCATTGTAGCCGCATGAGGTAGGACTGACACCTAGCTGTTTCGATGGGCCGAACGTCGTATCAATCCGATGACCGGCAACAACCCCACCAATACCAACGTCAGCGCCGGCAACGCGGCCCGGGCCCACTCCCCTTCGCTGGTCATCTCGAAGATCCGCACCGCCAGCGTGTCCCAGCCGAACGGGCGCATCAGCAGGGTCGCGGGCATTTCCTTGAGCACGTCGACGAACACCAGCAACCCCGCGCTCAAGGTACCGGGCAACAGCAACGGCAGATACACTTTGAAAAACAGTCGTGGCCCACTGACCCCAAGGCTGCGTGCCGCCTCGGGCAACGACGGACGAATTCGCGCCAGGCTGCTCTCCAGCGGACCGTAGGCCACGGCCAGGAAGCGCACCAGGTACGCCAGCAGCAGCGCCGACAGGCTACCCAGCAACAACGGCTTGCCTGCACCGCCAAGCCAGGTCGACAGCGGGATGACCAGTTCACGGTCCAGGTAGCTGAATGCAAGCATGATCGACACCGCCAGCACCGAACCGGGCAAGGCATAGCCCAGGTTCGCCAGGCCGACACCGGCACGAATCGGACGGGTTGGCGCCAGCCGTCGGGCGAACGCCAGCAGCAAGGCCACGCAAACGGTGATCAGCGCGGCCAGGCCGCCCAGGTAGAGGGTGTGGACGATCAGCCCGGCATAACGCTCGTCCAGGTCGAAACGACCGCGCTGCCAGAACCACACCAGCAACTGCAGCACCGGAATGACAAACGCGCAGGCAAACACCAGGAAGCACCAACTGCTGGCTGCCACGGCCTTGAGGCCGCGCAACGTGTACAAGGCCTTGACCCGGGGTCGCTCGTTACTGGCTCGGTGGGCACCACGGGCCCGACGTTCGCCGTAGAGCACCAGCATCACCGCCAGTAACAGCAGGCTGGCCAGTTGGGCAGCGCTGGAGAGGCTGAAGAAGCCATACCAGGTCTTGTAGATCGCGGTGGTAAAGGTGTCGAAGTTGAACACCGACACCGCGCCGAAATCCGCCAGGGTCTCCATCAGCGCCAGCGCCACGCCTGCACCGATGGCCGGCCGGGCCATCGGCAGCGCCACACGCCAGAACGCCTGCCACGGCGACTGCCCGAGTACCCGGGCGGCTTCCATCAAGCCCTTGCCCTGGGCCAGGAAGGCACTGCGCGCCAGCAGATAGACGTAAGGGTAGAAGACCAGCACCAGCACCAGGATCACCCCGCCGGTGGAGCGGACCCGGGGCAGGCGCAAGCCGCTGCCGAACCATTCACGCATCAGCGTCTGCACGGGGCCGGCAAAATCCAGCAGGCCAACGAAGACAAACGCCAACACATAGGCTGGAATCGCAAACGGCAGCATCAACGCCCAGTCGAGCCAACGTCGTCCGGGGAACTCACACAGACTGGTGAGCCAGGCAAGACTGACGCCCAGCAACGTCACCCCGATACCCACACCAAGGATCAACGTGAGGGTGTTGCCCAACAAGCGTGGCATTTGCGTATCCCACAAGTGGGACCATATCTGCTGATCAACGCTCTGCCAGGACAGCAGCAAGACGCTCAAGGGCAACAGGACCAGCGCGGCAATGGCAAAGACCAGGGGGTACCAACGGCGTTGGGCGGGGTGGGCCAAGGGGTGCTCTCGTTTAAATGATGATGCCCGCGCATTCGCGCGGGCACCTATCTTACAACCGCCACAGGGAGCCGTGTCTGACTTGGATTAATTCCAGCCAGCGCGATCCATCATGCGAATGGCTTCGGCCTGGCGTTTACCCGCGACTTCCACCGGCAGGGTGTCGGCCTTGAACTTGCCCCAGGCTGCCACTTCCTTGGACGGCTCGACTTTCGGGTTGGCCGGGAATTCCTGGTTCACGTCGGCGAAGATGTTTTGCGCTTCCGGCGTGGTCATCCACTCCACCAGTTTCTTCGCGGCTTCCGGATGCGGTGCATGCTTGGTCAGGCCAATGCCCGAGAGGTTGATGTGCACGCCGCGGTCGGCCTGGTTCGGCCAGAACAGCTTCACCTTCAGGTCCGGCTTCTGCTGGTGCAGGCGGCCATAGTAGTAGGTGTTGACGATGCCGACATCGCACTGGCCAGCGTTGATTGCTTCAAGCAACGCGGTGTCGTCGGAGAAGACGTCGGTGGACAGGTTCTTGACCCAGCCCTTGAGGATTTCCTCGGTTTTTTCCGCGCCGTGGGTTTCGATCAGCGTGGCGGTCAGGGACTGGTTGTAGACCTTCTTCGAGGTCCGCAGGCACAGGCGGCCTTCCCACTCTTTGCCAGCCAGCGCTTCATAGGTGGTCAATTCGCTGGGTTTAACCCGCTCGGTGGAGTAGACAATGGTCCGCGCCCGCAGGCTCAAGCCGGTCCAGGCGTGGGAAGAGGCGCGATATTGGGACGGGATGTTGGCGTCGATCACCGGCGACGTGAACGGCTGGAGAATGCCCATCTGCTCGGCTTGCCAAAGGTTGCCGGCATCGACGGTGAGCAGCAGGTCGGCAGTGGCGTTCTCGCCTTCGGCCTTGATCCGCTGCATCAGCGGCGCTTCCTTGTCAGTGATGAACTTCACCGACACGCCGGTTTTCTTGGTGTAGGCATCAAAGACCGGCTTGATCAGTTCGTCGATACGCGAGGAGTAGACCACCACCTCATCGGCGGCCTGGGCGGCAGTGGTGCCGATCAGGGTCAAGGCGAGGGCGGACAGCAGGCGCTTGGTTGCCAACATGGTAGCGGTCTCTGGATTATGAACGAAGCGCAAATGATAAAGACTCACATTTAGCACCACAATCGAACAATGGCTGGACACATTTCCAAATGTTGCAGCTTTGAGATGTGCCGTGTTTTTGCGTCCGCCATCGCGGGCAAGCCTTGCTCCCACAAACTCTTGCTCCCACAGGTGTGCAATGTGGGACAAGCTTTTGTGGGAGCAAGGCTTGCCCGCGATAGGGCCATAAGCCCCAACCCACCTCTCAGGCCTTGGCCAGATCCGGCAAATCCCCAATCAACCCCAGCGCCTCGCGCACGAACAGCGCCTTGGCCTCAGGCATGCGGTCCACCAGCTTCAGCCCGGTATTACGCAACCAGCGCACTGGCAGTGGATCGGCCTGGAACAAGCGCTCGAACCCCTCCATCGCCGCCATCAGCGCCAGGTTATGAGGCATGCGTCGCCGCTCGTAGCGGCTCAGCACCTTCACGTCTGCCAGTCGTTCGCCACGCCCGGCCGCCTGCAACAGCACTTCGGCCAGCACGGCGGCGTCGAGGAAGCCCAGGTTCACGCCCTGCCCGGCCAACGGATGAATGGTATGGGCCGCGTCGCCGATCAACGCCAGCCCTTCGGCCACATAGCGCTTGGCATGTCGCTGGCGCAGCGGCACGCACAGGCGCGGGTCGGCACTCAGTACCGTACCGAGCTGGCCTTCGAAGGCCCGTTCCAGTTCGCTGCAGAATTCAGTTTCATCGAGCGCCATCAAGCGCTGCGCTTCACCGGGGGTGGTGGACCAGACGATCGAGCACCAATCGTGCTGATCGTCACGCTCAAGTGGCAGGAACGCCAGCGGACCGTTGTCGGTAAACCGTTGCCAGGCCGTCATTCGATGCGGCCGGGCGCTGCGCACGCTGGTGACGATGGCGTGGTGCAGGTAATCCCATTCGCGCGTGGCGACGCCGGTCAGGCGACGCACAGCGGAATTCGCGCCATCGGCAGCGATGACCAGGGGCGCGCGCAACGTGCGGCCATCGGCCAGGGTCAGCAGCCAGTCGTCACCGGAACGACGCATCTGCTCCAGCCGGGCATTGGCCAGCAGGCCCAGGTCGCAGTCATGCAGTCGATCCAGCAAGGCGTCCTGCACAACACGGTTTTCAACGATGTGCCCAAGCGCCTCGGCGTGCAGGCTGGCGGCCGAGAAATGGATCTGCCCGGTGCCGCTGCCGTCCCAGACGTGCATGTCGGTATAGGGGCTGGCGCGTCGGGCGGTGATGCCGTCCCAGACACCCAGGCGATCGAGGATCCGCTGGCTGGCCGTCGACAAGGCACTGACCCGGGGCTCGAACGCGGCCTGGGGATCGAAGGGTTTGACGCTCATCGGGCTGCCGTCGAGCAACAGCACTTGCAGGCCACTGCCCTGCAACGCCAGCGCCAGGGCGCTGCCGACCATACCGGCGCCGACAATCAGCAGATCTGCACGCAATTCCATGCTCTAAGCCTGTTTTGCTGGCGACATCAGCCGCCCATGAAAAGAAATGACAGCCCCGGCCTCAAGCATCGGGACGCGTCCCCAGGCCCATGGCCTGGCGGGCGAACCAGCGCTTGGCCGGCGGCAGCAAGTCGAGGCCCAACAGGCCGAGGTTACGGCCCAGGGACACCAACGGCAGGTTGCTGGCGAACAGCCGCGTGACCTGGTCGGAAAAGCCCACGGTCAAGGCCTGATCCATTCGCTGGCGCTCACGATAGGCTTGCAACACGACAAAATCCCCCGGCTCGCTTTCGCTGTCGAGCAGGGCATCGGCCAGGGCCTGGGCATCGCGCAGGGACAAGTTGAACCCCTGCCCGGCAATCGGGTGCAGGCTGTGGGCGGCGTTGCCCAGGATCGCCAGGTGCGGACGGACCTGTTCTTCGGCCTCCACCAGCGCCAGTGGGTACAGATGTCGCACGCCCACCTGTTTCAGGGTGCCCAGGCGATAACCGAACACACCCTGCAATTCGCTGAGGAAACTGCGCTCGTCGAGGGCCGCCAGCCGTTGTGCGTCCATGCCCTGGCGGGTCCAGACCAGTGCGCAACGATTCTCCGGCAGTGGCAACAAGGCCATCGGGCCGTCATCGGTAAAACGTTCGAAGGCCATGCCGTTGTGGGCTTCGCTGGGGGTGATGTTGGCGATCAAGGCGCTCTGGTCGTAGGGTCGACTGCGCACGCCGATACCCAACTGCTCGCGCAGGCCGGAGCGGCCGCCGTCGGCCAGTACGGCAAGGTCGCATTCCAGGGTGGTTTCGTCGTCGAGGGTCAGGCGATAACCGCCGACCAGCGGTTCCATCCGGGTGACCTGCGCCGGGCAGCGCCAACTGACCACCTCCGGGTCCAGGCCTTGCCACAGGCACTGGCCGAGCCAGGCGTTTTCCACCACGTAGCCCAGCGCCGGTACGCCCTCTTCCATGGCCGACAACCGCGCCGTGGAAAACCGCCCGCGGTCGGACACATGGATCTGCTTGATCGGCTCGGCGCGGCGGGAAATCTCCTGCCAGACACCCAGGCGTTGATAAATTTGCCGGGCGCCATAGGACAATGCCGAGGACCGGGCATCGTAGCTTGGCTGCCAAGCGTCGCCGGGGGCGAAGGGCTCGATCAGCATGATCTTCCAGCCCCGGGCCTTGGCACCGGCCTGCAGGGCCAGCGCCAGGCTCGCGCCGACCAGGCCGCCGCCGACGATCGCCAGATTGACCCGGCTCATGCCGCGTGCGTCCGGGCAGCGGCCATCAGGGCCTCGATGTCGGCGACCGTCTTCGGTACGCCGTGGCTCAGGATTTCACAACCGGTTTTGGTCACTACCACGTCATCCTCGATGCGCACGCCAATGCCGCGCCATTTTTTCGCTACGCTGCGGTTGTTCGGGCCGATGTAGATGCCTGGCTCCACCGTCAGCGTCATGCCGACCTCAAGTACCCGCCACTCGCCGCCAACCCGGTATTCACCCACGTCGTGCACGTCCATGCCCAGCCAGTGGCCAGCGCGGTGCATGTAGAACGCCCGGTAGGCCTCGCTGGCGATCAACGCGTCCACCTCACCCTCCAGCAGCCCAAGGCGCACCAACCCCTCGGTAATCACCCGGACCGTCGCTTCGTGGGCCTGGTTCCAGTGTTTGTCCGGCGCGATCTGGGCAAACGCGGCTTCCTGAGCAGCCAGCACCACTTCGTAGATCGCCTTCTGCTCGGGTGAAAACTTGCCACTGACCGGCCAGGTACGGGTGATGTCGCTGGCGTAGCAGTCGATTTCACAGCCGGCGTCGATCAGCACCAGGTCGCCGTCCTTGAGCAGCGCGTCGTTCTGCTGGTAGTGCAGGATGCAGCTGTTGCGCCCCGCCGCGACGATCGAACCATAGGCCGGCATCTTCGCCCCGCCCTTGCGGAACTCATAGTCCAGCTCGGCTTCCAGACTGAACTCATGCAGCCCCGGGCGCGCCGCTTGCATCGCTCGGATGTGCGCCTGGGCGGAAATCCGCGCCGCTTCGCGCATCACTTTCACTTCTGCCGCCGATTTATACAGGCGCATGTCATGCAGCAGATGATCCAGGGCAACGAATTCGTTCGGCGGCTGGGCGCCGAGGTGGGCCTTGGAGCGAATCACGTTGATCCATTCCATCAGGTGCCGGTCGAATTCCGGGTTGCTGCCCATGGCCGAATACACCCGGTCGCGGCCTTCGATCAGGCCCGGCAGGATGTCGTCGATGTCGGTGATGGGAAACGCGTCGTCGGCGCCGTAGTCACGGATCGCCCCTTCCTGGCCGGCGCGCAGGCCGTCCCACAACTCACGTTCGGCGTTGCGCTCGCGGCAAAAGAGGATGTATTCGCCATGGGCGCGGCCGGGCATCAGCACCAGCACCGCTTGCGGCTCGGGAAAGCCGCTGAGGTACTGGAAGTCACTGTCCTGGCGGTAGACATGCTCGACGTCGCGGTTGCGGATCGCAACGGCGGCGGCGGGCAGGATTGCGATGCTGTTGGGTTCCATCTGCGCCATCAGGGCCTTGCGGCGACGGCTGTATTCCGATTTCGGGATATGAATCATGGGCAGACGGGGTTCCCTCTAAAAATTAATGCAAGGACGGCTTGGGGGCCGCTGCATCGGTTTTCTTGGTCTCGGTGAACAGCAGCAATGGCGCGACCCGCAGGTACTCCATCACTTCCATGTAGTCGCTTTCGCCGTCATCGGACTCTTCCAGGGCATCCTGGACCTGGGAGATCGCGGCCAGGTCCTGCAACACTTCCTTGGCCTCTTCGCTCAGCGCGTATTCGCGGCGGGTCAGGCCGAAGCCGGCGAGGAAACCCTGGCACCACTGGCCCAGCGCCGCGGCGCGTTCAGCCAAGGGGGCGTCGTCAGTGGGCAGCAGCAGGACGACGGTCATGTCGTCGCTGGTCAGCTCGCCCTTGACCATTTCCTGCAGGCCGATCAGCGCGTTGCGGACGTTGTCCGCTGGCTCGCCTTCCAGCAGTTCGGTGGCGTCGGCCAACCAGCCGTCGGCATCGAAACCGGCGCCGGCGCAGCTGCGGCCGAGCAACAGGCCATGCAGTTCGGCGGGCGAGACAGGATGACCGCTGGTGCTCAGCAGGGTGGCGAATGCTTGATACGGGGAATTCTGAATGGGCATGGGCAGCTAGGCGCCAGACGGCGCTATGTCTAGAATGGAGGCCTTGTATCCTACATCGACAGACTCGCCAAGACTATCAGAGGCTGTGCGACCCATACCCTCCATCAGACACAATCTTCAGTGGACACAATGGAAGACACCGACCTGCAAGCGCTGATGGCCAGACTCGAACTGCTAATTGACCGGGTCGAGCAACTTAAGAGCCAAAACGGACTCCTATTAGCTCAGGAAAAAACCTGGCGCGAGGAACGCGCGCACCTCATTGAAAAAAACGAAATCGCCCGGCGTAAGGTCGAATCGATGATTTCGCGCCTCAAGGCCCTGGAGCAAGACTCATGAGTTCAAGCAATAGCGTTACCGTGCAGATCCTCGACAAAGAATATTCGATCATCTGCCCCCAGGAAGAGCGTAGCAACCTGGTGAGCGCCGCCCGTTACCTGGACGGCAAGATGCGCGAGATCCGCAGCAGCGGCAAAGTCATCGGTGCCGACCGCATCGCCGTGATGGCCGCCTTGAACATCACCCACGACCTGTTGCATCGCCAGGATACGCCTGACCTGCAGGTCAGCGGCTCGACCCGTGAACAGGTGCGCGATCTGCTCGATCGGGTGGATCTGGTGCTCGCCACCGATCCAGACGTCAGCAAAGGCTGATTCGCGAGGCTGCCTGGGGTATACTCGCTTCACTCCCTGGGGTGCTTGCCAGTTGGTGATGTCCCTGAGCCGATACGCACAACCACGGGGGTTGCACGTTGGGGCCGGTGTGCATGTCCGCTTGACGGAAAGCCTTAACGCCCCCTGCAACTTCCACCTTGAACTTTCGGGTTCAAGGGCTAAGCCGACAGCGGTTCATCCGGGGAGCCTGATTCCAGACAATGCCAGTCCATGTGGACTGGCATTGTCGTTTCCGGCGCCGGCATTTCTGAGCAGCCTGTTTTGCGGTTACGCTGTGGCATCGCCACTGCGTGAAGCACTGATATGACCGAACCTGCGCTGCTGCCCCGCCCACAACTTCGACGCCTGCTGCGCCAGGCCCGTCGTGCCCTGACGCCCGCCCAGCAACGGCAAGCCGCCCACGGACTGTACAAACAACTGGCCCAGCATCCGCTGTTTCGCCGTGCACACCACATCGCCCTGTACCTGCCCAACGACGGCGAGATCGATCCGCGCCTGCTGCTGCGCGCAGCCCAACGCCGGGGCAAGGCTACTTACCTGCCAGTGCTCAGCCCATGGCCGCAGACCAAGATGGTGTTCCAGCGCATCCACCCCGGCGAAAAAATGCAGCCCAACCGGTTTCGTATTCCCGAGCCGCGCAAGAACATCGCCCGGCAACGCAAGGTCTGGACGCTGGACCTGGTGTTGTTGCCACTGGTGGGGTTTGATGATGCGGGGGGTCGGCTGGGCATGGGCGGCGGCTTTTATGACCGCAGCCTGGCGTATCTGGCGCGACGCAAGCAGTGGCGCAAGCCGACGCTATTGGGGTTGGCCCATGAATGCCAGAAAGTCGAACGATTGGCGCAGGCAAGCTGGGACGTGCCGCTGCAGGGAACGGTCAGCGACAGGCATTGGTATATCGCAGGATAGACGCCGCGGTAGTCAGCGGCGCCAGGAAAGCGGGTTCAGCGTTTGAGCGATGACGCGGGTTGGGTGATTTCCACCGGCGCGTCAGTCTTGTTGGCCCACAGGCTTTGGGCGTAACCCGTGGTCACGACACCCAGACCGAACAGAATGACCAAGATCCACAACAAATCCGGTTTGCGTTTCATCGATTGCCCCCCTCAAGGCACATCACACACGATGACAGCAGCGGTTTTCTTATTGGCCGTGCAGCAGCGTCAAGCTTGGAAGGCCGGCATTTTGCGGCAACCGGCCCCGACACGCAAACTCTGGCGTCAACCGACTGTCGGTTTGTCATAAAATCGCTGAACTATTTTTTTCAACACCGCCAAGGAGTAGCAATCATGGCCTATTGGCTGATGAAATCCGAGCCCGACGAATTATCCATCCAGGGCTTGGAAAGGCTCGGCCAGGCGCGCTGGGACGGGGTTCGCAACTACCAGGCGCGCAATTTCCTGCGGGCCATGGCGGAGGGCGACGCGTTCTTTTTCTACCACTCCAGTTGCCCCGAGCCAGGCATTGCCGGGATCGGCCGGATCGTCCGCGCAGCCTACCCCGACCCGACAGCGCTGGAACCCGATAGCCATTACTTCGACCCCAAGGCCGGTCCGGACAAAAACCCCTGGACCGCGATCGACGTGGCCCACGTCGAAACGTTTCCTCACGTGCTGAAGCTCGACTACCTCAAGCAACAAACCGCCCTGGCTGAAATGCCACTGGTGCAGAAAGGCTCGCGACTGTCAGTGATGCCTGTCACGGCCGAACAATGGGCCGCGGTGATTGCCCTGCGCTGATCGCCGATGAGTTGATGGATATCAAGCTGGATCGGTCATTGATCCCGCAGACTTCGATGCTATAGCCGCAGGATGCCGGACATGTCGACGAACCATCGTACCTCGCGTTTTTTTGCCTTTGCCTTGATGGCTGTGTTGTTGGCTGCCGGCGGTTTCGGCTATTGGAAATCACGCCACGATCGCCTGCCGGAAGGCTTGAGCATGGGCAACGGCCGCCTTGAGGCCACCGAGGTCCAGATCGCCAGCAAGACGCCCGGGCGCCTGGCCGAAGTTCATGTCGACGAAGGCGACAACGTCATCAAGGGCCAAGTGCTGGCGCGCATGGACACCCGCACCCTGGAGGCCCAGCGCAACCAGGCCGAGGCCGAAGTCGTGCGTGCCCGACAGAACCTCGCGGCCACCGAAGCCAACGTGCAGTTGCGCCAGAGCGAACAATTGCTCGCCCATCAGGAACTCAAGCGGACCCAGGAACTGTTCAAGCGCGGTTACGCCAGCGGCCAGGTCATCGACCAGCAACAAGCCCGTGTCGACACCGCCAACGCTGCGGTCAACGCCGCCCGGGCCCAGGTATCGGCAGCGAATGCGGCCATCGGCGCGACCCTGGCCCAAGTGGCCCAGCTCACCAGTGAAATAGATGACAGCACGTTGCGGGCGCCACTCGACGGCGTGATCCAGTTGCGCCTGGCCGAGCCGGGTGAAGTACTGGGCGCCGGCGGCCGAGTGCTGCTGATGATCGATCCGAACGACCAATACATGAATCTCTACCTGCCGGCCTCGGTGGCCGGGAAACTGGCGGTGGGCGATGAAGCGCGACTGCTGCTCGATGCCCTGCCCGAGCGAGCGCTGCCGGCCAAGGTCAGCTTCGTCGCGGCCAAATCCCAGTTCACCCCGAAAGAAGTCGAGACCCGTGATGAGCGCCAGAAACTGGTGTTCCGCGTCAAGGTACACCTGACCCGACCCGGCGAAGTGCCCCAGGCCAAACCCGGCATGCCCGGCGCCGGCTATGTGCGCACCGCCCCCATCGATTGGCCGGCCAACCTGCAATGAGCACCGCCCTCGGCGAGGCATTGCACGCTTCGGGCATCGAGCATCGCTACGGCCAGCAGGTGGCGTTGAGCGATATCGCCTTCAGCCTGCCCGTCGGCACTCGCTGCGGCCTGATCGGCCCGGACGGCGCCGGCAAGTCGAGCCTGCTGGGGCTGATTGCCGGGGTGAAAAAACTCCAGCACGGCCAACTGGACGTGCTCGGCGCCTCGATCGACGACCGACGCCATCGCAACACCCTCTACCGACGCATAGCCTTCATGCCCCAGGGGCTGGGGGGCAACCTTTACCCGGACCTGTCGATACGCGAGAACATTCGCTTCTTCGGCACGCTGTTCGGGTTATCGCGGACAGACTGCGAACAACGCATGGGCACTTTGCTGCTGGCCACAGACCTGCAGCGTTTTGCCGATCGCCCGGCGGGCAAACTGTCCGGCGGCATGAAACAGAAGCTCGGCCTGTGTTGCGCGCTGATCCATGAGCCGGACCTGCTGATTCTCGACGAACCCACCACCGGCGTGGACCCGCTGTCCCGGCGACGCTTCTGGGAACTGATAGAAGACGTGCGACGACAACGCCCGCAACTGACCCTGCTGGTCGCCACCGCGTACATGGAGGAGGCCGAACAGTTCGAGCATTGCCTGATGCTCGACAACGGTCGCCTGATCGCCAAGGGTTTGAGTGTGGAGCTGGCCAAGGTCACCCCGGACGGCAAGCTCGACTCGGCCTTCACCCATTTCCAGGGTGACAGTGGCCACGACAGCGAACCGCTGGCGATTCCCCCCAGGAACGCCGGCACTGCCGACATCGCCATCGAAGCCCACGACCTCACCTTGCGCTTCGGCGATTTCACCGCCGTCGACAACGTCAGTTTCGCGATTGGTCGCGGTGAGATCTTTGGGTTCCTGGGTTCCAACGGTTGCGGCAAGACCACCACCATGAAGGTGCTGACCGGGCTGATCCCCGCCAGCGAAGGCAGTGCCCGGCTGCTGGGCAACCCGGTCAACGCCAAGGACCTCGCCACCCGCAAGCGGGTGGGTTTCATGTCCCAGAGTTTCTCGCTGTACGGCGAACTGAGCGTGCGCCAGAACCTGGAACTTCACGCCAAGCTCTTCGACCTGCCCACGACGGACAGTCGCCAGCGCATCGACGAACTGATCCAGCGCTTCAGTCTCCAGGCGTTGGCGGATCAGCCTTCCGGCGCGCTGCCACTGGGCCTGCGCCAGCGTTTGTCCCTGGCGGTGGCGGTGTTGCATCGTCCGGAAGTGCTGATCCTCGATGAACCGACCTCGGGTGTCGACCCGGCTGCGCGGGATGATTTCTGGCGGCTGCTGATCGAGTTATCTCGCGAACAGGGCGTGACGATTTTCCTTTCCACGCACTTCATGAACGAGGCCCAGCGCTGCGATCGCATTTCGCTGATGCACGCCGGCAAGGTCCTGGCTTGTGACACGCCGGCAGCCTTGCAAGCGCAGTTCAACGGCCAGACGCTGGAAGCCGCGTTCGTCACCTGCCTGGAAAAAGCCCAGGGCGAGACGCAGCAAGACGCCGCCCCCGTGACCCTCGACAGTGCCGACGCCCCCCGGGACCTGCGCGGCCTGAGCCTCGGTCGCCTGTGGGCCGTCGCCAGCCGTGAGGGCAAGGAGTTGCTACGCGACAAAGTGCGTATGGCATTCGCCTTGCTGGGCGCCTTGTTCATGATGGTGGTCTTCGGCTTCGGTATTTCCCTCGATGTGGAGAAACTGGCCTTCGCCGTGTATGACCAGGATCAGAGCCCGCAAAGCCGTGCCTACCTGGAAGCGTTCCGCAGCTCACGCTACTTCGAAGAGCAGCCGATCATCCGCGACGCAAAGGAGCTGCACCGACGCTTGCAACGCTCGGAGATCAAGCTGGCCCTGGAAATCCCCCCCGGCTTCGGTCGTGACCTTTACGCCGGCCGCCAGCCGACGGTGGGCGCCTGGCTGGACGGCGGCATACCGTTTCGAGCCGAGACCAGTCGCAACTACGTCCAGGCCGTGCACCAGGCCAACCTTGAGCAACTGGCTGAATTCAGCAGTCGCGCGCCGACCCGGCAACCCGGCGCGACGCTGGAGACGCGTTTTCGCTATAACCAGGACGTGGTCAGCGTCAACGCCATTGGCCCCGGGGTCATGGCGCTGATCCTGGCGTTCATCCCGGCCATGTTGACGGCGCTGGGCATCGTGCGGGAGAAGGAACTGGGCTCGATCACCAATTTCTACGCCACGCCGCTGACCCGCCTGGAATTCCTGCTGGGCAAACAAGTGCCCTACCTGGCGGTCAGCCTGATCAACCTGGCCCTGCTGACAGCGATGAACCGCTGGCTGTTCGGTGTGCCGTTCAAGGGCAGCGGCCTGACGCTGGCGGTGGGCGGCCTGCTCTATGTACTGGCAACCACCAGCATGGGAATGCTGATCTCCGCGTTCACACGCACCCAGATCGCGGCGATCCTCGGCACCATGATCATCACCAGCCTGCCGACCATCCAGTTCTCGGGGCTGATCGTGCCGCGTTCGTCCCTGGACGGCGCCGCTTCGGTGATGGGTCAGTTGTTTCCCGCCGGTTACTTCCTCGATATCGCCGTCGGCACCTTCACCAAGGCCCTGGATCTACGCCAGCTATGGCCGCAATGCCTGGCGCTGGGCGGGTTTTTCCTGGCCTTCACCGGGCTCAGCCTGATCATGCTGAAAAAGCAGGAGGCCTGATGCACACGCTTTCACATATCTGGCGTCTGGGGCTCAAGGAACTGACCAGCCTGAGGTACGACTCTGTTCTGCTGCTGTTTTTGGGCTACGCCTTCACGGTGGCGATCTACATGCCGGCCGCCGGTTCGGTAATCGGCGTCCACAACGCCAGTGTCGCAATAGTGGACGAAGACCAGAGCCATCTTTCGCGCCAATTGGCCCAGGTCCTGCAACCGCCGGAGTTCCAGAACCCGGTGGCCTTGCCCTATGCCGAACTGGACAAGGTCATGGACAGTGGCCGCTACACCTTTGTCATTAACGTGCCCGCCAACTTCCAGGCCGACCTGCTCGCAGGACGCGAACCGACGCTGCAACTCAACGTCGATGCCACAGCCATGAGCCAGGCGTTCATGGGCGCCGGCTACATCGGACGGATTTTCCAACAGGAACTGACGACCTACGCCGGCCAGGCACAAACGAGCGAAGCAACGCCCGTGAGGCTGACCACGCGCTCGCTGTTCAATACCAACCTGGAAGGTGGCTGGTTCCTGGCGGTGATCCAGATCGTCAACAACATCACGATTCTGGCGATCATCCTGACGGGCACCGCGCTGCTGCGCGAGCGCGAGCACGGCACCCTCGACCACTTGCTGGTGCTGCCGCTGACGGCATTGGAAATCATGCTGGCGAAAATCTGGAGCAACCTGCTGGTGGTGGTGCTGTGCACCTGGGCATCGCTGGAAATCATCGTCAAGTTCGCCCTGGGGGTTCCACTCGCCGGCTCCATGGTGCTCTTCCTGCTGGTGACCGCACTCTACCTGTTCGCCAGCACCTCACTGGGCATCTTCCTCGCCACCCTCGCCCGTTCGACGCCGCAATTCGGTTTGCTGGCGATCCCGGTCATCATCCCGATGCTGCTGTTGTCGGGCGGCAGCACACCGCTGGACAGCATGCCGCAATGGTTGCAATGGGTGATGCAAGGCTCGCCCTCGACGCATTTCGTCAGCCTCAGCGCGGCGATCCTGTTCCGCGATGCCGGCCCTGGCGTGATCTGGCCGGACCTGCTGGCGCTGGCGGCCATCGGGCTATTGTTCTTTGCAATCGCCCTGGCCCGGTTTCGGAAAAGCCTGGCGTCTTGACGAAAAAAAGCAGCCTTGGGCAGCGCCAGGAGATCCGGGCGCTGCCCAAGGCTGCGATCGAGCCGGTTTATTGAATGATCAGGTTGTTGAACAACAGGTCATCGACCATCGGCTTGCCGGTTTCGTCGTTCATCACCTGCTGGGTCTGCTTCAACGCTTCCTGGCGCAGCTTTTCCTTGGCTTCCAGGTTATTCATGGCCTCGGTGGTCTGCTGGGCGAACAGCGCCACCAACTGGTTGCGAATCAGCGGCTCGTTGGCCTTGACCGCCGCAGCGGCGGCGTCACCAGTCACGCGCAGGGCCACGTCGGCCTTGTAGACCCTCAGTTTCGCCGTACCGTCGAGCCCATAGTTGCCGACAAAGGGTGGGCTGAGGGTGATGTAACTGACCTTCGGCGCCTCGCCTTCCTTCGCTTCCTTGCCCTCTTCGGCCATCACTGCCACAGGCAACGACAGGGCCAGCATCAACATGATCCACGCTTTCACAATTGATTCCTCATCCGGTTTGCGGCCCAGCATACCGCCCCGCCGTTCAAGCACAAGCTTATAGCCGGCTATCAGGGCAGGGCATGCTCGTTGACCCGTTGTCTCTCACACCTACACTTATCGGCCATCACTCCCAAAGGAATAGCCCTGATGAAAGCCGTGCTGTGCAAAGAATTCGGCCCCGCCGAATCGCTGGTGCTGGAAGACGTCGCCAGCCCCGTCGCCAAGAAGAACGAAGTGCTGCTGGACGTGCATGCCGCCGGGGTGAACTTCCCTGACACGCTGATCATCGAGGGCAAATACCAATTCAAGCCACCCTTCCCGTTCTCCCCCGGCGGCGAAGCCGCTGGCGTGGTCAGCGCGGTGGGCGAGAAAGTCAGCCACTTGAAGGTCGGCGACCGAGTGATGGCGTTGACCGGCTGGGGTAGCTTTGCCGAGCAGGTGGCGGTACCTGGCTACAACGTGTTGCCGATCCCCGCGTCCATGGACTTCAACACCGCCGCCGCCTTCAGCATGACGTACGGCACCTCGATGCACGCCCTCAAGCAACGGGCCAACCTGCAAGCCGGCGAGACCCTGCTGGTGCTCGGCGCATCCGGTGGTGTCGGCCTGGCGGCAGTGGAGATCGGCAAAGCCATGGGCGCCCGGGTAATCGCCGCTGCCAGCAGCGCGGAGAAACTCGCCGTGGCCAAGGCGGCCGGCGCCGACGAATTGATCAACTACACCGAAACCAGCCTGAAGGATGAAATCAAGCGCCTCACCGACGGCCAGGGTGCCGATGTGATCTACGACCCGGTGGGGGGCGACCTGTTCGACCAGGCCGTCCGCGCCATCGCCTGGAACGGCCGGTTGCTGGTGGTCGGCTTCGCCAGCGGACGCATCCCCGAACTGCCAGTAAACCTGGCCCTGCTCAAGGGCGCCGCCGTGGTGGGCGTGTTCTGGGGCTCCTTCGCCCAGCGCCAGCCCCAGGACAACGCCGCCAACTTCCGGCAATTGTTCGGCTGGTTCGCCGAGGGCAAGCTCAAGCCGCTGGTGTCGCAGGTGTACCCGCTGAGCAATGCTGCCCAGGCGATCAATGACCTGGGGCAGCGCAAGGCGGTGGGGAAGGTGGTTGTGCAGGTGCGCTGAATGCGTCAAAGCGGTCAGGACCTCAAGCGCCGGACCGTTATTGAGCCGCACTAAAGCAACTCGCGAATCTCCTGCGGCAGCATCCGCGCATACCGTGCCGCAGGAAAACTCCCGCAACGCTGCACGATCGTAGGCAGGAGCCTGTTGAACCGGGCGATCAACGCCAGGCGCTCGGTTTCCGGCAACTGTTTGATGAACAACACATTGGATAAGTAGAGGCGTGTGTAGTGGAACGGGAGCAAGTCCTGCACCCATTGCTGGCCGTTGGCATGCGCGTTGATGTCCGAGCATTTCCAGGTCTTGATCCACTTATTGGCATCCAGTGGCAAGCCATCCAGGCGGAATTCGAAGGGCGCTACGACGTGCGTCTGCGCCGGGTGTTCGTGGTCCACCGTCCACGGCTTGAAACGCCATTGGCTCACGGTCTCCCGCGCGGCGTCGGCAAAATCGGGATGGTCGCTGTGCAGGATCGCGATCTCATCGACACGACCATCGGCATGCACCGTAAAGCCGACCCGGGTCACACCCGTGACGCCCTTCCGGACCAGCGTTTTTGGGTAATCCGGCTTGGGATTGTGTTCGGGCACCAACAACACATCCGCTGCCCCGCTCGTACCGGACAAGCACAGCAACAGCATCACCACACACCACCTCATGCCCTTACCCCTCACCTGAATGCCAGACCTGGCAGAAACGTAAAGGGTAAAGGCCATGGCTCACGGGCCATATAGCGAGACTTCCCATTTGGGTGAAGGACCTTTCCCACTGCTCTGCCTCTGCATTCACCGACACGCTCATGAAAAGCTCCGCAGAGACATTTCCCACAACGCCCTTCACCTATGCCTGAGCGACATGTTCGTTTAAGAACATCCAATCGAGAATATTTCGCTGTTTAAGCGATAAGAACCAATGCTATTTTCGGTAACGAAACTGTAACATTCGCATCCGCAGTCATAACAAGAACCTGGAGCCCTTGAATGTTTGCTTTCTTTCGTCCTGCCGCCCATCAGGCGTCTCTGCCTGAAGAAAAAATAGACAGCACCTACCGACGCCTTCGCTGGCAGATCTTCGCCGGGATCTTCATTGGCTACGCCGGCTATTACCTGCTGCGCAAGAACTTCTCCCTGGCCATGCCATACCTGATCGACGAGGGTTACACCCGTGGTCAGTTGGGCCTGGCCATGTCGGCCATCGCCATCGCCTATGGGCTGTCGAAGTTCCTGATGGGCCTGGTGTCCGACCGTTCCAACCCGCGCTATTTCCTGCCCTTTGGCTTGCTGGTCTCGGCGGGGGTGATGTTTGTGTTCGGTTTCGCGCCCTGGGCAACCTCCAGCGTGACCATGATGTTCATCCTGCTGTTCATCAATGGCTGGGCCCAGGGCATGGGCTGGCCGCCCAGCGGACGGACCATGGTGCATTGGTGGTCGCAGAAAGAACGCGGCGGCGTGGTGTCGGTGTGGAACGTGGCGCACAACGTCGGCGGCGGCCTGATCGGCCCGTTGTTCCTATTGGGGATGGGCTGGTTCAATGATTGGCACGCGGCATTCTATGTGCCCGCTGCTGTAGCACTCGTCGTTGCGGTGTTTGCCTTCGTGACCATGCGCGATACCCCACAGTCGGTGGGCCTGCCGCCGATCGAGAAATACAAGAACGACTACCCGGAAGGCTACGACGACAGTCACGAGAACGAATTCAGCGCCAAGGAAATCTTCGTCAAATACGTTCTGCGCAACAAAATGCTCTGGTACATCGCCATGGCCAACGTGTTTGTCTACCTGCTGCGCTACGGCGTGCTGGACTGGGCGCCGACCTATCTCAAGGAAGCCAAGGGCTTCACGGTGGACAAGAGTTCCTGGGCCTATTTCTTCTACGAGTGGGCGGGCATTCCCGGCACGCTGCTGTGTGGCTGGATGTCGGACAAGATCTTCCGCGGCAACCGTGGCCTGACCGGCATGGTGTTCATGGCCCTGGTGACCGTGGCGACACTGGTGTACTGGCTGAACCCGGCCGGCAACCCCGCCGTCGACATGATCGCCCTGGTTTCCATCGGTTTCCTGATCTACGGCCCGGTGATGCTGATCGGTTTGCAGGCACTGGAACTGGCGCCGAAGAAGGCCGCTGGTACCGCCGCAGGCTTCACCGGTTTGTTCGGTTACCTGGGGGGCTCGGTCGCGGCCAGTGCCGCCATGGGCTACACCGTGGACCATTTTGGCTGGGACGGTGGTTTTGTGCTGTTGATCGGTGCCTGCCTGCTGGCGATGGCCTTCCTCGCGCCAACCCTGTGGCACAAGCAAATCGCCAGTCAGAGCCGCGAAGCGATCGCCTGATCCAGCGCTGATTTGCAGCGCTTGAGCCGCGCCTCCAGATTCCGGTCTGGCATGGCGTGGCTGCGCAGGGCGTGGATGGTCTGCTCGACGTAATCGCGAGTGGTGCCGTAACGCCCGCAGGCGCTTTCGAACACCTGGCTCAGCACATGGTCCGGCAGGTTGCCGGCATAGCTGGGCAGGTGTCGCTCCAGGACAAACCCCAAGGCTTGCACCCGACTGCCATCCTCGAGACGGCAACTGAGCCAGTGCGGGCGATAGGACGGGACCGGCATCTCGCGCTGCCACAGGGCAAACAGCGAGTCCTCGAGATTCTCCTCCGGTAACCGGTAGGCGAAACCGCTGCACGAACCGCCGCGATCCAGCCCGAACACCAGCCCCGGCAACTCCGGCGTACCGCGGTGTTCGTGGGACCACAGATACAAACCGCGATGATAACCATGGACCCGGCCGCGCATCCGCTCCACCGCCGTGCACTCCGGCCGCCAGATCAATGAACCGTACGCAAACAGCCAGACCGGACCGCCCTGGTGAAGGCTCATGGTCAATTGCATCGAGGCGAGCAATTGCTCACGGGTCAACTGCGGCCCCAGCTCGAGTCGTGGCGGGTACAAGGCACAGGCAACGGCGGATTCGATAGCGGTCATGGCCGGTAGCGGTTGGCTCCTCGCGGGTCGGAAAGTGAATGGGGGCCGTCATGGGGTTGACGTTCACGGGGATCCAGGCAAGTTAAATGCCATCCACGCTCTATATACGTTATCGGTATCTAGCCTAGAGACTAAATATCGAAACGAAATATATGAGGTTATATCGACGGGCGGACATGCGCGCTTTTGTGGCGAGGGAGCTTGCTCCCGCTTGAGTGCGCAGCGCTCATCGCTTTTTTGGGGCCGCTGCGCGCCCCAGCGGGAGCAAGCTCCCTCGCCACAAAAGCGCACGATCCAGATCACAACATCGCATGAATCAACTTAGGCTCAATCGCTATCAAGCCCGCGGCGCATACGCAAACACGTCGGCGCGCATTTGATGGGCGTCCATGCCGGCTTCCACCAGCGCATCGAGCGTGGCGTAGATCATGGCCGGCGAGCCGCTGGCGTAGACGTGCACGCCGGAAAGATCGCTGATGTCCTCGCACACGGCTTCGTGGAGCATGCCGCAGCGCCCTTCCCAGCTGCACAAGTCGCTGACGACTTTGTGCAGGAACAGGTTCGGCAGCTTTTTCCATTCGTCCCAATGCTCGATTTCATAGAAATCTTCCGGCCGCCGCACGCCCCAATACAGATGCACCGGATGCTTGAACCCCGCCGCCCGGCAATGCTCGATCAGGCTGTGCATCTGCGCCATGCCGGTTCCGGCGGCGATCAGTACCAACGGGCCATCGGGCAGTTCGGACAAATGCGTGTCGCCAAAAGGCATCTCGATACGCACGTTGGGGTTGCGCCGTAGTTGCTCCAGCAGCGCCTGTGCACTGCTTTCGCGCACCAATACGTGCAATTGCAGCTCGCGCCCGGAATGCGGTGCCGAGGCCAGGGAGAAGGCCGATTTTTCTCCGTTTTCCCGTTCGATCATCAGGTACTGCCCGGCGTGATAGCGTGGCGGCTTGCCGGCCGGCGCACGCAGGCGCACTCGCCAGACATCGCCCCCCACGTCAGCGCACTCGACCACCTGGCACGCCAGGTTGCGTACCGGCAGCTCACCCGGCGATAGCACGCCATCCCATAACACCACGCAGTCCTCCAGCGGCTCGGCGATGCAGGTGAAGATCTCACCGTGATCGCGCACCTCGCCCGCCTGCTCCACGCGGCCTTCCACCAACAACGCGCCACAGACGTGGCAGTTGCCGTTGCGGCAGCTTTGCGGGCATTCATAGCCCAGGCGCCGCGCGCCATCGAGAATCCGCTCGGCGGGACGGATCTCCAGCACCGCCCCGGAAGGCTGCAAGGTTACACGCATCAATCTATTCCTAACTGATTCCAGATGGCATCGATCCGTTGGGTAACGGCTTCATCCTTGACGATAACCCGGCCCCACTCACGGGTGGTTTCACCGGGCCATTTATGCGTGGCATCGAGCCCCATCTTCGACCCCAGGCCAGACACCGGCGAGGCGAAGTCGAGGTAATCGATCGGTGTATTCTCGATCATCACCGTGTCACGCTTGGGGTCCATGCGCGTGGTGATGGCCCAGATCACATCGTTCCAGTCCCGTGCGTTGATATCGTCGTCGGTGACGATAACGAACTTGGTGTACATGAACTGTCGCAAAAACGACCAGACACCGAGCATCACCCGCTTGGCATGCCCCGGATACGACTTCTTCATGGTCACCACGGCCATGCGATACGAACAGCCTTCCGGTGGCAAATAGAAATCGGTGATCTCCGGAAACTGCTTCTGCAGGATCGGCACGAACACTTCATTGAGCGCCACGCCGAGAATGGCCGGCTCATCGGGTGGACGGCCGGTGTAGGTGCTGTGGTAAATCGGCTTGATCCGATGGGTGATACGCTCGACGGTGAACACCGGGAAGCTGTCGACTTCGTTGTAGTAGCCGGTGTGGTCGCCATACGGACCTTCATCGGCCATTTCGCCAGGATGGATCACCCCTTCAAGGATGATCTCGGCGGTGGCCGGCACTTGCAGGTCGTTGCCGCGGCATTTCACCAGCTCGGTGCGGTTGCCCCGCAACAGGCCGGCGAACGCATATTCGGAGAGGCTGTCCGGCACAGGCGTGACGGCACCGAGGATGGTCGCCGGGTCCGCGCCCAGGGCCACCGACACCGGGAATGGCTGGCCGGGGTGTTTTTCACACCACTCACGGTAGTCCAGGGCACCGCCGCGATGGCTCAGCCAGCGCATGATGACCTTGTTGCGGCCAATCACCTGCTGACGGTAGATACCCAGGTTCTGGCGGTCCTTGTTCGGGCCCTTGGTGACGGTCAGCCCCCAGGTGATCAGCGGCCCCACATCGCCCGGCCAGCAGGTCTGTACCGGGAGCATGGCCAGGTCGACATCGTCGCCTTCGATCACTACTTCCTGGCAGATCGCGTCCTTGACGACTTTCGGCGCCATGGCAATGATCTTGCGGAAAATCGGCAGCTTGGACCAAGCATCCTTCAGGCCTTTGGGCGGCTCGGGTTCCTTGAGGAACGCCAGCAGCTTGCCGATTTCGCGCAGTTCGCTGACGGCTTCGGCGCCCATGCCCAGGGCCACGCGCTCCGGTGTGCCGAACAGGTTGCCCAGCACCGGAATGTCATAACCCGTCGGGTTTTCGAACAACAGCGCCGGGCCTTTTGCGCGCAGGGTGCGGTCGCAGACCTCGGTCATTTCCAGGACGGGGGACACCGGCACCTGGATGCGCTTGAGTTCGCCGCGCTGTTCCAGCCCGCTGATAAAGTCGCGCAAGTCGCGATACTGCATGCAAAAGCCTCATGGTGGCCGTGGCGTTCGGGGGCCCGAGTTTAACGCCGCCCGTCCAGAATAGTGAATGCACAGATAGCAAAAAGCCGGGTTTCCCCGGCTCTTGCTGGCCTGTCTTGGCGATTTACTTGCGTTTCATCGACAGGAAGAACTCATCGTTGGTCTTGGTCGCCTTCAGCTTGTCGACCAGGAACTCGATGGCAGCGACTTCATCCATCGGATGCAGCAACTTGCGCAGGATCCACATGCGCTGCAACTCGTCGTCGGCGGTCAGCAACTCTTCGCGGCGTGTGCCGGAGCGGTTGATGTTGATGGCCGGGAAGACACGCTTCTCGGCGATACGACGATCCAGAGGCAGCTCCATGTTGCCGGTGCCCTTGAATTCCTCGTAGATCACTTCGTCCATCTTCGAACCGGTTTCAACCAGCGCGGTGGCGATGATGGTCAGCGAACCGCCTTCCTCGATGTTCCGTGCGGCGCCGAAGAAACGCTTCGGTTTTTCCAGCGCGTGGGCATCGACACCACCGGTCAGCACCTTGCCGGAGCTCGGGATCACGGTGTTGTAGGCACGGGCCAGACGGGTGATGGAGTCCAGCAGGATCACCACGTCCTTCTTGTGCTCGACCAGGCGCTTGGCCTTCTCGATCACCATTTCGGCAACCTGCACGTGGCGGGTCGGCGGCTCGTCGAACGTCGAGGCGACCACTTCGCCGCGCACGGTGCGCTGCATTTCGGTCACTTCTTCCGGACGCTCGTCGATCAGCAACACGATCAGGTGAACTTCAGGGTTGTTACGGGCGATGTTGGCCGCGATGTTCTGCAGCATGATCGTCTTGCCCGCTTTCGGCGGTGCTACGATCAGGCCACGCTGGCCTTTGCCGATGGGTGCGCACAGGTCGATGACACGACCGGTGAGGTCTTCGGTGGAACCGTTGCCGGCTTCCATCTTCATGCGCACGGTCGGGAACAGCGGCGTCAGGTTCTCGAAGAGAATCTTGTTCTTCGCGTTTTCCGGACGGTCGAAGTTGATCGTGTCGACCTTGAGCAGCGCGAAGTAACGCTCGCCTTCCTTCGGAGGGCGGATCTTGCCAACGATGGTGTCACCGGTGCGCAAGTTGAAGCGACGGATCTGGCTCGGCGAGACGTAGATATCGTCTGGGCCGGCGAGATAGGAAGCGTCTGCGGAGCGAAGGAAGCCGAAGCCGTCCTGGAGAATCTCCAGCACGCCATCACCGGAGATTTCCTCGCCGCTTTTCGCGTGTTTCTTGAGCAGGGAGAAAATCACGTCCTGCTTGCGCGAACGGGCCATATTTTCTATGCCCATCTGTTCGGCCAATTCGAGCAGTTCGGTAATCGGCTTTTGCTTGAGTTCAGTCAGATTCATATAGGAATGACGTAATCATTTATGGAGGGGGGAAATTAAGCTTTTGGCTTAATGAGGCCGCGCCGCAGAGAAGGCGACAGGATCGCGTACTTATTCGAAAGGAGAGCGTCGGCGACGGCTTGCAGGGGGCACTGGAGAAACCAGTGCGGGGCCGAATGTACCACTTGGGTTTGCAAGCGTCTAGCCCCGAATAACGAAAAAGCCCCGCGATTTGCGGGGCTTTTCCAGTGGCATTCGGCGCTTAGATGTTAGCGTCGAGGAAAGCAGCCAGTTGCGACTTCGACAGCGCACCCACCTTGGTGGCTTCGACGTTGCCGTTCTTGAACAGCATCAGGGTCGGGATACCACGTACGCCGTGCTTGGCCGGAGTCTCCTGGTTTTCGTCGATGTTCAGCTTGGCAACGGTCAGCTTGCCTTTGTAGGTCTCGGCAATCTCGTCCAGGACCGGGGCAATCATTTTGCAGGGACCGCACCACTCAGCCCAATAGTCGACCAGTACCGCGCCTTCGGCCTTGAGTACGTCAGCCTCGAAGCTAGCGTCGCTAACGTGTTTGATCAGATCGCTGCTCATGGAAATCTCCGGGGTTGTCAGCAAAAAAACGTGCCCCATCATAGCGGCCCTTCCCGGGTTCAGGAAGCCGCAGTTGATTGAGTCTCGCTATGGCGGTCGATGGCTTTGGGTATGGCCGACGTCACGAAGCTGCGGGGGCGACAAAGGAAATCCCGGTGCGCAGCGCAGCGTTACGTACATGTTCCTGCATGGCTTTTTGCGCAGCGCCTGAAGCTCGACGGGCCAGGGCGCGAAGAATCTTGCGATGCTCCTGCCAGGTTTCCATCGCCCGCTCCGCCCTGATGAACGGTAGTTTCTGGCTTTCCAGGAAGATGTCGGCGCTGGCGGTGAGGATGCTCAGCATCGCCTGGTTACCGCTGGCCAGCAGGATTCGTCGATGGAATTCGAAATCCAGCCGCGCGGCGGCGTCGAAATCCCCGATCTTCAACTCCCGGCGCATGGCTTCGACATTGTCTTGCAGCATGTCCAGCTCATCGGCGCTGAGCGTCACCGCCGCCAACCCCGCCGCGAAGCCCTCCAGGGCGTAGCGCAACTGGAAGATATCCACTGGCGAGGCCTGGGCCGCGAACGGCCAGCCCGGCGCCGATTCGCTGCGTGGAGCCTCTACCGGAGCCTGCACGAACACCCCCTTGCCCGGCTGCACGCTGATCATGCCCAAGGCACTCAGGGATGACAGCGCTTCGCGCAGCGACGCCCGACTCACCCCCAATTGCAGCGCCAGGTCCCGTTGCGACGGCAGCGCATCGCCCGGGCCGAAGCCTTCATCGACGATCAGTTTTCGGATGGCTTGCAGGGCCACTTCAGGAACGGCGCGAGCGATGGAATTCATGATTTTTAAGACGAACCGGGCCAGTGAGCGGCTAGTTGTAAAGCTATTCACCGCGCCCGGCAAGTCGTGCCCCAGCAGGGTTCGGCGACAAATACCGACGCCCGATAACGGTGCGAAAAACACCACGACTGTTCAGACCAGTAAGACCGCTCCCCACCAGCAAAACCGCGGCTTGGGCCGCTGAAAAGTCGCCTTGGCATGGCCTGTGCTCTGTCCGAACGCAGAAATCACATCACCGATTGCGGAGATTCGCCATGATTCAGCGTTGCAGCGCCCTGCTCACAGCCCTGTTTGCCAGCCTGATGCTCTGTCAGCTACCCGCCCACGCCGATGGCCTGGAAGACGTGGTCAAGCGTGGCACCCTCAAGGTCGCCGTGCCCCAGGACTTCCCGCCATTCGGTTCGGTAGGCCCGGACATGAAACCCCGCGGCCTGGACATCGACACCGCAAAACTGCTGGCCGACCAGCTCAAGGTCAAGCTTGAGCTGACGCCGGTCAACAGCACCAACCGCATCCCCTTCCTGACCACCGGCAAGGTCGACCTGGTGATTTCCAGCCTGGGCAAGAACCCGGAGCGGGAAAAGGTCATCGACTTCTCCAGCGCTTACGCGCCGTTCTACCTAGCCGTGTTCGGCCCGCCTGACGCCGCCATCAACAACCTGGACGACCTCAAGGGCAAGACCATCAGCGTCACCCGTGGCGCCATCGAAGACATCGAGCTGACCAAGGTCGCCCCAGAAGGCACCACCATCAAGCGCTTCGAAGACAACAACTCGACCATCGCCGCCTACCTGGCCGGCCAGGTGGACCTGATCGCCAGCGGCAACGTGGTGATGGTCGCCATCAGCGAACGCAACCCCAAGCGTGTTCCGGCGCTGAAGGTAAAACTCAAGGACTCGCCGGTTTACGTGGGCGTGAACAAGAACGAGCCGGCGCTGTTGGACAAGGTCAACCAGATCCTCGCCACCGCCAAGACCGATGGCAGCCTGGAGAAAAACTCCCAGACCTGGCTCAAGCAGCCGCTGCCGGCCGATCTCTGACCGTCGCTTGAGAGGCTGAGCATGGCTTATCAGTTCGATTTTCTACCGGTGGTGCAAAACACCGAGCTGCTGTTGCGCGGTGCGCTGTTCACCCTGGAACTGACGGCCATCGGCACGTTGCTCGGGGTCAGCCTGGGCATCGTCGGGGCCGTGGTGCGGGCGTGGAACATTCGCCCGTTCGCGGCGATCTTCGGCGTGTACGTGGAGTTGATCCGCAACACACCGTTCCTGGTGCAGCTGTTTTTCATCTTCTTCGGCTTGCCGTCCCTGGGCCTGCAGATTTCCGAATGGCAGGCGGCGGTGCTGGCGATGGTGATCAACCTCGGCGCCTACTCCACCGAGATCATTCGCGCCGGTATCCAGGCAATTCCGCGGGGGCAACTGGAAGCCGCCGCGGCCCTGGCGATGAGCCGTTTCGAGGCCTTCCGCCATGTGGTGCTGCTGCCGGCGCTGGGCAAGGTCTGGCCGGCCCTGAGCAGCCAGATCATCATCGTGATGCTCGGCTCGGCGGTCTGCTCGCAGATCGCCACCGAAGAGTTGAGCTTTGCCGCCAACTTCATCCAGTCACGTAACTTCCGCGCGTTCGAAACCTATGCGCTGACCACACTCATCTACTTGTGCATGGCGCTGTTGATCCGCCAGTTCCTCAACTGGGTGGGCCGCCGCTGCCTGTACAAGAGCGGCAACGGGAGCGGCCGATGAGCGATTTCACTTTCTGGGACGTGGTGCGCAACCTGCTCACCGGCCTGCAATGGACACTGGCGCTGTCGTTGGTGGCGTTTATCGGTGGCGGCGTGATCGGTTTGCTGATCATGGTGCTGCGCATCTCCAAGAGCGCCCTGCCCCGCAACATCGCCCGTACCTACATTGAGCTGTTCCAAGGCACACCGCTGTTGATGCAACTGTTCCTGGTGTTCTTCGGCGTGGCCCTGGCCGGGGTGGAGATTTCCCCCTGGATGGCGGCGGCAATTGCCTTGACGCTGTTTACCAGCGCCTACCTGGCGGAGATCTGGCGCGGTTGTGTCGACTCGATTTCCCACGGCCAGTGGGAAGCCTCGGCGAGCCTGGCCCTCAACCCGCTGGAGCAGTTGCGCTACGTGATCCTGCCCCAGGCCCTGCGCATCGCCGTGGCGCCGACCGTGGGCTTTTCGGTGCAAGTGGTCAAGGGCACGGCGGTGACCTCGATCATTGGCTTTACCGAACTGACCAAGACCGGCGGCATGCTCGCCAACGCCACGTTCGAGCCGTTCATGGTCTATGGCCTGGTCGCCCTCGGTTATTTCCTGCTCTGCTACCCCTTGTCCCTCAGTGCGCGCTACCTGGAAAGGAGACTGCATGCCTCTGCTTAGAATTACCGCCCTGCATAAATACTACGGCGATCATCACGTGCTCAAAGGCATCGACCTGAGTGTCGAGGAAGGCCAGGTGGTGGCGATCATCGGCCGCAGCGGCTCGGGCAAATCCACCTTGCTGCGCACCCTCAATGGCCTGGAATCGATCAACGATGGCGTGATCGAAGTCGACGGCGAATACCTCGATGCCGCCCGTGCCGACCTGCGCAGCCTGCGGCAGAAAGTCGGGATGGTGTTCCAGCAGTTCAACCTGTTCCCGCACCTGACGGTGGGCGAGAACGTCATGCTCGCGCCGCAAGTTGTGCAAAAAGTGCCCAAGGCCAAGGCGGCCGTGCTGGCGCGGCAGATGCTGGAACGGGTCGGGCTTGGGGAGAAATTCGATGCCTTCCCGGACCGCTTGTCCGGCGGCCAGCAACAACGGGTTGCGATTGCCCGGGCGCTGGCGATGTCGCCGAAAGTGCTGCTGTGCGACGAAATCACCTCGGCCCTGGACCCGGAGCTGGTCAACGAAGTGCTCAGCGTGGTGCGGCAGTTGGCCAAGGAAGGCATGACGCTGATCATGGTCACCCATGAAATGCGTTTTGCCCGGGAAGTCGGCGACAAACTGGTGTTCATGCACCAGGGCAAGGTGCATGAGGTGGGAGATCCCAAGGTGTTGTTCGCCGATCCGCAGACGGCGGAGTTGGCGAACTTTATCGGGATGGTCGAGCCGGCAGCCTGAGTATCTGCGTTACCTGCTCTGGCCTCATCGCGAGCAAGCTCGCTCCCACAGGATTATCGGTTGCCTGCGATTGTGCACACGACGCAGAACCCATGTGGGAGAGAGCTTGCTCGCGATTGACCGCAAAGCGGTCGCCTTTGCGTTGGCGTAAGCGGTCGATCGTGGCAGGATGGCGAGGTTATCGACCGAGACTTTTTGACCATGCCGCCATCCCAAGCCAAGAATCTGTCCCTGATCGCTGCCATCGACCTGGGCTCCAACAGCTTCCACATGGTCGTCGCCAAGGCCCAGAACGGGGAAATCCGCATTCTTGAGCGGCTCGGCGAGAAGGTTCAACTGGCCGCGGGTATCGATGAAGAGCGCAAGCTCAGCGAAGAATCGATGCAGCGCGGGCTTGATTGCCTGAAACGTTTCGCCCAACTGATCAACGGCATGCCCCTGGGGGCGGTGCGGATCGTGGGCACCAACGCCCTGCGCGAGGCGCGCAACCGTGGCGAGTTCATCCGCCGTGCCGAAGAAATCCTCGGGCATCCGGTGGAAGTCATTTCCGGCCGTGAAGAAGCGCGCCTGATCTATCTGGGCGTCTCCCACACCTTGGCCGACACGCCGGGCAAGCGCCTGGTAGCGGACATCGGCGGCGGCAGTACCGAATTCATCATTGGCCAGCGCTTCGAACCGCTGCTGCGCGAAAGCTTGCAGATGGGCTGCGTCAGCTACACCCAGCGTTATTTCCGCGACGGCAAGATCACCCCGGCCCGCTATGCCCAGGCCTACACGGCGGCGCGCCTGGAAATCATGAGCATCGAACACGCCCTGCACCGCCTGACCTGGGACGAAGCCATCGGCTCCTCGGGGACCATTCGGGCCATCGGCCTGGCCCTCAAGGCCGGCGGTCACGGCACTGGCGAGGTCAACGCCGAGGGCCTGGCCTGGCTCAAGCGCAGGGTGTTCAAGCTCGGCGAAGCGGACAAGATCGATTTCGAAGGCATCAAGCCCGACCGCCGGGCGATTTTCCCCGCGGGCCTGGCCATCCTCGAGGCGATTTTCGACGCCCTCGAACTGCAACGCATGGACCACTGTGAAGGCGCCCTGCGCGAAGGCGTGCTGTATGACCTGCTGGGGCGTCATCATCACGAAGACGTGCGCGAACGCACCCTGGGCTCGCTCATGGAGCGTTATCACGTCGACCTGGAACAAGCCGTACGGGTCGAGCGCAAGGCGCTACATGCCTTCGACCAGGTCGCCGATGACTGGGACTTGAACGACGGGGTGTGGCGCGAGTTGCTGGGCTGGGCCGCCAAGGTCCATGAAGTGGGCCTGGACATTGCCCACTATCACTACCACAAGCACGGCGCCTACCTGATCGAGCATTCGGACCTGGCGGGTTTCTCCCGGGAAGACCAGCAAATGCTCGCGCTGTTGGTACGCGGCCATCGACGCAACATTCCCAAGGATAAATTTGCCGAGTTCGGCGATGACGGCATCAAGCTGATTCGCCTGTGCGTGCTGCTGCGCTTTGCGATCCTGTTCCACCACATCCGTGGCACCCAGGAAATGCCCCAGGTGGCCTTGCACGCCGACGGCGATCAACTGGACGTGATGTTCCCCGAAGGCTGGCTGGAAGAGAACCAGTTGACCCAGGCCGACTTCGCCCAGGAAGCCGACTGGCTGACCCGGGTCGGGATTGTGTTGAACATCCACTGATTGCTTGCTGGAGTCCCTAGTGGCCCAACTGCAATCCATTGTGGCGAGGGAGCTTGCTCCCGCTGGAGGGCGAAGCCCTCCCAAGAGTTGGGGCTGCTGCGCAGCCCAGCGGGAGCAAGCTCCCTCGCCACAAAAGCCAAGCTCGCTTCCGAGCGTTTAACGAACCGCCAACACCGGGCTGCTCAAGCGCTCGAGCAACGTCGCCTGGGCGCTGCGCGGGTTCTGGTTGCCGGTCGGTGTGTTGCGGATGTAACGGCCATCCGACTGCAAGCTCCAGCTGTGGGTGTTGTCGGTAAGGTAGCTTTCCAGCTCTTTCTTGACCCGCAAGATCAGCTTCTTGCCTTCCACCGGGAAGCAGGTCTCGACCCGCTTGTCGAGGTTGCGCTCCATCCAGTCGGCGCTGGACAGGAACATCTGCTCCTCACCGCCGTTGAGGAAGTAGAACACCCGCGTGTGTTCCAGGAAGCGCCCGATGATCGAGCGTACATGGATGTTGTGGGACACCCCCGGGATACCCGGTCGCAGGCAGCACATGCCCCGCACCACCAGGTCGATGCGCACGCCCGACTGGCTGGCCTTGTACAACGCACGAATGATCTTCGGGTCGGTCAGCGAGTTGAACTTGGCAATGATGTGGGCCGGCTTGCCGTCCAGGGCGAACTGCGTCTCCCGGGCGATCATGTCGAGCATGCCCTTTTTCAGGGTGAACGGCGCATGCAGCAGTTTCTTCATGCGCAGGGTCTTGCCCATGCCGATCAACTGGCTGAACAGCTTGCCGACGTCTTCGCACAAGGCATCGTCAGAGGTCAGCAAACTGTAGTCGGTGTACAGGCGGGCGTTGGCGGCGTGGTAGTTGCCGGTGCCCAAGTGGGCGTAACGCACGATCTCACCGGCTTCACGGCGCAGGATGAGCATCATCTTGGCGTGGGTCTTGAAGCCGACCACGCCGTAGATCACCACCGCGCCGGCCGCTTGCAGGCGGCTGGCCAGTTGCAGGTTGGATTCCTCGTCGAAGCGCGCGCGCAATTCGATCACGGCCGTGACTTCCTTGCCGTTTCGCGCCGCGTCCACCAGGGCATCGACGATTTCCGAGTTGGCGCCACTGCGGTACAGGGTCTGGCGTACCGCCAGGACGTGCGGGTCCTTGGCGGCCTGGCGCAGCAGGTCGACCACCGGTGTGAACGACTCGAACGGGTGCAGCAGCAGGATGTCCTGCTTGCTGATCACGCTGAAAATGTTCTCGCTGTTTTGCAACAGTTTCGGGATCTGCGGTGTGAACGGCAGGTATTGCAGTTCCGGATGGCTGTCCAGGCCGGTGATGCTGAACAGTCGGGTCAGGTTGACCGGGCCGTTGACCTGATACAGCTCGGTCTCATGCAGGTTGAACTGCTTGAGCAGGTAGTCGGACAGGTGTTTGGGGCAGGTATCGGCCACCTCCAGGCGCACCGCATCACCGTAGCGACGGGAGAACAGCTCGCCGCGCAGGGCGCGGGCCAGGTCTTCGACGTCCTCGGTGTCCACCGACAGGTCGGCGTTACGCGTCAGGCGGAACTGGTAGCAACCCTTCACCTTCATGCCCTGGAACAGGTCATCGGCGTGGGCGTGGATCATCGACGACAGGAACACATAATTGTCGCCAGGGCCGCCGACGTCTTCCGGCACGCGGATGATGCGCGGCAGCAGGCGTGGCGCCGGAATGATCGCCAGGCCGGAATCGCGACCGAAGGCGTCGATGCCTTCCAGTTCGACGATGAAGTTCAGGCTCTTGTTGACCAGCAGCGGGAACGGGTGCGTCGGATCAAGCCCGATCGGCGTGATGATCGGCGCGATCTCGTCGCGGAAATAGCGGCGCACCCAGGTCTTGATCTTGGTGTTCCAGTTGCGGCGACGGATGAAGCGCACCTGGTGCTTTTCCAGCTCCGGCAACAGGATGTCGTTGAGGATCGCGTACTGCCGGTCCACATGACCGTGGACCAGTTCGCTGATGCGCGCCAGGGCCTGGTGCGGTTGCAGGCCATCGGCGCCGGCCTGTTCACGGGCGAAGGTGATCTGCTTTTTCAGGCCGGCGACGCGGATCTCGAAAAACTCATCCAGGTTGCTGGAAAAGATCAGCAGGAATTTCAGCCGTTCCAGCAGCGGATAGGACTCGTCCAGCGCCTGCTCCAGCACGCGGATGTTGAACTGCAGTTGCGACAGCTCGCGATGGATGTACAGGCTGCTGTCATCCAGGTTGGGAATCACAATCGCCGGGGCCGGTGCGGGCTCGACAACAGCCGGGGCAGCAGGCTCCAGCGTCGGCGGTGTCTCGGCAACCTGCTCGACCACGGGTTGAGCGTCTTTTACGGCAACTTCGGAGAGTCCTTCGGTATTCATCGCAAGTTCCTGGGAGGCTATTTCTGCTCTCGTAACAATTGGGCGGCGCGCACAGCAAAGTAAGTCAGGATGCCATCGGCACCTGCGCGCTTGAAAGCGGTCAAGGACTCCAGGATCACCCCTTCGCCCAACCAGCCGTTCTGGATCGCGGCCATATGCATCGCGTACTCGCCGCTGACCTGATAAACAAAGGTCGGCACTTTGAATTCGTCTTTGACCCGGCAAAGAATGTCGAGGTAAGGCATGCCAGGCTTGACCATGACCATGTCTGCCCCTTCTGACAAGTCAGCCGCCACTTCGTGCAAGGCTTCCTGACTGTTGGCCGGGTCCATCTGATAAGAGGCCTTGTTGGCCTTGCCCAGGTTCAGGGCCGAGCCGACCGCGTCGCGGAACGGGCCGTAATAGGCGCTGGCGTACTTGGCCGAGTAGGCCATGATCCGCACGTTGACGTGACCGGCCACCTCGAGGGCTTCGCGGATCGCCTGGATGCGCCCGTCCATCATGTCCGACGGCGCCACTACCTGGGCACCGGCCTCGGCGTGGGACAAGGCCTGCCTGACCAGTGCATCGACGGTAACGTCGTTCTGCACGTAGCCTTCTTCATCGAGGATACCGTCCTGCCCGTGGGTGGTGAACGGGTCCAGCGCCACGTCGGTGATCACCCCCAGCTCTGGAAAGCGCGCGCGCAGGGCACGGGTCGCGCGTTGGGCGATGCCTTCCGGGTTCCAGGCTTCGGCGGCGTCCAGGGACTTGAGCCCCGCAGGCGTAACCGGGAACAAAGCCAGCGCCGGAATGCCCAGCTCGACCCACTGGGCGGCTTCTTCGAGCAGCAGGTCGATGGTCAGGCGTTCCACCCCAGGCATCGACGCCACCGCTTCGCGACGGTTCTCACCGTCCAGCACGAATACCGGCAGGATCAGGTCATTGGTGGTCAGCACGTTTTCACGCACCAGCCGACGAGAGAACTCATCACGGCGGTTGCGACGCAGGCGGGTTGCAGGGAACAGACGATTGGCGAGGGTAAAGCTCACGGCAGACTCCTGAGCCCGTGCTGACGGGCGAGCGTGACAGTTATAAGCGCCCATTATGACGAAGACATTACAGTTATGTGCACCTGCGTCCTGTCGTCGCAGTTATTGTCATTGTAGGAATTGTTCACGTCGAGACACATTTCGATACTTTCCTGAATGTGCCCGAAGGGTTAGGCTGCGCGTTCATTTCGCCAGCACCCAGACAATGCTCCAACAATTTCTGCATGACTTCGGCTACTTGGCCTTGTTTATCGGCACGTTCTTCGAAGGCGAAACCATCCTCGTGCTCGCAGGTTTCCTGGCGTTCCGTGGCTACATGGACATCAACCTGGTGGTGGTCGTAGCGTTCTGCGGCAGCTATGCGGGCGATCAGCTGTGGTATTTCCTGGGGCGCAAGCACGGCCGCAAGCTCTTGGCGCGCAAGCCACGCTGGCAGTTGATGGGGGATCGAGCACTGGAGCACATTCGCCGGCATCCGGACATCTGGGTCCTGAGCTTCCGTTTCGTCTATGGCCTGCGCACGGTGATGCCGGTGGCGATCGGCCTGTCAGGTTACCCGCCGGGTCGCTACCTGCTGCTCAATGGTATCGGTGCAGCGATCTGGGCCACAGCGCTGGCCGCGGCCGCGTACCACTTTGGCGCGGTGCTCGAGGGCATGCTGGGCAGCATCAAGAAGTATGAGTTGTGGGTACTCGGCGCACTGCTGGTGCTGGGCCTGGTCCTGTGGCTGCGCCGACGCATCAAGAATGCCCGGCTGGCCAGGAAAATCCTCGAAGCCGAGCGCCTGGAACAAGCCAGGACTGGCGAACCTACGACGCCAACCGAGTAAACCGGGTGCGGCAGCAATACAGCCCGATGCCGCTGAGCAGGCTGTAGCTGAGCAACCCGGCCCAGGCCAAGGGACTTGCCGGCCACAACCCGGCCAGTGGCGCCAGCCATACCAGCGGCAGGTTCGAGGCCAGTCGCAACAGCTCCAGCCGCAACGCCCACGGGCGATTCTCCAGGGCAACGCCCAACACGAACAGACCGAACGCTACCGCCCCCCAACCCAGCACCAGGGCGGCGACCGGCAGGCTGCCTTCAAGGTTCATCAGATAACTGCCCAGGGCAATGTAGGTGCAGAACTGCAGCGCCACGTACCACTGCTGGCGCGGGTCCAACGGCACTTCGAACTTGCAGAACTGGCTCAGGTCCGGCTTGTTCAGCGGGTACTTGGCCGCGACGTCCGCCGGACGCCAACCGGTGGGCATGAACCAGATCCGCAACTTGTCCCACCAGCGCTCGGTCCGCCGCGCATCGGCCCACAGCTGCGCATAGAACTGCAGGTTGGCCCACACCGGATTCCAGCTCGTCAGCGGCGTGGTCATGCCAAAAATCACCGGCTCGTTGTCGTCTTCTTCCTGAAAGGTACCAAACAGACGGTCCCAAATAATGAACACCCCGCCGTAGTTGCGATCCATGTAGAGAGGGTTCTGTGCATGGTGGGCACGATGATTGGACGGCGTCACGAAGCACCACTCCAGCCAGCCGAGCTTGGGAATGTGCTGGGTGTGAACCCAGAACTGGTACAGCAGATTCAACGCCGCGACGCTGACGAAGACCATCAGCGGCACGCCCAGCACGGCGAGCGGGACGTAGAAGATCCAGCTCAGCAGGAACCCGGTGCTGGTCTGGCGCAACGCGGTGGAGAGGTTGTAGTCCTCGCTCTGGTGGTGCACCGAATGGGCCGCCCAGAGGATGTTGCGCTCATGGCCCATGCGGTGCAGCCAGTAGTAACAGAAGTCGTAGAACACGAAAGCGAACACCCAGGTCCAGGCCTGGTCGGCGGGCAATTCAATCACCGCCAAGTGTTCGACTGCGAAGGCGTAGGTGACAAGTCCCACGCCCTTGGTCAACAAACCGGTGGTGGTCGACAGCACGCCGGTGCTCAAGCTGTTGATCGCGTCTGCCACGCGGTAGTGGCTCACGCCGCGCCAGCGATCGGCCAGCAACTCGACGGCGATCAGCACGAAGAAGAACGGCACGGCATACAGGATGAAATTCATGACGCAACCCGGGCATGCAAGGCAGGGAGATAGTCGGCAGATTAGGTGTAGCTGCCCGATCCCCCTATGGCAACGAGTGACAAATTAGTAGACATTTAACGCCATGAATCTGGAGAAAAGCCCATGAGCAAAAAAATTGCAGTGATCCTTTCCGGCTGTGGCGTGTATGACGGCGCCGAGATCCACGAAAGCGTGATCACCTTGCTGCGCCTCGACCAGCGGGGAGCACAGGTCCAGTGCTTCGCCCCCAACATTGCCCAGCTGCATGTGATCAATCACCTGACCGGCGAGGAAATGCCCGAGAGCCGCAACGTGCTGGTGGAATCGGCACGGATCGCCCGCGGCAACGTGAAGGACTTGCGTGAAGCCAGCGCTGAGGATTTCGACGCCCTGATCGTACCCGGTGGTTTTGGCGCGGCGAAAAACCTCTCCAACTTTGCCGTCGAAGGCGCTGGCTGCACGGTCCAGCCAGAGCTCCTGGCACTGACCGAGGCCTTTGCCGAGGCCGGCAAACCGGTCGGGCTGATCTGCATCTCCCCGGCCCTGGCGGCGAAAATCTACGGCCCGGGCGTGGTCTGCACCATCGGCAACGATGTCGACACGGCCGCCGCCGTGACCAAAATGGGGGGTACTCACGAGGACTGCGCCGTCACCGACATCGTCGAAGACCGCGCGCGCAAACTGGTCAGCACCCCGGCCTACATGCTGGCGCAGAACATCAGCGAAGCGGCTGCGGGCATCAACAAGCTGGTGGACCGGGTGTTGGAGCTAACTCACGAGAACGACGCCTGACCCCACCACCACTACCCCTGTGGGAGCGAGCTTGCTCGCGATAGCGGTGTATCAGCCACTCGATGGGCCAACTGAACCGACGCCTTCGCGAGCAAGCCCGCTCCCACGAGGGGATTGAGGCAAGACTCAGGAAATCCGGGCCAGGCGCGTCAGGATCCGATCCAGCGCATTGGCAAACCCCTGCTTGTCCCGCTCGCTGTACGCCGCCGGGCCGCCGCCCATATGGCCCTGTTCACGCAAATCAGTGAACAGGTTGCGCACCGCCAGCCGATCGCCCATGTTCTGCGCATCGAATTCCTTGCCCCGCGGATCCAGCGCGGCAACGCCCTTCTTCACCAACCGGTCGGCCAAGGGCACGTCGCTGCAGATCACCAGTTCACCCGGTTCGGCGTGCTCCACCAGGTAGTCGTCCGCCGCGTCAGGGCCACTGGGCACCACGATCAGCTTCACACAGGCCAGTCCAGGCTTGATCTGCGGTTGACCGGCCACCAGCACCACCTCGAACCGGCGCTTCAAGGCGAACTTGACCACCAGTTCCTTCGCCGCCTTGGGGCAGGCATCGGCGTCGATCCATACGCGCATTGGATGGTTTCCTCTAGATTAAAAGCATCGCGGGCAAGCCTTGCTCCCACACAAGCCTTGCTCCCACAAGTCTTGCTCCCATAGCCTGTGGGAGAAAAGCTTGTGTGGGAGCAAGGCTTGCCCGCGATTATGAGCGCAGCGAATGCTTTTCAGGAAACCTGGACCCGACGCTTATCCGCCACCCAACTGCGCCCATACAGCACCACAATCGCCAGGATCGCCACCACTTGAGCGGCCAGCGAATAGGCATCGGCATGAATGCCCAGCCAGTCGAAGTCGAAGAACGCCACCGGATGGGTGCCGAAAATCCCGGCTTCCTGCAACGCCTTCACGCCATGACCGGCGAATACCACCGACAGCGCGCACAGCAACGCGGCATTGATGCTGAAGAACAGCGCCAGCGGCAGTTTCGCCGAGCCGCGCAGGATCACCCAGGCCAGCCCCACCAGCAACACCAGCGCCGTCGCGCCACCGGCCAGTACCGCGTTGTGCCCGGCGGGCCCCGCTTGCAGCCACAGGGTTTCGTAGAACAGGATCACTTCGAACAGTTCGCGATAGACCGAGAAGAACGCCAGGATCGCAAAACCAAAACGCCCACCGCCGCCCACCAGGCTGCTCTTGATGTAGTCCTGCCAGGCCGCTGCGTGGCGACGGTCGTGCATCCACACACCCAGCCACAGCACCATCACACTGGCGAACAACGCCGTCGCGCCTTCAAGCAGCTCGCGCTGGGCGCCGCTGACGTCGATCACATACGCCGCCAGCCCCCAGGTCGCCAGGCCAGCCAACAGCGCCAGGCCCCAACCGACGTTAACGCTGCGCACCGCCGACTGCTGGCCGGTGTTACGCAGGAACGCCAGGATCGCCGCCAGCACCAGGATCGCTTCCAGCCCTTCGCGAAGCAGAATCAGCAAGCCGGAGATGTAGCTCAGCGACCAGCTCAAGCCATCACCGCCCAGCAGGCCGGCTGACTCCTTCAACTTGGCCTTGGCCGCGTCCAGCCGCTGTACCGCCTGCTCGATAGGCAAACCGTCCTGCAGAGACTGACGGTAGGCCATCAGGGACTTTTCGGTGTCCTTGCGCACGTTGGCGTCGACGTTATCCAGCGAGCTTTCCACCAGCTCGAAACCTTCCAGGTAAGCGGCTACCGACAGGTCGTAGGCCTGGTCGTGGTCACCGGCACGGTACGCCGCGATGCTTTTATCCAGGGTGGCCGCCGTGTAGTCGAGCAACTGCGCCGGGCCACGTTGCACCTGCGGCGGCTGGGCACGCTGGGCACGGAATGTCGCCGCCGCTGCGGGGCCTTGCGCGGCGAGGACTTCGGCCGGGGTCTGGCGCGCCAGGTCAGCGAGGTTGAAGACCTGTTCACTTTTGGCGGCGGCCGGGTCGGCGCTGAAACTGGCGATGTAGGTCGCCAGGTCCCAGCGTTGACGGTCGTCGAGCTGATCGGCGAAGGCCGGCATGTCGGTGCCTTCAATGCCCATGCCGAGGGTGTTGTAGATCGCATAGAGACTCAGGCGATCCAGGCGCTGGGCCTCCCGCAAGTTGGACGGCGGCGGTTCCAGGCCAACACCGGCAGGACCGTCGCCGGCACCGCTGGCACCGTGACACACCGAGCAATTCTGTGCATACAGCGGCGCGCCACGGGTGGGATCAGGGGTGATAACCGGCGCCTGGCTGACTTCATACGCCACCGCCAGCTTGGCCCCCAGTTGCCGCGTCAGACGCGCGACGTCGCCGCCCTCCTGACGCTGGGTGATCGCACTGCGCAAGGTGCCGATGCCTTGGACCAGCTCAGTCTTTTCCGGCTTGGCCGGTAGCCCGGCGACCAACCCCTCCAGCACCTGGGTAAATTCCAGCTGCTCGCGATATTCCCCGTCGTCGATGACCTTGCCCGCCTCGACCGTTGCCGGGTAATCCGCCCCGATGTAATCCAGCAAATGCAGCGCCTGGGGGGCACTCTCGACGGTATCGGCCAGCAGCGACGTGCTGCATAGCGCAAGCAATGGCAGCACAAGCCAGGCCAGGAAACGGAACGGCACAGTCATGAATGACTCTCGGTTGGTAATAAGAAGTAACACATTGTTCACTTCCAATGGCTTTGGCTCAAGGGCCGATGTGTTTCGGGGGCCGATTTTCATCGGATTTTCATGCTTTGGAGGTGATGTCACAAAAAAGGCATTTCGAGATTGAAAAGCCATTACATAGCCAAGCGCCATGTTTATAATCCCGCCGCCTTCTTATTATTAGACGGCATAAAAGCTCCTCTTTTTATGAGGAACCGGCAGCGTCCCGACGCTTGTCCGTGGGATCGCTCCAGCCCGACCCGCACACCCCGGCTGTTACTCAGGGAAGAAATGTTCATGGCATCCCGTGCCGTTTTTTCGGTCGCCCTCGGCGCGATCACCTTGTTGTCCGGCTGCTCGGCCTTTCGCAACTACGACAGCGAATTGGCCCAGACCAACCAGCAGCTGGCTTCCGGCAACGTCGACGGCGCATTGACCCTGCTGGAAAAGAACAACACCAGCCAGGACAAGGACCTGCTGTATTACTTCGAGAAAGGTGAGTTGCTGCGCGCCAAGGGTGACTTGTCTGGCAGCCAGACGGCCTGGACCAGCGCCGATCAGCAGGTTGGCCAGTGGGAAGACGCGGTCAAGCTCGACACGGCCAAGTACCTGGCCCAGTTCGGCAGCTTCCTGGTCAACGATAAAGTCCGCCGCTACGAAGGCTACGATTACGAAAAGGTCATGCTGACCACGCAGATGGCCCTGAACCTGTTGGCAGTGAATGACTTCGACGGGGCGCGGACCCAGATCAAGAAGACCCACGAACGCGAAGCGGTGATCGCCGACCTGCGGGACAAGGAATACCTCAAGCGCGAGGAAGACGCCGAGAAGCAAGGGGTCAAGACCGAATACAAGGATCTCCAGGGTTACCCGGTGGCCAGCCTCGACGCCCCGGAAGTGGTCGGCCTCAAGAACAGTTACCAGAGCGCGTTCAGCCACTACCTGGCCGGCTTCGTCTATGAAGCCCTGGGTGAAAAAGACCTCGCCGCACCGGGTTACCGCAAGGCCGCCGAACTGCGCCCCAACACGCCGCTGCTGGAGCAGGCCCTGCTCAACCTCGACAAGCCTGCCGCCAAAAACGATGACAGCGACATCCTGATCGTGGTGCAGAGTGGCCTGGCACCATCCCGGGATTCGATCCGCATTCCCCTGCCTTTGCCGATCAGCGGCAACCTGGTCATCACGCCATTGTCGTTCCCGCTGATCAAGCCTGATACCTCCACGGCCACTTTCGGCCAGATCGGTGTGGACGGTCGTCAGTTGGACCTGACCCAGCTCAACAGCACCACCGCCATGTCCCGCCGGGCCCTGCGCGACGACATGCCGGGCATCATCCTGCGCACCACCGTGCGCGCCGTCAGCCGTGGCGTGGCGCAAAAGCAGATCAACGAAACCAACCCCCTGGCCGGCCTGGCCGTGGGTCTTACCTCGGCGGTACTCGAAGGAGCCGACACCCGGACCTGGCGCACCCTGCCCGACTACACCCAGGTGGTACGCCTGCGCCTGAAGAAAGGCGAGCATCAGGTCACCTTGCCAAGCTCGGTGGGCGGCTCGGTGGTCAAGGTCACCGTCGACCAGCGCTATCAGGTCATCACCCTGCGGGCGGTGGGTAACCAAGTGTTCGCCGGTGGCCTGGCTGCCCAGGTGATGCCAAGCGCCAACCCGACCGCCATTGCCCTCAAGCAACCTTAAGAACGGAGTCTTGTTCACATGCGTTTAAAACTGATCGCCGTCGGCGCCCTGGCCTTGCTGGCCGGTTGCGCCACCCCGCCGCCACCGCAGCCGGGCAGCGCCGCCAGCAAGGTCGTGGCAATGGGCAAGACCAAGAACATCGTGGTCGGCGCCATGCGCGTGGCCAGGGAAAACGGCTACATGACCGTCAACGTGCAGCTGAGCAACACCAGCTACAACAACAAGACGATGTATTACCGCTTTGCCTGGCTGGGGCCGGAAGGCTTTCCGATCGCCGAGGAAGAAACCTGGAAAAGCCTGACGCTGTACGGCGAACAGACCAGCTTCCTGCCGGCCATCGCACCGACCCCCAAGGCGGTGGATTTCCGTTTGGAAATCAATACCCCGTAAGACGCAAAAAACTGTGGGAGCGAGCTTGCTCGCGATAGCGCTGGATCAGCCAGCCATGATGTGACTGACACACAGCTATCGCGAGCAAGCTCTCTCCCACAAAAAACGCCCGAGTGACGCGTTATTCCTTTTTCAGTTTTCGAGAGCACCCACATGTTCGTACGCATTTCCTCCCTCGCCCTCGCCGCCCTGCTGGTCAGCGGCTGTGCCAACAACTCGCCGGTCCTGGGCAACAAGAACATCAGCTACGGCGACACCAAGGCCGTGGAAACCGTGACCAACGAGTTCGGCTCCACCGACCTGCAAATGATCGCCGAGTCCATGACTCGCTCCCTGGCCCAGTCCGGCATCCTGCAGGGTCGCCCGGTGGTCCAGGTCTATGACGTGAAGAACAAGACCAGCGAGTACATCGACACCCGCGAAATCACCACCAGCATCAAGACCCAGCTGATGAAGACCGGGGCTGCCCGTTTTGCCAGCGACAACACCGCCATGGACAGCCAGGTCGACCAGCTCAAGCTGCAGAACCAGAGCGGCCTGTACAAGAAAAGCACCGTGGCCAAGACCGGCAACATGATCGCTGCCAAGTACCGTCTCGAAGGCTCCATCAGCTCGATCGTCAAGCGCAGCAGCGACTACAAGGACGTCTTCTACAAATTCAGCCTGCAATTGATCGACGTCGAAAGCGGTCTGGCCGAGTGGATGGACGAAAAAGAAATCCGCAAGACCACGGAGCGTTAAGCCATGCGCACATGGATAGGCATCATGGCCCTGGCCTGCGCATTTGGCGCGCAGGCGGCCCCGAAAGTCGCAGTCACCGACCTTGCGTACCAGGAGCGGGTGGAGGAGTACATCCACACCGTTTCAGCGCAGAGCAACTTCCAGGCGAACCCTTACAGCGCCAGCGCCTCCTCGAGCTACGACGAGATGGAAGCCACCAGCAGCTACATCGAGCAGGGCGAACTGCGCAAGTTCACCGGCGACATCAAGGGCGAGATCCTGCGCAGCGGGATGTTCCAGCTGACCCAGGGCACGCCCTACACGGCGGCGTCCAAGGGCGACGTCTATGACGTGATCAAGCGCATCAAGGCCGGTAACTTCAAGGGTGCCGACTACGTGCTGTTCGGCACGGTCTCGGACATCGACTTCACCCGCGACATCAACGAGCTGGCCAATACCGACAGCTACTCGGCTGTGTTGGCGTTGACCCTGGTGGCGGACTTCAGCCTGATCAACACCAAGACCTACGAAATCACCTCGGCCTTTACGGCCATGGGCGAAGGCCAGGATACCAAGTTGATGAACCACCGGGACGTACGCATCAGCCTCAATCGTCCACGGGTGGTGCGCGAAGTGTCCAAGGCTTTAGGTGAAGACGTGGCGCGGCAATTGAGCGAACAGCTCGGCGGCCCGAGCTACCAACAACCCAGCGAACCGGTACAGCGCAATAACCTGCCTCGGGATACGGCGCCGGTGATTTTGCGTTGAGTCATACCGTCGGGTAGATGTTCAGCTGCTTCTGTGGCGAGTTGGATACTTTTGCCTTTGTAATGAGCTGAATGCTTTTGCTTTTGTGATGAGCTGGATGCTTTTGCTTTTGTGGCGAGGGAGCTTGCTCCCGCTGGGCTGCGAAGCGGCCCTAAGATCTTGCGGTCGCTGCGCAACCGAGCGGGAGCAAGCTCCCTCGCCACAAAAGCCACCTACAAAAGCTACCTCACCGCAGGCCGTGCTTTATGCAGCGGCCTTTCTGATCGTCGCGAGTAAACCCGCAGCACCAATGAACATACCCGCGAAGGCACGGTTCATTCGCCGTTGCTGTTTCGGGGTGCGCAACAGCCGCAGGACTTTGGACGCCAGCCCGGTGTACCCGGCCATGACGATGAGATCGACGACGATCATGGTCACGCCCAGGATCAGGTATTGCTGGATCAACGGCGCATGGGGATTGATGAACTGCGGCAACACCGCCAGCATGAACACCAGCGCCTTGGGGTTGCTGACATTGACCAGAAAGCCGCGAAACACCAGCGCCAAGGGCTTGCCGATGGGCCGCGGGCCCGCATCGTCTGTCATGTCAGCGGGAATGGCTCGCCACTGTTTGACACCCAGGTAGACCAGGTAGGCCACGCCGAACCATTTGATCGCATAGAACGCGGTGGCCGAGGCCGTGAGAATCGCGCCAACCCCGGCGGCGACAATCACGATTTGCAACGCCAGGCCCAATTGCAGGCCCAAGGCGTTCCAGTAACCGCGCCAGAAGCCGTAGCGCAGCCCGCTGGACATTGATGCAATAGCGCCGGCGCCCGGCGAAAGACTGATCACCCAGCACGCTGCGAAAAACGCCAGCCATGTTTCCAGCACCATTACACTCCCCGGCTCGAATTCGTCTAAACGACTAAGCTAATGCGCCGCCAGGCCGTTGACCACCGTTTTTTTGCACAAGCACTTAAGCCGGTATGAACCGTGGCGAGGGAGCTTGCTCCCGCTGGGCTGCGTAGCAGTCCTTTACTCGACGAAACCACCCACCGGAAACACCTCGCTGCCGCGCCAGCGCCGCACCGAACGCTGGAAGAACAGGCTGTTGGGCACTTGCACCATGGCGCTGCCGGTGCCGAGTTCCTCGGGTTCGATCAGCGTGGTGTACAGCAGGTTGATCGCCACCACGCGCCCCTTGATGCCGGGCTTGTCGGTGGTGTCCACCAACTCGACCACATCACCCAGGCGAAACGGTCCGACGGTGTAGATCAAAACAGCGCAGAGCAGGTTCGACAGCACGCTCCAGATGGCAAAGAACGCCACCGCTGCCACCGCGACGAAACCCGACAATGCCGTCCACAGCACCGTGGCCGAAACGCCCAGGCGTTCGAGCACCACCAGCACGGCGCTGCCCATGATCAGCCAGCGCAGCACGCCCCGCAGGATAATGATCAGTTGGGGTGGGAACGGGTAACGCTCACCCAGGCCGGTAAGGGTCCGCGCCACGACACGTTGCGCGACATAACCGGCCAGCAGGATCAGCAGGATTTGCACACCCAGCCAGATCGGCTCGATCCACATGACGGGTATAGGCAACGCCAACGCTTCCATCAGGACAACGCCTCCAGCTCCGCTTGCAGGTTTTCCAGCAGTTCCAGCGCTTGCATCCACGCCTCCTCGAGTTCCGCTTCCCGAACCTTCAGCTTGGCCTGCTCGGCCAGCAGGTCGCGCAACTCATCCTTGCGTGCTGCCTCGTAGAGACCACTGTCGCCAAGGCTGGTTTCGATCTTTTGCAGTTTTTCATGCAGCTTGCCCAACTCGGCTTCAAGCTTGTCGGCCTCGCGCTTGTGCGGCGCCAGTTGCTGGCGCAATGCGGCGGCGGCCTGGCGCTGGGCTTTCTTGTCGGTCTTGTCCGGGTTGACCGGTGTGCTGCTGACCGGCGCGTTGCGCTGACGGTATTCCACCAGCCAACGGGCGTAGTCTTCCAGGTCGCCGTCGAATTCCTCGACCTTGCCGTCAGCCACCAGGAAGAAATTATCCGTGGTGCTCTTGAGCAAATGCCGATCGTGGGACACCACCAGCACCGCACCGCTGAATTCCTGCAAGGCCATGGTCAGGGCCAGGCGCATCTCCAGGTCCAGGTGGTTGGTCGGTTCGTCGAGCAGCAACAGGTTCGGCCGGCCCCAAGCGATCAACGCCAGCGCCAGGCGCGCCTTTTCGCCACCGGAGAAATTCAACACCGGCTCGTCGATGCGCGCCCCGCGGAAATCGAAACCGCCGAGGAAATCGCGCAGGACCTGCTCACGCTCGGTCGGTGCCAGGCGCTGCAGGTGCAACAGCGGGCTGGCCTTGGAGTCCAGGGAGTCGAGCTGATGCTGGGCGAAATAGCCGACGACAGTGTTCTCGCCCCGGGTCAGGCGCCCGGCCAGAGGCTCAAGTTCGCCGGAAAGGTTCTTGATCAGGGTCGACTTACCGGCACCGTTGGGGCCCAGCAGACCGATCCGCGCACCCGGGGTCAGTTGCAGCTTGACCTTCTCCAGCACGGTCTTGTCGCCGTAGCCCAGGCGCGCGTCGGACAGGTCGATCAACGGGCTGGAAATCTTGGTCGACTCACGGAAGACAAAATCGAACGGCGAATCGACGTGGGCCGCCGACAACTCTTCCATCCGCTCCAGCGCCTTGATCCGGCTCTGGGCCTGGCGGGCCTTGGTGGCCTGGGCCTTGAAGCGGGCGATGTAGCTTTCCATGTGCGCACGTTGCGCCTGTTGCTTCTCGTAGGCCTGCTGTTGCTGGGCCAGGCGTTCGGCACGCGCGCGCTCGAAGGCGCTGTAGCCGCCGCGATACAAGGTGAGCTTGCGCTGATCGACATGGGCCACGTGATCCACCACCGCGTCGAGGAAATCACGGTCGTGGGAAATCAGCAGCAGCGTGCCTGGGTAGCTCTTGAGCCAGTCTTCGAGCCAGATGATGGCGTCGAGGTCCAAGTGGTTGGTCGGCTCATCGAGCAACAGCAGATCCGAAGGACACATCAAGGCCTGGGCCAAGTTCAGGCGCATCCGCCAGCCACCGGAGAAGTCCCCGACCTGGCGATCCATCTGCTCATTGGTAAAGCCCAGCCCGGCGAGCAATTTGCGCGCACGGGCATCGGCGGTGTAGCCATCGGCACTGTCGAGTTCCGCGTGCAGGCGGGCCTGTGCGGCACCGTCGTGGGCCGCTTCGGCCGCAGCCAGGTCACGTTGCACCTGGCGCAGGCGCAGGTCGCCATCGAGCACGTAGTCCACCGCCAGGCGCTCGAGGGTGTCGACCTCCTGGCGCATGTGGGCGATGCGCCAATCAGCCGGCAACAGGCAATCACCCGAGTCCGGGTGCAGCTCGCCTCGCAGCAAGGCGAACAGGCTCGATTTGCCGGCGCCGTTGGCACCGATGAGGCCGGCTTTGTGGCCGGCGTGCAGGGTCAGCTCGGCGTCTTCTAGCAGACGTTGCGGGCCACGCTGTAAAGTCAGGTTCTGAAGTCGGATCATAATGGCGGCGGAGTCTACCAGCTTCGCTCGCAACTGGCGCGAGTAGCACGATGTCCCCAGACCTGTGGAGCTTTTCCCTCGACCTCTATGCCAAGCCTGGCGTAGAGCCTGCCTGCCTGGCGTCACAAGACGCCGGCGCCAATGTCTGCCTGCTGCTTTGTGGCCTGTGGCTGGCGCAGCGCGGCGTGGCCTGCAATGAACACAGGCTGCAGCAGCTTCGACGATTGGCCGAGCCTTGGGATGCCGAGGTGGTGCGACCACTGCGCACGCTTCGCAGCCAATGGAAAACCAGCGCCCTCCAGGACACGGCACTCGATAGCCTGCGCGAGCAGGTCAAGCAACTGGAGTTGGCAGCCGAACGGCAATTGCTGGAGCGATTGGAAGCGCTGGCCAAGGATTGGCCCGGGGCACAACAGAACGATTCAGCGCAATGGCTGCAAGGGCTGGCGGCGAATGCCGGACCAGCGAGCCGCGACGCGCTGCATCAGCTGCGCGTCGCGGTGTCCGGCACTTAGGAAGCGCTGGTTGGGGTGCTGCTGGTGCTCGGCGCAACGGCGGCGGATGGGCTGGTCGCCGCGGCCGGAGTGCTGGCGGTTGGAGCCGGTGCCGGAGCCGGAGCCGGTGTCGCTGGCTTGGCAGCTGGTGCAGTCGCAGGTTTTGCGGCGGCTGGCTTTTTCACGGCCGGTTTCGCTGCGGGCTTGGCGGCTGGTTTGGCGGCAGCGGGCTTCGCGGCGGCTGGTTTGGCAGCCGTTGGCTTCGCAGCAGCAGGCTTGGCCGCAGCCGGTTTGGCAGCGGGTTTAGCCGCCGCTTTGGCGGGGGCTTTGGCAGCGACTGGCTTGGCAGCCGTTTTCGCAGCGGGCTTGGCCGCAGCCGTTTTGGTTGCCGCAGGCTTCGCTGCTGGTTTGGCGACAGCAGGTTTAGCAGTGGCTTTTACCGCCGCTTTGGCAGCCGGTTTTGCGGCAGCGGTTTTCGTCGCAGCAGGTTTTGCAGCGGCGGTTTTAGCGGCAGGTTTGGCGACAGCTTTTGCCGCAGGTTTAGCGGCTGGTTTAGCAGCAGCTTTTACAGCGGGCTTGGCGGCAGCAGGTTTAGCGGCCGCCGTTTTTGCGGCAGGCTTGGCCGCCGCTTTGACGACTGGTTTTTTTGCCGCAGGTTTTGCAGCACTGGCAGCGACCGGTTTGGCAGCAGGCTTGCTGGCAGCTTTGGCCGGTGCTTTCGCCGCAGGCTTGGCAGCGACTTTGGCCGGAGCTTTTGCCGCCACGGGTTTAGCCGCCGGCTTCTTGGCCGATACAGCGGCAGGCTTGGCAGCACGAAGCGTCAGCGCCTTGCCAGCAGCTTCTTGCACGCGACCGACACCCTGGGCCAGTTTCAGGCTTTCCTGGGCATCACGCTTGAGTTGCAGAATGTAGGTGCGGGTCTCGGACTGACGATCCTTCAAGGCGTCGAGCAGGTCTTCGAGTTCTTTCACGACCTCTTTGGCCTTGGCTTGTGCCTTGGCCTTGCCAGCGGTGGCTGCGTCTTGCAATTTGGTGCGCGACTTGTGCAGTTTTTCCTGCGCTTTGCCGCGTTGCTTTTCCAGTTTGGCGAGCAGTTTTTCAGCATCAGCCAGGGCTTGGGAGCAGGCATTTTCCAGATGTTCGAGCAGGCTGCCCGAGAGTTGTTGGAGCAAGTGCAACGGAGTGTTTACAGGCTTCTTGGTGGCCGACATGGTTTACCTCCTGACTGACGTGAGTGCGGCTCATACTAGACCTCTGCTTCAACCGCCGCTAGGGCATGTTGACAGTACACAAGACGTTGCGTTGCAAGAGACGAAAAATCTTCTGCGCCAGTGCCTTGGCAATCCACCTCTACAGATATCGGCACTGGCATAATTCCTCGATTCGAGGCCGGAGAGCACACATGTCGCGTCACCTGTTTTTATTCCTGTGCCTGGCTTGCTCCACGGTCCAGGCCGCTGAAAAAACCAGCGCAAACGAGGCCCACGATTTGGCGTATAGCCTGGGCGCCAGCCTCGGCGAACGCCTGCGCCAGGACGTGCCAGACCTGCAGATCAAAGCCTTGGTCGAAGGTTTGCAACAGGCCTACCTGGGCAAGCCGCTGGCCCTTGAGGACGAACGCATCGAACAGATCCTGGCCGAGCACCAGGCGCAACTGAACTCGCCATCGACAACGCCGCAGATCGAAGCCGCGTTGAAAACGGAGCAGACATTTCTCAACGAAGAAAAGAACCGGCCCGGCGTCCAGCAACTCGCAGACGGCATCCTGCTGACCGAAATCAAGCCAGGCCACGGCGCGAAGGCCGGTCCTCACGGCAAGGTCCAGGTGCTGTACATCGGTCGCTTGCCGGACGGCACCGTATTCGATTCCAACCGTCAGGCGCAGTGGTTCAACCTCGACAGCGTGATTGACGGCTGGCGCAGTGCATTGCCGCAAATGCCGGTAGGCGCAAAATGGCGGCTGGTGATTCCATCGACCCTGGCCTATGGCGCCGAAGGGGCGGGAGATGTGATCCCGCCGTTCACGCCACTGGTGTTTGAAATCGAGTTGCTGGGCGCGACGACCTGACGCTGGCCCAATAAAAAACGGTGCGCAATGCGCACCGTTTTTTCATGACCGCGAAACCCTCAGGCCTGGACCGCGGCTTCTTCCTTGTGAGCGTTGTGCAGCACTTCGATCAGGCAGTCTTCCAGTTCGAAACGTTCGTGCAGCAAGCCGCCCAGTTCCTTGAATTTTTCCGCTACGCACTTGCCTTCATCGCACAGGTCGTTGAACGCCAGCAGCTTTTCGGTGATGACATCGATGCGTGGGTAGATCTGCTCGGCGAGTTCCAAACCGCGCTTGTCGTTGAAGGCCTTGGCCTCGCCCGTCAGTTGTTCGTAGATCTCGAAATGACCGGCAGACACATAGTCGACCAGCACACCGCAGAACTCCTGCAGGGGTTTGCGGCTTTCGCTCAGCGCTTCAGGCTTATCGCCGAGGGCATCATAGGCCCGAACCAGTTCGTGACGCTCCTGCAACCAGCGATCGATCAGCAGATGCACCCCACCCCAGCGTTCCTGAGCATTCTGACAACTTTCGAGCATGGTGATTTCTTCCCTTGTGAGTCATGCCACTCGCAGCCTGTGCACGCCTGATGACCAGGGACAAGCCAGACACAACATGATCGAGCGGCACAATTCCAATAACACGTGCGGGCCAGATTATGCCCGCACGACAATGGCTTCAAGGTACGCAGGAGATAAAGTTCATACAAGTGTTTAATCCACGGCCCGGACCATCTGCGACGTATCGCCGCTGAGCGGTCGTACCAGAGCACTCCAGGCAAGGCGCAGTAGCAGATAGGTCATCGCGCTGGACACCGCGAGAAAAAACAACAGGCTCCATTCGGGGATACTCAGGTCGAACAGTGTCCAGGTGATATTCGCGCAATCGATGGCGCCGTCGAGGACACGATGCAACGCGCACCACCACGAATCCATCAGCTTGGGCTGGGCAATACAATCAGGAAACGGCTCGAACGAATGGCTTTGCATCAAGACCTGACGCCATGCCAGGGTCATTCCCCCCGCCGCAAAAACCAACCCTGCCGCACCATAGAAGAGACTGCCTCTTTGCCCTGGACCGTGTACGCATGCCACAAGGCTGTTCGCCAGGAACAGCATCAGGCACAACCGCTGCAAGACACACAGGCTGCAAGGTGTCAGGCCGACCGAATATTCCAGATAAGTGCTGATGCCCAAAGCCAGGGCTGCGGCGATGGAAGCCATGAGAAACAAGAAGCGTGAGCTGGCCAAAGACATGGCGGTTCCGTAACAGAAGAGACAAGCAGTTACGGTAGAGGAAAGCCCTCGGGCCTTTCAAGGCGGGCCAGCGCAGACACTTCACCAGGGATGTAGGGAATTCCCGACAGGCCAAAGAGGATTCAGCGCGATGGGCTGTAGGACTTTACTGAAGCCATGACCAAAGCCCCAAAACCGGAGCTGTATTTCGCCCTTATTCAAGGACAGCACTTAACTGTGGCGAGGGGATTTATCCCCTCGCCACAGCAAGCTCCCTCGCCACAATGATTCATACCATTTTCAAGAATGAGTCATGCCCCTCTCAAGTGGACAACACCTGAGCCGGAACCGGCAACGGCGCGGCCAGCAAACGCTCATCCAACAGCCCCAGCCCCTCCTGGAACAACTGGTTGCTGCGCTCGGCATCTCCCAGTTGCGCCAGCAATCGCGCCAGTTCAGCACAGGCTTCGGGGTTGCGTTGGACGCGCAAGCTGCTTTCCAGATAGTCCCGCGCCTTGCCCCACAAACTGTTCTGCAGGCATAGGCGCCCCAGGGTCAGCAACAGGCTTGGATCGGCCGGGTGGTCCTTGAGCCAACCTTCGGCCGCTTGCAACTGGCGGATCGGATCATTGCCACGTACCAACCCGTACAGGCGCGCCAGATGGCTGTCATAGTGACGCTTGAGCGCACTTCGCAGCACCTCTTCGGCTTCGACCTGGGCCCCCAACTGACGCAATTGCTCGGCATAGGCCAGCACCAGCGCCGGCTCCTGGCGTTGCGCGGAGGTCAGTTGTTGCCAGGCGCGATTGAGCGACTGCAACCCGACGCTGCCGTCCTCCTCACGGTGGGCTGCCAGGCTGAGGTTTTCGCCCCAGGCGCGACGTTCCAGTTCAGCCAGCTCAGCCGGCGGCAGGACCTTGTCCTTGCGCAGCTCCGGCAACAGCCGGATCACCGCCGACCAGTCGCCACGCTGCTGATGCAGTCGTTGCAGTTGGCGCAGGACCTGGACGTTATGGGAATGACGCTCATGCATGGCCTGCAGCGTGGTCAATGCGCCGTCGGTGTCGCCTCGGTCCGTCTGCAGTTGCGCGTGCGTCAGGGCAATGGCCAGTTCCGCCTGGGGCTGACGCTCCAGGGCGCGCTCGAGCAAACTGTCGCTCTGTTCGTAGAGACCTTGTTCGTTGGCCGCACGGGCGGCACCGAGGTAATACAGCAGCGGCTGGCGCTCGGCTTCGGCGGCACGATGCAGGTGTCGTTGGGCACTGGCCCAGCGACCTTCGGCCAAGTCCAACTGGCCGTGTTCGATCGCCACTTGCACCCGCCGGCTGCGGTTGCGCCGCGACCACGGGTTGACCACGCCGCTGGACGTGGTCACCAGCCCGATCAGCGCCCGCAGGCCTCGCCACACCAGCCAGAGCACCGCCACCAGGGCCAGGGTGACCCACAGGCCCGCTTCATAACGGAAGTTCTTGTACGCCACCAGCACGTAACCCGAATGCTCGGCAATCGCCACGCCCAGCAAGGCAGCGGCAGCGATGACCACGAACAGAATCACGTAGAGACGCTTCATGGCGTGGCCTCCTGCGCGCCAGGCGCGGGCAGCGGCTTGACCGATTCCTGGGCATTGAGGTTGCGGCGCTCAAGGTAAGCCTGGACGCTGCTCAGCGTGCCCGTCAGGTCCGGGGTGACCACCGTCACCGGCTGCCTGGACAGCTCACCCACGCGCTCGAGCATGATCTTGCTTTGCGGGTTGTCCTGGTTGAAGTTGTTCTTCAACACGTCCCGAGCTTCAGTCAGCGCCTGGGTGTACACCGGCGCCTGACCATTGAGGGCGGCCCATTGCGCCTGTTCCAGCGCCAGGCTCAAGGCCAGGCGCACTTGCACAAGGCTTTGCCCGGCCAGCAGCGGACGGACGTTCTCATCGGCGTTGAAGTCGATACGGATATAACGCGAGATCTGGTCCCACCACTGTGCCCAACGACTGGCACCATCGCCATCGGCGGTCAGGCCCAAAAGCGACTCACCACGGTCCTTGTACTCGGGCGCCAGCTCGGTCAGCTCCAGGACCTGGTCACGCAAGGCGCCCAGTTGCAGGAACAGCCCGGTGCGATCCGGTTGTTCGGTGCTGCGCAATGCGGCGAGGGTCTTGGCCAGTTGCTCGCGGGCGGCGAACGAACCGGGGTCGTTCTGCTCGCGCAGGATTTCGTCAGCGCCCTGCACCAGCGCCTGGGCACTGTTGATGTCTTGCAGGGCGGAAAGACGCAGGCTGGCCAGGCGCAACAAGTGCTCGGCCTCCGCCAGGCGCCAATCCTTGCGGCTGGCACCGAGCACGGTCTCCAGGCGCTGGTTCAGGTGCTGCTGGTCACTTTGCAACTGGGCTACCAGGCGCCGCCGCTCCTCCAGCTCTTCGGCCGGGGGCAATTGCGCCAGGCGCTCGCTCAGGCGTTGCTCGTTGAGCTTGAGGCTCTGGGCCTGATCATTCAGTGCCTGGACCTGGGCGGACTGCTGCTGGTTATTGGTTTGCAGGTGACGCACCTGCCAAACGCCCCAACCGCCTACGGCGACACCGGCGGCGCCGAGCAGCAAGGCAACAACGGCCAGCCCGTTGCCGCGGCGCGGCGCCACTGGGGGCGGGGTTTCAACCGGCGCATCGATCGCTGGCTGGTCTAGATCTTCTTTTGGCAAGGCTGTTTCGCTCACGTATCCATCCTTTGCATTAGAAAACGGCACGGAGTGTTCCCGTAACGCCGCCAGCAAAGCCGCAGCATTGGCACCACGGCAATCCACAACTGTTCGGGCCCCGGCGGCACGCGCCATCTCGGCAACCCTTGGGCTTGGAACAAACAACGGTAACCGCGCCAGGGCCGGCCACGCATCGCCGGCCAGCCGCTGCAGATGCTCGAAGCCCTGCCCACTGCTGACCACCAGTGCGTTCAAGCGTTCCGCTTCGACTTTCGCCGGCAACGCCCCTTCGCCGTAATCAGGCAAGTGGCGGCGGTACAATTCCAGATAATCGACACTAGCACCTTGCTCGCGCAAACGCTCTGCCAGCAAGCCACGCCCGCCTTCACCCCGAACGATCAACACCTTGGGGTCGGGCCGCGCAACAGCCTGGCGCAAGACCAAGTGCTCCAGCAAGGCTTCGCTGTCATCGCCGTTATCGGGATAAAACACCGTGAGGCCGGCATCGCTGAGAATCTGTCCGGTGGCCGCACCCACGCTGAACCAGGGTTGGTCTGGAGGCTGGGGCCAGTATTGGCGCAACAACTCGACGCACAGGCGTGCGGCAGGTTTGCTGACGACGATCACGGCAGAGTATTGGTCCAGCGCCTGGAATATCGCCCGCCCGGCATCGGACAGCGGGATCGGCTCGATATCCAGCAAGGGCAGGCTGCTGCTGTAGACCCCCGCTTCGGCCAGGACAGCCGCCAGCGCCGAGGACTCGTCCGCCGGCCGGGTGAGCAGCAGCCGCCAGCCCGTCACGCGTGGCCGGCCTCGCCGTAGACGGCCTTGAGGATGTCGGCAGCGCCCTGGCTCAGCAGGTCCTCGGCCACCCGCACGCCCAACGCCTCGGCATCGTGGCGCGGTGCCCGGGCTTCGGCGCTGAGCAGCCGGCCACCGTTGGGATCCCCCACCAGGCCGCGCAACCAGACCTGTTCGCCTTCCAGCACGGCGTAACAGGCGATCGGCACTTGGCAACCGCCATTGAGATGTTTGTTGAGGGCACGTTCGGCGAACACCCGCGTGGCGGTGTCTTCATGATGCAGCGGCGCCAGCAGGGCGTGGATGTCGCTGTCGGCGCTGCGGCACTCGATGCCCACCGCCCCTTGCCCACCGGCCGGCAGGCTGTCGTCGACGCTGATGGCCGAGGTGATGCGATCTTCGAAGCCCAGGCGGATCAGGCCGGCGGCGGCGAGGATGATCGCGTCGTACTCACCGGCATCGAGCTTGGCCAGGCGCGTATTGACGTTACCGCGCAGGAAACGGATTTGCAGGTCCGGGCGGCGAGTCAGCAACTGTGCCTGGCGACGCAGGCTGGAAGTGCCGACCACGCTCCCGGCAGGCAGTGCTTCAAGACTGGAAAACGTGTTGGAGACGAACGCATCGCGTGGGTCTTCCCGCTCGCAGATGCAAAACAGGCCCAGGCCTTCGGGGAAGTCCATGGGCACGTCTTTCATCGAATGCACGGCGATGTCGGCTTCGTTGTCCAGCAACGCGGTTTCCAGTTCCTTGACGAACAGGCCCTTGCCGCCGATCTTCGACAGCGGCGAGTCCAGCAGCTTGTCCCCACGACTGACCATGGGCACCAGGGTCACGATCAGGCCGGGATGGGCCGCTTCCAGGCGGGCTTTGACGTATTCGGCCTGCCAGAGGGCCAGGGCACTTTTACGGGTGGCGATGCGGATCTCGCGAGGGGACATGGATCAATCCGTACTTAAAAGATACGGCAGATAATAACAGCTCAGCCAAAACCGCTTTGATTTGAATCACGACCCCAAGGCCTCCCTGGCCGCCAACTCCTCGAAATGAAACGTATGGAACGCCTTGGACCCGCCGCGCTAAAGCTGCTGCATCATCTTGCGCACGCCAGCCACGTGCCGCCGGCTGACAATCAGCGCATCGCCATTGAGGCCCTTGAGGAACAGTTGGAAATGCCCAAGGGGCGTACGCTGCAAACGCTCGATGCGCTCGCGAGCCACGAGGGCGTTGCGGTGGATGCGTACGAAACGCTCGCCGAACTCGTCTTCGAGAGCCTTGAGTGGCTCATCCAACAACACCTCGCCACTCTCATGGCGCAGGGTCACGTATTTATGGTCGGCTATAAAGTAGACCACCTGGTTCAACGGGATCAGCTCGATGCCTTTGCGGGTACGCGCACTGATATGGCTGCGCGGGCCGCTACCGCTTTCGGCGGCCGGACGGGTCAACGCCGCCAGTTGCACACGGTTGGGCCGCTCAGCCTTGCGCAAGGCTTCGAGCAACGCCTCGGCCGCCACTGGCTTGACCAGGTAGCCCACGTCACCGGCCTGCAACACCTCGGGTGGGAAGTCGTCCCGGGTGGTACAGAACACCACGGCGGGTGGCGACTCTCGTTCGCACAACTTCGCCGCCACTTGCAGGCCGTCCAGCCCTGGCATGCGAATGTCGAGCAGCACGATATCCGGCTTGTGGCTGTCAATAAGGGCCAATGCCTCTTCGCCATTGGTGGCGCTCGGCTCCAGGACACTGTAACCCTCGAGCTCGCCAACCATTCGGCTCAGGCGCTCGCGGGCCAGTGGTTCGTCATCAACGATCAGGACATTCATATTGCGCTGGATTCCTGCGTGAGTCTCGCACAAGGATAGCGTAGACAGGGGAAGTGACATCCGTCACCGCGATCCACGCTAAGACTCGTTCGAGGGCCAAAAAGTGCCGCGAGGCGGTTGCCTATCTTTACCAGCGCTTGCCGACCGATGCCCGAGGCCCGTTGTCGCACGGCGTCGCCGTAGGGATTGTTAACTGTCGATCTGACCAATATGAGCACCCCCTTCTTATCTGTATCCGCTGCGCCATGGGTGGAAAAAGCAAAAGTCCTACAGTCCACTGTAGACGGTTGCCACGACGATATTGCTCAATCGAAAAATATCGTTGCGGGAAAACCCGGTTGGATCCCAGGGTTCTATCGAAAAAACCTGCCGACCAGTGCCAGCGCCAGTCCCGGCAACCCTGCTATCATCCGCCGCAGCCTTTAACCGCTACTTTTTCCACAGCCGATCACGAGCGAATTCATGAGCACTGACAAGACCAATCAGTCCTGGGGCGGCCGCTTCAGTGAACCCGTCGACGCCTTCGTCGCCCGCTTCACCGCCTCCGTCAACTTTGACCAGCGCCTGTATCGCCACGACATCATGGGCTCGATCGCCCACGCCACCATGCTGGCCAAGGTCGGCGTGCTGACCGATGCCGAGCGCGACAGCATCATCGACGGCCTGAAGACCATCGAGACTGAAATCGAGGCCGGCCAGTTCGACTGGCGCGTCGACCTTGAAGACGTGCACATGAACATCGAAGCGCGCCTGACCGACCGCATCGGCGTGACGGGCAAGAAACTGCACACCGGCCGCAGCCGCAACGACCAGGTCGCCACCGACATCCGCCTGTGGTTGCGCGATGAGATCGACCTGATCCTGGCCGAAATCACTCGCCTGCAAAAAGGCCTGCTGGAGCAAGCCGAGCGCGAAGCCGAGAGCATCATGCCGGGCTTCACGCACCTGCAAACCGCCCAACCTGTAACGTTTGGGCATCACATGCTGGCCTGGTTCGAAATGCTCAGCCGCGACTACGAGCGCCTGGTGGACTGCCGCAAGCGCACCAACCGCATGCCCCTGGGCAGCGCCGCGCTGGCCGGCACCACGTACCCGATCGACCGTGAATACACCGCGCAGTTGCTGGGTTTCGACGCCGTGGGCGGCAACTCGCTGGATAACGTCTCGGACCGCGATTTTGCCATCGAATTCTGCGCCGCCGCGAGCATCGCGATGATGCACCTGTCGCGCTTCTCCGAAGAGCTGGTGCTGTGGACCAGTGCGCAATTCCAGTTCATTGACCTGCCGGACCGCTTCTGCACCGGCAGTTCGATCATGCCGCAAAAGAAAAACCCCGACGTGCCGGAACTGGTGCGGGGCAAGAGTGGCCGGGTGTTCGGCGCACTGATGGGCCTGCTGACCCTGATGAAAGGCCAGCCGCTGGCCTACAACAAGGACAACCAGGAAGACAAGGAACCGCTGTTCGACGCCGCCGACACCTTGCGCGACTCGCTGCGAGCCTTTGCCGACATGATCCCGGCCATCAAGCCCAAGCACGCAGTGATGCGCGAAGCGGCCCTGCGCGGTTTTTCCACCGCCACGGACCTGGCCGATTACCTGGTGCGCCGTGGCCTGCCGTTCCGCGACTGCCATGAGATCGTCGGCCATGCCGTGAAGTACGGCGTGGACAGTGGCAAGGACCTGGCGGAAATGAGCCTGGACGAACTGCGCCAGTTCAGCGACCAGATCGAGCAGGACGTGTTTGCCGTGCTGACCCTCGAAGGCTCGGTCAATGCCCGTGACCACATCGGCGGCACCGCGCCGGCGCAGGTCAAGGCAGCCGTAGTGCGCGGCCAGGCGTTGCTCGCCAGCCGCTAAAAGCATCGCGAGCAAGCTCGCTCCCACACTGGATCTCCATGTTCACAGAATATGTGCTCACTGAAGATCCACTGTGGGAGCGAGCTTGCTCGCGATAACTCACTTCAAAACACCACGAAACTCACTTCTTGGCAGCGATCATCGCCAAAAACGCCGGCATCGCCGCATCCCTATCCGCCGCAATCCGCTGCACATTTGGATTCTGCTCCAAGCGCTCCATCAGCGCCTTGGCTGCCGGCATGTCTTCCAACAGGTCGATATCGAACAACTTCCTGCCCACTTGGCAGGCCGGCGAGACGCTGTAGAAGAAATACAGATCGGCAATGGTCAGGCTATCGCCCGCCACGTAGGGCGCGAATTTGCCGTGCCGACCGAGCGAGGCGAACCCCAGCCGCAATTCGTCTTTGCTCTTTTCCTTGATGACATCGGGCACCGTCATGCCGAAAAAAGCCTCGGCAAAGCAAGCCCGCGCCGGCAGTTCGATGTACAACTCGATCTCCCTGCACAAGGCCAATACCTGGGCGCGCTCGAACGGGTCACTGGGCAGCAGGGCCTTGCCTGGCTGGGTTTGCTCGATGTACTCGAGGATCACGCTGGTTTCGTTGATGAACCCCTGCTCGGTTTTCAACACCGGCACCTTCCCGCGCGGGCTGATGGCCCACGCTTCGGGAGTCTTGTTGGGGTAGAACGGCACTTCTTCGAAGGTCAGGCCCTTCTCCAACAGCGCCAGTTTGACCATGTTGTAATAGTTACTGACAGAGAAACCATAAAGCTCGAGCATTACAAAGCCTCCAGGCCGTGCGGGGTTGGCAGCTTTGGGTTATAGACCGTCGGGGCATTTCGTGCCAGGCGCATCACGCCGCTGAATGCAGGTAAACTGGCGACCTTTCTCCCAGGAGCCTGCCATGAGCGAGCCAACCGACATCGACAACGACGAAGAAGAATTCGTCGAGAACACGCTGATCCAGGCCATCGAAAACCAGATCGAAAGTGACAATCCGCCTGCGGCCAAGGCCACTTTCAACAAGTTGACCCTGGTCGGTTATGAGCGCGAAGAAATCCTCAACCTGATGGCCCATGTGCTGGCGGTGGAAATTGACGCAATCCTGGAAGAGGATCGGCCGTTCAATACCCAGTGGTACGAAGCCGCCTTGCGCGCGTTGCCTGAGTTGCCGCCGGAAAAGAACTGAACCGACAGGCAAAGTTGCTTCTGTGGCGAGGGAGCTTGCTCCCGCTGGGGCGCGAAGCGGCCCTAAAAAAGTGGACTCATTACGATTTTGGGCCTGCTGCGCAGTCCAGCGGGGATAAATCCCCTCGCCACAAGGGACCTGCCTGGACTCGCTACAAAAAAACAAAAAAAGCATGACACTGAGACTGGACAGCTCGGCCGAGTGCGCTCACCTTAGTGACGCTGTCGACCAATTCCTAGAAAGTCTGGAGTCCTTATGTCGCTTACCCCTGAGCTGGTTGCCGAACTGGAAATCCTTGCACTCTTCAACCTGGACAGTTCCCAGGAAGGCCTGAAAATTCATCAGACCGCTGCCCCTAAAGCGATTGCCGCTGCCCAACGCCTGTTCGAAAAAGAACTGATCACCCAGCCCGACGGTGGTTACCTGACAAGCCTGGGCCGAGATGCCGCCCAAAACGTACAAACCGTCCTGACGATACTCAGCGTGCAAGAAGCCGCCTGATCCCCCCTGTCGCCCACGGAAATCTCCTTTACGGGATTTCCGCAGGCGCACGGGTGCCTTGCGTAAAAAACCGGCATCCGGATTCTGTTTTCAGCTTAAGAATTCCCAAGATCGGGCGCTAACCTGCCATCACCCCCCACGTTCGACGCCGCGAGCCGGTTTGAGCTGACATGACCCGCAATCACGAAATACGCCCCGATCTGGACGAGGGAATCGACCGCAAGGTCCTGAGCCAGTTGCGCGCACGTTTTCTCAAGCTCAACACCGTGCGGATGGAGCGCGCCCTCGAAGGCCTGTCGCCGCGCCAGCAAGGCGTGCTGACGTTGCTGCCGCTGTTCTTCCACGTCAACCATCCGCTGCTGCCCGGCTACGTTTCCGGCAGCACGCCTGCCGGGCTGTCGAACTACGAGCCTGACGCCAATATCCTCGCCGAAGCCCAGCGGCTGACCCGTTCGTTTTCCTATAAGCCCCGGCATGGCAGCAACCCGCCACGGCCGATCCTTGGCCTGTTCCTGATGGGCAGCCTCGGCACCCTGGCCCAAGCCGACCAAAGCGACATGGACGTGTGGGTGTGCCACGGGCCGGACCTGAGCGACGATGAACTGGCCGAGCTGCGCAAGAAATGCCAGTTGCTGGAGATCTGGGCCGCGACCCAGGGCGCCGAAGCCCACTTTTTCCTGATCGACCCGGCGCGTTTCGTACGGGGCGAGCGGGACAACCAGCTCAGTTCCGACGATTGCGGCACAACCCAGCATTACCTGCTGCTGGACGAGTTCTACCGCACCGCGATCTGGCTGGCCGGGCGCACGCCGATCTGGTGGCTGGTGCCGGTCTATGAAGAAGAGAACTATGAGCAGTACACCCATACGCTGATGTCCAAGCGTTTCATCCGCGCCGATGAAACCCTGGACCTGGGGCACCTGGCCTACATTCCGCCGGGCGAATTCGTCGGTGCCGGGCTCTGGCAACTGTTCAAAGGTATCGAGTCGCCCTACAAGTCCGTGCTCAAGCTGCTGCTGACCGAGGTCTATGCCAGCGAACACCCGAATGTCCGCTGCCTGAGCCTACGCTTCAAACAGGCCGTGTTTGCCAATCGCCTGGACCTCGAAGAGCTGGACCCGTACATGCTGGTCTACCGCCGCATCGAGGAATACCTCAATGCCCGCGGCGAATCCGAACGCCTGGAGTTGATCCGCCGCGCGCTGTACCTGAAGGTCAATCGCAAACTCACCGGCCAGGTACGCAGTAGCGGCTGGCAACGGGTACTGCTCGAGCGACTGGCTCGGGAATGGGGCTGGGACCAGCGCCAACTGGCGCTGCTGGACAGCCGCAGCCAATGGAAAGTCCGCCAGGTCAGCCACGAGCGACGGGCCCTGGTCAACGAACTCACCCACAGCTACCGCTTCCTGACCCAGTTCGCCCGCACCGAGAAAACCGTCAGCCTGATCAACAAGCGCGATCTCAACGTGCTTGGCCGGCGGCTGTACGCAGCCTTCGAACGCAAGGCCGACAAGGTCGAGTTCATCAACCCTGGCATCGCGCCGGACCTGGCCGAAGACACCCTGACGCTGGTCCAGTCACCCAACAAGAAAGAACCGGGGCAGAACCAGTGGGCGCTTTACAACGGCAGCCTCAACGCCCTGGAGTGGGAGAACTTCGCGCCGATCAAGCGCTGCCGCGAACTGCTGGAACTGCTGACCTGGTGCCATCGCAACGGCGTGATCGACAGCAGCACGCGCCTGGCGCTGCACCCAGGCGACAGCGACCTGAGCGAGTTCGAACTGTTCAACCTGCTGGGCAGCCTGCAGCAGTCCATTGCCCTGCCCTTGACCACGGTGGATGAAGCACAGTTGCTGCGCGCCAGCGTGCCCAGCGAAGTGCTGATTCTGGTGAACGTCGGCGTCGACCCGCTCAAGCACCACCGCGACCTGAATATCCTGATGACCACCGAGCGCACCGACTCCCTGAGTTATGCCGGGGTCCGGGAGAACCTGGTGCTGACCCTCGACCAGGTCATGCTCAACAGTTGGAATGAGGTGCTGGTCAACCGTTTTGACGGCGAACACGCCCTGCTCGACTGCCTGCGCGATTACCTCAACGACCTGCCCGTCATCCAGCACCAGCCACGCTTGCAGGTGCGCTGCTTCTGCCACAACCGCGCCCAATTCATTGCGCGGCGCGTCGAAGAAGTCATCGAAACGGCGCAGACCCTGCTGCTGAGCAGGCTCAATCACCGCTATCTGCTTCAGGTCCAGCAGCACTATCACGTGTTGGAGCTGGTGCCCGGCCAGGTCAATCACGTGGCGCTGGGCAGCTTGTCGGCGCTGATGGATTACCTGGGCGAGGAACTGACGGCCTACAGCCCCTTGCACCTGGACCCGATGGCCCTGGAAGACCACGATCTGGCGCTGATCCTGCCCATGGGCCAGCCCGAGTGCATCCAGGTGTTCTATCGCGTCGATGAAGACGAGGCCGATCTGTACGTGCTCGATGAGTTCAACGCACTGTGGCAACAACACGTGCCTTATCACGACGAACAAAGCCTGCTGGTGCCGCTGCAACGCTTTTTGCAATCGGTGCTGTACCGTCGCGACGCCCTGCTGCCGCTGGATGCCGCCCAGCCGCTGACCCTGGAAACCCTGTACTACCAGTTATTGCCCTCAGGCAGCGGTCGGGCACGCCGGATCGAAGCGCGGCAAGCCCCGCAGATGCTGGTCAACAAGCCGTTCTATGACGTGCAGGCGATCATCGGCAAGGCGGCGCACGGGCAGGTGCATGTCACCCTGTACTGCGATCAGCAGGAGTTTTCCGAACTGGAGCACGGCGACCAACTGTTCCGCGTGGTCGCCAGGGAGATCGTCGAACAGCGCCGCGAAGCCCAGCGCTATCGCTGCTACATCACCGACCTGGACCTCTCGGGCCTGGTGGGTGACGGCGCCTGTTCAAGCAATTTGTACCTGCGCTACAAAGCCGACCTGGAACACGCCCTGAACGAGGCACTGAACCAGGTCTGAGACGGGTTCAGAACGCGCAGTCGCCGCCATTGACCGGCTGCGACTCGACCTCCAGCAACGTCAGCTTCAGCGTCTTGCCACCCGGGGCCGGCCAGTCGATGTGCTGGCCGACCTTCAGGCCCAGCAACGCACTACCCACTGGCGCCAGGATCGAGATCCGGCCTTCGTCGGCATTTGCGTCCTGTGGATAAACCAGCGTCAGGTGATAGTCCTTGCCGCTGCTTTCTTCGCGGCAGTGCACGCGCGAGTTCATGGTCACGACATCGGCAGGCACTTCTTCGTGGCCCACCACGTTCTCGGCGCGATCCAGTTCGGTTTGCAGCGCAATCACGCCCGGCAGCGTTTCATCAAGGCTGTCGATCAGGCGTTCCAGACGCTGTACGTCCAGACGGGTAAGGGTGATGGAAGGTGCGGTCATGATCCTGGCAGACTCCTTTCTTCTGCACAAAAAAAGCAAAACCCCGCCACAAAAAGGCGGGGTTTTCACGGGCCTCGATGGATTGAGGCGTAACCGGACACTATCACAGCTCAATAAATAAACAAGTCAGGCAGGACCTGCCCTATCTATGGACAGTGAATCCCTGTGGCGAGGGAGCTTGCTCCCGTTGGGTCGCGAAGCGACCCCAAAAAATGCGACTGCTGCGCAGCCGAGCGGGAGCAAGCTCCCTCGCCACAAAAAGCCTGGCCATCAGGTGTTGGCTACTTCAGGAGCCTGCGCTTAAGCGCCTCGGCACAGATGACCCGCCGACGTTCGTCATCGGCCGAGCGCCATTCGCGGATATGTTCCACGTGGCGCAAACAACCGAGGCAGACCTTCTGTTCATCCAGCTTGCACACGCCGGTGCAGGGCGACGGCACGGCGGGGCTGACGTTGCTGTAGAGCGGCTTGGGAGGCCGTGTCGCGGCTGTCTGGCTCACGCCGTCACAGGCCTTCGAAATCGAGTTCCACGCCAGCCTGCTGCTTGACGATGCGCTCGAGCATCTCGCCCAGCTGCTCTTCGCTCTTGTCGCACATCCAGCGTTCGCTTTCTTCGTCGTAGTCGAAATGAAAGCCACCGGAGACCGCCGCCAGCCACAATTGCCGCAACGGCTCCTGGCGACTGAAAATCAATTGGCTGCCGTTTTCGAACTTGACGGTGAGCACACCGGCGGAGACTTCCAGGTCAATGTCCAGGCCACTGTCATCGAACACATCCTCCAGCGTTTGCTGGGTCGCATCGACCAGATCGTGGAAACGGGCTTCAGTCAAACTCATTGCGGCAACCTCGAAAATGTCTGCTCATGCTCAAGCGCCGCAAGATACGGACGCTTCCCGGCGATTGCAAAGGATATACCCACTGACGACCACCAGCGCCGCCGGACGGGCGCCCCGTTGCATAGGCAAGCTGCCGGGTGGCCGGTATACTCCGGCGCAATTAAAGCATTTTCAAGGATTTCGCCATGAAGCGCCTGATCTCTTCCCTTGCTGCGCTCGTCGCGGTTGCCTGCCTCGTGACAGCCTGTGGTCAAAAAGGTCCGCTGTACCTGCCTGATGACAGCAAGTCTCCCGAAGAACAAGCAGAACAGGCCAAGTCGTCGCAAGCCAAATCGCACTCGCACGACACTCACACCACTTACTAAGGGAACGCCATGGACGCTTTTAACTACCGTGGCGGGGAGCTGTTCGCGGAAGGGGTTGCCCTGTCCGCGATCGCCGAACGTTTCGGCACGCCGACCTATGTCTACTCCCGAGCCCACATCGAAGCCCAGTACCGCACGTTCGCCGATGCCCTCGAGGGCATGCCGCACCTGGTATGTTTCGCTGTAAAAGCCAACTCCAACCTGGGTGTGCTCAATGTCCTGGCGCGCCTGGGTGCCGGTTTTGACATCGTCTCCGGTGGCGAGCTGGAGCGTGTGCTGGCCGCTGGCGGCAGCGCCGACAAGATCGTGTTCTCCGGCGTCGGCAAGACCCGTGAAGACATGCGTCGCGCCCTGGAAGTTGGCGTGCACTGCTTCAACATCGAGTCCACCGACGAGCTGGAGCGCCTGCAAATCGTCGCTGCCGAGCTGGGCGTCCGCGCGCCGATTTCGCTGCGCGTGAACCCGGACGTCGATGCAGGCACCCACCCGTACATTTCCACCGGTCTCAAGGAAAACAAGTTCGGCATTGCCATTGCCGACGCCGAAGACGTGTACGTGCGCGCCGCCCAACTGCCGAACCTGGAAGTGCTGGGCGTCGATTGCCACATCGGCTCGCAACTGACCACCCTGGAACCCTTCATCGATGCCCTCGACCGCCTGCTCGCGCTGGTCGATCGCCTCGGCGATTGCGGCATCTACCTGCGCCACATCGACCTCGGTGGCGGTGTCGGCGTGCGCTACCGCGACGAAGAGCCGCCACTGGTGGCCGACTACATCAAGGCCGTGCGTGAGCGCCTCGACGGGCGTGACCTGGCGCTGATGTTCGAACCGGGCCGCTACATCGTCGCCAACGCCGGCGTACTGCTGACCCAGGTCGAGTACCTCAAGCACACCGAGCACAAGGATTTCGCCATCGTCGACGCGGCGATGAACGACCTGATCCGCCCGGCGCTGTACCAGGCGTGGATGGACGTCACCGCCGTGCGCCCTCGCGACACCGCGGCCCGCAACTACGACATCGTCGGGCCGATCTGCGAAACCGGGGACTTCCTGGCCAAGGGTCGGGAGCTGGCGCTGGAAGAAGGCGACCTGCTGGCCGTGCATTCGGCCGGTGCCTACGGATTTGTCATGAGTTCCAACTACAACACCCGCGGCCGCTGCGCCGAGGTGCTGGTGGACGGTGATCAGGCATTTGAAGTGCGTCGCCGCGAGACGGTAGCCGAGTTGTTTGCCGGCGAAAGCCTGCTGCCGGAGTAAAACCATGCTGCTGCGTTTTACCAAGATGCACGGCCTGGGCAATGACTTCATGGTCCTCGACCTGGTCAGCCAGCACGCGCACATCCTGCCCAAGCACGCCAAGCAATGGGGGGACCGGCACACCGGTATCGGTTTCGACCAATTATTGATCGTCGAGGCACCCAATAACCCGGACGTGGATTTCCGTTATCGGATCTTCAACGCCGACGGTTCGGAAGTGGAGCAATGCGGCAACGGCGCGCGCTGCTTCGCCCGCTTCGTGCTGGACAAACGCCTGACCGCCAAGCGGCAGATCCGCGTCGAGACCAAGAGCGGCATCATCGAACTGGATGTGCGCAGTGACGGCCAGATCGGCGTCAACATGGGCGCTCCGCGCCTGGTGCCGGCGGACATTCCCTTCCAGGCACCGAGCCAGGCCCTGAGTTATCAGGTGGACGTCGACGGCGCCACGGTGGAACTGGCAGCGGTTTCCATGGGCAACCCCCATGCCGTGCTGCGCGTGACGGATATCAACAGTGCCCCGGTGCATGAGCTGGGGCCGAAAATCGAGCATCATCCGCGCTTCCCCGCGCGAGTGAACGTCGGTTTCCTGCAAGTCATCGACCGCCACCGCGCACAATTGCGCGTCTGGGAACGCGGTGCTGGGGAAACCCAGGCCTGCGGTACCGGCGCCTGTGCAGCCGCAGTCGCTGCGATCAGCCAGGGGTGGATGGATTCGCCATTGTTGATCGACCTGCCCGGCGGGCGCCTGTCCATCGAATGGGCAGGCCCTGGCCAACCGGTGATGATGACCGGCCCGGCAGTGCGCGTATACGAAGGACAAGTTCGTCTTTGAGTGAGCCAAACCCATGACCGACCAGCCACAGGTTCCAGCCCCACAGCCCGACGAATCCCCCAGCCTTCCAGAAGCGGCAGCCGTGGCTGCTTACCTGGAGGCTCATCCGGACTTCTTCGTCGAGCATGAAGAACTGCTTGCGGCGATGCGCATCCCCCACCGACGCGGCGATACCGTGTCGCTGGTGGAACACCAGATGAAAATCCTGCGCGAGCGCAACATCGAAATGCGTCATCGTCTTTCGCACCTGATGGACGTGGCCCGGGACAACGACCGACTCTTCGACAAGACCCGTCGACTGATCCTGGCCCTGATGGACGCCAGCACCCTCGAAGACCTGGTCATGAGCGTCGAAGACAGCCTGCGCCAGGATTTCCAGGTGCCCTTTGTCAGCCTGATCCTGTTTGGCGACAACGCCATGCCGGTAGGCCGTTGGGTGACCCACGCCGAAGCGCAGACGGCCATTGGCGGCCTGCTCACGGAAGACAAAAGCGTCAGCGGCAGCCTGCGCGAACATGAGCTGGACTTCCTGTTCGGCGAGGAACAACGCAAGCAGATCGGCTCCACCGCCGTCGTCGCCATCGCCCACCAGGGCGTGCACGGCGTGCTGGCCATCGCCAGCCGCGATCCGCAGCACTACAAGAGTTCGGTGGGCACGCTGTTCCTGAGCTACATCGCCGAAGTCACTGGTCGGGTGCTGCCAAGGGTCGCCGGTTCGCTGCGCTCGGTACGCGGATGATGGAACGGCAACTGGACGCCTACTGCGAACACCTGCGCAGTGAGCGCCAGGTGTCGCCCCACACGTTGTCGGCCTATCGCCGCGACCTGGAAAAAGTGCTGGGCTGGTGCCAGAAGCAGAACATCGGCAGTTGGGCGGCCCTGGACATCCAGCGCTTGCGCAGCCTGATCGCCCGCCTGCATCAACAGGGGCAATCCTCCCGCAGCCTGGCGCGCCTGTTGTCGGCGGTACGCGGCCTGTATCACTACCTCAATCGCGAAGGCCTGTGCGATCACGACCCGGCCACCGGCCTGGCGCCGCCCAAGGGCGAACGCCGGTTGCCGAAGACCCTCGACACCGACCGCGCCCTGCAATTGCTTGAAGGTGCCGTCGAGGATGACTTCCTGGCACGGCGCGACCAGGCAATTCTCGAGCTGTTCTATTCTTCCGGCCTGCGGCTTTCAGAGCTGACAGGGCTTAACCTGGATCAACTGGACCTGGCCGATGGCATGGTCCAGGTGCTCGGCAAGGGCAGCAAGACCCGCCTGCTGCCTGTCGGCCGCAAGGCCCGCGAAGCCCTGGAGCAGTGGCTGGCGCTGCGGGCGCTGACCAACCCCGCCGACGACGCGGTCTTCGTCAGCCAACAGGGGCGACGTCTCGGCCCGCGGGCGATTCAGCTGCGGGTCAAGGCTGCCGGCGAACGGGAGCTGGGACAGAACCTGCACCCGCACATGCTCCGGCACTCCTTCGCCAGCCATCTGCTGGAGTCCTCCCAGGACCTGCGCGCCGTTCAAGAGCTGCTGGGGCACTCGGACATCAAGACCACACAGATCTACACCCACCTGGACTTCCAGCACCTGGCGACGGTCTACGACAGTGCCCACCCCAGGGCCAAACGCATCAAGAGCGACGAATCATGACCATCGAGCTGATCACTTTCGACCTGGACGACACCCTGTGGGACACCGCCCCGGTGATCGCCAGCGCCGAAGCCATACTCCGCCAATGGCTCACCGACAACGCACCAAACCTGGGCGGCGTGCCGGTGGAGCATCTTTTTTCGATTCGCGAGCAGGTGTTGCGCGAAGAGCCCGGCCTGAAGCATCGCATCAGTGCGTTGCGCCGGCGGGTGCTGTTCCGTGCCTTGCAGGAAGCCGGCTACGACCAGTGGCAAGCGTCTGAGCTGGCGGACCAAGCCTTCGAGACGTTCCTGCACGCCCGTCATCAACTCGAAGTTTTTCCCGAGGTGCAGCCCACCCTGGAGATCCTGGCCAACCATTTCGCCCTCGGCGTGGTCACCAATGGCAACGCCGACGTGCGACGCCTGGGGTTGGCGGACTATTTCAAGTTCGCCTTGTGCGCCGAAGACATCGGCATCGCCAAGCCTGACGCCCGGCTGTTCCACGAAGCCCTGCAACGCGGCGGCGCCACGGCGCAGACCGCCGTGCACATTGGCGATCACCCGGGCGACGACATCGCCGGCGCCCAACAGGCCGGCCTGCGGGCGGTGTGGTTCAACCCGACGGGTAAACCCTGGGATGCCGACCACGCGCCGGATGCCGAAATCCGCAGCCTGACCGAACTGCCGGGGTTATTGGCAGGGTGGCATCGCCAGCACTGAACCCTGCCCTGTAGCCCTACAACCTCCGTGGGAGCGGGCTTGCCCGCGAAGGCGGTGGCACATCCAGCATTGATGTGACCGATAAACCGCTTTCGCGAGCAAGCCCGCTCCCACAGGGACTGCGCCTGGCCCGGGAATGGAATCGCACCCATGAAAAAGCCCGCAGCGACGGCGGGCTTTTTCAGCAAGCAATGAAGCCGATACTCAGATAGGGCGGCTACCGTACTTGTTGTCAGGCTTCTTGGGCGGATCAGCGACCACGTTGGCCTCCACTTCCTGCACCTTACCGCCCCTGGCCAGGAATTCCTCCATGGCCTTGGCGAGCGCATCACGCTCCTTGTTCTTGGCCTCTACGCTCGGCAACTCGTCAACCGATACGGCTGCCTTGGCCTTGCCTTTGGCGGTAGGCGCCGGAACATCGGCCCCATCGTCGTCGGCAACGTCTTCCGCTGCCGCTTCAAGGCCTTCTTCGGTCTCGTCTTCGTCGCCTACTTCGAGGTCGTCGTTTTCCAGATCATCGTCGCTCATGTTCTACCTCATGACTTGCGAAAAGCAGATTAGTTATAGCCCAGCTTCGCCATCTGTTCGAAGGCTGCCAGAAAAAATTCAACATCCGCCGGCAATCAGCGGTTATGCCCCTTCACCGTACAAGGTGGCGAGGACTTTACGAGCACCGCCGTGATCACGGTGCTCGCCCAGATAAACACCTTGCCAGGTACCCAATGCCAGCCGTCCTGCCGTGACCGGCAGGCTGACCTGGCAACCGAGCACACTGGCCTTGAAGTGCGCCGGGAGGTCGTCCAGGCCTTCGTCGTTGTGCTCATAGTCGGCGGTTCCTTGTGGGATCAGCCGATTGAAAAATCGTTCGAAGTCTCGACGTACCGCCGGATCGGCGTTCTCGTTGATGGTCAACGAAGCCGAGGTATGCTGCAGCCACAGATGCAACAGACCGACACGACACGCCTGGAGTTCAGGCAGGCCGGCAAGCAACTCGTCCGTCACCAGATGAAAGCCCCGGGGCCTTGCCCGCAGGGTTATCAGCGTCTGTTGCCACATACAGATCTCCGCACGTTCGGCGCGCATTCTAGCGCGCTCTGGGAAAAAACAAAGGGCCTAATATTCTTGCTTCGGTGTAAGCCTTTGGCGGTAGAAAAAACCATGTCGCATCCACAACAAAAGGCGTCGGGAAAACCCCTGCACCTTGTGAGCAATGACAAATTCCAGGCAAAAAAATGCCCGGCGAACCGGGCATTTTTTATTGGGCGTGCTTACAGGTTGTAACCACGCTCGTTGTGCTGGGCCAGGTCCAGGCCCACGGCTTCTTCTTCCTCGGTGACACGCAGACCCATGACGGCGTCCAGAACCTTTAGGATGATGAAGGTGACGATCGCGGTGTAGACCACCGTGAACGCCACGCCTTTGAACTGAATCCACACTTGCGCGCCGATATCGGTCACGGTGCCGAAGCCACCCAGTGCCGGTGCTGCGAACACACCGGTCAGGATCGCGCCGAGGATACCGCCGATGCCGTGTACGCCGAAGGCGTCCAGGGAGTCGTCATAACCGAGTTTGCGCTTGAGGGTGGTGGCGCAGAAGAAGCACACCACGCCCGCCGCCAGACCGATGACCAGGGCGCCCATCGGGCCCACGGTGCCGGCAGCCGGGGTGATTGCAACCAGGCCAGCGACCACGCCCGAAGCAATGCCCAGTGCGCTTGGCTTGCCGTGGGTGATCCACTCGGCAAACATCCAGCCCAGCGCCGCCGCAGCGGTAGCGATCTGGGTCACCAGCATCGCCATGCCGGCGGTGCCGTTGGCGGCGACAGCGGAACCGGCGTTGAAGCCGAACCAGCCGACCCACAGCATGGCCGCGCCCATCAGGGTGTAACCCAGGTTATGCGGCGCCATTGGCGTGGTCGGGAAGCCTTTGCGCTTGCCCAATACCAGGCACGCCACCAGGCCTGCGATACCGGCGTTGATGTGCACCACGGTGCCGCCGGCGAAGTCCAGCACGCCCCAGTCCCACATCAGGCCGCCGTTGCCGGACCAGACCATGTGGGCAATCGGTGCATACACCAGGGTGAACCACACGCCCATGAAGATCAGCATGGCGGAGAACTTCATCCGCTCGGCAAATGCACCGACGATCAGGGCCGGGGTAATGATGGCGAAGGTCATCTGGAAGGTGATGAACACCGCTTCAGGGAACAGCGCCGCCGGGCCGGTCAGGCTGGCTGGCGTGACGCCCGCCAGGAAGGCCTTGCCCAAGCCGCCGACGAAGGAGTTGAAGTTGACGACGCCCTGCTCCATGCCGGTGGTGTCGAACGCGATGCTGTAGCCATAGATGACCCACAGGACGCTGATCAGACCGGTAATGGCAAAGCACTGCATCATCACGGAAAGAAGGTTTTTCGACCGAACCATGCCACCGTAGAACAGTGCCAGGCCGGGAATGGTCATGAACAGTACAAGAATCGTTGCCGTGAGCATCCAGGCGGTGTCGCCGGAGTTCAGGACTGGGGCTGCCGCTTCTTCTGCCATGGCCAGGCCAGGCATTGCGAAGGACAACAGGGCTCCTAGCCCTGCGAATTTACGCAGAGTCATATTGTTTTCTCCTGGGGCGTTGGGTTTGGCGGCTTAGATGGCGTCGGTATCGGTTTCGCCGGTACGGATGCGGATAGCCTGTTCCAGATTGACCACAAAGATCTTCCCGTCACCGATCTTGCCGGTGTTGGCGGCCTTGGTGATTGCCTCGATCACCCGGTCAAGATCCTTGTCGTCAATGGCGACGTCGATCTTCACCTTGGGCAGGAAATCGACCACGTATTCCGCGCCGCGATACAGCTCGGTGTGACCTTTCTGCCGACCGAAGCCTTTGACCTCAGTAACGGTAATGCCCTGCACGCCGATCTCGGACAACGACTCGCGCACGTCGTCCAACTTGAACGGCTTGATGATGGCAGTGACTAGCTTCATGAAACTTTCTCCCGAATTGGTGGACTTGCCCCAGGAAAACAAACCCGACTCAAGTCTAAGCGCAGTGCCTGGCTTTGTAACGCGTCGTCGGCCCAAGTTGCCCGACAGGTGCCAGTTAACCGATCCTGGCGAAACTCCCCGTTCCGCCTGCTGCACTGCATTCGTCACAGCGACTGCATCAGTGCATGGGTCATCAGCCTCTAAGCAGAAACCTTGCCATCTGCACCCAAACCCTCTGATTTCAGTCTCTTGGCCACCTGCTCGACGTGCACCGCGCCATGAACCGCAGCGATACGCACAACAACAGTGCAGCGACGCCCGGCCTCATGCGCGAAAAGCGTGCATCCCTTGCTTGCGAATTGACTATAGACACTGCGTGATACACTGCCCGCCATTGTTTCCAGGACACCTGCACATGCTTGCGCCCAAAGACCTCCTCGACGCCCTGAGCGGCCACGCCTCCCGCATTTTGAGCGGTGACACGCCGCTGCCCAAAAGCGAAATCGAAAGCCAGTTCAAAGCCCTGCTGCAAAGCGGCTTCAGCAAGCTGGACCTGGTAAGCCGGGAAGAATTCGACAGCCAGATGGTTGTGCTGGCCCGAACCCGGGCCCGACTCGAAAGCCTGGAGGCCAAGGTTGCCGAGCTGGAAGCGCGACTGGCTCCGGCCCAGCAATAAGCAGCCCCTGCGGGCCACTCAACCACTCGCAGCGTGTTGAGACGGGTCCCAGGCCAGTGTCAGCGGCAGCTCCAGGATAAACAGCGCGCCCCTGCCCGGCCCGGCGCTCTGCACGGTCAGATCGCCGCCCATCTCGTGCGCAGCCAGGATGCAGCTGTGCAGGCCAAAGCCGTGACCGTCGACACGCGTGGTGAAGCCGTGCTCGAACACCCGCGCAAGATTGTCCTGCGAAATCCCCTCGCCATTGTCCTCGACCTCGACCCGCACGCGCTCATCGTCAACGGCCTTCAGGCGCAGGATGATCTGCGGCGGCCGGTTCGTACCCGCGTCCAGCGCCTGCTTGGCGTTGTTGATCAGATTGACCAGGATCTGCAGCACTCGGTGCTTGTCCAGCGGCATTTGCGGGATATCACTGAATTCCTTGATCAGCGTGATGTGGTGGCGGGCCAGGGACACATCACAAATGCGCACGACATCCTCGACCAGCTCTCGCAACGAGCCCGGCTCCAGCACGCTGGCGTTGCCGGCATAGGATTGCTGGGTGGCGACGATTTCCTTGATGTGGTCGATTCGGCGGGTCAACTGCGCCAACTCGGCGATCATGCCCTGCTGCTCGACGGCCAGCGCGTCGGCCAGCTTGTCGAGATAGTCCGGTAGCGCGCGCCCTTTCGGATCGCTGCTGATGAAGTCACCGAGGTCATCGGGATGTTCCTTCATCAACTGAGCGACCTTGGCCACCCCTGGTCCCTTGGACGTATGCACCTTTTCGTAGAGGACCTGGGCTGACACATTCACGCTATTGAGCACATTGCCCACGTTGTGCAGCACATTGGTGGCGATCTCCGCCATGCCGGCCCGGCGCGCGGTGGTGACCAGTTCGGCCTGCGCCTCGCGCAACTCGTCGTTGACCTTGGCCAATTGCTGCGGGCTGGGAATCTTCAGGGCCGCCGGCACCAGCCGGACCAGCAGGATGGCGGTAATCACCGAAGCAATCGCGGTGATCACCTTGACCAGCGCCATCAGCCAGTAATAGGGCTGCCAGATGGTCAGGATCTCCATCACATGGCTGGTCCCGCAGGCCAGGATAAACACGCCAAAGGCCGCGAGCATCCAGTCGAACGGGACGTCCTTGCGCTTGTGGATAAAGTACAGGAGGGTGAAGGGGATGGTGACGTAGGACAGGGCGATCAAGCCATCGGCGATCACATTGGTCCATAGCAGATCCGGACGCCACATGTAGCAATGCCCGTGGGGCATGAAGCGCTTGTCGGTTAACAGCGCCAGCAGATCGTTCATGGCCACTTCCTCGTTGTGCCGTTGATACCGCCAAGTGCCGACTGGGCAAATCGCAGTCTAGCAGAGGGCCCTTCCCGGGCATTTTGCGTGGGCAGGTGCGGCGGTGATATCCGCTACCGCATCACGTTTGGCGCCCTTCGGCTGCCATCCGCCGTCGAAACATCCTGCCAAATTTTCTCCCTTCAATTGCCGCGCCCAAGTTCGTCCCCACGACTAACCTTCCAGAGCCGCAGGACGCGGCGCCCCATTCACTCAAGGAACGATTCATGTCGCTTGCCATTGTCCACAGCCGCGCCCAAGTAGGGGTCGAGGCTCCTGCCGTTACCGTTGAAGTCCACCTGGCCAATGGCTTGCCGTCGCTGACGATGGTTGGCCTGCCGGAAGCGGCGGTGAAGGAAAGCAAGGATCGGGTGCGCAGCGCGATCATCAATTCGGGGCTGAACTTCCCGGCACGGCGCATCACCCTGAACCTGGCGCCGGCGGACCTGCCCAAGGACGGCGGACGCTTCGACCTGGCCATTGCCTTGGGGATCCTGTCGGCCAGCGTGCAGGTGCCCACCCTGACGCTGGACGACGTGGAATGCCTCGGTGAGCTGGCGTTGTCCGGCGCGGTGCGACCGGTGCGCGGGGTATTGCCCGCGGCGCTGGCGGCGCGCAAGGCCGGGCGCATGCTGGTGGTGCCGCGGGCCAATGCCGAGGAGGCCTGCCTGGCCTCGGGGCTGAAGGTGATCGCCGTGGACCATCTGCTCGAAGCGGTGGCGCACTTCAACGGCCACACGCCGGTCGAGCCTTTCGTTTCCAACGGGCTGCTCTCGGCCAGCAAGCCCTACCCCGACCTGAACGAAGTACAAGGCCAGGCCGGGGCCAAGCGGGCCTTGCTGATTGCCGCCGCGGGGGCTCACAACCTGTTGTTCAGTGGGCCACCGGGCACTGGCAAGACCCTGCTGGCGAGCCGTTTGCCAGGGCTGTTGCCACCGCTGGCCGAAAGCGAAGCCCTGGAGGTCGCGGCCATCCAGTCGGTGGCCAGTTGCATACCGTTGAGCCACTGGCCGCAACGCCCGTTTCGCCAGCCACACCACTCGGCTTCCGGCCCGGCGCTGGTGGGTGGCGGGTCAAAGCCGCAGCCAGGGGAGATCACCCTCGCCCACCATGGCGTGCTGTTTCTCGATGAGCTGCCGGAATTCGACCGCAGGGTACTGGAAGTCTTGAGAGAGCCGCTGGAGTCCGGGCACATCGTGGTTTCTCGCGCCCGTGACCGAGTACGCTTCCCGGCGCGTTTCCAGTTGGTGGCGGCAATGAATCCCTGCCCCTGTGGATATCTTGGCGAGCCCAGCGGCCGCTGCTGCTGTACGCCGGACATGGTGCAGCGCTACCGCAACAAACTCTCCGGGCCGCTGCTGGACCGTATCGACCTGCACTTGACCGTCGCCCGGGAAGCCACGGCGTTAAGCCCCAAGCGCGAAACCGGGGACGATACAGCCACGGTCGCCGAGCAGGTGGCCGAGGCCCGGGAGCGTCAGCACAAGCGCCAGGGCTGCGCCAACGCCTTCCTCGATCTGCCGGGGTTGCGCCAACACTGCAAGTTATCCACAGCCGATGAGACCTGGCTGGAAACCGCCTGCGAGCGGCTGACCCTATCGCTGCGTGCTGCCCATCGCTTGCTCAAGGTCGCCAGGACGCTGGCAGACCTGGAGCAAGCGGGGAGCATCCGTCGCGAACACCTGGCCGAAGCGTTGCAGTATCGGCCGACTATGGCTTGAACCCCGTCATGGTTTGCTCAGGTCAACCAACGGTGTTTCCCGGACTTCGGTTTTCTGATCGTTCTGGATGGCGTCGATGCGCTTGAGCGCCTTATCCACAGCGCCCTTGTCCGCCAACAGGCTGTAGTGGATCTGGAACTGCTTGTGCTCTTTCGGCGCGATGGTAGGAACCAGACCCAGAGGGCGCTGATACCGGCGGTTATAGGAAAAACTGGTGCCTGGCTCCAGCCCGGTCACGTAGCCCTGCCCCTGGGTATCGGTGTTTTTCCACAGGGAGAACACCGGAAGCGTGCTGGTGTTGAAGCCTACCGACACACCGAGGCTACCGGCCTTGTTGTGCAGCACGGTGAGTGTGTCGCCCTTGGCATCAGCGTATGGCACGACGTTGTAGACGGTTTCATCGTAATCCTTGGTCGGGCCCCGGTAGGTTTGCCAATCAGGCAAGTCGCCCTTGGCCTTGTCGTTGAACGGCGAAACCTGCTTGACCGGTGCCGCGAAACGAGCGCCCTGCTCCAGGAACGGCGTACTGAAGTTGCTGTGGTAGAGCGCTTGGTATTCCTTCGGATAATCGCCGTTGTTGGTCAGCGTATCGCTGAGCGCGAACGTCACGCTGCCGGGCTCGGTGACCAGTTCGGTCTGCACCGAGAAATCGACCTTCTTGAACGCCTGCTCCTTCAACTCGCCCCGCAGGGTGATGGCGTAGGGCGGCTTTTCGTCGATATGCAAGGTGACTTTGTTGGCCGGAATATTGGCGGCGCGACCATGCAGGGTCAGCAGCTCACCGTTGTCCATGCCGGGATGGCCGACCCACTCGTAGCCGCAACGGGTGACCAGCTCATTGAAACCTTCGAGCCAGCCCAACCCGCCTCGGCCGTTGAGTTCGATGAACGCCGGATTGACCACTTCCTTGACGGGCGAATCCCAACCCATGCGCACATTCCCGACCGAAGCCTGCAGCACGTTCATGCCACGGGTCGGGACGACCGAAAGTTTCAGGGTGCCATTGTCGATGTCGACGATGCTGACGCCTTCCTGCCGGCCGCCGTGCAGGGTGCGCATCGTCACGGAAAAGGGCTTGTCGGTTTTCACGCCCAGTTGCTGGCTGGTGATTTGCCAGGGTTGGGCGGCTTTATCCGTATCCAGCAGGACGTAATCCCAAGCCATCGCCTGGGAGGCAGCGCCCAAGGCGCCAAGGGTAACGAGGAGTTTGAGCGGAGTCATGGTCACGACCTTTTATTGGAGTTGTGCGGTTTTTATAGACTTGAAGAAACGTTTCAGCAAGCTTAAAAACAGCAATATTCCTAAAAAAGAGGTAACACCAGAGTGGCAGCTTTTGTGGGAGCGAGCTTGCTCGCGATAGCGGTGGGTCAGATTGAGATGATGTTGCCTGGGCGGCCGCCATCGCGAGCAAGCTCGCTCCCACACTGACTCCCGCTGGGCGTCAGAAGTGTGTTCCCCACAATTCCCTTGTGGGAGCGAGCTTGCTCGTGACGGGACGTTTCAGCGGAACCGATCAACCTCTTGGCGCAGGTCCTGGGCCAGTTTTTCCAGTTCCTTGGCGGTGAGTGCCAGGTTCGAGACCACCTGGCGCTGTTCGCTGTTGGCCATGGCGATGCTTTGCAGGTTGCTGCTGAGCAGGGTCGCGGTGCTGCTTTGTTCCTGGGTGGCGGTGGTGATCGCCGCAAATTGCTGGCCGGCCGAGCGGCTTTGCTCGTCGATGCGGGCCAGGGCCGTGGCCACGTTGGCGTTGCGCGACAGGCCTTCCTGCATCAACAGGTTGCCCTGCTCCATCGTGCTGATGGCATTGCCGGTTTCCTGCTGGATGCTGTTGATCATGCTGGAAATTTCGTCAGTGGCCTGGCGAGTGCGGGAAGCCAGGCTGCGGACTTCATCGGCCACCACGGCGAAACCACGGCCCTGCTCGCCTGCGCGGGCAGCTTCGATGGCGGCGTTCAAGGCCAGCAGGTTGGTCTGCTCGGCGATCGAGGTGATCACACCCACGATGCCGCCGATTTCCTGGGAACGCTGGCCCAAGGTGTTGATGACCGTGGCCGTGCTGTTCAGCGCACCGGCAATTTGCTCCAGGGACGACGACGCTTCATCCATCGAGGTCCGGCCAATGCGGGTCTGCTGGGCGTTTTCCTGGGCCAGGCGCTCGGTGTTGCCCATGTTGTCGGCAATGTTCAACGAGGTTGCACTGAACTCTTCCACCGCGCCCGCCATGCTGGTGATTTCACCGGATTGCTGCTCCATGCCTTCATACGCCCCGCTGGACAACCCGGACAGCGCCTGGGCGCGGCTGTTGACCTCCTGGGAGGCCTTGCGGATGTGCTCGACCATGGTCGACAAGGCCTGGCTCATCTGGTTGAAGGCACGGGCCAACTGACCGATTTCATCATGGCTCGACACATTCAGGCGCACGCTCAGGTCGCCGGCGCCCAAGGCTTCGGCCTGGCGTACCAGATCGCCGAGCGGTGCCAGTTTGCTGCGCAACAACCACATTGCCGAGCCGACCGCCAACAACATCGCCAGCAGGCTGCCAATGGCCAATTGCGTACCGACGCTCCAGGTCACGGCGCGAATCTCGGTTTTCGGCATGCTCGCCACCACCGCCCACGGCCCGCCCTCGAACGGTACGGCGACGCTGTAGAACGCTTCCGCGGTGTCGTCCCAGAACGCACCCTTGCCCGGTTTTTTGATCAAACCCGTGATGGCCGCAGTAGCGTTGTCCAGCGCCTGTACGCCCGCTGGCGGCACCAGCCATTTGTTTTGCTCATCCAACAATGCCAGCGAACCGGTCTGGCCGATGCGGAAACGCTTGAGGTTCTCGAACTGCGCGTTCTGCGCATCGGTGTAGTCGAAGCCTACATACAACACGGCAATGATCTTGCCGCCGCTGTCGCGTACAGGCGTGTACTGCGACATGTAGAAGCGTCCGAAAAGCAAGGCTCGACCGATGTAGCTCTGCCCGCTGATCACCGGACCATAGGCTGGACCGGCGCGGTCGAGCACGGTACCAATGGCCCGCGTGCCGTCCTGTTTACTGACGGAGGTACTGACGCGGATGAAATCGTCGCCGCTGCGCACGAATACCGTGGCAACCCCGGCAGTCATCGCCTTGAAGTCATCCACTTCCTTGAAGTTGTTATTCAACACTTCGCTGCCCAGGTTCAAACCTGGAGTCTGCACGCCCGCCACCGTCACCGGCTGGTCCGGATGCACGGTCAGGCCCGCGCTGAAGCGCTTTTCGAACAGACCGGCCAACCGCTGCGTGCTCTCGCGCAAGGTGCTGTGGAACGTATTGAGCTGATCGGCCATCAGGCGCGCTTCGCTGGCCAAGTGTTCTTCACGGGTGGCGAGGTTGGCAGCGTCCAGCGAACGCAGGGCAAAGACGGTACTGCCGGAGATCACGATCGCCAATATCACAGCGAGGGCAAGGCCTAGCTGTGAGGCGATCCGGGCACGGGGTTGAGACATGACGGCTCCTGGCCGAGAGACCGGATCATCCTGATCACGCTCGCACGCTCGGCATTTTTCGAGTGAGGTGTAAGTTGGCCCTTTCTGCACGAAGGTTCCATCCTCACAAATTCGGCGGCAAAGCCAAATACTTGAGCGGTTCGCAAGGATTAATGCCAAGTGGCTAGCACACCAACTGCAACGTTTCAGCCCAAACGCTGCACGTCGGGTAATTGCATGGCCTTCACCTCAGCCTGGAGGAAGTCGCTGAGCCGACGCAAACGTTCACCTCCCGGTCGGGTTCTCGGCCAGACCAGGTAATAGTGTTCACCGCTGGCGACAGCCGTCGGCCAGGGCAGGCTCAGGCGCCCCTGGGCGACGTCCTCGGCCACCATCAGCAGGTCGCCCATGGAAACCCCATAGCCGCGTGCCGCGGCGATCATGCCCAGCTCCAGGGTATCGAACACCTGCCCCCCCTTGAGCGAAACCTTGTCGGACAGGCCCATGCGTTGCAGCCAATTGCGCCAGTCCCGGCGATCCGGCGTGGGGTGCAGCAGTTCCGCGCCGGCCAACCGCGCCACGTCCCAGGGCTGATCGTTCAACAGGTTCGGCGCGCCCACCGGGATCAGTTCCTCGGGAAACAGCAAACTGGCCTCCCAGTCCGCGGGAAAATGCCCGTTGCTCAGTAATACGGCGCAATCGAAGGGCTCGACGTTGAAGTCCACCGAGTCGATGTCCATCCAGGCACTGGTCAGTTGCACCTCGTTGCCGGGCTGCAAATGCCGGAAGCGACTCAGGCGCGCCAACAACCAGCGCATGGTCAGCGTGGAAGGCGCTTTCATGCGCAGGATGCCATCCTCGCCATGCAAGGTATGGCAGGCGCGCTCCAGCGCCATGAAGCCCTCACGTACGCCCGGCAACAACAACCGCGCCGCCTCGGTCAATTGCAGGTTACGGCCACTGCGCTGGAACAGCCGGCAGGCAAAGTGATCTTCCAGCGTGCGAATGTGCCGACTGACCGCGCTCTGGGTGATCGACAGCTCTTCAGCGGCCCGGGTGAACGAACTGTAGCGCGCCGCGGCTTCGAATGCCCGCAGCGCATAAAGAGGAGGAAGACGACGAGACATCGCAGAAGCTCCATGCCGTTGTTCGCAAACCCTACCAGAAACCCATCCAGCATGAGTTTTAATCATGCCAGCGATCTTTTTTATCCCTTTGTGCAATCCGCCGAGAGCGCCGAGAATCGTTGCTTTACTGCCTTGTTTGAACATGGAGCGTGATGATCATGCGGCATCCAGTGCGTACCGAACTCTGGGCCATCCTGCGGCTGGCGGGGCCGTTGATTGCCTCGCAGTTGGCGCACATGCTGATGGTGCTCACCGACACCGTGATGATGGCCCGCCTGAGCCCCGAAGCCCTGGCCGGCGGCGGGCTCGGGGCGGCCACTTATTCGTTCGTGTCGATCTTCTGCATCGGCGTGATCGCCGCGGTGGGCACCCTGGTCGCGATCCGCCAGGGCGCAGGCGATGTCGAAGGCGCCACCCGGTTGACCCAGGCCGGGTTATGGCTGGCCTGGCTGATGGCTTTGATGGCCGGGTTGCTGTTGTGGAACCTCAAGCCCGTACTGCTGATGTTCGGCCAGACCGAAACCAACGTGCTGTCCGCCGGACAGTTCCTGCTGGCGCTGCCGTTCGCCCTGCCCGGCTACTTGAGCTTCATGGCCCTGCGCGGCTTCACCAGTGCCATCGGCCGGGCCACACCGGTCATGGTGATCAGCCTCGGCGGCACGGTGGCCAACTTCCTGCTCAACTACGCGCTCATCACCGGCATGTTCGGCCTGCCGAAACTCGGCTTGATGGGGATCGGCCTGGTCACGGCCATCGTCGCCAACTGCATGGCCCTGGCGCTGGCCTGGCACATCCATCGGCACCCGGCCTACCGTGCCTATCCGCTGCTCGAAGGCCTGTCGCGGCCCAATCGCCAATACCTCAAGGAACTGTGGCGCCTGGGCCTGCCGATTGGCGGCACTTACGCGGTGGAGGTCGGGTTGTTTGCGTTCGCTGCGCTGTGCATGGGCACCATGGGCAGCACGCCGTTGGCAGCCCACCAGATCGCGCTGCAGATCGTCTCGGTGGCGTTCATGGTGCCGGCCGGGATGTCCTACGCCATCACCATGCGCATCGGCCAGCACTATGGCGCCGGGCAGTTGCTGATGGCGCGCCTGGCCGGTCGGGTCGGGATTGGCTTTGGCGCGGCCGCCATGCTGGCGTTCGCCATGGTGTTCTGGCTGCTGCCCCATCAATTGATCGGTTTGTTCCTGGACCACGACGACCCGGCGTTTCGCGATGTGATCAACCTGGCCGTGAGCCTGCTGGCGGTCGCGGCGTGGTTCGAGCTGTTCGACGGCACGCAAACCATCGCCATGGGCTGCATTCGCGGGCTCAAGGACGCCAAGACCACCTTCCTGGTGGGGCTGGGTTGCTATTGGCTGATCGGCGCGCCAGCGGCGTGGTGGATGGCGTTCCACCTGAACTGGGGGCCGACCGGCGTCTGGTGGGGCCTGGCCCTGGGGCTGGCCTGCGCGGCCGTGAGCCTGACAGCGGCGTTTGAATGGAAGATGAAGCGGATGATTCGCAGTGAGCCCGGACGGCAGCGTTTCGAGGCCATCCAGGTCGATTGAGATATGCCCCTGTGGGAGCAAGCCCGCTCCCACAGGGTTTTGCGTCAGCTGATTTCCAGCATCGACTGCTGATCACCCTCGAAGGTCAAGTACTCCACCAACTCCGGCAACGGCAACGGCTTGCTGATCAGGAAACCCTGCACCTGGTCGCAACCGAAGCCGCGAAGCAGGTCCAGTTGTTCCTGGGTTTCCACACCTTCGGCCACCACTTCCAGGTTGAGGTTGTGGGCCAGGTTGATCATGGCGTGCACCAGTTTGCGGTTCTCTTCGCGCTGCTCCATGCCGCCGACGAAGCTCTTGTCGATCTTGAGCAGGGCGATGGGCAGGCTGTTGAGGTGCACGAACGAGGAGAACCCGGTGCCGAAGTCGTCCAGGGAGAAGCGCACTCCCAGGCGGCCCAGGGCATCCATGGTCTGCTTGACCAACTCGCTGCGGCGCATGACGGCGGTTTCGGTGAGTTCGAACTCCAGCCATTGCGCCTCGACACCTCGCTCGGCAATCAACCGGCTCAGGGTCGGCAACAACTGGCTGTCCTGGAACTGCCGGAACGACAGGTTGACCGCCATGTGCAACGGTGCCAGCCCCCGCTCTCGCAGGGCCTGCATGTCCCGCAGCGCCCGGGAAATCACCCAGTAGCCCAACGGCACGATCAGGCCGCTCTGTTCGGCCAGCGGCACGAACTCACTGGGTGGCAGCAAGCCACGTTCGCCGTGACGCCAGCGCACCAGGGCTTCGAGGCCGACAATGTGGCCGCCATCGAGGTTCAGCCGTGGCTGGTAATGCAGTTCCAACTCGTCACGGCGCAGTGCCCGGCGCAGCTCGCTTTCCAGGTCGGCGAGGCTGCGGGCATTGCGATTGATGCGCTCGTTGAAGATATGAAAGGTGCAGCCCTGGGTGCTCTTGGCCTGCTGCATGGCGATGTGGGCGTGCCACATCAGCGGATCGGCGCCGGCCTGGGCGCGGGCGTGGGCAACGCCCAGGCTGCAGCCGATCAGCAGGCTTTCACCGTCCACCCAGTAGGGCTCGGCCAAAGCTTCGGTAATACGCTCGGCCATCCACTCGGCCCGCTGTGGTGCGCGGCGGGTGTCGATCAACAGGGCGAATTCATCACTGCCCAATCGCGCCAATTGATCGCCGGCCTCGAGCGAGCTCTTGAGCCGCGACACCACTTGCAGGATCAAGCGGTCACCGGCCTGGTGGCCGAGGGCGTCGTTGGCGTGACGAAAGTTGTCCAGGTCCAGGTGACCGAGCGCCAGGCCACGGCCGTCGTTTTCCGCCAGGCGCGCCGCCAGCAGCGTCTGGAAACCCTGGCGATTGGCAATGCCCGTCAACGGGTCCTGTTCGGCAAGGCGCTGCAAGGTGTTTTCCAGCACGCCGCGCTCGCGCACATGGCGCAGGCAACGACGCAGGGTCGCGCTGTCGAGGACATCACGCACCAACCAGTCGCTGACGCCATCGGGGGCAATCGCTGGCTCGTGCTCGAGCAACAGGATCGTCGGCAGGCTGCAACGGCCCGGCGCCGGTTGCAGCGCCGCAACGGTCAGCAACACCGCGTTGCGATTATCTTCGAACAGGCTGCTGACAGACTCCCAGTTCGGGGCGCTGATCAACACGACCGAGGCCCCCAAGGGCGCCAGGCACTCGCGTAATATTGCTGACCACACAGGCTCTTGGGCCAATAACAGCAAACGCAAGGGTTCGACAGGCGTTGACAAGCTGACTCCCTAGACTCTGCAAGGTGGTAGGCGCCGGGCATTATGACCTGCCCATTGGCAATGACCAATGCCAATGGTTCTCAAACACGCGGTTTAGGTGGTTTTTTTCCACTCCAAATCCTGTGCAGGACGCGATTGGCCCCACATCCTGCGTGAAAGTAACAGAAGCGGCAAATGACAATGCGCTGTGCGTCACAAGTCGGACAGAGCAGCACAATTCTCAGAGCCTGTTAAAATGCCGGCCCATTTCGCAAACGACTCCCTGACTCTGTCATGTCCCGACTCAATCCCCGGCAGCAAGAAGCCGTGAACTATGTCGGCGGCCCTCTTTTGGTGCTCGCCGGTGCAGGCTCCGGCAAGACCAGCGTAATCACCCGCAAGATCGCGCACCTGGTCCAGAATTGTGGCATCCGCGCCCAGTACATCGTCGCCATGACCTTCACCAACAAGGCCGCCCGGGAAATGAAGGAGCGGGTCGGCGGCCTGCTGCGCGCCGGCGAAGGCCGCGGCCTGACGGTCTGCACCTTCCACAACCTGGGCTTGAACATCATCCGCAAGGAACACGCGCGGCTGGGCTACAAACCCGGCTTCTCGATTTTCGACGAGACCGACGTCAAGGCCCTGATGACCGACATCATGCAGAAGGAATACTCAGGCGACGACGGCGTGGATGAGATCAAGAACATGATCGGCGCCTGGAAAAACGACCTGATCCTGCCGCCCGAGGCCCTGGAAAACGCCCGCAACCCCAAGGAACAGACCGCCGCCATCGTCTACACCCACTACCAGCGCACGCTCAAGGCGTTCAACGCGGTGGACTTCGACGACCTGATCCTGTTGCCGGTCAAGCTGTTCCAGGATCACGCCGACATTCTCGAGAAATGGCAGAACAAGGTCCGCTACCTGCTCGTGGACGAATACCAGGACACCAACGCCAGCCAGTATTTGCTGGTGAAGCTGCTGATCGGTACGCGCAACCAGTTCACCGTGGTAGGCGACGACGATCAGTCGATCTATGCCTGGCGCGGCGCGCGGCCGGAAAACCTGATGTTGCTCAAGGAAGACTACCCGTCGCTCAAAGTGGTGATGCTGGAGCAGAACTACCGCTCCACCAGCCGCATCCTGCGCTGTGCCAACGTGTTGATTTCCAACAACCCCCACGAGTTCGAAAAGCAACTGTGGAGCGAGATGGGCCACGGCGACGAGATCCGCGTGATCCGTTGCCGCAACGAAGACGCCGAAGCCGAGCGCGTGGCCATGGAAATCCTCAGCCTGCACCTGCGCACCGACCGGCCGTACAGCGATTTTGCGATCCTGTACCGCGGCAACTACCAGGCCAAGCTGATCGAGCTGAAACTGCAGCATCACCAGATCCCTTATCGCCTGTCGGGGGGCAACAGCTTTTTCGGACGCCAGGAAGTGAAGGACCTGATGGCCTACTTCCGCCTGATCGTGAACCCCGACGACGACAACGCCTTCCTGCGGGTGATCAACGTGCCGCGCCGGGAAATCGGTTCGACCACCCTGGAAAAACTCGGCAACTACGCCACCGAACGCAAGATCTCGATGTACGCCGCCACCGATGAAATCGGCCTGGGCGAACATCTGGATAGCCGCTTCACCGACCGCCTGGCGCGCTTCAAGCGCTTCATGGACAAGGTTCGCGAACAGTGCGCCGGGGAAGATCCGATTTCAGCACTGCGCAGCATGGTGATGGACATCGACTACGAGAACTGGCTGCGCACCAACAGCTCCAGCGACAAGGCTGCCGACTACCGCATGAGCAACGTCTGGTTCCTGATCGAGGCGTTGAAGAACACCCTGGAAAAAGACGAAGACGGCGACATGACGGTCGAGGACGCCATCGGCAAACTCGTGCTGCGCGACATGCTCGAGCGCCAGCAGGAAGAGGAAGACGGCGCCGAAGGTGTGCAGATGATGACGCTGCACGCCTCCAAGGGCCTGGAATTCCCCTACGTGTTCATCATGGGCATGGAAGAAGAAATCCTGCCGCACCGCTCCAGCATCGAGGCCGACACCATCGAGGAAGAACGGCGCCTGGCCTACGTCGGGATTACCCGGGCCCGTCAGACGCTGGCCTTCACCTTCGCCGCCAAGCGCAAGCAATACGGCGAAGTGATCGACTGCGCCCCCAGCCGCTTTCTCGATGAACTGCCGCCGGACGACCTGGCCTGGGAAGGCAACGACGACACGCCGACGGAAGTCAAAGTCGTTCGCGGCAACAGCGCCCTGGCGGATATACGCGCGATGTTAAAGCGCTAGAATCGACTACTTTTTTACCGACTTCAGGCGCTGACGCGTCACCAGAGGAGGCTTCATGGAAGCCCTGCACCAGAAAATTCGTGAACAAGGCATCGTGCTGTCCGACCAGGTCCTGAAGGTTGATGCATTTCTCAACCACCAGATCGACCCGCAATTGATGAAGCTGATCGGCGACGAATTCGCCGCGCTGTTCAAGGACTCGGGCATCACCAAGATCGTCACCATCGAAGCCTCGGGCATCGCCCCGGCGATCATGACCGGGCTGAACCTGGGCGTACCGGTGATCTTCGCCCGCAAGCAACAGTCCCTGACCCTGACGGAAAACCTGCTGTCGGCCACCGTGTATTCGTTCACCAAGAAAACCGAAAGCACCGTCGCCATCAGCCCGCGTCACCTGACCAGCAGCGACCGGGTGCTGATCATCGATGACTTCCTGGCCAACGGCAAAGCCTCCCAGGCGCTGATCTCCATCATCAAGCAGGCCGGCGCCACCGTCGCCGGGCTGGGGATCGTGATCGAGAAGTCATTCCAGGGCGGCCGTGCGGAACTGGATGCCCAGGGCTATCGCGTCGAGTCGTTGGCCCGGGTGCAATCCCTGGCTGGTGGGGTCGTGACCTTCATCGACTGACCCTGTGCCTACTGTGGGAGCGAGCTTGCTCGCGATAGCGGTCTGTCAGACACATTTGGTGGAACAGATACACCGCTATCGCGAGCAAGCTCGCTCCCACAGGGGGTTCAGGTGGGTCGCTAAGGCGCAGTCGCCTTAAGCCCCGCCAGCAACAACCGCTGAAACAACTCCTCCTTCAGCCCTTCAGGGCTGGCCAACTGCATCCGCTCCAGATGCCCGGCAAACTCCCAGGCCTGCGGCGCATCGAGCGCGGCTTTGCCCAGCTCCAGGATCTCGGTGAGCTTGAACTTGCTCTTGAGCCAGTTCAGCGCCCGCAACAGATCCCGCTCGACCTCATCGAAATCACACCCCAGGGGGTATTCGGGAAACAGGTTCGGATGGCGTGCCTGGATCGCCTGCAAGCGTTCCGATGTGTTGTCGGCGAAGCGCGGGTCGAGGCGGAAATCCTTCGGCAACTTGCCGGCACTTTGCGCCTGCTCGATCAACCCGGGCTGGAAGCGTGAATCGCTGATATTCAGCAACGCCTCGATCACCGCAGCGTCGGTCTTGCCTCGCAGGTCGGCGATGCCGTACTCGGTCACCACGATGTCGCGCAGATGCCGGGGAATCGTGCAATGACCGTATTCCCAGACGATGTTCGAGCTGATCTCGCCCCCGGCCTCACGCCAACTGCGCAGCAGCAGGATCGAGCGTCCGCCCTCCAGTGCATGCGCCTGGGCAACGAAGTTGTACTGCCCGCCCACGCCGCTGAGCACCCGCCCGTCTGCCAACTGATCGGCCACCCCGGCCCCCATCAGGGTCATGGTGAAGACTGTGTTGATGAAACGGGCGTCGAGGCGCTGCAGGCGCTTGAGCTGTTCCTGGCCGTACAGCTCGTTGATGTAACTGATGCGCGTCATGTTGAATTCGAGCAGACGGCTTGGCGGCAACTCGCGCAGGCGTTCATAAAAACTGCGCGGCCCGAGGAAAAATCCGCCGTGTATGCAGATGCCGTCAGGTTGCGCGGCCTCGTCGAGGGTGCCGGCGTTGGCCCGTTCCTGGGTCGGAACGTCGGGGTAGACCTTGCGCCGGACAATTCCAGCCTCGGCCAGCACCAACAAACCGTTGACGAACATTTCACTGCAACCGTACAGCCCTTTGGCAAACGGCTCGACTCCGCCCTCGCGCTCGATCAGTTGCGCCCACTGGCTAAGGTTCAGGTCCGCCAGCAACGCCTGGTAACCGGCATTATCGGCCTGGCGCGCCAACAGCGCTGCCGTCAAGGCATCGCCCATGGCGCCGATGCCGATCTGCAGCGTCCCGCCGTCGCGCACCAGGGTACTGGCGTGCAGACCGATCAGATGATCCTGGAAACCCACCGGCATGTTCGGCGTGGAAAACAACGTGTGGCTGTCCTTCTCGTCGATCAACAGGTCGAAAGCGTCGATACCGACTTCCGCGTCGCCCGGCATGTATGGCAAATCGTTGTGCACCTGGCCGACCAGAAGGATGGTCTCTCCGGCCGCGCGCCGCTTGGCGATCATCGGCAGCAGGTCGAGGGTGATATCCGGGTTGCAGCTCAGGCTCAGGCGATCCGGGTGCTGGGGCTCGCTCGCCACCAACTGCGCCACCAGGTTCAAGCCGGCAGCGTTGATGTCCCGGGCCGCGTGGCTGTAGTTGCTGCTGACGTAGTTCTGCTGGGCCGACGCACTGTGCAGCAGGCTGCCGGGCTGCATGAAGAATTGCTCGACCCGTATGTTGGCCGGCAGGCTGTCGTGATGCAGATCGGCCAGGTAATCCAGCTCGGGGTAATCACCGAAGACCCGTTCGATAAAGGGTTCGAGGAAGCGCTTCTGCAGACCGTCGCCCAGGTTTGGCCGGCCCAGGCTCAAGGCCGTGTAGATCGTCAGCTGTCGCTCGGGCAGTTGTGCGATGCGCCGGTACAGCGCGTTGGCGAACAGGTTGGGTTTGCCCAGCCCCAGGGGCATGCCGAGATGAATATGCGCGGGCAGACGCTCGAGCACGTCATCCACCGCCTGTTCGATTGAACACAACTGCACCATCGGACCCTCCTGGACATTCCATGAATGTGGGTTGGACCGAGCTTGCCGGGTCTTGGTTGCGATGAACAGCCCTGGAAAAAACCCAGGCACAAAAAAGCCGCTCGTAAGCGGCTTTTTTGCGCAAGATATCGGCGTATTACAGGCCGGACATCTCTTTGATGGCGCCCTTGAGGTCGTCATCCGAGCAATCGGCGCAGGTGCCTTTTGGCGGCATGGCATTGATGCCAGAGATCGCTTTGGCAAGCAGCCCATCAAGGCCGCCTTCTTTCTTGGAACGTTCACCCCACGCTGCTGCGTCGCCGATCTTCGGAGCATTCAGCAGGCCGGTGCCATGGCAAGCGTTGCAGTGTTTTGCAATCACGTCTTTCGGCGTCTTGGCAGCCCCGCCGCCAGCCGAGGCCACGACTTCCATACCCTTGCATTCCTTGCCCTGGACGCAGACCTGGCCGACGGGTTCAAGGCGCTTGGCGATTTCGTCGTTGGGCGCAGCTTGAGCGCTCGCAGCCCATAGGGCCAATACGGTTGCTGGTGCAGCCAGCATTTTCATAATTAGGTTCACGCGTACACCCTCAATGGTGGCTAGTCACGCCTGCGGCCACGGTTTGCAGGCGGGCGCAAGTATAGCGGTAAGCCCGTCACACTGAAACAACCCCAAAGTCGCAAGGGTCTTGTTTGCGATGACGGTGCCTTCCCTGGGCGCCTTGGCCGTATAGGGCCGGCGCCGCTTTTTCTAGAAATTGGCCGGTGTGGCTGCGCTGATCAGTCGCGCCGGCACGTCGAACGGATTACGGAAACGGTGGGGCTTGGTGCTTTCGAAATAGTAGCTGTCGCCGGCTTCGAGCACGAAGGTTTCGACACCCACCACCAGTTCCAGCCGCCCTTCCACCAGGATCCCGGTTTCCTCGCCCTCATGGGTGAGCATCTCTTCACCGGTGTCGGCACCGGGCGGATAGATTTCGTTGAGGAAGGCGATCGCCCGGCTCGGGTGTGCCCTGCCCACCAGCTTCATGGTCACGGCGCCGTCGGAGATGTCGATCAGTTCGTTGGCTTTATAGACGATCTGAGTCGGTTTCTCCTGGAGGATTTCTTCGGAGAAAAACTCGACCATGGACATGGGAATCCCGCCAAGGACCTTACGCAGCGAGCTGATCGAGGGGCTGACGCTGTTCTTCTCGATCATCGAAATAGTGCTGTTGGTGACGCCCGCGCGCTTGGCGAGTTCACGCTGGGAAAGGCCTTTGAGTTTACGAATGGATTGCAGTCGTTCACCGACGTCCAATGCTGGAGCCTCCAGGGAATCAGGTTGTGAGGAAAGTGAGCGTTATCATGGCGACAGCGTTCAGTATTTACAACACTTTGACCCGAATCCTGTGCGGTGAAGCGACTTTCGGTAGCTGGCGCCGCGCGTCAATGCCCGGAATAGAGCCGTGGCACCCGTCGCAGGTTGCAGAAAATCTGATAGGGGATTGTGTCGGCGGCCTTGGCGACATCGCTGGCCAGGATGTTCTTGCCCCACAACTCCACGGTCGAACCGAGCCCGGCCTGGGGGACATCGGTCAAGTCGACACAGAGCATGTCCATCGACACCCGTCCGACCAGTTGGCTGCGCTGCCCCTCCACCAGCACCGGTGTACCGTTGGGCGCCTGGCGTGGGTAGCCGTCGGCATAGCCCATGGCGACTACGCCGACCCGGGTCGGTTGCGTGGTCACAAAACGGGCGCCGTAGCCCACCGGTTCGCCAGCGGGCAATTCGCGCACGCTGATGATCTTCGACTCCAGGGTCATCACCGGTTGCAGGCGCGAGGCGACGGCGTTGGGTTCGTCAAAGGGCGTGGCCCCGTAGAGCATGATGCCCGGGCGCACCCAGTCGCTGGGTATCTGCGGCCAGCCCAGCACAGCCGGTGAGTTGCGCAGGCTGATCTGCGCCACCAGGCCCTGGCGGGCCTTGTCGAATATCGCCAGTTGCTCGGTGCTGCTGGGATCGTGCAGTTCATCGGCACGGGCGAAGTGGCTCATCAAGACGATCTTCGCCACCTTGCCGCTGGCGAGCAGGCGACGGTAGGCCGCCTGGTAATCCGTCGGATGCAGGCCGACCCGGTGCATGCCGGAATCGAGCTTGAGCCAGACCGTGATCGGCTGGCTCAGCGCGGCTTGTTCAATCGCTTCGAGCTGCCACAACGAATGCACCACGCACCAGAAATCGTGCTCGACAATCAACGGCAGCTCGCTGGCCTCGAAAAAACCCTCCAGCAGCAGGACCGGCCCACGGATCCCGGCGGCCCGCAGTTCCAGGGCTTCTTCGATGCAGGCGACGGCGAACCCGTCCGCCGTGTCCTGCAGCGCCTCGGCGCAACGCACCGCGCCATGCCCGTAGGCGTCGGCCTTGATCACCGCAAGGGCCTTGGCCCCCGTGACTTCGCGGGCCAATTGGTAGTTGTGACGCAGGGCTTGGAGATCGATCAGGGCACGGGCAGGACGCATGGCGGCAGGCTTCTAGACGGTCATGAATAAAAAACCGGCGCTGGCTGACAGCATGAACCACCAACAGCACCGGGAGAGGGATCGTTTGGGCCGGTATTAAGGCAGCGCGGCCACGACGGACAGCTCCACCAGGATCTCCGGTTCGCACAGCTTGGCTTCCACCGTGGCACGGGCCGGGGCGACGCCCTTGGGCAACCATTTGTCCCAGACGGCGTTCATGCCTTCGAAGTGGGCCTCGATGTCTTTCAGGTAAATCGTCACCGACAGCAAACGATTCTTGTCGGTCCCGGCCAGGTCCAGCAAGCGCTCGATATTGGCCAGGGTTTCGCGGGTCTGCTGTTCGATACCGGCGTTCATGTCGTCGCCGACCTGTCCGGCCAGGTAAACGGTGCCGTTGTGCACGACAACCTGGCTCATGCGGTCATTGGTGAGCTGGCGCTGGATTGACATGTTTTGCAGACTCCTGGTGTTTGCTGCCATAACGGGAAATATCGAGGCCTTCGGCGCTGATCTGCGGCTTTTTCTTCGCCATCAGGTCGGCCAACAGGCGACCGGAACCACACGCCATGGTCCATCCGAGGGTGCCATGACCGGTGTTCAGGAACAGATTCTTGAAGGGTGTAGCCCCCACGATTGGCGTGCCATCCGGGGTAGTCGGGCGCAAACCGGTCCAGAAACTGGCCTGGGCCAGGTCGCCGCCCTGAGGATAAAGGTCGTTGACGATCATCTCCAGGGTTTCGCGCCGGCGCGGGTTGAGGGACAGGTCAAAACCGGCGATTTCCGCCATGCCGCCCACCCGAATACGGTTGTCGAAGCGGGTGATCGCGACCTTGTAGGTTTCGTCGAGAATGGTCGAAGTCGGCGCCATCGCCGGATTGGTGATCGGCACGGTCAGGGAGTAGCCCTTGAGCGGATACACCGGTGCACGGATCCCGAGAGGCTTGAGCAGTTGCGGCGAATAGCTGCCCAGGGCGAGGACGTAGCGGTCGGCGGTTTCCAGCTTGCCGTCGATCCAGACACCGTTGATGCGATCACCGGCGAAGTCCAGGCGCTGGATATCCTGGCCGAAGCGGAATTGCACCCCGAGCTTCTCGGCCATTTCCGCCAGGCGCGTGGTAAACATCTGACAGTCGCCGGTCTGGTCGTTGGGCAGGCGCAGGGCGCCGGCCAGGATGTCGGTGACATTGGCCAGGGCCGGTTCAACCCGGGCAATGCCCTCGCGGTCGAGTACTTCGAACGGCACACCCGACTCTTTCAGCACGGCGATGTCTTTTGCCGCGCCATCGAGCTGGGCCTGGGTGCGGAACAGCTGGGTGGTCCCCAGGCTACGGCCCTCGTAGGCTATGCCGGTTTCGGCGCGCAGCTCGTCGAGGCAGTCACGGCTGTACTCGGACAGGCGCACCATGCGCTCCTTGTTGATGGCATAGCGGCTGGCGGTGCAGTTGCGCAGCATCTGTGCCATCCACAGGTATTGGTCAATGTCGGCAGTGGCCTTGATCGCCAGCGGCGCGTGGCGCTGCAGCAGCCACTTGATGGCCTTGAGCGGTACGCCCGGTGCGGCCCACGGTGAGGCATAACCCGGCGACACCTGGCCGGCGTTGGCGAAACTGGTTTCCATGGCCGGCGCCGGCTGACGGTCGACCACCACCACTTCAAACCCGGCACGGGCCAGATAATAAGCACTGACGGTACCGATGACGCCGCTACCCAAGACCAGAACGCGCATGTTGATGCCCTCATCGCGGATAACCGCTGACGTTTGTTGTACATAGCTTTGATGGTCGCAGTGTAAAAAAGATTAGCCAGTGCTTTTCACTATATAAACGCCTATATTTGGCGAGAATTCTCGGCAAAAACCCTTTTCACGGAGGCGCATCACCTGTGCGTACCAACACCCAGACCAAACGTGAGCTGGACAAGATCGACCGCAATATCCTGCGCATTCTCCAGGCGGACGGGCGCATCTCCTTCACCGAGCTGGGGGAAAAGGTCGGCCTCTCCACCACGCCCTGCACCGAGCGGGTACGGCGCCTGGAGCGCGAGGGCATCATCATGGGCTACAACGCCCGGCTCAATCCGCAGCACTTGAAGGGTAGCCTGCTGGTGTTTGTCGAGATCAGCCTCGACTACAAATCCGGCGACACGTTCGAAGAGTTCCGACGCGCCGTGCTGAAACTGCCTCACGTGCTGGAATGTCACCTGGTGTCAGGGGACTTCGACTACCTGGTGAAAGCACGGATTTCGGAGATGGCTTCGTACCGCAAGCTGCTGGGGGACATCCTGCTCAAGCTGCCCCATGTGCGCGAATCCAAGAGCTACATCGTGATGGAAGAGGTGAAGGAGAGCTTGAACCTGCCGATTCCGGATTGAGCCTGGCTCAAGGCAATGGTTGTCTGGACGACCGCTTTCGCGAGCAAGCTCGCTCCCACACCGGTCAGAGGTGGATACACTCTTGTGAGCAACGGAGATCCATTGTGGGAGCGAGCTTGCTCGCGAAGGCCGCGACTCGGTATCCCTGCCTGCTAGACCAACACCTGGCGAGTGCTGGCCATGTATTCATGAATCTGCTTCTCGACCCGCGGATGGATCAGTTCCACCGGTCGCCGGCCATTGGGACACGGCAAGGTCGCCGTGGTGCCGAACAGCCGGCAGATCAGCGGGCGCTCGTCGTAGACGGTGCAACCGTTGGGCCCCAGGTGCACGCACTCGAGCGCTTCCATGGCCGCGTCCTGTTCGGCGCGGGTCTTGCGGGGCAAGCGGGCCATTTCCTCGGGCGAGGTAGTCACCGGACCACAGCAGTCATGGCAGCCCGGTACGCACTCGAACGAGGGAATCTGCTGGCGTAGCGTGCGGATTTTTTGACTGTTGCAGCTCATCGAGGTGGTTACCGAAGGAGACGGTCCAGAATTCTGCCTTAAAAGCCGCGCACCAGACAGCGCCAGCCGACCGGTGTTGCCCAGTAAGGAATCGCCAGCTTATGCTCCGTAAAATTTCTCAAACACAAAAATCAGGATTACGCACATGAACGCCCGTGTTCAGCAACCTGTCCCGAGCCACGCGCACGCCGCCTCTTATTACGCCGCCAGCAGCCTGCCGCAACCGGACCATCCGCTGCTGCAGGATGAATTGCTGGCGGATGTCTGCGTCGTCGGTGGCGGGTTTTCCGGGTTGAACACGGCGATCGAACTGGCCGAGCGCGGCATGAGCGTGGTGCTGCTGGAAGCGCACCGGATCGGCTGGGGCGCCAGCGGGCGCAACGGCGGCCAATTGATTCGTGGCGTCGGCCATGGCCTCGATCAGTTTGCGCCGATCATCGGTGCCGACGGCGTGCGCCAGATGAAGCTCATGGGCCTTGAGGCCGTGGAAATCGTCCGACAGCGCGTCGAGCGCTTCCAGATCCCGTGCGACCTCACCTGGGGTTACTGCGACCTCGCCAACAAGCCCAGCGACCTGGAAGGCTTCGCCGAAGACGCCGAAGAACTGCGCAGCCTGGGTTATCGCCACCCGACCCGACTGCTGCAAGCCAACGAGATGCACAGCGTCGTGGGTTCGGATCGCTACGTTGGTGGGTTGATCGACATGGGCTCGGGGCATCTGCATCCGCTGAACCTGGCCTTGGGCGAAGCCGCCGCCGCGCAGCAGCTGGGGGTCAGGCTGTTCGAGCAATCGGCGGTCACACGTATCGACTACGGCCCTGAAGTGAAGGTGCACACCCAACAGGGCTCAGTCCGCGCCAAGACGCTGGTGCTGGGCTGCAACGCTTACCTCAATGGACTCAATCCGCAACTGGGCGGCAAAGTGCTGCCGGCCGGCAGCTACATCATCGCCACCGAACCCTTGAGCCAGGCCCAGGCACAGGCGCTGTTGCCGCAGAACATGGCGGTCTGCGATCAACGCGTGGCGCTGGATTACTACCGGCTTTCAGCGGATCGACGCTTGCTGTTTGGTGGGGCCTGTCACTATTCCGGCCGCGACCCACAGGACATCGGCGCGTACATGCGGCCGAAGATGCTCAAGGTCTTCCCGCAACTGGCAGATGTGAAAATAGATTATCAATGGGGCGGGATGATTGGCATCGGTGCCAACCGTTTGCCGCAGATCGGCCGGCTCAAGGACCAGCCCAATGTGTATTACGCCCAGGCCTATTCCGGCCATGGGCTGAATGCCACGCACCTGGCCGGCAAATTGTTGGCCGAAGCGATCAGCGGGCAGCACAGCAGCGGCTTCGATCTGTTCGCCCAGGTCCCGCACATGACCTTCCCTGGCGGCAAGCACCTGCGCTCGCCGCTGTTGGCGCTGGGGATGTTGTGGCATCGGTTGAAAGAGTTGGTTTAACTCAAAAACCGTGGCGAGGGAGCTTGCTCCCTCGCCACAGGTTCCTTATCGCTTCAAAGCCGCCAGAACGGCTTGAGCCCCTCCTCCCGCGCCTGCTCCCGAGTCAGCCCGATATCACGCAACTGTTCGGGTGTAAGTTCCAGCAAGGCTTGGCGTGTATGCAGACGAAACCAGAACAGGGCCCAACGGCTCAGGCCGGATGGCGGATTGCGCAACATCCCGCTGCGCAGCCCCTTCTCCTGCCCTGCCGCCAGTTCCTGACTGTGTAACGTCAGCCGCACATCGCTCAAGCCGTTCATTTTGATCGCTCCTGTTTACTTGGGTAGCCAGAGGTTTCATGATGCGCGGACGGTCAAAAGCAATACAGATTCAACTCATTTTTTTTATAAGCATACAGATTCGGTATTTCTAGCACTGAATTGTCATTTTCCACCCCAACTGTATCGGTTGCAGTGGGCCATCTCATCGGGAGCGCACCATGACCCTCTACGTGAACCTCGCCGAATTGCTCGGTACTCGCATCGAACAGGGCTTCTACCGCCCCGGCGACCGGCTGCCATCAGTGCGGGCATTGAGCACGGAACATGGGGTCAGCTTGAGTACGGTGCAGCAGGCCTATCGCGTGCTGGAAGACAGTGGGCTGGCGATGCCGAGACCCAAGTCCGGCTATTTCGTCCCCGTGGGCCGCGAACTGCCGGACCTGCCGGTGGTAGGCCGTCCGGCCCAGCGCCCAGTGGATATTTCCCAGTGGGACCAGGTGCTGGAGCTGATCCGCGCCGTACCGCGCCCGGACGTGGTGCAACTGGGACGCGGCATGCCGGATATCCATTCGCCGACCATGAAACCGCTGCTGCGCAGCCTGGCGCAGATCAGCCGCCGACAAGACATGCCCGGCCTGTATTACGACAACATCTACGGCAATCTCGCGTTGCGCGAACAGATTGCCCGACTGTCGCTGGACTCCGGCTGCCAGCTGGGGCCCAACGATTTGATCGTCACCACCGGCTGCCATGAGGCCTTGTCGGTCAGCATCCGCGCCACCTGCGAACAAGGCGATATCGTCGCGGTGGACTCACCCAGTTTTCACGGGGCCATGCAAACCCTCAAGGGCCTGGGCATGAAGGCGTTGGAAATCCCCACCGACCCGCTCACCGGCATCAGCCTGGATGCGCTGGAACTGGCGCTGGAGCAATGGCCGATCAAGGCCATACAGTTGACCCCCAGCTGCAATAACCCGCTGGGCTACATCATGCCCGATGCCAATAAACGCGCGCTGCTGAACCTGGCACAGCGCTTCGACGTGGCGATCATCGAAGATGATGTGTATGGAGAATTGGCCTACACCTACCCTCGCCCACGTACCATCAAGTCCTTCGATGAAGACGGCCGCGTCCTGCTCTGCAGTTCTTTCTCCAAGACCCTGGCGCCAGGCCTGCGCATTGGCTGGGTCGCGCCAGGCCGGTATCTGGAGCGGGTACTGCACATGAAATACATCAGCACCGGCTCCACCGCGCCACAACCGCAGATCGCCATTGCCGAATTTCTCAAGGGTGGGCATTTCGAACCCCATTTGCGTCGGATGCGTACGCAATACCAGCGTAATCGCGACGTGATGATCGACTGGGTCAGCCGTTATTTTCCACCGGGTACCCGGGCCAGCCGCCCGCGGGGCAGCTTCATGCTGTGGGTCGAATTGCCAGACGGCTTCGACACGCTGAAGCTCAATCGGGTCCTGCTCGACCAAGGTGTGCAGGTCGCCGTCGGCAGCATCTTTTCGGCATCGGGCAAGTACCGCAACTGCTTGCGTATGAACTACGCTGCCAAGCCAACGACCCAGATCGAAGAGGCCGTACGCAAGGTCGGAACCGCCGCTATCGCGTTGTTGAACGAAACCCAACGCGACATCGTCTGAACTTTACCCAGGGAAGCAGCACCCGACAGCCGATCAACGTGAACAAGCGGAACGATCCTACGTGAGATTCAGCCCGATCCTGCCTGCGCTGCTGTTAGTCGCCTCGCTGCTGAGCGGCTGCGCCAGTCTTGATGTCACCCGCGAGCCCTCCCAGACCTTGCCGGCCGCCGAATCCTCGTTCGGCCGCTCGGTCCAGGCCCAGGCTGCCTCCCATGAAGGGCGCTCGGGCTTTCGGCTGCTGTCGGACAGCACCGACGCGTTCATCGCCCGGGCCGAGTTGATTCGCCACGCCCAAGGCAGCCTGGATTTGCAGTACTACATCGTCCATGACGGCATCAGTACGCGGATGCTGGTGGATGAACTGCTCAAGGCCGCCGACCGGGGCGTGCGCGTGCGCATCCTGCTGGACGACACCACCAGCGATGGCCTTGATCAGATCATCGCGACCCTCGCCGCTCATCCGCAGATCCAGATCCGCCTGTTCAACCCACTGCACCTGGGACGCGCCACCGGCGTGACCCGTGGCCTCGGGCGCCTGCTCAACCTGTCGTTGCAGCATCGGCGGATGCACAACAAGCTGTGGCTGGCGGACAACAGCATGGCCATCGTCGGCGGCCGCAACCTGGGCGATGAGTATTTCGACGCCGAACCCAACCTGAACTTCACCGACATCGACCTGCTCAGCGTCGGCCCAGTGGCCGAACAATTGGGGCACAGCTTTGACCAGTACTGGAACAGCGCCCTGAGCAAACCCATCGAACAGTTCCTGTCCCATCGCCCCACGCCCAAGGACCTGGCCAACAGCCGTCTGCGCCTGCAAGAGTCCCTGGAGCAGACCCACAAGGAAAATCACGCGCTCTACCAGCAGTTGACCGCCTACAAGACCCAGCCACGCCTGGACACTTGGCGCGACCAGTTGATCTGGGCCTGGAACAAGGCCCTGTGGGACGCCCCCAGCAAAGTGCTGGCCAAGGACGAGCCCGACCCACAGCTGTTGCTGACCACGCAACTGGCCCCGGAACTGACGGGCGTCAGCAAAGAATTGATCATGATTTCCGCCTACTTCGTCCCCGGTCAGCCAGGCTTGGTGTACCTGACCAGTCGCGCCGATGCCGGCGTATCGGTGAGCCTGCTGACCAACTCCCTGGAAGCCACCGATGTGCCCGCCGTCCACGGCGGCTATGCGCCGTACCGCAAGGCCCTGCTGCAACACGGCGTGCGCCTGTTCGAGCTGCGACGACAACCGGGCGACAGCGGCGGCAGCCCTCACCTGTTCTACAGCAAATCCTACGGCGAATCGGACTCCAGCCTGCACAGCAAGGCGATCATCTTCGACCAGCAGAAATCATTTATCGGCTCGTTCAATTTCGACCCACGCTCGGTGCTGTGGAACACCGAAGTCGGCGTGCTGGTGGACAGCCCTGAACTCGCCGGCCAAGTGCGCGACCTGGCCTTGCAGGGCATGGCGCCAGCCCTGAGCTATCAGGCCAGGCTGAAAGATGGAACGCTTGTATGGACCACCGAAGACAACGGCCAGACGCACGACCTGGACCGCGAACCGGGCAGTTGGTGGCGCCGGTTCAATGCCTGGTTCAGCACGACGATCGGGTTGGAGCGGATGTTGTAATCCTGCGGGTGTTCAAGCGGTTTGGGTGGTCCCGAATGCCCCTTGGCGCAACAACAGGATCACCAGGCCAAAGGCCCCTGCCGCCATGAACAAAGGCAGCGCATGCCCGCTAATCCACTGGCTGCCCGCTCCCGCCGCCAGTGGGCCGACCAGGCAACCAAGGCCCCACAGTTGCGCGACATGGGCGTTGGCCCGCACCAGCGCATCGTCGCGGTAACGCTCGCCGATCAGGATCAGCGACAAGGTGAACAAACCGCCGGCACTGGCACCGAACAGCACCCACAGCGGCCAGATCAACAGGGTATCGATCAACAGCGGAACCGCCAGGCTCGATAACGTCAGCGCCACCGCGCAACCCGTCAACAGCGCCCGGCGAGACACGCGATCGGCCAGGGCGCCGATGGGCAACTGCAACAGGGCATCACCGACCACCACGGTGCTGACCATCGCCAGCGCTATGTCGGCGGTGAAGCCCTGGCGCAGACAATACACCGGCAGCAACGTGAGGATCATGGCCTCGAACGCGGCGAACAACGAGACCGCCCAGGCAATCGCCGGCAAGCCTCGGCAGAACGTCCACAAATCGCTGAACGTGACGCTGCCGGCCTCACTGCTCGGCGCACCGCTACGGCCCAGCAACAGCAAGGGCGCGGCCAACAGCAGGCCGACGCCCACCCAGAACCCGTAGTCATGATCGGTCCCCAGCGCGCCCAGCAGCAGCGGGCCGGACAACTGGCTCAGGGCGTAGCTGCTGCCATACAGCGCTACCAACCGTCCGCGCCATTTTTCAATGACCAGTTGGTTGATCCAGCTCTCACCCAGAATGAACACCAGGGTCAGGACCACGCCGATCATCAGGCGCAGCAGCAACCAGACCGGATAACTGGGCAACAGCGCCAGCAATCCAATGGACACCGCCCCGCCCCACAGGCACAGGCGCATCAACGCCGCCGTGCCGAACCGCGCCGCCAGCCGGCTCGACACCTTGGCCCCGAGCAACACCCCCACGGCCGGCATGGCGGCCATCACACCAATGGCGAACGAGCCATAGCCCCAGCCCTCCAGGCGCAGCGACACCAGCGGCATGCTCACGCCCAAGGCCAGGCCGACGCTCAGGACAGACGCCAACACGGCGAAATAGGTCGCCCAACGCATTTCCACGCTCCTGTGGAGGGTTATCAATCTCAGCCATCCCCCAAAACACTGTGGGAGCGAGCTTGCTCGCGATAGCGGCGCAACATTCAACAAAGTCGTCGACTGTCATACCGCTATCGCGAGCAAGCTCGCTCCCACAGAGGATTGTGTTGGCCGCCAATCTTCCGCTCATCCCCGACCCATGTGGGAGCGGGCTTGCTCGCGAAAGCGGAGTGCCAGTCAACTTAACTGCTGAATGTTAAACCGTCTTCGCGAGCAAGCCCGCTCCCACAGAGGGAATCAGCGCTGCATGACACCCCGCACAGATCCGGGGCCGCCTCTGTCAGAGCTTGATCCAGGTCGACTTCAGCTCGGTGTATTTGTCGAACGCATGCAGCGACTTGTCGCGGCCGTTGCCCGACTGCTTGAAGCCACCGAACGGCGCGGTCATGTCGCCGCCGTCGTACTGGTTGACCCATACGCTGCCGGCACGCAGGGCCTTGGCGGTCAGGTGGGCCTTGGAGATGTCCTTGGTCCATACCGCTGCGGCCAGGCCGTACGGCGTATCGTTGGCGATCTCGATGGCCTGCTCGGCAGTGTCGAAGGCGATGACCGACAACACCGGGCCGAAAATCTCTTCCTGGGCGATTTTCATGGCGTTGCTCACACCATCGAAAATCGTCGGTTCGACGTACGTACCACCCGTTTCCTCAAGGATGCGCTTGCCGCCGGCCACCAGTTTGGCGCCGTCGCTGTGCCCCGCCTCGATGTAGGACAGCACGGTGTTCATCTGCTGGGTATCGACCAGGGCGCCGACATTGGTGGCCGGATCCAGGGGGTTGCCAGGCTTCCAGCCCTTGAGGGCTTCGATCACCAGTGGCAGGAATGTGTCCTTGATGGAACGCTCCACCAACAGCCGCGAGCCGGCGGTGCAGACTTCGCCCTGGTTGAAGGCGATGGCGCTGGCGGCGGATTCGGCGGCAGCTTGCAGGTCCGGGGCATCGGCGAACACGATGTTCGGGCTCTTGCCGCCAGCTTCCAGCCAGATGCGCTTCATGTTCGATTCGCCGGAGTAAATCATCAGTTGCTTGGCGATCTTGGTAGAGCCGGTGAACACCAGCGTATCGACGTCCATATGCAGGGCCAAAGCCTTGCCAACGGTGTGGCCGTAGCCTGGCAGCACGTTCAGCACGCCTTTCGGAATGCCGGCCTCGATCGCCAGTGCGGCGATGCGGATAGCGGTCAACGGGGATTTTTCCGACGGTTTGAGCACCACCGAGTTACCGGTGGACAGCGCCGGGCCGAGTTTCCAGCAGGCCATCATCAACGGGAAGTTCCAGGGCACGATAGCGCCCACGACCCCCACCGGCTCACGGGTTACCAGGCCCAACTGATCGTGCGGCGTGGCCGCCACTTCGTCGTAGAGCTTGTCGATGGCTTCGCCGCTCCAGCTCAAGGCTTGGGCCGCGCCGGGAACGTCGATGTTCAGGGAATCACTGATTGGCTTGCCCATGTCCAGGGTTTCGAGCAGGGCCAGCTCTTCGGCATGCTGCTTGAGCAGGCCGGCGAAACGAATCATGGTGGCCTTGCGCTTGCTCGGTGCCAGGCGCGACCAGACGCCGGAATTGAACGTGGCACGGGCGTTTTCGACCGCACGCTGGGCGTCGGCGACGTCACTGCTGGCGATCTTGCCCAACAGACGGCCATCGACCGGGCTGAGGCAATCGAAGGTTTCGCCGGACACCGCATCGGTGTACTCGCCGTTGATGAAGGCGCGGCCTTCGATCTTCAGGTCGCGGGCGCGTTGTTCCCAATCGGCACGAGTCAGGGTGGTCATGCGTGTGTCCTCCTCTTATTGAGTACGAACGCCGCGCGGTGCGCAGCGCTTCAAAAGAATTCTGCCCGGGCCAGCCTGCTTTCGGCGCTATTTTCGGCATAGGGCACCCGCCACCCTAAACCAGCGGCTGGTCATGTTTCAATATATTTGACACAACGCTGGCAAACGGCCTTGCGATGTTCGTTTTAATAAACATAGACTCGAGGCCTTCCAAGCGATCACTGGGGATCACCCGCATGAGCATTCAGGACATCGTCGATTTCAGCCAGGCCAATACCACCGCCGAACGTTATCGCCCGGACCCGGCCAAGGTGTTCAAGGGCGACCCCGAACAAACAGTGTTCAACCACTACAGCAGCCCCTGCGGGCAAATGAACGCTGGCGTGTGGGAAGGCGCCGTCGGCCAGTGGACGGTCAATTACACCGAGCATGAATACTGCGAGATCGTCCAGGGTGTTTCCGTGCTGCGGGACAACGATGGCAATGCCAAGACCCTGCGGGCCGGCGACCGTTTCGTGATTCCTGCAGGGTTCAAGGGTACTTGGGAAGTGCTGGAGCCGTGCCGCAAGATCTATGTGGTGTTCGAACAGAAGGCCTGAAGATTTGTGTCGCTGGATCTGGCCTCATCGCGAGCAGGCTCGCTCCCACAGGGATCTCAGGCGTCATAGGGTCGAATGTGGGAGCGAGCCTGCTCGCGATGAGGCCTTCACAGGCAACAAAAAAGGCCCGTATCTCGCGATACGGGCCTTTTTCGTAAGAAGGGAAAAATCAATTACTTGATTTTGCCTTCCTTGTAGATCACGTGCTTGCGAACAACCGGATCATATTTCTTGATCTCGATTTTGTCCGGGGTAGTACGCTTGTTCTTGTCGGTAGTGTAGAAGTGACCAGTACCGGCGCTCGAGATCAAACGAATCAATTCACGCATGATTAGCTCCCTTAAACCTTGCCATCGCGACGAAGTTCGGCCAGCACGACACTGATGCCACGCTTGTCGATGATGCGCATGCCCTTGGCAGATACGCGCAGACGCACAAAACGTTTCTCTTCTTCAACCCAGAAGCGGTGATGCTGCAGGTTCGGCAGGAAACGACGACGGGTTTTGTTGTTTGCGTGGGAAATGTTATTCCCAGTCACCGGACCCTTACCGGTAACTTGACAGACTCTCGACATGCCTCAGCCCTCTAAAACCACATGCCCAACCCGGCATGGGTTGGCCGCTTAATCTCTCAGTCATTTGGCGCCAGGCGCCGCGTTTCTTTAAGGGTCTTACCGGCTACACCTACAGTGAAGGAACCGGGCCCCTAGAAAAGAGCGCTGCTTTATACCAGAAAGACCACAGTGCAACAACAGCCGATGTGATTTGTCTTCGCAGGATATCCTCGACCAACCGCCCCGAACGGCGGGGGCAGAGGCTGGCGCAGCCCCTTACCGCTCGTCGCTGCACGCAGGTTTTTTTTCACTTGCGCCGGGTTTTGGCCATCGATACGTCGCCGCAGAGTGCCGGAAAATGCAAAAAGGGGATAGTCATTTAGCAGCGAGCCCACTAGGGTAGGCCTTTTCCAGACTGCACTCGCAGATGGGCCTTCGACTTGCACAGGAAACCGACCATGCGCCTCGCTGCCCTACCATTGTTGCTCGCCCCTCTGCTGATCACCCCGCAGGCCTTGGCCGCCGCCCTGAGCGTCTGTACCGAAGCCAGCCCGGAAGGGTTCGATGTCGTCCAGTACAACTCCCTGACGACCACCAACGCCTCCGCCGACGTGCTGATGAACCGCCTGGTGGACTTCGATACCGCCAGTGGCAAAGTGGTCCCCAGCCTGGCCGAGCGCTGGGAAGTCTCCACCGATGGCCTGACCTACGTGTTCAAGCTGCGGCCACAGGTCAAGTTCCACCACACTGACTACTTCACGCCGCGCCGCGACCTGACCGCCGAGGACGTGAAGTTCAGCTTCGAGCGCATGCTCGACCCGGCGAACCCCTGGCACAAGGTGGCGCAAAGTGGCTTCCCCCACGCCCAGTCCATGCAATTGCCGGCACTGATCAAGAAAATCGACGCGCTGGATCCGCTGACCGTGCGCTTCACCCTCGATCACGCCGACTCGACCTTCCTGGCGACGTTGAGCATGGGCTTTGCCTCCATTTATTCGGCCGAATACGCCGATCAACTGATGCAGGCCGGCACGCCGGAAAAACTCAACAGCCAACCGGTCGGCACCGGCCCGTTCATTTTCAGCCGGTTCCAGAAGGACGCCTCGATTCGCTACAAGGCCAACGACGCCTACTTCGGCGGCAAGCCAAAAGTGGATCCGCTGGTCTTCGCAATCACGCCGGACGCCAACGTACGACTGCAGAAACTGCGCCGCAACGAATGCCAGATCGCCCTGTCGCCCAAGCCGCTGGACGTACAAGCCGCCAAGCAAGAACCCACGCTGAAGGTCGAGCAGACCGACGCCTTCATGACCGCGTTCGTGGCGATCAACAGCCAGCATCCGCCGCTGGACAAACCTGAGGTGCGCCAAGCCATCAACCTGGCCTTCGACAAGCCCAGCTACCTCAAGACCGTCTTCGAAGGCACCGCCGAAGCCGCCAGCGGCCCTTATCCACCGAACACCTGGAGCTATGCCAAGCACTTGCCGGGCTACGCCCATGACCCGGCCAAGGCCCGTGACCTGCTGGCCAAGGCCGGCTTGAAGGAAGGCTTCAAGACCACCATCTGGACTCGCCCCTCCGGCAGCCTGCTCAATCCCAACCCGAGCCTTGGCGCGCAGCTGCTGCAATCGGATCTGGCGGAAATCGGCATCCAGGCGGAAATCCGCGTGATCGAATGGGGCGAACTGATCCGGCGCGCCAAGGCCGGCGAACATGACCTGCTGTTCATGGGGTGGGCCGGCGACAACGGCGACCCGGACAACTTCCTCACGCCACAATTTTCCTGCGCGGCGGTCAAGTCCGGCACCAACTTCGCCCGATACTGCAACCCCGACCTGGACAAACTGATCAGCGCCGGCAAAACCACCGGCGAACAAGGCGTGCGTGCCAAGCTCTACGAGCAGGCCCAGGCCCAGATCCAGCAACAGGCCTTGTGGCTGCCCCTGGCGCACCCGACCGCCTTCGCGCTCACCCGCAAGGATGTGCAGGGTTATGCGGTGAGCCCGTTTGGGCGCCAGGATTACTCCAAGGTCAACCTCAAATAACCCCAGCCCCACAGAGCCCCTCCTGTGAAACTGTGGGGCTGTGGGGCTGTGGGACTGTGGGACTGTGGGACTGCGGGACTGCGGGACTGCGGGACTGCGGGACTGCGGGACTGCGGGACTGCGGGACTGCGGGACTGTGGGAGCAAAGCTTGCTCGCGATGACGTCGTCACATACAACATTTCTGTTGGCTGTAAAACCGCTATCGCGAGCAAGCTTTGCTCCCACAAGGGATTACTCAAGCCTGATCGTGCCTACATCCACCCACGCTCCGCCATCGACAACGGCTCCCCATCGCCAACGATGAAATGGTCGAGTACCCGCACATCGATCAGCTCCAGCGCCTCCTGAAGGCGCTCAGTGAGCACCCGGTCGGCCTGGCTGGGCTCGGTGTTGCCGGAGGGATGGTTGTGGCACAGGATCAGCGCAGCGGCGTTGTGGGCCAGGGCGCGCTTGACGACCTGCCGGGGATGGACGCTGGCGCTGTCGATAGAGCCGCGAAACAGCGCCTCGAAGGTCAGCACCTGGTGCTTGGAATTGAGAAACAGGCAACCGAACACCTCGTGGGGTTCGTGGCGCAGCATCGATTTCAGGTACTCACGCACCGCGAACGGGCTTTCCAGCGACGTTTTTTCCCGTGCCCGCTCAGCCAAATGCCGACGGCTCATTTCCTGAACCGCTTGCAACTGCGCAAACTTCGCCGGCCCGAGCCCCATATGATTACTGAATGTGATCTGATCGGCTTCAAGCAGCGCGCGCAGGCTGCCAAATTGAATCAATAGTTGTCGCGCCAGATCCACCGCGCTTTTGCCCGACACGCCGGTTCGTAAAAAAATCGCCAGCAGCTCGGCGTCCGAAAGACTCCCAGCCCCCAGCGCCAATAACCTCTCCCGCGGCCGCTCGGCGGCGGGCCAATCGCGAATACTCATGGCATCTCCCTGATTGTGGGCGCCGCTGTTCCGTAGCGGTCGCTGTGATATCGTAGCCCATCTTTTTTGCAGGCGATTTGCACCCTGGCAGGCTGCTGCCAAGGGGTTCGCCCTGCACTGACCACTGAAATCGAAAGGCAGGCCTATGCAGCGGCTGTATCGGAAACGCATCGTTCTGGGCGTCGGCGGCGGCATTGCCGCCTACAAGAGCGCCGAGCTGGTTCGCAGGCTTATCGACCAGGGCGCGGAAGTTCGGGTCGTCATGACGCGCGGTGGCAGCGAGTTCATTACTCCGCTGACCATGCAGGCCCTGTCCGGGCACCCGGTCCATCTGGATTTGCTCGACCCGGCGGCAGAAGCCGCCATGGGTCATATCGAACTGGCCAAGTGGGCCGACCTGGTGCTGATCGCCCCGGCCACGGCCGACCTGATCGCCCGCCTGGCCCAAGGCATCGCCGACGACCTGCTGACCACCCTGGTGCTCGCCACCGACGCAGTGGTCGCCGTGGCGCCGGCCATGAACCAGGCCATGTGGCGCGACCCGGCCACCCAGGCCAACCTGCAATTGCTGGAAAGCCGCGCCCTGAAAGTCTTCGGCCCGGCCTCTGGCAGCCAGGCCTGCGGCGATGTCGGCATGGGCCGCATGCTCGAAGCCACCGACCTGGCCCAGTGCGCCGCCGACTGCTTCCAGCGCCAGGCCCTGACCGGCAAGCACGTGTTGATCACCGCCGGACCGACCCAGGAAAACATCGACCCGGTGCGCTACATCACCAACCACAGCTCCGGAAAAATGGGCTTCGCCCTGGCCGAAGCTGCCGTGGAAGCCGGCGCCCGGGTGACGCTGATCACCGGTCCCGTGCACTTGCCGACCCCGGACCGGGTCACGCGCATCGACGTGGTCAGTGCCCGGGACATGCTCGCGGCCTGCGAAGCGGCCATCCCCTGCGACCTGTTCATCGCCTCGGCGGCGGTGGCGGACTACCGCCCCGAAGTCGTTGCCCCGCAAAAATTGAAGAAAGACCCTACAAGCGGCGACGGCCTGCTACTGCAAATGGTGCGTAACCCAGACATCCTGGCGAGCATCGCCACCCGCCCCGACCGCCCGTTCAGTGTCGGCTTTGCTGCCGAGACCGAACACTTGCTCGATTACGCCGCACGCAAGCTCAAGGACAAGAACCTCGACTTGATCGTCGCCAACGACGTGGCCAACCCGAGCATCGGCTTCAACAGCGAAGAAAACGCCTGCAGCGTGATCGACCGCCAGTTGCACGCCACACTTTTCGCCCAGACCAGCAAGAGCAAGATTGCCCGCCAGCTGATCACTTTTATCGCCGAACGTCTGAACCAGGTTTAATGTCATGCACGCCCTACAAGCCAAGATCCTCGACCCACGCATCGGCAACGAGTTCCCGCTGCCACAATACGCCACACCGGGCTCCGCCGGCCTCGACCTGCGGGCGATGCTCAAGCAGGACACGATCCTGGAACCGGGCCAGACCCTGCTGATTCCTACCGGCCTGTCGGTGTACATCGGCGATCCGGGCCTGGCCGCGCTGATCCTGCCGCGCTCGGGCCTGGGCCACAAGCACGGCATCGTGCTGGGCAACCTGGTGGGCCTGATCGACTCCGACTACCAGGGCGAACTGATGGTGTCGTGCTGGAACCGCGGCCAAACGGCCTTCAACATTGCCGTGGGCGAACGCATCGCGCAGTTGGTGCTGGTGCCGGTGGTCCAGGCCCACTTCGAACTGGTCGAAGAATTCGACGAAAGCCAGCGCGGTGCCGGTGGTTTCGGGCATTCCGGCAGCCATTGACCGGTGGTTACAGGCCGGGCGTCCTGCCCGGCCGGTTTGTGAAGCTTGTGTTTCGGGACAAAAAATGCGCAATGGCTTTCTGCTAGGTTTCCCACCCGGAATCAATGTATTAGGCGAGCGAGGCCGGGGTAACGCTGTCTCATGGCACTTTCCCACCACGAACTCTCTGTCAAAAACGCCGTCATACCCTTCAGCTTGAGCCTGCCGATGCTAACCGTCGGCCTGTCCAGTCACTTTCCTGATAGAGCGCCCCGCCCATGAACACCCCAGCCGCAATCGCCCCGATCTTCCCTGACAGCATCTTCCGCGCCTACGACATCCGTGGCGTGGTACCGGAAACCCTTACCGCCGAAACCGCCTACTGGATCGGCCGCGCCATTGGCTCCCAGAGCCTGGCCCAGGGCGAACCGAACGTGTGCGTCGGCCGTGATGGCCGCTTGTCAGGCCCTGAGCTGGTCGAACAACTGATCAAAGGCGTTGCCGACAGCGGTTGCCACGTCAGCGACGTGGGCCTGGTGCCGACCCCGGCGCTGTACTACGCCGCCAACGTGTTGGCCGGCAAGTCCGGGGTGATGCTCACCGGCAGCCACAACCCATCGAACTACAACGGCTTCAAGATCGTCATCGCCGGCGACACCCTCGCCAACGAGCAGATCCAGGCCCTGCATACCCGCCTCAAGACCAACGACCTGAGCAGCGGCCAGGGCAGCGTGACCAAGGTCGATATCCTTCCTCGCTACAACGACGAGATCGTCAAGGACGTGAAACTCGCCCGCCGCCTGAAAGTGGTGGTCGATTGCGGCAACGGCGCGGCCGGCGTGATCGCCCCGCAACTGATCGAAGCCCTGAACTGCGAGGTCATCCCGCTGTTCTGCGACGTGGACGGCAACTTCCCCAACCACCACCCGGACCCGGGCAAGCTGGAAAACCTCGAAGACCTGATCGCCAAGGTCAAGGAAACCAACGCCGACCTGGGCCTGGCCTTCGACGGCGACGGCGACCGCGTGGGCGTGGTGACCAATACCGGTAGCGTGGTGTTCCCGGACCGCCTGCTGATGCTGTTTGCCAAGGACGTGGTGGCGCGCAACCCGGATGCCGAGATCATTTTCGACGTCAAATGCACCCGTCGCCTGGTGCCGCTGATCAAGGAATATGGCGGTCGTCCACTGATGTGGAAAACGGGTCATTCGTTGATCAAGAAAAAAATGAAACAGAGCGGCGCCCTGCTGGCCGGCGAAATGAGCGGCCACATCTTCTTCAAGGAACGCTGGTTCGGTTTTGACGACGGCATCTACAGCGCCGCGCGCCTGCTGGAAATCCTCAGCAAGGAGAAATCCACGGCCGAAGAGCTGTTCGCAACCTTCCCGAACGATATTTCTACGCCAGAAATCAATATCCATGTGACCGAAGAGAGCAAATTCAGCATCATTGATGCTCTGCACGACGCTCAATGGGGCGAAGGCGCCGAACTGACCACCATCGATGGTGTGCGGGTCGACTATCCCCACGGCTGGGGCCTGGTTCGCGCATCCAACACCACACCGGTGCTGGTACTGCGTTTCGAGGCCGACAACGAGGCTGAACTGCAGCGCATCAAGGATGTGTTCCACACCCAACTCAAACGTGTTGCACCTGATCTCCAACTACCGTTTTGATTTTTTGAAGCACTACCGGAGCCCTGAATGACCCTCGAACGCGAAGCCGCCGCCAACACCGCCAAGGTCCTGTCCGAAGCGTTGCCTTATATCCGACGCTACGTCGGCAAGACCCTGGTGATCAAATACGGCGGCAACGCGATGGAAAGCGAGGAGCTCAAGACTGGCTTCGCCCGCGACATCGTGCTGATGAAGGCCGTGGGCATCAACCCGGTGGTCGTACACGGTGGTGGCCCGCAAATCGGTGACCTGCTCAAGCGCCTGTCGATCGAAAGCCACTTCATCGATGGTATGCGCGTGACCGACGCGCAGACCATGGATGTGGTGGAGATGGTCCTGGGCGGCCAGGTCAACAAGGACATCGTCAACCTGATCAACCGTCATGGCGGCAGCGCCATCGGCCTGACAGGCAAGGACGCCGAGCTGATCCGGGCGAAGAAACTCACCGTCACCCGCCAGACACCGGAGATGACCCAGCCGGAAATCATCGACATCGGTCATGTGGGCGAAGTGGTCGGCATCAACACCGACCTGCTGAACCTGCTGGTCAAGGGCGACTTCATCCCGGTCATCGCGCCCATCGGCGTGGGCGCCAACGGTGAGTCGTACAACATCAACGCCGATTTGGTGGCGGGCAAGGTTGCCGAGGCACTGAAAGCTGAAAAGCTGATGCTGCTGACCAACATCGCCGGCCTGATGGACAAGTCGGGCAAAGTCCTGACCGGACTGTCGACCCAGCAGGTCGATGACCTGATCGCCGACGGCACCATCTACGGCGGCATGCTGCCGAAGATTCGTTGCGCGCTGGAAGCGGTACAGGGCGGCGTCGGCAGCTCGCTGATCATCGACGGCCGGGTACCGAATGCGATCCTGCTGGAGATCTTCACCGACACCGGCGTGGGTACCTTGATCAGCAATCGCAAGCGTCCTTAAGCGATACCGGTAAAAAAAAGACCCCGCTCAACCTGGTTGAGCGGGGTCTTTTTTTGCAGCTCTTTTCCAGATGATGCTTTTGTGGCGAGTGAGCTTGCTCCCGCTCGGTCGCGCAGCGACCGCAAAAATGTTGGGGCCGCCGCGCAGCCCAGCGGGAGCAAGCTCCCTCGCCACAAGATCAAAATCAGCGGGCTTCCTAGACGCCGAACTGCGCCCGATAAGCCTCAACCGCCGGCAAATGCTGCTTGAGCTGCGGATCGTCGGCCAAAAACTCCAGCACCTGGTTCAGCGACACAATGCTGATCACCGGAATGCCAAAGTCGCGCTCCACTTCCTGGATCGCCGACAGCTCGCCGTTGCCGCGCTCCTGGCGGTTCAGGGCGATCAGCACGCCAGCGGCCTTGGCGCCTTCCTGGGAACCGATGATCTGCATCACTTCGCGAATGGCAGTACCGGCAGTGATGACGTCGTCGATGATCAACACGTCGCCGGTCAACGGTGCACCCACCAGGCTGCCGCCTTCGCCGTGGGCCTTGGCTTCCTTGCGGTTGAAGCACCAAGGCAAGTCGCGGCCGTGGTGTTCGGCCAGGGCGACGGCAGTGGTGGCGGCCAGCGGGATGCCTTTGTAGGCCGGGCCGAACAGCACATCGAACGGGATACCGCTCTCTACGATGGCCGCCGCATAGAAACGACCCAGTTGCGCCAGGGCGGAACCGGTGTTGAACAGGCCGGCATTGAAGAAGTACGGGCTGGTGCGCCCGGACTTGAGGGTGAACTCACCGAAGCGCAAAACGCCGCGATCGATGGCAAAGCGAATGAAATCGCGCTGATACGCCTGCATGAAAAAAAGCCTCAAATACCGCGGATTTAGCTAAATAGGTACACGGCGTGTATCATACACGCACGTGATTTTTGGGGCCATTTATGCGGATCATCAGTGTGAACGTCAATGGTATTCAGGCTGCAGTGGAGCGAGGTTTGCTCAGTTGGCTGCAAGCACAGAATGCCGACGTCATCTGCCTGCAGGACACCCGCGCCTCCGCCTTTGAACTGGACGATGCAGCCTTCCAACTGGATGGTTACTTCCTTTATGCCTGCGATGCCGAAGTCCCCGCCCAGGGTGGCGTGGCTTTGTACTCGCGGCTGCAACCGAAGGCTGTCATCAACGGTCTCGGTTTCGAGACGGCGGACCGCTACGGGCGCTACCTGCAAGCCGATTTCGACAAGGTCAGCATCGCGACCTTACTGCTCCCTTCGGGGCAGAACGGCGATGAAGATTTGAATCAGAAATTCAAGTTGATGGACGACTTCGCCCGTTACCTGGATAAACAGCGGCGCAAACGTCGCGAGTACATCTATTGTGGCTCGCTGTACGTGGCGCAACAGAAGCTGGATATCAAGAACTGGCGCGACAGCCAGCAATCTCCTGGCTTCCTGGCGCCGGAGCGGGCCTGGATGGACGAGATCATTGGCAACATGGGTTATGTCGACGCCCTGCGCGAAGTCAGCCGTGAAGGCGACCAGTACAGCTGGTGGCCGGACAACGAACAGGCCGAGATGCTCAACCTTGGCTGGCGCTTCGACTATCAGTTGCTGACACCTGGGCTGCGCCGCTTCGTACGCAGCGCCCGCCTGCCACGCCAGCCACGGTTCTCGCAGCATGCGCCGCTGATCGTGGATTACGACTGGACGCTGACCATCTAAGCGTACCGGCGACATCCCCCAGGTCGACCGACCAAAAAAAATGCCCGTATCGCAAGATACGGGCATTTTTTATGGCGAACGCTCCGCGCGGAAGCTCAAGCCGCGGCAAAAAACGGCAGGGCAAGGTACAACTTGATGACGATGACGTTAATGATATCGATGAAGAACGCCCCCACCATCGGCACCACCAGAAACGCTATCTGTGAAGGCCCATAGCGCTGCGTCACTGCCTGCATGTTGGCGATGGCCGTCGGCGTGGCGCCCAACCCAAAACCGCAATGCCCTGCCGCCAAGACGGCTGCATCGTAATGACTGCCCATGATTCTGAACGTCACGAAAATCGCAAACAACGCCATGACCAATGTCTGGGCCGCCAGGATAATGAAGATCGGCAAGGCCAGTGACGCCAGGTCCCACAATTTGAGTGACATCAAGGCGATCGCCAGGAACAGTGACAGGCTCACATTGCCGAGCACGGAGACTTCTCGTTCGAAGACCTGATACAAGCCAAGCGCCGAAAGCCCGTTGCGCAGGACCACCCCCACGAACAAGACGCAAACGAACGTCGGCAACTCGAAGGCGCTGTCGTGGAGCTGCCCATTCAAGAGCGTGCCGGCCAACAGGCTGACCGCAATCAGCGCCAGCGTCTCGATAAACGAAAACGGCGTAATCGAGCGCTCTTTGTTCGGCTGCTCGAAACCCTTGGGCACACGGGGCTTTTCTGCCTCAAGGCAGCCGGGGGCCTGGACACGCTTGATGAGCAAGCGAGCAACCGGCCCACCGATCAAGCCACCCAACACCAAGCCAAACGTCGCAGAAGCCATCGCAAGCTCGGAGGCGGAAGCCAGACCGTACTTCTCACTGAATACCGTCCCCCATGCTGCGCCTGTGCCGTGACCGCCTGCCAAGGTGATCGAGCCGGTCAGCAACCCCATCAACGGATCGAGCCCCAGCGCTTTTGCGAGCCCGATGCCCATGGCATTCTGGACCACCAGCAGGCCGACGACCGCCAGCAGGAAAATTCCAACTACGCGCCCGCCTTTCTTCAGGCTGGCGAAGTCTGCGCTCAGGCCAATCGTGGCAAAAAATGCCAGCATCAACGGTGTTTGCAGCGAAGTATCAAATCGAACTTCAACTTCAACCCCCCGCAAAGCCAGGAGCGCCAAGGCAACTACCAGTCCGCCCGCTACAGGTTCAGGGATATTGTAGGCGCGCAGGAAACCAACACGCGTAACAAGTCCGCGCCCCAATAAAAGCACTAGAGAGGCGGCGACAAGTGTTCCATAGAAATCGAGCTGAAACATGAGAGTTTATTCTTTGAACATATATTCAGGGGCGAACTTTTTACCTGGACACGCCTCTTGAACAGGTTGATTTGCTCAACACTGATTGGCTTTGAATTCAAGGACCTTCAATGGTCTGAATATATCGAAATATTTCTGAAGGAATATAACTTGGCGCAACTCTATCAATCGAAGCGTCTTATTGCCAAGCATAGAGGCCGCACTGAAACTGTGCAGTTGTGACTAGAAGTGTAATAGCGGAATATGCGCACACTAACTCGCCACGCAATGGAAGACTGCACATAAAGAGAAACATTTATAACTTCAAAAAAGACAATGCCCCGATAAGCCGGGGCATTGTCCTTGAATCGCAGCGGTGATCGTTATTTGACCAGGCGCCAGGTAAACGGATACCGATACGGCTGCCCTTCATTGGCCTTCACACCACCAATGATCGTCAACACCAGCGCACCGATGGCCACCAGGCCAAACAGGAAGAAGCCGATCACCACGACCATCAGCAGCAAGCTGATCGCCGAGGCAATCGCCACGGTGATCTGGAAGTTCAGCGCTTCCTTGCCCTGGGCATCGATGAACGGGTCGGATTCACGCTTGAGCTGCCAGAGCACCAGCGGCCCGATCAGCGTGCCGAACGGAATCCAGATCCCCAACAAGGCGGACAGGTGACAAAACATTGCCCATTGACGCGCCTCTTTGCTCGGCTGGGGCAGCAGGATTTGCTCATCACTCATGACGCTCTCCTTGTCTTGAAGCGGAAATCGATCAGTCAGCCAAGGCGGCCTTTTGCAGTTCGAAGATCTCGTTCATGCCTTTCTTCGCCAACTCCAGCATAGCGTTCAATTCTTCCGGCTGGAACGGCGCGCCCTCGGCAGTGCCCTGGACTTCGATGAAACCGCCGGCACTGGTCATGACCACGTTCAGGTCAGTCTCGGCGGCGGAGTCTTCCAGGTAATCCAGGTCCAGCACCGGTTCGCCCTGGTACATGCCCACGGACACAGCGGCGATCATTTGCTTGAGCGGGTCGCCGCCCTTGAGGCCGCCGCGCTTCTTGATCACTTTCAAGGCATCGACCAGGGCGACCATGGCCCCGGTAATGGACGCAGTACGCGTGCCGCCATCGGCCTGGATCACGTCGCAATCGACATACAGCGTCACGTCGCCCAACTTGGACATGTCCAGAGCAGCACGCAGTGAACGGCCGATCAGGCGTTGGATTTCCAGGGTACGGCCACCCTGCTTGCCACGGCTGGCCTCACGCTGGTTCCGCTCACCGGTGGCGCGCGGCAGCATGCCGTATTCAGCCGTCAACCAGCCCTGGCCCTGCCCCTTGAGGAACCGTGGCACGCCGTTTTCGACACTGACGGTGCAGATGACCTTGGTATCACCGAATTCGACCAGTACAGATCCCTCGGCGTGTTTGGTGTAGTTGCGGGTAATGCGGATCGAGCGAAGCTGATCGGCAGCGCGACCACTTGGACGTTTCATAGGGAATACCTGTACAGGGGACGGAAAACTGCCGAGCATTATAGAGCCGTGAACCGTCATAGGGCAGTTAAACGTCGCTCGACTCTAAAAAGCCGACGCGAGCGAAGCCACGCAAAGGCCTGCCCGACGGGCTGCCACGCTTTGTCGCAAGCGCGGTTGGGGCATACGCCTCACTGCGCTACAATCCTGCGCCTTTGCTGCCCTTGGGCTTTTAATTTACAGATCCCAGGCCCACGACTACCGTCGTGCCGGCCTGCATTGCGAGGAACCTCCATGGTGCACAGCATGACCGCCTTCGCCCGCGTCGAAAAAGCCGGGGCCCAAGGCACGCTGAGCTGGGAACTGCGCTCGGTCAATAGCCGCTACCTGGAGCCGCATCTGCGCCTGCCCGAGTCCTTCCGCGACCTCGAAGGCGGTGTGCGCGAAGCGCTGCGCCAGGGCCTGTCCCGGGGCAAGCTGGAATGCACCCTGCGCTTCACCGAAGAAAGCACCGGCAAAGCCTTGCAAGTGGACCGCGAGCGCGCCGCGCAATTGGTCGCCGCCGCCGAAACCGTCGCCAGCCTGATCAAGCACCCTGCCGCCCTGAATCCACTGGAAGTCCTGGCCTGGCCCGGCGTGCTGGTGGGTGACGCGAACGACCCGCAGGCGCTGAACACCGAGGCGATGGCGCTGTTCAATGAAGGCCTCAAGGAACTCAAGGCCGGCCGCGAGCGCGAAGGCGCGGAGCTGGCCCGGCTGATCAACGAGCGCCTGACCTCCATTGAAGAAGACGTCAGCACCCTGCGCGAACTGGTCCCGCAGATGCTCGCCACCCAGCGCCAGAAAGTCCTCGACCGCTTCACCGACATGAAGGCCGAGCTGGACCCGCAACGCCTGGAACAGGAAATGGTCATGCTCGCGCAAAAGAGCGACGTGGCCGAAGAACTGGATCGACTGAGCACCCACATCATCGAAGTTCGCCGGGTGCTCAAGTCCGGCGGTGCGGCCGGTCGCCGCCTCGACTTCCTGATGCAGGAGCTCAACCGCGAAGCCAATACACTGGGCTCCAAAGCCTTCGACCCGCGCAGCACCCAGGCGGCGGTCAACCTCAAGGTGTTGATCGAACAAATGCGCGAACAAGTGCAGAACATTGAGTAAGGCTAACGACATGACCCACAGCACCGGCACCCTCTACATCATTTCCGCGCCCTCGGGCGCCGGCAAGACCAGCCTGGTCAAGGCCCTGATCGATGCCGAACCGCAGATCCGCGTCTCGGTCTCGCACACCACCCGCGCCATGCGTCCGGGCGAAGTGAATGGCGTGAACTATCACTTCGTCGACCGCGAAGAGTTCGTGAAGATGGCCGAACACGGCGACTTCCTGGAGCGCGCCGAAGTCTTCGGCAACCTTTATGGCACTTCGCAAAGCTACTTGCAGCAAACCCTGGACGAAGGTCACGACCTGATCCTGGAAATCGACTGGCAAGGCGCCGAGCAGGTGCGCAAGCTGATGCCCCAGGCCCGTTCGATCTTCATCCTGCCGCCGAGCCAGCAGGCCCTGCGCCAGCGCCTGACCAACCGTGGCCAGGACAGCGACGACATCATCGAAGGCCGGATGCGCGAAGCGGTCAGCGAGATGAGTCACTACGTCGACTATGATTACCTGATCATCAACGACGATTTCGCCCACGCGCTGGACGACCTGAAGGCGATTTTCCGCGCCAGCCAGCTGCAGCAGAAACGCCAGCAGCAACGTTTCGGCAAATTATTGGCCGAATTGTTGGGCTGAACAGCCCTTCCCAAAACCGCTGCGACGGCTTTACATTGGTAGTCGCAGCGCGCCGAGGGGTTTGGTTAAAAAATCAGCGCTTCCCTAAACGCTGGTGTTTTTTTAAACTGTCGAGTCCGCTCGCCCAACCGGGCAGCGCGCATATTGCATTCGCTCCGAGGAATACCATGGCCCGCGTAACCGTTGAAGACTGCCTAGAACACGTGGAAAACCGCTTTGAGCTGGTCATGCTCTCTACCAAGCGTGCCCGTCAACTGGCCACCGGTGGCAAAGAGCCGTTGGTCCAGTGGGAAAACGACAAGCCTACCGTAGTAGCGCTGCGTGAAATCGCCGAAGGCCTGATGAGCTACGAGTTCATCGCCAACGCTGAAATCGTCGAAGACGAACCGCTGTTCGCAGCGTTCGAGGACGAGTCCAACGAGGCGGTCTAAGCCTATGCCTGGTCGACGTAGCACGGCGCGGGGTCACAGCAAACGGCAGGAGTCATCATCATGCCGAGCATAGACGCCCTCGCCGATCGCTTATCGGCCTACCTCGGCACGGACCAGGTCAATCTGGTCCGCCGAGCCTATTTCTACGCCGAACAAGCCCACGACGGCCAGCGCCGCCGCAGCGGCGAGGCCTACGTCACGCATCCCCTTGCGGTGGCGAATATTCTTGCCGACATGCACATGGACCATCAGAGCCTGATGGCGGCGATGCTGCATGACGTGATCGAAGACACCGGCATTGCCAAGGAAGCGCTGCAAGCGCAGTTCGGCGAAACCGTGGCCGAACTGGTCGACGGGGTCAGCAAGCTGACCCAGATGAACTTCGAGACGAAGGCCGAGGCTCAGGCCGAAAACTTCCAGAAAATGGCCATGGCCATGGCCCGCGACATTCGCGTGATCCTGGTCAAGCTCGCCGACCGCCTGCACAACATGCGCACCCTGGAAGTGCTGTCTGGCGAAAAACGCCGGCGCATCGCCAAGGAAACCCTGGAAATCTACGCCCCCATCGCCAATCGCCTGGGCATGCATGCGATCCGCATCGAGTTCGAAGACCTCGGCTTCAAGGCCATGCACCCGATGCGTTCGGCGCGGATCAACCAGGCCGTCAAGCGCGCCCGGGGCAACCGCAAGGAAATCGTCAACAAGATCGAAGAATCCCTGAGCCACTGCCTGGCCATCGACGGCATCGAAGGCGAAGTCAGCGGGCGGCAGAAACACCTCTACGGCATCTACAAGAAAATGCGCGGCAAGCGTCGGGCCTTCAACGAGATCATGGACGTCTACGCGTTCCGGATCATCGTCGACAAGGTCGATACCTGCTACCGCGTGTTGGGCGCTGTACATAATTTGTACAAACCGTTGCCGGGGCGCTTCAAGGATTACATCGCGATCCCCAAGGCCAACGGCTATCAGTCGCTGCACACCACGCTGTTCGGCATGCACGGCGTGCCGATCGAGATCCAGATCCGCACCCGCGAAATGGAAGAGATGGCCAACAACGGCATCGCCGCCCATTGGCTGTACAAATCCAGCGGTGACGAACAGCCCAAGAGCACCCACGCCCGCGCCCGGCAATGGGTCAAGGGTGTGCTGGAAATGCAGCAGCGCGCTGGCAACTCCCTGGAATTCATTGAAAGCGTGAAGATCGACCTGTTCCCGGACGAGGTCTACGTCTTCACGCCCAAGGGCCGGATCATGGAGCTGCCCAAAGGCTCCACGGCCGTGGACTTTGCCTATGCGGTGCACACCGACGTCGGCAACAGCTGCATCGCCTGCCGGATCAACCGCCGCCTGGCACCGTTGTCCGAGCCGCTGCAAAGCGGTTCCACGGTGGAGATCGTCAGCGCCCCCGGCGCACGCCCCAACCCGGCGTGGCTCAATTTCGTGGTCACCGGCAAGGCCCGCACCCATATCCGTCACGCCCTGAAGCTGCAACGCCGCTCCGAATCCATCAGCCTCGGCGAACGCCTGCTGAACAAGGTGTTGAACGGTTTCGACAGCTCGCTGGACAAGATCCCGGTCGAGCGCGTGCAACTGATGCTCCACGAATACCGTCTCGAACTGATCGAAGACCTGCTCGAAGACATCGGCCTGGGCAATCGCATGGCCTACGTCGTCGCCCGCCGCCTGCTCGGCGAAGGCGAACAGTTGCCAAGCCCCGAAGGCCCGCTGGCGATTCGCGGCACCGAAGGCCTGGTGCTCAGCTATGCCAAGTGTTGCACGCCGATCCCGGGCGATCCGATTGTCGGCCACCTGTCCGCCGGCAAAGGGATGGTTGTGCACCTGGACAACTGCCGCAACATCAGCGAAATCCGACATAACCCGGAAAAATGTATCCAACTCTCCTGGGCCAAGGATGTCACCGGCGAATTCAACGTCGAGCTGCGGGTCGAGCTGGAACACCAGCGCGGCCTGATCGCCCTGCTGGCCAGCAGCGTCAATGCCGCCGACGGCAATATCGAAAAAATCAGCATGGACGAACGCGATGGCCGCATCAGCGTCGTTCAATTGGTGGTCAGCGTGCACGACCGCGTGCACCTGGCCCGCGTGATCAAGAAACTGCGCGCCCTGACCGGGGTTATCCGTATCACCCGGATGCGCGCGTAGCCCATTCGTTATCAGGAGTCATTCATGACCAAGACCGTTATCACCAGCGACAAGGCCCCGGCCGCCATCGGTACTTATTCCCAGGCGATCAAGGCCGGCAACACCGTGTACATGTCGGGCCAGATCCCACTGGACCCGAAAACCATGGAGCTGGTGGAAGGCTTCGAAGCCCAGACCGTACAGGTGTTCGAAAACCTCAAGGCCGTGGCCGAGGCCGCCGGTGGTTCGTTCAAGGATATCGTCAAGCTGAACATCTTCCTCACCGACCTGAGCCACTTCGCCAAGGTCAACGAGGTGATGGGCAAGTACTTCGACCAGCCTTACCCTGCCCGCGCCGCCATCGGCGTGGCGGCCCTGCCCAAGGGCGCTCAGGTTGAGATGGATGCCATCCTGGTCATCGAGTAATAAGGCCGGCGCAGCCTCTCCCGCTGCGCCGTTTTCGTCTTGAAAGGATTCCACCATGCGCAAAGCGCTTGCTCTCTCGTTGGCAGCCCTGCTTCTGGGCGGCTGTGCCAGCGACCCTGCCGACCGTGACATCAGCGGCACCTGGATCAACCAGGCAGCCATCGACGCTGCCGCCCAGGGCGGCCCGCTTCGCGAAGCGTTGCAGGGCTATGGCCCGAACCTGGAATGGGACGTCAACACCCGGGCCGGTCAGGCGCGCTACACCAACGGCTTTGAAAACGTCGAAGGCAAATTGCTGGGCGAAGAAGACGGCGCCTGGAAAGTCGATTTCTACGGCAGTTCCGCCAGCGAACTCAAGCGTGACGGCGACCAGTTGAGCCAGGCCGCCACCGAGAACGAACCGCAGCAGGTGTTCGACCGCGCTCAAGTGCAGGTACCGGAAGGCGCGCCCATCGGCGCCAGTTTCGAGCGTGTGCTGTATGCCGCCTACCTGGGCGGCACCTGGAACATCGCCAGCGGCCCCGGCCAGGGCGCCACCGTGCAATTCCAGCCCGACGGCCAGGTCAGCGGCCTGCCGGGTGCCGATCGCTACGCCCTGTGCCTGGCCGGCGATTGCGCCTCCATGAGCGGTGGCAACGACAACATCTGGCTGCAGCAGAACGGCCAGGGCAACACCTGGATCTTTGCCCGCGACGGCAAGAAGCTGGAGATCTTCCAGACCGTCAACGCCGCGCTGGCCGATGAAATGCCTTCGTTCACGCCGGGCACTCGGCAGTGGTTGCTGGAAAAGCAGTAAGAGATAGGGCGCGTTGAAATAACTGTACGAGCGCCCCCTCCCGGCAAAGGTTCACGCGCGAGACGCAACAGGCTTTTTTCTACCCAGGCGGATCAGCTCATTGGAGAAACACAGCCCAATGATGATCAGTAGTGCGCCCGGGTACAGGCTTTCGCGCGGCACTTCATTGAGCACAACAAATGCCAGCAGTGCGGCGAACAGCGGCTCGGTCAGCTCCAAGGCTTGTACCTGGGATGGCTTGAGGTACTCGATTGCCTTGGTGGTGCAGAAAAAGCCGAGGATGGTCGGCAGCGCGGCCAGCGCCAGCAGTGCGGCAATCGCCCAGGGCGACAGCTCACCGATCACGAAGCCGTCGACCGAAGCCGGCATCAGCAAGTACAGGCTGCCGAAGAACAGCAACTGACGAGTGAAGTGCAGCCCACCGGACACGCCCATCCGTTTCATGGCTACCGAAAACGCCCCATAGCCGCAGCCCGCCATGGACGCGAGCGCAACGCCTTGGAGCGTGAAGCCCTGCTGCAGATCGGCGCCAAAGATCACTGCGATTCCGGCGATCGCCAAGGCGGCACCCACAGTGGCGTTCGCGGTGATCGCATCCTTGAGGATTATGCGTCCAAGCACAATCGAGGAAATGGAAGCACTGGCCATCAGCATCACGACCACACCCGCCGCAGCGTAATGCCGATAGGCAGCCGTTTCGAAGTGGAACAGCACAAAGATACCGAGAAACGCGCAGATCGCCGCCTGGGTCCATTTGGCTGTCGTCGCCGGACGCTTGATAAACAGCAGCAAGGCCGAGAGCAGCAGACAACCCAGGACGGTCTTTATGACGGCGACACTGCTGGCGGTGAAACCATTGCTCATGAGCACTTTGCTGAGCACGCCTATCGTGGCGTTAAGTGCGGCGGCGGAGAGTGCAAAGATAACGCCTTTGCTGAAACTGGCTTGCATTGATGACGGTCCTTGTCGCTGTTAGGTCGTTCGATAGGATATTGGCCCACATCGACGACGCAAAAGATGACTGAAGCGGTTGCGGGTGGCCTGCAGATCACTCTTGGCTTCGGCAAGCAACGGATAATGCTCGGCGAGCTCGATGAACCAAGTCAAGACCTGGAAGATACTCAGGACGGTAGGAGCCCATAGAGGACTAGCCCTTGGCGCCGAACCACATCATCGAGCACACGCCGAGCGGGCCCGCGTCAGCAGCGCCCTTCCAGAATTGCCGCATACCCCTCGCGAAAACTCGGATACCGCGGCGTCCAGCCCAAAGCCTTCGCCCGGGCATTGCTGCAGCGTTTGCTGCCGGCACGACGCACGCTGGCGTCTTCAGACCACTCGGTAACGCCCATGTATTCGCGCAACCAACCCACCACTTCGGCCAGCGGCGCAGGCGCATCATCGACGCCGATGTAGCAATCGTCCAACTCCTTGCCCTGGCGATCAGCTTCCAGCAGGAACGCCAACAAGCCGGCGGCATCGTCGGCGTGGATGCGATTGGCGTACAGCGGCGGGTCGATCACGACGCGATATCCTTGGCGCACCTGGCTCAGCAGCCACTCCCGACCCGGCCCATAGATGCCGGTCAGGCGCACGCGGCTGGCCGGGATGCCACTGTCCAAGGCCACTTGCTCGGCTTCGAGCATCAACCGCCCGGAATAGCCGCCGGCCACGGTTGGCGAGGTTTCATCCACCCATTCGCCCTGCTGTTGCCCATAAACGCTGCTGCTGGACACAAAAAGCAGACGCTTGGGCCGCTGGCCATGCTGCTTCAACCAACTCAACACATGCTGCAACCCTTCGACATAAGCCGTGCGATAACCCGCTTCGTCATGGTCGGTGGCCGCGGCGCTGTACACCAGGTAATCCAGTGACCCGGTGGGCCAGTCGGCGGGACATTGCTCGCTGAACAAATCCCCCGCCACCCCGATGACGCCCGCTGGCAGCTTCGAAACCGTGCGCCGCAGGCCATGGACTTGCCAATGTTCGGCCACTAACTGGCGGGCCAGGCGGCCGCCGATATCACCGCAGCCGGCGATCAAAACAGAAGGCGCGGACATCAAGAACTCCTCTGGCAAAGCCGCAGACTAGCCTTCGCAGGGGACGAGCGGCTAGCCATGTGAGAAAAAAAGTTACTGTATTACTTTTGTTAACAAGAATTAATTGCAATAATGCCCGTCACTTTTGTTCTCGGCCTCACGAGGCCTGGAAGAACATCAACCTTCTTTTTCCTCTCAGGTCCGGCCAGCATGAAACGCTCTCTGTCCCCCGCTTCGCCAACCAATCGACCTCGTGCCTGGAGCACGGTAGCCGCCCTGCTGTTCAGCCTGCTGCTGGCACCTGTCGCCGCGTTCGCCGATGCGCAGGCACCCGCCACAACGCCGGCCATCGCACCGGCTGCTGCCCAGGCACCGGCCGACCCGGCCACTCCCGTTGCAACGCCTGTCGCCACCGACCCGGCCCAAGCCGTCGAAGCCGACGCACCTGAAGTGCTCGAAGCCGACAACTCCCTGGGCATGGCCCACGACCTGTCGCCATGGGGCATGTACAAGAACGCCGACATCATCGTGAAAATCGTGATGATCGGCCTGGCCATTGCCTCGATCATCACCTGGACCATCTGGATTGCCAAAGGCTTCGAGCTGCTGGGTGCCAAGCGTCGCTTGCGCGGTGAAATCGCCGCCCTGAAAAAAGCCACCACCCTCAAGGAAGCCAGCGCCACCGCCGCGAAGGCCGGCACCCTCGCCAACCTGTTGGTGCACGACGCACTCGAAGAGATGCGCCTGTCGGCCAACAGCCGCGAGAAAGAAGGCATCAAGGAACGTGTGAGCTTCCGTCTCGAGCGCCTGGTCGCCGCCTGCGGTCGCAACATGAGCAGCGGCACCGGCGTGCTCGCCACCATCGGCTCTACCGCTCCATTCGTCGGTCTGTTCGGCACGGTGTGGGGCATCATGAACAGCTTCATCGGCATCGCCAAGACCCAGACCACCAACCTCGCCGTCGTTGCGCCCGGCATCGCCGAAGCCCTGCTGGCAACGGCCTTGGGCCTGGTCGCAGCGATCCCGGCCGTGGTGATCTACAACGTCTTCGCCCGCTCCATTGCCGGCTACAAGGCCCAGGTCTCCGACGCTTCGGCCGAAGTCCTGCTGCTGGTCAGCCGTGACCTCGACCACCTGCCGACCGAGCGCAGCTCGCAACCGCACATGGTGAAAGTGGGGTAATCGGCCATGGGCCTGCATTTGAAAGAAGGCGCAGACGACGATCTGGCCGAGAACCACGAAATCAACGTCACGCCGTTCATCGACGTGATGCTGGTGCTGTTGATCATCTTCATGGTGGCCGCCCCGCTCGCCACCGTGGACATCAAGGTTGACCTGCCGGCGTCGACGGCCAAGCCTTCGCCACGGCCGGAGAAACCGGTGTTCCTCAGCGTCAAGGCCGACCAGCGGCTGTTCCTGGGTGAAGACGAGGTCAAGGCCGAAACCCTCGGCGCGACCCTCGACGCCAAGACCCAGGGCAAGAAAGACACGACGATCTTCTTCCAGGCCGACAAAGGCGTGGACTACGGCGACCTGATGAGCGTGATGGACGCGCTACGGGGCGCCGGTTACCTGAAGGTCGGTTTGGTCGGACTCGAGACGGCGCCCAAGAAATGATCACGACGCGCCAAAAGCTGACGCGTTACAGCGGTAGCCTGGCAGTGGTGCTGGGTGTGCATGCGCTTGCCATCGCCGTGGCGCTGAACTGGACATCACGCGCGCCCATCGAATTGCCTCCCCAGGCAATGATGGTCGAGCTGGCGCCGGTACCAGCCCCGCCGCCGCCTGCACCGCCAAAAGTCGTCACACCGCCGCAACCTCCCGAGCCGGTCGAAGAATTGCCGCTGCCCAAGCTTGCCGAAGCGCCGAAGCCGGAGATTTCCGTGCCCAAGCCGGTCAAGCCCAAGCCAAAGCCGCAACCGCCCAAACCCAAACCGGTGGAAAAAAAGCCCGAGCCACCGAAGGAACAGCCGTCGGAGCAGAAGCCCAGCGACACCCCGCCAACCCAGTCAGTCGCCGAGAAGTCCGCGCAACCGGCTCCTGGCCCGTCGCCTGCGCAATCGGCGGCCAAGGCCAATTGGCAGGGCACGCTGCTGGCGCACCTGGGCAAGTACAAGAAGTACCCGCCCAGGGCCCAGCAGATGAACAAGGAAGGCACCAACCGCCTGCGCTTCGTGGTGGATGCCGAAGGCAACGTGTTGTCATTCGAACTGGTGGGCAGCTCCGGCACGGAGTTGCTGGACAAGGCCACCCTGGAAATGATCCGCCGCGCCCAACCGCTGCCCAAGCCGCCGACGGATCTGCTGACCAACGGCACCATCGAACTGACGGCACCGTTTGTGTACTCCATCGACAAGCGCCGGCGTTGACCTCAAATTTGCAAGCCCCTGTAACAGGGGGCTTTCTTATTTCTGGTAGCAAGCAAAGGCCCCTCTAGAGCAAGGACAACTGTGGGAGCAAAGCTTGCTCGAGATACAGGCACCTCGGTTCCAGCGAGTATCGCGTTGACCTCATCGCGGGCAAGCCTTGCTCCCACAGATCATGCATGCACATTGGACAGTGTCACACCGCACCCCCACTCTGATAACGTGCGTCTATCGATTGCAGCCGGTATGCTTGGCTCGCAACTTCACGGACGCTCGCCATGACCCTCACAGAATTACGCTACATCGTGACCCTCGCCCAAGAGCAGCATTTCGGCCATGCGGCCGAGCGTTGCCACGTCAGCCAGCCGACGCTGTCGGTGGGTGTGAAAAAGCTTGAAGACGAACTCGGTGTGCTGATTTTCGAGCGCAGCAAAAGCGCCGTGCGCCTGACCCCCGTGGGCGAAGGCATCGTGGCCCAGGCACAAAAGGTCCTGGAGCAGGCCCAGGGCATTCGCGAACTGGCCCAGGCCGGCAAGAACCAACTGACCGCCCCGCTGAAAGTCGGCGCGATCTACACCGTCGGCCCGTACCTGTTCCCGCACCTGATTCCGCAACTGCACCGGGTCGCCCCGCAGATGCCGTTGTACATCGAAGAAAACTTCACCCATGTGCTGCGCGACAAGCTGCGCAACGGCGAGCTGGACGCGATCATCATCGCCCTGCCGTTCAACGAAGCCGACGTCCTGACCCTGCCGCTCTACGACGAACCGTTCTACGTCCTGATGCCCGCCCAGCACCCCTGGACCCAGAAAAAAACCATCGACGCCGCCCTGCTCAACGACAAGAGCCTGCTGTTGCTCGGCGAAGGCCACTGCTTCCGCGACCAGGTGCTCGAAGCCTGCCCGACCCTGACCAAGGGCAGCGAAGGCGCCAAGCACACCACGGTGGAGTCCAGCTCCCTGGAAACCATCCGCCACATGGTCGCGTCGGGCCTGGGCATTTCGATCCTGCCGCTGTCGGCGGTGGACAGCCATCATTACGCCCCGGGCGTGATCGAAGTCCGCCCGCTGACGCCGCCCGTGCCGTTCCGCACCGTCGCCATCGCGTGGCGCGCCAGTTTCCCGCGGCCCAAGGCCATCGAGATCCTCGCTGACTCGATCCGTCTGTGCTCCGTGGCCAAGCCGCCCGCTGGCAAGTAAGCCACGACCATGACGGAGCTGTCGAAAGTGCCGGTCACGACACTCAAGGGTGTCGGTGAAGCCATGGCCGAGAAACTGGCCAAGGTCGGCCTGGAAAACCTCCAGGACGTGCTGTTTCACTTGCCGCTGCGTTACCAGGACCGCACCCGCGTGGTGCCCATCGGCCATTTGCGCCCGGGCCAGGATGCGGTGATCGAAGGCACCGTCAGCGGCGCCGACGTGGTCATGGGTCGGCGGCGCAGCCTGGTGGTGCGCCTGCAGGACGGCACCGGCGGGCTCAGTCTGCGCTTCTACCATTTCAGCAATGCACAAAAGGAAGGCCTCAAGCGCGGCACCCGCGTACGCTGCTACGGCGAGGCGCGGCCCGGGGCGTCGGGGCTGGAGATCTATCATCCGGAATATCGCAGCATCACCGGTGACGAACCGCCGCCCGTGGATGAAACCCTGACCCCGGTCTATCCGCTCACCGAAGGCCTGACCCAACAACGCCTGCGCCAGCTCTGCCAGCAAACCCTGACCCTGCTCGGCCCCAGCAGCCTGCCCGACTGGCTGCCCACGGAACTGGCCCGGGATTACCACCTGGCGCCCCTGGCCGATGCGATCCGCTACCTGCACCATCCACCCGCCGATGCCGACGTCGACGAACTCGCCCTCGGCCATCACTGGGCCCAGCATCGCCTGGCGTTCGAAGAACTGCTGACCCATCAACTGTCCCAGCAACGCCTGCGCGAAAGCCTGCGTTCCCTGCGTGCCCCGGCCATGCCCAAGGCCAGGGATCTGCCGGCCCGCTACCTGGCCAACCTCGGTTTCGCCCCCACCGGCGCCCAGCAACGGGTCGGCAACGAAATCGCCTACGACCTGAGCCAGCCCGAGCCGATGCTGCGGCTGATCCAGGGCGATGTCGGCGCCGGCAAGACCGTGGTCGCCGCCCTGGCGGCGCTGCAGGCATTGGAGGCCGGTTATCAGGTGGCGCTGATGGCGCCCACCGAGATCCTGGCCGAACAACATTTCATCACCTTCCAGCGCTGGCTCGAACCGCTGGGCATCGAAGTCGCCTGGCTGGCCGGCAAGCTCAAGGGCAAGAACCGCGTCACCGCCCTGGCACAGATCGCCGAAGGCGCGCCCATGGTGGTCGGCACCCATGCGCTGTTCCAGGACGAAGTGCAGTTCAAGAACCTGGCCCTGGTGATCATCGACGAACAACACCGCTTCGGCGTGCAACAGCGCCTGGCTCTGCGGCAGAAAGGCGTGGGTGGGCGGATGTGCCCTCATCAGCTGATCATGACCGCCACGCCGATCCCGCGAACCCTGGCGATGAGCGCCTACGCCGACCTCGACACCTCGATCCTCGACGAACTGCCCCCCGGCCGCACACCGGTCAATACCGTGCTGGTCACCGACACCCGACGAGTGGAGGTGATCGAGCGCGTGCGCGGCGCCTGTGCCGAAGGGCGGCAGGCTTATTGGGTGTGCACCTTGATCGAAGAGTCGGAGGAACTGACCTGCCAGGCGGCCGAAACTACCTTTGAGGACCTCACCGCCGCCCTCGGCGAATTGAAGGTCGGGCTGATCCACGGTCGCATGAAGCCCGCCGAAAAAGCCGCGGTCATGGCTGAATTCAAGGCCGGCGCCCTGCAGCTGCTGGTCGCGACCACGGTGATCGAGGTCGGCGTCGACGTGCCCAATGCCAGCCTGATGATCATCGAGAACCCCGAGCGCCTGGGCCTGGCGCAGTTGCACCAGCTGCGCGGCCGGGTGGGCCGGGGCAGCGCCGCCAGCCATTGCGTCTTGCTGTACCACCCGCCGCTGTCGCAGATCGGCCGCCAGCGGCTGGGGATCATGCGCGAAACCAACGACGGGTTCGTCATCGCCGAAAAAGACCTCGAATTGCGCGGCCCCGGTGAAATGCTCGGCACGCGCCAGACCGGTCTGCTTCAATTCAAGGTAGCCGACCTGATGCGCGACGCCGACCTGCTCCCCGCCGTACGCGATGCCGCCCAGGCGCTGCTGGAACGCTGGCCCGACCACGTCAGCCCGCTGCTGGATCGCTGGCTGCGTCATGGGCAGCAATACGGCCAAGTGTGAGCACGCGCTCAGTTTTCAAGACGCGCGTACCGGACAAGCTGGTTATACTGACCAACTTGTAGGAAAACGGATACAGACCATGACAGAAGCTGCCCTCGTCCCCGAATCCCCGCACGCTCCGTCTGTTATTCGGCTGTTGCTCGAGAAATTGGGCATCGGCTTTGACGAAGTGCTCGAACGCCCCGGCCTGAACCCAGCCCGCAAAGTGCAGGCGGTGTTGCTGCACGATGCCGTTGGCGCGCTCATGGTGCTGTTTCCGCAAAGCCAGCTACTGGACCTCAACCGCCTGGCCGAACTCACTGGTCGCAAACTCACGGCAGTGCCGACCGAACGCCTGGAGCGCATGCTCGGCAAACACAGCCTGAGCCTGCTGCCCGGCCTCCCGGCGCTGACCAGCTCGCCGTGCCTGTACGAAGAAAGCCTGCTGCGCGAACCGAAGTTGCTGATCAATTCCGGCGAACCGGGGCTGTTGCTGGAAGTCACCAGCGAAGCGTTCAAGACCATGCTCACCAAGGCCAGCGCCGCGACGTTCGGTGAACCCGTGAGCAACATCACCCCCAACCTGGACCGCCCGCACGACGACCGCGCGGAAATCACCCAGGCTGTGCAGGCGTTCACCGCCCGGCGTATTCAGCAACGGCTGGAAGAAACCATCGAGATCCCGCCGCTGGCTGAAACCGCACAAAAAATCATCAAGTTGCGGGTAGACCCGGACGCGACCATCGATGACATCACCGGCGTGGTGGAAACCGACCCGGCCCTGGCCGCGCAAGTGGTGAGTTGGGCGGCATCGCCCTACTACGCATCACCCGGCAAGATTCGTTCGGTGGAAGATGCCATCGTGCGGGTCCTGGGCTTCGACCTGGTGATCAACCTGGCGCTGGGCCTGGCCTTGGGCAAGACCCTGAGCCTACCCAAGGACCACCCGCAACACACCACGCCGTACTGGCACCAGTCGATCTACACCGCCGCCGTCATCGAAGGCCTGACCCGCGCCATGCCGCGTGCCCAGCGGCCCGAAGGCGGCCTGACCTACCTGTCCGGCCTGCTGCACAACTTCGGTTACCTGCTGCTGGCCCACGTGTTCCCGCCGCACTTTTCGTTGATCTGCCGGCACCTGGAGGTCAACCCGCACCTTTGCCACAGCTACGTGGAACAGCACCTGCTGGGCATCAGTCGCGAGCAGATCGGCGCCTGGCTGATGCGCTACTGGGACATGCCCGACGAACTGGCCACCGCCCTGCGCTTCCAGCACGACCCGCACTACGACGGCGAGTACGCCGCCTACCCGAACCTGGTATGCCTGGCCGTGCGCCTGCTGCGCTCGCGAGGGATCGGTTCCGGCCCGGACGAGGAAATTCCCGATGCATTGCTCGAGCGCGTAGGCCTGTCTCGGGACAAGGTCAACGACGTAGTCAGCAAAGTGCTCGAGGCGGAAGTGTTGCTGCGGGAGTTGGCTTCGCAGTTCAGCCACTGATCGCTGACGCAGGCAACTGAGCTTTTGTGGCGAGGGAGCTTGCTCCCGCTCGGCTGCGCAGCAGACGCAAAACCTGCCGACGCGATCCGCCTGGAGGACCGCGTCAATCCATTTGGGGCCGCTTCGCAGCCCAGCGGGAGCAAGCTCCCTCGCCACAGGGGAATCACTAGGCTTTAGGCTTCCTCGGTTTCAGATACTTCATCAACCCCTGGAACCAGATCACCAGCGCCGGGTTGCCCTTGATCTGGATCGACTTGTCCTGAATCCCCGTCATGAACGCCAGTTGCTTGTTCTTGGCCTGCATCGTGGCGAAGCCATAGGCGGCGTCCTTGAAGGCAATGGCGAACGCAGGCTCCGGGTAAGTGCCTGACTGGCTGGTGATGCGCTGGTTTTTCACCGTGAAATGCCGGGCGACCTTGCCGTCCAGGGTTTGCAACTGGAACACCAGCTCCTTGTCGCCCAACTGCTGCTGGAACGCCGGATTGGTCCGGCTGGCCTTGCCCATCAACAACCCCAGCATCCACAGCAGAAAACGAAATTTCATGGGCACAGCCTCGTGATGAAAGATGAATGGCTGGCAGTTTAGCGACTCTTCGGCGCAACGCCATCATCGGATCGCTTTAGCGGAAGATCAGCCTATTTTCGCGAAAGATGACTGCCAAGTCACAAAACCAGAAATCAAAAGATCGCAGCCTTCGGCAGCTCCTACATCGATTTCCGTAGGAGCTGCCGAAGGCTGCGATCTTTGATCTTTTTGCCCTCCTGTTCCTCGGACATTTCCTTCAACACGCCGGGCTGTTCATGAACTAGGCGCGGTGGGCGTGGGCCGCTAACCTCTGTTCGTCACCAAAAAACGGTGACACGGACGTGCAAGTCCGACCTGGAGCACAATTGGTTATAGCTATTGGACGAGCATTTTTTTATGCTCGCGCCCCGTTATGGCAACTGTGCGTGGGAGACCTTCGGGTCTGCCGGATACTCCGGGCCGGTCTTGCACACTTACGCACAGTTGCCACCCTTTTCGAATGCAAGCGAGAGGATGTCAGCCCCAATACCGGAAAAATAATATGTTCAAGGTCACTCCCAATCCGCCGCAAAACGGCCACAAATCCCGCGTCCAAGCGCAGGAAGAAAAAAAGCTCGATGACGCCGCCACCCGCGCCCTCGACTACTACCTCAACCCAAAACCCGCCTCACCGCCAGAACCCGACAGCACCAAGCTGTTCATCGTCGCCCCCCACATCGACACCGAAACCCTGCTGGCCAACGCCTCCGAAGACCTGCTCTCCATCAGCACCATCGCCGCCGACCTGGCTGACGACGTGGATGACTCACGCCGCTGTGTCGCCCTGGCTATCAGCCGTATGGCCGATGGGGTGCAGTTGTTGGTTGAGCGGGCGTTGGATCATTTGGAAACGAAGGAGATGGCGGCGCCTGGAGTCAAGGGGTAGAGCTTTGCATTGATGCAGGCTGAACCGGTGCCATCGCGAGCAGGCTCGCTCCCACAGGGGGAAATTGGGCTGTCGCGGATACCACAGTCAACCCAAAACAACTGTGGGAGCGAGCTTGCTCGCGATAGCGCAGTGTCAGGCAACAATGATGCAAGCTGAACCGACGCCTTCGCGAGCAAGCTCGCTCCCACAGGTCCTGCTCAAACAGAGCTGAGGGGTGTACGACCGCAAGAGCCAGGTCGGCTACTAGGCCGCCTCGCGAGCAAGCTTTGCTCCCACAGGTCCTGCTCAAACAGATCTGAGAGGTGTACGACCGCAAGAGCCAGGCCGGCTACTAGGCCGCCTCGCGGTGGACGTTGATCTCCGCGCCCCGTTAACCACGCTGGCCGAACGCAGGCATTGTGGAGTGGGCATCCCGGCATGGATGCCGGGATAGCCGCGCTGGGCCATGGATGGCCCTTCGCGGCGGGCCCACGGAGCAATGTCGGAGTGAGGGCATGCCGAGCCTAAGCGAGGCACCAAGTGGTGGGGCAAAAGCGTTTTGGTTACTTTTGCGCTCTTCAAAAGTGACCCGCCGTCAGGGCGGAACCCTAAGCCGCCGTTACCGCAACAACGGATATGTACCCAGAAACAACTGTGGGAGCGAACTCACTCGCGAAGGCGGTGTATCAGTCGACATTAATGCCAACTGAACCAGCGCTATCGCGAGCAAGCTCGCTCCCACAGGTTTTTGGCTGCTGATCAACGAGCAGCAGCCCTCACTCAATCAAACATTCGGGCAAGGCACCGGTGCCCAGTCGCCCAGGTCCGGGTTTTTGCACATGCTGTTGACCTGAGTGGTGCCAGCGCTGGCGACCTGCTTGCTTTGATCCTGTTTGGCCTTGGCGTCCTGCAAGGTTTTCTCAGTGGCGACCGCTTCTTTAGGCACGGTTGGCAGTTCTTTCTTCTTCGCCGGCGTCACTTTCTTCTTGGTCTTGGTGCTGGTCTGCGCCACAACCTGCGTGGTATCGGCAGTGGCCACAGTCACCACGTCAGTACGCTGCACACCCACTTGCTGCAGGTCTTTCTCGTAAGCCTGGGTGTAGTTGTTCAGGTCTTCGGACGCTTTGCCGTTGACCGCGACGATCAGGTCGTTCGACTCTTTCAGGCCGGCGACGATTTCTGCCAGGCGCTTGCGGCCTTCAGTGTCATTGACGGTCTTGGCCTTGCGGTCGGCAACCAGTTTGCTGAACGCGCTCTGGTAGCACTGCTGCGAAGCCTTGGCGTAGGCAGTGCTGCGGTCGATGTCCGACGCGCTTTTGCTGACGTCGGCAGCGTAGGAGGCGATGCGCATGTTGTCATCGGCGATCTGCTTCTGGCGCTCGGTGTAGTAACCGGCTGCACCACCGGCCAGGGCGCCGCCCGCGGCACCGATGGCGGCGTTGCGGCCACGGTCTTCCTTATCGGCGGTCAGGACGCCCAGCAGTGCACCACCGACCGCGCCGACGGCAGCGCCGGTGACCACGGACTTGGTCATGTTGCCTTCGGTGGAGCGCAGGTGCTGCACCGGCTCGTAGCAGTTCGGGTAGTACTCGACCTTGGTGCTCGAGGCGACTTTGGAAGTCGGCGACGTGGCGCAGCCGGTCAGTACGGTGCTGAAGCCGACAGCGACCATCAGCAAGTGACGCTTGGAAACCGAAGCCAAAGGTTTACGGGAGAAAAGCATAGTTGTGTTCTCTTTTAAGTGTTGACCAGCTCAGCGCGGCGCTATCGCCGCCTGAGTCCCTTCCAAGCTCGCTGACAACGAACGCTCAAGACCGCTGAGCGTTCGATGCGAGCAATTCCTTCAATATCGCCGCCGGGTCGGCTCGTTTTTGCTGACGATAATCCCCGACATGACGAACGAATAACGTTGCGCGAGCCACCAGGCTCTTGCCCAGTACCGGCTTGCGCTCCAACTCTTCCTTGATGCGTTGAAACTGCGCCTGGATCACGGCATCGGTGTAGCGCGTGCCGGTCGCCAGGTTGTCGATATAAATCGCCACCGCGCCATCCAGCGCGCTGCGGCCATTATCGATGGCGGTGGCGAACAGCTTGGCACTGGCCTCGTCCTTGGCGTCCAGGGCGACTTGCCGGCTGTTCTGCAGATTGGTCAGGCGAATGTTGTAGTTGTTGACCGTCTCGGCCACCAGGGCCGACGACTGAATCAGGTTGCCCGCCGCTTCCTCGCGCTGCTGGGCGATGAGCGAGACGTTGCGCTTGAGCTCTTCATTGACCAGGCCCAGCTCGGCTTGCAGGCGCGGGTCGACGCTGGCGGCGATGATGCTGTCCAGGCGCTTGGTCGGGTCGTCGGCATCGTCGATGGCATCGGTCAGCGACGCGAGCCGACCTTCTTTCTGCCATTGGGCAAACAACTCCTTGTAGCGCGAACGCGGCGCCGACAAAGCACCGACGGCCACGCGAAAACCGGTGGTCTCGTTGCTTTGTTCGGTGCCGTCAGCAGCGAACAGCGGGTATTCGCGGCGCATGCCGGTGAACAGCGTGCCCTCGCCTTCCAGGTAGTTGCCGCCCTTGACCACGAAGCCGCCATAGGCGCCCTGACGGCGACCGGCGTGCACCAATTGGAAGGATTCCTGGACCATCTCGGCGGCGTTGCCCACCACGTCGAACAGGCCAATCGGGTTCGGCAACTTGGTGCCGATGGGCATCAGCCGCGCCGCCTGGCCGGTGCCACCGGCGACCTGGTTGAACACCGCCCAATCGGCCAGCGGCCCGTCGCTTTCACTGCCTTCCAGGCGCCTCGGGAACAGGCGCCCTTCCAGGTCCTGACGGCTGACGGCTTGCCCACCACGAGCGGCGAATTCCCACTCGACTTCCGTCGGCAAACGCACAAAACCCAGCCCACCGTCTTCAGCGGAAGTACCGCGACCACTCACCGGCAGCAGGTCCTTGTGGTATTTCATCAGCCAGGCGCTGTACACCGCCGAGAAGCGCTCGGCCTCGAACCTCGACAGCTTCACCTTGGGCAACCGCCCTGCCACGCCTTGGGGCAAATCGGCTTGCAAGGTTTCGCAGGCCGGCGCCGCTTCACCGCTGGCCAGTGATTGCGCCTGGGCCATGACCTGGGCGTATTGCCGGGCCGTGACCTCGTACTTGCCGATGAAGTACAGCATCGGCTTGAGCGGCGTCTTGGCGTCGGTCTTGGGCATCAACGGCGTGATGGTCTTGTTCCAGTCCTTGGGCAGGTCCTTGAGGGTGAACTGACCGTTGATGAAGTCGCGCCGGTAGCCGGAAATGAACGACTGTTGATAGCCCGCCTCGCCTTCGCTGAACGGGTAACCGAGGCTGATCTCGCGGTCGTCCAGGGTGCCCTGGGCGAGGATGTAGACGTAGCGGAAGACCATCTGGCCTTCGCACGGCAGCGGCAGGCTGACGTCGTCCGGCAGTGGCTTGGGGTTGTCCAGCTTGTCCGTGCTCTCATCAGCCCAGACCAAACCGGCGAGGCTCAGCGCCACGGCGGCGCCCAATAACTTATACATCGCGAATTCCTTCACACGCCTGGATGCGCGCCACCCGCCAGCCACCACAAGCCGCCGCGACGGCACTGACGCCGAGCACGGCCACCAGGGCCAAGGTGTAGTGACGCACCAACAGATGACTGGCGTATTCACCGGGCATCTGCGCAAATAAATAATTCAGGCCCGACTGCGCCAGGCCATACAGGCCAGCACTGAGCAGGGCCGCAAGTGTGGCGCTGTAGAGCGCCTGCAACACCACGAACAACAACAGCGCCGCGGTGGAAACCCCCAGCAGGCGCAACACCGACAGCTCCCGGCGCTTACGTTCGACCGCCGCCAGTGCGCCGGCAAAGATCGCCGCGAACGCGCCGGCCAAGGCCAACCCGGCGATGATCCAGAACACGATCGACAGATTGCGGCTCAGCGATTGCACTTGGGCGATGGTCTGGGCCTGGGTCGATACCAACAGGTTTTGCCCGGCGAAATACTGCCGCAGCGGCTCGACATCGCCGAGGCTGCGGGCGTACAAACGAAACGCCGGGTAGACCCGTTGCCCGGCCACGCCCACCACATCCCCCGGCCAGCCGAACGCGGGCACGGCACGGCCGTCGCGGTAATCCTCCGCCGCCTCCAGCAACGCCAGCGGCGCAAACAAGCCGTCCCGGGCGAAGGCTTCCAATGGCAGCACGTGCAACACCTGCACGCGGGTACGCTGCGCCTCGCTGCGACCGGCCACCTGCCGACCGAAACTGGCCTGCAACCAATCGCCGGCCTTGGCGCCGAGCTTTTCAGCGGCGGTCTGGCTGAGCACCACTTGATCCAGGCCTTGCGGCACCGGCAAGTGATCGAACAAGGGATCGCTGGCTGCGGTGGGAATCATCTCGACCGTGACGAGCGACGCATCGCCGCTCAAATCTGCCGTGGCGGCGATCTGCCGGGTGCGCGGCAAGGCAAAGGCCACGTCGCCGCGCTGGCTCAATTGTTCGACGAACTCGGCACTGAAGCGACCGCCGCCCAAGGGAATGATTTCCCGGGTGGCCGGGTCGTTCTGCAAGCGTTCGGTGAGGCTGCTGACCAAGCCGAACTTCAGGCCGAACAGCACCAGCAACGGCGCCACCACGGCCACCAAAGCCAACACCGAGCAGGCCGACAGCCAGGCATCGTTGCGGTAATCCTGCCAGGCCAGGGAAGCCACCAGCGCGCCGCGCATCAGCAAGCCTCCCCGAGGGTGGCGGTGACACCGCCGTCGACGTCGCGACGGCAACTGATGCGCCGCACCTGCAAACCGCTGGCACGGGCCAACGCCTCGTCATGGGTGGCGATCACGCAGCAGACGCCGTGCTCGCGCGCCTGGGCCACCAGCAACTGCATGACGCGCTCGGCGTTCAGCGGGTCGAGGGCGGCGGTCGGCTCATCGGCCAGCAGCAGGCGCGGCCCATGGGCCAACGCCCGGGCACAGCTGACCCGCTGACGTTGGCCGACAGACAAGTCCGCCGGTTTTTTGTCCAGTTGATCGGCAATGTCCAACTGCCCAGCCAGGCGCGTCACGCTTGCGTCATCCTTCAAGCCCAGCAATTTGCGCGACAACGCGATGTTGCCGCGCACGTCCAGGAAGCCCAACAGGCCGCCGGTTTGCAGAACATAACCCAGGTAACGGCTGCGCAGCTCGGCCAAGGTGCCCTGTTGCGACGCACGCCACAATTTGGCGATGTCCAGCGGCTTGTCGGCCGGAGTGAAGTCGAACTGGCCGGCCTGATCCGGCGCCAACACCAGTGCCAGCAAGTCCAGCAGCGTGCTCTTGCCGCAGCCGCTGGGACCGACCACCGCCAGTTGTTCACCGCCGCGCAAGTGCAGCCGTGGAATCACCAGGCTGTAGCGCTGGCTGCCGGTGCCCCGGCTTTTATGCACGGCGTTCAGGATCAGCATCACGGCAGCGTCGACAACGGAACACGGTACAAGGCGTCACCCGGCTCGGCATCGCCGAAGCGCACCCAGTTGGCGAGGTCGTTGTGGAAGGTTTCGTAGAGGCGGATTTTCGAATCCAGCTCGTCGATGAAATCTTCCTGCTCGGCCACGCTCAAGGACAGCCACAGGTCCTGGGTCATGTTCAGCGACTTGCTGCGGTACGGCAGCCCTTCGAGGTACTCGCCGAGAATCCCGCCGTCGGCCAGGTTGCCGCCCTTGCGCAGGGCCGACGGGTCGCGGCTCATGTAGGCACTGGCGCTGGCGATTTCCTGAAAGAAATCCTTGGGCGAACTCTGGGTCTTGCGGGCCGCGTCGACGATCAGCTTGAGCGACTGCTGCAGGTCGTTGAGTTGCAGCTTGGTCAGCATCACGCAGACCTGGAACGCCGGCAGCGCCGGGTTGGTCAGGTCGCGGTCGGCGGTCCAGGCGCTGACCAGTTGCGGCGCCTGGCTGGCGGATTTACGCCCCAAAAAGTCCATGTGCATCGCGTAGCCAACCGCGGCCGATTTGTCGGCCAGGCTCGGCGCGGCACTGAGCAGTGGCACGCTTTGCGCCTTGTTGCTGCGCACCTGATGCACCAGGTCGGCAAACACCGAACCGATCTCGTCGACGCGCTCGCCGAACTTGCGCACATCGGCGCCCGGCACCGGAATGTACAGGTCGCCGATCTGCGGGTTGGCGTCGGCGGTCAGGGTGCGGTACTGGCTTTGGGCACCGCCGTGGGTTTTCTTGCCGGCGTCGCTGAGCAGGTGCAGGGCGTAGATCTTGATCTGCTTGCCCAGCGCCGCCTGGCGCACTTCGGCCTCGTTCATTTGCGTGGCGGCAAATGGATCGTTCTTGCGCAGGGCCCCGGCGTCGGTGACCAACAGGATCAAACGCCCACCGTAACCGGACCAGTCCATGCCTTCGACGGCTTCCATGACCCCGGCAAACGCATCTTCGTTGAACGAATGGCTCGACACCGTCGATGCCTTGACCTGTCGTGCCAGCTCCATGAAGCGTTGCGGGTCGCGGCCCTGCTCCAGGGTGATCAAGGTCTTGGCGACGTATTCCAGGCCCGGGGTTTTCTTGATGCTGCTGCGGAAACCCACCATGCCGAAGCTGACACTGTCCAACTCGCCACGCTCGGCGATGCGGGTTTGCAGTTCGTGGACCACGTCGCGCACCTGGTCGATGTAGGGCTGCATCGATACGGTGGTGTCCACCACTAGCACCACGGCCGTGCGGAACGCGTCGGCATTGGCGGTGGTGATCGGCGTGTTGCTCGCAGCCTTGGGGGTGTTGCCAGGGTCGATCGACGCGACATTCAGCAACTGCACCGGCTGGCCGTTTTCATCCAGGCTTTCGCGGGAATCGAAAATCGGCAACAGGTAGAACTGGCTCTGCGGCACCGCGCTGGCGGCCGGCTCCAGGGCCAGCACTTGCTGGTCCTCCTGCGGGCTCTGCTGGGCCTTGAGCAACACGTTCCTGGCCGCCGAAGGGTTAGCCAAGAGCTTTTCCACTTCGCCGGCCTGACGCAGGAACATCACCGGCGCACGGCCGGAACGTTCGGTGAACTTGAGCACCAGGCTTTGCTTCCAGTCGCTGACCTGGGCGGCGGGCAACCAGCCGTCGCTGCGCCCATCGGTGGCTGCGCCGACCCGCACCCACGAACCGCCGTCGACGTCCTTGCGCTGATACACGTACAGCACGGAAAACGCCGGCAGCGCCTTGCCCGGTGCGGCGCCCGGCGCATCGGCGAGCTTCGCCCCCGGTTTGCTGAGCACGCGCTGGAACAAGGTTTTCTTGCCGGCCATCAACAGCGGACGCTGGCCGCCATCGGCCTCGGTCGCCACGGGCGGCTGAGCCGGCGGGGCAACGGGCGGTTTGACCGCTGGCACTTCCGGGGCCTTGGGCGGCTTCACTTCCGGGGGCTTGACCGAGGTGGTCGTGGCCACTGGCGTCTTCGCGTCTTTGCCGTCATCACCGGACAACCACCAATAACCCGCGCCACCCAGCGCCAGCGCCACGGCGACCGCAACGGCAGCCAGGGCGAACACCGGCCCCTTGCGTTGCTCCGACACCGAGGATTGAATCGTCGGTTTTATCGGCGGCGCAACGGGTTTGGACTGCGGTGTTGACTGCGGTGGTGAGTAAGCCGGGCCGCTGGGAATGTCGATGGACATGGGCGTCAAGCCCGCCAGATCATCCACCGCAGGCGGCGTGGTCGGCAGTTGCAACGACAACGGCCGGATCAGCGTCGCTTCCGCCGACTCGTCTGGCAGGTTATCCAACGCCCGCAGCAACGCCGCCGCATCCGGGAAACGCTCCGCCGGATCCTTCGCCAGCAGCTTGCGCAACACGTCCTGGTAACGGCCGTGGTGCACCGGCAGTTCCGGCAACGGTTCGGTCAGGTGCGCCAGGGCCGTGGAGAGTGCGTCGTTGCCGGTATACGGCAGTTTGCCAACAAGGATTTCGTAGAGCACCACGCCCAGGGCATACAGGTCGGCGCGGCCGTCGATGTCTTGCCCACGGGCCTGTTCCGGGCTCATGTAACTGGGCGTGCCGACGGCGAAGCCGGCCTGGGTGAACTGGGTGCGGTCGTCCAGGGACTTGGCGATGCCGAAGTCCGAAAGCACCGCCGTGCCATCGGCGCGGAACAGGATGTTGGCCGGCTTGACGTCACGGTGGACCAGACCCAGCCCGTGGGCATAACCCAAGGCCGAGGCGATCTGGCGGATGTAGGTCAGGCCCTGCTCCGGCGTCAGGCCCGCGGCGATGCGTTCCTTGAGCGTGCCGTTGGGCAGGTACTCCATCGCCATGTAGTACAGCTCACCGACGTTGCCGATGTCATGGATGGTGACGGTGTGCGGGTGCGACAGGCGCGCCAGGGTCTTGCCTTCGCGCAGGAAACGCTCGCAGAAGGTCGGGTCGGCTGCCAGGGCTGCGGCCATCACTTTCAACGCCACCTTGCGTTCCAGCGAACGCTGGGTCGCCAGGTACACGCTGGCCATCGCGCCTTCACCGATCGGCCCTTCGATGTCGTAGCCGGGGATGACAATGTTCAGGGTCAAGCTCATGACGGCACCTTCACGACCACCACGGTGATGTTGTCCGGCGCGCCGCGCATCAGGCCCAGGGACACCAGGCTGCTGGCGATTTCGCCGGGCTCGTCGTGGCTCAATACCTCGCGTATTTCATCGTCCTCGACGGTCTTGGTCAGCCCGTCGCTGCACAACAGGTAACTGTCGCCGGGCACCAGCAGCAACTCGGTCAGCGCCAGGTTCAGTTGCGCCTCGACGCCAATGGCCCGGGTAACGATGTTGGCCCGCGGATGCACCCGCGCCTCGGCTTCGCTGAGCAGGCCGCTATCCTGCAGATCCTGGACGTAGCTGTGGTCCCGGGAGATGCCTTCGAGCACGCCGTCGCGCAGGCGATACAAACGACTGTCACCGGCCCACAGGCACATGCCGCGCAGGTCGCGGGCGGCCAACACCACCACGGTGCTGCCCATCATCGTCACGCCACGGTTGGCGGTTTCTTCACGCACGGCGGCGTTGACCCGCAGCAGGTCGCTTTGCAGCGCCGCGACGTATTCGTCCAGCGAACGCCCCACGGCAATGCTGCGCAGGCTGTCGACGATCAGGCTGCTGACGTAGTCGCCCGCCGCGTGCCCGCCCATGCCGTCGGCCACGACCCACAGGCCGTTTTCCGGCAGGTCCAGGCAGGCGTCTTCGTTGACCTGGCGGACCATCCCGACATGGCTCTTGCTTGCAGACTTGATTGCTTTTCCGGCACTTGGACGCATCTACACAACACCTTCTTGGCCGAGCAAAAATTGCGCAAAATCAGCTGCCGCCGGCAGTCCCTGGCAGCGCATCAAACCCGGGGCAATGCGTTCCGATCCCTGGCCCCACCACAGGCTCGCGCCTTCGCAGGCCGCCTCGGCGAGGGCGCTCATGCGCCGCTGCGGGTCGGTGGCATCGAAGCGATGCAGGCTGGCGAAGCGGCTGCTCGGCGTGCGCGGCAGGTACATCGGGCAGCCCAGGGTCTCCAGCTGTTCGTTGAACGCCTCGAAACTGGCCTCCACACTCAAAGTGCTCAGCAACAGGTTCTCGACTCGCTCAAACCACTCGTCCGCACCGCCCACCACCGACGCTGGGTCCGCGTCGGGCTCCAGCAGCATCGCGACGGTCAGCGGAAAATAACGACCGACCCGGTCGATGCTCGGCATCACCACGCCGACCGCGGCGTCCGGGCCACACACTCCCGGCGCGACCATGAAGCGCCACAGCGGGCTGACCAGATAGGCATCCAGCCAGCGCTCGCCAAGGTTGGTCTGGCTGGCGAGCAAACCCGCCGCCAACCACGAGTCCCACGGGCCGATAAAACTCTGGGGCAAGCCACGGCTGACGAAATCGCCGCGGCTGGCCAACTTTCCATAGAAGCCCGGTGTACTCATAGCCGCTCCGGCAGGCTGAAGCCGCTGAGCACCCGGCTCTTGAATGGGTTGAAGGCGCTATTGGCCCGCAGCTCATAAGAGGCGCTGGCGCCATCGACCCGCAGCCGCAGGTTGAAGCGGTCCGGCGAGTTGCCGGCGGTCAGGTCCGATTGCTCCAGCAGCCGGAACCAGGCCCACGGCCCATCCAGGGTGATGCCGGAGCGACCGCTGGACGACGGCGGCATGATCGAGATCCGCACCACGCCGATGCTGCCCGGGTTCGGCCACTGCATGGCGGTCGGGCGGCTTGGGCCGTGGTCGTAGCTCAGTTGCTGGCCGTCGAGGTCGAGCAGGAACTGGGTGATGGTCGAGTCCATCGCCACCGGCTTGAGCTCGAAACGGACCATCGGCTGCGTGCCGCCGGAACGGAAGAACGCATCGCGGATGGTCGCCGCGCGCTGGAAGGTCTGCAGCACGCCAGGGGCGATACCGAGCTTCTGCGCCGCGCCCGGCTGCCAGCGCCAGGTTGGGGTCGAGGTGTCGACGTAGGGTTGCAGGTACTTGCGGAAGTAGTTGTCCATCACCCCGCCGACGCCGAAGAACTGGCCGAAGTCATCCAGGGTCGCGTCCCGCGCACTGCCTGGCGACATCGGATAGCGCCCGGCCAGGGACTGGCGATAGATGTTCACCACTTCGCTGGTCCAGGCGGCGTTCAGTTGGTTGCGCACCCCGCCCATCATGCTGTTGGTGGTGGAGTTGACCACCGACTTGACCAAACCCTGCACCAGCGGCGGCTGGCGTTCGGCATTAAGGCTGACGCGCGTAGCGGCGGCGGCTGCCTGGTTCTTGGCTTCGCCGAGCAAGGCGTCGCCACTGGCACCGACCATGGCGCTGACCTGCACGTACAGGGCGTTCATGTCCGCCAGCAGACCGTCGATGACCGCCGGCTCGCCTTCGCTTTTGCTGACGATGCTGTTGAGCTCGGCGAAGTGCGCGGTGATCGGGTCATCGCTTTGCGCCGGTGCGTTTTGCGTCGCCTGCTCCTGGCCGAGCAAGCTGCCCAGGCGTTCCTTGAGTTTGTCCACACCGCCTTCTACCGGCGCACCTTGGGCGGCCAGCAGGCGTTCATCCTGTTGCAGGTCGGTTTCCTTCGCCACCGCCACCAGCAGTTTTTTCAACGGCGAGGTCGGGCCGGAAATCACCCGCAGCACATCGGCGGCCTGGGCCACGCTGGTGATCGGCACAAAGTCGATGTCGGCCAGCAAGGCGTCCCATTGGCGCAGGTAGTCCTGGAAGTACAGGCGACGCACATCGGCGGCCAGGCTGGCGACGTTCTGCTGATCGGCCTCTTCGTGGCCCAGCACCCATTGCTCTTCGGCCAGAGTGCCGGTCTGGCTCAGGCTGGTGAGCAGGAAGCCCTGGCGATAGCCCTTGACGGTGAAGAACCCGCTCAGCGGCTCGCCCAATGGCTTGCCGCTCTTGCGGCTGAACACCAGCGCCGCATCACGCCCGGCGGCTTCGTTGATGCGGAAGTCCGGGATACCTTCGGGCAGTTTCTGGCGCTTGATGCGGTCATAGACCCGCTGGGCCACCGGCAATTGCTGCAACTGGCGGCGCAGGTCTTCGACCAGGCGTGGGTCGAGGCGCGCGAGGGGCGGACGCCGCTCGAACAGCGCCTGCAAATGCGCGGTCAGGGCCTGGCGCTGCTCGGCCGGCAAATCCCGCGGCAGGCTGCGATCCCAATCCAGAGCGATCCAGGCCTTGATGAAGTCGGCATCGTAATGCTCGGTGTCGGCGAGCATCAGGTAGGCCTTCAAGCCTTCGTAGAGGAAATCCGAATTGCCACCGCTGTGCAGTTGCTCTTCGATGCGCGTCAGCAAGCGTGGCGCGAACACCGCGATCAACAGCTTGCGATAGACACTGCCAGACTCGGCTTCGAGCATGTCGCCCTGGTACAGGCCCAGGCCTTCGGCCCAGCTCGGTGCGTCGTCAGCCAGGTGCTTCACGGCGTTGAGCAACGGCAACACGGCGAGGACGTCGCGTTGCGCCGGGCTGAGGTTCTGCACGGTTTGCCCCAATGGCGCGACCTTCTGGTCGACCTGGGCAATGTAGGCCTGGTTGGCGCGGTAGCTGACCCACCACAACGTGCTGACCACCAACACCAGCACCACGGTGGAGGCCAGAACGCCGCGGGCGATCCACTTGCGCCGTCGCTCGACTTTCGGATCGACACCCACCAGCCCGCGCTCGGCGAAGGCCACGGCGGTGAAGAGTTTTTCGATGAAGTAGCTGCGCCCGGTGCCGGTCTGGCGCGCCAGGTGCTGACGATCCAGGTTCATGCTCTGGGCCATGGAACCGATCAGGCGATCGATCGGGCTGCCTTCCTGGGTGCCACTGGTGAAATACACGCCGCGCAGCAACACACGCTCTTCGAAGGCGTTGGGTTTGAACACGCCTTCGAGGAAGCTTTGCAGGCAATCTTTCAAGGCGCCGAACTGCTGCGGGAAACCGTAGATCAGATCGCGCCGCGCCGGGTCGCGCTCTTGTTGCAGGCGTTCCACCAAGCGGTCGTTGAGGCGCTGCTCAAGGCCGGTGAACTCACTTTGCAGGTGCGCCAGCGGGCTGTCGCTGCTCTTGCCATCGTCCAGGGCGAAGGTCATGCCCCAGACCTGGGCGCGCTCTTCCTTGCTCAGGGTATCGAAATACTCCATGAATCCGGGCACGAGGTCGAGCTTGGTCAGCATCAGGTAGATCGGGAAGCGCACGCCCAGTTGGGTGTACAGCTCCTGGATCCGCAGCCGGATTGCGGCGGCATGGGCGGCGCGCTCGGCGTCGCTGCCCAGCAGCAGGTCGGACAGGCTGATGGCGATGAACGCGCCATCAATCGGGCGCCGGGCCCGTTGTTTTTTCAACAGGCCAAGGAAGCCCAGCCAGGCGGCCTTGTCGATGGTCGCGTCGCTGTCCTGGGTGGTGTAGCGGCCGGCGGTGTCGAGCAGGACCGCCTGGTCGGTGAACCACCAATCGCAATTGCGTGTACCGCCGACACCGCGTACGGCACCGGCGCCCAGTTGCGCGGCCAGTGGGAAATGCAGCCCGGAATTGACCAGCGCGGTGGTCTTGCCCGAACCCGGCGGGCCGATGATCACGTACCACGGCAGCTCGTAGAGATTACGGCGCTCGTCTCCGCCCAGCTTGGCTTTCTTGAGCAGGGCCAAGGCTTCGTCCATGCGCTGGCGCAGGGTTTCGAGCTCCTCAGCGGTGGCGATGCTGGTCGGGTCCGGTGGGGTTTGCGCGGCCAGGCTGCGCATCACTTCGGCGGCCTGACGGCGCGCCTGGATAATGCGCAATACCCGGTAGGCGATCCATACCGCAAACACCAGGATGATCAAGGCCCAGCGGCGGCCTTCGGGCACCAGCCAATCGAGCAGCGGGCCAACGAACCAGATGATCAGGCTCAGGGCGATCAGCCCCAGCAATGGGATGACCCAGCGGGTCATAAAACTGAAAAACGCCTTCACTCGACCCCCTCCGCCAATACTGTGATTTCAACCCGACGGTTGCGCGCACGCCCCTCTGTGGTGGCGTTGGATGCCAACGGCTCGGTGTCGCTGCGGCCTTCGGCGCTGAAGCGCTCGGGCTGGCCAGTCTTGGCCGAGAGAATTTGCAGCACCGATTGCGCCCGCGCTTCGGACAACGCCCAGTTGGACGGGAACCGGAGGGTGGCGATCGGGCGATTGTCGCTGTGCCCGGTGACCAGGACCTGGCCCTTGACCTTGCGCACCGCATCGGCGATGCGCAGCATCAGCGGCTGGAAATCGTCCTTGATGCTGGCGCTGCCCGAGGCGAACAGTTCATCGCCGCGGATGGTCACCACCGAGCGGTCGACGGCGTCTTCCACGGCAATGCGGTTGGCGCGGATTTCATCGGCGAGGAAGCCGGCCAGGCGTGGGCGCTCGATCACTTTGGGCTGCACCACAGGACGGTCGATGGTCTGCACCGGGATTTCACCGAGGAAATGAATGTTCTTGAACACCGGCTCGGCATCGGAGGCCAGTTTCATGCGCAGGCCGAACAGCAGCGCCAGCAACAGGGCTGCACCGATGGCCACGGCGATCCACGGCGGCATGAATTGCGCAAGTCGATCACGGGCCACAGTGACACCGCGCCAGTGCGGCGACAGCTCGCGCTCGTAATCGCCACGGGCACTGCGGATGACGGCGGCGGTGCGCTCACGCAACGCTTCCAGTTGGCTGCGACCGTCGTTCATCACCCGGTAGCGCCCTTCGAAACCCAGGCACATGCACAGGTACAAAAGCTCCAGCAGATACAGGCGCTCGCGCGGACTTTGCAGGCAATGCTCCAGCAGCTGGAACACCTTCTCGCCGCCCCAGGCTTCGTTGTGTACGGTGATCAACAGGCTTTGCTTGCCCCAATCGCTGGTGCCGCCCCACGGGGTGCTCAACACCGCTTCGTCCAGCGCGGTGCACAAGGCGTAGCGGGCCAGCAACACATCGTTGCGCACCACGCCGGCGGCCTCGGCGCGCTCTTCGAACTGGCGCAGGTAGGCCAGCAGTTGTGCGCGCAGACTGGCCGGCGCCGGGTGGGCAATGGTGTTGCGCAGGCGCGTCAGCAGGGCCAGCAGTGGGCCGGCGGCGCTTTCCAGCGGGTTGAGGCCCTCGGCCTTGCCCGTCAGCACCGGCGCGGCCGGAATCGACAGCGGCGCAGGCGCAGGCGTCGGCTGTGGCCGGCCAGCGTCCGGGCGGAAGGGATCTCCACCACGGCCACCGGGCGTCGGCATGAACTGGGTACGATCGTCGTTACTCATCGCGGTTTATCCTCGGATCGCCCAGAAGGCCAGGTTCAGCCCTGGGAACTGGCCGGCGATGTGGAACGCAAACCCGCCGGAGTTGCTCAACTGTTGCCAGTGATCGCTGCCCCGGTCGAGCTCGTAGTAAGTGGAACCGGCGTGGTACGGCAGCTGCCGCGGCGCCACTGGCAACGGCAGCAGGCCGATGCCCGGCAGTTGCAGGTTGACCAGGTCGCGGATGTGCTCCACCGAACCGACCTTGCTCTGCTGGCCGAAGCGGCCGCGCAGGGTCTCGGCCGGCACGTCGGCGCGCACCACCAGGATGAAACTGGCACTGTCGAGCAGGGTCTTGTCGGCCAGCATCGCCACGTGGATGCCGTAGGCTTTCTCGACAATCGGAATCGGTGTCGCCTTGCTGTCGATCAGCATCGACAAGGCTTCGCGCAGGGCCTGCATCACAGGCGCGTAGCTGAGCGCCAGGTCATCGTGCTGGTAAGGCGGATATTGTTGCGGTCGTCGCCCGGACGCGGTGAACGTGGAGAACTCCCCGGCCAGGCTCACCAGCTCGCTGTAGAAACGCTCAGGATGCAGCGGGCTCAGTTGGCTCAGGTGCTGGATCAGCGGCTGGGCGCGGTTGACCAGTTGCAACAGCATGAAATCGGCAATTTCCGAGGCGCCACCGGCGCCGGACGCCACCACCCGCCCGGCCAGGGCTTCGCCGCGTTGATGCAGCAGGCCCAGCAGTTCACTGCGGAACGCCGCCAGCGGTTTGGAGGCGATCACATCCAGCAGCGGCGGGATGTAGGCGTCGTCGAGCACCAATGCACGGTCGGCGCGTTTTTCCTTGATGCGCACCACGCCGATGGCGGCGTAGTCGCCGATGCCATCCTGCTCGGTCAGCAACCGCAGCGCCCGCGAGCCGAGGGCCACCGGTGCGCGGTTTTCGAACGGTGCGTTGTCGTCGCGCACTTCGCACACCTGGCTCACATAACGCGCAGCGCCGAGGTCTTCGCCTGCGTCCACGGTGTCCCGGGCGCCGGCGCGCTTGAGCGGCAAGGCCAGGTACACCAGGCCGTCGCGCAGGTTGTCGTCGACGTTCAATGGGATCGGCGCCAGGTCATCCTGGGGAATGTTGAAGGGCGTACCGTCCGGCAGCAGACCGCGCGCCGAGATGATTGCCAGCTTGCCCTGGGCCAGCAGGCCCTGGTCGATCAGCAATTCGGAAAAACCCCAGGCGCCGGCCGACAACGGGCGGCTGCGTGCGTCGATGAGGTTTTCCAGGTAACGGTCATGCTGTTGGAAGTGCTGCGTTCCAATGAACATGCCTTCCGACCAGACCACGCGATTGTTCCAGGACATGGGGGCTCCGATTGCTTATTGGGCAGGGCTGGATGGGGGGACGACGACGGCGCTGCGCACGGCGCGCACATCGAGGCTGATCTGGTATTCGGTGTATTCGCGCGCCGGGACATTCATCACCGTGCGCCACAGCGACTGGTCCAGTTCGCGATAGCCCACCAGTATTCCGATGTGCCGCGTGGCCGGGTCGAGGTCGCGTTGCAGGCTCAGTTGCTGGCCGGGCTGGATCAGCACTTCGTCCTGGTCGATGAGGTCGGCGCCCAGCGTGGCCTGGGCCCGTTCGGCCAGGGCGAAATAATCGGAACGGCCAAAGGTGGCGGCATTTTTCAGTTCGAAAATGCGCACCCTGACCGGGGCCGGCTGGCCGGTGGCGCCGGGGTTGAGGCCGGCAATGGCGTGAAAGTGCAGCTCGATGGCGGCGGTGTCGGCCTCAGCTTCTTCGGGCTGGGGATTGGCCGCATCCTTGGCGCACGCCGTCAGCAGAAGCACGGTAGCGACTGCGAGTAAAAACCTGGGAATCATCCTGCGTCCTCAATGACGTTTGAGCTATCCGTTGTGTGCCGATCAATCTTGTTATGGGACGGCGCCGCTTAGCGGCGTCGCTGTCGCGTACTGTGTTCTTCGTAGGCGCGGCTGAACTCGCGACCGAACAGGTCCTGGAAATCCTCTTGGGCCTCCCGGGAAATGTTGCTGTAGAGCTCGGTGAACTGCTGCCAGTACTGGGCCTGTCGCGAGCCGCTGAAAATACCCGAGAGCCCACCGGGCTTGGCCATGCGTTCTTCCAGTTGCGCCGGCTCGAAGCGCCCCAGCAAATGCTTGATGGCCGCTTCCACACCGGCCATCACCGCCAGTTGGTGGGCCCGCAAGTCATCGAAACTGTCACGCACCGCCGCGTCCGGGGCCATGAACGCCTGGTTGCCGTGGCGCAACAGCAACAGCAGGGCTTCATCGACATTGGGGGCGAATTTCAGCGGGTTGTTTTCCACCGGCTGGATCATCGTCTGCTGGATACGGAACTCACCCTTGAGGCTGCTGCGGGCGCGCAAGACATCGATCAGGCCTTCGACCATCAACCGATAACTGCGCCCGATGCTTTCCATCTGTGCTTCGGCGTTGGCCTTGTCCAGGCGCAACTGGTCCAGCCCGGCACCGCGCAGGAACGCTTGCAGCAAGTCGGGTTGATTGGCCTCGACCGGGACGACTGGAGCAACTGGAGCAACTGGAGCAACTGGAGCAACTGGAGCTGCGACCGGGGGCTCGACGCGGGTGACCGACGCTTCAGGCACGGCTGCCGGCGGCGGTGCAATGATTTCAGCAAAGATGTCGGCGAGCGGAGCCTGCGGGGCAGGCGTCGCGACCGGCTCAACCACTGGCGGTAGCGGCACAGGCGGCGGGGCCACGGGCAGCGGGGCAACCGCCACTGGTGCGGGTTTGTCGCTGAACGGGTCCCAGTCGTCCGGAATCACCGAGGCAGACGGCGGCATCACCGGCTCCACCACGGGCGGCGGGCTCGGCCGGGGAATCGGTGTCGGCGGGCGGAAATCGTGTTGCTCGGCCGGCACATGGTCGGGCTGGGTGGCGGGCGGGACACTGCTCGGGCTCAAGAAATCGAACAGATCCGGCAAGGTGTCCATGGCCGACCCACCCTGGAAATGCGCAGGCGACGTCACTTGGATCGGCGATGGCGCATGCATCGGCGACGGTGTATGCACCGCTGCGCCCTGGCGCCCCATCAAGGCCTCGAAACTGCTGGGCGATTCGGCAAACGGGTTGCTGTCGGTGACCGGCAGGCTGAAATCGACGCGCGCCTGGATTTCATAATCACCGATGCGGATCACTTCGCCATCTTGCAGGGGTTCGCTGTTGCCCTTGCGCAGGCGAACACCGGCCTTGACCAATTCCACACCATTAGTGCTGTTATCGGTTAAGTAATAACGCCCATCTTTGTATTGGATAACGCAATGTTTGCCGGAAACCAGACGCTCAGGGTCCGGCAATACCCAGTCATTATCGGAATTACGGCCAATTGCCATCACCCCCTGATCCATGGACTTTTCAGAACACTGGCCTGGGGTAATCTTGTGATAACTAGTGATAGTCAAACACAGCGGCATCTTGCCTCCTTGCTAATACATCGCGCGCGGGCGGGTGAAGTGAGGATTGAGGCCCTGACTACCCACCAACAACCTTGCCAACCACCGCGAAACGGCTTTTTGCCAGCATGATTGCTGATCATAACCGGCTTGCGTGACAAAAACCCCACGTCAGTTGCCGCTTCGACCGATGGGTCGAGCAGGCTGTTAAGCGCATCACAACTGTTACAGAGGGGCTACACTGGTGAAATAGCTTACCTTGACAAGCGATAAGTACTACACCAAAAATGCACAACTTCTTGAATATAGATGATGGCACTTTAAAATCACTTAAGATTTAAAAGGCCATTACCGTCAAGGAACATGTGAGTTTCATCCGAAACTTACGTGTGAACTGCCCGACTTCTTCAGCGGGTGATAGGGAGATCGATCCAAGTGGATGTGCCTTTGTTGCTCGCCGCCGTTTCCGCGACTTCGCCGTGCGGTGAAGATTTGGAATATGACGCGGATTTCTTGCGCCTGGAACGCGACTCCCGGGGTCAGCCCGAGCGCAGCATGGGCGATTCGATCCTGCCTGCCGAGCCTCCTGAATGGCGCAGCATCCAGCAGCAGAGCCTGGACTTGCTGCAACGCAGCAAAGACCTGCGCATCACCCATTTCCTGTTGCAAAGCTCCCTGGCCCTCGAAGGCCTGCCGGGCATGGCCCGTGTGCTGACGCTGATCAGCGAACTGCTCAAGCAATACTGGGCCGAGCTGCATCCGCGCCTGGACGCCGATGACGACAACGACCCCACCGTACGCATCAATGCCCTCGCCGGCCTGACGTCCGATATCACCATTCGCCTGCTGCGCGAGAGCATCCTGGCCCGTTCGCGGACCTTCGGTGCCGTCAGCCTGCGCGCCGCCGCCAACGCCAGCGGCCTGCAAAGTTTCCCGGATGAAAACCTCGGCGCCGAACAGCTCGCCGGGGCCCTGCTCGACAGCGACCCCGAGCAGTTGGAAATCACCCGCGCCGCCCTGCTCGAAGCCCGCAGCGCCGCCGAAGCCATCGAACAACAGGTCAGCGACCAGGTCGGTTCCGCCCAAGGCGTGGACCTTGGCCCGCTGAAGCAACCGCTGAAGATGGCCCTGCAGATTCTCGGCCAGTTCGCCCCGCAGAGCGGCGACAGCGCCTTGTCCGATCCGGTCAGCGACGACAGCGCCGCGCCAACTGAATATGCCAGCGCGCCAAGTACACCGCGCAACACCAGCACGAGCACCGTCAGCGGCGAAATCAACAACCGCGACGACGTGCTGCGCAGCCTGGACCGGATTCTCGCTTACTACACCCGTCATGAGCCCTCCAGCCCGCTGCCGGTGCTGTTGAACCGGGCCAAGAATCTGGTGCACGCCGACTTCGCGGCCATCGTGCGCAACCTGATTCCCGACGGCATGAGTCAATTTGAAAACCTGCGCGGCCCAGACAGCGAATAAAAAGCGAACGGATCACGCAGTCACGTCACCGGTACCCCCGATGACGCCAACACCGTCGCTCAAGCGACCAGGAGCAGCAACGTGGCGAAGCAAAGTTCTCAGAAATTCATCGCGCGCAACCGCGCGCCTCGAGTGCAGATCGAGTACGACGTCGAGCTCTACGGCGCCGAGAAAAAGGTCCAGTTGCCCTTCGTCATGGGCGTGATGGCCGACCTCGCCGGCAAGCCCGCCGAGCCTCTGGCAGCGGTGGCTGATCGCAAGTTCCTCGAGATCGACGTCGATAACTTCGACTCGCGCCTCAAGGCCATGCAGCCGCGCGTGGCGTTCCATGTGCCTAACGAATTGACCGGCGAAGGCAACCTGAGCCTGGACCTGACGTTCGAAAGCATGGACGACTTCAGCCCGGCGGCCGTGGCCCGCAAGGTCGACTCGCTGAACAAGCTGCTCGAAGCGCGCACCCAGTTGGCCAACCTGCTGACCTACATGGACGGCAAGACCGGTGCCGAAGAAATCATCATGAAGGCGATCAAGGACCCAGCGCTGTTGCAGGCCCTGGCGAGCGCGCCGAAGCCAGCACAGGACCAATGATCATGACTGACAATACAGCTCGCGAAGGCTTGCAAAACCTGGGCGCAACCGAAGAAACCAGCGAGTTCGCGTCCCTGCTGCTGCAAGAATTCAAACCCAAGACCGAGCGCGCCCGCGAAGCCGTCGAAACGGCCGTGCGCACCCTGGCCGAGCAGGCCCTGGCGCAGACCGACCTGGTGTCCAATGACGCCATCAAGTCGATCGAATCGATCATCGCCGCCATCGACGCCAAGCTCACCGCCCAGGTCAACCAGGTCATCCACCACCCCGACTTCCAGCAACTGGAAAGCGCCTGGCGTGGCCTGCACTACCTGGTCAACAACACCGAGTCCGATGAGCAGCTCAAGATCCGCGTGCTCAACATCTCCAAGACCGACCTGCACAAGACCCTGAAGAAATTCAAGGGCACCGCGTGGGACCAGAGCCCGATCTTCAAGAAGATGTACGAAGAAGAATACGGCCAGTTCGGCGGCGAGCCTTACGGCTGCCTGGTAGGCGACTACTACTTCGACCAGTCGCCACCGGATGTCGAGCTGCTGGGCGAACTGTCGAAAGTCTGCGCGGCCATGCACTCCCCGTTCATCGCTGCGGCATCGCCGACCGTGATGGGCATGGGCTCGTGGCAGGAACTGTCGAACCCGCGCGACCTGACCAAGATCTTCACCACCCCGGAATACGCCGGCTGGCGCTCGCTGCGTGAATCGGAAGACTCGCGCTACATCGGCCTGACCATGCCACGCTTCCTGGCGCGCCTGCCGTACGGCGCCAAGACCGACCCGGTGGAAGCCTTCGCCTTCGAAGAAAACACCGACGGCGCCGACAGCTCCAAGTACACCTGGGCCAACGCCGCCTACGCGATGGCGGTGAACATCAACCGTTCGTTCAAACACTTCGGCTGGTGCTCGCGCATCCGTGGCGTGGAGTCCGGCGGCGAAGTGGAAAACCTGCCAGCCCACACGTTCCCGACCGACGACGGTGGCGTGGACATGAAGTGCCCAACCGAGATCGCCATCTCGGACCGCCGTGAAGCGGAATTGGCGAAGAACGGTTTCATGCCGCTGCTGCACAAGAAAAACACCGACTTCGCTGCGTTCATCGGCGCCCAGTCGTTGCAGAAACCGGCCGAATACGACGACCCGGACGCTACCGCCAACGCCAACCTGGCCGCGCGCCTGCCGTACCTGTTCGCCACTTGCCGTTTCGCCCATTACCTCAAGTGCATCGTGCGCGACAAGATCGGCTCCTTCAAAGAGAAGGACGAGATGCAGCGCTGGTTGCAGGACTGGATCCTCAACTACGTCGACGGTGACCCGGCGCACTCCACCGAGACCACCAAGGCCCAGCACCCGCTGGCTGCAGCCGAAGTAATCGTTGAAGAAGTCGAAGGCAACCCGGGGTACTACAACTCCAAGTTCTACCTGCGCCCGCACTACCAGCTCGAAGGGCTGACCGTGTCGCTGCGCCTGGTATCGAAACTGCCGTCGGCCAAGGGCGCGTAAACAACAGTTGAAATGGGCTTTCCTGTGGAGGCCCTTTGTGGCGAGGGAGCTTGCTCCCGCTGGGTCGCGTAGCGGCCCCTTCTTGTGGGCGCTGCGCACCCAAGCGGGAGCAAGCTCCCTCGCCACAGGGTGGTCCACAGGAGATCTTCATTGAGTTCACAGATTTCGCAAGGTCAGCGTCAACCAAACAATGTGGTAGAGACCACACAGGGAGAAAACATGGCTGTTGATATTTTCATCAAGATCGGCGACATCAAGGGCGAGTCCATGGACAAAGCCCACAAGGACGAGATCGATGTCCTGAACTGGAGCTGGGGCATGTCCCAGTCCGGCAACATGCACGTGGGCAGCGGCGGTGGTGCGGGCAAGGTCAACGTCCAGGACCTGTCCCTGACCAAGTACGTCGACAAGGCGTCGCCAAACCTGATGATGCACTGCGCCAGCGGCAAGCACATCGACAAGGTCAAGCTGACCGTGCGCAAGGCCGGCGGTGAAAGCCAGGTCGAGTACATGATCATCAACCTGGAAGAAGTGCTGGTTACGTCCCTGAGCACCGGCGGCTCGGGCGGCGATGATCGCCTGACCGAAAACGTCACCCTGAACTTCGCCAAGGTGCTGGTGGACTACCAGCCACAGAAAGCCGACGGCACCAAGGAAGGCGGTCCGGTCAAGTTCGGCTGGAACATCCGTCAGAACGTCAAGGTGTAATCGAACACGCCCCCGGTGCCAGGCGCCGGGGGTGTTTGGTGCTTGCTCGAATCCAATTCTTTCCCACGTGGTATCTGAGTCATGGCCAAGCCTTCGTTTGTCAATTTGTGGAACAGCTATCCGCCCTACCCCTCCGCCAGCCCGGCTTGCGACGGTCCCTATATCAACCAGTGCGCCATTCGTATGAGCATCGCCTTGTGCGGAGAAAAAACCTTTCCGGTCAACACTTCGACTTATACGCTGGATCCCAAATGCGCCCATGGACATGCCCGCGGCGCGGAGTCATTGGCCAACTGGCTATGGAAGAAGAACCGCCTCGGCCCGCCGAAGGTCTACACCACCAGCGTGGCAGACCGCACAACACTGATGGGCAAGACCGGAATCATCTTCTTCAAGGACTGCTACCAACAGAATAGCGACACTGCCGGCCGACCTACTGGCGATCACATCGACCTGTGGAACCGTGGTCTGACCAAGAGCGGTGATCTGTTCTCAAGATCCAAGGCCATCTGGTTCTGGGAGCTTTCGTGATGCGCAGCCCTTGGTTTCTTTCGGCGCTGGCGGCAAGCCTCGTCAGTCTAAGCGCGTGCGCCGGGCAGGAAACAGTCGCTCCGGCAGCCCCAACTCAAGCAGTTTTCGTCGGACATCCGGTGAGCCTGATCGACGTTCAAGGTCGCTGTACGCTCGTAAAACCTGACCAGAGCCACCTGGCGCTCGATATGGAGTGGCCTTGCCAGTTCAGCCTGGGTCCAGACAAGCAACTGCGTGTGGAGACTTTCAACCAAGTGCCGATCTTCTTGGTCGAACGCAGCGAACACATGCCCGCTCCCAGCCGCGATTGCTTGACCAAAATTCAAGCAGTACGCCTGGTCAAGGAAACATTGGAGGTCTCGGATGTGAGTCAGTTCGCCTCCTGCGGCCCTGGCCAATGGGATCAAAAAATGTATACGGCGCTCTTTCGGTGGTAACCGAAATCGCCACCCGCGATCGCCTGCAACCGTCCCTGCTGGACCGGTTGACCGACGACGATCCGACCAACCCCAAGGAAAGCGCCGACAAGCGCGTGCTCTCCCTGACCCAATTAAAAGCCTCGGTGCTGCGTGACCTGGCGTGGCTGCTCAACACCACCTCATTGCTCAGCGCCGATGCCACGCTGCATACCCCGGCGGGCACGTCGGTGGTGAATTTCGGCCTGCCGGCACTGGCCGGCAACAGCGCGTCGAACGTCGATGTCTCGGCCCTGGAAACCTTGATCCACCAGGCCATTGCCACCTTCGAACCGCGGATCCTGCGCCACACCCTGCGGGTGCGGGCCCGGGCCACGGCCGAGATGAACCACAACGCGTTGAGTTTCGAGATCGAAGGCGATCTCTGGGCCCAGCCGGTGCCGCTGCGCCTGATGCTGCAAACCGACCTGGACCTGGAAACCGGCCATGTGCGCGTGGTCAACGCCGACCAGCGGAGACGCTCATGAACCCACGCCTGCTGGAGCTGTACAACCAGGAACTGCACCATGTGCGCGAAAGCGCGGCGGAGTTCGCCAAGGAATACCCGAAGATCGCCAGTCGGCTGACGTTGTCCGGCATGGACTGCGCCGACCCGTATGTCGAGCGCCTGCTGGAAGGCTTCGCCTACCTGACGGCGCGGGTGCAGCTCAAGCTCGACGCCGAGTACCCGACCTTCACCCACAACCTGCTGGAAATCGCCTACCCGCATTACCTGGCGCCGACGCCGTCGATGACCGTGGTGCAATTGCAGGCCGACCCGGACGAAGGCTCGCTGAGCAGTGGTTTCCCGCTGCCGCGCGATACGGTCCTGCGTGCCGCCCTGGGGCGTGAAACCCAGACCTGCTGCGAGTACCGCACCGCCCACGCGGTGACGTTGTGGCCGTTGCAGGTCAGCCAGGCCGAGTACTTCGGCAACCCGTCCGCCGTGCTCGGGCGCCTGGCCGCCAGCGAACCGAAAGCCAAGGCCGGCCTGCGCATCACACTGCGCACCGGCGCCGAGCTGCCGTTCAACAGCCTGGCCCTGGACAACCTGCCGCTGTACTTGAGCGGTGCCGACGAACAACCTTTCCGCCTCTACGAACAATTGCTGGGCAATGCCTGCGCAGTGTTCGCCCGCAAGCCCGGCGGTGACTGGGTAGAACGGCTGCCCCAGGATGCACTGCGCTCACGTGGCTTCGATGATGCCGACGCCGCGCTGCCGGTGGTGCCGCGTGCCTTCCAGGGCTATCGCCTGTTGCAGGAATACTTCGCCCTGCCCCACCGCTTCCTGTTTGTCGACTTCACCCAGTTGAGCCGCGCGGTCAAGCGTTGCGACGGCCAGGAGCTGGAGCTGATCGTGCTGTTCGACCGTCACGACCCAAGCCTGGAAGGCAGCGTCGGCGCTTCGCAGTTCCTGCCGTTCTGCACCCCGGCCATCAACCTGTTTCCCAAGCGCCTGGACCGCATTCACTTGTCGGATCGGGTCAACGAACACCACGTGATCGCCGACCGTACCCGGCCGATGGATTTCGAAGTGCATTCGCTGAACGGCCTCACCGGCCACGGCACCGGGCCGGAGCAGCCGTTCCTGCCGTTCTACGCCGTGCGCGATCCGTCCCGTTACGGCCGCGACCAGGCCTATTACACCGTGCGCCGCGAACCGCGCGTGCTGTCCAGCGACCAACGACGCAACGGCCCGCGCTCGACCTACATCGGCAGCGAAACCTTCGTCAGCCTGGTGGACAGCCAGCAAGCGCCCTATCGCCACGACCTGCGTCAATTGGGCGTGACCGCGCTGTGCACCAACCGCGACCTGCCGCTGTTCATGAGCGTGGGCAACGGCAAGACCGACTTCACCCTGGCCGACAGTGCTCCGGTTGGCGCCGTGCGCTGCGTGGCCGGGCCCAGTCGCCCACGGGCCAGCCACGCCCACGACGCCAAGGCCTGGCGGCTGATCAGCCAGTTGTCACTGAACTACTTGTCGTTGAGCGAACAAGGCCAAGGCGCGGCCGCCCTGCGTGAACTGCTGCGCCTGTACGGCGACAGCAACGACGCGGCGCTGCAATTGCAGATCGAAGGCCTGCGCGAAGTCAGCAGCAAAGCCTGCACCCGGCGCTTGCCGATGCCCGGCCCGATCGTGTTTGGTCGAGGCCTGGAAATCACCCTGGAATTCGATGAAAACGCGTTTCGCGGCACCGGGGTGTTCCTGCTCGGCGCGGTGTTCGAGCGCTTCCTGGCACGCTACGTGTCGATCAACAGTTTTACCGAGACGGTGATCCGTACCACCGAACGCGGCGAGATCATGCGATGGAAAGCCAAGCCCGGACGTCGTCCGACCCTGTGAGTACCCTGGAGGCGATGCACCAGGAGCCCTGGGAATATGACTTCTTCCAGGCGCTGCGACGCATCGAGTGCGAATCCCCCGGGCTGCCGCGCCTGGGCCATTCCCTGCGCCTGGCCGACGACCCGCTGCGCCTCGGGCAACGGGCCGAATGTACCTTCGCCCCGGCCACCCTCGCCTCGGTGCAACCGGGCAGCGACGGTGCGCCGGCACGCCTGGAGCAATTCTTCTTCGGCCTCGGCGGCCCCAACGGCCCGATGCCGCTGCACATCACCGAATACGTGCGCGAACGCCAGCGCAACAACGCCGACAGCACCAGCAAGCGCTTCCTCGATGTGTTCCATCATCGCCTGCTCAGCCTGTTTTATCGGGCCTGGGCCGAAGCGCGGCCGACGGTCAGCCACGACCGCCCGGACGATGACTATTGGTCGGCGCGCCTGGCGGCACTCAGCGGCCGGGGCATGCCGAGCCTGCTCAACCAGGGGTTGATTCCCGACACGGCGAAGCTGCACTACAGCGGCCACCTGGCGGCGCAAACCCGCTACCCGGACGGTTTGAAGGCAATCCTCGGCGAGTACTTCGGCCTGCCGGTGGAGATCGAAGAATACGTCGGCCAATGGCTGGAACTGCCTGAACGCAGCCGAATCGGTGTCAACGCCCAACTGGGCGTGGACTTCTGCCTGGGCCGCTTCGTGTGGGATCGCCAGCACAAATTCCGCATTCGCCTGGGGCCACTCAAGCTAGTTGACTACATGGGCATGCTGCCCGGCAGCCAACCGTTCAACGAGTTGGTGGCCTGGGTCGCCGAATACTTGGGCCATGAACTGGACTGGGACCTGAACCTGGTCCTGGAGCAACCCGAAGTCCCGGCACTGCAACTCAATGGGCGTTTCCGCCTGGGTTTCAACACCTGGCTGGGCCGTCCCGAAACAGATGCCAACGATTTAATACTGGCCCGGCATTACGCCGAACAGGCCAACACCTCACAGACCTCAAGGAGCCATGAGCATGGGTGAAATCAGTCGCGCCGCGTTGTTCGGCAAACTCAACAGCGTGGCCTACAAAGCCATTGAAGCCGCCACCGTGTTCTGCAAATTGCGCGGTAACCCTTATGTGGAACTGGCCCACTGGTTTCACCAGTTGCTGCAACTGCAGGACTCGGACCTGCACCGCATCATTCGCCAGTTCAACATCGAGCCGGCGCGCCTGGCCCGCGACCTGACCGAAGCCCTGGACCGCCTGCCACGGGGTTCGACGTCGATCACCGACCTGTCGTCCCACGTGGAAGAAGCCGTGGAACGCGGCTGGGTCTACGGCAGCCTGATGTTCGGCGAAAGCCAGGTGCGCACCGGTTACCTGGTGCTGGGCATTCTCAAGACCCCGAGCCTGCGCCACGCGCTGCTGGGCCTGTCGTCGGAGTTCGACAAGGTCAAGGTCGAAGCCCTGAGCGAACGGTTTGACGAATACGTCGGCGACTCGCCGGAAAACGCCCTGACTGCCAGCGACGGCTTCAATGCCGGTGCCGTGCCGGGCGAAGCCAGCGGCGCCATGGCCCCTAGCGCCATGGGCAAGCAGGAAGCCCTCAAGCGCTTTACCGTCGACCTTACCGAGCAGGCCCGCAGCGGCAAGCTCGACCCAATCGTCGGCCGTGACGAAGAGATCCGCCAACTGGTGGACATCCTCATGCGCCGCCGGCAGAACAACCCGATCCTTACCGGTGAAGCCGGCGTGGGCAAGACCGCGGTGGTCGAAGGCTTTGCCCTGCGCATCGTCGCCGGCGACGTGCCGCCGGCCCTCAAGGACGTGGAACTGCGCAGCCTTGACGTTGGCCTGTTGCAGGCCGGCGCGAGCATGAAAGGCGAGTTCGAACAGCGCCTGCGCCAGGTCATCGAAGACGTCCAGGCCTCGCCCAAGCCGATCATCCTGTTCATCGACGAAGCCCACACCCTGGTGGGTGCCGGCGGCGCCGCCGGCACGGGCGACGCGGCCAACCTGCTCAAGCCGGCGTTGGCCCGCGGCACCTTGCGCACCGTGGCCGCCACGACCTGGGCCGAGTACAAGAAGCACATCGAAAAAGACCCGGCCCTGACCCGCCGTTTCCAAGTGGTGCAAGTGGCCGAGCCGTCGGAAGACAAGGCCCTGCTGATGATGCGCGGCGTGGCCTCGACCATGGAAAAACACCACCAGGTGCAGATCCTCGACGAAGCCCTGGAAGCCTCGGTCAAGCTGTCCCACCGCTACATTCCCGCGCGCCAGCTGCCGGACAAATCCGTGAGCCTGCTGGACACCGCCTGCGCCCGCGTCGCCATCAGCCTGCACGCCGTACCGGCCGAAGTGGACGACAGCCGTCGGCGCATCGAAGCGCTGGAAACCGAGCTGCAAATCATCGCCCGTGAACACGCGATTGGCGTGGTCATCGGCAGCCGCCAGACCCAGAGCGAAAACCTGCTGAGCGCCGAGCGCGAACGCCTGGCCGAGCTGGAAGGCCGTTGGGCCGAAGAGAAAACCCTGGTGGACGAACTGCTCGCCACCCGTGCCACCTTGCGCGAACGCGTTGGCGTGGTGGACAGCGAAGACAACAGCGAAGCTTCTGACAACGAAAGCCACCAACTGCGTGAGAAACTGGTGGACCTGCAACAGCGCCTGACCGCGCTGCAAGGCGAAACCCCGCTGATCCTGCCGACCGTGGATTACCAGGCCGTGGCCTCGGTGGTCGCCGACTGGACCGGTATCCCGGTGGGCCGCATGGCCCGCAACGAACTGGAAACCGTGCTCAACCTCGACCAGCACCTGAGGAAACGCATCATCGGCCAGGACCATGCCTTGCAGATGATCGCCAAGCGCATCCAGACCTCCCGCGCCGGCCTCGACAACCCGAGCAAGCCGATTGGTGTGTTCATGCTCGCCGGCACTTCCGGCGTGGGCAAGACCGAAACCGCCCTGGCCCTGGCCGAAGCCATGTACGGCGGCGAGCAGAACGTTATCACCATCAACATGAGCGAGTTCCAGGAAGCCCACACCGTGTCGACCCTCAAGGGCGCGCCACCGGGCTACATCGGCTATGGCGAAGGCGGCGTGCTGACCGAGGCCGTGCGGCGCAAACCGTACAGCGTGGTGTTGCTGGACGAGGTGGAAAAGGCCCACCCGGACGTGCATGAGATCTTCTTCCAGGTGTTCGACAAAGGCGTGATGGAGGACGGCGAAGGCCGGGTGATCGACTTCAAGAACACCTTGATCCTGCTGACCACCAACGCCGGCACCGAGCTGATCGCCCAGGTCTGCAAAGACCCGCAGAACGTGCCCGAGCCGGAAGAAATCGCCAAGGCCCTGCGCCAACCGTTGCTGGAGATTTTTCCGCCGGCCTTGCTCGGTCGCCTGGTGACGATCCCGTACTACCCGCTCAGCGACGAGATGCTCAAGGCCATCACCCGCCTGCAACTCAACCGCATCAAGAAGCGCGTGGAGAGCACCCACAAAGTCGCCTTCGACTACGACGACGCAGTGATCGACCTGATCGTCTCGCGTTGCACCGAAACCGAAAGCGGCGGGCGCATGATCGACACCATCCTGACCAACAGCCTGCTGCCGGACATGAGCCGCGAGTTCCTGACCCGCATGCTCGAAGGCAAGGCTTTGGCCGGGGTGCGGATCAGCGCCGTGGATAACGAATTGCAGTACGATTTCAGCGACGCGGCCTGACCCGAAGGAGCACCGCATAACCCTGTGGGAGCGAGCTTGCTCGCGAATGCAATCTGTCAGTGCCATTGATGTTGCCTGACACACCGCCTTCGCGAGCAAGCTCGCTCCCACAGTGGTATTCGGTTCCGCCAGTTACTACAACCTGCACGAGACCCTCGATGTTATTCAACCAAGCCACCCGCCTGGCCAAGATCACCAGCCCCCTGGGACCTGAGGTACTGCTGCTCAAGGACATGGGCGGCGGCGAAGAACTGGGGCGGCTGTTCAACTATGAGTTGCAGCTGCACTCGCTGGATAACGCCATCGACCTCAATCAGGTGCTCGGCAAGCCCATGTGCGTGAGCCTGCAACTCGATGGCGGTGGCGAGCGTTATTTCCATGGCATCGTGGCCCGTTTCAGCCAGAACGTCGACCAGGGCCAGTTCGCCAGTTACCAGGCCACCCTGCGCCCGTGGTTTTGGCTGCTGACCCGTACCTCCGATTGCCGGATTTTCCAGAACCTCACCATCCCGCAGATCATCAAGCAGGTGTTCCGCGACTTGGGCTTTTCCGATTTCGAAGACGCCCTGAGCCGGCCTTATCGCGAGTGGGAATACTGCGTGCAGTATCGCGAGACCAGCTTCGATTTCGTCAGCCGCTTGATGGAACAAGAAGGCATCTACTACTTCTTCCGCCATGAGCAGGGCCGGCATGTGCTGGTGCTGGCCGATGCCTATGGCGCCCACACCACGGCCCCCGGCTACGGTTCGGTGCCGTACTACCCGAAGAATGAGCAGCAGCGCGAGCGCGACCACATCCACGACTGGCACCTGGCCCAGGAAGTCCAGCCGGGTTCGCTTGAGCTCAACGACTACGATTTCCAGCGCCCCAGCGCACGCATCGACGTGCGCTCGGCCATGCCACGCCCGCACACGGCCGGCGACTATCCCCTGTACGACTACCCTGGCACCTACGTGCAGAGCCAGGACGGCGAACACTACGCCCGCACCCGCATCGAAGCCTTGCAGACCCAGCACGAACAGGTCGAGCTGGCCGGTAACGCTCGGGGCCTGGGCTCGGGGCATCTGTTCAGCCTCACCGGCTTCACCCGCCAGGACCAGAACCGCGAATACCTGATCGTCGGCGCCCGCTACTACATTTCCCAGGAAAGCGGCGAAACCGGCGGTGGGGCGCCTTCGGCGCAGTTCGAAAGCAGCCTGACCTGTATCGACGCCCAGCAAAGCTATCGACCACTGCCCATCACCCATCACCCTATCGTCAAGGGCCCGCAGACTGCCTTAGTGGTGGGTCCCAAGGGCGAGGAAATCTGGACTGATCAGTTCGGCCGGGTGAAGGTGCACTTCTATTGGGATCGGCACGACCAGTCCAACGAAAACAGCTCGTGCTGGATTCGCGTGTCGCAGGCATGGGCCGGGAAAAACTGGGGCTCGATGCAGATCCCGCGCATTGGCCAGGAAGTGATCGTCAGTTTCCTCGAAGGCGACCCGGATCGGCCGATCATCACCGGCCGCGTCTACAACGCCGAACAGACCGTGCCCTATGACTTGCCCGCCAATGCCACCCAGAGCGGGATGAAAAGCCGTTCGAGCAAGGGCGGCACGCCGGCGAATTTCAACGAAATCCGCATGGAAGACAAGAAAGGCGCCGAGCAGCTGTACATCCATGCCGAACGTAACCAGGACATCGTGGTCGAGGTGGATGAAAGCCACTCGGTGGGCCATGACCGCAACAAGAGCATCGGCCACAACGAGACGGTGACCATCGGCAACAACCGCCTGCGCATCGTCAAGCAGGAGGACATCCTCTCCGTCGGCCAGCGCAAGACCGACAGCATCAGCCAGAGCTACGTGATTGAAGTGGGCGAAAACCTGCGCCTGGTGTGCGGCGAAAGCATCCTGGAGCTCAACGCCAGCGGCCAGATCAACCTGACCGGCGTACAGATCAGCTTCTACGCCAGCGGCGATGCCGAGTTCAACACCGGCGGCGTGCTGCACCTGAACAACGGCGGCGGCCCGGGTGCCACGCCGGACGGCCAGGGCGTCAAGGGCAGCATCGATGCCAACATCCAAGCCGCGTTCCCTGCACCCAAGGGCTAACCTCGAGATTTTTGCGCCATGACTTACCGCCTCAATGAATTCCAGTTCCAGCTGCCGCCCAGCGAATTGCTGGACGCGACAATCAACATCCTCAAGTTCCCCGAACTGGGCACGTCCTTGATCGTCAGCCGCAGTTTGCTGGCCGAGGGCGAGACCCTGCAAAGCAACCTCGACGACCAGCTCAAGCGCCTGGAAAAACAGGTCCAGGACCTGCGCTGCCAACCGGGCGCCACCGTGCGCGTAGGCGCCAACCAGGAAGTCGAAGCCATCGAACTGCGCAGCCAGTTCAACAAGGGCAATGAAAAGGTCTTCCAGTTCCAACTGGCCCTGGTGCTGCCCGGCACCCGCAAAATGCTTGCTCTGAGCTACGTGAAAGCCGAGAAACTGGGCGATGCCGAAGCGGCGCATTGGGCAACGATCAAGGGTTCGCTGCTGTTCGACGTTCTGGCTTGATGAGCACCTTGCATGTCTGACGCACTCTGGGCCGCTCGGCTAGGCGACGCGCTGAACCACACCTCGATGATGGCCGATATCCTCGGCGGCGTCCTGGAAGTGGCCGCGAACATTGCGATCACCGCGGTAGCGACGGCTGCCGTGGTCGCGGCCACGGGCATTACCGTTGCCACCGGCGGCTTGGGTTGCTTCCTGCTCGGCGCGGTGGTGGGCGCCGTGGTCGGCCTCGCCATGAGCAAGACCGGGGCCGACAAGGGGCTAAGCGACATATGCGAGGGCATCGGCAACGCCCTCTTCCCGCCCACGGTGCAGGCCAACATCCTCACCGGCTCCACCGACACCTTGACCAACAACATCCCTGCCGCCCGCGCCGCCGGGGCGATCGAGTCCCATGTCGCGCCGGCCGGCACCGAACTTGAAGCACCCGAAGCCGAACCCAGCTACCTGGACATGGCCGAGAATTTCTTCTCGCAGATGTGGCGTCCCACGGTCGCCGTGCCCGCGCCCGGTGCCGTGCCCAAGCCGCTGGACATGATCACCTGCATGAAACACCCGCCGATGCCGCCGCAGTTCCTGGCCGAAGGCTCGGACAAAGTCACCATCAACGGTCAGCCCGCCGTGCGCAGCGGCGACCGCAGCACCTGCGATGCGACCGTGGTATCAGCCGGGCTGATTTCCCCTGACGTGACCATTGGTGGCGGTTCGGTAGTGGTGCGCGAGATCCGCAGCGGCAAGACCCCGGGCGTCGGGCTGGCGGTCACGGCGCTGCTGATGCTCAAGGGCGGCAAGGGTAAATTCCTCAGTAACCTGCCGTGCATGTTGGTCGGCGGTGCGGCGTCGATGGCGGTCAGTAGCGCGATGGGCGCCGCAGCCAACGCCGCGATGGGCTCCTCGAACCCCGTGCACGCCGCCACCGGGGCCAAAGTGCTGGGCGATGTCGAGGAGATGGACTTCGTCCTGCCCGGCATCTTGCCGATCGACTGGCAACGCTTCTACAACAGCCGCGACGAACGCCGCGACGGGCTGTTCGGTGCCGGTTGGAGCGTGCCCTACGAGGTACGCGTCGAAATCCTGCCCCATCCAGACGGCGGCGAAACCCTGGTCTATAGCGACGAACAGGGCCGACGCATCGACATGGGCTCCATCCCGTTGGGCGGTGCCGTGTTCAGTGCCGGTGAAGGCCTCAGCGTGCGACGGCATGCCAACGGCGAGCTGCTGATAGAGAGCGCGGACGGGCTGTACCGCTTGTTCGAACCCACGCCAGCCAATGCAGCGCTGCTGCGCCTGGACCAACTGGGTGACCGCAACCACAACCGTATCCACCTGGAATACGACGATAACGGACGCCTGGCGCAACTGCGTGACACCTTCGACCTGACCCGCATCGCACTGGCGTATGACGAACGCTGGCCACAACGAGTCAGCCGGATCGACCGCCTCTATGCCGATCAACGTCGGGAAGTGCTGATGCACTATGGCTACGACGGCCAGGGCGATCTGGCACAGGTCCGTCAGTCCAACGACCAGGTGAAACGTCGCTACACCTACGACGCCGGGCGGCGAATGGTGGAACACCAACTGCCTACCGGGCTTCGCTGTTTCTATGAATGGGCGTTGGTTGAAAACCTGGAATGGCGCGTGGTTCGCCACTGGACCGACGCGGGCGACGCCTACACCTTCGATTATGACCTGGCCGCCGGGACCACGCGCATCACCGACGGTTTGCAGCGCATCAGCACCCGTCGCTGGGATACCCGCTATCGGATCACCGAAACCACCGACGCGTTGGATCGCACCTGGACCTTCCAGTGGAACGACGAAAGCCAGTTGCTGGGGGCGACCGATCCCAACGGCGGACAACATCAGTTCAGCTATGACGAAGCGGGCAACCTCTGCGAAACCCGCGACCCGCTGGGGCGCAGCGAGTCAACCCTGTGGCTCGAACACTGGGCCCTGCCCCTGGCTGAAACCGATGCCGCGGGAAATACCTGGCAGTACCACTATGACGCGCGGGGCAACCGCATTCGCGAAACCGACCCGCTGGGCCACGTCACCCGCTATCGCCACGACGCCCACGGCCAAGTGGTGGAGGTCATCGACGCCACCGGCAAAAGCAAGACCATGCGCTGGACGGCGCTTGGGCAACTCAGCGAACACACCGATTGTTCCGGTTACACCACACGGTTGAGCTATTGCGAGCGCGGGCTGTTGCTCAGCAGCACCGACGCACTGGGAGAGCGGACGCTTTTCAGCTACGACGACCAGGGTCGGCTGCTGAGCAAGCAACTGCCGGACGGGCGCACCGAGCACTATCAGCGTGACGCAAGCGGACAGTTGATCGGCTATAGCGACCCGGCTGGACACACGACAAATTTCCAACACACCCTAAGCGGTCAACTGCGGGTGCGCACCGACGCCCATGGTCGCCGGGTGGAGCTGAGCTACGACAACTACGGGCGCCTCCTGGCCCTGACCAACGAAAACGGTGAGCGCTACCGGTTTGCCTGGGACGCCGCCGACCGCTTGACCGCCCAACACAGCCTGGACGGCAGCCTCAAGCGCTACGCCTACGACCCGCTGGACAACGTCACCCGCATGGAAGCGCTCGCGGTGCCCGGCAGCACCGACCTGGACCTCTCGCCCCAAGCCCCCATCATTCATGAGCTGGAGCGCGATGCGATGGGGCGACTGGTGGCGAAAGTCACCGCAGACGGACGCACCGAGTACCGCTATGACGCGCTCGACCAGGTCAACGCGATCACCTTCACCAGCCAGACCGGTGAAGTACAAAGCCTGGGCTTGCGTTACGACGCCCTGGGGCAATTGATTACCGAGCAAGGCTGGGCGGGGAACCTCGAACATCGCTATGACGAACTGGGCAACCTGACCCAGACGCTGCTTCCCGACGGTCGTTGGCTGAACCGCCTGCACTATGGCAGCGGTCACCTGCACCAGATCAACCTCGACGGCCAGGTCATCAGCGATTTCGAACGCGACCGCCTGCACCGCGAAGTGCTGCGCACCCAGGGGCGCCAGAGCACCCGCAGCGAATACGACCGCAGTGGCCGCCTGCGGGCCCGTCAGCGGCGGCAACAGGGTCAGTCCACGCTGCTGCCGCCCGTGGCGCAATCGCTGTTTGGTTATGACGCCAGCGATCAGCGGGTGGAGCGCTTCGACAGCCAGCCCGAAGCGTCCCATCGCCAATTGCTGCACTATGACGCCACCGGCCGCATTCTCGCCAGCCAGGACAACCTTCAAGGCCAGCGTGAAAGCTTCGCCTATGACCCGGCCGCCAACCTGCTGGACGGTCTGGGCACAGGCCAGGTCGCGCATAACCGCTTGTTGACCTACCAGGACAAGCGCTACCGCTATGACGGTTTCGGTCGCATGGTGGAAAAACGCAGCGCCCGACGTGGCGTCCAGCGTTTTCGCTACGATGCTGAACAACGCCTGGTGGAAGTGCGCAACGATAACGGCTCGGTCGTAAAAATGACCTATGACCCGTTGGGTCGACGCATCGAAAAAGCCGAGTACGACCGCCACGCCACGCTGCTCAACCGCACCCGTTTCACCTGGGATGCGCTGCAACTTTTGCAGGAACACCGCGACAGCCAGACCAGCCTCTACATCTACGCCGACGACAGCCACGAACCCCTGGCGAGGGTCGACGGCCTGGGCGAGCAACAGAAGGTCCGTTATTACCACAACGACCTCAACGGCCTGCCCGAACAGCTCGCGGAAGCCGACGGCCACACACTCTGGCGAGCCCGTTACCAAGTGTGGGGCAACACCGCCGAAGAGTTGCGCGAACCGTATTACATCGAAGAGCAGAACCTGCGCTTCCAAGGTCAATACCTGGACCGCGAAACCGGGCTGCACTACAACACCCTGCGTTTCTACGACCCGGACATCGGCCGCTTCACCACACCGGACCCCATCGGCTTAGCTGGAGGGCTGAACCTCTACCAGTACGCGCCGAACCCGGTGAGTTGGATCGACCCCTTCGGGCTGATGAAATGCTCGACGCCGCCCAAGGGTCGCAAGGTCAACCGAACGGTGTATCGCTTTGAAGAGCCGGGGCGGATCAGCACGACTTGGACGGCGCACAAGTGGAACGTCGCCTCCAGGCACCGTTACACCGCCCCCGGCCTGGGCGGTGTCTATGGCGCCAACTCACGCAAGACCGCCATGGGCGAAGTCAATCACTGGGGCGTGGACCTGTCCACACGGGTGCTGGTCAGCAAGAAAGTGCAGCTCAACAACGTCCTGGACCTGACCCGGGCCGATGTGCGCAAACAATTGGGGGTCTCCCTCAAGAGCATTACCGGCGACAAATACACCCAGACCCATCAAATCGGCGCCTGGGCCAAGGCTAATGGTTATGATGGGATCCTGGCGCCGTCGGCGCGAAACCCGACCGGCAGCAACTTGATTTCCTTTGCAGGTTTTTAGAATGGGACTGGAAGACGAATACGTCGGCGATGCCGATTGGCAGCATTTCGTGCGGTTGTACGAAGAGGACTACCTCGACGACAACGCGCGCGCGCTGGCCAAGGCCATGGATGACAACCTCGACATGGCCGTCGTGCTCTACGGAAAAAGAGGGCTCAAGGAAGGGTTCTGGTGGCTGGAACAGACCGTGCCCGCCCTGGGCAACAAACGCCCGGTCGATTGCCTCAAGACCCCGAAACTGATCAAGCGCCTGAGAATGGCCCTGATGAGCATGCCGTAACCCACAAGGACACAGATGCAATGGAAGGCATCAAATTGCTTGAACTCACGGTCATCGGCCGCCCTACCCGCCTGAGCAACGTGCATGTCTGACGCGCTCTGGGCCGCCCGCCTGGGCGATGCACTCAACCACACCTCGATGATGGCCGACATCCTTGGCGGCGTATTGGAGGTGGCGGCCAACATCGCGATCACCGCCCTGGCGACCGCCGCCGTGGTCGCGGCCACGGGCATCACCGTCGTCACCGGCGGCCTGGGTTGCTTCGTCCTGGGCCTGGTGGTGGGCACCATCGTCGGCCTGGCCATGAGCAAGACCGGGGCCGACAAAGGCCTGAGCAATTTATGCGAGGGCATCGGCAACGCCCTCTTTCCGCCCACGGTGCAGGCCAACATCCTCACCGGCTCCAAGGACACCTTCACCAACAACATACCCTCGGCCCGCGCCGCCGGCGCTGTTGTTTCCCATGTCGCGCCGGCCGGCACCGAACTGGAAATGCCCGAGCCGGAAGAAGAACCCAGTTACCTGGACATGGCCGGGAATTTCTTCTCGCAAATGTGGCGCCCCACTGTCGCCTCGCCAGCCCCCGGCACGGAGACCCGGCCGGAAGACCTGGTGATCTGCACCAAGCACCCACCCATGCCACCGCAGTTCATGGCCGAAGGTTCGGACAAGGTCACCATCAACGGCCAGCCCGCCGTGCGCAGCGGCGACCGCAGCACCTGCGATGCGACCGTAGTGTCGGCCGGGCTGATTTCCCCTGACGTGACCATTGGCGGCGGCTCGGTGGTGGTGCGCGAGATCCGCAGCGGCAAGACCCCGGGCGTAGGCCTGGCGGTCACCGCGCTGCTGATGCTCAAGGGCGGCAAGGGCAAGTTCTTCAGCAAACTGCCGTGCATGCTGGTGGGCGGCGCGGTGTCCATGGCCGCCAGCAGCGCGGCGAACGCAGCCGCCAACGCCGCCCTGGGTTCGTCGAACCCGGTGCACGCCGCTACCGGGGCCAAGGTGCTAGGCGGTGACGAGGACCTGGATTTCGTCTTGCCCGGCATCCTGCCGATTGACTGGCAGCGCGTGTACAACAGCCGCGACGAACGCCGTGACAGCCTGTTCGGCGCCGGCTGGAGCGTCGCCTACGAAGTCCAGGTAGAAATCCTGCCCCATCCCGAGGGCGGCGAAACCCTGGTCTACACCGACGAACAAGGCCGGCCCATCGACATGGGTTCCATCCCCTTGGGCGGCGCGGTGTTCAGCGCCGGTGAAGGCCTGGCGGTGCGCCGTCATGTGAACGGGCAATTGCTGATCGAAAGCGAAGACGGCCTGTACCGTTTGTTCGAACCTTCGCCAACCAACCCATCACACCTGCGCCTGAGCCAACTGGGTGATCGCAACGACAACCGCATCCACCTCGACTATGACGACGCCGGACGCCTGGTGCGACTGCGCGACACCTTCGACCTGGTGCAAGTCGAGCTGATCCGCGCAGGCGAACGCGTCACCCACATCGAACGCCTCTACCCCGACCAAACGCGGGAGGTGCTGGTCAGCTACGCCTACGACACGGCCAACACCCTCGCCGAAGTGCGCGACGCCACCGGCCAGGTGCAGCGACGCTTCAGCTACGACGCCGGGCAGCGGATGGTCGAGCACCAGTTGCCCAGCGGCCTGCATTGCTTCTACGAATGGGCCCTGATCGACGACCAGGAATGGCGCGTGGTCCGGCACTGGACCGACGAAGGCGACGCCTACCAGTTCGACTATGACCTCAAGGCGGGCATCACCCGCATCAGCGACAGCCTGCAACGCGTCAGCACCCGGCACTGGAACAGCCAGCACCAGATCACCCAGTTCACTGACAACCTCGGCCAGACCTGGCTGTTCGAATGGAACGATGAGCGCCAGTTGCTCAGCGCCACCGATCCACAGGGCGGCCAGTACACATTCAGCTACGACGACGCCGGCAACCTGCTCAGCGAAACCGACCCGTTGGGCCGCAGCGAATCCACCCTCTGGCTCGAACACTGGGCCCTGCCGCTGGTGGACACCAACGCCGCCGGCCACAGCTGGAAATACCGCTACGATCAACGCGGCAACTGCACGGTGGAAACCGACCCACTGGGCCACATCACCCGTTACCGCTACGACACCCACGGCCAGGTCGTGGAGATCATCGATGCCACCGGCAAAAGCAAGAAGCTGCGCTGGAACCCGTTCGGCCAATTGGTGGAACACGTCGATTGCTCGGGTTACCCGACGCGCTTCAGCTACGACGCGCGCGGTTACCTGCAAACCATCACCGACGCCCTCGGCGAGCGCACCCAATTCAGCTACGACGCCCAGGGACGTCTGCTCAGCAGCCAGTTGCCGGACGGCCGAACCGAACACTACCAGCGCGACACCGCCGGCCACCTCATCGGCTACACCGACCCGGCCGGGCACACCACGCTTTACCAACACAACCGCCGCGGCCAGGTCCGCCAACGCACAGACGCCCAGGGCCGGCAGGTGCAGTTCGCCTACGACAGCTTCGGCCGGCTGCAAGCGCTGACCAACGAGAATGGTGAGAGCTACCGGTTTGCCTGGGATATCGGGGATCGGTTGACCGAACAACAAGACCTGGATGGCAGCGCCAAGCGCTACGACTACGACCGCCTCGACAACGTCGCGGCGGTGACGGCGATGCCTGCGCCGTACGGCACGGGCCTGGCGCTCATTCCCGAAACACCGCCGGCGCCCATCGTCCATCGCCTGGAACGCGACGCCGTGGGCCGGCTGATCGCCAAAGTCACCGACGATGGCCGCACCGAATACAGCTACGACCCGCTGGACCAACTCACCGCCGTCACCTTCACCGACCTGCAAGGCAACGCCCAGACCCTGAGCTTCGCCTACGATGCCCTCGGCCAGTTACTCGCCGAAAACAGCGCCGCCGGAAGCCTGCAACACCACTACGACGAACTCGGCAACCTGATCCAGACCCAACTGCCCGATGGCCGCTGGGTCAACCGCCTGTACTACGGCAGCGGCCACCTGCACCAGATCAACCTCGACGGCCAGGTCATCAGCGACTTCGAACGCGACCGCCTGCACCGCGAAGTGCTGCGCACCCAAGGGCAGATCAACACCCGTAGCGAATACGACCGCAGCGGCCGCCTGCGCACGCGACAACGCCGCCACAGCAGCCAACCCTCGCTGCTGCCGGCGGCGGTGCAAAAACACTTCGAGTACGACCCCGCCGACAACCTCATCGGCAAACTCGACCAGCAACCCGCCGCGCAACAACGCCAACTGCTGCACTACGACGCCACCGGCCGCATCATCGCCAGCCAGGACAGCCTGCACGGCCAGCGCGAAACCTTCACCTACGACGCCGCCGCCAACCTGCTGGACGGCCCGGCCCCCGGCGCTGGATTGGTGGTGCACAACAAACTGCTGACCTACCAGGACAAGCGCTACCGCTACGACGCCTTCGGCCGGATGATCGAAAAACGCAGCGCCAAACGCGGCGTGCAGCACTTTGCCTACGATGCCAACAGCCGCTTGATTGAAGTGCGCAACGACAACGGCAGTGTGGTGAAAATGGCCTACGACCCGCTGGGCCGGCGCATCGAAAAAACCGAACACGACAGCAATGGTTACCCGCTGGGCGAAACCCGTTTTACCTGGGACGGTATGCGCTTATTGCAGGAAAGTCGGTACAACCAGACCAGCCTTTATCTTTATACGGATAACACCTACGACCCCCTTGCACGGATCGATGGATACGGCGCGCATCAGAAAGTCCGTTATTACCACAACGACCTGAACGGCCTGCCAGAACAACTCACAGAAGCCGACGGGCGTAGCGTCTGGCAAGCTCGCTTTGAGGTGTGGGGTAACCCCCTTCAGGAGATTCGTGAACCCTACTTCATCGAAGAGCAAAACCTGAGGTTCCAGGGACAGTACCTCGATCGAGAAATTGGGCTGCACTACAACGTTCTCAGGTTTTATGATCCCGACGTGGGTCGCTTCACTACGCCCGACCCAATAGGCTTGGCCGGGGGCCTTAATTTTTATGCCTATGCGCCCAACCCTATCGGCTATGCAGACCCTCTAGGCCTAGCAGTCGATCCGCTGATAAAACTGAAAGACCGTGGGTACACAGGCGTCACGAAGACACCCGGTGGAGGTCTCGACTATTCTGAAAGTAACGCGCTTTACAACAAAAAACCCGGCGTGAACCCAATCGTTAGAATTGAATACACCGGGGACTACGGGAAAGACTTCGAAGCCGCAAACAAGGCGGCCAAGTTGAGTCAAAAAACTACGCCGTCCGGTCATGTATGGCACCACCTGGATGATTACGATCCCAAGACCAACACAGGCACGATGCAGCTCATCAAGCAAAACGCCCACAACGGCATAAGCCATAACGGCGGCGTAGCTCAATACAAAGCAGCTACAGGCAAGGCCTATACTCACCCAGCTCGTTTCAAGAGCAGAACAAAAGGAGCATCCAAATGCGGCTGACCCTCGAAGAATCCGAACGCGCCCTCTCTGTGCAAGAGTTGAATGAGTTCCAAGAAAAATTCAATGTGGAATTACCGACAGCCTTTAGGCAATTTTATCTAAAGTACAACGGCGGCGATTTGTCTGAGAGCAGTAGCGAGAATGATTTCTTGCTGGGTGGGTTCACTCCGATCAAATACGGACAAGCCCCTATCGAAACGGTCTATCGCGACTTGACGGACGACGTTCCGTTGCTAAAACAAATGATCCCCTTTGCGTACGATCACGGTGGCAATTCCTTCCTCTTATCCGTTAAGGAAGCTGACTTCGGGAATATTTACCTGTACTTGATGGATGAAGAGGATCTGGCGTTCGTATGCGAATCATTTGAGGAGTTCCTTGCTGAACTCACAGGCCAATAGAGCCGGTGGCGTCATCGCTGGACAGGCTTACCATGCTGCCTGGAAATAACCTACCCACGAGCCTGTGAAGCGATTGCCTCACGAGGCTCGCTCAGGTCTACGTATGAGTATTGGATTTCAAGAGGACGTTACGAATCCAGAGTCATCAAAAAAGAGCCGGCCGGCCCAGTTGCTCGTTGGAAAGTCGAGATTTTGAGCGAAGAAACGCGAATCGACGCAGGCGGGAACCAGACCCAGCGAGGCATTCAAGACCATGATCTTAAAAGAAATCTACCTATACCCCGACCTGGGCGAATTCAGCGACGAAATTATTCATCCGTTTCGCGACCAAAGCCGATCGATCTGCAATTTTCTTGAGCGCCACCTGAGTGCAGAAAAATTCGAAACGCCGAACTTCAAGAAAATCTGCTTTGTCGGCACCCGCCAAGCCGTCGATGAACCCTATGTAAACTCCAGCGGCGCGCTCATCGTCAATGTCAGCCTGGATACCGAACAGTATAAAAAATGCACATCGGTCAACGAGCTCAATGAGTTCTTTATGCAACTGTTGCTGGAAGGCCTGGAAAAATGCCGCCCACCCATTGCCTTGCCCCTTGATTTGCTGAAAAAGGCAATGGATGAGTTCCACCGCAACCACTATAAAAACGAGTGGACCTTCAAGCAGAAAAAAATAAAAGGGTCGGACTATGTCTGCGCCCTGGAGTGCCAGTTAACCATCGACTGCTTCCTCATGAACCTTAAGGTCTTGAGGAAAGACACACAGGTACTCGACAAAGAAATTCTGCGAACCGCACCCGACGAAATAGCGTTCGGTCCGTACCTCAAAGACCTCAAGGAAGAAGGCGGCAGGATAAAAGTCATCGACAAGTCGGGCGTGGCCTTCTACACCACCACGGTTTCTAGCCTGGACAAGCTTTGACAGCTATCCAAGGAGCGACGTGCCGTTGGCCGACGAGCGCAGGTTAAGCGCAAATACCGTGGCGAGGGAGCTTGCTCCCGCTGGGCGGCGAAGCCGCCCCAAAACGGCCGGCGCATTCCTACAGAAAAACCGCTGCGCAACCGAGCGGGAGCAAGCTCCCTCGCCACGGGTTGCGGCTTGCTGGCAGAAATCGAAACTCAGATGGCCTGACTCAGGTTATTCAATTACCTTGAAACTCTGGCATGACCTCCGGAGCAGCATTGATGACTCAGATTTTTCATCACCGTGACCTACGTACTGGAATGCATCGCCAAGCATCCGGTCAATCGGGCTAACGAACTGCGCCCCTGGAGCGTGTCTCTTACACTCACAAACACTGCGAGGCTGCCTGACCCATGGCTAAAACTGTTCGCTTGCCAAAGCCCGAGCGTGACTTGTTGCTACTGCATATCGAGCTGAAGTGGATGACTCCAACGATTTGGCGTCGGTTCGCAGTGCCTGAAAACATTACCTTGGGCAGGTTGCATCAGGTGATCCAGATCGTGATGGGTTGGAGCGATTACCATCTGCATGAGTTTGAAATTGCCGGTGAGAATTATGGCGTGCCCGATCCTGATGGCTGGGGGCCAGCGGTGAATCCGGAAGCTCGTAAAACCTTGATCAAGGCACTGAACGGAAAGCGGACATTCAATTATCTCTATGACTTCGGTGATAGCTGGCATCACCGCATCAAGGTCGAAAAAACATTACCCGCTACTGCCTGCCCTCAAGTGCCGTACTGCATCGAGGGCGCCAATGCTTGCCCACCGGAAGACGTGGGTGGAGGGCCGGGTTACGAAGTGTTTTTAGAGGCCATGGCTAACCCTGAACATCCCGAGCATGACGCTATGGTGGAATGGTACGGGGAGACCTTCGACCCGACGATCTTTGATTGCGAACACGTGAATCAGTGGTTTAAACAGATCAAGGTCTGAGTTGAAACAGGTGGGGTTCGGATACTTACCCTTCAGATGGGTATGTAACGTGCTACCGCCATCGCGAGCAAGCTCGCTCCCACAGGGGGCTGGCGGTTAGCATCCATTTTGTGGCGAGGGGATTTAGCGAAACGTCGCACCGCCCCGCTGGGCGGCGCAGCAGCCCCAAAAAATGCCGGCGCATTCCTACAGAAAAACCGCTGCGCCATTGAGCGGGAGCAAGCGCCTTCGCCCCGAATTCTGGGCACTACGGAGCCTTGTTTATTCTCCCTCCGCCACGCTTCCGCCAGGCTACGAATCCTTGCGCCATTGCCTACAACTACGCCAGAATCCGCCCGCTTGTGCGCCGTTCCCATGGCTTCTATCGTTTCCCTGCCACTGCCCATCAGTGGTCGGGTTTAGTAGCCCGGTAATGACAACGGTGCATGAGTCTCATCAGTCAGGCATAGCCTGCACTTGATGGCGGCTGTGCGCATGGCGCCTTCGGGCGCGCCGGGTTTCCGTTGTCCTTTACCGGTCTACTAACTTGCGCACAGCTGCCACCCCTTCGTTTAGTAGCGAGATGGTCGCGGCCTACTAACAAAGGACGTAAGAATGTTCAAGATAACTCCGAACCCTCCAGAAACTGACTCAACGTCTACCCATTCCGGTCGCAAAAACAAAAAGCACGACGAAACCACCAAACGCGTCTTGGATCACTACCTGTTACCCAAACCGGAAAAACCCGAAGATGCATCCAAACCGGACCAGCTATTCACCGTGGCAAAAAACGTCGACAACGAATGCCTGCTCGCCAACCTCAGCGAAAACCTGGCATCAGCCGACGCGATGATCAGCAACCTGGCCTTCGACCTGGAAGGCCCCCGCCGCCACATCGCCCTCGGCATCCAGCAATTGATCGAACTGAGTTCAATGCTGGCCAGCCGTGTGCTCGATAACGTCGACCCACGATAGCCGCCACACCACCAACCCGTGGCGAGGGAGCTTGCTCCCGCTGGGTGGCGAAGCCGCCCCAAAACAGGCCGGCGCATTTCTCCGGAAAAACCGCATCAGCCGGTTTACGACGGCTGCGCCGCCGAGCGGGAGCAAGCTCCCTCGCCACGAACAGCAGTCGTAGCGATCAAAATAGGGACTAGGTTATGGCTCGTTTCACCATTCAAGAATGTCACCACCAAGACCACACACCGCTCAAGGCGTCACGCAATCGAGCTGCACTAATACGCCGCTGCCCCGGATCAAACGCCAGCGCCATCCGTAGCACCGCCCAGCAACGCCTGGGCAGGTTGCACGGCGCCTTGAGCGCGCGCTCCAATCGGGCATCGCGAGCCTGGGTGGACGGTAACCGCTGGAACGGATGTTGGCCGTTCGCCAGTTCATACACCACGCAAGCCACAGCGTAGACATCGGCACCCGCTGAAAGGGGCGCACCTTCAAGCAGTTCAGGCGCTGCGTAACCAGGGGTCCAGGCGTTAAGGCGTTCACGGTTCAGGTTTGGCAGGTGCTGAGAAGGCCCTTCTTCGGCCAGGCCCAAACCGAAATCGAACAGGCGCAGGCCTTCTTCGCTCAACATGATGTTGCTTGGCTTCACATCGCCATGCAGTACGCCACGGCCGTGGGCGTATGCCAGGGCATCGAACAGCGGCACGGCGATAGCCTTGAGTTCGGGCCACGGCAGCCCGAGGGGCCGTTCGCAAAGCAGTTTGTCCAAGGTCAGGCCACGCATCAGCTCCATGGTGATGAAGGCCCGTCGTTGGGCTGTGTCCACTTCGAAGGTGTAGGGGCGCAAAATATTCGGGTGGTGCAATCGCCGCGTCAGGGCGAACTCGCTGTAGAGCAGCGTACTCGCATCGGGTGACGCGTCGAATGCCTCGCTGAGCATCTTCACGGCAACGTACGGATCGGGATCAGCGAATTGTTCGTGCAGCAGATCCCGCGCGCGGTAAACAACCCCCATGCCGCCCGCCCCAAGCAAGCGTTCAAGGCGATAGCGTCCTGCGAGTATGTCCGGTGTTTCGCTGACGCAAAGCTGGGTGGATGTCACAACAGGCACAGCGTTGGCGAAGGTGGAATACGTGGAGTGGCTACCCTCTTCACTCACGGGCGGACCACCACGGCCGTCAGGTTATCCCGTGCCGGGCCACGTAGAACGTCGTCGAAAAGATGTTCCAACGCCACGCGCGGCGAAGCCAGGTCCAAGGCACTGCCAAGGGCTTGCGCGCCAAGGCCTTGGTACAGGCCGTCACTGCACAGCAAGAACGTATCGCCCGGGTGAACATCCAGCTCCAACACCTCCAGCGTCAACTCTGGGGCGGCACCGACCGCGCGGGTCAGTGCCTTGGCCGCAGGATGGGCACAGGCCTCATCGCGACTGATGCGTTGCGTGTCGATCAGTTGCTGTTGCAGTGAGTGGTCCTTGGTCAGTTGGTACAGTCGCCGACCCCGCCACAGATAACAACGGCTGTCGCCCGCCCAGATGCAGACTCCACGGTTTCCTTCCAACAACAGCGCCACCACGGTGCTGCCGATAATGCCGGGATGATCGTCGGTGACGGTAAGCTCCTGGCTCAGTCGTCGGTTGGTCCAGCGCAGGCATTGGCGCACCGCTTTCGAACGCTCAGCCAAGTCCCGGTACAGCGGCAGCTCCGTCAAGTTGGCAACGATCAGCTGGCTGGCAATGTCACCCCCCGAGTGGCCACCCATGCCGTCGGCCACCGCCCACATCCCCTGTTGTGGGCAATCGAGAAAAGCATCCTCATTACGTGGCCGGGTCTTGCCAGGGTCCGTGCGCGCGGCGCTGTACCAGGGGCCGGCCTCCATCAAAGCTGCACCGGCAGGCGAAATGTGCGCAGCACACTCATGTCGAAAGGGTTCGGCGTACGTTGGCTCGTCAGCAGATAGTTGGCGCGCAGGCCACCCAGGTCTGCCTTCAATACGCGGACATCGCGCCCGGTCAGGTATTCGCTCTGCATCAGGTCGAACAACCGAAACAGCGACCACGCCCCGGTATTTTTCTCGATGCCCACGCCTCGCCCAACTATTTTGTCCAGCACCAGGGCGGTTCGACCATTCTGCGCGTCGCTTGGCCAGGTAAACGCCACCGGCAGGATCGGACCGTGGCGGTATTCAAGCATCTGGTCACCGAAACGGAATTCAGCACGGCTTACCGCAGGGTCCAGGGTGTACGGCTCAAGCTTGAACTGTACTTGCGGTTCGGTCGGGTTTTCGGCGAAAAAGCTCCGGCGAATGGTGTGCGCGGTTGCCATTTGATCGAGATAGACCCGGGACATCGGCAAGCTCTGACCGTCGATGCTGCGCAGACGGTAGTGTCCCGCGGAGCCGCTGATGAAGGGCTGCATGTAATTGTCGAAAAAACGATCGACGATGCCCTGGTCCTTGAAGAACTCCCGGAAGTCATTGAGCGCGACCTCGCTGGCACTGTGGGCACTGAACGGGTATCGCTTGTTGATCGCCTTGCCGTAAAAGCTGTACAGCTCGCTCTGATAACGCTGGTTCAGGTAACGATAAGAATCATTGAGCACCAAGCGCCAGCTGTCCTCAGCCATCACGTTGAACCAAGCACTGACCGGCCGCGGCAGGCGGGCAGACGCACCGCGCAGGTGACTCAACGCATCGCGCTGGCCGCCCATGCGGTGCCTGGCCAGCTCGAACGCCGCTTGTTCCGGGGCACTGGCGCGAGCCAGGTTTGCCAGTTGCAATTGCACCTCATCAATGGCCCGCAAGGCCTGGACCAGATCTGCCGTCGGAGCATTGTCCGGGTCCAGCAGGCGATGCAGCGGCTCGAAACGTCGTCGCAAGGATTTTTGCGCGGTGTCCGGCAGGTTTTCGGCCAAGGACGCAGAGGCTTTCCCAGCCACGGCGGCGAGTGTTGTAACGGCATGTCCACCGTTCCCTGCCGCTTGCGTCAGGTCGTCGATTTGCTCGGCAACAGCCTGGATTCGAGTGTGTTCGCGCACTTGCACCAGCATCCGCAGAATCGGCGAGTGAGCCGAGGTCAGCCCCGCGAGTTGCTCGGCGCCCTCACCTGCATTGCTGATGGTTTGTAGGGCGACCTGGCCGACCGCTTCGCTCCAGTGGTCGGCATAGTCACGAAAATACAGCTGTTCCAGTTCGACCATCAGGCGACGCATGTCCATGCCGCTGAGGCCCTCGCCTTCACCCAATACCCAGTTGTCCCGCAGCAACTCGGTGACCAGGGCCGTGCCTTGAACCGAAAAGTAGCGTTCGTAACCCTGGCGGGTATAGAAACCGGGAATCATACGATCGGTACCGACCAACAACGCACCTTGCGAGCCCAGGTGTTGGCTGAATCGGTATTGCGGCAGATGGCTGGCCTGTTCGTGCAGCATTCTGTACACGACGACTGCCAGGGACTCACGGCGCAAGGCTTCCCGGGCCTGGGCCACCAGCGGTTCGTTGAGCGCATGGATAAACGGTAGCTCCAACAGGCGCTCGAGGTGGGCATTCAGGCCCTCCTGTAGTGCCGTGTTGCCGGGGTGACGAAGCGACCCATCGTTGGCCAGCCAAACCTTGAGCCAGGCAACATCGCGGCGCTCTTGCAGGCCCAGCATCAAGTACGCACGCAGGCTGTTGAGCAGTTGCTCGCGGTCATTCCAGTTGTTACGGACATGCGCTTCCAGCCTCTGCGCAACCTTCGGCAACAGTCGCGCCTGTAATTCACGCTCGTAGGCGTCGGTCACCGCAGGGTTGCTCGCATCGCCCTGGTACAGACCGACGCGCTCATGTAAAGGCACCGCCCTGTCGGGCGGGAAAACCCGGGTGGCCTCGAAACGGATATCCAGTGAGTCGAGTATTGCAACCCAATCATCGGCGTTAGCCTGGGATGATTGCTGCTGGTCCCAGCGCTGCGCCAGTGTCCGCAAGTTGTCCAGGCGCTCGTGGTTGGCCGAAAAACCATTCGCCCACAACAACCCGCACAAGCCAACGACCGTCAACGCCCCGAGGTACAAGGCCCGCTGTCCCCAATGGAGACGACGGCGCTCGCGCTGAACGAGATCAGTCAGATCGGCTTCCGGGAAAATCACCCGGCTGACCAAGTGATTGATGAACCGCGAGCGCCGGTCAGGCGCGGTGTTGGTTCGGCCCGGCGGCGATGCGCTAGTCAAATAGAAACCACGCAACGTACCAACGTTACCGGTAAACGCCTGCTCGACCAGCAGACACAGGCCGGCGCCGAGCTGTCCAAGTTGGAGGGGGAAATCAAGCATGCAGCTACGGCGCAGCGGGTCGCGCTCCTGATGCATGCGCATAATTACCTGGCTGTTGAGTCGATGCAGCAGCGCCTCGAACTCGGCACGTAGCACGGCCACGTCACTGCCACGCTGGTCCCGACTGAAACTTGCACCCAATACCTGGTCGTTTTCTTCGCGAGTCAACGAATCAAAGAACTCATTGAAGCCTGGCACGCCGTCCGCTTTGCTCAGGACCAGATAAACCGGGACATCGACGTGCAGTCGCTGTTGCAGTTCCTGCAGGCGGCCACGAATCTGGCGGGCCAGCGTAGTCACTTCGTCCTCGCTGCCCAGCAACAGGACCTCGGTCGGTACCGTCACCAGTACACCGCTCAACGGACGACTGCGGCGACGCTTGCGCAGCAGTTCGAGCAATACGGTCCAGGCACTGCTGTCGACATCACTGTCCGTCTGGGTCAGGTAGCGCCCGGCAGTGTCGACCAGCACGGCGTGCTCGGCAAAATACCAATCGCAATAACGGGTACCCGACGTGTCGCCGATTGGCTTGCGCTCAAGCTTGTCGAGAGGGAACTCCAGGCCCGAGCAGTCCAGCAGACGGGTCTTGCCGCTGGCAGGCGGGCCGATCAGCAGATACCACGGCAGATCGTTGCGCCAGCGTTCGCTGCGGCCGGGATAAAGGCTCGAGGACCTTAGCGTGGATAATGCCTGCTTGAAGCGCGAGCGCACTTCGCGCCGCTCATCATCAATCCTGGCCTGATGCAGGGCCCGAGCCTGCTCGGGGGCGTTTTGCTGGAAATTCGCGCTTGAACCACCGCGCCCATTGACGAAAACCATGGCCAAGCCCCAGCACAGCATTAACACGCTGACGGTCAGCAACCGCGCTGTCGGGCTTGCCCAGAATTTGTAGTCATTGACGGCCAGAAGTGGCCCGGCGAACCACACCAGCAACGCGATACAAAGCACCGCCAGCAGCGTCCAAATCCACGTCTGGCGCACCCAGGCACCGGCTTTCCTGAAAAGCAATTTCATGACACGTCCCTGTTTACGGTAGCGGCTGAGCGGCGACCGGCTCTGACAGTTGATAAGGTTGCAGTACGCTTCGGCGTTGCTCGTCCAATACCCAGGCGAAACTCGAGTACACCACCCCCAGGCAGACCAGCGTAAAAACCGCTACCGTCCAGGCCGGAACAATGCGCACTGGGCTGCGTCGCGCGCCATCGAAGCCTTCCCAGCGAGGCGACAGTTCACGAGGGATGTCACCGCGTGCCTGGCAGATCAGCCGATACAGGGCATCGCGCAGACTTTCGAGCTCGAGCATCCCACGGGTCTGGACCCGATACTTGCCCTCGAAGCCCAGGGACAGGCACAGATACAACAACTCAAGCATCGACAGGTGCTTGATGGGGTTTTTCGACAAGCGCTCAAGCAATTGAAAGACCTTCTCGCCGCCGAAGGTTTCGTTGTGGAAAGTGCTGAGCAGGCTTATCTGTGACCACCCACCTCCATGGCCCCACGGTGTAGTGACGATCGCCTCGTCGATCGCTGAGCAGAGCACGTAACGCGCCGCGATCAACTGACTGTTTTCAACACCGTCCTGCAAGGCACAGGCTTCGAACTGCTCCAGGCCTCGCTTCAGTTCCCCTTTGAGGGCTTGCAGGTCCTCGCGTTCGCGGCCGTGCTTGAGTTGCACCATTTGCGACAACAATCCGGACGCCGCCGCGACCAGCGGATTAAGGCTGACATTGAGGGCCTGGGACCGCGGCAGGTGCGCGGCGTAGATCATTCGCTCTTGCAACTGTTCGAAACGTGGCGGCGCAACAGCGTCGGTCAAGGGTCCAGAAACAGGACGTTGTCCATGGTGGTCGAGCAGGACGGTTGTTTCGTCCTGGGGATTTTCCTTATCCATTTCGTTCAATTCCTGATGGCCCAAAAATTCAGTTCAAGCTCCGCGAAATCACCGCACACATGGAACGCGAAGCCTGCCGAGCGCTTCAGTTGCGCCAGGTCTTCGGAGCTGGGCTCCAGGATGAAATAGGTTTTGTTGGCATGGAATGCGATCTGCCGCGGAGCCACGGGCAGAGGCCTGATCTTGATACCGGGCAGATGCAGGTTGACCAACTGGCGGATGCGCTCCACCGAGCCAACCTTGAGGTTCGACGGCAGTCGATGGCGCAACTCTTCGCTGTCACAGTTGGCGCTAGCCGCCAGTACGAATGAAGCCGTATCCAGCAGGGTGAGGTCCTGCATCGGCGAGACGGTGATTCCATATTGGCGCGGCTGCAATTGCAGCTCGATAGCGTGCTGCTCGAGCACCATCGACAGCACCTGGCGGATCGCCTGCATCAGGCTTCGAAAACATGCGCCCTGGTCGCTGTGCTGGTAGCGGTTGGTGAGCGGTGGACGCTTGCTGTCACTGGAGAACGTCGCCAGTTCACCCAACAGGGCCAGTAGCATTCGGTAGAGCGTTTCGGGATGTACTTGCTCCAGATACAGATAATGACGTAGCAACAGTTCGCTACGATTGATCAGTTGCAGCATCATGAAATCGCCCACTTGCGCACCACCGGCCTTGCCATTGAAGCGGATCCGCTCGGCAAGGCTGTCACCCCGATGGGCAAGCATGCCGATGATCTCCTTGAGACACGACAGCAAATAATGGGATGAACGAGCCTGGATGAAGGTTGGCACAAAGTCCGGGTCGAGCCTGATCAGCCCATCAGCAGTGGTATCGAGCACCTCACAGAGCTTGAGCTTCACAAACGCATGGTCGCTCTGTTGCTCGCCCAACAGCAGGCGCAGGTCCGGCCGGCCACAACTGATCTGGCTCCCGCCGGAATCGCCGGCGTTGGAGTCGGTCACCTGCGCGTCGTAGATGGTGTAGCGCGCCAGCACATCAGATTGCTCCGGACGACGGGACTCGATGTGGTTGCCGGTCACCAATGGCAGCGCGAGGTAGATCGGTGTATTGCTGGTATTGGACGGTACTTCCAGGGCCAACGGCTCGGTGTTGCCACCGAGCTCGAACAGGCTGCCGTCCGGCAGGACCCCGCTGGCCTGGCTGACCACCAGTTGGCCCATGTTGAGAAATTGCAGATCGATTTCCAGCGCCAGGAATCCCCAGGCGTAACTGGCCAGCAACCGGGTACGAACCTTCAACTGGTGATCGAAATAACGATCGTTGTGTTGCAAATGTTGTGGACGCAACAACATGCCTTCTTGCCAGACGACTTTATCGTGATTCATCGGTCATCTACCTTGGCCTGTCTTTCAAGCGTGTTGGCGATCCCATCCTGGTCGAGGGTCAGGTTCGCTTCGGTCAACTGCGTCGCAGCCACTGGCAGTGTGTAGCGCCAGCGAGCGTGTGGCAGGTCCCGGTACGCCGCGAGTATGCCGACGTAACGGCCATCCCCAGTGATACCGAGCCTGAGCTCGACGGTCTCACCTGGGCGCAGTTCCAGCTCTTCGCTGGAAACCAGATCGGGGGCCAATGTCTCCCTCCCGCGCTCATAGAGGCTGAAAAAATCCGAGTTTTCAAAGGCTACCGGATGCCTGAGCTCGAACAGCCGTACCACCACTGGCGATGGCCGCCCATTGAGATCGGGGTTGAGCCGATCACTGGCCGTCAGGGCGAGGTCGAGCTTGGTCATCGTCGAAAAGGGCGACAACGTGGTGCAACCGCCCAACAGCAGGGTCATGGCCAGCGCCGTCAAAGTCTTGAATAAGTGCATCGTGCAGTGCGACATGGACGTCATCCGTGGTGATCGATTTGCAGGCTGGCAATCAGACGAACCTGTTCTTCATAGGTCTGGGTCTGGGTCAGGCGCGGTTCGCCTTTCAACTCCGAGCGGGTACGCAAGCTCTGCTGCAAACCATGGATGCTTTGCTTGAGCAGCAGCGCTGCATTGATCGCCAGGGTTTCGCGGGCCTCGCTATCAAGGCTTTCGAGATCCATGCCGAGGGCAATAGCGAAGCGCTCCCAAAAATCTTCGCGCGGGTGATCCATAGCGCTGGCACGAGGGATGGGCGCAGGCCTTGGTTCAACGAGCTCTTCGACCAACTCCGGCAACAGCAGGCTTTCCATGTCGATACGCGCATAATCTGGGCGCCCAAGGGTGTCTGGTGGTACGGCAGTGGGATTTATCAGCTCATCGATGTCCAGCAAGACCCGCTCCTGTTGGTCCAGTGCTTTCAGCGGGTCGAGTTCCAGAAAGGCATCGTCCGGAATGAGACTGTCGACCGACGTTGAGCGAGCGGCTTCGGCAACGCTGCTCGACGGCCCGACGACCAGGCGCGCCAGGACCTCGAATTCACCCATGATGTAGGCGTCTCCGTCCTGTATCCGTACCGGCTCGCCCTTGGGCAGGCGCGCACCGCTTTCGCGGTGGGTCGTACCGTTGCCACTGGTATCGGTCAGGAAAAACGCGCCCTCACGGAAGCTGACCTGCGCGTGACAGTTGGACAGCAGGCGGTCGCGGTCAGGGATCATCCAGTGGCAGCCCTCGCCCCGACCAATCACTCCGCCGGCCGGTCCGAAAGTCTTGTGAAACAGCCGTACAGGGACGAACTGGTTGGCGTTCAGCATTTCGAAAACAAGATCCATCTATTAAAGGCTCCTTGGATCACTTACCGCGATTGATCGCCTGTGGATCACCCAGGGGGCGATAATCACTGTCGTTGAATTTGTAGTTGCCACTACAACCGCCGAGGACAAATGACACGAGGAGCGCCAGCAGGACGGCTCGCCAGGGGAAAACAGACATCGAAATTTCTCCAGAAATGGAAGGGCCGGGATGGAATGACTACGAACAAGGCAAGGATCAATCTTTGAAATCACTACGCTGAACGTTCAGGCGCGCAAGGCGATAGACCAGCGTGCGTAGCGGCAAGCCAAGTTCACGGGCGGCACGCGCCTTGTTGCCCGAACTCTCGCGCAGGCCATCGATCAGCAGGCCACGTTCGATCTGCTCCATCCGTTCACGCAAGCTCACACGGCCCCGCTCGGCTGGGGTCTGGATGTGTAGTGCAAAATGCTCGACAAGCAGTTCGCCGCCCTCGCACAAGAGCACGGCCCTTTCTACGATGCTCTTGAGTTCACGGACGTTTCCCGGGAAGTCGTAGGCAGCCAGGTGATCGAGCGCTGCGTCTGACCAGCGCACCGGATCACGCTGCAGGAGTGTGCAAGCCTTGTCGGCAAAATGCCGCGCCAGCTCAATGATGTCGCCGTCGCGCTGGCGCAACGCCGGTAGCGGAATTGGAAACTGCGCAAGGCGGTAATACAGGTCTTCGCGGAACTTGCCCTCCTCCATCAGTTGCTTCAGGTCGCGGTGGGTGGCGGCGATGATGCGCACGTCGACATGGTGAGTGACGTTGGACCCCAACGGCCGGATTTCGCCTTCCTGCAACACTCGCAACAACTTGGCCTGCAGGGATAACGGCATATCACCGATCTCGTCGAGCAACAGCGTGCCGCCGTTGGCCGCGTCGAACAGCCCGGCGCGGTCCCGGTCGGCACCGGTGAACGCGCCCTTGCGATAGCCGAAAAGCTCACTCTCCAACAAGTTCTCGGGAACCGCCGCACAGTTCTGCACGATAAACGCCTTGGATCGACGCGGGCCGTAATCATGGAGGACCCGGGCCACCACCTCCTTGCCGGTACCGGTCTCACCCCGCAGCAGGACGGTATAGGGGCTGTGCAGTACTTTACTGAGCAATGAGCAGGTCTTGCGCATGGCCATGCTCTTGCCAATCAGGCCGTAACTGACGGCGCTCGGCAGGCTTGTGGTATCAGGCTCTGACTCATCAACAGGACCGCGCAGGCGCTGTAACAGATGCATCTGACCAAGCGCGAAGGTCCCAAGATGCCCCAGGGACTCAGCGATACCATGCAGGTCGAGGTGCTGATTGCTCGCGCATAGCAACAAGCCTCCGACCCCATCCTGCGGATCGCCCAGGGGAACGCAAAGCAGCGACTGCCAGGGTCTGGCCCGCAGCGGCAGGAAACCGGTTTCGTGCACGCTGTCGCTTAACGCGTCGAGGCACACCACACGGTTCTGGCACAGGGAAAATTGCAACAATTGCTCGGAGTGGTAGTCGGAGGGCAGGCTTTTCGGGTCACGAAATTGCAACTGGCCTTCCAGGCACTCGGTGTTCATTTCCAGGCGGGTGCGAGTGGCATCGAGCAGGTACAACTGCACCAGTTCACAGCCACTGAGCCGCGCTACGCCCTGGATGAACTTCCCCACCAGCTCAGCACCGTCCGCCAAACGTGAAAGGTCGGAAAACTGCGCCAGAAGCGCTTCGGCATAGTCCAACGGTTGCGAGAGTTTCTTGAACATGGCGCCCACCTCAGGAGAACTCACACGCGAGACTGGCGTCGCCGTTGAGCACGGCGTGTACGTGCCGTAGCTGTTCGCCACCGGCCATGGCGGCGAGCAACCGGTCGGCAACCAGCGGCATCAGGTGCAGGTCAAGCAGTTGGTCAATCAGTCGTGCGCCACGATCATTACGACTGCAACGCTCGACCAGGTGGTTCACAAGGTGCCCGCAATAACTGAAACCCAATTGACGACGGTGCAGCCGCTCGCCCAGGCGGTCGAGTTTGACTTCCACCAGTTCACGTAACACCGGCCCGTTGAGCGGGTAGTACGGCACCACGCACATGCGCGCAAACAGCGCGGGTTTGAAATGTTGACTGAGTATTGGGCGAATGGACTCTTCAAGGCATTCGGCACTTGGTTTTGTACCGTTTTCGCACAACTCGTTGATGCGTTCGCTGCCCAGGTTCGACGTCATCAGGATCAGGGTGTTGCGAAAATCAATCTCCCGCCCTTCTCCGTCGTTGGCCAAGCCCTTGTCGAATATCTGGTAGAACAGATTCAACACATCCGGGTCGGCTTTTTCGACCTCATCGAGCAGAACCACTGAATAGGGCTTTTGCCGCACGGCTTCGGTGAGCATGCCGCCTTCGCCAAAACCGACGTAGCCCGGCGGCGCGCCAATCAGCCGGGAAACCGTATGTTTCTCCTGGAATTCGGCCATGTTGAGCGTGGTGATAAAACGATCACCGCCGTAGAGCAGGTCGGCCAGGGCATGCGCCGTCTCGGTCTTGCCGACGCCACTGGGCCCTACCAACAAAAACACGCCCACCGGAGCGTCGGGTTTGTTCAGGCCTGCGGCGGCGGCACGCATCGCGCGATCAAGCGCCCGCACAGCCGGCTCCTGACCACGAATACGAGCACGCAGGTCCGTAGCGAAACTGGCGACTTTCAAACTGTGCTCCCGCGCCAGTTGTGCCAGCGGTATACCGGTCCAGGCACTAATGACTTCGGCTACCAGTCGCGGGCAAACTTCGAAGCTGACCAGGCGCTCCTGGACTTGCGCAGCCACCAACGTGCCGTGTGTTTCATGCAACGCCGCTTCCAGTGCTTCGACGCTGAGGGGCTGATCCACCGAGGCTTCCCGTGCCTTGGCCAATTGCTGGCGAAGCGACAACAGGCGTTCCGCAAGAATACGTTGCTCGGCCCATTGGATTTCCAGCGTTCGGCGCTCGTCTTCGATGGCCTCCAGGCGCACCTCCAGCGCTTCCAGCGCCTGAAGATCAATCGATAGGCCGGCCTGCGCATCACGACGAAGCGCTTGGCGCTGGCGCTCGCCTTCAGCCAACTCGCCGCGCAATCGCTCCAGGCTATGCGGCGCAGCGGCCAGGCTGATGCGCACGCGGGCGCAGGCAGTGTCCAACACATCCACAGCCTTGTCTGGCAATTGACGACCAGCCAGGTAGCGGGCCGACAATTGCGCCGCCGCGACCACCGCATCATCCCGCAGGTAAATGCCGTGACTGTTCTCGTACACCCGGGCCAGGCCGCGCAGGATGGTCACTGCTTCACTGACGGTCGGCTCGTGCAATTGCACCGGTTGGAAACGACGGGCCAGGGCCGGGTCTTTCTCAAAATATTTTTTGTACTCGGCCCAGGTGGTGGCCGCGATAGTACGCAGCTCACCCCGGGCCAAGGCCGGCTTGAGCAGGTTGGCCGCATCGGCGCCCCCGGCGTTGCCACCCGCGCCAATCAAGGTGTGAGCCTCATCGATGAACAGGATGATGGATTTTGGCGAAGCCTTGACCTCGTCGATCACCCCTTTGAGACGACGTTCGAATTCACCTTTTATGCTGGCGCCGGCCTGCAGGAGCCCCATATCCAGCGAAAGCAGCTCGACGCCTTCGAGTACTGACGGTACTTCTGCGGCGGCGATGCGCAACGCCAGGCCTTCGACGATGGCGGTCTTGCCCACGCCTGCCTCACCGACCACGATTGGATTGTTCTTGCGGCGACGAACGAGGATATCGATCATTTGCCTGATTTCACCGTCGCGACAAAGCACCGGGTCGAGTTGACCTTCACGAGCCTGCCGGGTCAGGTCATGGGTAAAGCGCGCCAGCAGGGAGTCGTCCGGCTTGGCGGAGTGATCGGCTACCGGGTGGGTCTGTTGCGACAAGGCGAAATATTTCAACCGATCGACGTTCAGTCGGATGAGCAGCGCCTGGTAAGCACTCCCTGCATAGCGAAGCGGGTTGCGCAGCAACGCCAGGATCAACGCGGCTTGTCCGACCTGGCTGCAGCCCAGCTCGAGATTGGCCACCAGCAGTGCATCCTGCAACCATTGCACCAGCTCCGGGGCGAATACCGGATTGCGCGAAGCGCTGTGTCCCATCCGTGGTTGCAGCGCAGCGCTCAGTTCACCTGCGCTTACCTGGGCATCTTGCAAGGCTCGCGCGAGCAGGCCCTGCGGACGTTCCAGCAAGCCCAGCATCAAGTCTTCCACCAGGACTTTGTCTGCCCCACGGGCGACGCATTGCTCGGCCGAGCGCGACAGATCGCTTCTGGTTTCGGCGTCCAACGCCTGGATCAGTTGCTGAAGGTCTACGTTGATCATGTCATTCATTCCTAATGAATTTTGCTGCCGAGGGTCACCACGCCATCGGCGCGCTCGTGCCCCAACCAACTGGTCCATCCCAGGCGGCAGATGTTCTGTTCTCCGATGCACAGCTCCCGAATGTCCTGCCGGCGCAGGACCAGGCGAATGTCATATTCGAGGGGATCACGCAGGGTGAAACGCACCAGTGAGCACAACGGCTGGTAACCGATGCCGATGGGCAGGAATTCGTGAAAACGCTGCCAGTCCAGTTCGCTGATATGGATCCGGAACTTGCCGCTGCGGTCGCGCACCTGTTCACCCAGCACCAGGTCTTGGCTCAACAGGCTATTGGCGCTCCCCAGGCGATTGCGCTGTTCGCCAAGGATGTCCACACGCCGCTCGATGCACTGCTCAAGGTTCAGTTCGGCGTGCTTGAAGTAATAACGCAGCACGGCCTCGATCAGAGCTGCCGAATGAGCACGAAGACTCAGCAGGCCCAGATACGGCAGCAGACGCTTCCAGTTCAGTTGACTGGCCTTGCGAATGTCTTCGCCGCCCAGGCCGATCAGCGCAAACAACTGCTCGGAAAAAGGGTCTTTAGCACCGCTCCGAAAACTTGCGCAGTAACGATACTTGCGCCAGATCGGCAGCATCAGTCGTTGAAGACGGTGGTGGAAGACGTCGAGGAAGTCGCGCGTCGGATTGCCCTCCTCCTCCCCCAGGGCCTGCTCACCATAGAACGCCGGTAGCGGCGACCCTGCTCCTACCAGGCTGATCAGGTTCATGCCCAGGCGCGCTCGCACCTGGCCGTTTTCTTCGAAAAACTCCACACGATCGATGTCGCTGGCGGGGAACCCCAGGCTTGGGTTGGCCTGGAACTCCAGCCGGTCATACAGCGCCTCATCATCCAGGTCAGGGTAAGCCTCGCGCAGCCGATCAACGACCAACAACACGGCCTGAAATAGCGAGTACTCGCGTATCCCTCGCGTCAGCCCGTTTATAGAAGCGGCTGCTGGCCCATGCGGGGTGTCCATTGATAGACCTCTCCTTGTGTACTGTTCACCCGCAGTTCGTGGTACGAATTGAGGCTGGCATAAAGCGCGAAGAATTCGTTGAGTACCGAGGCGAAGACGAACAGGTTGCCCTCGCCGATGTAGCCCTGGGGGTCGATGGTCAATTCGGTGCGCAAGCCACGAACCGGCAAGCCTCGATGCAGGCGGTCGACATGCTGGTGCCTGATCGACTTGAGCCCATCCAGCAAACGCTTGCTGACCTTCTCTGTCTGCTCGTCGTAGTAGCGCGGAAAATCGTAGGTTTCGAGAATCACCTTGAGTGCATTGACGTCCGCCAGCGACAGGTAGTTGAGTGACATGTTGCTGATCAGCTTCCAGAGGAAATCGCGGTTGAGCGGGGGAGCGAAGCTCGAAGTGACCGGCCCGATGTTGCGGAAACTCAGCGATTCGGGGCTTTTTTCGCCCGGCTGGTCGATGTCACCCGGTTTGAGCTGGCGCGGCAGGTTCTGGTTGGTGCACATCAACTCGATCGACAGGGTTTCATGGGGGTGAGAGTGCCGGACACCGAAGCCCAGGCAGGTGTCCAGGCCACCGTGCAGCAATGAAGGGCGCTGACGAACGCTGTAGTAGGGTCGGCTGTGGGGCACATCGAAGCTTGAATCGTGCTCGAAGGATTCGAACGGCACATAGGCCTGATAACCCAGGCCACCGGGGTTCCAACCAGTGACGCTTTCGACCGAGAAGACGCCGCAGTGCTCCTGGGCATAATCGGCGGGCAGCAACAGGTATTCGTCCTGTTTGCTGTCCAGGCGGATTGGCTGGGCGTCATGCTTGAACAGATTGACGATCGGCGTGCAGTGAAGCTTTATGTTGTCCAGTGTCGGGCGCATCCGCTGGATACCGCTTTTGCCAATATCGAAGCGCAGCTCCAGGCCCCGCATCTGTTCGACGCTGCTATGCGGCGCACTGTTGATCACGTCCAGGCCATTGACGTCGACGAACAGGAACTTGTCCTGGAAGGCGAAGTATTCCTGCAGGTAGCGATAGCCGCGAAAGGTATTCAGCGGATACGGGATCAGCGCTTCCTCTTCAGCAAACCCTACCGGCTGGACACGATCGGCTGGGACCCTGAACATCATAGGGCTGCCGTCTGCAGCCCGCAGGGCCCCGCCGGTGCCGTCCAGCGGGATCAGCTCAATACCTTCAAGATTGCGCAAGAGGCTGAGGTAGAGCATCTGGCTGATGTAACGCTCGCCGGTCAAGTGCAGCCGCAATTGGCTCAGTTGCAGTTCGCCCAAATGACCGTCGCAACACATCTCCAGGCGCAGGCTCAACAGCGACCCATCCCCTTTCACTGAATAACTCAACCTGGTCAGATCAAGCGCCAGCACCTCGGTTGAGTAACACGTCAGGAAACGGCAACGCACCTGCTGCACAGGCTTGCTTTCGATCGGTGTATCACGTTCCACCCGCAGTGCGGGGCCGGACCGCTGTAGTGGATCGAACTGCAAAATGCTGAAGGCCGGCAACGGCCGCATGTAGTTCGGCCACAACAGCTGCATCAGCGAATGGCTCAGCTCCGGCAATTGGTCATCGAGCTTCTGGCGCAGCCGCCCGGTCAGGAATGCAAACCCCTCCAGCAGCCGCTCCACATCCGGGTCCCGTCCGGCCTGCCCCAGAAAGGGAGCCAACGCCGGGTTACGCTCGGAGAAACGTCGACCCAGCTGGCGGAGCGCCGTCAGCTCGCTCTGGTAGTAATGATTGAACGACATGTATGGCTATCCTTGTCTGACCTTGACCTGACCGCTGCCGTCCAGGCACGCGGAAAAACTGACCTGTCGCCTGACCCCCTCCACATCCAGCAAAGCGTCGATGCTGAAGGACAGGCGAAGCGGATCGGCATGACTTGGTATTGAAACGACACAGACATTCCTGAGGCGTGGCTCGTAGGCCTTGATGAACGCCTCGATCGCTTTGCGGGCCTGGCTCCCTGCGTCGTGCAGGCTCAAGCGCATGTCATTGAGATCCGGTAGCCCATAATCGGATAGCGTCTGCACGCTACCCGCCCGGGTGCTGAGCATCTTGGCCAGATGCGCAGCCACCGATGTCACGACACACATCTCACGGCTCAAGCCCGCGCGCTTTTCTGAATCACCGGCCAGGCGCTCGAAAAGGCTGCCGTACGTCATGAGCGCGCCTACGCCTTGTCCAGCTTGCCAACCAACGACAGCGTGAAATCGGCCCCCATGTATTTGAAGTGAGGCCGTACGTTCAGGCCTACCCGATACCAGCCCGGCTCACCTTCAACGTCGCTGACAATGATCTTCGCTGCGCGCAGCGGACGGCGGCCACGAACTTCGGCGCTCGGGTTCTCCTGGTCGGCCACGTACTGGCGGATCCAGTTGTTGAGCTCACGCTCCAGGTCTGTGCGCTCCTTCCATGACCCCAATTGCTCGCGCTGCAGAACCTTCAAGTAGTGAGCCAGTCGATTGACAATCATCATGTAAGGCAACTGAGTGCCAAGCTTGTAGTTCAGCTCCGCATGCTTGTCCTCGGCACCGTTACCAAAGAACTTCGGCTTCTGCACGGAACTGGCGGAGAAGAACGCGGCGTTGTCACTGCCTTTGCGCATGGTCAGGGAGATGAAGCCTTCCTCGGCCAATTCGTACTCACGTCGGTCGGACACCAGCACTTCGGTCGGGATCTTGGTTTCGATCTCACCCATGCTTTCGAAGTGGTGCAACGGCAGGTCTTCAACCGCGCCACCGCTTTGAGGACCAACGATATTCGGGCACCAGCGGAATTTGGCAAAGCTGTCGGTCAGCCTTGTACCGAACGCGTATGCCGTATTGCCCCACAGGTAGTGCTCGTGGCTATTGGCAACGGTTTCCTTGTAGACGAATGATTTGACCGGGTTCTCTTGCGGATCATAGGGGTTGCGCAACAGGAAGCGCGGTACGGTCAGACCAAAATAGCGAGCGTCTTCCGATTGGCGGAAGCTCTGCCATTTGGCGAATTGCGGACCTTCGAAGTGGTCCTTCAGGTCCTTGAGGTCTGGCAGGCCAGTAAAGCTTTCCAGGCCAAAGAATTTCGGACCGGCAGCGGCGATGAACGGCGCATGGGACATGCAGGCGACACTGGACACGTACTGCATCAACTTCACGTCCGGCGAGCTTGGCGACATGAAGTAGTTGGCGATGACCGCACCTACCGGCTGCCCACCGAACTGCCCGTATTCAGCGGTGTAGATATGCTTGTACAGGCCTGACTGCATGACTTCTGGCGAATCCTCGAAGTCGTCCAGCAAATCGTCCTTGGAAACGTTGAGCATTTCTATCTTGATGTTTTCGCGGAAGTCGGTGCGGTCAACCAGCAACTGCAAACCGCGCCATGCCGATTCCAAGGCCTGGAATTGTGGGTGGTGGAGGATTTCGTCCACCTGGCGACTGAGCTTGGCGTCGATCTCGGCGATCATGCGATCGACCATGGCCTTCTTGACCGGCTCGCCGCTGTTTTGCGGCTTGAGCAACTCTTCGATGAACGCAGACACGCCTCGCCTGGCAATGTCGTAGGCGTCATCGTCCGGGGTCAGGCGAGTCTGGGCGATGATGCTCTCAAGAATGCTGTAATCAGCGTTGTCCTGGCTTTGCTGCTGTACGGCATGGGTACTCATGTTTCGGCTTCCTTGGCTGAAAGAATCAAGCGTTCTTCGCTGTGGTGTTCAGGCCCAGCTCATCCAGTACGCGGCGGCGGGAATCGTCATTGCCGAGTACACCTTCGATGGCCTTGCGAAACGCCGGCGCGTTACCCAATGGCCCTTTGAGCGCCATCAGGGCGTCGCGCAACTCCATCAGTTTGCTGAGCTCCGGCACTTGCTCGACCAGGCTCGCCGGGGTGAAATCCTTCATCGAGTTCACACGCAGCTGTACTGCCAGCTCTTCAGTTTCGCTTTCTTCCTGAAGACGATTCGGTACGCTGAGGGTCAGGTTCAGCTCTTGCTTGGCCAACACCTCGTCGAAGGTCATCTTGTCGATGCCAATCGGTTTGCGATCCTCGATCTTGCGTTCATCCCTGCGGTGGGTGTAATCACCGATCGCCAATAGCTTCAAGGGCAGTTCAATTTCTTCCTGGGCACCGCCGGTGGCAGGTTTGAAGGTAACGTTGATGCGTTCCTTGGGGGCGATCGAGCCTTCTTTGGCCATGACTTTCTCCTTACAATTTTGGACCCGGAGGCCTATTCAATGACCCGTTCCAGGTCTAGGTGACACAACCTGCGATAGGTCTCGTCCTTGCACTCGCGTATGACGTGGTTCTGAGGCAATAACTCGCAGCAGCTGTGCAACAAATGCAGTACCTGTAACTCCAGGGTGGGCTCCCAGGTATTCAGGCCGGCGTGTTGCAGTGTCTGGTCGAGGACCTCGAGCTGGACTTTCGCGAGTTCGTATTTCCTCGCCGAGAAGCACAAGCGAGCCATCGCGAACCGCCAGAGGAAACACTCGCGTGCCCCAAGAGCGTTTTGCATGCCTTGCCTGAGTAACTGGACGGCGGGTTTGAGGCCATCCCTGGACAGGATCGAATGGGCCTCTTCCAGCGTCAGTTCCCAAGGCGCATCATTGTGGGTGGTATCGATTTCGGGTGCCGCGCCGGGGTTTTGCAGATGAGGCATAACCTGGGACGCGATCCACGCCCGCGTGGCGGGATCGGCGAACGGCGTACCGTCATGCCAGCGCAATTCGATAACCCCCGGCAGGCGCTGGATGAATAGCGCGAAATGGACCTCCACTTCACCCATGGCCAACTCGGCGTTCAACCCTTGCAGGCACTCCCAGGCAAGCCGCTGGCCATCGAGCCAGAACGGAGCCTTCGCCAGGCTGGCCTCGATCTCCACCAGCAGATTCGCGTAATCGCCTTGGTGGAGACTGTCCTGATAAGCCTTGAGTTTGTCCGCCGGCAGTCCCCGCAACTGCGTGATCTGCTCGGCGTTGCGCTCGGGCATGGCGTCAATGGCCAGCCAGGTCAACGTACGATTCAGGCGCAGGGCCCGAACGTCGGTTGCTTTTTGCTTGAGCCACCAGATGCATAACGGCCCTGCGCTTTCCTGCTGGGCACGCAGAGACTTGTGAGCTTCTTTTTCGTTTTCGATCGGAGCGCCGGGCGTGAGCAGTTGGGTGGCAACTTGCTTCACCTGAGCCACTACCGTCCCAATGGCACCCGCCTGCGGCAGGTTGTCTGTGGCACGCTGGATCATCGTGTTGAGGCGCCGACACAACGGGAGCAGCAGAGGCGCATCATCACCCAAGTGGGCGGTGCAGGCGGTATCGAGACCTTCAAGTTGTTCTGTCAGATGGCGGAACAGCGGCAACTGCTCCTTGATCGCAACGTCATCGCCCAACGCCTGCTCCAGGCGAGGCACCAACCAATTGATGCTGGCGGCACGGGTTCGATTTTTGATCGGATGAATGTCAGGCCAATGGTTTTTACACAAGTGGTGCAAAAGACAGAGGCCGGCCAGCAGCCCTTGGAGAGATTCACGCTGATACAGCGCCCAAACCAGCCAGGCCGCCACTCGCAAGTCCTTCGACTGGGTACGCAACAGCGCTTCACTTCCTTCACGGATCTTCAGCCAGTCGACCTGGCCGCTTTCGTGCATCGACTGGGCTTTGCCCAGCTCGCTTTCCAACGCCTCGTATTCATTCGAAAAACGCACGTCCGCACCCGCAAAACCCTCTTTGGAGATGGGCGTTTTGGCGAGAGCCAGGTAATGGGCGGACAGTTTTCCGGAATACGACATTCACGACCCTGTTAAGAGAATTCAGTTTGTGAGATGGGCAGTTTTGGCGGCAGGGTTATTCAAGGTGAATATTCGGTTTTGCTTGTAGGAAGTTTCGCCAAATACAATCAAGGCATACCTAAAAACTCACACCGCCCCAACCAGCGGAACGCAGCGAAGAATGCCAAAGTTTTAAAAATAAAAAAGTAGGACCTTTCCTTTTTTCAAAAAAAACTACCCCTTCCGAAACTCCCAATGCCGATTCCTTCCTGTCAAGGTCGAACCACCATCGAGCCAACTAAAAAACACTTCAAATCATTTCATTCTCAGTTCCTACTTGCTGCGAAGAGAACTCTTACATCCTTTTCTTTTTTTGCGGCTCTCTGCGCGCACGCCCCTCAAGACTGCTTCAATGTGATCAGGAGTCAAAGCCAACGCCCAAGGACCCGCGAATGTTCCACACCCCTGATTTGCGCAAAATTCATCTCACAATTCCTGACCTCGAACATGACCTCAAAGTGTTGGCCTTCGAAGGCTGCGAAGCCATTAGCACACCTTATTCGTTTGATATCGAGCTCGTCAGCGAACAAAGCGATATGGATTTGGAATACTTGTTAAACCAGCAGGCATTTCTTGCATTCAACAAACAGGGAAGCGGTGTTCATGGGCTGATTTATCGTGTTGTACAAGGCGACACTGGCAAACGCTTGACGCATTACAAGATAAGACTGGTTCCACGATTGACTTACTTGGAACACCGCACCAACCAGCGTATTTTTCAACACGTCAGTGTTCCGCAGATCATTACATCGGTCCTCAAGGAGCACGGTATTCTCACTGACGCCCATTGCTTCCAGTTGAGTGCAAGTTATTCGCCTCGTGACTACTGCGTGCAGTATCGCGAATCCGACTTGCACTTCATCGAGCGCCTGTGTCACGAAGAAGGCCTGCATTATCACTTCCAGCACAGTGAGTCGGGCCATCACTTGGTATTTGGTGATGACCAGACTGTATTCCCCCGGCTTGAGCACCGCACTGCTTATAAACACGGCAGCGGCATGGTTGACGACGAGCCGGTTATCCATCGATTTGGCCTGCGACTGGAGACCCGGACCAGCCGCGTCACGCGCCGTGATTACGATTTCAAGAAGTCGACATTCCCACTGGAGAGCAGCTGCCAGCCCGGCGTCGAAAAGATCCAACCAGACTTGGAGGCCTATGATTATCCAGGCGACTTTACCCAGGAAAAACGCGGCAGGTTATTGAGCCGGCGAGCCCTGGAACGTCATCGTGTCGACTACCGCCAGGCCGAAGGAAAGAGTGATCAGCCGGCACTGACGACGGGGCACTTCCTGACATTGAGCGGGCACCCTCGTCAGGAATGGAATGATCTATGGCTCCTGACCGAAGTGCATCACGAAGGCAAACAGCCGCAGGTACTGGAGGAAATCACCCCCAGCGACACTGGCAGGGCTGAAGAGCACTTCAATCAGGGCTATCGCAATCACTTCGTTGCCACGCCTTGGGATGCGATCTTTCGTTCGCAACGGGTTTACCAAAAACCACGTGTATGGGGCAGCCAGACGGCAATCGTCACGGGGCCCAAGGGCGAAGAGATCCACTGCGACCCGTATGGCCGGGTCAAGGTCAGGTTTTTCTGGGATCGTGCGGGGCACCTCGACGACGGCAGCAGCTGTTGGTTGCGAGTCGCCTCCAATTGGGCGGGCAATAGCTACGGGGGCGTCACGATCCCGCGGGTGGGCATGGAGGTGTTGGTGACCTTCATGGAAGGCGATCCCGACAAGCCCCTGATCAGCGGATGCCTGACCAACAGCGCCAACGCTCGGCCCTACCCGCTGCCTGCACACAAGACCCGCACCGTGTTTCGTTCTTGCAGCTCGCCGGGCAACAACGGCTTCAACGAGCTGCACCTGGAAGACCGCGCCGGTCAGGAGCTGATCTATCTGCGGGCCCAGCGTGACATGGAACAGAAGATCGAAAACGACAGCCGACTTGAGATTGGCAACGAGCGGCGGGAGACCATCAGGGGCAACAGCATCACCGTCCTGCACGCCGAGGAACATCGGACCACCGCCGCCGACCGTACCGTCCAGGTCGAAGGCAATGACTATCTACGCGTCGCCAACCGCCATACCCGTGTCGATCAGACACTGGCCGTCGAGGCCGGGCAGCAAATACAGATCAAGGCCGGCGCTCATGTGATCCTTGAAGCAGGTGCAACCCTCAGTTTGAAAGCCGGGGGCCAGCACATCCTGATCAACCACAGCGGTATCTACAGCAGCAGTGAAATCCAGCTCGGCGGCGCCCCCATGGCCGGCGCTACCGCTTCATCATTCACGCCTGGCTTGACCGATCCCTTGGCGGCTCAAGCCCCCGTGCTCGCCCCCACTCAACGCGCTCTGATAACGGCCAGCAAAGCAGCGGGATTGGACTTTTGTCCGATCTGCGAGGCTTGCCGCGAGGGTCTCTGCCCAATGGAAGTCGCCGCCGCATGACTCGCTCACTCCCCCATCAATGGTTGATCGAACAGCAACGCCTCGGCCACACCCTGTGCGTCGTCCTGGACTCAGAACATGAGCACCACACGCGCCAGGCATTGCTCAAGAACAGTCGTCCCGACCAGTACCTGAGCATGTACGGCCAAACGCTGGTTGCTGACCTCGCTGACGCGGGGCCCTCTGTCTTCAGCTTCGATCGGCCCGGCGACGAACACATCAATGAATTGCTTAACCGGCCGGACAGCCACTGGGGATGGCTTGCCAGCCTTCCCAAAGGGGGCCTGCCAACGCTGGTGGAGCACTGGCGTGAACGACTGATCATCGGAGAGCGCCCCCATCAGGCGTTGTACCGCTTCCATGACAACCGTGTCCTGGCCCGCGCGCTCAAGCACCTGCCTGTTGAAGCCTATCCGGCCTATCTCGGGCCAGCGCTCAGTGTCTGCTATTGGCAGGGCACTTGTTGGGCAAGCACCTATAACCCCGCCCCTGGGGAATATTCGCTACCCGACTCGCCTCTTTGGCTGCAGGTGCCTGTTACCCCGCAGCAAGCGAAGCAGACTCGCTTCCTCAATGCCCGCCACTTCCTGTTGGCAGAGCATGTCCAGGCCTTCGCCACACTGGCCGAGCAACAGGACCCGGATGCGTGGTTGCGCGTCACGCTCGACCAGGCCGAGGTCTGGCACTGGCAGGCGCCCGAGCAGTTGGAGTTTTTACTGACCCAGCGCCTGCAAGCACCCGCCCAGGCGCTGGCGCCGTACTGGCAAGTACGTTCAGCTGAAAGCCCCGACGAGCATTTTGAACGGGTGCGCCTGATGGCAGCGTTTTGGCAGGGAGATACGCCGTCATGAAACAGGCTTTGCGCATTGCAAGTTTGAGCGGCCTGGCGATAACCGCAGGTTGTGCCAACACACAGCCGAACACGTTTACTTTTACGGCAGATTTGCCGCCTGATTTTGCCTACCAGGCTGTTGCGGTGTACGTGCCCGCCAAAGGGCAGACCTGCACCGTACCGGGCGGCAGAAATACAGAGGTCGGGTACAACCTGGAATGGCGGAAAAGTTACCAGCCCAATTCAGAAATAGACTTATACAGAACGGTCAGCGGCTGCCCGTTGGTGATCTATCGCGTCAAGCTGGAAATCAACTCGGCGTATGGGAACGACTGGGGAGATATAAGCGGAGATTCCGCAGTCGTTGCCATACGCGATGAGTTGGAGCCGCGGTACAAGGGCGCTTTCAATGAATTGGATGAAAGTGTCGTTTATGGTCAGTGCCAGTGGTTGTTCCGTACTGCTGGCTCCAAACGACGCATCGTAAAAATCCTCGACTGCAAAAAACCCAACCCACAGGGCGAGCTTGGACGTGGGCGTCCTTTCGCGGCGTACACCCTCGATCAGCTACCGGGCAAGACCGTGAGGATGAAGATCAAATTGGCGGACGAGGAAAGACCCGCCATTGGAGACACTTGGGTGAAGGTGCCGAACGGTTGGAAACGCTGCATGGGGGAAAACTTTGAAGATCAAGATGCGTACTGCTTTGGCAACTACAAAGACTTCAGCGGTTTTCAAATGCCAGACGGCCGGCAATGCACCATTTATCCAGACTGTACGGAATAAGGCCCTATCCCGTGACTACGCCCTACTCAAAAATACATGCGCTGTTGCGTAACGCAGGCTTAGGTTGCTCCATCGCGTTAATCGTTGGTTGCGCCAACAAACAAGCGAATACATTTGTCTTCACCGCTGATTTGCCGCCTGGCTTTGCCTACCAAGCCGTTGCGGTGTACGTGCCCGCCAAAGGGCAGACCTGCACCGTACCGGGCGGCAGAAATACGGAAGTCGGGTACAACCTGCAATGGCGCAAAAGTTACCAGCCGAATTCAGAAATTGATCTGTATAGAACAGTTAGCGGCTGCCCGTTGGTGATCTATCGCGTCAAGCTGGAAATCAACTCGGCGTATGGTAAGGATTGGAGCGATATAAGTGGAGACTCCGCAGGTATCGCTATACGTGATGAATTAGAACCCCAATACAAGGGCATGTTCAGCGAAGCAGACGAAAGCGTCTTCTACGGCCAATGCCAGTGGTTGTTCCGCACTTCAGGCAAGCCCCGGATTCTCAGAAAAATCCTCGATTGCAAAAAAACCAACCCACAGGGCGAGCTTGGGCGTGGGCGTCCTTTCGCGGCGTACACCCTCGATCAACTACCGGGTAAGACCGTGAGGATGAAGATCAAGTTGGCCCGCGAGGAGAGGCCCTACATGGGAGATACCTGGGTGAAGGTGCCTAACGGCTGGAAACGCTGCATGGGCGACAACTTTGAAGATCAATACGCATTTTGCTTTGGCAATTACAAAGACTTCAGCGGTTTTCAAATGCCAGACGGCCGGCAATGCACCATTTATCCAGGATGTACGGAATAAGGAGATCGACACATGGCGTTATTGAAAGACGGTATGGAGTCGCGGCTGAGCAGTCGCATTCTGACGTGCCCCAAGGGCGGAAATTGGACCAGCTTTCAACTCGTCGATGAGTTTGGTTCTGGTGAACCTTATGCAGGGCTGGCTTATGCCGCTACCGATTCAGAAGGGCAAAAATACCTTGGCAATCTGGATGCCATCGGTATTGGCAAGGTCACGAATCACTATGCCGGGCCAGTAGCCCTTGCCTTTGAGCAAAACTATCAAGAACAAGAAAAACTCTATATAGAACTCCAACGTAGAGATAGCTACCCCCTCCAAATCACCGAACTACAAGTCCGCGCCGAGCAAACCCGCTACCTGAACCCGAACGCCACACGCCCCCGGGAAAATCCCGCACAAGCCTGCGCAGACGACTTCTTCCAAGTGGAAGTACGGCACTTGGTCAAGCACGTCGCGCATTTGCCGCCCGAGGTGTACCGCCATCACCCACTCCCTGCCGGGCCGGCACGGTTGATGGGCGAACATGGCAAGCTCGGCGTAGCGCTGATGCCGCAAAAACACACAGTGCTGGAAGTTCGCCCGTTACGCGCCTTGCGGCCCATGCTGTCCACCGCCCCGGAATTCTGTGCGCTGAACTTGTACCAACTGGCGATCATGTCGACCCTGACCTATTGCCCCTTCGGTCAGACACCTGACAAGGCTCCAATAAGAACGCCGCTGAGCTTCACCGAGCAACCAAGCGTGGGCAACTGGTTCGCGGATGCATTGGCCAAGTTCGAAGAGCTCGGGGAGTTCTATCCGGAACAACCAAAACCCTACTACCCACTGTATGAAGACGTGCCCTACTCCAAACGCCTGGAGATCGTGCCGTTTGACCCCTTCCTTTACACCGTCAATGATCCGGAATTGGGCGAAGATCAGGAACACCCCGCCAAAGTCCATTTCCTCGATGACAGCAAAACCGGGGCGCAAGCCACGGATACACAGGCCTACATCACCCACAACGACGAACTGATCCTGATCGCAGTACGCGGCACCCAGCAATCCGCCGACTTCCTGCGCGACGCCGATGCGCTCCAAGTGCCGTTTGAAGAAGGTGTCGGCCAAGTGCATCGAGGGTTCTATGGCGCCGCCAAAAAAACTGCGGCCTTCGTGACGAGCTATCTGGACAGGTTCTACGCAGGGCAAAAACTGCTGATCTGCGGCCACAGCCTGGGAGGCGCGGTGGCGTTATTACTTTCAGAGATGCTGCGGCGTAGACCGGAAGGCTACACCCTCCAGCTCTACACCTACGGCGCACCCCGCGCCGCCGATGCCACCTTCACAAAAAACGCCGAAGCCCTGGTGCACTACCGAATGGTCAACCACAACGACCCGATACCCAGCGTGCCCGGCAGTTGGATGAATACCAAGAGCGGTGTTTATGGCACAGGGTTGGCCCTTACGTTCGCCAACGTACCGGTCGGCCTTTCCGTGTTCGTGGCGGGCATCACTAACTTGACGGGCGAGCCCTACGAACACCACGGCATCTTGCGGCACTTCCTGCCGGTGGAGTTCGATCGCAAGGAGCGGTCGTCGATCCTGTGGATGCCCCATTGCGACACCATCACTCAACACGCCGCCTGCGAGGTGGCTCTCGAGCATAGATATGGCCTGCCGGACCGCCCGGCCTTACTGGCCCAACTCATCCAGACCGGTGATCACTTCATGGTCCCCAGCTACATTCCCGCATGCTGGGCGACTTTGCGGCGCTGGCAGGAAGCGCAGATCGACGGAAGCACGCTGGCGACAAAACGCGAATATGAGTGGATCGACAATGCGCTGACACGGATTACCCAACAGTTGCGCGATGAAGAGCGCTACCTGGCGGGACGGGGCGCGCCCAATGGGCGTAGCGAAAGCTCCATCAACATTGCGCTCATCCGTGAGGTCGACAAGATGCACAACACACGCGCGCGCCTGGCCACGCTGCGCACCGCGTCGGTCAGTGAAAAAGACGTTTACGGAAGCTTGTCGGAGCAACCCGAGCAACTGGCACACAACCTGGCCCGTTGGCAGGCACACCCGGAGAACAGAGTGGCTGAGCAACTGGCGATGGCGCCGGCCCTGGATGACGATAGCGAGTTGATCCGCGGTGCTCATGGGTATGCCATTGGTAAGCCCTACACGCTGGATCTTGATTCCATCATCTGATCGACGCGCCGTTCTCCACGCCTTCAGGTCAGGTATGTAACGTGCTGCCGCCATCGCGAGCAAGCTCGCTCCCACAGGGGATTGGCGGTGGGCGCTCATTCTGTGATCACCTCGGGCTGGTCAACAACGCTCAACCTGTGGCGAGGGAGCTTGCTCCCGCTGGGCTGCGCAGCAGCCCCAAAAAGGCCGGCACATTCCTACAGAAAACCGCTGCGCCACCGAGCAAGAGCACGCTTCCTGGCCCCGAATCCTGGGCATTACGAATGCTTGTTTATTCACCCTGCGCAACGCTTCCACCCAGCTACGAATCCTTGCGCCATTGCCTACAACTACGCCAGAATCCGCCCGCTTGTGCGCCTTGCCCATGGGTTCTATCGTTCCCCTGCCACTGCCCATCAGTGGTCGGGTTTAGTAGCCCGAGGTAGTGTCAGTAGGATGCATGAGCTCTCCATCCAAGCAGGTTCCTAACCTGTCCTTGATGGTGGCTGTGCGCAGGGCGCTTCGGCGCGCCGGCAATGCTGATCTCCCCGGTCTACTAACCTGCGTACAGCCGCCACCCTTCTTTTAGTAGGGAAGAGGTTGCGGCTTAACCATGGAGTATCAGCACATGTTCAAGCCAACACCGAATCCCCCCGAAACAGATCGCACCTCTGCGTCCACCAAATCCAAAACGAAGAAACAAGACGAAGCAGAAAGGCGCGCCTTGGATTATTACCTGCAACCGAAACCGGAAAAGTCCGAAGAAGCATCCAATCCAGACCAGCTCTTCACCGTGAAAAAAAACGCCGACAACGAATGCCTGCTCGCCAACCTCAGCGAAAACCTGGCATCCGCCGACGCGATGATCAGCAACCTAGCCTTCGATCTGGAAGGCCCCCGCCGTCACATCGCCCTCGGCGTCCAGCAATTGATCGAACTGAGTTCAATGCTGGCCAGCCGTGTGCTGGATAACGTCGACCCGCGCTAACCGCTACACCACCCGTGGCGAGGGAGCTTGCTCCCGCTGGGTGGCGAAGCCGCCCCAAAACAGGCTGCCGCATTCTTCAGATAAACCGCATCAGCCGGTTTACGACGGCTACGCCGCCGAGCGGGAGCAAGCTCCCTCGCCACGGGGACCGGGTGTATTTTGAGATGGGTGTGTAACGTGCTGCCGCCATCGCGAGCAAGCTCGCTCCCACAAGGGCTTGCATGCCCCAACCCCGCGCGCACCTGCGCCAACAAGGGGCGATTTACGGTCAAACCTTTTGGCCATTTCGATCCCCTTTTGGCCTCTCCTGCCGTTCTCTGAAACGCTCCACGCCGCAAGACTGTGTTCACACCGATCAGCCTTGCGGAGAACAAAAATGCTGACGATCTATTCGGACGATCACCACCTGCACCACGGGCGCTGCGAGTTGATGGACGGGCAGTTGATGCCTTGTTTCGAGATGCCGTCCCGGGCCGATCATGTGTTGGAGCGGGTCAAGGCGCAGGGGCTGGGGCCGGTGGAGGCGCCGCAGGATTTTGGCTTGGGGCCGATCCAGCGCATCCACAGCGCGGCGTACCTGGAGTTTTTCAAAGGCGCCTGGGACCGTTGGGCCAAGTACAACCGCGACGGCGACTTGTTGCCCTTCACCTGGCCGGCGCGGACCTTTCGTACGGTCATCCCCACCAGCCTGCACGGCCAACTGGGTTATTACAGTTTCGACGCGGGCGCGCCGATCACCGCTGGCACTTGGCAGGCGGCCTACAGCGCCGCACAAGTGGCTCTTACCGCCCAGGCGGACATCCAGCGTGGCGCGCGCAGCGCCTTTGCCTTGTGCCGCCCACCGGGGCACCACGCCGCCGGGGACTTGATGGGCGGTTATTGCTACCTCAACAACGCGGCCATCGCCGCCCAGGCCTTTCTCGACCAGGGCCATAAGAAGGTCGCCATCCTCGATGTGGATTACCACCACGGCAACGGCACCCAATCGATTTTCTACGAGCGCAGCGACGTGTTGTTCGCGTCGATCCACGGCCATCCGGAGGCGGAGTTTCCGTTTTTCCTGGGTTATGCCGACGAGCGTGGCGAGGGCGCCGGTGAGGGTTTCAACTTCAACTACCCTTTGCCAGCAGGCTCAGGCTGGGACACCTGGAGCGCGGCGCTGGAGCAGGCCTGCGGGCAAATCCGGGGGTACGACGCCGATGTCATCGTCGTGTCCCTGGGCGTGGACACTTTCAAGGACGACCCCATCTCGCAATTCAAGCTCGACAGCCCGGACTACCTGGCGATGGGCAAGCGCATCGCGGCGCTCGGCAAACCCACGCTGTTCGTGATGGAAGGCGGCTACGCGGTGGCAGAAATCGGCATCAATGCCGTGAACGTTCTTGAAGGTTTCCAAAGCGCCCCATGAGGAATAACAGCATGAACAGACTCAAGCGTTTAATGGCCCCTGCCGTGTGCGCCGCGCTGCTTTGCGGCGCGGTACAGGCCGAGGAGCGCACCTTGCGCGTCTACAACTGGTTCGACTACATCACGCCCAAGGCCCTGGAGGATTTCAAGGCGCAGAACAGCCAGGTCAAGCTGGTCTACGACATCTTCGACACCAACGAGGCCCTGGAGGCCAAGCTGCTGACGGGCAACTCCGGCTATGACGTGGTGGTGCCGTCCAACGTGTTCCTGGCCAAGCAGATCGAAGCCGGGGTGTTCCAGCCCCTGGACCGCAGCAAGCTGCCGAACTGGAACCACCTCGACCCCAAGCTGATGAAGCTGATCGAAGCCAACGACCCGGGCAACAAGTTCGCCGTGCCCTACATGTACGGCACCATCCTGATCGGCTTCAACCCGGACAAGGTCAAGGCCGCCCTGGGCGATAACGCGCCGGTGGATAGCTGGGATCTGATTTTCAAGGAAGAGAACATCAGCAAGCTCAAGCAGTGCGGCGTGGCGCTGCTCGATTCGCCGTCGGAGATCCTGCCCCTGGCCTTGCAGCACCTGGGCCTGGACCCCAACAGCAAGAAGCCGGCGGACTATGCCAAGGCTGAAGCGCTGATGATGAAGATCCGCCCGTACATCACTTATTTCCACTCGTCCAAGTACATGGCCGACATCGCCAACGGTGAGATCTGCGTGGCGGTGGGTTACTCCGGCAGCTTTTCCCAGGCCGCCAACCGCGCCAAGGAAGCCAAGAACGGCGTGACCGTGGATATGCGCCTGCCCAAGGAAGGCGCGCCGATCTGGTTCGACATGCTCGCCATCCCCAAAGGCGCGAAGAACCCGGACGACGCCTACACCTTCATCAACTACTTGCTGCAACCGCAGGTGATTGCGCCGGTCAGCGATTTTGTCGGCTACCCGAACCCGAACAAGGACGCCACCGAGATGGTCGACCCGGCTATCCGCGGCAACCCCAACCTGTACCCGACCGCTGCGGCCATGACCACGCTCTACACCCTGCAACCCTTGCCCCGGGATGCCGAGCGCGCGCGCACACGAGCCTGGACCCGGATCAAATCCGGCCAGTAAAAGCCGTTGTGGGATAACGGCCATGGTGGGAGCAAGACCATTGTGGGAGCAAGGCTTGCCCGCGATGAAGGCCCTGCGGTCTGCCAAGGACCGAGGCGCTTGTTTCGCGAGCAAGCTTTGCTCCCACCCGGTGTTGGCTGCGTATACATAGTTACCACCTGCCCCGTCCCTTGCCTCTCTAGCATGGAAACCCCGAAGCGCTCGGCTTCGGGGTTTTCATCCATCTCGAGACAGGGACAACTCAGATGACATCAGACCCTACCGGCACCGCCCCGGCGTTCAACGCGAGTATCAGGAGCACGCTGGTCAACCAACTGCTCGCAGGCCCCACCTACCCGGAAGTGGCGGCCATGCTGCTGCGCAACGCCCTCAAGAAGCTCTACCCCTCACTGGATCTCGACCCGCATACCACCGTCATCGGCGAACCGGCCTGGGACATTGTTGGTGGCGAGATCGTAGCGCGCCCCACCCGCTATGAATCGCTCAGCGATTTGCTGGCCTCGCGGGTGGATCAGAGCAAACCCACGTTGTTGATCGAAGGCCTGCACTTCCTGACCCAACTGCCGATCACCGCGCCCGAGGTGCATTTGCCGGTGCGCATCGACCAGATCGGCCGTTTGATCAACGAGCTGGTGCCGGCCATGGTGCCGGCCAGCCAGGAGCAGCAACTGGCGTACTGGAACATGCCGTTCGGCAATTACGGCCCACGCTGGCATGAACTCTCCCACACGCTGCGCAAGCTCTGGGACGTCAAGCAGATCGAGGGCTGGACGGCGACTGAATGCGACATGGCCCGGCAACTGTTCCTGTACCCCGACCCACAAGACCGTAACGACAGCTACGACAGCCACGCGTATCTGGTCGACATCGAGGAGGTCGACGGCGACGAGATCAACCGCGTGAATGAAAACTCGCTGGTGGTGCTGATCGGCCTGATCGACAACAAGGAGGTCATCCTTGTGCACTCGTTGCTCAACGGTTATGAGAAGTTCGCTTCACGGCACGCGTTGGGACAAGCCCTTCCAGAACACCTGGGCACCTTGGTCCACCCGACGAAAATTCGCTGGCGGCTCTATGAGCCCAGCGGCAATATTTTCGACAGCAAGGCCTGCGGGATCATCGCCGTGCAGGTCAAGATCCTTGGCATCCCCAGCATCAGTCTGAATCCGGGCTATGCAGAAGACGAACCACCGGCCCCCAGCGGAGTGGACGTAGGGCCTGGCGAAAGCTGGTTCCAAAAACAGTTGCCCGAATGGCTGCAGGCCGCGTCGGTTTCCGACCAGATCCTGTTTGCCCAATACATGAAGAACCTCTCGGCACTGAGCAGCTCCCACGCCGGAAAAACCTACCTGGACGACATTCCCCCCCTCAAAACGTATGCGTCGCAGGCGCTGAAAACGCAGATGCAATCCGACCACGACGACGCTTCGACGCTGGACCCGGAAAAAATCGAGATCGAGATAAAAAGCCCGGTTGTCTGGGGCACCTTCGTTGTGCCCTTCAAATTTGATACCACGCGGTTCAACCTCGTCGATCTGGCCTTGCAAAACCTGATTGCCCTGCCCCCGGGCAACAAGACGGTGAGGTCTCTCGACGCGACCGTGTCGCCCGCGTGGTTGACGGTGGACTACGTCGAGAAGCTCATCACCCAAGTCGATATCGGTCGCGTTTATCCCGACCTGATCAAGCGCAAACTGCTGAATGACCCGGCGGAGTCGTTCCGCCGCGAAAACCTGTACACCTCACAGTTGCGCATACAGCTGCCCATGCTTGCGCTGGAGGGCAAACTCCGTGGGCAGGGCAATATCGATGAGCGCGGTTGTCGTTATGTCGCGGCGCTGATGGAGCCCCAGGAAGACGACCGCAAGGTAGACGGGCAAACCATCGTCCTGCGCAAACTGGCTTTCGTGCCCGAGCTGCAGCTGGGGCTTTCAGAGGACATCGTTGCCAACATGTTCGTGATCGGCCCGCAGACGCCAAGTGCCGGTCCTTGCCTGCTTTATCGACCGTTGCTTGAACCGCAACTGTGGCAGTTCCCGTCGTTCAGCAACTTGCTGTACACCATCAGGCAAAACGCCCCTTTGCGCCAATCGGTACTGGCGTGGCTGCCCGATGGGGTACGAGAGACCTATGGCCGAGATGTCTTTCCAGGCGCCCTGCCCTCACCCTGGACCATCGTGGAGTTCGTGGCAGCCCCGCTGGAGTCCTTGTCCAATAACGGTCCTGTCAGCCTTGGCGATGAGACCCTGGGCGACGACTTCCTGCCACTGTTGTTCCGGGCCAACGCCAATGCCTTGGTCACGCTCGCCGATCATCAGTCGGTCTCCAATCGCGAAAGCCGTTGGGAGTCTTTCAAGCAGGCCGGTTGGCTGATTTTCAATTTGGCACTGCCCTACCTGGGCACCACGGTGGCCACCACGACCTGGCTCTGGCAGATCCTGAACGACCTTGAAGAGCTGACGCAGAGTGACGAAGAAACCAGTAGCCAGGCCAAGTGGGCGCTCTTTGTCGATGTGTTGTTGAACGTCTCCTTGGGGATCATCCATTACGTGATAGACCGCACCAGGGCGAGCAAAGGTAGCCGTCCGACAGAGGCCCCGGAGATTGCCCCACCGGAAATCCCGCCGGTGCTCAAACCCAAGATCATTGTCGAAACGCTCGCGCCGCTCACCAAGACAGAGCTGCCGCAAGAGCACTACGAGGTCATTCATACCAGCGGTGCCTTGATCGGCAGGTCGAGCAAGCGCGCCGATCTGCTCGATAGCTTCAGCATCGCGGCCCCCGACTCACCTGGGCAACCCAGGGCCGAAGGCGCCCTCAGGGGCCTCTATGCGAAGGGTAGGAAGTGGTACGCGAAGATGGCGGGAAAATGGTTCGAAGTCACCGTAGAGGGCGATCTGGTCTGCATGATTGACGGAGTCCGCACCGGCCCTCCGCTGATCCATGATGTACGCGGCCAGTGGCAGATCGATACCCGCTTGCGCTTACGCGGTGGCGGCTCGAAAGGTGCCCGGCAGAGGGTCGTCGCCGAGGCACGACGCCGCAACGTGGAGCTGCTGGCCGAACTCAACCAGTTTGAAGAACAGAAACCGGCGAACCAGAAGTTGCTGACCATGGACGCGCAGGAAATGAACCAGGCGTCCGGCGCGGCCCGGGAAACCAAGCGTGTGGCGTATCTGACGACCCTGGAAGCCCAGCGAGAAAACTACGAAAAAGCGCTGAAGACCCTGATTGAATGGCCGGTCTTCCAGTCACGCCCCGATTACCCTCGCGTCAGCCTTGGTTATCTGAACGCGCAAGTGAATTTCACCTTCGCGGAAATGGATGTATTGCGAGAGCGTTTTACGCCTGCCCTGACCGATGCCATGGGCATGATCACGTCCGAGGTCAAGGTGCTGGAGCAACAACACATCGAGGCTGCCAACGCCATGATCAACGCCGGTCACGACATGACCGAGCGCCTGGACTACATGGAGACACGTTTTTCCAGGCTCAAGGAAATGGGACGCGAAGGCTTTGAGTTTGTCCGCCAGTACCGCGCAAAGATGCCGGTCTACAAAAGTGACGATCTGCGACTTATCCAGCTGGATATGTACCGCCACCTCTGCCTGTCTCTTGAAAGCGTCGAGACGATGCCTGAAGGCTGGGTGGAAATTAACCGAATTGTCGACAACGCCACGGTGGCCTTCCAAAGCCTGCGCGACGCCATGGATGAGCGAAGCATGATCCGGCTGGATGAACAAATCGATGCGCTCGGCAGCCTGACGGAACAGTTCGCCGCCATCGAAGAACATCTCGACTACATGGGCAGCGAATACCGAGGCAGCACCAGCCCTGTACAACTCACTCGGCTGGTCAAACAGATGGGCGAATGTAAAAGACGAGCGTTGGAGCAGTTAGCGCAAGCCCTTGATGAGCGAAGCAACCGGCGAAGGTCAGGCAGCCCTCATGAGCCACGTCCGCGGGCCAGGAAGAAATTCATCAGGGCACGCTTCTGGGGCGTCATCAGCGGTGAGCCTCGCTTATCGCAGCTGCATGAGGAAACGGATTGGGTCGATGTGAAGAATCCGTTCTCGGAGGAAATCATCGTCTCGTTCCACCGCAAGGAAACCGGCGAATGGGCGCCCCACGTGATGGCCGACCCGCCTCCCCTGGCAGTCCCTGCGCTGGACACGAGCGTTCGCAAAGGCCAAGCCCTGATCGACGGGCTGACCGCGTTCAAGGCGCAAATTGAACAAGACTTGAAAAAGCCAAGCCGGACACCGGCCGGTGTGGCAATGATCCTCAATGCCCACGCCAGCAGGATGGAGAAGGTCGGCATCGCGATCAGGAAGGCACTCGACCAGGCACAAGGCGTTGCCACCAACGAAACGATTGAAATATCAGAGGCGCAGCAGCGCTCGGCCGAATCCTTGCGATTGCGCCTCAAGAGGGAATCGAAGTCGCTCTATGAACAGGAATTCGAAACCGTACTGAACATCATCAAACAAAGCCCACCCACCATGAGTGGCGTGATCTGGCTGAAAGATCGAAACCGGATTTCCATCACCAAACGGATCAACCGACAACGCATCAAGGGCCCCATGCATGGTTTCCTCGACAGGTATGAAATCAAGGACAAGAAGACCAACAAGACGCTCTGGTTCGCCGACTTTCACTACTCCACGAACTGGGTGCCTGCCCGTACGTTCCTTTCGGCACGCCTGAAAACAGTGGAGCAGGTGGTTCTGGGGATAGCCGACGTTTCTACAAAAGGCTTTAGCCAGCGTCAGTTGATCAATCATTACCGCAGCGAAATTGCCATTGACCAGGCCCAGCAGGTGTTTTTTCCAAAGGAGCGACCATAAATCCAGGGCCGCCGCCAATGCCCCGGCGGCGCGCCCTCAGGGTTTCCAGGCCTTCGACAGGTTCGCCAGCGCGGTGCCAATCGCCGCTGGCGGGACCGCCGCAAACCCCAGCACCAGCCCGGCGCGCACCTGCGACGGGGTGGTGGGCAACCAATAACTGCTCAGGCCATTGATTTCCACACCCACATTCGTCGCTTGGGCGATCAGTTCGCGCTCGCGCTCGATGCTCTCTACCGGGACCGTGAGATGCAGCCCGGCCACGACAGTGGGCAGGGCTCCGACACCCGCAACAGCCTTGGGCCAGCCCGCCAGCAACGCATCACGCCGAACCAGGGCAGCCCTGCGCATACGCCGGATATGCCGCTGGAAATGCCCGGCGGCCATGAACTCGGCCATCACCGCCTGGGTGCTGACTTCGGAGTGGCGCACGTCCACGGCGCGCCGTCGGGCGAAGGCGTTGACCAGGCCCGGCGGCAGCACCAGGTAACCCAGGCGCAGGGCCGGGAACGCCACTTTGCCGAACGTACCGACGTAAAGCACCCGCCCCTGGCGATCCAGTGCAGCCAAGGGTGCCAGTGGCGCGCCGCTGTAGCGGTACTCGCCATCGTAGTCATCCTCGACGATCCAGCCGTCGTTGCGCTCGGCCCAGGCCAGCAGTTCCAACCGCCGTGGCAGGCTCATGACCACCCCGGTCGGGTATTGATGGGACGGTGTGACGTAGGCCAGTCGACAGTGGCTCAACCCACCCAGCGCGGCGCAATCCAAGCCGTCGCCATCCACCGGTACGCCCCGGACATCGGCACCGGCAACAGCGAACGCATGCCCGGCCGCGCGATAGCCGGGATTTTCCACCGCCACGACGTCGCCCGGGTCGACCAACAGCTGTGCACAAAGGCTTATGCCCTGCTGTGCGCCACTGGTGATCACAATTTGTTCAGCCGTGCAGTGCAGCCCTCGCGAGCTGCGCAAGTACGCCGCGATCAACCCGCGCAAGCGCGCATCGCCCTGGGGATCGCCATAACACAGCTGCTGCAGATCCGGCTTGCGCCAGAAAGCCGCATTCAGCTTGGCCCAGACGTCGAAAGGGAACAGATCGAAAGCCGGTACGCCGACCCGAAATGCTCGCGGCGGGCCACTGGGCGGCTGGGCCAAATGGTGTTTTTCGACGCGGTTCAGCGCGTCGCTGTGGATAACTTTACTGGATGGACCCACAGGTAAATCGAGCCAGTCTGTGGATAAGGCTGTGGGTAAGCCTGTTGAAAACCCTGTGGATACTTTTGTGGATATGTTTTTCAGCGGCAACGTCGTCGAGGACAGTTTTGCCACATAAGTGCCGTCACCAACTCGCCCTTCGATGAAACCCTCGGCGTAGAGCTGGTCATAGGCCCGCACCACGCTGTTGCGCGAAATCGACAAGGCCGCCGCCAGGTCACGGCTGGCCGGCAGGCGCGTGCCGCTGGCCAGGCGCCCATCGAGCACCCGGGTACGCAACGCCTGGTAGAGCTGACGACTGAGCCCCTGGCGGCGGTCCAGCTCGATGCCTGCGGGGTTGAACGACAATGGCGGCGCGGCGTTGTGCATGACAGCCCTCACGAATGGACCTATCGAATTGGCCGGAAGTGGCTCTTACAACAGACCAATAGCCTGCCTAGGATGCTCGCATTCGCCAAGGAAAATCATCATGTACAACCCTAAAGCCTTTGCCGTCGAAGACCTGCCCGAACTGCACCAGATGATCGGCGATTGCCGCCTGGCCGTATTGGTCACCCAGGGTGAACACGGTTTACAGGCCAGTCATTTGCCGCTGTTGCTGGACACGCAACAAGGGCCGAACGGAAGCCTCTACGGCCACATGGCCCGGGCCAATCCACAATGGCGCGACCTGGAAGCCGGCGCCGAGGCCCTGGTGATATTCGCCGGGGCCGATGCCTACGTCAGCCCAGGGTTGTACGCCAGCAAGGCCGAACACGGCAAAGTCGTGCCGACCTGGAACTACGTGGCCGTACACGCCTACGGCAGCGCCGAGGTGTTCAGCGACGCTCATCGCCTGCGCAACCTGGTGGGTGCCCTCACCGACCGCCACGAAACCGGGCGCGAGCAGCCGTGGAAGATCGATGATGCGCCGCCCGAGTACATCGACAGCATGCTCAAGGCCATCGTCGGCTTCGCCTTGCCCATCCAGCGCCTGGAGGGCAAGCGCAAGCTCAGCCAGAACCGTAGCCCCGCGGATGCCGCCGGCGTACGCAACGGCCTCGCCGCCAGCCCCGACCCGCAGGACCGGGCGCTCGCCCACCTGATGCCTGAACAATTGTCCAAGGAGTGAACATGAGCCAACCTGAAATCCGCCTCGTCAGCGCCGACGACCACGCCGCCTGGCTGCCGCTGTGGCAAGCCTACCTGCGGTTTTACAAGACCGAATTGCCGGACGCCGTCAGCCAAAGCACCTGGCAACGCTTGCTCGATGAGCGTGAACCGACCCATGCTGCCCTCGCCTGGGATGGCGACACGGCGGTGGGCCTGGTGCACTTCATCTATCACCGTTCGAACTGGAGCATCGAGAATTCCTGCTACCTGCAAGACCTGCTGGTCACGGAACAGAGCCGTGGCACCGGTGTGGGTCGCCAGCTCATCGAATTCGTCTACGCCACGGCCAAGGCCGATGGTTGCTGCAAGGTGCACTGGTTGACCCACGAAACCAACGCCACGGCGATCCAGCTGTACGAGCGCATCGCCGAGCGCCCAGGCTTCATTCAATTTCGCAAAGCCCTTTAAGGAGCGCAGCATGTCGACTTCACTCGCCGATTGGAAAGGTGTCCCGGCGCCCTCTGCACAGGTGCTCGAAGGGCGCTTCATCCGCCTGGAAAAACTCGATCCGGCGCGCCATGCCGATGGCCTGTGGCAAGCCCTCGAAGGCCCCGGCGCCGACCCGAAACTCTGGGATTACTTGCCCTATGGCCCGTTCACGGATCGCGTCGCGTTCGATGCCTGGTTGAACAACCACGCGGCCAACACCGACCCGTATTTCTTCAGCGTGATCGACCGCGCCAGCGGCGAGGTGCAGGGCATTCTCAGCCTGATGTCCATCGTCCCGGCCCAGGGCCGCATCGAGATCGGCCATGTAACCTTCGGCGCACCGATGCAGCGTTCGCCGAAAAGCACCGAGGCGGTCTATCTGCTGGCCAAGGAGTCTTTCGCCCTGGGTTATCGCCGGCTGGAATGGAAGTGCAACAACGGCAATGCCCGCTCCAAATACGCGGCCGAACGGTTGGGGTTCACGTTTGAAGGGGTGTTTCGCCAGCACATGGTGGTCAAGGGCCAGAACCGCGACACCGCGTGGTACTCGATACTGGACTCGGAATGGCCGGCGATCGCCGCGGGCTTCGAGCGCTGGTTGAGTGAGGACAATCAGCGCGAGGGTGGGCAGGTGCGCGGGTTGGTGGAGTGTCGGGCATAGGTATCGGTGCCTGACGCTCCGCCATCGCGAGCAAGCTCGCTCCCACAGTGGATCTGTTGTGGACCTGGATTAAGTGGTCATCACAGATGGAGTGTGGGAGCGAGCTTGCTCGCGATGGCGATTAATCAGGCAATGAATTTATTGGCTGTCAACCGCCCGATCACTCCGGTTTCGGTTTCATCTCTCCAAAGGTCTTGAGCGATTCGGGTGTCACCCCTCTCCTCAGGTACTGCCAGGCCCAGTCCGGCACGGCCAAGTGGCTTTCCAGATACGTCACAAAGTCCAAAAGGCTGTGCCCCAAGCGATTGACCGGAAAATTGAAGTTGTACAGGTACTGTTGGGCGCGGCCTTGGCCGATGCTGAACAACTCCATGACCATCCGGTTCGCACGCGCCTCCACGCTTCCAAGATTGCCTCTTAACGCAAGCACAAAATCCAGTGCCGAACGCAGTACGCCGGGGCGCCTGAGGGTGAGTCGAATAGCGGAGTCGCTGTAATGCGGCCCAATCAGATCGTCCCAGATCTGCACGGCGTGATGCCTGGGGAGACGTTGCAGCGAACTCCATAGACTTGGGGTATTGAACAAAATATTCACTCGGGTATTGGAGGGCAATTGCCCCGGGGCACTGAATAACCGGATGACAGGCGCCTGGTCGACCTCGCCAGCCTCCACCGGCGGCCTTTCCAGGAACTCCCAAAACGTCGTCAGTACTTGCTGATGAGTGACAATACTCTGCAGATTGCTGTCATCGAACAATCGCATCCAATGGATATCGATATCGCCGTGCCTCACCACTTCTTTGTAACGCGTATCGGCATATTCAGAGATGACTCGCAGTCGCCGCTCGGAGAGCGCCGGATTACGCAGCCATCTGGCAACCACATTCACAGGCAACATGCCGTCCAGGTTGGATGAAATAACCGCAGACCTCAGCAGGAGACTCGCCCGCCTCAACAAATCGGGGAAACGCGCGAGGGAAGCGATGAGCAGATCACGGGTGTTTTCAGCCCGGTCGTAATAAATGTACTGCTCCATCAGTTCTGAGTCGTCATCGATTACCCGCCCCGTTTCACGCTCGAATCTCACCTTCACCTGATCCAGGTCGTCGCGGTCCACCAGGTAGGCACCGTCGAGCAATTGTTCAAGCTGGTTATCATCAAGATGACCATGCCTGGCCTGGTCGAACTTGACGTAGGCTAATTGATTCTTGGGGTGATGGTCGGTCAGTTGCCGGGCCCTGACTCCGTATTCCAGCATGATATGGATCACGCCTTGGGACAGCCGGAGGAATTCATTATTGAGCAGTTCGGTGAGGTGCAAATCCTCGACAGGGCCCAACAAAGTATCTTGGAAAAATTGCCGCAGGGTCTGGTTCTCACGGGTGTAATACGGTGCACTGCTCGGCATCAGTTGCTCTGGGGACCGGGGCGATAAATAGCGCCCGATTTCCTGCAGCACCTCCGGTGGCAGGTCAGCCTCTCGCGCCGCAAATAGCGTCCGGCGACCGACGCTGTTTGCGTACAACCTCAGGTAATCCTGGGTCGGTTGAAACAAGCGATACGGGTTGGGGGCACCGTAGATAATCCGGCTGAGATCGGACAATGCCTCCTCGTCCAGCAGGTTTTCCAGCCAGGGGGCATTTTCAAAGAGCGCTTGTCGGACCCCGGAGGCTCGCGACACCATGTACTGATTCAATTCCGGATGTTGATCGACATAGTCGGCCGCCGCATGACGCAGCCCTTGCATCGAGAAAGTCTGCTGCGCTTGCCCTTCATTCAGCCCACGGGCAACGGCATTGAAAAAACAATCACCGTCGCGAGCGATCTCCTCGATACGGTCTCCCAGCACCAGGCTGTAATGGTTCTGGGCCGTTCGTCTCAAGACGATATCGGTGCTCGACTGCCCCGGGTGGTTGCTCATCGGATAGACACTTTCCACCTCGCCCGGAGTAAAGCGCACAGACCAACTACGCTCTGCCGTTATCTCATCGATGATCAGCAAGCTGCGGTTTTGCGGCCAGTTCGCAAGACGCGTGATGATGGCCGGGACCAGCTCCATGACTTGAGTGTTCCAAACCCCTGGCGTACGGATCGAACCGGAAACAGACGCCGACGACGGAGCAGGCACCTTGGGTTTAGAGGGACCTGGTTCAGCTGGTGCCGGACGCTTCCCACCACCCCGACCAAACCCCACAGCGCGCCACTCGCCATTGGGCATCCGTGCCACGGTACTTCTCATCACGCCGCTGGAACGGATACTCAACCCGGTAGCAGGATCGACAAGGGTGGCCTCGGTCGCCGTCAACTTCGTATGGTCGTGCACCCGGAACACCGTCCCATCGGGTTGTCGCACGTACACGGGGCGCGTGACGCTGTTATTGACCGTGGAGCGATAAAAGCCCTGGGCATCGGCGGCCAGCCCTTGTAGCAACGAGGTATCCGTCACGGCATAACGGCGGTAAAGCGCGTCTTCCAAAGGCAGGCCAGCCAATGTTTCGCCCTGGCTCTGGCGGGCCGTCACGGCCAGGAAAGAGGACTGTCCCCGCACCGGAACGCTCACGCCACCCGCCAACCCTCGTCCGCCATAATTGGCCACTCTGTGGACAAAGGCCAAGGTGCTCAGGTTCGCTGGAATAGCGCCGGTCCTGACCATCAACCAGCCGGTCTTGATGGCGCTCTTGAGCAGTTGGAAGCCGGGGACCAGGAGGATTCCGGCCAGGTCCATGAACGTTTCCATCGCCATCATCACCAGCCTGGCAGCCGTCTGGCGATGAACATCCCGGTTGCTGTTGGAGCGGTGATCGGCATAAGCGCTGTGAAAATTGACGTGCGCGCGATGGAGCGCCTCGAGAAGATTGCCAGGGATCAACGCGCCGCGGATCAACGTTCGGCCACGCTGTTGCCCCAACGTGCGCTTTATCTCTTCAGGATCGAGGGTGCAAATACGTGAGCGGAAATATCCCTGCCATTGCTCTTGTTGCAACAGCCCCGCCACCCCCTCGCCCAGGCTGGAAAACTCATGAAAGTCATTCCCCTCGGGGCTGTCCGGAAAATAGACCCCCACGGTTCCCTTGATGTCCGGCCCGTCCTGATCGGAAAAAACCAGGACGCCATCAATGCTGATCGCATTGCCCATCGTCCCATGCTGTTCGCCGGCCCCGACACTTCCACCCAGCACAAGCCCATAGACCTGCACCCTTCGCCCCTGGACCAGGGCACGCGTCTCGGAGGCAGGCGCTTGCAGAACAGCCTGCAGCCAGAGCGCAATCAACTTCTTGGGCTTCGGTGGATGGAAGGCCCTATCGAGCACGGTGGTCTTGAAGACTTCATCGCCCCTGAGCCCGGCCTCATGGCCTTTGAATTTCATGTTGGCCAGGTACGCCGCCTGCCAGGCTGCCTTGTAGTCAGGTTTATTCATGTCCTCCCTGAGCAGGGTTTCATAACGGCCGCCCGCATCAATATGCGTCGCCATCCTGGCAAGCTCGCCCCCCGTCAATGTGATCAGGAAGCCGTTGGCCGGATGCCGGATACGCTGGCCATCTTGATCGGCAAGGTAGACGGCCTGCACTTCTCTCATTGCGTTCGGGTATTGAGCCGGGCGCAGGTTATCGAGCATCAACTCGGTCAGGCTGGCGATACGTGACTGCCTTGGGTTGGCGCCTTGTCCATAGGAGAGCGTGACCAGGGTCTTGTCCGGGTCGGGATCAACGCCGGGGTGCACCGCGTGTTGCAGGTACTGCTTGATCTTCTGGCGGGTGAACTGCAACAACGTCGGGATATCGCTACCCGCCAGTGTGTAGGCGGCTTCCAATACCTGCGCTTCCAGGCTGCGGTAGTTCGATCTTTCCGCACGTGTTGCGGCTGCATAAAAATCGGCGCGGTTGTTTTCAACCAGGGTTTCCCGGCGCACCGCCAGCGGCCCGGCCAGCGACAACATGGGTAACCCCAGCGCATCTTCAGCCTTCAGCGCATAAGCCGCCAAAGTAAGTGTCGCGTTTGCCGAGGCATTCAGGACCGCCTCCAGCGCGGCGCCTTGGTGCCGCAGCAGGTCATCCGCCGCCACCGCAAAAACAGACTCGGACAGTTCAGAAGCAATATCCCGGATCCCACGCTTCTGTCCCGCGAAGGTCGGGCTGACTTGATTGACCAGGTCCTGGAAAGAACGGAAGCGCTGTATCCCTCCTTCCAGGGAGTACAGGAACAGCGAAGGCTGATCCGTGCGCTTGATCACCATCGCAGCAGGCCATTTCTGTGGCTTCGCGGCTCCCATGTCGAGCATGACGGCATAGACATGGGGAATGGGCGCGCGCAGCAAACGGCTTCTGTCCGCCATGGACGGGTGGGTGGTGATGAGGTCCAGCAGGCGATCCTCTTCATCCTGCAGGGTTCGCGCACTTTGGGTTAACGGGGTGGCCGGATCCCGATCGACTTTGTACAAGTCGAAAAGATGCAGGAATCGTCGGGACAGCAGATGAGCAAGTGCCGCTTCAGTGGTCGACGTATCGAGCGCGCCTGCGCCGTTTCTGTCGTGGCGAAAGGTGCTGAGATCGTCACGGAACTGTTGCTTCAAGCTGTCATTGGTTGCGGGTTCGGCGATATAGAACACGGACTCCATGATCGCTGGAATTTTCGCGTCCAGCGGGGTGACGAATACGCTGTCGACCTCTTCCACCGAATCCGGGCGGGTGTAGAAGCCCACGCCACCGCGCGAGTAAGTGGGCGGTGTATCCGTTGCTAAACAGCCCAACATCACGTCGGTAAAGCTCTGTGAGGCGGTCAATGAACGGCCACCGAGCGAGTCCACGCTAAAGTGGTTCACGTACCAGCGATCCGGGTCGATGCCCTGGAGCAGTGAGGCGCGCAATCTACGCTCAGGGATCTTTGCCTTGATGCGGCTGACCAGCAGACGCTTGAGCACGGTGTCGAACGTTGGCAAAGCGGCGAACAGACGCGCCAGTTTCACCTGATTGGCATCCAGGTGCCCCAGTTGCCTGATTTGTTCTTTTTCACGGGGGCTGAGCAGATTGCCTTGGGCATCCACCTCCGTAATGACCGGCTGCCCAATGCCCTGGTAGCCGCGCGCGATGCCGGCGTGCAATTGCTGCAAAACGTCTGCTGAAAGGCCTTTACCGTTGACCCGCAGTGAGGAGAAGTCCAGGGACATATGACTTCGGTGGGGATAAACCCAACCCTCGCGCGCAGAAGGCTCAGCGGTCGCCCTGCTTTGATGGGCGATCAAAAAGCCTCGTGTCACAGCATCACGCAGCGGCACCGATGAGGTTTTTCTTTGAGCAGCCGAATTGACTGTCTCGACCTCTTGATAGGTGACCTGTACCCGCGTATCGCCGATAAGGCCCCATTGATTCAGCCATTGATCGGCGAATTCATGGGGTTGAAATCCAATACCGTGGGGTAACAGGCTGATGGGTTTGAGCAGTACGCCGGCAGCCTGCGGCGTCACGCCAGATGCATTTTCAGGGAAGACAGTCATTCAGGTGTCCCGGTGATGAGTAGGGTTGGGACCCTATCGCGCCGTTTCAGCGGGAATGACGTACATATGTATAGATGTGGGGACGGGCGGTGGAGAAAAGCGTAAGCCCAAATGTCAGCAGAGTTTCACGGATCCGTGGCGAGGGAGCTTGCTCCCGCTCGGTTGCGCAGCAACCGCAAATTCTGGGGGCCGCTGCGCAGCCCAACGGGAGCAAGCTCCCTCGCCACAGGTTATTTCATCAAGTTCAGACCAGCTTTTGCGCCAACACCGCAATATGCTCCGGCCCGATCCCGCAGCAGCCGCCCAGATGACTGGCCCCGCGTTTTTGCCAGTCCGCCGCCCACTGGAGATAGCCTGGCGGATCAAGGTCTTCGCGCAGCGGATCGAGCCCGTCGTTGGCCGTCGCTTCCTTCGGTTGCGGCGGGAAGGCGTTGGCGTAGGCACCGATGTGGATCTTCACGCCCAGGCGCGCGAAGGTGTCCCGCGCGGCATCGATGGCCGCGCCGATCACTTCCGGCTGGCTGCAGTTGAACAACAGCACCTCGACGCCCAGCTCAGCCGCCACCGCAGCGGCGTCCGCCACCGGTTCGCCGGAACGCAGGCGTGGCACTTCATCGGTGTCTTCGTCTTTTAGGGTGAACGACAGCCAGAACGGCTTGCCGTCCTTCGGCAACCCGGCGTGAATCGCCCGCGCTTCGACCGTGGAGCTTTGGGTCTCGGCCAGCCACAAGTCGACATGGGGCGCCAGGCCGTTCACCAGGGGCGCGAGCAATTCACTGGCGCGGGAAGCGTCGAACAGATCCGGCCGATAGGAACCGAACAAGGGCGGCAGCGACCCGGCCACCCGCACCGCTTTGCCCGAAGCGTGCACCGCCCGCTGCGCCAACTCGCCCGCCAGCGCGGCCAGGGCCTGGCCTTCTTCGGCGAAACGCGCCTCGCCAATATGAAACGGCACCACGGCATAGCTGTTGCTGGTGATTACGTTGGCGCCGCTGGCAATGTAGGCCGCGTGCACGGCTTCTACCGCCTGGGGCGCTTCGCTCAAGGCCAGCGCCGACCACTCGGGCTGTCGGAACGGCGCGCCCCGGCGTTGCAGTTCGCGGCCCATGCCGCCATCGAGAATGACTGTCGTTGCTGAGCCCATATGCGATTCACTCATAAGCTTATGAAAAATACTCACTACCGGAGTTGTTCTTATAACTATTTAATACGCACCATTCGGTGAACTACAACTTATTTTTCTATCAGGGCCCTCACATGAAATTACAACCACTGCTGGCCCTGGGCCTGACTCTGCTGGCTGCCTCTTCGCAAGCGTTCGCCGGCACCACGCTGGATCGCATCGAACAGAAAAAAGAACTGGTCGGCGTGCTGATGGAAAGCTATCCGCCCTTCTCGTTCCTTAATGATCAGAACCAGCTCGACGGTTTTGACGTGGACGTCGCCAAGGCTGTGGCGCAGAAACTGGGCGTGAAGCTGCGCCTGGAAACCCCTTCCTGGGACGTGATCGCGGCCGGTCACTGGAGCGGGCGCTATGACATCTGCATCTGCTCCATGACGCCGAGCAAGGCACGCGCCGAAGTGTTCGATTTCCCGGTGCAGTACTACGCTTCGCCAGCGGTGATCGTGGTCAACGCCAAGGACGACCGTATCCACGGTGCCAAAGACCTGAGCGGCAAGAAGGTCGGCCTGACCAGCGCCTCCAGCTACGAAAGTTATCTGAACAAGAACCTGGTGATCGAAGGTGCCGAGGATACTCAACTGAGCTATCCATTCGAGGACGTGCAGATTGCCCCGTACGACACCGACAACGTGGCCTTCCAGGACCTAGGCCTGGGCGCCGGGGTGCGCCTGGACGCGGTGCTGACCAACCTGGTGACCGCACAGCCGCGCCTGACCGAAGACAAGCGCTTCAAGCTGGCCGGCGAGGCGCTCTACTCCGAACCGAACTCGGTGGCCATCGAAAAGGGCGATGCGCAATGGAACAGCAAAGTGCGTGAAGTCTTTGCCCAGTTGAAACAGGACGGCACCTTGAGCAAACTCTCGCAGAAATGGATCGGCGCCGACATTACCCAATGACTTCTTTTCCACCCCCTCAGCCACCGCCACCGGTGGCTGAGTCACGCTTGCAGAAAATCTTCGGTTTTCGCACCCGGTTGTACCTGACCTGGGCGGCGATGTTGGTGCTGTTCGCGAGTTTCTTCCTGAGCTTCGACCTGAAGTTCTCCATCATCCTCGACAAACTGCCAAACCTGCTGGGCGTGCACCTGGCGCCCAATGGCTTTTTGCAAGGCGCGGTGCTGACACTGTTTCTGTGCCTGTGCTCGATCGTCGCGTCGTCATTGTTGGGCTTCATCACCGCCCTGGCGCGGCTGTCCAGCAGTGCGGTGGCGTTCGGTATCGCCAGTTTCTATGCGTCGTTCTTTCGCGGCACGCCGCTGCTGATCCAAATCCTGCTGATCTACCTGGGCCTGCCCCAACTGGGTGTGGTCCCGGGCGCCATCGCCGCCGGGATCATCGCCTTGTCGCTGAACTACGGCGCCTACCTGAGCGAGATCTTCCGCGCTGGGATCCTCGGCGTCCCCAACGGCCAACGCGAAGCCTCCCTCGCCCTGGGCCTGAGCGAGACCGTGATCTTCTGGCGCGTCACCCTGCCCCAAGCCATGCGCACCATCATCCCGCCGACCACCAACCAATTCATCTCCATGCTCAAGGATTCTTCGCTGATCTCGGTGATGGGGGTTTGGGAGGTGATGTTTTTGGCGCAGTCTTATGGGCGTTCCAGTTATCGCTATATCGAGATGCTGACGACGGCGGCGATTATTTATTGGTTGATGTCCATTGCGTTGGAGCTGATTCAGGCGCGGATGGAGCGGCATTATGGGAAGGCTTATCTGAATAACCGCTGAGTTGGGCTGGGGTTTTAAGGTTGGTGTGTATATCCGTTGCTGCGGTAACGGCGGCTTAGGGTTCCGCCCTGACGGCGGGTCACTTTCGAAAAGCGCGAAAGTAACCAAAGCGCTTCTGCCCCACCACTCGGTGCCTCGCTCAGGCTCGGCATGCCCTCACTCCGGCATTGCTCCGTGGGCCCGCCGCGAAGGGCCATCCATGGCCCAGCGCGGCTATCCCGGCATCCATGCCGGGATGCCCACTCCACAATGCCTGCGTTCGGCCAGCGTGGTTAACGGGGCGCCGAGATCAACGTCCACCACGAGGCGGCCTAGTAGCCGACCTGGCTCTCCCGGTCGTACACCCATCAGATCTTTGGGAGCAAAGCTTGCTCGCGATGAGGCCAGTAAGCCCAACATCCATGTAACTGAACCACCGCCATCGCGAGCAGGCTCGCTCCCACATTCGATCTTCAGCGGACACAAAATTCATATCCAACACAGACCTCCTGTGGGAGCGGGCTTGCTCGCGAAGAGGCCAGCAAGCCCAACATCCATGTGACTGAACCACCGCCATCGCGAACAGGCTCACTCCCAAATTCAATCTTCAGTGGACACAAAATTCATATCCAACACAGACCTCCTGTGGGAGCGGGCTTGCTCGCGAAGAGGCCAGCAAGCCCAACATCCATGTGACTGAACCACCGCCATCGCGAACAGGCTCACTCCCACATTCAATCTTCAGCGGACACAAAGTTCATATCCAACACAGAACCACTGTGGGAGCGGGCTTGCTCGCGAAGAGGCCGGCCCATCCAACATCTTCATCGACTGTGACACCGCCTTCGCGAGCAAGCCCGCTCCCACAGGAGAAATGCGATCCCACCAAGAGCCAGGTCGGCTATCAGGCCGCCTCGGGGTGGACGTTGATCTCGGGCGCCCCGTTAACCACGCTGGCTGAACGAAGGTATTGCGCAGTGGGCAACCCGGCATGGATGCCGGGTTAGCCGCGCTGGGCCATGGATGGCCCTTCGCGGCGGCCCACGGAGCGATGCCTTCGTTCAGGCATGCCGAGCCTAGGCGAGGCACCGAGTGGTGGGGCAGAAGCGTTTTGCTTACTTTTGCGCTTCTCAAAAGTGAGCCGCCGTAAGGGCGGCCCCCTAAGTGGCCGTGACCGCAGAAACGGATATACACACCAGCCAATCCGCCCCCCACAAACGGCGCTTTCCATTTCTGAAAGGGTTGTAGGGCAAAGCTTCGAACCATGAGGGTCAACGAGACAGCACACTGATCGCAGCACGAGCAGCCTACAAATTTCATCCGCCGAATCTTTCCCAAGGCGAGGAGAAGGCTGGCATCGCCCCCCAGGATGAAATTTTTAAAGTGCGACCTCCTTCATGAGAGGTCACATTCGATGCCTACCCAACATCCATTCCTGCCCCAACATCTCGCGCTGGCAATAGCCTTGGCACTTGGCTGTGCCGAGGTTTCGATGGCCCAGTCAGTTGCCGAGAAAACCCGCCCCTTCGAAACAACCGCCGAGATGCAGGCTCGTCTCAAGGTGTTCGCGGCTGCGCCGGATACGAATATCCAGAGGGTCATCAAAGTCCAAGAAGCCCCCCTGTCGAAGGACGACAGTAACGATCTGGTGCTTGTAAGCAGGCAAGGCGAACTCATCGGGCTCACCGACGGTGGTGGCGGCGCCAACGTCTTGCAACTGGACATCGTCAAGGGAGGCGAGTTAGGTGAAATACGCAATTTCCAGGATCTGTATTTGAAGCGAGGCGAATGGTCAAACGACAGGGCTTTCGACAGCAGCAGCCTGATTGATTCGAACGCCAAATTGATTAATACCGGTGACATCCGCGGTGCGATGCACGTTCTTGGTGAACTCGTTAACCGGGGCACGGTGGCCGGGCCTGTCTTCGTGGGGAAAAAGGCCAGGTTCAGCGGTAGCGGGACGGTCGACGCGCTGGATGTGGACGGTCTGATGGAAGTCAATCCTGTAGCGGGCGCCCCGTTAGTGATCAACGATCTCAAATTATCCAAGAGCGCGACGCTGATTTACGGTTTGGACGCAGAGAAAGGCAACGCCACTATCAAGGTTGGCGGCACCGCTACCTTGGGCAATGCGACGCTGAAAATCACCTCCGTACCGGGTGAATACATCGATACGAGCAAACGCATCGTGATCGAGGCGGAGGACAAGGTCGAAGGGAAATTCGGGAAGGTCGTCAACGAACTCGCCTTTTTGAACGCGACACCTGACTACACCGTAGAGAAACAGGTGGGGCTGATCTTCGAACGCAACAAAGTTCCGACAGAAGAAATAGCCACCTCCGAAAACGGGCGGAAAGTCGTGAACGTAATTCAAGAGCTGCAACCGGACATGCCACTGCCGCCTGCCGCCGAACAGAATTCCAATCGCCCAACATCTAAGCCCACCGAACCACCAAAAGTTGTGGTCAGCGCCAAACCCAAGCCCGTCGTCCAAGTGCACGCTATCAAGCCAGCCCCCAAACCCAACGCCGCGATCAATGCCCTGCTCGGCACCAACCTGACCACTGCCGCCGATGCCATCGACCAACTGGGCGGTTACAACACCGCCGACCTGGGCAATGCCACCCTGAGTAGCATCGCGCCGATCAGTACGGGGATGCTCTCGGCCATGAGCCGGAGAAGTCCGGCGGATGGGTACGACAACGGCCAAGTCTGGGTCCAGGCCATCGGCAACAGCGGCAGCCTCGCCAAGCAATTGGGAAACTTTGCTCTCAAGCATTCGACAAAAGGTTTGATGCTGGGAACCGACTGGGCCGTCAGCCCTGATTGGCGGCTGGGCATCATCGGCAGCAAGACCCAGACGCGGATGGACAGTTATCAGTTCGACGGGGCCCTGGACAGTTGGCTCGCAGGCGCTTACGCCTTGCGCCAGGAAGGTCCGCTGGCGCTGCGTCTGGGCGCTGTCTATGGCAGTCATGACGGCAGCACCAAGCGCCACGTCGCCTTCAACGGGTTCAGGGATCGCCTGAAGGGCCGTTACGATGCCACGACACAGCAGATCTTCGGGCAGATCGGCTACAACCTGGATATCGCTCATTTCGATATCGAGCCCTACGTCCAAGTGGGCTACCAACGCTACCAACGCGATGCCTATACAGAAAAAGGCGGGGACGCCGCGTTGCAGTACGACGGCCAGGCACAAGAACACTACAGCAGCGACCTCGGGCTGCGCCTCGCCCGTCCTTTGATTTTCGACCGAGGCATGCGGTTGACGCCGCGACTGGATGTCGGCTGGAAACACTTGTACGGCAACGTCAGGGGCACATCCCACCAACGTCTGGTTAGCGGCGGCGGCACCTATACGATCGAAGGGGTTGAACTGGACCGCGACAGCGTTCTGCTGCAAGCGGGTCTGGACCTGGCCGTTTCGCCCCGGCACACCTTTGGATTGAGCTACAGCGGTGAAACAGGCCAGGACAACCGCAACGGTGCGCTGATGGGCCAGTGGCGAATGATGTTCTGACAGGCAAAAAAAAGGGGAGCACATGCCCCCCCGAGGTTAAAACGTTGTATCGAGGCTGTTTATTCAGCCTTCGATCTCGATCAGGATCTCGCCCGGGTTGACCCGGTCGCCCTTGGCGACATGAATCGCGGTGACCTTGCCGGCGATGGCCGCCTGCACTTCGGTTTCCATTTTCATGGCTTCGGTGATCAGCACTGCTTGACCGGCCTTGACCACATCGCCCTCCTTGACCAGCACATCAACGATGTTGCCCGGCATGGTGGTGCTGACATGGCCCGGCGCAGTGGCTTGCTTGCGCTTGCTGCTGCCGCCGCTGACAAACTCATTGAGCGGTTCGAACACGACCTCTTCCGGCATGCCATCGATGGACAGGTAGAAGTGACGCTTGCCTTCGGCCTTGACGCCGACACCGGTGATGTCGACGCGGTAGGTTTCGCCGTGGACGTCGATGACGAACTCGGTCGGCACGCCTTCGCCGCCCGCCGAGCTAACGCTGCCCGCTTCAGGGATTGGCAATAGCACTTCTGGAGTCAGGGTGCCGGCTTCGCGTTCTTCGAGGAACTTGCGACCGATGTCCGGGAACATGGCGTAGGTCAGTACGTCCTCTTCGGACTTGGCCAGCGCGCCGATTTCACCGCGCAGCTTGGTCATTTCCGGCTTGAGCAAATCGGCCGGACGTACGTCGATCACCTCTTCGCTGCCGATGGCCTGGCGACGCAGCTTCTCATTCACCAAACCTGGCGCCTTGCCGTAGCCGCCCTGCAGATAGAGCTTCACTTCGTTGGTGATGGTCTTGTAGCGCTCACCGGCCAACACGTTAAAGAACGCCTGGGTACCGACGATCTGCGAGGTCGGGGTCACCAGCGGCGGGAAGCCGAGGTCTTCGCGCACTCGCGGGATTTCCGCCAGCACTTCGTTCATCCGGTTCAGTGCGCCCTGCTCTTTCAACTGGTTGGCGAGGTTGGAGATCATCCCGCCCGGTACCTGGTTGACCTGGACGCGGGTGTCGACTGCGGTGAATTCGCTTTCGAACTGGTGGTACTTCTTGCGCACGGCGTAGAAGTACAGGCCGATTTCCTGGAGCAGTTCCAGGCTCAGGCCAGTGTCGAACTCGCTGCCCTTGAGGGCCGCGACCATCGACTCGGTGCCCGGATGGCTAGTGCCCCAGGCGAAGCTGGAGATCGCGGTATCGATGTGATCGGCGCCGTTTTCGATAGCCTTGAGTTGGCACATCGCCGCCAGGCCAGCGGTGTCGTGGGAGTGGATGAACACTGGCAACGATTGCTCGGCTTTCAGCGCTTTCACCAGCTCGCCAGTGGCGTATGGGGTCAGCAGGCCGGCCATGTCCTTGATCGCCACCGAGTCGCAACCCATGGCTTCCATCTGCTTGGCCTGGGCCACGAACGCGTCGATGGTGTGCACCGGGCTGGTGGTGTAGGCGATGGTGCCCTGGGCGTGCTTGCCGGCGGCCTTCACCGCTTCGATGGCGACTTTCAGGTTACGCACGTCGTTCATCGCATCGAAAATACGGAACACGTCGATGCCATTGACGGCGGCCTTGGCCACGAACGCCTTGACCACGTCATCGCTGTAATGGCGGTAGCCCAGCAGGTTCTGCCCGCGCAGGAGCATTTGCAGACGGGTGTTGGGCAGCGCCGCGCGCAGTTGGCGCAGGCGCTCCCACGGGTCTTCTTTCAGGAAGCGCACGCAAGCGTCGAATGTCGCGCCGCCCCACACTTCCAGCGACCAATAGCCGACTTTGTCGAGCTTGTCGCAGATCGGCAGCATGTCTTCGGTGCGCATGCGGGTGGCGAGCAGCGATTGGTGGGCGTCGCGCAGGATTGTGTCGGTAACAAAGATCTTCTTGGACATGGTCATACTTCCTTACAGGCCTGCGTGGGCGGCAATGGCGGCGGCGATGGCCAAGGCCAGCTCTTCGGGTTTGCGCTTGATCGAGTAGTTGGTCAGTTCAGGGTGGCTTTCAACGAAGCTGGTATTGAACTGGCCGCTGCGGAATTCCGGATTGCGCAGAATCTCCTGGTAATACGCGGCGGTGGTCTTGACCCCCTGCAGGCGCATGTCATCCAGGGCCCGCAGGCCACGGTCCATTGCTTCTTCCCAGGTCAACGCCCAGACCACCAGTTTCAGGCACATCGAATCGTAGAACGGCGGAATGGTGTAGCCGGTGTAGATCGCCGTGTCGGTGCGCACGCCCGGGCCGCCAGGGGCGTAATAGCGGGTGATCTTGCCGAAGCTGGGCAGGAAGTTGTTTTTCGGGTCCTCGGCGTTGATGCGGAACTGCAACGCAAAGCCACGGTGCTGGATGTCCTCCTGCTTGACCGACAGCGGCAACCCGGAGGCGATGCGGATCTGTTCGCGAACAATGTCGATACCGGTGATTTCTTCGGTGATGGTGTGTTCCACCTGCACCCGGGTGTTCATCTCCATGAAGTACACCTCGCCTTCGGCGAGCAGGAACTCCACGGTGCCGGCATTCTCGTAGCCCACGGCCTTGGCGGCACGCACCGACAGGTCGCCGATGTAGGCGCGCTGCTCGGGAGTCAGCTGCGGGCTCGGGGCAATTTCGATCAGCTTCTGGTTGCGGCGCTGAATCGAGCAGTCACGTTCGAACAGGTGCACCACGTTGCCGAAACTATCACCGAGGATCTGCGCTTCGATGTGCTTGGGATTGACGATGCACTTTTCCAGGAACACTTCCGCCGAACCGAATGCCTTGGTGGCTTCAGAAATGACCCGCGGGAAGGCCTGTTCGAGTTCTTCGCGGCTGTTGCAGCGACGGATACCACGACCGCCGCCGCCGGACGTGGCCTTGAGCATCACCGGGTAACCGATCCGATCACCTTCGGTCAGCGCTTCTTCAATGCCCGCCACGTTGCCTTCGGTGCCCGGCGTGACCGGCACACCGGCCTTGATCATGCTGCGGCGCGCTTCGGTCTTGTCGCCCATGCGGCGAATGACTTCTGCCGAAGGGCCAATGAATTTGATGCCGCGTTCAGCGCAGATGTCTGCCAGTTCGGCGTTTTCCGAGAGAAAACCGTAGCCGGGGTGCAAGGCATCACAGCCGGTTTCCACCGCCAGGTTCACCAGTTTGCGCGGGTTCAGATAGCCGGCCAGCGGATCGGCGCCGATGCTGTGGGCCTCATCCGCACGCTTGACGTGCAGCGCATGGCGGTCCGCGTCGGAGTAGACCGCGACCGAGCGAATGCCCATCTCGGCGCAAGCGCGCACGATGCGGACGGCAATCTCACCACGGTTGGCGATCAGGATCTTTGTTATCAATTGGAGGTTCCCTTGAGCCGGTGATACCACGGCCTGGGGTCCAGGCCGACGCGTGACCAGATGTAACAATTGGTCGCAGCCCCACACTAGTCCTGGCTGTTGATTAACAAAAATGAATAATTATTGGGTCATGCATAAGCAAAGACTTATAGTTGCGCTATCCGTCTCGGTCCAGGGTGCTTGAAAAATGCGTAAGTCATTGATGCGTATGACATTGCGTCAATTGCAGATTTTCAACGAGGTGTGCGACCTGAGGTCTTACAGCCGTGCAGCTGATGAAATGTCTCTCACACAACCGGCCGTCAGCCTACAGATTCGTTCCCTGGAAGAGCTGATTGGCCAACCGCTGTTTGAGTATGTTGGCAAAAAGCTCTACATGACCGAAGCCGCCGAAGCCCTGCAACGTGCCAGCCGAGACATCTTCGGACGCCTGGAAAACCTCGACATGCAGCTCTCGGACATGCAGGGCTCGTTGCAAGGCCAATTGAAGCTGGCGGTGGAGTCCAGCGCCAAGTACTTCGTCCCGCACCTGTTCGCCGCGTTCAAGCGCCAGCATCCGGAGGTGAACCTGAACCTCACCGTGGTCAATCGCGGCCAGGTCATCCGCCGGCTCTCGGATAACCGTGACGACTTGGTGATCATGTCCATGGTGCCCCAGGACATGGGCCTGGAATTCCTGCCATTCCTCAACAACCCTATCGTCGCCGTGGCGCCGCCCGATCATCCGTTATGCCACATGGGCCCGCTGCGCTTGCAAGACCTGGAGCCTTATACGCTGCTGTTGCGCGAGCCGGGGTCCGGCACGCGATTGGCCTGCGAGGAGTATTTCAAGGAGAAACGGGTGCATTTCACCCAGACACTGGAGGTGGCGTCGGCGGAGGCCCAGCGCGAGTGCGTGGTGGCCGGGCTGGGCGTGGCGCTGTTGACGCGCCACGCCGTGAGCCGGGAACTGTCGTCCGGCGCACTCATCGAGTTGCCGGTGGAGGAATTGCCGCTGTACCGCAGCTGGTGCCTGGTGCAGGCCAAGGCCAAACGCCTGTCACCGGTGGCTCACGCCTTCCTGGCATTCGTTCGCGGTGAGCGCGCTCAGATCATCGGCCTGGTTGAGCGTTTCGACGGGAAGCCGCCGGCGTTGCCTGCCAGTAATTGAACTCTGCCGCGTCAGGAAATTCGCTGATTTCGGCCAGGAGCTGGCGCTGTTCACAGCGGTCTTCGATGGCACGACGGAACGCCATGCGGCGCTGGTCTTCCTGCTGACGACGGGTTTTGACGGCGCTGCGTTCTTCGTAGGACTGGGTCATGTCGAGACTCCCAAGACGTATACGGGAGCTTTACGATGACGGCGCGGGATGACGGTTTGGCGGCGCGTGGGTTACAGAACGATGAATTCGGGCAGATGATCCCTGTGGCGAGGGAGCTTGCTCCCTCGCCACGAAAGCCCCTCGACCTCAGGGCTTGGGATTCAGTCGTCCAGCGCCTTCACCGACTTGGGCGACAGCCGCAGGCTGCGAAGGCTGCGCTTCACGCTCTTGAGATGGTTGACCAGGCTTGGACCACGGGCCATGGCGACACCCATTGCCAGCACGTCGATCACCACCAGGTGGGCGATGCGCGAGGTCAGCGGCGTGTAGATCTCGGTGTCTTCATGCACGTCGATGGCCAGGTTGACCGTGGACAGTTCCGCCAATGGCGTCTGGCTCGGGCACAAGGTGATCAGCGAGGCACCACTTTCGCGCACCAGGTTCGCGGTGATCAGCAAGTCCTTGGAACGCCCCGACTGGGAAATGCAGATCGCCACATCGGTGGGTTTCAAGGTCACCGCTGACATGGCCTGCATGTGCGGGTCGGAATAGGCCGCAGCCGTCAGCAGCAACCGGAAGAACTTGTGCTGGGCATCGGCTGCCACCGCACCCGAGGCACCGAAGCCATAAAACTCGACACGCTGGGCCTGGGACATGGCCGTGACGGCTTTTTGCAACGCTACCGGGTCGAGCTTCTCGCGAACCTCCATCAGGGTATGCAGGGTCGTGTCGAAGATTTTCAGGCTGTAGTCCGCCACTGAATCGTCTTCGTGGATCGCAAACTGACCGAAGCTCGCGCCGGCGGCCAGGCTTTGCGCCAGCTTGAGTTTCAGGTCCTGGAAACCCGAGCAACCGATGGCCCGGCAGAAACGCACGATGGTCGGTTCGCTGATGCCGACGCTGTGGGCAAGATCGGCCATGGAGCTATGCATCACGGCCGCAGGATCAAGCAGTACGTGATCGGCGACTTTCAGCTCCGACTTGCGTAGCAAGTGGCGTGACTGGGCGATGTGTTGCAACAGGTTCAAGGGGCTGGACTCTTGTTATGGGCAGGTGCCGGGATGTAGCAAGCTTGTAGTTATACTACAAGAATTGGCTTTTTGCCCGTCCAAAACGTAACTGGATTGCCTCGCTGCCCCTTTGTTTTGGCCGAGGATCCGTCGATGTAGCAGCTTGTGCCGTAGCGCAAAACCTTCAACCCTGCCGATCCGCTGATTTCCAGGCCCGTCCTGAGCTTCCAACGCGGGGAAAATCGTTTATTGGTCAATAGCCAACTACTAAAACAACTTGCGCCCCTCAACAATATCTCCCAGCAACAATAGACAGTAGATCTTAAAACAGAACCAAGTAAGCCAGCGAAAACTCATTTCTCCTTACAATACCAACCGCAATTGAGCAGACACCATCAAGGCAAAGTAGATATATTGGCTCCCGCAGGACGCAATCAACTTAACTACAGGAGTTACTACCATGAAAATCACGACTAAAGATTGGACCGCACAGATCGACCGCATGCCAGGTGCCGCGTCTTTCCGCACCTTTGGCACCGTCACTGTAGCCAATAGCGGCGTTACCCCGACGCTGGTACGCAGCGACCGCCAGGACAAGTCCTTTGATCTGCGACTGGACTTGAAACTTGAACATTCCGACGGAGTTTCACTGCCGGTACTGACAGACAAGTTTGTTGAATACAAAGAACTGGGCGATTCCAATGTCACGGGTGTCAGTATTTTTTTCGAAGGCCAGTTACTGCACCACATCGATGAAGTGCTAGTCACTAACTAAGCGTAGACCCCATAACTTCCCGCCAGACAACTTTGTTGCCTGACGGGAAGTTATCGTCGTGATTCAGGCTCATTCAACCAGGTGTTGCGCTCGCAACAATCCAGCCAACCCTTCAGCCTCCACCGGCCGGCTGATCAGATACCCCTGAACCTCATCGCAACGTTCGTTCCTGAGGAATTCGAGCTGCTCCTGCCGCTCGACGCCTTCGGCCACGACCTTGAGCGACAGCCCATGAGCCATTGCAATGATTGCCCGGGTAATTGCCGCATCCACACTGCCCTCACCCAACCCGCGAATGAACGCCTGGTCGATCTTCACGTAATCCACCGGGATGCGCTTGAGGTAGCTCAGCGATGAGTAGCCGGTGCCAAAATCGTCGATCGCCAGCTTGACTCCAAGGTCCCGCAATTGCTGGAACGTGGCGATGATGTGTTCAACGCTGTCGAGCAGTTGGCTCTCGGTCAGTTCCAACTCCAGGTATTGCGGGGCCAGACCGGTTTCCTCCAGCACCTGCCGCACCAGGCTGACCAGCTTGCCCTGGCGCAGTTGATGCACCGACAGATTGACGGACACCCTGATCGGCGCGAGCCCCTGGCGCTGCCATTCGCATGCCTGCCAACAAGCCTGGCGCAACACGAATTCGCCAATCGGCCCGATCAACCCGGTCTCTTCGGCCAGGCCGATGAAATCCCCCGGCGGCACCCGCCCCATGGCCGGATGATCCCAACGCACCAACGCCTCGGCGGCGTTCAGGCGACCGGTCGCCAGGCACAGTTTTGGCTGATAAAAGACCTTCAGTTGTTGCTCTTCCAAGGCCTTGCGCAGCTGATTCTCCAGTTGCAGGCGTTCCAGCGTGCTGGCCTGGAGGCTATCGGTGTAGAACTGGAAGTTGTTGCCCCCCAAATGCTTGGCATGCTGCATAGCCATGTTCGCCTGGCTGACCAGTGTGGCAATTTCCCGCGTATTATCGGGCAACAAGCTGATGCCAATGGAGGCACTGAGCACCAGTTCATGGCCTTCGATGGTCAGCGGCACACGCAGTTTGGCGGCCAGCCGGGTCGCCACCCGCGCCAGGCTCGAAAGGTTGCCATAGGCATCGAACAACACCGCAAACTCATCGCCCGATAACCGGGCGATGGTATCCGCCTCGGGCAGCGCATTGATCAGGCGTCGTGCCATTTTCTGCAACAACTGGTCGGCGATGTCATGGCCGAGGCTGTCGTTGAGCAACTTGAAACGGTCCAGGTTGATATGCAGCAACGCCAGGCTGCGCCGTCCGCCCTGGCGCACACGCTGATGAGCTTCGTGCAGGCGCTCGCGAAACAGCGAGCGATTGGCCAGCCCGGTCAGTTCATCATAGTGGGTCAGGTAGCGCATCCGTTCTTCGGATTCGCGTCGCGCCGAAAGATCGGCGAAGAAGCCCACGATATGGCTGACATTTCCCCGCGCATTGCGCACGACGTTCAGTTGCAGCCATTGCGGATACAACTCGCCGTTGGCACGTGCCTCTACCAACTCACCCTGCCAGGTGCCGTGCTGCTTGAGCGCTTGGCGAATGATGGGGTAATGCCGGCGCGCATCGCGACTGCACGGCAGATCCACCACGTTACGCCCGAGCATGTCATCGATATTGAAACCGGTGACCCGCGTGAACGCCTGATTGGCGGCGAGTAGCACGTAGTGGGGGTCGAAAATCACGATCCCTTCGCTAGCAGCTTCGAACACTGTGGCCGCCAGTTGCCGTTGCTGCTCGAGTTCCTTGCTGACGCTAATGTCTCGCCGGGTGCCAACCATACGCAGCACCCGTCCGCTCACGCTGCGCTCCACGGCCCGGCCGCGGTCTTCGATCCAGACCCAGTGACCGTCGCCGTGACGCACGCGGTATTCGATCTGGTAATCCTCGCTGCGGCCCTTGAGGTGTTCGACCAGGGCTCGCTTGAGCGCCGGCAGGTCTTGAGGGTGCAGGCGCGGAGTGAGGTGAGTGAGCATCGCCGTGATGTATTCGGGCTCCAGGCCGAAGAGCTCCTTGAGCTGGGTGTGATGGACTTCGTCAGTCTGCAGGTTCCAATCCCACAACCCCAGCTCACTGGCCTTGAGCGCCAGGGCCAGACGCGCCTCACTCTTGCTCAAGGCCTGGCTGGTTACCTCCAGTTCAAGACTGCGCTGCGCTACCCGCGCCTCCAGGCCCACCTGGGCCGCCCGCAGTTTTTCCTCGGCAGAACGACGTTGCTCGACCTCCCGGGCCAGCGCGTCGTTGAGCTGGGCGCTGCGGGTTTGCGCTTGCTGCAGGTGCTCGATCAGCGCCTGGTTCTGGAAGCGTCGCAACAGACTGCTTTGGATCAAGCGGTTGACTTGCCAGGCGACCACGCTCAACGAGACCAGCACAATCAGCCCAAGCCAGCCCCACCCGCGTTGCTGCTCATCGCCGCCCCAAAAGAGATAGCCGATGGCCGGTAACAGGCAGGGCAAGGTAAAGGACAGGAATGCGGGAAGACTCACCGCGTAGGCCACGCTGGCGGACAGGGCAGCCGCGCCAATCAGGCCGAACACCCAGGCCTGCTGCTGGAAGCTGTCAGCCGGGACCAACGCGATACCGGCCCCAGCCAGCGTCAGGCCGGTCATTGCTGAGCCCAGCAAAAACATGCGCAACCAGATCGGGTGTGCCTGGCGGCTTGGCATCGCCGAATCGAAAGCCGCCACCTGGATCACCCGCAAGGCCACCAGTGACAGCAACCAGACGAGCCAGACGCTGACCAGGAAATAGCGCCGCGGCTCCCACAACAGCGCGGCGCAGACCAGACCGTTGAGCAACATGAACAGCGTAGGCAGCAGCGAGCCTTGATACAGCAGACGTGTGCGCTCGACCGCCATCTCCATGGCGTACTGCTTGTAGATGACCCGCGGCTCCACACAGGGGCCCGCCGGATCGGAATTGAGGGTCATTGGCACTGTTCTTGTTCTTATTCAGTAGAGCGTGGAGAACCCGAAACAAGCACCGAGCATACACAAGCCATGGGCCATCCCACACTGCCCCAGCTCATAAAAATACGGAAAAAGTCGCTATTTCATTGGCTCGCGCCCCTTCGAAGCGAGTCCCGCCAATGGCTGTAGCCTATGACCCGCCGGTCATCCACAACCGGTCTTTTATCGGCTGATGCAAAGCTCGGTTTGCCCGGGGTGACGCCGCACCCTAGAATGCCCCGATGCGCGATGATCTCTCCCTTCTGCTGAACTCCCTCAACGATGCCCAACGTCAGGCCGTAGCCGCCTCCGTGGGTCGTCAGTTGGTCCTGGCCGGTGCCGGCTCCGGTAAAACCCGAGTGCTGGTGCACCGTATCGCCTGGTTGATCCAGGTCGAGAACGCCTCGCCCCATTCGATCCTGTCGGTGACGTTCACCAACAAGGCCGCGGCCGAGATGCGCCATCGCATCGAGCAACTGATGGGCATCAACCCCGCCGGCATGTGGGTCGGCACGTTCCACGGCCTGGCGCACCGCTTGTTGCGGGCGCATTGGCAGGAGGCCGGGCTGAGCCAGACCTTCCAGATCCTGGACAGCGACGACCAGCAGCGCCTGGTCAAGCGGGTGATCCGCGAGCTGGGCCTGGACGAGCAGCGCTGGCCAGCCCGCCAGGCGCAATGGTTCATCAACGGCCAGAAAGACGAAGGCCTGCGTCCGCAGCACATCCAGGCCAGTGGCGACCTGTTCCTGGCGACCATGCGCAGCATTTACGAAGCCTACGAGGCGGCGTGCCAGCGTGCCGGAGTCATCGACTTCTCCGAGCTGCTGCTACGGGCGCTGGACCTGTGGCGTGACCACCCAGGCCTGCTAGCCCATTACCAGAAGCGCTTCCGGCATGTACTGGTGGACGAATTCCAGGACACCAACGCCGTGCAATACGCCTGGTTGCGCCTGCTCGCCAAGGGCGGTGACAGCCTGATGGTGGTGGGTGACGACGACCAGTCGATCTACGGCTGGCGCGGCGCCAAAATCGAGAACATCCACCAGTACTCGGCGGATTTTCCCGACGCCGAAGTCATCCGCCTGGAACAGAACTACCGCTCCACCGCCGGCATCCTCAAGGCCGCCAACGCCCTGATCGCCAACAATACCGGGCGCCTGGGCAAAGAGCTGTGGACCGACGGCGGCGAAGGCGAAGCGATCAACCTCTACGCCGCCTTCAACGAGCACGACGAAGCCCGCTACGTGGTGGAAACCATCGAAAGCGCGCTGAAAACCGGCCTGGCCCGCAGCGATATCGCCATCCTGTACCGTTCCAACGCCCAGTCGCGGGTGCTGGAAGAGGCGTTGCTGCGCGAGCGAATCCCCTACCGCATCTACGGCGGCCAGCGCTTCTTCGAACGCGCTGAAATCAAGAACGCCATGGCCTACCTGCGCCTGATCGAAGGTCGCGGCAACGATGCGGCCCTGGAGCGGGTGATCAACGTGCCAACGCGGGGCATCGGCGAGAAAACCGTCGAGGCGATTCGCGATCACGCGCGCCACAGCCACGTGTCCATGTGGGAAGCCATGCACCAACTGGTCGCCAACAAAGGCATGACCGGTCGCGCCGCCGGTGCGCTGAAGGCCTTCATGGACCTGATCGAAGACCTGGCCGCCAAGTGCGGGGAAATGCCTCTGCACTTGATGACCCAGACCGTCATCGAACAGTCCGGCCTGATCGCCTACCACGAAGCGGAAAAAGGCGAGAAAGGCCAGGCCCGGGTGGAAAACCTTGAGGAACTGGTCAGCGCCGCGCGCAACTTCGAAAGCACCGAAGAAGACGCAGACCTGACGCCGCTGTCGGCCTTCCTGGGTCACGCTTCCCTGGAGGCCGGTGACACCCAGGCCGACGAACATGAAGACAGCATCCAGCTGATGACCCTGCACAGCGCCAAGGGCCTGGAATTCCCCTACGTGTTCCTCGTGGGCATGGAAGAAGGCCTGTTCCCCCACAAGATGAGCCTGGAAGAACCGGGACGCCTGGAAGAGGAAAGGCGCCTGGCCTACGTCGGTATCACCCGCGCCATGCAGAATCTGGTACTGACCTACGCCGAAACACGACGTTTGTATGGCAGCGAGACCTACAACAAGGTGTCGCGCTTCGTACGTGAAGTCCCGAAGGGACTGATCCAGGAAGTGCGGCTGTCCAACAGTGTCAGCCGACCGTTCGGTGGCGGCCAGCAACAAAGCGCCAGCAGCCTGTTCGGCGGCAGCAACATCCCGGAAACCGGCTTCAGCCTTGGCCAAACCGTGCGGCATTCGGTATTCGGCGACGGCGTGATCCTCAACTTCGAGGGCGCTGGCGCCCAGGCGCGGGTGCAGGTGAACTTCAGCGAAGGCAGCAAGTGGCTGATGCTGGGGTATGCCAAGCTCGAAGCGATCTAAGGATTTCGTAAGAAGCACCTTGCTGTGGGAGCAAGGCTTGCCCGCGAGGCGGTGGCACATTCAACACAGATGCGTCAGACAGATCGCTATCGCGGGCAAGCCTTGCTCCCACAGGTATCTCTCTCTATCCCACATTAGTTTCCGACCGAACTTATTTACTTTTCCTACAGCCCAAAGCGAACAAGCCTTCTTGCACAGCCCAAGCTGAACCTAAGCTGTCACGCAAAAGCCCGAAACACTCTGCCGCTAGCCAGCAACAGTTCAGCTGTGCAACATGGCGCGCGTGCTATCCACAAATGGGAATGCCTTTATATGAAACGTTTTCTTAGCATCGCCATGGCGCTGTGCATCGGCCTGACGATGGCAATCGACGCCAATGCCGCCAAACGCTTTGGCGGTGGTAAAAGTTCGGGCGCGGCCCCGACTCACCAGACCAGCCAGATGGCGCCGTCCTCTGCAGCCGGTTCCACTGCCGCCACCGCGGGCGCGGCCGGTGCTGCTGGCGCTGCCACGAAGGCCAGCGGTGCTTCGCGCTGGCTCGGCCCCCTGGCCGGCATCGCCGCCGGTGGCCTGCTCGCCTCCATGTTCATGGGCGACGGCTTCCAGGGCATGCAGATCTTCGACATCCTGATCATGGCGGTCATCGCCTTCCTGGCCTTCCGCTTCATTGCCGCCCGTCGTCGCAAGCAGCAGGAGCAATTGGCTCCGGCCGGCCACGCGCCGATGCAACGGGAAGAGTTGAACCAGCAACCGGCCGGTGGCTCGATCTTCGGCGGTTCGGCAGCGCCTGCCGCCGTCCGTCCGGTCATCAATGCGCCAGCCTGGTTCAACGAAGGCCGCTTCGTCGAAGCCGCGCGCAACCATTTCATGTCCCTGCAGCAACATTGGGATGCGAACGAAATGGACAAGATCTCCGAGTTCGTAACCCCGCAACTGCTGGAGTTCCTCAAGCGCGAGCGGGCCGAACTGGGCGATGGCTTCCAGTCCACCTACATCGACAATCTGCACGTGCAACTGGACGGCGTCGACGATCGCGCCGACAAGACCATCGCCACCCTGACCTTCAGCGGTGTGTCGAAGGATTCTCGCTTCGACAAGGGCGAAGCGTTCAGCGAAAGCTGGAACATGGAACGTGCCCAGGGCGATGACCAGCCTTGGCTGGTGGCCGGTATCCGCCAGAACGGTTGAACCTTTGCCCGTTTTGCATGTTGAAATAAAAGAACCCCGGCTCAGGCCGGGGTTTTCTATTTCGCAGTTGCATCTATAGCGAGCTACTGTATAAACCGCTCCATATAAAACCGCGCCATCGAGAAAGAGGATCCCCGGACGTGGAAGAAATCATCGAACAATTGCGTGAAGCCAACGAGCCCGTACCGGTCCCGCTGGAGTTGCCCGACGAAGACTTGCTGGTAGAAATCGAAGAGCAGCTGTTCATCGATATCCCATTCGTCTTCAGGGAGTTTTTGCTGACCGTCAGCGATGTCGTCTATGGCAGCCTGGAGCCGGTGACCGTCACCGATCCACAATCCCACACCTACCTGCCGGATGTGGCCGCCAATGCCTGGGATGCCGGTGTCGACCGCAGCCTGATCCCGATCTGCCAGGACGGCGACGATTATTATTGCGTCGAAGAAGACGGCACTGTGGTGCTGTGGCAGGCCGAAGAAGAACTGATCGCCGAAGAAACCTGGGAATCGGTCTGGCACTGGGCGCGGGACGTCTGGCTGGAAAGCTGAGCCCCACGGCCGGTCAATGCCCGGACGATTCCTTGTGGTTGTCCAGGGTTTCAAGCAAGGCCACCTGCATGCGCGTATGCAGGCGGATGAACCAGCGCCAGAGCAATGCCGCCACGGCAGTCGCTACCACGGCGATCAGTACGAGCAACTTGTTGGTCGGCAGGATGCTGGCCGACAAGGCCGCCAATAGCAGGAAAATCACCAGCAGCGAGAGAATCGGGATCACTTCGGCGATCACCCGACGCACGCGCTGGGTGTGGCGGCCTGCCATCTCCGGCTTCACGCCCATCTCCGCCAACAGCATCGACAGCGCCTTGAGCTTGCGATAGGCGGCGATCAGGAACGGTAGCGACAGCAACAACGCCCCGCCCCAAATCAAGGCTTTCTGCCAGCTCGGGTCGCTGATCCACGCTTGCAAGTAAGCCGACATCCGCTCGGCGAAAAAACCGCCCGAGACAAAAATCGCAATGACCAGCGCCAGATTGACCCCCACCTGCAACAGAATCCGCCGGATCATCGACGCCACCATCGCCCCTTCGCCGTGGGGCTGGATACTGCGCAGCCATTCGCCATACATCCCCAGCACCCGCGTCAGCCGTTGCGGCATGAGCGTCGCCAACTTGACGGACAGCGGATCGGCGGCCCGGATCAGGTACGGCGTCAACAGTGTGGTCAACACCGAGACGGCGACCGCGACTGGATAGAGGAAATCGCTGGTGACCTGCAGGGTCATCCCCAGCGACGCGATGATGAAGGAGAATTCGCCGATCTGCGAAAGGCCCATCCCAACGCGCAGCGAGGTGCGTCCGTCGTTGCCAGCGATAAAGGCACCGAGGCCGCAGGACAACATCTTGCCGAGCACCACTGCACCCGTGATCACCGCAATCGGCCAGGCGTACTGCAGCAATATCGCCGGATCGAGCATCAGCCCGATGGCGACGAAAAAAATCGCGCTGAACAGATCGCGCACCGGTTCCACCAGCCGCTCGATTTTCAGCAGTTGCCGGGACTCGGCCATGATCGCACCGATCAGGAACGCCCCGAGCACCATGCTGTATTCCAGCTTCACCACCAGCAGGCAGAAGCCGAAACACAGGCCCAATACGGTAATCAGGAGCATTTCGTTGCTGTCGAACTTCGCCACGTAGGCCAGCACCCTCGGCACCAGCAGAATGCCGATGACCAACGCGACGATCATGAACAACGACAACTTGCCCACCGTGGAAAACACCTCGCCGGAGCTCACGGTGCCGCCGACGGCAATGCTCGACAGCAGGGCGATGATGCCAATACCGAGGATGTCCTCGACGATCAACACCCCGAAAATCAGCTGTGCGAAGCGCTCGTTCTTCATCTTCAGGTCATTGAGGGCCTTGACGATGATGGTGGTGGAGGAAATGGCCAGGATCGCGCCGAGGAACAGCGAGTCCATGGTGCTCCACTCGAACCAGCGGCCGATTTCATAGCCGATCCAGATCATCAGCACAATTTCGAGGAACGCCGCGATGAACGCCGTGGCCCCGACCTTGAACAGTTTGCGCAGGCTGAACTCCAGACCCAGGCAAAACATCAGGAAGATCACCCCAAGCTCGGCCAGGGTCTTGATCGTGTCTTCGTCGTGGATAAAACCGAACGGCGGCGTATGCGGGCCGATGATGAAGCCGGCCACGATGTAGCCCAATACCACCGGTTGCTTGAAACGATGAAAGAGCACGGTCACCAGCCCCGCTGCCATCATGATGATTGCCAAGTCTTGAATGAAACTGATGGCATGCATGTCGGGGCTCCCTGTTCAAATGACTCATCGCAGAGCTGGAGAAATCCATTTCCTCTGTAGGAATTGCCCTCACAACGGGCTTTTGAAGGGTAACACCGCGACTTCCGACAAAAAGACGGTGCAATATATGGAAACAGATCCATCGGCGCGTGACGGCAACCACAGGCGCAGCGTCCCGATATCGGTGGTTTTAAAAACCTGGTGACCTGTTTGCAGGCCACTCACCAGCACCCGCAGAGGTGCACTCCAACATTGCTGCCTTGAACCGTGAGTACGTTATGGAACCCGGAAACGCCCAGCTGTCGATGACGGTGTTGATGACCCCCGATATGGCCAACTTCTCTGGCAATGTCCATGGCGGCACCTTGCTCAAATACCTCGACGAAGTCGCCTACGCCTGCGCCAGCCGCTACGCCGGGCGCTACGTGGTGACCCTGTCGGTTGACCAGGTCATTTTCCGTGAGCCGATTCATGTCGGCGAACTGGTGACCTTCCTGGCCTCGGTGAACTACACCGGCAACACGTCGATGGAAGTGGGCATCAAAGTCGTGACCGAAAATATTCGCGAACGCTCGGTGCGCCACACCAACAGTTGCTTCTTCACCATGGTTGCGGTGGATGACCTGCGTAAACCCGCAGCCGTGCCGCCCTTGCAGCCACACAACAGCGAAGAAAAACGCCGCTACGAACAAGCCCAGCAACGCCGGCAGATTCGCCAGGAACTGGAAAAGCGTTATCAGGACATCAAGGCAGACGGGCCCTAAGCGACCGCCGAAAATCAATTGTGGGGAGCTTGCTCGCGATGAGGCCATTACATTCAACATCAATGTCGACTGTTAGACCGCCATCGCGAGCAAGCTCGCTCCCACAGGGATTTGCAGCATTTCCCCGGGTGCGATCAGAGACTGATCGGCACAGCCTCGAACCGCACCCGTGGATGGGCGATCCGGTCCTGGGCGCGGACCAGTTCCAGCTCATAGCTTGTGCAGGCCTGGGTTTCCAGCAGCACTTCATGCACCGCTGCGGCAGTGAACTCGAGCGCCGCCACCAGACTGTCCCCCAACAGTATCCGCGCCAGGAACAACCCTGACGTCAGGTCACCCACGCCCACCGGCTGACGCGGGAAAGCCAACAGCGGACGGCGCAGGTGCCAACTGCCCTCGGCGGTCACCAACAGCATTTCGAAGCTGTCATCCGGCTTGCCAGGGTAGGCCAGGTGCTTGACCAGCACTGCCTTCGGGCCACGGGCCAGCAATGCCCTGGCCATGGCCAGGCAATCGAGCAACGATTGCGCCTTGCGCCCTGAAAAACTGTCCAGCTCCAGTTGGTTCGGGCACATGAGGTCCGCCACGGCAGCAGCTTCTTCCAGGAGAAACTCGCTCACCTCGGGCGCCACGATACAGCCCTTCTCTGGATGCCCCATAACCGGGTCACACAGGTACAGCGCCTTCGGATTGGCGGCCTTGATCCGCGCCACGCCCGTCAGAATCGCCCGCCCCTGAGCCGCGCTGCCCAGGTAACCGGACAACACCGCATCGCAATGGCCCAGCTCACCGATGGCCGCAATGCCTTCTACCAATGCCGGTATCTGCTCTGGGGCCAGCACTTCACCGGCCCATTGGCCGTACTGGGTGTGATTGGAAAACTGCACGGTGTTGAGCGGCCAAACGTTCACGCCAACCCGCTGCATCGGAAACACTGCGGCGCTATTGCCGGCGTGTCCGAACACCACGTGGGACTGAATGGCAAGCAGATGAGGCGTACGTTTCATGCGGGAAATTTCCGTAAAACGATTGAAATTCAAGCCGCGCAGTATGCGACTAAACGCAGCCTATACGACAGACCGGCGAGACAGTTAAGCTGGCAGCAACTTGTTGGAGCACTTCGTTCATGCTGACCCTTGGAAACATTTTCGTGCTGATGTTGCTGGCTACCGGCGGCGCCTGGCTGTGGCACAACCATGGCTTGCGCGAACGGGCGTTGGCGAGGGTCGTGCAGCATTGCGCCAACCTCAAGATCGAGCTGCTGGACGGCAACGTGGCGCTGAAAAAGATCGGTTTCGTGAAAGACGCCAGCGGACGACGACGGCTGGCTCGCGTCTACACCTTCGAGTTCACCGTCACCGGCGAAAGCCGCCATTCGGGCACCATCACCCAGTTTGGTGCCCACAGCGCACAAATAGAGCTGGCGCCCTACCCGATGCCCTTCGAAGAAACACCGCCAACGCCGATTGAACCGGTCCAGGCCAGGCCCAGGGCTGAAGTCATCGAGTTGAGCCAATGGCGCCAGGAACACAACAAATGGAAGCCATGAAACACGGCTGACTCAGCGACACTGACAATTCGCCAGCCCGGCTTGCAGACCATCAACGTCTTGCGCCCGATCGAAAATCAGCTCGATCCGAGAATCCTGGCGCCACTCACTGGCTTGCCAACCCAGCGCCGCCCCCTCCAGCGCATTGGTTGAAAGCCAACCGTCAACGCTGTGGATAACCATCTTCGCCCGTTTCCAGTCTTGGCCTTGTAGCCATCGCGTCAATGCCGCTGCGTCGAATTGCTGGCTAGGGTGCCAGCGCCAACCAATACTCCAGCCACCTTCCTGCTGCTGATACAAGCAGATCGGCAGCGTTGGGTCGGACCAAATGGCCGGTATCTGGCTCAGGCTCTTGGGCAAGATCAAGTTATCCACAGCTCCGCTGCCCCGAGCCGCAAGGCCTGGCAATCGATCAATCGGCAGCGCAGCCTGTTGCGTCCAGTACAACGTACGTCCTGGCAGTTGCGCCGTCAGCCGTTCGCGATCGGCTTGTGTGAGGGTCTCGGACTTGTTCAGCACCAGCAGTCCGGCATCCGCCAGGGTTTGTTGCTGCGCGTCGGGCAAGGGCTTGCCGTCCGCCATCGCCCGGGCATCCAACACCAGCACACAGGGTTGCACCGTCAGCACGCCGAGCCATGGCGCTTCGCTCAACTGTCGCAGCAACTGTGCCGGATGACCCAGGCCCGAGGGTTCGATGAACAGCCGATCTGGCCGGGCCTTGCGTAGCAAACGCCCAAGACCGATCTGAAACGGCGCGCCGTTGACGCAGCACAAGCAGCCACCGGCCACTTCGCCCAGTGCGATACCATCGCCCGCCTGGGTCAGCAACGCGGCATCCAGGCCGATCTGGCCGAACTCATTGATCAGCACCGCCCAGCGCTCATTGGCCGGGCGCTGCGCCAGCAGATGCCTGATCAGGCTGGTCTTGCCGGCGCCCAAGGGACCGGCGATGACATGGGTGGGAATGTGCTGCAACATAATCGACGGCTTTCGATGGAGGTGAATATGCGAATGATCGGCTGGTTGTTACTGGCACTGACTTCGAACCAGGCATTGGCCCAGGCTTGCGTGGTCCACAGCCAGGCGGAGCGGCTGGACGTGAAAGTCTGCCAGCAGAACCGCAACATCCCGCAGAAGCTGTTTGCCGATGGTTTCTGCCAGCCAAACCTTGCCGGCCAGAAGGTCGAGGTGCAATACGTCGATCAATGCCCCGGCGGCGCGTTTGGCGTTTGCAGCAACGCCCAGATCGCCAATATGCCTTACCGCCAGGATATTCACTATTACGGCGTGGCGACCGATGCCGCTTATCTGCAGCCCTTTTGCGAAGGGCAGAGCCAAGGCACCTGGCTCAAGCCTTAAGCCAGCCAATCCAGCGTGAGAATCAATCGACGCTCTCCCGGCGCGAGCTCCGGTGATCGATGGATCAGGCCAAGGCCTTCGTTGCCTTGCCATTTTTCGCCTTTAAGCAAACCCACATCACCGCAACGAAACTGCTGGATCACGTGCGGATCACTGGGCTCAGCCTCAGGCTCGGCAAGTCGTCGACGGTCCATGGCACCTTCCTCAAGCCACTGGCTGCCGACGCCCGCATAGGTGGTCAGCAGCCGCACCGGCACGTGGTCAACGTGAAAGCGCGGACACATCGCCTTGTCCAGCGTGCGCAGGCGCAGGCCGACACATTGGGCACCCAATAGGCAGGCAAATGCACTGACCAGCCAGGAGACATCGGCGATAAAGCCTTCATAGCCTTTCAGGTCGCTGAAACCTGCAGCCAGGCCCTGCAACGCCGGCTGCGTGTCTTCCTCCGGCAACTCGAGCACGCGTGATTCGGCCAGCGACTGGTCCATCGCCAGCACCATGGCCGCAAAATCGCTGATGTGTGCAGGAAGCTGACGCTGCCAGACCGCCAGGTTGGTGCCGTCGTCCAGGATCTGCGTGAATACCCCTGGCGTGTCACCTTGGGCCTGCCGTACCGGCACCGCCCTTTTCAAACTGGGCGCCAGCATCACGCTGCCACCTCTTCATGCCATGGACCGAACGGATCGGGTAACAAGCGCCAATTTTCGGCGCCTAAGGCCATTTCCGCGTCTGTGAGCAAGCAAGCGTCCAATTCAGCGGTGAGCTGGCTGAAGTTGATGTCCTGACCAATGAAGACCAGCTCCTGACGGCAATCGCCTGTGGCAGCGAGCCAGTTCTTCATGATCGCCGCTGTGCTCTCTTCATCCTGCGGCCATTGGTTTTTCGGCACGAACCGCCACCAGCGCCCGGCAAAACCATGCCGCATCAAGCCCCCGGCCTGGGACCAACTGCCCGCCTCCTCAGGTTTGCTGGCCAGCCAGAAGAACCCCTTGGAGCGCAGGAGTTTGCCGTTAGGCCATGGACGGTCGATGAAACTGAAAAAGCGCTCGGGATGAAACGGTCGGCGTGCCCGATAGGCGGTCGAGGCGATGCCATATTCCTCGGTTTCTGGCACGTGCTCGCCACGCAGCTCCTGCAGCCAGCCAGGGGCCTGGGCGGCGCGTTCGAAGTCGAAAAGGCCTGTGTCGAGGATTCTGCCCAGCGGCACCTGCCCCATGACCATGGGGATGATCTGTGCCTGGGCGTTGAGACGCTGCAGAATCACGGTCAACTCTTCCCGTTCATGCTGGCTGATCAGGTCGATCTTGCTGATCAGAATCACGTCGGCAAACTCGATCTGTTCGATCAGCAGGTCGGTGATCGAGCGTTCATCGTCCTCACCCAGGGTTTCACCCCGTGAAGCAAGGCTTTCAGCGGCTTGGTAATCCAGCAGGAAATTCACCCCATCGACCACCGTCACCATGGTGTCGAGCCGCGCAACATCGGCCAGGCTTCGGCCTTCTTCATCACGAAATGTGAAGGTTTCTGCCACCGGCAACGGTTCGGAAATACCTGTGGACTCGATCAGCAGGTAATCGAAACGCCCTTCCCTGGCGAGTTGCCCAACTTCTTCGAGCAAGTCCTCGCGCAACGTGCAGCAGATGCAGCCGTTGCTCATTTCCACCAGTTTTTCTTCGGAACGACTCAGGGTGACATCTCGCTGGACTTCGCTGCCATCGATGTTGATCTCGCTCATATCATTGACGATCACCGCGACCCGTAGATTGTCGCGATTACGCAAAACGTGGTTGAGCAGCGTGCTTTTGCCAGCACCGAGAAATCCGGAAAGGACGGTTACGGGAAGACGATTGGGCATCAGGTATATCCTCATCGGGCGGCCGCTTCGACTACGGCTCGTTTCCAGGGTTTGGCGTGGTTCAGGATCCGGTTGTTTTTATGTTATAGTATAACAGCGCCATTCAACCAGCCCCGCCTGTCCTCATTGGTCTGAGAGCAATCCATGCGCAATCGTCTGAAGTTTATTTTTGCGGGCCCGCTGTTGCTGTGGGCGCTAGGCGCTGCGGCCCAAAGTCCACTCCTGGCGAACTGCACCCGCAGTGCGAATTTACTGGCGTGCGTGGATAGCCAAGGCAATGCCTATAGCGTCGCGACGGCTGGAAACACCATTTATTTACGAGGTTTTGAAGCGGCCAGTCGTCGTTATTGGGCGCAAACAAACAGCCGTTACGGTCAGCTCACCTTCTTTACTGGCTTGGCATCGGATGGAGAAAGTTGGGTCGGATACAGCCGGCGAGTGGGCTGGACGACCCTTAATCGTTTCTCGAGCTCCGGTGGTAGTGGGGGCGCATTTGTATGCGGGCGCATGAACGGTTGCCAGGATTCATCGCGCTGATGTTTCACGTGGAACGTGCACGTTTGGGGAAATGAAACTCCTTTCATGGAAAAGGTTTCTTTAAATTAGATGTTATACTATAACATCTAATTTTGAACATTCGATGGACCTTGACCATGAACGCGTTAACCCTGCCCGACATCGCTGCGCAGGCTTCACGTCAAACCCTGCCCCTTGATTGGGTGGGTATGTGTGGCATCGCAACACCGGTGTTGATCGACGGCCAGCGTCTCAGTGCAATGGCCGACGCGGGTGTCAGCCTTGATGACGGTGAGGCGCGCGGCATTCACATGTCACGCTTGTACCTGGCGCTGGAGCTGCTCGAAGAGACGACGCTTTCGCCAGCGTTATTGCGCCGAATCCTGCAGCAATTTCTCGATAGCCATGAAGGTTTGTCCCATACCGCATCGCTCAGTGTGCATGCCGATCTGTTGCTCAAACGTCCGGCGTTGATCAGCCCACTGGAGGGTTGGAAACGCTATCCGGTGAGCATCGAAGCCCACTTGAAAAACGCAATGTTCCACGTGGAACTGAGCATTCAGATTCCCTATTCCTCCACCTGCCCTTGTTCGGCCGCACTTGCCCGGCAATTGATCCAACAGCAATTCGTCGACGACTTCGCTAACCAAAAACTTGAGCACGCCGAGATCCTGGCCTGGCTAGGTTCGTCAAACGGCATCGTCGCCACCCCTCATAGCCAACGCAGTACGGCGACCCTGACCCTCCGTCTGAACGCCGATGCCGACGATTTGCCGCTGCAGTCTTTCATCAACGAAGCCGAAGCAGCCCTCGGCACCGCTGTGCAGACCGCCGTCAAGCGCGCCGACGAACAGGCCTTCGCCCTAGCCAACGGCCAAAACCTGATGTTCTGCGAAGACGCCGCGCGAAGATTAAGCACGGCCCTGAGGCGGTTACCCGACATCGCTGCCCTGAATGTACGCGTCGTTCACGCCGAAAGCCTGCACGCCCATGACGCCGTGGCGCAAAGCCGCTGGACCCGGGACGCATCATGATCAACTGCCAAGCGCTGCGCTGGGGCGCCCCCGGGCAACCCCTCACGCCGCCGCTCGCGATGCAGCGACCGGCCGGCAGTCTCACCGCCATTATCGGTGCCAACGGCTCGGGAAAAAGCAGCCTGTTGAAAGTGCTCGCGGGGCTGCAAAAACCGCTCTCCGGCAAAGTCACCTTGGATGTTCCACGCCGTGGTGGAGTTTCGTTCATGCCTCAGCAGCAACATCTGGATCGGCAATTCCCCATCAGTTTGCAAGAGTTGGTGGTCGCCGGTTCGTGGGGTAATCGACACACGCCAGCCATGCGCAGGCAGTTGCTCCAGACCGTACTGGCCGACTGGGCGTTGACCGGACTCGAACATCGTCCGCTAATGGCGCTGTCTGGAGGCGAGTTGCAACGTGCCCTGCTCGCTCGCCTGAGCCTGGCCGAAGCGCCACTGCTGTTGCTCGACGAACCCCACGCCGCCCTCGACGAACAGGGCCAGGCGCTGCTGTGGAAACACCTCCATCACTGGCATGCCCTGGGCCGAACCGTCGTGGTGGTGTGCCATGATCTGGCAGCGGTCCGCCAACACATCCCCCATACACTGCTGATCAGCAACAACGGCTGCGTGCTGGGCCCTAGTGTCGACTTGATCGCTCAACAACCCCACACGTGGGTGGCCTGATGCTTGCTGCCACTCATCTCTGGCAACCGTTTCAAGAGTTTGTCTTCATGCGCAGGGCCTTGCTTGGCGGCCTGGTGCTGGCGTGCAGCACGGCGCCGTTGGGCGTGTTCCTGATTCTTCGGCGCATGAGCCTGATTGGTGACGCCGTAGCGCACGGCATTTTGCCTGGCGCCGCCCTCGGTTTCTGGTTTGCCGGGTTGAGCCTGCCCGCCTTGACCATTGGCGGCCTGGGCGCGGGCCTGAGCATGGCCGGGCTCGCCGCCTGGATTACTCGGCGAACCGGTCTAAGGGAAGACGCCAGCCTCGCCGCGATTTATCCCATTTCCCTGGCGGCCGGCGTATTGATACTCGGCATGGCCGGTAAACGCCTGGACTTGCTACACCTGCTATTCGGCTCAGCCTTGGCGGTGGACGGCCCGACGCTCACCGGCATGCTCTGGGTGTCCGGTGCCAGCCTGTTGGCGATGGCATTGATTTACCGACCCTTGCTGCTCGATACCCTGGACCCACTGTTCCTGCAAACCGTCAGTCGTCTTGGCCCGCTGGCCCATGGCGTATTCCTGACCCTGGTGGTGTTGAACCTGGTGATCGGCTTCCAGGCCATCGGTGCGCTGATGGTGGTCGGCCTGATGATGCTGCCAGCCGCCGCGTCACGATTCTGGAGCCGTCGCCTGCCACTGCTGATGCTGATCGCGGCGCTGCTCGGTTGCCTCTCGGTGTGGCTTGGTCTGTTGTTGTCCTTCTATTACTCACTGCCCAGCGGGCCGTCCATCGTGCTGGTGGCGGGCGCGTTGTACCTGCTGTCGGTGGTATTCGGTCCGGTGCACGGCTTGCTGCGCCGCCCGCCTTTGCTCACATCCCAATGAGGTGTTTCCCGATGCGCGTTCTGCTCGTGCTAATCAGTCTGATGCTGTCCATGTCCCTGTCCGCCGCTGAAAAACTCCAGGTGGTGACCAGCTTCAGCATCCTCGCCGACATGACCCGACAGGTCGGCGGTGAGCATATCCAAATCACCAACATGGTCGGGCCGGACGCCGACGCACACACCTACGAACCCACGCCAGACGACGCCAAGGCATTGCTCAAGGCAAAGCTGATCATCAAGAATGGACTGGGCTTCGAGCCATGGTTGGATCGCCTGGTGACCAGCACTGAAACCACTGCCCCGGTGATCAGCGCCAGTCGCGGCGTCATCCCGCGTTCACTGGATGAGGATGGCGAGACCATCCCCGACCCGCACGCCTGGCACAACCTGGCGAACGCCGAGCTGTATGTCAGCAACATCACCAAGGCATTGGAAGCTGCCGACCCGGCCAACAAGGCCGACTACGAACGCAACAGCCAGGCGTACCTGAAGAAAATCTATGCCCTGCTCGCCGAAGCCAAGGCCAAACTCGGTGCGTTGCCACCAGGCAATCGCAAGATCGTAACGTCCCACGATGCATTCGGTTACCTGGGCCAGGCCTATGGCATCGAGTTCATGGCACCCCAGGGTTTATCCACAGAGCGTGAGCCGTCGGCGGCAGAAGTCGCGGCGCTGATTACCCAGATCCGTCAGGCGAAGGTCAAAGCGGTGTTCATGGAAAACATCAAGGATGCGCGCCTGCTCAAGCAGATCGCCGACGAGAGCGGCGCTCACATCGGCGGCACGCTGTACTCCGATGCACTCGCGGCCAGCGGACAGGCCAGCACCTTTACTGGTCTTTTCGAATACAACCTCAATACGTTGTATGAGGCGCTGAGTCGGCCTTGATCCAGCACTTGTGGCAAGGCTTGCCCTGATAGAGCACTTGTGGGAGCAAGGCTTGCCCGCGATGAACGATAACGCGCTTGGCGATTGACCAAGTTGCCCGCATCGCGAGCAAGCTTTGCTCCCACAGATTCTCCAAACGATTACTTCATACCCGCTTCAAGCCCTCGGCTTGACCGTCCCGCAATCCTGCCCCAGCCACACCGCGCGCGTGTCGAGGCTGCCGTTCTGCTGGATGCCGGTGGCATTGAACGTGCCGTTGACCTTGGTGGTGAATTCACGATCGCTCTGGAACGTCGCAACGCCATTACCCTGGGCTTTCGGGCAACTGAAGCGAAACTTCCACTGATTGCCGGTGCGCTCGGTGATCTGCTGCTTGCAACCCGATTGCGGGTCTTGCAACGGAATGTCATTGGTTTGCACCTGCGCCGGGGTCAGGCAGACGCGAATGCCTTTACCGCCCATGGTGATGCCCTGCTTTTCCAGCATCGCCCGTTGCTCCGGGGTCATCTGGGTTTGCAACTGGCCGAGGATCAATTGCAGGTCCGGCAAGTTCTGGTTATCGACCTTCATGTTGCTGGTGGTCAGTTCCCACAAACCCGGCTGAAGCATCTGCGCCTGAGCGGCCATCGGAACCGCCAAGCCAATTGCCAAGGCCACACCCAGCAGACGAACATTCATTGCATAAACTCCAGAGGACAAGTGGCCGTTAGACGCCGTCCACAGGCTTCGGTTCAGGCCCGGGACAAGCGAATTAAATAGCGACATTTGCCATGGAACATGGTCTGTTAAGCATTGAAGCTTCCGGAGCAAGGCTGCCCCATGGATTATTTCGGCCCGCATGTTTTCGGTTACCTGATCGCGCTGCTCCACACCCTGGGTTCCATCGCCGCCGTCCACGCCGTACTAACGGTGCGCACGGCCCAAGGCTCGATTGCCTGGGCCCTGTCGCTGCTGTTCATTCCCTACCTGACGTTGATTCCTTACTTGGTTTTCGGGCGCAGCACCTTTGATGGCTACATCAAGGCTCGCCGACAAGCCAACGAAGAGATGCGCAAGGCGATCTCCGAGCTGAACTGGCGGCCGTGGGTCGAAGAAGCTTTGACCGCCCGCGCGTCCCAGGCCTACGACTCGTTACGGGCCATGCCCAAGCTGGGGCGCACACCGTGCCTGGCGAACAATCAGGTGCGCTTGCTCGTCAATGGGCAGGCCACGTTCGAGGCGATCTTCCAAGCCATCGATAACGCGCGGCAGGCCGTGCTGATTCAATTTTTCATCATCCACGACGACCGCCTCGGCCTACGCCTGCAGGCACTGCTTCTGAAAAAAGCCGCCGAAGGCGTGGCGGTGTATCTGCTTTATGACCGCATTGGCAGCCACTCCCTGCCCCACCGCTACGTCCAGGCGCTGCGCGACGGTGGTGTCCACGTGAAAGCCTTCGCCACCCGCAGCGGCTGGCTCAATCGGTTCCAGGTCAACTTTCGCAACCACCGCAAGATCGTGGCGGTGGATGGCGTTCTAGGTTTCGTCGGCGGGCACAACGTGGGCGATGAATACATGAGCGAAAAGCCGCCTCTGGCGCCGTGGCGCGACACCCATGTCGAAGTCTGCGGCCCGGTGGTGGGGAGTATGCAAGAGTCGTTTGCCGAGGACTGGTTCTGGGCGGCCCGTTCGCTGCCACCGCTGATCCTGCCAGACACCTACCCGGACGACGGTGTGCTCTGCCAGTTGTTGACCAGCGGCCCGGCCGATGCCTACGAAACCTGTTCGCTGTTTTTCGTCGAGGCTATCCATGCGGCCAGCGAACGAGTCTGGATCACAACGCCTTACTTCATCCCTGACGAAGCGGTGTTCGCGGCCTTGCGCCTGGCGGTGCTGCGCGGGGTGGATGTGCGCATCCTGCTGCCCTCGCGGCCCGACCACAAGATCGTCTACGCCGCGTCCAGCCTGTATGCGTTTGAAGCAGTGCGGGCCGGCGTGCGGATGTTCCGCTATACGCCGGGTTTCCTGCATCAGAAAGTGGTGCTGATCGACCGGGAAATCAGCGCCATCGGCAGTGCGAACCTGGACAACCGTTCGTTCCGCCTGAATTTCGAAGTCATGCTGCTCACAGTGGATATCCCGTTCGCCACCGAGGTCGAGCAGATGCTTGAGCAGGACTTCGCCCAAGCGGTGGAAATCGACAAACAGGAAAGCCGGGAGACCCACCGCCTGCAGAAGATCGGCATGCGGATCGCCCGGCTTATTTCCCCGATTCTCTAAGGGATATAGATGTCGTCGCGGGTCCAGGGCAACTCATGGCTACCGTCGGCGTGGGCCTTCACCGCCAGGATCTGGTGCAGATTGATCCAGCCCTTGGCGAACGCGTAGGCACAGCCGGCCAGGTACAGACGCCAGATCCGCAACGCCTGTTCCGGCACTTCCTTCGCGGCGGCCTCGAGATTGTCCTCCAGGCGTTCACTCCAATGATCGAGCGTGCGCGCGTAATGCAGGCGCAGGCTTTCCACGTCGACGATTTCCAGCCCCGCTTCGCTGATCTCGGCAGAGATCATCGACAAGTGCGGCAGCTCACCGTTGGGGAACACGTACTTCTCAATGAATTCACCGGCGCCGCGACCGACTGGACGACCGTCGGTGTGCTTGGCGGTGATGCCATGGTTCATCACCAACCCGCCCTCACGCACTGCGCCGAATAGCGTCTTGCAGTACTGCTTGAGGTTGGCGTGGCCGACATGCTCGAACATGCCAACGCTGACCACTTTGTCGAAGCGACCGTCCTGAGGCAGGTCGCGGTAATCCAGCAACTGCAACTCGACCTGATCCTCCAGGCCCTCTGCCTTGACCCGTTCCCGAGCCAGTATCAGCTGTGCCTTGCTCAAGGTAATACCGAAGACCTTGGCACCAAACTCGCGTGCGGCGTAACGCGCCAGACCGCCCCACCCGCAACCGACATCCAGCAGATAGTCACCCGGCTGCAATCGCAGCTTGCGACACAAGTGACGGAATTTGGCTTGCTGGGCCTGTTCGAGGGTTTCGCTGCCCGTCTCGAAATAGGCACAGGAATAGGCCATGTCGCTGTCGAGCCACAGCTGATAAAACGCGTTGGACAGATCGTAGTGATAGGAGATCGCCTGGGCGTCGGTTTCCTTGTCGTGGAGCGATCGAACCGGCAGGTTGTCGGCGTCGTCCTCAATCAATGCCTGGCTCCATTCATCGCAGACACGAATGACTTCGTGGATCGATCCTTCGAGTTCCAGCTTGCCTTCGACGAATGCCGCTCCTAGCGCATTCAGGCTGGGATGGGTGAATTGCGCGACCATTTGTGGGTCCTTGACCACGATCGTGACACTGGGGTCGTCACCCAGTGAAAATTCATGGCCATCCCAGAGCCGCAGCCGAAGCGGTAGATGCAGATTCTGTAAGGCCGGTGGAAGTTGCGCGAGCATGAAAAATCCCCCCTTGTTTCAGACGTCTGAAAATGAGGGTAGACCATCATAGAAAAATAGCAGGCTATCGAATTTATAGCCTTTCTCTATCACCGTCCCAAATTCACTCCTTGTGCCGGGTACTGCCAGTATGGGTGCGCCCTCTCCAACAGAGACTGCAAGGGTGACGCACAGTTCGCCAAGGGTTATCCAACGGTTCCCTTCGCTTGGATTTTCAGGAGTGGCTCCTGGAACCGCAGCAATCGCCCTGCATTACCTAACACTAGCAGGGTACTGAGATTGTGCAGCAGCGCAGCGATCATCGCCCCTGCCGCGCCAAGCCAACCGAAGGCGGCAAAGGCGACGATTGCCAGCGTCCAGCCCAGGCCAATGATCACGTTGACCTGCAACGTGCGCCTGCATTGGCGGCTCAATCGTACGCAAGTGCCGAGGCGGCGCAAGTCGCTGCCGATCAGCACGATGTCTGCCGACGCCAGGGCGATATCTGCGCCGCCTGCGCCCATTGCAACGCCGACCACCCCGGCCTTGAGCGCCAGGGAGTCGTTGATGCCATCGCCCACCACCATGGGGCGGAACCCATGGTCGATTTCGGCCATGACCCGCTTGAGTTTGTCTTCCGGCAGGGCCTGGGCTTGCAGATCGCCGATGCCGACATCCCGGGCCAGGGTCGTGGCCACGCTCTGGCGGTCGCCGGTCAACAGCAACTGACGTCCCAGACCCAGCTCGCGCAGCTCGGCCATGGCAACCCGTGCCTCCGGCTTGACGCTGTCGGCCAGCAACAGCCAGGCGAGGAATTGCCCGTCCAGGGCCAGGCCGGCAATCGGGCCGTCGTGCTCCGGGACCGCTGACGTTTGAATGCCCAGCTGTGCAAACAACTCCGGCCGCCCGAGCGCCGCTTCGCCCCGAACAGTCATCGCGACCACCCCTAAGCCCTGGCGCTCATGGATGTCCGTCAGCGCCAGGCAGTCTTCCTGTTCCACCAGCCCTGCCAACGCACGACTGACCGGATGACTGCTGGCCGAACCGAGGCTGGCAGCCAAAGGCAGCAGCAACGATGAGGGAGCATCCTGGGCATGTTCAATGGATTGCAGGCGCAGGACGCCGTAGGTCAGGGTGCCGGTCTTGTCGACAACCAACGACGTCAGGTCCGCCAGTTCTTCCAGGAAGGCCGAGCTGCGGATCAGGATCCCGTGGCGCGCCGCCACCGCGATCCCGGCAATGGCGGTGGCCGGCGCCGACAGCACCAACGCACAAGGACAGGCGGCGACCAATACCGCCAGCATCGCTTGGGCATCGTTGGTCACGAACCAGGTCACCGCCGCCAGCAGCAACACCAGTACCAGATAACTGCCGGCGTAGCGTTCCAGGAGACGAGTGATGGGTGGCTTGGAGCGTTCGGCGTTTTGCATCAGGGCGATAACCTTGCCCAAGGTAGATTCTTCGCCGGTACGGGTCACTTCCAGGCTCAACAGGCCATCGAGGTTGATCGCGCCACCAAAGACTTCAGTGCCGACCACGGCCTCCAACGGCACCGACTCACCCGTGATAGGCGCGGTGTCGAGGCTGGCTTGGCCGGACAACACCCGACCATCGGCCGGCACCCGATCGCCCGCGCGCACCTCCACGACATCACCGGGCTGGAGCGTCGCGTTGTCGACATCGATGATCGAACCGTCGGCCTGCACCTTGCGACCTTGGCTGCGGGTCAGTTGGCCGAGGGCATGGATCGCCTCCTGGGAACCGATGACGCTGCGCTCTTCCAGCACATGCCCGAAGATCATGATGATCGGCAACAACGCCGCCGTCAGCAGATCGCCAGTGGCCCAGGCACCGAGCATCGCCAGGGCGATAAGTTGGTCGGTAATCCCGTGCAGGCTTGGATAACGCAAGCTGTACCAGGCCGAACGCATCACCGGCACTGCCACCAACAGCGAGGCGAATCCCAACAGCAGTTGGCTGACACCGCTCTGCTCCGGCGACCAACCGCGCCATACCAGGCCCAATGCGAGCAAGCCGAGGGCGAGCATCGCCAAGGTCAGTTGTCGGGCGGCGACGCGTTGTTCCGTCGAGGACAACATCGGTGCAGCACTGATTTTGGCGGTCATTGTCCAGCTCCCTGGATGATCAGGCGGGAATCATCTTTCGGATCGACCGTGGTCACTGAACCGGCCTGGCGAAGGATGGCAGGCATGCGCTCGCGATACAGGCGCAGCAGCATTTGCGGATCGCTGACTTGGGTCTTCGCCAGGCCCAGCACCGTGGCCGTGTCGGCCGAAGCCTTGGCGAGCCGTTCGCTGGCCTGGGCATGGGCGACCTGCACGGCACGGTCGGCGTCTTGGCGAGCGGCCTGGGTGAGTTTTTCCGCTTCAGTCCGGGCGTTAGCCACGGCTTTATCGGCCTGCTGGCTGGCCGTCAGCACCGCGTTGAAGGCACTCACCGCCGGCCCCGGCAAACTCGATTGCACATCGACCCGCACCACTTCGATCCCCAACCCCTGCCCCGTCGCCGCCAGGTCAGCCAGGCGTCGGTTAAGCCCCTGCACCAGATCGCCACGCAAGCGTTCGCGATGCTCGGCCGCCTGGTTGTCGCTGCCCATCAGTTCGGGGCGAGCCACCAGAATGGTGTCCAGATCCCGGGCTGCGGTCAGGGCCACGGCACTGCGGGTCGCCAACCGGTCCAGGGCGGGCAGGACATGTTCACCTTGCAATACGAAAGAATAAGGGTCGGTGACTTTGTAGAACACCCGCACATCCAGTTGCACCACGCCGGCATCACCGGTCAATAAATAACCAGAACCGGCCAACGCATCGCTGACCGGGGTGGCGAAGCTGGCGACACGATCAGCTTGCAAAGCCGCATCCGAGCGCAGCAGATTTTCCACCCGCCGCTCAAGCACCCGATCCGCAGCGGGCAGCAAGACCACTTGTTCCACAGGACGAGGCCACGCCAACAAAAGGCCGGCATTCTGGATTCGGTCCAAGGCGCCAAAGTGCAGCACCACCGCACGATTCTCCGGATCGATCTGCCGCACGTTGGAAAAGACCCAGGCCAACGCCGCCAGCACCGTGACGGCGTAAAGCGCCAGAAATGCCAAGCGTCCGGCCTGGATCCACGGACTGGATAACTCGTTTGTTCCACGTGGAACCAAACTCATGGTTGTGTTCCACCTTTGCCTTCCACGGAACCAGGACCGTCCACCAGGACACGGAATGGCGCCGCATCGGTGCGCAAAATCAGCTTCGTGCCTGGGCTGACGATGGTGCCCAAGGTGTCCAGCGAACGGAGCAGGTTGTAGAGCTGCGGAGAGCCAGCGTATGCCCGGCCATAAATCTCGGCTGCTTCTACCCGCGACTGCGCTTCGATATCCGCAGCTTTCACCGTGGCATCGGCTTGCAGGACTCGCGCATCACGTTCTGCGGCGGAGCGAATCTGCGCCGCTTCGCGCTTGCCGATGGCGGTGCGTTCGGTGGCGATGGTCTCACGCTCGGCGCGCATGCGATCCACCGTCGCCGTCAGTGTCACCGAGGGCAAGGTCAGGCGCTCAACGCCGACCTGCAACACGCGCACGCCGTAAGTGGTGAGCAACTGTTGATCGATCTGTTGACGCAACTGAGCTTCGAAATCGGCGATGCGTACCTGGCTGGCGTCGGTGTTGACCAGGTTCGCCAGGTCAAAACTGGCGGCCGTGGTTTCCAGCGCCGAGCCGACAAAGGTGCGGATCTGCCGTGCGGCTTCGTCCGGTTGGTTCTGCACCGCGCGCATGAAACGCTGCACGTTTTCCGGGTCACCCTGCACCTGCCAAGCCACGTAGGCCTGGACGATGATCCGCAGCCCATCACGGGTGCCGACATCCTGCAGACCGCTGGAGGTGGTGCGCAACCGCAGGTCCACCGGAATCGCCGCCTCGAACGGTGCCGGCCAGCGCCAACCCAAACCAGGTTGCAGCAGCACCCGCGCCGGATTGCCGAAACGGGTGATGACCGTGGCCTCCCCCGAGCGCACTTGCACCAGGCTTGCGGCCGCAACGGCAAACGCCACCAGCAACACCGCCCAACCCATCCGCCGCCACGGGAACGGACCGGCTTGCTGCGGATCGCCATGATGGTGGTGATGATGTCCATGGTGATGACCGGCATGGCCGTGATCGTGACCGGCGTGGGCGTGGTGATCGTGTGAAGAGGACTGGCTCAATGGGCAGCTCCTGGCGGGACAGGGTTACGCGGCGACGCGGGGTCTGCCGGCAGCGTGAAGGTGCGCAAGTCGATGGTCGGCGCGTTACCGTTGCCGCCCAGGCGATGGTCGAGAATCAGCAACCGGGCATTAGCGAGGCCCTGGCTCAGTTGGCCCAGGTAATGCTCCAGCACAAAAGCGTGCCCCGCCGTGGCGTAGGCTTTGCGGTCGGCATTGAAGCGCAGGTCGGCGGCCTGGGCGGTCGCATTGATTTCCCGGGCAGTAGCCGTAGCCTGGTCATGGGCGATGCTGGCTTGCAATTGCGCCTGGTTGGTCTGTTCCGCCGCCGCGCCACGCTCTCGGGCGATCAATGCCTGCGCGCCGATCTGCGCCGCCTGCACGCCGTGGTAGGCATTGGCCGCACCGGCCGGCGGATGAATCGCCTCCACGACCGTCGCCAGGACTTCCACACCGCTATCGAGCGATTGCAAATCAGCCTGGACGGCGCGACCGATTTCGTCGGCGAGGCTGACACGGTCAGCACCCAGCAAACCATCCAGCGTGCGCGACGCAAACTCATGTACCAGGACGCGGCTGGCGGTGCTGCGGATCAGCGCCGGCACATCGGCGCTGTTGTAGGTCGCCGCCAACGCCGCGGCGTCGGTCAGGCCGATGCGGTAGACAAAGCGCACGTCCATGTTGACGATCTGGAAGCTCTGCAGGTCGGCACGACGACTGGCAATGACCTGGGACTTGTCGTTCACATGACTGGCGTCCCACAACCGATTGGCGATTGCCGGCGCCGGTCCCTCCGCCGGTTCAGCCTCGACCACTGCCCGACTCTCCGCGACGCTGGTCGCCAGTTCATGCACAACACCATTCTCGACGTTGAGCACCCTGCCCCACGGCCAAGGCAACGCGACATGCAAGCCCGGGCCGAACACCTCTACCGGTTTGCCAAAGCGCTCATAGATGCCACGCCCCTGCAGCGGCACTTCGTGCACGCCCGTCAACAACCAACCCACCAGCGACACCAGCGCCAACACCGGTAAAAAGGCGCGGCGCATGTAGCTGAAGGCCCAGATCTGCCGCAAGTCGATGCCAAAACGGTTGTGCAATTCATGTTGCAAGGCCAGCAACGGTTGCGGCGGCCAGCGCAGCAGATCGGCGATGACACTGCGGCCCAGCAGTGTCGGTTCCAGGGCGTCCCGGCGCGGGATGAATAACGACAACACGGCCCGCAGCAACAACTCGGCCGCCACCACGCCCGGCAACAGCCCCATCAACACGGCCAGGCGCACCGGCCAGATGGACGTTTCTGCGGCGAACAACAAGCACAAAGCGCCGAGCACCAGCACGATGATCGCCACCCGCGTCAGTTGCGCCAGCGACGGCGCTTCCGGCCATTCCACGGGCGATTGCTGGGCCAATTGCCGCTCGAACACCAATAGCCCGAACGCCAACAACAACGACAGCACCGCTCCCACACTGGCCGAGACACCGAGGGTGGCAGCCGGCAGTTGCAAGTTCCAGGCTTGCTCCAGGCCCAGCAATACCAGCACTGACCACCCGGCCAGCCACAACGCAGGCGCACCGATTTGCTTCAGCAGGCCGATCCCGCGAGCACCAATTCGCTCCAGCAGTCGCTCATACCAACCCAGGTTATCAACAGGCTCGTTTTCCGCCGGCAGGTTATCCACAGCCGGCAGCAGCGCCCTGCTACGCCATTGAGTGACCCACCAGGCCGATTGCACACCTGCCACCAGCACCAGCAGTCCCGCACCTTGGCTGACCAGCAGCGCCGGCCACAGGGATTGCGGCGAAAACACCCCGATAAAAAACGCCAGTACCAGGCCCACGCCCGCCACGCTTCCCAGGGCGAAAGCGATCTGCTTCAAACGACGCCCTTGAAACGACGCGCGCTGAAAACGTGGCCATTCGGCCACCTGTGCCCCCTCGACATCAAGATCGACTTGCATACCACCCCAGCACTCGTGGCGATCAAAATCCGGGCCCGTGGATAGACGCCACCGACGCTCCGTTATATGCCGTTACCTTATAACGATTCCTGTGAAATTTCCGTTTTGAATTCTTCATGACAAGGCCTGCGCCGGCCTCTTGACTTAAGCCTTGACCGAAATATCTGGAAACGCTCATATTACGTACATAATTTTTTATCAGGCCAAGCAGGAGAACAGCGATGAGCAACTACGACGTGATCATTCTGGGCGGCGGGCCCGGCGGGTATAACGCGGCGATTCGGGCCGGGCAGTTGGGCTTGAAAGCCGCCTGTGTCGAAGGCCGGGCCACCCTGGGCGGCACCTGCCTGAACGTCGGCTGCATGCCCTCCAAGGCATTGCTGCATGCCTCGGAGCTGTACGAAGCCGCCATGGGAACGGAATTCGCTAACCTGGGCATTGAAGTCAGCCCCACCCTCAACCTTGCGCAAATGATGAAGCAGAAGGACGAAAGCGTGGCCGGCCTGACCAAGGGCATCGAGTTTCTGTTTCGCAAGAACAAGGTCGACTGGATCAAAGGCTGGGGCCACATCGACGGGCCGGGCAAGGTGACCGTTACCGGCGACGATGGCGCCAAGACCGAACTCAGCGCCAAGGACATCGTCATCGCCACCGGCTCGGAACCCATGCCCCTGCCAGGTGTGACCATCGATAACCAACGCATCCTCGACTCCACCGGCGCCTTGTCCCTGAGTGAGGTGCCCCGGCATCTGGTGGTGATCGGCGCTGGCGTCATCGGTCTCGAACTGGGTTCGGTCTGGCGGCGCCTGGGTGCCCAGGTGACCGTGGTGGAATACCTCGATCGCATTTGCCCGGGCGTGGACGGCGAGGCCGGTAAGACCCTGCAGCGCGCATTGGGTAAACAAGGCATCCAGTTCAAGCTGAGTTCCAAGGTCACGGGTGCCGTTCCCTCGGCCAGCGGCGTGCAACTGCAGATCGAACCGGCGGCGGGCGGCGAAGCACAGACCCTGGACGCCGATTACGTGCTGGTCGCCATCGGGCGTCGGCCTTACACGCAAGGGCTGGGATTGGAGAACGTCGGGCTGAGCACCGACAAACGCGGCATGCTCGCCAACCAGCATCACCGCACCGAAGCACCTGGCGTCTGGGTCATCGGTGATGTGACGTCCGGACCGATGCTGGCCCACAAGGCCGAAGACGAAGCCATGGTCTGCATCGAACAGATCGCCGGCAAGGCCGCCGAGGTCAACTATGCGCTGATTCCCAGCGTCATCTACACCCGTCCGGAACTGGCCAGCGTCGGCAAGACCGAGGAACAGCTCAAGGCCGAAGGCCGTGCCTACAAGGTCGGCAAGTTTCCGTTCACAGCCAACAGCCGGGCCAAAATCAACCACGAGACCGAAGGGTTCGCCAAGGTCCTGGCCGATGAACGTACCGATGAAATCCTTGGCGTGCACCTGGTGGGCCCGAGCGTCAGTGAGATGATCGGTGAATACTGCGTGGCCATGGAGTTCAGCGCCTCGGCCGAGGACATCGCCCTGACCTGCCACCCACACCCTACTCGCTCGGAGGCGTTGCGCCAGGCGGCCATGAATGTGGAGGGGATGGCAACGCAGATGTAGGGGCACGCCTCATTGGCGATACCCCCCTGTGGGAGCGAGCTTGCTCGCGATGGCGGCATTGCAGACGCGACAAAGGCGTATGTGATGGCCTCATCGCGAGCAAGCTCGCTCCCACAATGGGTTCTTCATCTCAGGAGGCCGACATCCGCGCCTTGCGCCGACGCCGGCTGATCAATCCCAACGCCACCGCCACCACCAGCACCACACCGCCCATTTGCAGCCAGACTTTGAAAGGCCGCAGCGTCGAGCGGATCGGGTCCAGGGCCTGGGTCACGTAGCGTTTGTTCGCCTTGCTGAAGTCCGGTTCCTGGCATTGATGACCGAAATCCCCGGCCCAAACCACATACGGACCTTCCTTCACATAACGTTGATACAGCGCGCTTTGTTCCTCAAGGCTGGAGTTGTACCCCACCGCTTTGCACAGCACCGCCGCAAAGGCCTGGCTGGTATGCGGCAAATAATCCGCCGCCTGGCTCGCCAGCGCCGTAGCGACAAACCGATAGTGATAACGCATGTCCGGCTGCGCCGCGCTGGCCTGCTGGCGTTGCACTTCGCCTTCGGCCACCAGCGGCCCAACCTTCAGCTCAACCGGTTCCAGGCTGTAGTTGCCGCCCAGGCTGGCGTAATCCGGCGCCATCTCATAGCCGAGCAGCTCCATGCCCCAGTTGCGCGCCATCCAGGACGCATTGAAATAGGCCTCGGCCCGTCGGGTTGGCCACCATTTGGACTCCGCGTCCTGGCGCAATTGCCCATAGGCGCGGGCCTTGTTCTGCAGGTCCGCGTTATCGAAATAAGCCGGTGCCTCATCAAAGCGCCCTTCCCTCAACAACCGACGACCCAGCAGATTGCGCAGGCTCGCAGCCACCGGCAGCGGCACGTAGTTATCCCGATCCTCCTGGCTCAACGCCGGTGGTGCCGGGACTTGGGCGTCGACGTACTGCTTGAGCTCATCCACCGTGAGCACACGCTCGGCGACGGCGGCAGCGTCGTACCAATAGTTGCTCTGGCCGCGATAGAGCTGATCAAAGGCTTGCAGGTAATCACCGCGCTGCAAGGCCAGGATCGCGCTTTCACCTTCGACACGGCACTTGGGCTGCACCGACTCGTAGTTCCAATCCGGTGTACGCCGGTTGCCCCAGGACTCATCGTTCGGAAAGGCCTGGGCGGCCTTGGCATAAGCCGCCGCCGCGGTCACTTTGTCGCCGTCGCGCAAGGCCAGCTTGGCACGCACCCACCAGGCCAGGCCGGTGTCGGAAGCCTTTTGCACAAAAGCCTGGGCGCTGGCGTAATCGCCGTGCTGGTAACTCACCGCCGCCAAACGGTCGGCGTCGTCCAGATTGTCCCGGACGCTGGCCTGCAACAGTTTGACCAGCCTTTTCTCACCCGAGGGTTCTTCACCGTCCCACCAGCCGACGCGGCTGAGCAGGTAGGCGGTGACCAATCGCTGCACCAACTGGGTCTTGAGCAGTTCGCTCAAGCGTCCATCCGGCTGGCTGCTCAAATCACCCGCCAATTGCAGCAACGAGCTGTAGCCCACCGGGGACCCTTGCAGGTTCTGGATCGCATACAGGCCGATGGCACTGTCCCAATCGTCAGCGGTGTAGGCCACCCGGGCTTCTTCGCCAAGGCTGGCGATGCCCAGTTCCAGCGGATCGCTGAAGCCGGCAATGCTCAACTCCCGGGCCTGGCGAAACGCCGCTCGCGCCTGGTCCTGCAAGATCACAGGGTCGCCGCTGCCGGCCTCGGTGCTCACGGCGAACAAGGCCCGCCCCAGGGAGTACGCGGCCCAGGTGCTGCGCAACCGACGTTGGTCGGCCGGTAACGCCAGCAACTGCTGGAACGCGTCCACGGCACGATGATGCTCACCAACGTTGAAAGCCGCCGCGCCAATCGCATACAGGCGCAGTTCATCAGGCAGGTTGGCCGCTTCGGTTGCCACCTGGTCGACATCGGTCAGCGCCCGCAGGCGCTCCACCACCGCTTGCTGCGGCGGGGTCAGGCCAATCTGCTCGGCCTTGTTGCGTTGTTCAACGTAGGAAGGCAGGTCGTCATAGCTGTAGTCCGGGTTGCGCGTTGCCTCGGTGGCCGGCTTGAGCCCGGCAATCGCCTGGCCGAGGCGGCTGACCTCGAAGCGAAAGCTGCCTTCGGGCAATTCGGCCAGCGACTGGGCGCGGTTATCCAGCAGACGCATCGGGAAATCCGGGCCGCAGGCCAGCGCCGGGGCCAACGGCAGGCAAAGGCTCAGGCACAGTAGGTGACGAGGCCACTTACGGGTAAACATTGAAACCTCCTTGGTCAATTTTCGTACAGCGCGCCCAGCCGATTGCCCGTTGGCTGCCAGCAGCCAAGCGGCCTTCCTGAATGCGGGTGAAGGTAAGCAGTCCGGGGGTTTGTTGCAACGTATAACCGGCCAGGGCATCGACGCCGTCACACGCACCAACAGCCAGCGTCAGGCGCTGGGGCCAGGGGCTGTCGAGATTGCCCTGGTTAACCAGGCGGATATCGTACAAACCACCCTGCTCTTCCCACTGCAACGCCAGGCGACTGTCCAGGTTGTCTCCCCGGGCGACGGCGCCGAGCGTGGTCAGGCTCCACGCCCGTCGGTCGCCGGCCAGCGGTAGGCGAAACCAGATCAACCCAGCGAGATGTTTCGGCGGATCGGCACGCAAATCTGCCGCAAGCCCGGCCACTTGTTGCGGATCGGCCAGCAACTCCCGCCGCTCGCCACCGCGATCGATCGGCACTTCGCTTTCCACCACCGGCGCGCCGCTCTCCTGGGTCAGCAGCGCCACGCCGTACGCCGGCAGGGCCAGATAAAACGGCCGTGTGGTGACGTCACTCCAGCGTTGCGCCCAGTGCCGGGCCTGTTTCGGGTCGAACAAGCCCTGCCGTGGATCGCTCACCGCATGGACCTGCAGCACGCTGCTGTCCACCGTTTCCAACAACCCGGGCAATGCTGGGCTGTCGAGCCAGGCCGGTAGCGCCGTGATGCTCAGCCGCACGTTGGCCGGCAGGACTTGCCGCAGTTGGCCGAGGAATGTTCCGTAGGCCGGCAACCGTACATTGCCAGCATCGTGGTCGATCTCCACACCTGCCGGGGTCAGGCCTTGGGCTTGCCAATCGCCCAGCACCTGCTGGATTTGCGCGATCACCTCATCCTGCTCCAGAGCCTTGAGCTGGCCGTCCAGGCGAACCACGGCGATCAACGGACGGCCGTCAGCCTTGAGCAAGACCGGATTGATCCGCGCACGGCTCCAGCCCGCCCCGGGAAAAGCCTGCAACGTCAGCACCCGCAGCGTGGAAAAATCGCCCTGGCTTTGGCGCAGCGCCAGTGCATGGGCCGGGGTCCATTGGCGTTGCCAAATATACAACTGTTGATCCAGGGCTGGGGGTGGAGGTTGTTCGCAGCCCGCCAAAAGCAACACGGTGAGGGCCAGGGAGAGTCGGAAAAGAAAAGTCATGGAGCCTCACCACCCATCAAAGCCCGGCAGATTACCGCCACTCGGGTCGAAGCGGAAATGGTGCAGAGTAGATTTGATCCTGCTGTGGGAGCAAAGCTTGCTCGCGAAGCAGGCACCCCGATTCCTGGGGGACCGCGTCGCATTTATCGCGGGCAAGCCTTGCTCCCACAGAGGGCATCACTCAGGCTTGCGCGCAATAATCACCTGACTCTTGGCCACCACCGCGTCCAGCGCCTGCTTGATTTGCGGGCCGCGCGGCGAATTCAGCACAGCTTGCCAGGTGTCGGCCCAATGATTGAGCAACGGGTGGTCGGCGTTGCTGAAATCGACCTTGGCCTCCCAGAACAGCAGCATCCACATCGACCAATAGAAACCGTATTGGCTGTGGCTCAACACCGTAAGCCCGGCCTCGCTGACCATCGCCTTGAACTGCTCTTCGCTGATGATGCGAATGTGGTTGGGCTTGCGGAAGTACTCCGGCGCGGCGATATCCTTTTGCAGGTCTTCGGAGCTGGGGTGCGGCACGCTCAACAGGTACAGCGCACCGGGCTGGCCGACCCGTACCAGTTCTGCAAGGAACTGCGCCGGATCGTCGACATGCTCGATGACTTCGGTGGACACCACCCGCGTGGCCGTGGCGTCGGCAATGGGCAGCGGGTTGCAGTCGGTCACGTGGCACTCGACTTCGCGCGCGGGGGTGTCACTCAAGCGCTGACGAGTAGCCTCGACCTTGGTCGCGTCGATGTCGGCGATGATGATCTTCGCCCCACGCATCGCACAAAAATGCACGTTGCCGCCATCGCCGCACCCCACGTCCAGCAGCGTGTCTTCAGGAGTCACCGGGAAACCGGTGAACAGTTCGCCGGTTTGCTGGTTGAACCAGCCGCTGAGCATCGCATCGTGCAGCCCGAGCATATACGGGTCGACCTTGTCGGCGACCGGCTCAGCGGGCGCGGGCGTGCCCGTGGTGAGTTTCTTCAAAAGGCTCAGCATGACGGGGCTCCAGAAACAGGAAGGACGGTTCGGGCGGCGGACAGACGTGCAACCAGTTGGGCGCCACGATTGCGCATGGGCATTTCAACCCAGCGGTAGTTGAGTTCGCTCAACAGCCCGATCAGCGACAAGGCACAGGCCAGGGCCAACCAGGGATGACTTGCCGGGTCCGGCGAACCCAAGGGGGCGAAACGAAACCAAAACTCGCGCAGCAGGAAAAACACCGGGATGTGGATCAGGTAGATCCCATAGGAACGACTGCCCACCCAGGTCAGCGCCGTTTTCAAACGACTGCGGGGCAGCAGGTAATCCCGATCATAAGAGGCCACCCAGACCAGCACGGCACTGAGCACTGCAATGACCCCAAGACGGTAGAACGACAAATTGAAGTGTTCGGTCGCGATCCAGGCCATCACGCTGCCAAGGCCCAGCACCAGCAGCGCACCCAGCGCAGGCCTGCGTAACCACGTGGGCTCGAAGCGCCAGTAACTGGACCGCAGGCTCCAGATCGACAACAACACCCCCAGCGCCAAGGCATCGGTACGAATCACCGACAGCCACAGCGCCCGCCAGGTGAAAAACTGCACCAACACCACCGCCAGCAGCACCCACACCAGATAGCGGCGCGAGACGAACACCAGCAGCGGCAAGATCAAATAGAACTGCTCTTCCAAGGAAAGCGTCCAGTACACGAAGCTCGCGCCGTACTCATAGTGCATGAACGCATCGGCAAAACGCAGGTTGGCGAATTGCAGGAAGCCGGCCAGGGTCGCCTGCAGGTTGGCCTGCACGCTGCCGAACGCGCCGGAGCGGTTCAGAAAGAACACCGCGAACAGCACCAGCAGCAGCCAGAGCCAGGCTGACGGCAACAGGCGAAACGCCCGGCGAATCCAGAATTCCCGGGTGACCGCCCAGAATTGCCGAGGACCGTCGCAGCGACGCAATTGCGGGATCAGGCTGCGGCCGATGACAAACCCGGATATCGCGAAGAACAAATCCACGCCCCACCACAGTTGGAAGCTGTCGGCCAGGGCTGCCAGGCCCGGCCATCCGCCGGGAAACGGCATGCCTTGCAGGTGATGGAACAGCACGCCGATCACCGCAACGGCGCGCAGCAACTCGATGTCCATGATCCGCTTGCTGCTCATGAAGTGCTCCCGGAAGAGGGATCGGGTTTACGCGCGATAATGACCTGGCTCTTGGGCATGAACCGGTCCAGCACCTGTTTGATCGCCAGGCCGTCGGGTTGCGTCAACAGGTCCTGCCAGAGGCCCGCCCAGCGCTCCATCAAGGGTGGATACGGCGCCTGGATACGGTCGCGCACCGCACCCTCAAGGTCACGGCCAGCCGCCTGCTCGCTGGCCCAGAAGAAAATCATGCCCATGACCCAGAAAAATCCGCTGGCCTGGCGATGCTCGATCACCAGCCCGGCCTCCTCCACCAGCGCGGCGAATCGTTCGGCAGTGAATATCTGCACATGGTTGGGCGCTTGAAAATAGCCCGGCGGCGCGATGCCTTGCTGCAAATGCTCGCCCACCGAGGCCGGCACGCTGAGCAGATACTGCGCCCCGGGTCGACCCATGCGCACCAGTTCGGCCATGAACGGCTCTGGCTCATGGATATGCTCGAGCACCTCCATGCAGACGATCTTGTTCGCACAGCCATCGGCCAGGGGCAGCGGCAGGCTGTTGCTGACCAGGCCAAGGAACGGCGCAGAGGCCTGGGCCTCGACCTGGCGGGCCAGGTCGCGCACCTTGTCCTGTTCGCTGTCGGTGAAAATCACGGACGCACCCTGGCGCATTGCAAACAGCGTCGCCACGCCTTCGCCGCAACCGACATCCAGCAAGGTATCGTCGGCCGTGATGGCAAAGCCCTTGAGCAACTCGCCGGTTTCACTGCGGAACCAGCCGTCGAGCATCGCGTCGTAGAGGCCGGCATCACGGGGCGAAACAGCCGCCGACGGTGGCGAAGGTTCCACCGCAGGCCTGAGCCCGGCCAGCCATCGGCGGATCATGACTCCTGCGCGTTCCGGCGCCGCTCAGGTATGGCTTCGAAAAACGCCCGCAAACGCTGCTCGGCGTTGGCCTGGCTGCAGAACTTCTCCAGGCTGCGCACGGCGTGGGCCGACATGCTGCGATAACGCTCGGGGTCGTTTTTGGCCACGTCATAACTGGCGCGATAGGCCGAACACAGTGAGTCCCAATCAGTGACATAACGCAGGGTCCGGTACGCGGCACGCGGGTCGTGAGGCCAGGCGGTCAGCTCTTCGGTCGAATCCACCACGAAGGCATTGTCGTGGTCGATGTAGTCGGCCATCGCCGTGTTCAGCGGCGCAATCGCCGGACGGCCGCAGGACATGAACTCCATCAACGGCAGGCACTGCCCTTCACCGTAGGAACTGTTGACCACGTACCGGGTGGCTTCCACCAGCCGTTCGTAGTCGGCGTCCGCCAGGTAGCCATGTATCAGCACAATGCGGCAGCGGTACGACTGGTTCTTGTAGACGTGGTGGAGCATGTCAGTCAGTGCGGCGGTGACGTCGTGATGAGTCAGCTTCAGCACCAGGGTTGCGTCGGCAACGTCGCGGAACGTCGCGCAAAATGCGCTGATCATGTCCTTCCAGTTCTTGCGCCCATCATAGGGATTGAACACGGAGGTGTAGATCACACCGTCCAGCAGTAACTCGCAATCCTCGGCCGGGCCGTCCAGCACCAGCGGCGTACCGGCCTGATGCGCCGGTGGGCCATAAGGCCGCAGGTCGGTGGTGCGGCTATCGATCAACAGGCCATGCAATTGCAGGCGCATGTGATCCACCGTCGGCCGTTGGGCCAGCACCGCGCCGCGAGCGGCAAAGCGATCCCACACCGGCGCCGCGATGGCGGTGACGGGGAAGTCAGCGCCCATCACTTCACGGACGGTTTTAACGGTGAAGCTGGAGTGGGTAATCGCCATGCCGGTTGCGCCCAGGACCACCCGCCAATCGTGTCGGGTCTCGCCCTGCCAGCTTTCGGTAGGAATGGTGCTGAACTCCCAGGCGAACACCGGAATTGTCGGGCAGGTGTAATGGCCTGCGGTGCGATGGGGGGGCGAGAACGACAGGAATACGCAATCCTCACCACGCCCCAGGCAATCGGCGTACAGCTGATCGACTTCTTCGTCAGGCCGGGTCACTTCGACGACCCGCCCCAACCGCTCCAACACCGGGCGAAACTCCTTGAGCACAAAGTAATAGCTGTACTCGGGCTTGCCGAGGTTTTCCAGAATGTTGCTCTGGTTGGTTTCCGAATAAATGATGATCAACATGAGGCGGTACCTGCCTGGACCACCAGCGGCAGTCTCTCATCACGGTCTGGCGCAGCCAGGAAATCGGCCAGGCGCCGCTGCACCGGGGTGAACGCGCAATAACGACGCATCCGCTCGTTCGCGGCAACGGCCATGGCCTGGTAGGCCTGGGGCTGGTGTTTGGCCATGGCGTAGCTCTGCTGGTAGGCGAGTTTCAACGAGCCCCAGTCGGGCCGATGGCGCAGGGTGCGGTACAAGATGCGCGAGTCTTCCGGCCAGATGGTCGGTTCGCGGCTGGACTTGACGATAAAGGCCACCTCGGCGTCGATGTAGTCGCGCATCGCCGTGTGGTCCGGTGCGATGACCGGGCGGGCGCAGGACATGAACTCCATCAATGGCAGACACAGGCCTTCGCAGCGGGACGCATTGACGTAGAAACTTGCCGCGCCATATAGCCGGGCGAATTGTTCGTCCTCCAGATAACCGTGCATCACCACCACCCGGCAACTGAACGGTGACAGCTGGGACAGCAGCGTCAGCAGCTCGACATAGTAGGTCGACAGGTCGTTCTGGGTCATTTTCAGCACCAGCGTGGCGTCCTCGACATCGCGCAGGGCCCAACAGAATGCGGTGATCAACTGATGCCAGTTCTTGCGACCGTCATCGGGGTTGAACACGCTGACGTACACCACTCCGCTGACGTCGGTCTCTACCACCAGGCTGGTGTCAGGCAGGAGGGCCTGGGGGTGTTCCGGTGCGGGCTCTGGAATGGGTTTTGGCACGGTCTCGACGATCACCGCTGCCGGCCCCCTCAGGATCCTGCTGACCGCCACGCGGACCGGCACCGGTATCAAGTCGCGGACCGCTTCGCGATACCAGCACAACAGGTTGTGCTTGAACAACCACACAGGGCCCTGCTCGGTCTTGCCGGTGAAAGCGCGGATGACTTCTCGCAGGTAATGGCGGGAAATGAATGCCCGCCGCCGCCAGGTCGGCGGCGGCTCGATGACCGACTCAATGATTGGCTCTGGTTCTGGCTCGGGCGCTCCTTCGATGATCGGCGCAATCAAGCCGTCCGCCGAAAGCCCAAGAGGCCGGCTGTCGATGATGCAGCCCTTGATCTGCAAGGTCGTCCCCGGATTGACCGGCTGGCTTGGGTGCTGCTCACGAACCGCCGCGAAACGCTCCCACAGCGGCGTGGGCAACACCAACACCGGGAAGTCTTCGCCCAAGGTTCGACGGATCGCCCCGGCCGTGTGGCTGGACAGGGTAATCACCCGGCCATGGCGGGCCAGCGTGCGGCTCCAGTCATGCCGCAGGTCGTCGTCCCAGTGCTCGGCCGGGATCGAATCGAATTCCCAGGCCACCACGCAGACCATCGGACAAAGCAGGTCGAGCGGCGTCTTGTGCGGAGGTGAAAAGGAAAGGAACAAGCAGTCCTGCCCGGCCTGCTGCAATGCTTGATAAAGCGGATCGACCTCGGCAACCGATGACACCACATGCACCGGCCCCAGGCTTTCCAGCACGGGACGATAAGCCTTGAGGACGAAGTAATAGCTGTACTCAGGGCGGCCAAGGCTCTGGCTGATGGAGTGATCGTTTACGTCCGAGTAAAGAATGAAATTCATGGCACCCCATCATGGCGCCGCCATCCCGGCAGCCCCACTTCATGACGGTCGAGTCACGCATCGAGCCGGCCCTGCGCCGCCACTCGTCGTTCGTCTTGTTACCCGTCTCGTTCTTGTTTTTAGTAGCCACCGCCCTGCGGCTCGACCTGAAAATCAGGATCGGTGGGCATCGTGACGAGGGCATTCTAAACACATCCGCCAAGGGTTCGTGAACCGCTTGGCGAGAATAAACCGGCTATAAATATGAGAACTGACCAGTCACGGTTTGCACGGTTGAAATTGCTTCAAAATTGGCACAGATTGGCAACCAAACAACTACAACAAATGCTTCTCTAATCTGCTTGTTGAGTGTTTTTTCCCCGATCTTACGGAAATTTCCCACTCAGTTCGCGATAGACGAAGCAACCGCCAAGGAGATTGGTGCTTGAAAAAAGGTCTTTTCGTTACGGGCCTCAGCGGTTTCGTTGGACGTCACCTCAAATCTCGACTGATCGGTCATGATTCGTCCTGGCAGGTGATGCCTGTCCCCGCCCGTTACGACCTGACGGATGCCAAGACCTTGGAAGGCCTCTGGCCCGAGGTTCCCGACGCCGTGATCCACCTGGCGGGCCAGACGTTTGTGCCAGAAGCCTTCCGCGATCCGGCGCGTACCCTGCACATCAACCTGCTGGGCACCTTGAACCTGCTCCAGGCCCTCAAGGCCCGGGGGTTCACCGGGACGTTCCTGTACGTCAGCTCCGGTGATGTCTATGGCCAGGTCAACGAAGACCAACTGCCAATTACCGAGCTGCAACCACCCGCCCCACGCAACCCATACGCCGTGAGCAAGCTGTCGGCGGAACTGCTGAGCCTGCAATGGGGCATGAGCGAGAGCTGGCCGGTGCTGGTGGCCCGCCCGTTCAATCACATCGGTCCTGGCCAGAAGGACAGCTTCGTCATTGCCAGCGCCGCCCGACAGATCTGCCGGATCAAGCGAGGCCTGCAACCGGCCCGGCTGCAGGTGGGCGATATCGACGTGACGCGCGACTTCCTCGATGTCGGCGATGTGATTTCAGCCTACCTGGCCCTGCTCGACAACGGCGTCCCGGGGCAGGTCTACAACATCTGCTCGGGCCGCGAGCAGAGTATTCGCAGCCTGATCGAACAACTGGGCAATATCGCCCAGGTCGATGTGCAACTGGTCCAGGACCCTGCGCGGTTTCGTCGCGCAGAACAGCGTCGCGTCTGTGGTAGCCCAGCCAAGCTACGACAGGCCACCGGATGGACGCCTGAAACAACAACACAACAATCCTTGCGGGCGATCCTGTCCGACTGGGAGATACGGGTAGAACAAGAATGAAAAGTGCATTGATCACAGGGATCACCGGCCAGGACGGCGCGTATCTGGCCAAGTTGCTGCTCGACAAGGGTTACAAAGTCCACGGCCTGGTGGCGCGACGAAGCAGCGACTCGCGCTGGCGGCTGCGAGAGATGGGCATCGAACAGGACATCGTTTACCTGGACGGTGACATGGCCGATGCCTGCTCGGTGCAACGGGCCGTGATCAAGTCGGCGCCGGACGAGGTGTATAACCTGGCCGCGCAAAGTTTCGTCGCGGCCTCCTGGGACCAACCCGTGACCACCGGCATTGTCGATGGGCTGGGGGTCACCCACCTGCTTGAAGCCATTCGCCAGTTCAGCGTGCATACGCGCTTCTACCAGGCGTCCACCAGTGAAATGTTCGGCCTGATCCAGGCCGAGCGACAGGACGAACACACGCCGTTTTACCCGCGCAGCCCCTACGGCGTGGCGAAACTGTACGGCCACTGGATCACCGTCAACTACCGGGAAAGCTTCGGCCTGCATGCCAGCAGTGGCATCCTGTTCAACCACGAATCACCACTGCGTGGCATCGAGTTCGTGACCCGCAAGGTCACCGACGCAGCAGCACGCATCAAGCAGGGCAAGCAGCAGGAACTGCGCCTGGGCAATATCGACGCCAAACGCGACTGGGGCTTTGCCGGCGATTACGTCGAGGCCATGTGGCTGATGTTGCAACAGGACACCCCCGACGATTACGTGGTGGCCACTGGCGTCACCACCACCGTGCGCGAGATGTGCAGGATTGCCTTCGAACATGTGGGCCTGGACTACCGTGACTTCGTAAAGATCGACCCGGCGTTTTTCCGCCCGGCCGAAGTCGAGGTGTTGCTCGGCAACCCGGCCAAGGCACAACGGGTCCTGGGATGGAAGCCCAGGACCGACCTCGACACCCTGATCCGCATGATGATGGATGCGGACATGAAGCGCGTCGCCAAGGAGTAGGCCATGCTCATTCCCGTGATTCTTTCCGGCGGTGCCGGGACGAGGTTGTGGCCGGTGTCCCGCGAGGGCCATCCCAAGCCCTTCATGCTCCTGCCCGACGGCCAGTCGCTGCTGGGCAAGACCTATCGACGAGCCGCGGGGTTGTTCGACGGTCGGGGCGACATCGTCACCGTCACCAATCGCGAGTACTACTTCCAGAGCCGCGACCACTATCAAAGCGCCCACCTGGAGCGTTATCGCGGTCACTTCGTGCTCGAACCGACAGGTCGCAACACCGCGCCGGCCATCGCCACGGCCACCCTCGCGGTGCAGGCCCTGCACGGTGACGACGCGATTCTGGTGGTCATGCCCGCCGACCACCTGATCCAGGACGAGGCCGCCTTCAAGGCATCCGTTGAGCACGCCGTGGAACTGGCCAAAAACGGCCATCTGGTGACCTTCGGCGTGCTGCCCTCGGCACCGGAAACCGGCTTCGGCTATATCGAACGGGGCAAGCCCCTGGATACCAAGGGCGCGGCCAAGGTCGTGCGCTTCGTCGAAAAACCCGACCTGCAGACCGCCACGCAGTATCTGGAAAGCGGCCGCTTCCTGTGGAATTCGGGGATGTTCTGCTTCTCGGTCAAGACCCTGCTAGCAGAGCTGCAAGCCCACGCCCCCGAGCTGCTGGAACAGGCACGCGCCTGTGTCACGGCCAGCACGGCGGTGGAAACCTCAGGGTGTGTGCAGCAGGAATTGTCCGCGGCGCATTTCGCCCAAATGCCAGACATCTCCATCGACTATGCCTTGATGGAACGCTCCGCCAATGTCGTGGTGATTCCGGCCGCATTCGACTGGAGCGATATCGGCTCCTGGAACGCCGTCGCCAGCCTGGTACCCGCCGATGCGCAAAACAATCGCGCCACCGGTGAGGCCTTGTTCATCGACAGCCAAAACAATTTCGTCCAGAGCGACGGCCGCCTGGTGGCTGCCCTGGGCGTGGAAAACCTGATCATCATCGACACCGCCGACGCCGTGCTGGTGGCCCATGCCGACCGCGCCCAGGATGTTCGCCGCGTCGCCAGGCAACTCAAGGACAAGGAACACGACGCCTATCGCCTGCACCGCACAGTCAGCCGTCCATGGGGCAGTTATACCGTGCTCGAAGAAGGGCCTCGCTTCAAGATCAAGCGCATCGTGGTCAAGCCTGGCGCATCGCTGTCGCTGCAAATGCACCACCATCGCAACGAACACTGGGTGGTGGTCGAAGGCATGGCCAAGGTCACCAACAACGGCTCGGGTTCGCACCTGGTCGCCAAGAACGAATCGACCTTCATCCCCGCCGGTCACAAGCATCGCCTGGAAAATCCCGGCGTGATCGATCTGGTGATTATCGAAGTGCAAAGCGGCGAATACCTGGGGGAAGACGACATCGTCCGTTTCGAAGATCACTATGGCAGGGCCGTCTGATGCTGCTGGCCTTGCAACGCACACTGTGGAGCTACCGCGGATTCGTCCTTGGCAGCGTCAAGCGCGAGTTCCAGGCGCGCTATCGCAACTCGTTGTTCGGTGCGTTGTGGACGGTGCTCAACCCGTTGTCGATGATCCTCGTCTACACGGTAATTTTTTCCCACATCATGCGTGCCCGCCTGCCCGGGGTGGAAGACGGCATGGCCTACAGCGTGTATCTCTGCGCCGGGCTGCTGACCTGGGGTTTGTTCGCGGAAATCACCACCCGCAGCCAGGGCATGTTCCTGGAAAACGCCAACCTGCTGAAAAAGATCAGCTTTCCCCGGATCTGCCTGCCGGTGATCGTGCTGTTCAACGCCGGGATCAACTTCGCAATCATCCTCGGGCTGTTTCTCGGTTTCCTGTTGATCACCGGGCGCTGGCCGGGCATGACGTTGCTGGCATTGGTGCCGTTGCTGGCCCTGCAAGTGATGTTTGCCGCCGGGCTGGGCATGCTGCTGGGGATCCTCAATGTGTTTTTCCGTGATGTCGGGCAGTTGTTCGGCATTTGCCTGCAATTCTGGTTCTGGCTCACGCCGATCGTTTACCCGATGACGATCCTGCCGCCGCCGATCCAGCAACTGCTCGCCTTCAACCCCATGACCGCCTTGATGCAGAGCTATCAGAACCTGTTTCTCTACAACCAGTGGCCAGTCTGGAGCTCACTGGCGCCGTTGCTGGTGGTCGGCCTGCTGTTATGCGCCTTGGGCTTGCGCATGTTTCGTCGGCGCGGCGGTGAAATGGTGGACGAACTCTGATGGGACATTTGCGCGTCACTGGCCTGGGCAAGGCCTACAAGCAGTATCCGAACCGCTGGAGCCGGCTGTTGGAATGGTTGATCCCCTTTTCCCGCCAGCGTCATCAGTTGCACTGGATCCTGCAAGGCGTGGATTTCGAGATCCAGCCCGGGGAAGCCGTTGGCATCGTCGGGGTCAACGGTGCCGGCAAAAGTACGTTGCTCAAGATGATCACCGGTACCACCCAACCCACCTGCGGCAACATCCAGTTGCAAGGTCGTGTCGCCGCGTTGCTGGAGCTGGGCATGGGCTTTCATCCGGACTTCACCGGTCGCCAGAACGCGTTCATGGCCGGCCAGTTGCTGGGCATGCAGGTGGAGGAAATCGAAGCCTTGATGCCCGAGATCGAGGGGTTCGCCGAAATAGGTGAAGCCATCGACCAGCCGGTACGCACCTATTCCAGTGGCATGCAGATGCGCCTGGCCTTCAGCGTCGCCACCGCCCGGCGCCCGGACATCCTGATCGTCGACGAGGCGCTGTCGGTGGGCGACGCCTACTTCCAGCACAAGAGCTTCGAGCGCATTCGCAGCTTCCGCAAGGCCGGCACCACGCTGCTGATCGTGTCCCATGATCGCTCGGCGATCCAGTCGATCTGCGACACCGCCATCCTGCTCGAACACGGGCGCATGGCCATGCGCGGCAAGCCGGAAGAAGTGATGGATTACTACAACGCGATGCTGGCCCAGCGCGAAGGCCAGTTGGTCCGCCAGGAAATGCTCGCCAATGGCCAGGTGCGTACCATTTCCGGAACCGGCGAGGCGGGCATCATCGATGTACAACTGCTCAACAATCAGGGGCAGCCGGTGGAAGTGGCCGAGATCGGCCAGCCGATGGTGTTGCAAGTTCGAGTTGAAATCCGCCAGGACATCGAGCGGCTGGTGCTAGGATTTTTGATCAAGGACCGCCTTGGCCAGCCCATGTACGGCATCAATACCCATCGCCAGGACAAAGCCGTGACCGACCTCAAGGCCGGCGAACAGATCACCTTCCGCTTCAGTTTCGATATGCGCCTGGGCAAGGGCAATTACTCCGTTGCGCTCAGCCTGTCGCGGCTGGATTCGCACCTGGATCGTAATTTCGAATGGCGCGACTACGGGTTGGTGTTTCACGTGATCAATAATCGCCAGGAAGATTTCGTCGGCTGTTCATGGCTCCAGGCCCGGACCAGTATCCAGCGTTCGAGCCAGACTGCCGTTGAGGCGTTGCCGCAAAAGGAGTTGCCATGAGCCGTCTGCTGGTGGATTGCACCTACGTATATGACCACCCGAATGACAACTCTGGCATTCAGCGAGTGGTGCGCAACGTCATTCGCCAATTGCCGGCCAAGGACCCGGAACGCGAATGCATTCCCGTGGTGATGTTGCAGGGCAAGCTGTACGAAGTGATAAGCCTGGCTCCCCCGCCCACGAACGGGCTGGATCTGGCCGGTCTGCGAGTACGGCTGGTACAGTTCGCCAACCTGTTCTGGGTCAGACATCGGTCTCTCGAACAGCAGCGCCCCTTCAACCAGTCGATCTGGGCTCGCCGCGTCTTGTACATCGCTTGCCGACTGTTCGCCCTGGCGTGCCTGAGCCTTCCCATTCGAATCCTCGACCGCTTCCTCAAACGCAAATCAGCCCCGGCACGCAGCGTACCGCTGGAACATCGGGCAGGCGATCAACTGGTGTTGCTGGACTCTTCCTGGCACTCGGGCTTCTTTCCCCTTGCCGAACAGCTCAAGCGTGATGGCGTCGGGATCATCTCGGTGATCTATGACCTGATTCCCCTGACCCATCCGCAATTCTGCGACGCCGGACTGGTCAAGGTGTTCAACCATTGGTTCGACTGGATCGCCCGCACCGCCGACGGCTACATCGCCATCTCTACCACCATCCGCGATCAGGTTCGCCAGGAAATGGTCCGGCGCATTGGCGAGCAAGCGGTGCGCGAGCGCTGGTTCGACTATTTCCACCTGGGCAGCGAACTGGACCTGATTGACGCCACTCAACCCGTCGACCCGAACTTGCTGCGGCTGTTCAAGCGCCCCGAGCCGGTATTCCTGATGGTCAGCACCATCGAGCCGCGGAAAAACCACGCCTACCTGATCGATGCATTCGAGCGGGCCTGGGCCGCCGGTTCACAGGCGCGGTTATGCATCGTCGGGAAGATCGGCTGGAAATGCGAGGCGCTGATCGACCGTATCAAGCGTCATCCACAACTCGATAGCCGTCTGTTCATGTTCAACAACCTGACGGACCATAGCCTGGAACACGCCTATCGACACGCCACTGCGCTGGTGTTCCCGTCCTATGTGGAGGGCTTCGGCCTGCCCCTGGTGGAAGCCATGCAACGCGGCTTGCCGGCAATGGGTAGCGACATCGCGGTGTTTCGGGAAATTGGCGGTGATTTCATGGCCTACTTCGATCTCGACGATCCACAAAGCCTGGCGAACCTGGTCATCGACATGGAACACACCGGGGTATTCCCGGCCAAGCGCAACCTGGATCAATGGCAATGGCTGAGCTGGCGCCAGGCCAGTGCGCAACTGGTGGAGCGAATCGAGCGACACGTCGACGAAGTCATCGTCGACAGGGAAACAGCATGCGGATAGCCCTGAACGCGCGCATTCTCCAAGCGCCACGCACCGGCATCGGCCACTACGTAGCGGAACTGGCGACGGCCTTGACCCAGCAGCCGGATGTACAGCTGTCGCTGTTCCATGGCTGGGGCTGGAGCCCGCAGTTACCGCAAACAACCACGCCTGGTTATTCAAGACTAAGCCCCTTGCTGCGACGGTTTCCGGGCGCCTATCAAGCGCGGCGCTGGCTGGAGCAGAAACGCTTCGATCAAAGTCGTTCAAAGGCTATCGACCTGTATCACGAACCCAGCCTTTGGCCACTGGCCTTCGAAGGGCCGACGGTGATAACCCTCCATGACCTCACCCACCTGCGCTACCCCGAGACGCAACCACCGGCACGCCTGAAGGAAATCGAGCGACGGCTCAGCCGCGCGGTGGAACAGGCGCAACTGATTCTGACCGACTCGCAGTTTATCGCTGATGAAGCCCAGCAGTATTTCGGCCTGCCAGCCGAGCGCCTGAGGGTCGCGCCGCTGGGGGTGGCGGCACGTTTCCACCCGCGCGAACCGGAAGTGATCGACGCAGTGCTCAAGGCCCATGGCCTGGAGGCGGGTCGTTACTTTCTATGTGTCGGTACCCTGGAACCGCGCAAGAACCTGTCACTGGCCCTGCGTGCCCACGCCGGGCTTCCTGAATCCGTACGTCAGACCTTTCCTTTGTTCATCGTAGGAATGAGCGGATGGCAACAGGCACAGCTCAATGATGAGTTGAAACGCGCCCTGGCTGGCGGTCATGTTTGTCTGGCGGGTTATCTGCCTGACGAACAGGTCGCCCAGCTATTGGCGGGGGCACGGGCACTGATTTTCCCGTCGTACTACGAAGGCTTTGGCCTGCCGGTGCTCGAAGCCATGGCCAGCGGCACGCCGGTGATTACCACCCGCTGCTCGGCGATGCCGGAAGTGGCCGGAGCAGCCGGTATCTACTGCGAGCCCGACAATCCGCAAGGCATGCGCGACGCCATGGAGCGGTTGATTGAAGATCGCCTGCACTGGCAGGCACGTCGGGAAGCGGGCTTACAACAAGCCGCACTTTTTTCCTGGGAACGCTGTGCAAAGGTCACTGCCCACGCGTATCGCCAAGTCTTGGGAGGCTGAATGCGAGTCCTGCACTTTTATAAAACCTATTTGCCAGACTCCATGGGCGGGATCGAACAGGTGATCTTCCAGCTGTGCGACAGCACTGACCGGTTGAGTATCGATAACACCGTGCTGGCCCTGAGTGAGCAGCCGGCGCCCGAGCCGATCAAGATCCGGCAGCATGTCGTTCATCAAGTCCGAATGGACTTCCAACTGGCGTCCACCGGCTTCTCCTACAGCGTGTTCAAGAAATTCCGTGAGCTGGCCGTCGAAGCGGACGTGATCAATTACCACTTCCCTTGGCCATTTATGGACCTGGTGCATTTTTGCACCTCCATGAAAAAACCCTACGTCGTGACCTACCATTCGGACATCGTTCGCCAGCGGCACCTGCTCAAGCTCTATCGCCCCTTGATGCGGCGCTTTCTGGACGGCGCCGAGCGCATCGTCGCGGCGTCACCGAACTATGTTCATACCAGCGATGTGCTCAAGCAATACCCCGCCAAGACCCGGATCATCACCTACGGCCTGAACAAGACCAGTTATCCACAGCCTGACGCCGAGCGCATGGCGGGGTGGAAGGCAAAACTGGGCGAGCGTTTCTTTTTGTTCGTGGGAGTGATGCGTTACTACAAAGGCCTGCACATTCTGCTCGACGCCCTCAAAGGCGTGGATTACCCGGTGGTCATCGTGGGGGCCGGCCCGCTGGAAAAACAACTGCATACCCAGGCGGCGACATTGGGCCTGCGCAATCTGCATTTCCTCGGACGCCTGGGGGACGAGGACAAGGTCGCGCTGCTGGAGTTGAGTTATGCCATCGTGTTCCCTTCGCACTTGCGCTCCGAAGCCTTTGGCATCTCCCTGCTCGAAGGCGCAATGTTCGGCAAGCCGATGATCTCCAGCGAAATCGGCACCGGCACCAGCTACATCAATATCCATGAAGAAACCGGCCTGGTGGTGCCACCGAGCAATCCCGAAGCTTTTCGCGAGGCGATGCGCACCCTGTGGGAAGACCCGGTACAAGCCCAGGCAATGGGCGCCAGGGCCGAAGCCCGTTATCGACAGTTGTTCACGTCCGAAGAAATGGGTCGCAAGTGGGTGCGGCTATACGAGGAACTGCTGGAGGAAAAGGCGCTTTCCTATGCATAGGCCTACTGGAACGATGCAATTGCTGTGGTGAGGGACCTATCCCTGCCGTGTGGGAGCAAAGCTTGCTCGCGAAACAGGCGCCTCGACCTCTGAAAGACCGCAGTGCCTTCATCGCGGGCAAGCCTTGCTCCCACAGTGAAGATCCCCCTCGCCATCGGGTCCGTTTCAGGCGTGCTTTTGCAACCCGACAACCGTACGCGGCATGCCCACGAAACCGGGCAAGGCTTCGATCCGCGCCAACCAGGCCCGCACATTGGCATAGCTCTCCAGCGACACATTGCCTTCCGGTGCGTGGGCAATGTAGCTGTAGCCGGCGATGTCCGCGACGGTTGCAGCGTCACCCGACAGATAAGTACGGCTACTCAATTCCTGATCAATGACTTTCAGCACATTGTGAGAACGGGCAATCACGTCCTCGGCGTTGTAGGCCGCACCAAACACCGTGATCAGCCGCGCCGAGGCCGGCCCCGCATGGATCGGCCCGGCCGCCGCCGACAACCAGCGCTGCACCCGGGCGGCGCCAACAGGATCGGTCGGCAGCCAGCGACCCTTGCCATATTTGTGCGCCAGGTACACCAGGATCGCGTTGGAGTCCGCCAGCACCACGCCGTCATCGTCAATGACCGGCACTTGGCCAAACGCATTGAGCGCCAGGAAATCCGCCTGTTTGTGCGCGCCCTTGGCCAAGTCGACGAAGACCTCTTCGACAGGTAGCCCGAGCAGCGAAAGCATCAGTTGAACACGATGGGAATGGCCGGAAAGTGGGAAGTGATAGTGCTTGATTGGGTTCATGGTCGACTCCGCTGCAAGTGACGCCATCAGCACAACGGCGTCGATGGGGTCATCTTCCGCTCCAGGCAAAAACAAGAGAATCACCCAGAAATGCAATCCATTGTTTCAGCCAGAGAAACAATGCTTCAACCGCTCAAGGCCGGATGTTCGCGCAACGCACTGACGACAAAATCGACAAAACTGCGAACCCGCGCTGGCGCATTGCGCCCGGCCTGGTACACCACATGGATCGGCAGAGGCGGCAGTTCGAATTCGGCCAGGACGATTTCCAGTTCCCCTGCAGCCACGTTGCCTGCCACTTGGTAAGACAGGACTCGCGTCATCCCCAGCCCCTGGCAGGCCGCCGTGATCGCGGCCTGGTTGGCCGTCACCACCAGCCGAGGCACGGGCCGGACGGCCAACGGTTGGCCTGAGTCGATGAAGGTCCAGCTTTTGACCTGACCGATGGCCGACGACGCCACCACCGGCATTCGCTCCAAGTCCTCCGGGTGCCGCGGCCGCCCGTGGCGCGCGAAGAAATCCGGGGCGCCGCACACCACCCGCCGCACTTCACCGACACGCACAGCGTGCAGGTTACTGTCCGGCAGCTCGCCAATGCGCAAGGCAACATCAATGCCCTCCTCCACTAGGCTGACCGTACGATCCAACAACAAGGCGTTGATGCAGACCTCGGGGAACCGGTGCAAGTAATCCACCAGCAGCGGCGTGACGAACAACTGACCGAACAGCACCGGTGCGGTAATCGTCAATTGCCCACGGGGCTGGACGTGGCTGCCGGCCGCCGAATCCTCGGCTTCCTGCAGATCGCTCAGGATCCGACGACAGTCCTCGAGAAAGCGCTGGCCGGCTTCGCTCAGGTACACATTGCGGGTGGTGCGCACCAACAATGGCGTGCCGATGCGTTGCTCCAACGCCGCCACCGCCCGCGTGACACTGGCCGCCGACAGCCCCAGGCGCCGCGCTGCCGCCGAAAACCCCGACTCTTGGGCCACGGCGAGGAAAACCTGCATTTCCTGGAACCTGTCCATCCATCCCCCGATGAGAAATCCTGATACAAGTTTTCTGCGCGCCTCAAAGCAGCGCTACGCGGCCATTGTAGAGGCCTGGGCCAGTGAACCACAGCGTAGCGCAGCCAGACACCGGGACATTGCCTCGGCCAGGGGCGATTGCCCTTGCTACCATCCCTGCTCATGACAATTTCATGACCGAAGGAAGAATCTCTGTGGGAGCGAGCTTGCTCGCGATGGCGGTGTATCAGTCCATACGGCATGCGACTGACTCACGCTATCGCGAGCAAGCTCGCTCCCACAGGGTTGGTGTGTTGTTCAATGGATTGGCTTCAACGAAAGGCCTGTTTCTTGTGAATATTCTTTATCGCGCTTCAACCCACCCCCGCGCCGCCCTCATCGCCCTGATTGGCTGCGTACTACTCGTCCCCATGGGCCTGCGTCTCGCCCTCGGCTGGTCCGACCCGCTGGGCTATCTCTCGGACCTGGGTATCGGCGGGTTGCTGATCGTGCTGCTCCATCGCCGTCCCGGGTGGCTGGCGTTCCCGGTATTGCTGGCCTGGAGCACGTTGACGCTGGCCAGCATCGAGCTGGTCAGTGCGGTCGGGCGGATGCCCAGTCCTTCGGACATTCATTACCTGACCGACCCGCAATTCGTTGAAAACTCCACCAGCGGCGGCTTCGCCCATCCGTGGCTGGCCGCGATCCAGTTGGCCGCGCTGGCGTTCTGGCTGATAACCCAATGGACCTGCCGACCAAGCCAGGCACCACGCTTGCCTCGCCACGCCTGGGCCGTGCCCGTGGTGCTTCTGCTGAGCCATGGCGCGCTGCAAGCCTGGCGCCCCAGCGAGGCGGACCAATGGAACGTGTTCAACCTGCCTCACCAACTTGTCACCGCAAGTATCGCCGCCGGGCAGGACCAGGCCCGGCAATGGCTCGACGGCGATGCCGTGGACCCCGCCCCAGACATGGCGGGGCTGACCCGCCTGGACCTCGATGGCACCAAACTGCTGGCCGAACCCGGGCGTGCGCGCAACGTCCTGGTCATCGCCTTGGAGGGCATTCCCGGCGCCTATGTGGGCGCCAACCGCCAGGCCTTGAAAAGCAGCTATCAGGAGAACCTGATGCCGCACCTCAGCGCCTGGGCCGAGCGCGGCATGAACACCCCCGATTACGTCCTGCACAGCCACCAGACCATCCGCGGCTTGTACGCGATGCTGTGTGGCGACTATGACAAGCTCGACAATGGCACGCCCAAAGGCGTCGAAATGCTCAACCAGACCCAGCGCAACCAGGCCTGCCTGCCGGCCCAGTTGCGCCAGAACGGTTTTTCCACGCACTTCCTGCAGGGCGCAGGCCTGCGATTCATGGCCAAGGACCGGATCATGCCGCACATCGGTTTCGACACGACCCTGGGCATGGAGTGGTTCACTCGCCCCGCCTACCTGGAATTCCCTTGGGGCAAGGACGACAAGACCTTCTTCGAAGGCGCGCTGGACTACGTCGGGCAACTGCAACAAGCGGACAAACCCTGGATGCTGACCCTGTTGACCGTGGGCACGCACCAACCCTACTCGGCACCGGATGACTACCTGCAACGCCACGACACCGCCAAGCAGGCAGCGGTAGGTTACCTGGACGACGCACTGGAGAACTTCCTGGCGGGCCTGGAACGCCAGGGCATCCTGGACAACACCCTGGTGATCATCACCTCGGACGAATCCCATGGCATCGACGACGTGCGACTGGCCTCCTCCTGGGGGTTCAACCTGACGCTGGCACCGGAGTCGTTGCCCAGGATCAAGTCAGGCACCTACGGCCATGTCGACCTGACCGCCTCGATCCTCGATTACTTCGGCTTTACGGTGCCCACGTCGTTGTCTGGCCGCTCGATGTTCAGGGACTACCCGACGGGCCGGGAAATCATGTCGTTCACCAACGGCAAGCTGCGCTATCACGACGGCAAAGGCACGTTTACCGAGTGCGACTTCCTCCAGCATTGCCGTGACTACACCAGCACAGGCTTCATCGCCGACCGCGCCACCTACGGCGGGCAATACAACGGCCAGCGCGCCAGATTGATCAACGCCCGGGCCACGGCCCTGGACCAGACCCTGTTGCGCACGCCCTTGAACCAGCATTATCAGTTCGGCGGCGCGGATAAAATCCCGCTGCCGGCCCAGGTCATCGACGACTGGGCCGACAACCTGATCGGTGCCCAATACCTGGAAATGCCCAAGGGTTCACAGACCCGCGTCAGCCTGACCATCCGCGCCGTCGAGGCTGACCATGCCGCCTACATTTCCCTCAAGGCCAAGGAGTTCGAGCAGGATGTGCCGATGGACCTGCCGACAGACGTGGCAGTGACACCCGACCAGCCGCTGGTGATGAACCTCCGTTTCGACAACCCGCAGCAGCGCAAGGCGTTTTCCTTCCATCTGCTCGGCCATGGGGTCGGCGCCATCGAGATCAGCGACTTCAGCGTCGTGACCGAGCTGCCCGAACAGGCGGCTCAACCGGAATATCTGGACGATATACGTAACGAAAGCGAGGCTCAGTCCAGCTGAAAAAAGCACGCAACCGCCAGGACGGTTGCGCTTTGATCAGTCGTTGATCAGCTGCATGATCTCGAAAGCGTTCAGCGCCGCACCGCGCAGCAACTGATCACCGCTGATGAACAAGTCCAACCCATGCTCGCCGTAGATCAGGTTATAGCGAATCCGTCCAACCTCCACGGCATGCTTGTACGTCGAGGTCATGGGCATCGGATAAACGCCGTTCTTGGGCTCATCCACTACCTCGACCCCTGGCGCAGCCGCCAGGAGCTCGCGGACCTGGGCCAGCGATTGCACCGGTTTGTTGAAGCGCAGGCTCAGGCTTTCGGCATGGGAACGCAGGGTCGGCACCCGAACCGCCGTGGTGCTGATGGCCAGCTCCGGTTCGTCCAGGACTTTGCGCAACTCCCAGACCACTTTCATCTCTTCACGGGTATAACCGTTGTCTTCAAACGAATCGACTTGGGGGATCACGTTGAACGCCAGGTTGTGAGCGAAGTTTTCGCTACCGTCCTGATTGCCATAGTCGCTGAACGCCTTGGCCTTTTCCCGCAGCTCCAGCATGGCCGGCTGACCCGCGCCGCTGGCGGCCTGATAGGTGGAAATGATAGCGCTTTCAAGCCCGAACGCATCGTGCAGCGGCCCCAGAACCATCAAGGCGATGGCGGAGGAACAGTTGGGATTGGCGATCAGTTTTTCGCCCTTGTAGCGCTGACCGTTGATCGGCGGTACAAGCAACGGTATGTTCGGGTGATAGCGAAACGCTGAAGAGTTATCGATGACGTAGGAGTTTTCAGCCAGTCGCTCGCCATATTCCAAGGCAAACGATCCGGAAACACACAGGAAGACGATATCGCACGAGGCGCAGCCTTCGACTGAAAAAGGCTCGATCAGATGCTCGGTGTTACCAGCCTTCAAGCGCTTGCCAGCCGAGCGTTCGGAGGCCATGCAGACCACTTCGTAATCGGTGTCCTCAAGCAATTGCAGCATGGTCATGCCCACTGCACCGGTGCAGCCCACCACGGCGACTTTCTTCATTTCGATTCCCTTATCCTGAAAAACCCGCGCCGCCTGGAGACGGCGCAGGCGTGTGTGTCATGCCGTACGCATTTGCACGGACAACCTGGCGGCCGCCGCTGCACGCTGGACCCGGATGGAGTTCAACGTGAACAAGGCAAGCGCCAGCCAGATGAACGAGAACGCCGCCAGCTTCAACGACGAGACCGGTTCACCATAAACGAAAGCCGCCAACAGGAAATTGCAAATTGGCGGGACGAACTGCAAGAAGCCCAGCGTGATCATCGATAACTGCTTGGCTGCCAGACTGTACCACCACAGCGGCAGCACAGTGATCAGGCCCGTCGCGATCAACAGCAAGTCACGAGTGCCCGACTGCAGGAACTGGTGCCCCATGCCCTGGGCCTGCGCCAGCAGCAGGAACAGCGCCGCGAACGGCAGCAGCACGGCGATTTCCAAGGTCTGAATCACCACCGGATCGCCGGGTACCTTCTTCTTGAAGATGCCGTAGAAGGAATAGCAAAAACCTATGACCAGCGCGATCCACGGGAAGGAATGCAGGTTCAGCAGCTCAAACGCCATCAATGTCACACCGGTGACGGCGAGGAAAATCGCCCAGGTCTGCAGTGATGTGAGGCGCTCTTTGAAGATTACCCGCGACACCACCATGCTCATGATCGGGCTGAGGAAATAGCCGAAGGCCACCTCCAGCACACGCCCGGTCATGATCCCGTAGATGTACATCAGCCACCAAAGCCCCAATACCGCAGACACGATGAGCACATTAGCCGGGCGAACCGTCTTGAGTGTGGAGCGCAATGTCCCGACACGCGCGGTCAGCAATACCAGCGCCAGGAGAAACAACTCGGCGAATACCACCCGCCAGGACAGCAGATGGTAGGCATCGAGCCCGGCCAGCGGCTTGTACCAGAGCGGGTACGAGCCCCAGAGCAGCGTAGCGCCGAGCCCGAAGGCGACGCCTTGTCCGGATTCGTTCTTGGTAGTCATTGGCGTCCTCCGGTGTTGAGTTTGCGCTCGATGCCATCCCAGTACACTTCCATCAAGTGCAGGTACTGTTCAATTCCTTCGGCAAACAGGCGACGCTCTTGCGGCGTTTGCAAGTGTTTTTCCATGACATTGAAGACTGCGTTGGAGTGGCCGACTTCGACTTCCATGTGCAGCGTCCAGAAGAACCGTCCACGTTCGCTGACGCCTTCCTTGATCAAGCCATCGTTGTACTTGGAAACCATCGACGCTGACATCGCCTCGTCGGCAAACAATCCGCCCAGCGCTTTCTGCAATGGTGGTTTGCTGTAGAGCGCGCAAATACCGTCATTCAAAGCCTGGGTGCTGGGCAGGCATTTGTAGGCTTCGATCTGCTCTTCGCTGATGCCCTTGTCGTGTAGGAAGTTGCGGTACAGATCGGAATGGGAATGGGTTTCGCCCAGTTCGTCACGGGCATTGAACGCGATGGTGCGCAGTACTGCCTCGTCACGGGTGATGGTGGAAATTCCACAGACGTAGAACGGCAGGTATTTGAAGTAATGCAGAGTTTCCAAGTACAGCACCTTGCTTTGCTCCGGCGGCAGGCCGTGCTCGGCGTAGGCATTGAGGAACGGGTGTTCGGTCGCCCGATGCTTGAGGATGTATTCGATCTGCTCATCCATGAACAACTTGAGTTCCAGATCGACGCCTTCGTTGCGCACAACGTAGGCGGTTTCGGATTGAAACGTTTCTTGAGTGATGGACATGGCCTGCTTCCTTGAGCCCCGGGGGCAACGTTGATTGCGAAATATGAAACCGGGCGGACATCCATCCGCCCGACCGCTTGCCGTCAGGCTTCTTCGGTGGTCCGGGCCTTGGTGTCCCAGATCACTTCGATGCTTTCGTGGGCGACATCGGTTCGCCGGTCATGGGCGCTGGCCCAGCATGTGTTGAGAATTATCCGAGTGGTTTCCTGCTGAATCGGCACGACGTGGTGCAACGTGGTGTCGGACTTGAGGAAATACACATCACCCTTGAGATGGTGGTAGGACTTGATCGGGTTATTGAGGATGTACTGCCAGATCTGCGGGTTCTGCTTGTCCCATTCGCTGTGTGGCACGCACTGGAGCACGCCGCCAATCGCCGGGTCCTCGGGCGCCTCGATGATCCAGATCATGGTGTACGGGTAATCCCCCCAATGCCAGCCGTGGGTATCGCCCGGGTGGCTCAGCTTGGTGACCAGGTATTGCTCCTGCTCCCAGCAAGACGCCAGATCATCGCCAGCGATGTTGCCCAGGAACTTACGCAGCGACTCGGATTGGTAGAGCGCAGGGATGAATGTCCCGCCTTCGGCGATCTCCGGTTGGTTGACGTTGTACATCTTGCGGTAGGTATTGCCTGTGGACGGAACAGTAACATCGCGACGCACCGAATATTCATCCAATAACGCATGGACTTCGGCGTGGACATTTTCCAAGATCCTTTTCGGTAGAAACGAAAAGTTCTTGAAGTTGAAATAACCGTCTCGGCGAAATTCATTACGAATCTGCTTCATCCGGTTTTCATCTTGCAAAATAGCCTGGAAATGCTTGGCCAGTTGCTGCTCCATTACTTCAATAACCAAGCTGGACGTTTGTTCGCTCATTTATCGCTCCATACCATTATTATCAGGCGGTGTTACAAATCCTTGGGGTGAGACACTCTTGGAATCGACGGATTGCCTATAGGAATAATTGTTTTGTTGTGCAAATCCATCAGCGGACCCGTCATCAGCGTCGTGACGATGGTCATGACCACCAGGGCGGTAAACAGCTCATTGCCGATGATCCCCATGTCCAGGCCGATCTTGAGCACGACCAGTTCCATCAACCCGCGGGTATTCATCAGGGCACCGATGGTCAGCGACGTCGACCAGGAGCACCCCACAAGCCGGGCGCCCAGCGCGCTGCCGGCGACCTTGGCAGTGACGGCCACCAGCAGGACCGCCAGCAGCACCCACACGCCAAGACCGGAGAACGCCGAGGAAGTAGTACTCAAGCCGGTCAGGGCAAAGAAACAAGGCATCAGTATGATCAGCGATACGTGCTCCAGCCGTTCGATGATCATGTCCAGCAAGCGCTGGTCCCGCGGCAGGCACAGGCCGAACAGGAAAGCACCAAACACCGCGTGCACTTGCAGCACGTGGGTCAGGCTGCCGTAGATCATCACCCCGGCCAGCAACGCCACCAGCACCATCGGCTGTGCAAGTTTTCCTTCAGCGGCTAGCCAGCGACTCAACAGGGGCTTGAGCACCAGGAACGAAAAGGCTACCAGCAGCAACAGGCAGCCTCCACGGACGACCAGGGCCATCCAGTTGCTGTCTTGGCCGTTCACCATGGCGACTGCGGCGATCAACATCCATGCGACCACGTCGCTCATGGCTGCGGCCAGCAGGGCGATCGCACCGATTTGCGTACCGAGAATGCCGCGTTCCTTGAGGATCCGCGCCAGTACTGGAAAAGCAGTAACGGAAAACACGGTGCCTATGAACAGGACGAAACCCAACCGAGACGTCCCGGGGCTGGCGAAATGCTCGAACAACCAGGGCGCTATCGCGGCACCGAGGGAAAAAGGGATGACAATGCTGAAAGCGCCAATGACCATGGCCTTGAAGCCGGTATTGCTCTGTTTAATTGGGAATCGAAATTCGGCACCAATGACGAACATAAATAACAAGATTCCCAACTCGCTCAGGACTTTGAGCTGGGTGATAGCGCTGTTATCGAATAATTGCTGATGGAAGGCGGGAAACAACTGACCCAGTATAACGGGGCCCAACACAAAACCGGCGATCATTTCTCCAACAACCTGAGGCTGTCCCAAGCGATTTAATACAGCACCCAGAAGTTTTGCTGACAGCATGACAAACAATATCTGGATCAGCAACATAGTCCATTCCCTTACAACGTCCAGGTTAATCCGAGTACAACTATCCACTCATCGACGACACCGATTGACCGTTAGGCCCTTTAACAGAACTTAGTAAGATGCGTACACCTCGGTAACCCGTACGAATCGAATTCTGTTGAAGCAGGAATAAATCTGGAAGTGACAATCCTCTACCGGAACGATGGGGTGGGGTACCGGTAACGCGGCGGTCACCTTTGTGAGGTGCAGCCGTCTTGGTTTTCCTGATTGCCTAGCAGCGATTGTAGGGACATGGGACTGTCCGCTACAGTGCAGCAGACGACAATAAACGGTGAATTTACGCCAAATGCACGCTCATCCCGGAACTGTGGCCATCCTCGTCTATGAGGGCCTTTGCGTATTCGAATTCGGTATCGCCCTGGAGATATTCGGGCTACCCCGCCCGGAGCTGGACGTCCCTTGGTATACCCACCGCATCGTCGCCGTCGACGAGGGGCCGATGCATGCCTTGGGAGGGTTGAAGATCTCCGTCGACGCCGGTCTGGAGGAGCTTGAAACCGCAAAAACCATTATCGTTCCCGGTTGGCGCAATCGTTATGAGCCGCCGCCCGAAGCGCTGCTGCAAGCACTCAAAAGAGCCCATGCCCGCGGCGCGCGCTTGCTGTCCATCTGCTCGGGAGTGTTCGTACTCGCCGCCACGGGGCTGCTCGATGGGGAAACCGTGACCACGCATTGGCAATTTTCCAAAGAGTTGGCCGAACGATTCCCCAACATCAAGGTTGACCCTAATGTGCTCTACGTCGATTCAGGCCAAATGATCACATCAGCCGGAAGCGCGGCCGGTATCGACGCTTGCCTGCATTTGATCGCTCGGGATTTCGGCACGCACATCGCCAACTCGGTGGCCCGACGCCTCGTCATGGCGCCACAGAGAACCGGCGGCCAGTCACAATTCATCGTCGCGCCAGTGTGTAAGTCGCCGCGCAACGAACTGACGCGAGTCCTGCAATGGATTCGCGAAAACCTGAATCAACCATTGAGCGTGGTTGACATGGCGGCTCGCGTGACCATGAGCGAGCGCACCTTTCTGCGGCGTTTCATTGAAACCACGGGACTGTCGCCCAAGGTCTGGCTGCAACAGGAACGGCTGAACCGGGCTAGGGAGCTGCTGGAAAGTACTGACCAGAACACCACCAGCATCGCACAGGCCTGTGGATACCGGTCGGTGGAAAGTTTCCGCGCGGCCTTTCGCAACGCGGTGGGACTGGCTCCCTCGGCCTACCGTGAAAGATTCGGCAGTGGCGAAATCAGCAAACAAGCGGCCTGGATGGCCAACTGCTGACACTGCTAATCCAGCAACCGATGCAGCTTGGCGTACTGCAACAGCATGATGGTCTTGCCGTCGCAAATCTCCCCGGTCTCGATCATGCCCAAGGCCTGGTCGAGGGACAGCTCCAGCACTTCGATCTCTTCGCCCTCGGCTTCCAGGCCGCCGCCTGCGTGCTGCTTGTCTTCATCGAAGTACTCGCCGACGAAAAAATGCACCCGTTCAGTCACCGAACCCGGGCTCATGAAGGCTTCGAACACCTTGCGCACGTCCTGGATGATATAGCCGGTTTCTTCCTGGGTTTCCTTGCGGATGCAGGTGTGCGGGTCGTCGTTGTCCAGCAGGCCGGCGCAGGTTTCGACCAACAGACCGTCGTGTCCGTTGACGAAGGCCGGGAAGCGGAATTGCCGGGTCAACACCACGGTCTGCCTGGTCTTGCTGTACAGCAGGATAGTGGCGCCGTTGCCACGGTCGTAGGTCTCGCGCGTCAGCTCGCGCCATTGGCCGTTGCGGCCGAGGTAGTCGTAGGTGGTCTTGCGCAGTACGTACCAATCATCAGAGAGGACTTCGACGTGCTTGATGCGTACGCGATCTTTGGTGGCGGTTACTTGTGTCATCACCCACTCCATGTCTGGTATTCGAGCGGGAGGCTAGCAGAGGCCGGCTCGATCACTCCAGCCCGGCGGTGAAGACCTTGCCGGGGTTCATCAGGCCGGCCGGGTCCAGCGTGCGCTTGATGGCGCGCATCAACTCGATCTCCAGAGGATCCTTGAAGCGGACCGCCGCTTCAGGTTTGGCTTGTCCCAGCCCATGTTCGGCACTGATGCTGCCGTTGAAGGCACTCGTCATCCGGTAGATGACTTGCATGATCGCGTGTTCGCGAGCCTTGAACGAAGCGTCCACATCGCCGACCGGTTTGCTGATGTTGTAGTGCAGGTTGCCGTCGCCCATGTGGCCATAGGAAACGATGCGCACGCCCGGAAAGTCCTGTTGCAGGGCTCTATCGGTACGTTCAATGAACTCCGGTATCCGGCTCACGGGCACGCTGATGTCATGCTTGAGGCTTGGGCCTTCATGATTCTGCGCCTCGGAAATACCTTCGCGCAGCGCCCATAGCGCCGCGGCCTGCGCCTGGCTGCTGGCCAATACCGCATCAATGGCCCAACCGTGCTCGAAGGCGTGGGCCAGGCCGTTTTCAAGCAACGGCGTCAATGGCGCGTCGGGCACCGTGTCGCGCAGCTCAATCAAAGCGTACCAAGGGTGCTTCGTTTCCAGCGGATCACTGCAGCCGGCCACGTGATCCAGGACGAAATCCAGGCTCTGGCGCGACATCATCTCGAAACCCGTCAGGCGGTCGGCGCACAGGCTGCGAACATAGCCGATCAAGTCCACCGCCGCCTGCGGCGAAGGCAGCGCGACCCACGCTGTCGCCGTGCTGTGGGTCGCCGGGAACAGTTTGAGCACCGCCGCGGTGATAATGCCCAGCGTGCCCTCCGAGCCAATGAATAAATGCTTGAGGTCGTAGCCGGTGTTGTCTTTACGCAAACCTCGCAACCCATTCCAGATACGGCCGTCGGGGAGCACCACTTCCAGGCCGAGGGTCAGCTCACGCATGTTGCCGTAGCGCAGCACCGCCGTTCCGCCGGCATTGGTCGCCAGATTGCCGCCCACCGTGCAACTTCCCTCTGCCCCCAGCGACAGTGGAAACAGCCGATCGGCCTCCTGGGCGGCGTCCTGCAACTGCTGCAGGATCACCCCGGCCTCGACCGTGATGGTTTCATTAGCCAAGTCGATTTCACGGATGCGCTTCATCCGGGTCAGGGACAGCACCACTTGGTTGCCAGAGGCATCAGGGATCGAGCCGCCGCACAAACCGGTATTGCCGCCCTGGGGCACCAGGGCAATCCCGGCGTCATGGCAGAGCCGTACAACATCAGCCACCTCTGCGGTGGTGGCCGGGCGTACCACCAGGGCGGCCTGGCCCTGGTAGGCGTTACGCCAGTCCGTCAGATAGCCGCGCATCAGCTCAGGATCACGCACCAACCCTGACGGTCCGACCACCTGCTCAATGCGTTGGATGACTTCATGGCTCAACGACGACATGCCTCTCTCCTCAATCGGCTTACGCACGCTTCCCGAACTCAGTCTGGTTCGCCGTCCAGCCCGCCACTCGGTCGCTCAAGGACAACCCCAGGCCAGGCCGGGTGGGCACCAGCATGCGCCCGTCACGCGTCTCCATGCGCTCGTTGAACAGCGGCTCCAGCCATTCGAAATGTTCCACCCAGGGCTCACGGCTATACGTGGCGGCCAGATGAATGTGCAGTTCCATGGCAAAGTGCGGCGCAATCATCAAACCCGCTTGCTCGGCCGATGCCTGGACCTTGAGGTAAGGGGTTATGCCACCAACACGGGGCGCGTCGGGCATCAGGTAATCGGCTGCGCGCAGTTTGATGAACTCCCAGTGCTCGGCAACGCTGGTGAGCATTTCACCGGTCGCGATCGGCGTATCGAATTGCAGCGCCAGCGCGGCATGACCTTCAGCGTCATAGCAATCGAGCGGTTCCTCGATCCAGATCAGGTTCAACGGCTCAAGACGGCGGCACATGCGCTGCGCAGTGGGCCGGTCCCATTGCTGGTTGGCATCGACCATCAATGGGAAGTCATCGCCCAAGTGTTTGCGGATGGTGCTGACCCGATGCAGATCCAGTGCCTGGTCAGGCTGCCCGACTTTGAGCTTGATGCCACCGATGCCCTTTTCCCGAGAGAGGTCGGTATTGATCATTAATTGTTCAAGCGGCGTGTGCAGGAATCCACCCGACGTGTTGTAGCACTGGACGGAGTCGCGATGGGCACCGAGCAAGCGAGCCAGGGAAAGATTGGCCCGCTTGGCTTTCAGATCCCACAGGGCGACGTCAAATGCGCCAATGGCCTGTGTGGCCAGGCCGCTGCGCCCCACTGAGGCACCCGCCCAGCAGAGCTTGTCCCACAGTTTTGAAATGTCGCTGGGGTTTTCGCCGATGAGGCTGGGGGCGAGTTCCTGGGCGTGGGCAAATTGCCCGGGACCACCGGCGCGCTTGGAATAGCTGAACCCCAAGCCACAGTGGCCATCCCTGGTTTCGATTTCCACGAACAACATGGCGATTTCTGTCATTGGCTTTTGCCGACCGGTCAACACCTTCGCATCGCTGATGGGGTTGGCCAATGGCAGGAACACCGAGGCCACGCGCACCCAGGCAATGCGGTCGTCGTCGGCGGAAGGCATTTGAGGCGTGTCTTGCATGGCTTTGCTCCGAACGTTTGGGTTTGGCTGCTGCAACACCTGTTCGGGTTGCAGCAGCGAACGCGGACACATGCAGCGGGCTAGCTGCGCATCAATTCAATAGCAGCGCTTTTCCTGTTGCGAATGACCGTCACCAGGTGCCAGGAGATGGAGGCGGCAGCCAAGATGAGAAAGCCCGCCGAGATGGGATTGGTCAGGAAGCCGCCGAAGTTGCCATCGGACAGCATCAAGCCACGGCGCAAGTTGGTTTCAGCCATCGGACCGAGGATGAAACCGATGATGAACGGTGCAATCGGCAAACCGGCTTTTACGAACCCGTACCCCAGCAAGCCAAACAGCAACACCGCCCAGACATCGAAGATCCGGCTGTTCAAGCCGAAGGCCCCAACCACGCACAAGACCAGGATGATCGGCAGCAGGATGTGCTTGGGCACCGCCAGCAACTTGATGAACATGCGCAGGCCGTAGAACTCGAGCACCAGCATCAGCACGGAAGCGAGGATCAGCGCGGCGAAAATCGTATAGACCAACGGTGCCTGGCTGATGAACAGCAGAGGCCCGGGCTGGATGCCGTGGATCATGAAGCCACCAAGCATCACCGCCGTGGTGGTGTCGCCGGGAATGCCGAGCGTCAGCAGTGGAATCATCGCGCCACCGATGCCGGCATTGTTTGCCGTCTCGCTGGCCACCACGCCGTCAATCTTGCCTTTACCGAACTCCTCAGGCGTCTTGGAGCGTTTCTTTGCAACGATGTAAGAAACGATATTCGACGTACCGGCACCGATACCGGGCAGGATGCCGATACCGAGGCCGATCAGGGATGAACGGGTGGCGTTGGGCAGTTGGCCAACGAACTCCTTCATCGAAAAACCAAAACCTTTCACGCCTTTCATGCTGACGTGCTGGGGTTTGGCCCGGTGGCTCAGACGCGCGCTTTCCGCGAATTTCAGCACTTCGGCAACCGCGAACATGCCGATCATGACCGTGAGCATGGCGAAGCCGCCGTTGAGGCTCGGCAGGTCAAAGGTAAAACGACGGATGGCCTCGACCGGGGCGATCCCCACGGTGGAGAAAGCAAAGCCCAAGGCACCGGCAAACAAGCCTTTGACCAGCGAGCCGGTGGACAGCGTGGCAATCAACGTCAGCGAGAAAATCGCGATAGAGAAGTATTCGTGCGGGCCAAAGCTCAGGGCCAGTTCCGCCAGGATCGGGGCGATGAACATCAGCGCGGCGATACTGAAGATAGTGCCGAGGAACGAGAACACCACGCCAATGCCAAGGGCCTTGACGCCATGACCTTGTTTCATCAGCGGCCAACCATCGAATGTCGTGGCGATGGAGGCCGGCGTTCCCGGTATGTTGAGCAATATCGCCGATATCAGCCCTCCCGAGGTGGCGCCAACGAACAGCGCAACCAACAGCGCCAGGCCAGTACCAGGCCCCATCGAGTAAGTCAGCGGCAGAAATAGAGCGATCGCCATCGTGGCCGAAAGTCCAGGAATAGCACCAAAGATAATCCCTACCACCACGCCGAGGGTGATTATCAGGAAAGCGTAGGGTGTAAGTACGGCTGCGAAGCCTGTTTGCATGAGTTCAATCATGGCCGTCCCCTAGAAATCCAATAGGCCGACCGGCAGAAGCAAGTCGAAGCCATGGCGAAAGATGTAAAAGATCAGAACAGCCGAAACGACCGCGATCAGTGCGTATCGCAGGTGCTTGACCTTTTCGTCCGCCGGGGTCAATACGATGAACTGGGCATAGAGATAAAGCACAGTCGTGATCACGAAACCCAGCGGCACCATCAGCGCCGTGTAAAGCAGCACCAATGCCATGGATTTGATGACGGTTGGGTAATCGATCGCCTCGGGCTTTTCCACAGGCTCGGCACTTTTATCCGGCAGCTTGCGCCACACCCACAATTGCAACGCACCCAACAGGCACAACGCGACGGCGAGTACCCAAGGGACAAACGCGGCATCGACCGTCCCGCGACGCGGCAGGTTCAGGGTCAATACCAGATAAGCGATGCCGGCGCCGAGCATCGCCAGGCCGGCGATCAGCTCGTTTCTTTTATAGGAATCCATACAGGCTCCTCTTGCTGGGAAGGACAGGTTGTCGGGTGCTGGCCAGCGCGGCGCGCACCCGAGCCGTTACGTAAAATTATTTGGTTTTACGCATCTCGTCCTTGAACTGCATGAAGCTGTCGCGGGTTTTATTCAGCGTGGCGACGGCTTCTTCGGGGCCCTGGAAGCTGACCGGCTGCTTGAAGGACTTCTTCAATTCCTCGGCATATTCCGGCTCTTCGGTGATTTTCTTCATGGTGTCGGCCATTTTCTTGACGATGGCCGGGTCGGTGCCTTTCGGGAAGGCAACGACGTAAGGCTTGTCGAGGATCAGGTCCACGCCTTGCTCCTTGAAGGTCTTGACGTCGCCCAGCAGCGCGTTTCGCTCAGCGTTAGGCTGCCCCAGGGCAGTCATCTTGCCGCTGGAAATGTAATCCTGGACCGAGCCATAGCTGATGGCGCCGAGGTCGATGCGCTTGCCTAGCAGGGCAACGATTTTTTCCGAGACGGTGCCGCTGTCGACCATTTTCAGCTTCACCCCGGCGAGCTTCTCGAACATCAAGCCTTGCAGGTGCGAGAAGTTGCCCATCTCGGTGCCGTAGGTGATGGTGCCCGGCTTAGCCTTGGCCTTCTCGATCAACTGGTCGAGGCTGTCGATGCCCGAGCTCTTGGCCGAGACGAACACCGCGCCCTTGTCGACGCCAGCGATGCAGGAGATATCGAACGCATCGAAACGGTCTTCGGACAGCCCCGCGACCTCGTTGACGATCAACTGGCCGGTGTGAGTAAACAGAATGGTATTGCCATCCGGCGCTGCGCTCTTGACCGCATCGGCGGCGATGGTGCCACCCCCACCGGCCATATTGGTGACCACCATGGTCTTGCCGGTGACCTTGGTGAAGTACTTGGCCATCATGCGAGCGTTGAAATCAGTGTCACCACCAGCATTGGCGATCACCACAACCTGAACCGGACGATTTGGCCAGTCGCTGGCATCGGCAGCCATCGCCGTACCAGCAGTCAAGCTCATGAACGAGGCGATCAAAGAGGCGCAGAGTGTTTTCTTCATTATTGTTCTCCGGGTGCAGCCATTCGTTGTGGGATTGAGGTTGAGCGAAAAACGGACACGCCCAGCGCTAACGCCTGGTGGGGCAGGCGATACTGATTGAACGTTGAGATAGGGGAATTTGACCGCACCGGCGAGCGCGCACAGGGCTTTTCGGAAGGTAAAGAAGGTAGCTGGCGCACGGCGATAACGCGTGGAGCCGGTGGACTGCAAGTTCGCTGGGCGGCAAATGTAGATAACATGGCAGCGCCTTTCGTTTTTATTATTTTTCGTGTCATACGTTGTCGTATGACTTGATATCATCACCTATGCCCCACGTTGTCAACGCAGTTGTTCAGCGGCGTGCCGCGAATACGACGAACAGGGCGGATGAATCAGGCGTATCGAATCGTTGCTCCTGGGGCGAAGTCGGCCTGAAGTTTATTTGCCCCCAATAAAAAACCCCCTGAATTTCAGGGGGTTGGTTTTTGAGCGCTTCGGATCCGAGCCGACAGGCTAGCTCCGTGGCCCGTGCTCCGGCCTTACTCGACCGTGACCGATTTCGCCAGGTTACGCGGCTGGTCCACATCAGTCCCCTTGAGCACCGCCACGTAGTACGACAACAACTGCAACGGGATGGTGTAGAGGATCGGCGACAGGATGTCGTGGATGTGCGGCATGTGTACCACGTGGGTGCCTTCGCCATTGGTCATGCCGGCCTTCTCGTCAGCAAAGACAATCAACTGGCCGCCACGGGCGCGCACTTCCTGCAGGTTGGACTTGAGCTTTTCCAGCAGCTCGTTGTTCGGCGCGACGGTGACCACCGGCATGTCGTTATCCACAAGCGCCAGCGGGCCGTGCTTGAGCTCGCCGGCCGGGTAGGCCTCGGCGTGGATGTAGGAGATTTCCTTGAGCTTCAAGGCCCCTTCCATCGCCACCGGGAATTGCGCGCCACGGCCCAGGAACAGGGTGTGGTTCTTCTCGGCGAACAGCTCGGCGATTTTTTCCACAGTACCGTCCATGGCCAGGGCTTCGCCCAGGCGAGCCGGCAGGCGGCGCAGCTCTTCGACCAATGTTGCCTCGACCCCTTTGCCCAGGGTACCGCGCACCTGACCCAGGGACAGCGTCAGCAACAGCAGGCCCACCAGTTGCGTGGTGAACGCCTTGGTCGACGCCACACCGATTTCGCGGCCGGCCTGGGTCAGCAGGGTCAGGTCGGATTCGCGCACCAGCGAGCTGATGCCGACGTTGCAGATCGCCAGGCTGGCGAGGTAGCCCAGCTCCTTGGCATTGCGCAGAGCGGCCAGGGTGTCGGCAGTCTCACCAGATTGGGAAATGGTGACGAACAGCGTGTCAGGCTGCACCACCACTTTGCGATAGCGGAACTCGCTGGCGACTTCGACCTGGCACGGAATACCGGCCAGCTCTTCCAGCCAGTAACGGGCAACCATGCCGGCGTGATAACTGGTGCCGCAGGCCACGATCTGCACGTTGCGGACCTTGGCGAACAACTCGGCCGCCTGTGGACCAAACGCTTGGACCAGCACCTGGTTCTGGCTCATGCGGCCTTCCAGGGTGCGTTGCACCACGGCCGGTTGTTCATGGATTTCCTTGAGCATGAAGTGGCGGAACTCGCCCTTGTCGGCGGCGTCGGCACCGTCGCGGTACTGGACGGTCTCACGCTCTACGCTTTTGCCATCGAGGTCCCAGATCTGCACGCTGTCGCGGCGAATTTCGGCGATATCGCCTTCTTCCAGGTACATGAAGCGGTCGGTGACCTGACGCAGCGCCAACTGATCGGAGGCCAGGAAGTTTTCCCCCAGGCCCAGACCGATCACCAACGGGCTACCGCTGCGCGCCGCCACCAGACGATCCGGTTGTTTCGCACTGATGACCGCCAGCCCATAGGCCCCGTGCAGTTCCTTGACGGTGGCCTTGAGGGCGACGGTCAGGTCCACCAGGTCCTTGAGCTTGTGATTGAGCAGATGGGCGATGACTTCAGTGTCGGTGTCCGAGGTGAACACATAGCCGAGCGCCTTGAGCTGTTCGCGCAAGGCTTCATAGTTCTCGATGATGCCGTTGTGCACTACCGCCAGATCGTCGGAGAAATGGGGATGGGCGTTGCGCTCGCAAGGTGCGCCATGAGTGGCCCAACGCGTGTGGGCAATGCCCAGGCGACCAATCAGCGGTTCAGCGTCCAGGGCGCGTTCCAATTCGCTGACCTTGCCCGGACGACGCATCCGCTCAAGCTTTTCGTCGTTGGTCAATACCGCCACACCGGCGCTGTCGTAGCCGCGGTATTCCAGGCGCTTGAGGCCTTCGAGCAAGATTGCTGTGATGTTGCGTTCAGCAACGGCGCCGACAATTCCACACATGCTATTTCTCCTGGCTGACAGGCGCGCAGATCACGGTGATGCCGCGGGCCTGAATCTGATCGCGGGCCTCTACGGGCAGGCGATCATCGGTAATGAGGGTATGGACGCTGCTCCACGGCAGCTCCAGGTTGGGGATCTTGCGGCCGATCTTGTCGGCCTCCACCATCACGATCACTTCCCGGGCAACCTCAGCCATCACACGGCTCAAGCCCAGCAGTTCGTTGAAGGTGGTGGTACCTCGAACCAGATCGATGCCGTCGGCGCCGATGAACAGCTGGTCGAAGTCATAGGAACGCAGGACCTGCTCGGCCACCTGGCCCTGGAACGACTCGGAGTGAGGATCCCAGGTGCCGCCGGTCATCAACAGCACCGGCTCGTGCTCCAGTTCGCTCAAGGCATTGGCAACGTGCAGGGAATTGGTCATCACCACCAGGCCCGGCTGTTGGCCGAGTTGCGGAATCATGGCCGCCGTGGTGCTGCCGCTGTCGATGATGATGCGCGCGTGCTCGCGGATCCGCTTCACAGCGGCCCGGGCAATGGCCAGTTTGTACTTGGAGACGCTTTGCCCGTTATCGGCCACCAACTCCTGCGGCATCGGGACCGCGCCACCGTAGCGACGCAGCAGCAGGCCATTGGTTTCCAGGGCGGCGAGGTCCTTGCGAATCGTAACTTCCGAGGTTTCGAAGCGCTTGGCCAACTCATCCACGCTGACCTCACCCTGCTCCTGGAGCAAGGCAAGGATGTTGTGACGGCGTTGTGGCGTGTTGCGTTTCGACATGGCGGTATAAGTTTCGATTCGAAAGATAACGTAAGCAATCAAAACCTATTGACGCGATATCGTCAAGGCAGCAGAAGAAAAATTCAGAAACTCCCTAAATCACTGTGGGAGCGAGCTTGCTCGCGAAGGGGCCAGGTCAGGCAATGCTGCTTTACCTGATTACACCGCTATCGCGAGCAAGCTCGCTCCCACAGGAGGGTTGTGGATAACTTTAGGGCTTCTTGATTTTCTCCGGTCGCTTCCAGCCGTCGATGTTGCGTTGGCGGGCGCGTCCGACTGCCAATTGGCCTTTATCCACATTCTGGGTAAGGGTCGAACCGGCTGCCGTGGTCGCACCGCTGGAGATATCCACAGGTGCTACCAAGGAGTTGTTCGAGCCGATAAACACATCTTCACCCAACACGGTTTTCCACTTGTTGGCGCCATCGTAGTTGCAGGTGATGGTCCCAGCGCCGATGTTGGTGCGGGCGCCGACTTCAGCGTCACCGAGGTAGGTCAGGTGCCCGGCCTTGGCACCTTCACCCAGGTGAGCATTCTTCAGTTCGACGAAGTTACCCACATGGGCACGGGCTTCCAGCACCGATCCTGGACGCAGGCGGGCAAACGGGCCGGCGTCGCTGCCCTCCCCCATGATCGCACCGTCGAGATGGCTGTTGGCTTTGATCACCACGCCTTTGCGCAGGGTGCTGTCCTTGATCACGCAGTTCGGGCCGATGACCACGTCGTCTTCGATGACGACCTTGCCTTCGAGGATGACGTTGATGTCGATGACCACATCGCGGCCCACGCTGACTTCACCGCGCACGTCGAAACGGGCCGGGTCGCGCAGGGTCACGCCTTGGGCCATCAGGCGGCGGGCGGCGCGCAATTGATAGTGGCGCTCCAGCTCGGCCAGTTGCCGGCGATCATTGGCGCCCTGCACTTCCATGGCGTCCAGCGGCTGCTCGGTGGCGACCACCAGCCCGTCGCTGACCGCCATGGCAATCACGTCGGTCAGGTAGTACTCGCCCTGGGCGTTGTTGTTCGACAGACGACTCATCCAGTCACCCAGGCGCTCGGCCGGCACGGCCAGAATCCCGGTGTTGCCTTCAGTGATCGCGCGCTGGGCTTCGTTGGCGTCCTTCTGCTCGACAATGGCGGTCACTTGGCCATCGACGTTACGCACGATGCGGCCATAACCGGTGGGGTCATCCAGCTCGACGGTCAACAGACCCAACTGTTGTGGCGCAACATGCTTGAGCAGGCGCTGCAAGGTGTCGACTTCGATCAGCGGCACATCGCCGTAGAGAATCAGCACCGTATCCGCCGTGATGAACGGCACGGCCTGGGCCACCGCATGGCCAGTGCCCAGTTGTTTGTCCTGCAGGACGAAATTCAGGTCATCGGCGGCCAGGCGTTCGCGCACCGCATCGGCACCGTGGCCGATCACCACGTGAATGCGCTGTGGATCAAGTTGCCGGGCGCTGTGGATAACATGGCCGAGCATGGAATTACCGGCTACCGGGTGCAAGACCTTGGGCAGCGCCGAACGCATGCGGGTGCCTTGACCGGCCGCGAGGATAACGATTTCGAGAGACATGACTGGCTACCAATCCTGGGTGGTCAGCGGCTGCGACCAGATGATGAGTATCGGGAAAAGAAAAAAGGGTAGCCGAGGCTACCCTTTTTAATCAATCGCACAGAAAGCAGACGGCTTAGCCGCCGAACTTCTTGCGGATCTGCTGGACGGTGCGCAGCTGGGCTGCAGCCTCGGCCAGACGTGCAGCAGCAGAACCGTAATCGAACTCCGCGCCACGCTCGTGCAGGGCCTTCTCGGCAGCCTTGACGGCTTCCTGAGCGGAGGCTTCGTCCAGGTCGGCAGCACGTTGCACAGTGTCGGCAAGGACCTTGACCATGTTCGGCTGAACCTCGAGGAAACCACCGGAGATGTAATACACCTCGGCTTCCCCGCCCTGCTTGATCAAGCGGATCGGACCCGGTTTCAGATTAGTGATCAGCGGTGCGTGACCCAGAGCGATACCAAGATCACCCAGCTCACCATGCGCAATCACCATCTCGACCAGGCCGGAGAAGATTTCCCCTTCCGCACTGACGATATCGCAATGGACTGTCATAGCCATCTGATTGCCTCAACCTAAATTAGCGCGCGTTGCCGGGCGCCGGGATTACAGTTTCTTGGCTTTCTCGATCGCTTCTTCGATGCCGCCGACCATGTAGAACGCTTGTTCTGGCAGGTGGTCGTAGTCACCGTTGAGGATGCCTTTGAAGCCAGCAATGGTGTCTTTCAGGGAAACGTATTTACCCGAGGCACCGGTGAAGACTTCAGCCACGAAGAACGGCTGCGACAAGAAGCGCTGGATCTTACGAGCGCGGGATACCAACTGCTTGTCGGCTTCCGACAGCTCGTCCATACCCAGGATCGCAATGATGTCCTTCAGCTCTTTGTAGCGCTGCAGCACGTACTGGACGCCGCGAGCGGTGTCGTAGTGCTCCTGGCCGATCACGTTCGGGTCCAGCTGGCGCGAAGTCGAGTCCAGTGGGTCAACCGCTGGGTAGATACCCAGGGAAGCGATGTCACGGGACAGAACGACGGTGGCGTCCAAGTGGGCGAAGGTGGTCGCTGGCGACGGGTCGGTCAAGTCATCCGCAGGTACGTATACCGCTTGGATCGAAGTGATCGAACCTTCCTTGGTCGAAGTGATACGTTCTTGCAGAACGCCCATCTCTTCAGCCAGGGTCGGCTGGTAACCTACTGCCGAAGGCATACGGCCCAGCAGTGCGGAAACTTCGGTACCGGCCAGGGTGTAACGGTAGATGTTGTCGACGAACAGCAGAACGTCGTTACCTTCGTCACGGAACTTCTCGGCCATGGTCAGGCCGGTCAGGGCTACGCGCAGACGGTTTCCCGGCGGCTCGTTCATCTGGCCGTAGACCAGTGCCACTTTGTCCAGAACGTTGGAATCCTTCATCTCGTGGTAGAAGTCGTTACCCTCACGAGTACGCTCACCCACACCGGCGAACACGGAATAACCGCTGTGCTCGATGGCGATGTTACGGATCAGTTCCATCATGTTTACGGTCTTGCCAACACCGGCACCACCGAACAGACCGACTTTACCGCCCTTGGCGAACGGGCAAACCAGGTCGATAACCTTGATGCCGGTTTCCAGCAGGTCGTTGCCGCCCGCCTGTTCAGCGAAGGATGGCGCAGGACGGTGAATGCCCCAGCGCTCTTCGGTGTCGATCGGACCCGCTTCGTCGATCGGGTTGCCCAGTACGTCCATGATCCGGCCCAGGGTCGCTTTACCGACCGGTACGGAGATGGCTGCGCCAGAGTCGACAACGTCCAGACCGCGCTTCAAGCCTTCGGTAGAACCCATCGCAATGGTACGAACGATGCCGTCGCCCAGCTGCTGCTGAACTTCCAGGGTAGTTTCCGCGCCTTGTACTTTCAGCGCGTTGTAGATGCTCGGTACGCTGTCGCGTGGAAATTCCACGTCGATAACGGCGCCGATGATTTGAACGATACGTCCGCTACTCATAGCTGGATCCTCTGAATATTTGAACCGTTAAACCGCGGCAGCGCCGCCGACGATTTCCGAGATCTCTTGGGTGATCGCAGCCTGACGCGCCTTGTTGTAGATCAGCTGCAAATCGCTGATCAAATCACCGGCGTTGTCGGTAGCGTTCTTCATCGCGATCATCCGCGCTGCTTGTTCAGCTGCGTTGTTCTCGACCACCGCCTGGTAGACCTGCGACTCCACGTAGCGGACCATCAAGCCGTCAAGCAGCTCCTTGGCATCCGGTTCGTAGAGATAGTCCCAGTGGTGCTTGAGTTCCTGTTCCGGGGTCGCCACCAGTGGGACCAATTGCTCCACGGTTGGCTGTTGCGTCATGGTGTTGATGAACTTGTTGGATACCACGGACAGGCGGTCAATCCGGCCTTCCAGGTAAGCATCCAGCATCACCTTGACGCTGCCGATCAGGTCATTGATCGACGGTTCTTCACCCAGGTGGCTGATAGCAGCGACGACGTTGCCGCCGAAGTTGCGGAAGAAAGCCGCACCCTTGCTACCAATCACGCACAGATCGATCTCGACGCCTTGTTCGCGGTTTACAGCCATGTCCTTGACCAGGGCCTTGAACAGGTTGGTGTTCAAGCCACCACACAGACCACGGTCACTGCTCACCACGACGTAACCGACGCGCTTGATAGCACGGTCGATCATGAACGGGTGGCGATATTCCGGGTTGGCGTTGGCCAGATGACCAATAACCTGGCGGATGCGCTCCGCATAAGGGCGGCTAGCAGCCATGCGCATTTGTGCCTTGCGCATTTTGCTGACCGCCACTTTTTCCATGGCGCTGGTAATTTTTTGCGTGCTTTTGATGCTCGCAATCTTACTGCGAATCTCTTTTGCGCCTGCCATGTAACACCTATCAGGTTAGCAAGCGGGAGCCTTGCGACTCCCGCTGCGGCTTACCAGGTTTGGGTGGCCTTGAACTTCTCGATACCGGCTTTCATGCCAGCGTCGATTTCGTCATTGAAGTCACCCTTCACGTTGATCTTGGCCAACAAGTCGGCGTGATCGCGGTTGAAGTAAGCAATCAGCGCTTGTTCAAAGCTGCCGACCTTGGCGATTTCAACGTCAGTCAGGAACCCACGCTCAGCGGCATACAGCGACAGCGCCATGTCAGCGATCGACATTGGTGCGTATTGCTTCTGCTTCATCAGCTCGGTAACGCGCTGACCATGCTCAAGTTGCTTACGGGTCGCTTCGTCCAGGTCAGAAGCGAACTGGGCGAATGCCGCCAGTTCACGATACTGGGCCAGGGCGGTACGGATACCACCGGACAGCTTCTTGATGATCTTGGTCTGAGCGGCACCACCCACACGGGATACCGAAACACCGGCGTTCACAGCAGGACGGATCCCGGAGTTGAACATGGCCGATTCCAGGAAGATCTGACCGTCGGTGATGGAAATCACGTTGGTCGGAACGAACGCGGAAACGTCGCCAGCCTGGGTTTCGATGATCGGCAGAGCGGTCAGGGAGCCGGTCTTGCCGGTCACTGCGCCATTGGTGAACTTCTCTACGTACTCTTCCGAAACGCGGGATGCGCGCTCCAGGAGACGGGAGTGGAGATAGAACACGTCGCCTGGGTAGGCTTCACGGCCTGGTGGACGGCGCAGCAGCAGGGAGATCTGGCGGTAAGCCACTGCCTGCTTGGACAGATCGTCATAAACGATCAGCGCGTCTTCACCGCGGTCGCGGAAGTATTCGCCCATGGTGCAACCGGAGTACGGTGCCAGGAACTGCAGCGCAGGAGATTCCGATGCGCTGGCCGCCACGATGATGGTGTTGGCCAGGGCGCCGTTTTCTTCCAGCTTGCGAACCACGTTGGCGATGGTCGATTGCTTCTGACCGATGGCTACGTAGACGCAGAAAATGCCGCTGTTCTTCTGGTTGATGATCGCGTCGATCGCCAGAGCGGTCTTACCGATCTGACGGTCGCCGATGATCAGCTCACGCTGGCCACGGCCGACAGGGATCATGGCATCGACAGCCTTGTAGCCAGTCTGTACAGGCTGGTCTACCGACTTACGCCAGATCACGCCAGGAGCAACTTTCTCGACCGCGTCGGTCTCGGTGTTGTTCAGCGGACCTTTGCCGTCAACAGGGTTGCCCAGTGCGTCGACAACGCGACCCAGCAGTTCCTTACCAACCGGAACTTCGAGGATGCGGCCGGTGCACTTGGCGCTCATGCCTTCGGCCAGCGACTGGTAGGAACCCAGTACAACGGCACCTACGGAGTCTTGCTCCAGGTTGAGGGCCATACCGTAGACGCCGCCCGGAAACTCGATCATCTCGCCGTACATGACGTCGGCCAGACCGTGAATCCGCACGATACCGTCAGATACGCTGACGACAGTGCCTTCGTTACGGGCTTGGGAGGTCACATCGAGCTTGTCGATGCGGCCCTTGATAATTTCACTTATTTCGGAAGGATTGAGTTGCTGCATTGCTCTGCTGCCCCTTCAAACTCAAGATTTCAATGCTTCGGCAAGTTTCGCGATTTTGCCGCGAATCGAGCCATCGATAACCAGGTCGCCGGCGCGGATTACAACGCCCCCTATCAGGGACTTGTCTTCCTCGACTTGCAGGCGCACTTCCCGGTTGAGTCGTGCACTGAGAACCTTGGCGAGTTTGTCTTGCTGTTCTTGGTTCAATGCGAAAGCACTGGTCACTTCCACGTCTACCGACTTCTCTTGCTCGGCCTTGTACAGGTCGAAAAGAGTGGCGATCTCCGGCAGAAGCAGGAGACGGTCGTTTTCGGCAACGACGTGAATGAAATTCTGTGCCTTGGCATCGAACTTGTCGCCGCACACGTCAATGAACGTGGCGGCCTTTTCTGCGCTCGTCAGTCGCGGGGCCTTGAGCACGCGCTGCATGGTGTCGTCTTGCGACACCGCTGCAGCCAGGCCGAGCATGGCTGACCAATTGGCCAGTTGCTGGTGGGCCTGAGCGTGCTCGAAGGCCGCCTTAGCGTAAGGTCGGGCCAACGTGGTCAGTTCTGCCATGATCGCCCTCGCTTAGATTTCAGCAGCCAGTTGGTTAACCAGCTCTGCGTGCGCGTTTTGATCGATTGTGGCACCCAGGATCTTCGAAGCACCGCCAACGGCCAGGGCACCCACTTGGGCACGCAGCGCGTCTTTGACACTGTTGAGTTCCTGTTCGATCTCGGCTTGAGCCTGAGCCTTCACACGGTCAGCTTCGACGCGAGCCTGTTCACGGGCTTCGTCGACAATCTGGGTACCGCGTTTCTTGGCTTGCTCGATGATTTCAGCTGCCTGAGCTTTCGCTTCGCGCAGTTGCTGACCCACTTTCTCATGGGCCAACTCCAGGTCGCGAGCTGCACGGCTGGCAGCGTCCAGACCATCAGCGATCTTCTTTTGACGTTCGTGCAATGCCGCAATGACCGGAGGCCATACGAACTTCATGCAGAACAGTACAAAAATCAGGAACGCAACGGACTGGCCAATCAGGGTCGCATTAATGTTCACGCCAACACCTCGCAGTTACGTTGTCCATCACACCAATCTACTCGAGACATCCGAGTAATTAGCCAGCGATTTGACCAACGAACGGGTTCGCAAAGGTGAAGAACAGCGCGATACCAACACCGATCATGGTCACGGCGTCGAGCAGACCGGCCACGATGAACATTTTGACTTGCAGCATTGGAACCATTTCTGGCTGACGCGCTGCGCCTTCCAGGAACTTGCCGCCCAACAGGCCGAAACCAATTGCGGTACCCAGTGCGCCCAGGCCGATCAACAGTGCAACAGCGATAGCGGTTAGACCAACTACAGTTTCCATCTTTCCTCCCGACTTTTACGTCGTATGGTTTAGGTTTTTTAGATTAAAGCGGTAAAACAAATCGTTTCTCAGCCCGGTTCGGGCTCCTTCCCGTTTGACCGGGAAGGACATCAGACTAGTCGAGACTGGTCTTAATGGTTTTCTTCGTGCGCCATCGACAGGTAGACGATGGTCAGCATCATGAAGATGAACGCCTGCAGGGTGATGATCAGGATGTGGAACACAGCCCACGCCCATTGCAGGACTACACCCAGGCCGCTGAGCCACAGCAGGCCGCTGCCGAACATCACAGCGATCAGGATGAACACCAGTTCGCCGGCATACATGTTGCCGAACAGACGCAGTGCCAGAGAAATCGGCTTGGCGATCAGGGTCACGAACTCCAGCAGGAAGTTCACCGGAATCAGCAGGGCTTGAACCAGGATGTTCTTGCTGCCAAACGGATGCAGGGTCAGTTCGCCGATGAAGCCGCCGATGCCCTTGACCTTGATGCTATAGAAAATGATCAGTGCGAAAACCGAGAACGCCATGCCCAGGGTCGCGTTCGGGTCGGTGGTCGACACGGCGCGGAATGGGATGTGTGCATCACCGGAGATCAGGATGGCCAGCTGAGGAATCCAGTCGACCGGTACCAGGTCGACGGCGTTCATCAGGAACACCCAGACGAAGATGGTCAGTGCCAGCGGTGCGATCACCGGGCTACGGCCATGGAAGCTGTCTTTCACGCTGCCATCGACGAATTCGACCAGTACTTCAACGAAGTTCTGCAGTGCACCAGGCTGACCGGAGGTCGCCTTCTTTGCCGCCATGCGGAAAAGAAGAACGAAGATCAGGCCCAGTGCGACCGACCAGCCGAGGGTATCGACGTGGAAAGCCCAGAAGCCCATTTCCTTGGCTTCTGCTGCGGTGTGGGCAAAGCCCCAGCCGCCGTTGGGTAGCTGACCGAAGGTCAGGTTCTGCAAGTGGTGCTGGATATAGCCCGAAGCGGTTGTCTCTGCCATGGTTGCCTCAAACGCCCTAAGGTCTCGAAAGTCTTGTTCTCATTAGCAGGGGAGCGAACCAGCTAACCAGTTGGGTCAGCACGAAGACGCTGAATACAGCCAGCGGCGCCAGTGGCTTCACACCTGCGAACGTCAATGCAAACAGCACTGCCGTCAAAATCAGTTTCCCCGCCTCGCCGGCATAAAAAGACCGGACGATAGCCTGGGCTGCTCGGGCGCCGGAAAACCGAAAGGCCCTGTGAGCAAAGTAAATATTGGGAAGCAAGGCTATCAGGCCTCCGCAAAGCCCTGAGTATCCGGCGACGACTCCTTTCCATTGCCAGAGCGCCAATGTGGCGATCAGTACGACGGTGAATTGAGCCATCAAAACCGGGAAAACTGCCAGACGATGGAACGGCAAGCGGTTTGGCGTGCGGGTTTCCATCGCTTTTGCTCTCCAATAGTCGGCCGCCATAATTCAATAACTTGGCATAATTTGTGCCGACAAAATGCGCGCAGAGTATAGGGGCGGTTCTGCCCCTATTCAACTGCCAGGTAGTGATTTCCGACTGCGCGCTACAAGAGCAATTGTTTCAGCGAATGTGTGCAAGGACACCTTGCAGCTCATCAAGGGAGTTGTAGCCAATCACCAATTGCCCCTTGCCCTTCTTTCCGTGGCGAATCTGCACCGCAGAGCCCAGGCGCTCGGCCAGGCGTTGTTCCAGGCGAGCGATATCCGGATCGGTTTTTGGGGCCTCGACGGGGGCCGGTTTGCCACTGAGCCACTGGCGAACCAGTGCCTCGGTTTGGCGCACGGTGAGGCCGCGTGCGACAACATGTCGCGCCCCTTCAACCTGTTGATTTTCCGGCAAACCGAGCAATGCCCGGGCATGACCCATTTCCAGGTCGCCGTGGGACAGCATGGTCTTGATGACTTCCGGCAACGCAATCAGGCGCAGCAGGTTGGCCACGGTCACGCGGGACTTGCCCACCGCCTCGGCAACTTGTTGCTGGGTCAGCTGGAATTCCTGCTGCAAGCGCTGCAGGGCCACGGCTTCCTCGATCGGGTTGAGGTCTTCACGCTGGATGTTTTCGATCAACGCCATGGCAATGGCCGTTTCATCCGGCACATCGCGGACCATTGCCGGGATGGTTTCCTGGCCGGCCTGCTGGCTGGCGCGCCAGCGACGTTCGCCGGCGATGATCTCGAAGCGCCCGTTGGCAATCGGCCGGACCACGATCGGCTGCATCACGCCCTGGCTCTTGATCGACTGGGCCAGTTCTTCCAGCGCCTGCGGGTCCATGTCCCGGCGTGGCTGGTATTTGCCGCGCTGGATCAGGTCCAGCGGCAGATGCTGCAACTCACGCTGATCGACCTGGACGGCCTGTTCTTCCAGCGAGCTGACAGTGGGACCGCTGAGCAGTGCATCCAGTCCACGTCCGAGACCTCGTTTCTTGACGGCCATGGGGTTTCCTTAAGTTGGCTGGGCTGCAGCGGTGCGTGGATTGCGGCGCTGACGGCGAACCATCTCGCCCGCCAGGGCCAGGTAAGCCAGCGCACCACGGGATTGTTTGTCGTAGGCCAAGGCCGGCATGCCGTAGCTCGGCGCTTCGGCCAGACGGATGTTACGCGGGATGACCGTGTCGTAGAGCTGCTCGCCGAAGTGTTCCTTGAGCTGGGCCGAAACATCGTTCATCAGGCTCAGGCGCGGGTCGTACATGGTCCGCAGCAGGCCTTCGACCTTCAGGTCCGGGTTCAACAGTTCGGCGATGCGCTTGATGTTATCCACAAGGTCGCTCAAGCCTTCCAATGCGAAGTATTCGCACTGCATGGGGATAATTACCCCATCGGCCGCCACCAGGGCGTTGAGGGTCAGCATCGACAGCGACGGCGGGCAGTCGATCAGGATGTAATCGTAGTTTTCCCGGATCGGCGCCAAGGCGCTGCGCAGACGGCTTTCCTTCATCTGCATTTCCAGCAGCACCACTTCGGCCGCCGTCAGGTCACGGTTGGCCGGCAGCAGTTGATAACCGCCGTGTTCGGAAAAGTGCATGGCCTGGCCCAGATCGCATTCGCCGATCAGGACGTCGTAGATGGAGTTTTCCAGGCCATGCTTATCCACACCGCTACCCATGGTGGCGTTGCCCTGTGGATCGAGATCGATCAACAGCACCCGGCGCTTGGTCGCGACCAGGGATGCTGCGAGGTTGATACAGGTGGTGGTCTTGCCCACGCCACCCTTCTGGTTCGCTATCGCGAATACCTTAGCCATTCTTGCTTGTGTTCCCAATCATGCCGTGCGGCGCAGTATCAGCAGATGGCGTTGGCCTTGGCAACCGGGTACGGCCAAGGCGTGTTCGCTATCGAGGTGGAAGTCTGCCGGCAATGCTACCAGCTCATCGGCCGGATGAACGCCCTTCATTGCCAGCCAGCGCGTATCGGCGTCGCCCAGATGGCGAGTCCAGTTGCTGAAGTTCTCCATGCTGCTGAACGCCCGGGAGATGATCCCGTTGAACGGCTCGGCAGGCTGGAACGCTTCGACGCGGCTGTGGATAACTTGCAGGTTATCCAGTTTGAGTTCGAGTTTGACCTGGGTCAGGAAGCGGGTTTTCTTGCCGTTGCTGTCCAGACAGGTCACTTGCGAGTCGGGAAACAGGATCGCCAGCGGGATTCCTGGCATGCCACCGCCGCTGCCTACGTCCAGCCAACGACCGTTTTCGATGAAGGACATGATACTGAGGCTATCGAGCAAATGGCGCGAGACCATTTCATCCGGATCGCGTACGGCGGTCAGGTTGTAGGCCTTGTTCCATTTGATCAACAACGCCAGATAACCCAGCAATTGCGTGTGCTGGGCTTCAGTCAGGCTGACGCCGAGCTGACGGGCACCTGTGGATAACTCTTCAGCGTGTTGCGAGGTGACCATCGAACTCAAGCGCTTTGCTCCAACTGGCGGCCCGCGCCGCGTTTTTTCAAATGAATCATCAACAGGGAAATCGCCGCCGGCGTGACGCCTGGAATGCGCGAGGCCTGGCCCAGGGTCTCTGGACGGGTCGCACCGAGCTTGCTCTGGATTTCTTTCGACAACCCGGAAATACCGGTGTAATCGATATCCACGGGCAGCTTGGTGTCTTCACTGGCGCGCAGACGGGCGATTTCGTCCTGCTGGCGGTCGATGTAACCGGCGTATTTGGTCTTGATCTCGACCTGTTCGGCCACCTGTGGATCTTCGGCGCCCTGGCCGGTCACTTCCACCAGCCCGACGTAATCGATTTCCGGACGGCTCAAGAGGTTGAGCAGGTTGTATTCGTGGGCCAGCGGTGTGCCGAATTTCGCCGCGATGGCATCGCCCTGCTCGGTACCGGGACGAACCCAGGTGCTTTTCAGGCGTTGCTCTTCCAGCTCGATGCTCTCGCGTTTCTTGCAGAACGCGGCCCAACGCATGTCGTCCACCAATCCCAGTTCGCGACCTTTCTCGGTCAAGCGCAGGTCGGCGTTGTCTTCACGCAGGATCAGGCGGTATTCGGCGCGGGACGTGAACATCCGATACGGTTCCTGGGTACCCAGGGTAATCAGGTCATCCACCAGCACACCGATGTACGCCTCATCGCGACGCGGGCACCAGGCGTCTTTGCCCTTGGCGAGCAGTGCGGCGTTGGCTCCGGCGAGCAAACCCTGGGCACCAGCTTCTTCATAGCCGGTGGTGCCGTTGATCTGCCCGGCGAAGAACAGACCGCCGATAGCTTTGGTTTCCAGGCTGTACTTCAGGTCGCGCGGATCGAAGTAGTCGTACTCAATCGCATAACCCGGACGCACGATATGCGCGTTTTCCATGCCGCGAATCGACTGCACGATCTGCAGTTGCACGTCGAACGGCAGACTTGTGGATATCCCGTTCGGATACAACTCATGGGTGGTCAAACCTTCCGGTTCGATGAACACCTGATGGCTTTCCTTGTCGGCAAAGCGATGGATCTTGTCTTCAATCGACGGGCAATAGCGCGGGCCGACACCTTCGATTTCACCGGCCGCGGAATACATCGGCGAACGATCGAGGTTCGCCGCGATGATTTCGTGGGTGCGGGCGTTGGTGTGGGTGATCCAGCAACTGACTTGCCGTGGATGCTGTTCCTTGTTGCCCATGAACGACATCACCGGGATAGGCGTATCGCCAGGCTGTTCGGTCATCACCGAGAAATCCACGGACTTGCCGTCGATGCGAGGTGGCGTACCAGTTTTCAGACGCCCGACACGCAATGGCAACTCACGTAGACGGTGAGCCAGAGCAATCGACGGCGGATCACCGGCGCGACCGCCGGAAAAATTCTGCAAACCGATGTGGATAAGTCCGCCGAGGAAGGTCCCGGTGGTCAACACAACGGAATCGGCGAAGAACCGCAGGCCCATTTGCGTGACGACACCGCGCACCTGGTCCTGCTCGACGATCAGGTCATCGGCCGCTTGTTGAAATATCCACAGGTTCGGCTGGTTTTCCAGGATTTCACGGACAGCGGCCTTGTACAGGACGCGGTCGGCCTGGGCGCGAGTAGCGCGCACGGCCGGGCCTTTGCGGCTGTTCAACACGCGAAACTGGATACCACCTTTATCGGTGGCCATGGCCATCGCGCCCCCAAGGGCATCGATTTCCTTGACCAGGTGGCTTTTGCCGATACCACCAATGGCAGGGTTGCAGCTCATGGCGCCGAGGGTTTCCACGTTATGCGTCAGCAACAGGGTTTTTGCCCCCATGCGTGCTGATGCAAGTGCTGCCTCGGTACCGGCATGACCGCCGCCGATGACGATCACTTCAAAACGGGAAGGGAAATCCACCACGCACCTCGTGCCTGCTTTATTCAGGTAATTCGGAAATAGGTTTTGAGTCTGGCCTGGGCGTTTTTCGAGCCAGGTCGGCAAGTATAGGGACTTCGCCCTTTCTAAAGAACCCTTTGCACAAAATTTAACCAGCTGTGGAGAACTCGCGGTTAAAAAAATAAAAAAGAAAGAAATTTATAAAATCTTTGTTTTTATGTTTATTCTTACTGAGCCCCCTATCTGTGGATAACGTTACACAGGCCTTTATTTTCAATATGTACAGAGATTCAGAACCCTGTGGTCAGGTGGCAATGAGGGGGTTGGATAACCGGTGTAAGCCTGTGGATGAATGGGCCTGTTATCCACAGAGGCGGTTATCTTCAGTTTTGAAGGGGGTTTATCAACCGACCTCAATGGCAGTTATTCACAGGGCTTAATCCACAGAAAACCGCCGCGATGGATCGCCGCAGTGTCCACAGGCAAGCCGCCATCAAGGGCAATCAGTTTAAAAAAGAGAGGGAAAACCGGGTTTGCGTTGGACTCGAGAGGCTTCGAGGGCAAACCCGGTTGCAAAGGCGAGGTTATTTACCGATGCAGAAGCTGGAAAAGATCCGCCCCAGCAGGTCATCGGAGCTGAAGGCGCCGGTAATTTCCCCTAGGGAATGTTGGGCCTGGCGCAGGTCTTCGGCCAACAACTCACCCGCCCCCGCCAAGGTCAGCTGCGCACGACCGTGTTCCAGGGCGGCACTGGCATGGCGCAAGGCTTCAAGATGCCGCCGGCGGGCGCTGAAGCTGCTTTCCGACGTCTGCTCATAGCCCATGCAGGCCTTGAGGTGCTCGCGCAGCAGTTCCAGGCCCTCACCCGCTGACTTAGCGCTCAGGCTGATGGTCACATGGCCGTCGTTGCTGACCTCAAGGACAATCGCTTCCCCGGTCAGGTCGGCCTTGTTGCGAATCAGCGTGACTTTCGCGGGATCCGGGCGGACCTCGAGGAATTCAGGCCACAAGGCAAATGGATCGTCCGCTTCCGGCGCGGTGGCATCTACCACCAGCAATACCCGGTCGGCTTCACCAATGGCCTTCAGAGCCCGTTCAACGCCGATTTTTTCCACCTGGTCATCGGTGTCGCGCAAACCTGCGGTATCCACTACGTGCAGCGGCATGCCGTCGATGTGGATATGTTCACGCAGGATGTCCCGGGTGGTGCCTGCGATCTCGGTGACGATCGCCGCTTCGCGACCGGCCAGGGCATTCAACAAGCTGGACTTGCCGGCATTCGGCCGTCCGGCGATCACCACGGTCATCCCATCGCGCAGCAAGGCACCCTGCCCGGCTTCGCGCAGTACTGTGGATAACTCATCGCGCACTTTATCCAGCATGCTCAGCACGTGGCCATCGGCAAGAAAATCGATTTCCTCTTCCGGGAAATCAATCGCGGCCTCGACGTAGATCCGCAGGCCGATCAATTGCTCGGTGAGGTTATGCACACGTTGGGAAAACGCACCCTGCAAGGAACGCAATGCGTTGCGCGCCGCCTGTGCAGAACTGGCTTCGATCAAATCGGCGATCGCCTCGGCCTGGGCCAGGTCGAGCTTGTCGTTGAGGAAGGCCCGTTCGCTGAACTCCCCCGGCCGGGCCAGACGACAGCCCAGTTCAAGGCAACGCTTGAGCAGCATGTCCAGCACGATGGGGCCGCCATGTCCTTGCAGTTCCAGCACGTCTTCGCCGGTGAACGAATTCGGCCCCGGGAAATACAAGGTCAGCCCCTCGTCGAGCACCTGCTGGTCATCACTGAAAAACGGGCCGTAATGAGCAAACCGCGGCTTGAGTTCGCGACCGCTGATAGCCTTGGCCGCAACACTGGCCAAGGGCCCCGAAATACGGACGATGCCGACACCGCCGCGACCTTGGGCGGTGGCAACGGCGGCGATGGTTTCACGCGGAGCGCTCATAAACCGGTATCCAGACAAAAGTGGCAGATAGCAAAACGCCCCACTAGGGGGCGTTTTGTGTGGTTATCCACAGAGCAAGTTACGCCTCGGCTTTTTTCGCAGCCGCTTCGATCTTACGCGTGATGTACCACTGCTGAGTGATGGACAGCACGTTGTTCACAACCCAGTACAGCACAAGGCCAGCCGGGAACCACAGGAAGAAGAAGGTGAAGATGATTGGCATCATTTTCATGACCTTCGCCTGCATCGGATCCGGAGGCGTTGGGTTCAGCTGCTGCTGGATGAACATGGTCGCGCCCATGATGATCGGCAGGATGAAGAACGGATCCTTGATCGACAGGTCGGTAATCCACAGCATGAACGGTGCCTGACGCATCTCCACGCTTTCCAGCAGAACCCAGTACAGCGCCAGGAACACAGGCATCTGCACAAGAATCGGCAAGCATCCACCCAGCGGGTTGATCTTCTCTTTCTTGTACAGCTCCATCATGGCTTGGGACATTTTCTGCCGGTCATCGCCATGTTGTTCTTTCAGGGCAGCCAGTTTCGGCGCCACTGCGCGCATGCGCGCCATGGATTTGTAGCTGGCGGCCGACAACGGGAAGAAAATCCCCTTGATCAGCATGGTCAGGAAAATGATCGACCAGCCCCAGTTACCAACGATGCTGTGGATATGTTGCAGCAGCCAGAAGATCGGCTGGGCAATGAACCACAGGAAACCGTAGTCCACGGTCAGTTCCAGACCTGGGGACAACTCTTTCAAGACGGCCTGGCTTTTTGGACCGGCATACAGAATGGCGCTGGTCTCGACTTTTGCACCTGGCGCAGCGGTCAATGCCGGCCCGGTGTAACCGACGATGTAGTTGCCTTTGCTGTCTTTACGCGTCTGGACGAGGTTGCTTTCGCCCTTCTGCGGGATCCAGGCTGTTACAAAATAGTGCTGCAGCCAGGCAACCCAGCCACCTTGGACGGTTTCCTTGACCTGGCCCTTGTCCATGTCCTTCATGGACACTTTCTTGTACGGCTCCGAACTTGTCCACAGGGCAGCGCCCAGGTAAGTCGCGGTGCCGGTGGCCGTGCTGGAAGAAGGATCGTCGCTGGCGTCACGCTTGAGTTGCGCGAACATCGCGCCGGACCAAGGCTGGGCGCTCTGGTTGTCGACCAGGTAGGAGACGGTTACGTCATACAGGCCACGTTTCAAGGTGAAACGCTTGATGTAGTTGACGCCATCCTTGCTGAACTTCAAGTCCACGACCAGTTGGTCCTGACCGTCAGCCAGTTGATAAGTCTTCTTCTCGGCGGAGTAGACCGGGCGACCGGCCGGGTCCGAATCCGGGCCGTTGGTACCGATCAGGCCACTTTGGGCCAGATAGGTGCGCTCGTTACCGTTATCGAACAACTGGAACGGGATTTCCGGATGATCCTGGCGACGCGGGTACAGCGGCAGCTTCAGCTGGGCGACGTCACCACCCTGTGGATCGATTGCCAGCTCGAGCACGTCCGTCTTGATCTGGATGAGATCTTTGCTTACGGCCACGGGGGCTTCGGCGGGAGCGCTGGTATCGCTTGCCGCGCGCGGGATGTCGTCATTGCTGGCAGCGTTGTTGCCAACTGGGACATCCGGCAGGCTCGGTGCGGTATTGCTGGCTGCAACATTCTGAGTCGGCAGGGCAGCCTGGCCATAGTCCTGGTTCCATTTAAGGACCATGACGTAGGACACGATTGCCAGGGCGACGATCAGGATCGTGCGTTTGATATCCATGATTACTCGGCCATCGAAGAAGAACGGGAGGTAGGGATAGGCGGAACCGGGTCATAGCCGCCGGGATTCCACGGATGACAGCGACCTAAACGACGAAAGGTCAGCCAGCCACCGCGCAGTAGGCCATGATTTTCTATGGCTTCGTACGCGTAGCAGGAACAACTGGGGTAGAAACGACAGTGACTGGCCATCAAAGGACTAATGGCATAGCGGTAAAACTGGATCGGAACGAGTGCCAGTTTACGCATCGGGACTGTCTACCCCTACAGTTTCGGTGTTGACTGCTGGTACTGGCTTGTTGCGGGCCAGACGCTTCCAGAGCTTGCCGAAATGCTGAATCAATTCGGGGTTTTCTACGTCACCCAAACCTTTGCGCGCGACGATAACAATGTCCCATCCAACCAGTGAATCCTGGTTAAGGCGAAACGATTCGCGCATCAGACGTTTGAGGCGATTGCGCTGAACGGAGAGCTTGACGCTCTTTTTCCCGATTACCAGCCCTAGTCGGGGGTGATCGAGATCGTTGCTGCGCGCAAGGAGCAGGAGATTTTTCCCCGGAACCTTGCCGGTAGGGGAGTCAAAGACTGCCTTGAAATGCCGGGGGGTAAGCAGACGCTTTTCCCGACTGAAGTCCTGACTCACCTCCAGTGCCGGATTATCAAACTGCCAGACGCGCACGACCTTTGGCGCGACGACGCGACAGGACGGCACGACCGTTCTTGGTAGCCATGCGAGCACGGAAACCGTGGGTACGAGCGCGTTTGATAGTGCTTGGTTGGAAAGTACGTTTCATGTCGTGTTACCTGGTTCGTCCACAACGGGCCGGAATGGCCCCCGTTTTAAGAGACCGGGGATTCTAGAGAAAGCAAGCCTCTAGGTCAATTTCCAACCAGCGTTTCCTTTAAATAGATATCCGGGCGCTTCGGCGGATTCATCACACAGCCCTAGATATAGAAATAAAGAAGGGAATTATTTAAAGCTTTTCTGTAAAGCTTATAAAAGCAAGGCAGCCACCTTTCTGTGGATAACCATGCTCAGGCCTTGTAATCCGCCATGTACAGAGAATGACAACTACAGGGGAAAGCAGTGGCCAGCCTGTGCTGCGCTGTCGGATAAGCTGTGTGTGGAATGCCGGGTTATCCACAGGGCGGTTATCCACCGACTTTCACCCCCACTTGTGCAACGACCTCAGGCACGGTTATCCACAGAGCTTATCCACTGACCGCCCGTCGTCTTTCTCTCTGTTAACGCATTGATAAATCATGGGCGATCAGCAAGCTGCATGTGGATAAGTGGCCGTCTGCTCGCTACAATGGCCGCTTGTTTTTGCCTCACCGGCTTTCAACTTAGGGGATATCCGTGTCAGTGGAACTTTGGCAGCAGTGCGTAGAGCTTTTGCGCGATGAGCTGCCTGCCCAACAATTCAACACTTGGATCCGTCCACTACAGGTCGAAGCCGAAGGCGACGAGTTGCGTGTCTATGCACCGAACCGTTTCGTTCTCGACTGGGTCAACGAAAAGTACCTGGGCCGGGTCATGGAACTGCTCGACGAGCATGGCAATGGCATGGCGCCTGCGTTGTCCTTATTAATAGGCAGCAAGCGCAGCTCGGCACCGCGCGCCGCACCCAACGCACCGCTGGCCGCCGCAGCGTCACAGGCCCAGCAGACTGCAACGGCACCGGTTAACAACCATGCTGCCCCGGCACCGGCGCCTGCCCCGAGCAAACGCAACGCACAAAAGGTCGCCGAGGTCAGCGAAGAGCCCTCCCGGGACAGCTTCGACCCGATGGCCGGTGCCAGCTCCCAGCAGGCGCCGGTGCGTGCCGAACAGCGCACCGTCCAGGTCGAAGGTGCGCTCAAGCACACCAGCTACCTGAACCGGACCTTCACCTTCGAGAATTTCGTCGAAGGTAAATCCAACCAACTGGCTCGCGCGGCGGCCTGGCAGGTTGCGGACAACCCCAAGCATGGCTACAACCCGCTCTTCCTTTATGGCGGCGTCGGCTTGGGTAAGACCCACTTGATGCATGCGGTGGGCAACCATCTATTAAAGAAGAACCCGAATGCCAAGGTCGTGTACCTGCATTCCGAGCGTTTCGTGGCCGACATGGTCAAGGCGCTGCAACTGAACGCGATCAATGAGTTCAAGCGTTTCTACCGTTCGGTGGACGCCTTGCTGATCGACGACATTCAGTTCTTCGCCCGCAAGGAACGTTCCCAGGAAGAGTTTTTCCACACCTTCAACGCATTGCTTGAAGGCGGGCAGCAGGTCATTCTCACCAGTGACCGCTACCCGAAAGAAATCGAAGGCCTTGAAGAACGCCTCAAATCGCGTTTCGGCTGGGGCCTGACGGTGGCAGTCGAGCCGCCCGAGCTGGAAACCCGCGTCGCGATCCTGATGAAGAAAGCCGACCAGGCCAAGGTCGAGCTGCCTCACGACGCGGCGTTCTTCATCGCCCAGCGTATCCGCTCCAACGTGCGTGAGCTCGAAGGTGCCCTCAAGCGGGTGATCGCTCACTCGCACTTCATGGGCCGCGATATCACCATCGAGTTGATTCGCGAATCCTTGAAGGACCTGCTGGCGCTCCAGGACAAATTGGTTTCTGTGGATAACATTCAGCGAACGGTTGCGGAATACTACAAAATCAAGATTTCCGACCTGTTGTCCAAACGCCGTTCGCGTTCGGTAGCACGTCCGCGCCAGGTGGCGATGGCCCTGTCCAAGGAACTGACCAACCACAGCCTGCCGGAAATTGGCGATGTGTTTGGCGGACGCGACCACACCACGGTGTTGCACGCCTGCCGCAAGATCAACGAACTTAAGGAATCCGACGCGGACATCCGCGAGGACTACAAGAACCTGCTGCGTACACTGACCACTTGATGACCACCAGCGCAGCTTATTAAGGCAAGGGACTAGACCATGCATTTCACCATTCAACGCGAAGCCCTGTTGAAACCCCTGCAACTGGTCGCAGGCGTCGTCGAACGCCGCCAGACCTTGCCGGTACTTTCCAACGTGCTGCTGGTTGTCGAAGGCCAGCAACTGTCGCTGACCGGTACCGACCTGGAAGTCGAGCTGGTCGGTCGTGTGCAACTTGAAGAACCGGCCGATCCGGGCTCCATCACCGTGCCGGCGCGCAAGCTGATGGACATCTGCAAGAGCCTGCCCAACGACGCGCTGATCGACATCAAGGTCGATGAGCAGAAGCTCGTGGTCAAGGCCGGTCGCAGCCGTTTCACCTTGTCCACACTGCCAGCCAACGATTTCCCGACCGTTGAAGAAGGCCCGGGTTCGCTGACCTGCAGCCTGGACCAGAGCAAATTGCGTCGCCTGATCGAACGCACCAGCTTCGCCATGGCCCAGCAGGACGTGCGTTATTACCTCAACGGCATGCTCCTGGAAGTGTCTGCCGGCGTCATCCGCGCCGTCGCCACCGACGGGCATCGCCTGGCCATGTGCTCGATGCAGGCCGATATCGGTCAGCCAGATCGCCACCAGGTGATCGTGCCGCGTAAAGGTATCCTGGAGCTGGCCCGTCTGCTGACCGAGCCGGACGGCAACGTCAGCATCGTGCTGGGCCAGCACCACATTCGCGCCACCACTGGCGAGTTTACCTTCACGTCGAAGCTGGTGGACGGCAAATTCCCTGACTACGAACGCGTGCTGCCAAAAGGTGGCGACAAACTGGTCCTGGGCGACCGTCAGGCGCTGCGCGAAGCTTTCAGCCGCACCGCGATCCTGTCCAACGAGAAGTACCGTGGCATCCGCCTGCAATTGGCCAATGGTCAGTTGAAGATCCAGGCGAACAACCCGGAGCAGGAAGAAGCGGAAGAAGAAGTAGGCGTCGAGTACAACGGCGGCTCCCTGGAAATCGGCTTTAACGTCAGCTACCTGCTCGACGTGCTGGGCGTGATGACCACCGAGCAAGTGCGTCTGATCCTGTCCGACTCCAACAGCAGTGCGCTGGTGCAAGAGTCCGACAACGACGATTCGGCTTACGTTGTCATGCCGATGCGTCTGTAATCATGCCCATGCCCAGCAGAAGCTAGATGTCCTTAAGTCGCGTCTCGGTCACCGCGGTGCGCAATCTGCACCCGGTGACCTTCTCCCCTTCCCCCCGCATCAATATCCTTTACGGCGCCAACGGCAGCGGCAAAACCAGCGTCCTGGAAGCCGTGCACCTGCTCGGGCTTGCACGTTCGTTTCGCAGCAGCCGCCTGTTACCGGTCATCCAGTACGATCAACTGGCGTGCACGGTGTTCGGCCAGGTGGAACTGGCGGAAGGCGGCCATAGCGCCCTGGGGATCTCGCGGGACCGGCAAGGCGAGTTCCAGATCCGCATCGATGGGCAGAACGCCCGCAGCGCTGCTCAGCTGGCGGAGATCCTGCCGTTGCAGTTGATCAACCCGGACAGCTTCCGTCTGCTGGAGGGCGCACCGAAGATTCGCCGGCAATTTCTCGACTGGGGCGTGTTCCACGTGGAACCGCGCTTCATGACGACTTGGCAACGCCTGCAGAAGGCGCTGCGCCAGCGAAACTCTTGGCTGCGACATGGTACACTTGACGCCGTTTCGCAAGCGGTTTGGGACAGGGAACTGTGCCAGGCCAGCGCTGAAATCGATGAATACCGCCGCGCTTACATCAAAGCCTTGAAACCGGTCTTCGAGCAGACCTTGAGCGAACTGGTTGAGCTTGAGGGCCTGACGCTCAGCTATTACCGAGGCTGGGACAAGGACCGGGAACTGAGCACCGTGTTGGCTGGCTCGCTGCAGCGGGACCAGCAGATGGGCCATACCCAGGCCGGACCACAACGTGCTGACTTGCGTCTCAGATTGGGCGCACATAACGCCGCGGACATCTTGTCCCGGGGGCAGCAGAAGTTGGTGGTGTGTGCCTTGCGTATCGCCCAGGGGCATCTGGTCAGCCAGGCCCGTCGCGGTCAGTGTATTTATCTGGTGGATGACTTGCCGTCCGAGCTGGACGAAGCCCACCGTCGCGCGCTATGCCGCTTGCTGGAAGACTTACGCTGCCAGGTGTTCATCACCTGTGTAGACCACGAATTATTGAGGGAAGGCTGGCAGACGGAAACGCCAGTCGCTCTGTTCCACGTGGAACAGGGCCGTATCACCCAGACCCACGACCATCGGGAGTGAAGGCATTGAGCGAAGAAAATACGTACGACTCAACGAGCATTAAAGTGCTGAAAGGCCTGGATGCCGTACGCAAACGTCCCGGTATGTACATTGGTGACACCGACGATGGTAGCGGCCTGCACCACATGGTGTTCGAGGTGGTCGACAACTCCATCGACGAAGCCCTCGCCGGCCATTGCGACGACATCAGCATCATCATCCACCCGGATGAGTCCATCACCGTTCGCGACAACGGCCGTGGCATCCCGGTAGACGTGCATAAAGAGGAAGGCGTTTCCGCCGCTGAGGTCATCATGACCGTCCTCCACGCAGGCGGTAAGTTCGACGACAACTCCTACAAGGTCTCCGGCGGTCTGCACGGCGTAGGTGTATCGGTAGTGAACGCTCTGTCCGAACAACTGGTCCTGACCGTTCGCCGCAGCGGCAAGATATGGGAACAGACCTACATCCACGGTGTGCCCCAGGCACCGATGGCGATCGTTGGCGACAGCGAAAGCACCGGCACCCAGATTCACTTCAAGGCCTCGAGCGAAACTTTCAAGAATATCCACTTCAGCTGGGACATCCTGGCCAAGCGGATTCGTGAACTGTCCTTCCTCAACTCTGGTGTTGGCATCGTCCTCAAGGACGAGCGCAGCGGCAAGGAAGAGCTGTTCAAGTACGAAGGTGGCCTGCGTGCGTTCGTCGAGTATCTGAACACCAACAAGACCCCGGTCAACCAGGTGTTCCACTTCAACATCCAGCGTGAAGACGGCATCGGCGTGGAAATCGCCCTGCAGTGGAACGACAGCTTCAACGAGAACCTGTTGTGCTTCACCAACAACATTCCGCAGCGCGACGGCGGTACCCACCTGGTGGGCTTCCGTTCGGCACTGACCCGTAACCTGAACAACTACATCGAACAGGAAGGCCTGGCGAAGAAGCACAAAGTCGCCACCACCGGTGACGATGCCCGCGAAGGCCTGACGGCGATCATCTCGGTGAAGGTGCCGGATCCGAAGTTCAGTTCCCAGACCAAGGACAAACTGGTGTCTTCCGAAGTGAAGACCGCGGTTGAACAGGAAATGGGCAAGTACTTCTCCGACTTCCTGCTGGAAAACCCGAACGAAGCCAAGCTGGTGGTCGGCAAGATGATCGACGCCGCTCGTGCCCGTGAGGCTGCGCGCAAGGCTCGTGAGATGACCCGCCGCAAAGGCGCGCTGGACATCGCCGGCCTGCCGGGCAAACTGGCTGACTGCCAGGAAAAGGACCCTGCCCTGTCCGAGCTGTATCTGGTGGAAGGTGACTCTGCTGGCGGTTCCGCCAAGCAGGGCCGCAACCGCCGCACCCAGGCCATCCTGCCGCTCAAGGGCAAGATCCTCAACGTCGAGAAGGCGCGCTTCGACAAGATGATTTCCTCCCAGGAAGTCGGCACCTTGATCACGGCGTTGGGCTGCGGCATTGGCCGCGAAGAGTACAACATCGACAAGCTGCGCTATCACAACATCATCATCATGACCGATGCTGACGTCGACGGTTCGCACATCCGTACCCTGCTGCTGACGTTCTTCTTCCGTCAGTTGCCGGAGCTGATCGAGCGCGGCTACATCTACATCGCCCAGCCGCCGCTGTACAAGGTCAAGAAAGGCAAGCAAGAGCAATACATCAAAGACGACGACGCCATGGAAGAGTACATGACGCAGTCGGCCCTGGAAGACGCGAGCCTGCACCTGAACGAAGATGCCCCAGGCATTTCCGGTGAAGCCCTTGAGCGCCTGGTCAACGACTTCCGTCTGGTGATGAAGACTCTCAAGCGCCTGTCGCGCCTGTACCCACAGGAACTGACCGAGCACTTCATCTACCTGCCAGCCGTGAGCCTGGAGCAACTGTCCGATCACGCAGCGATGCAGGATTGGCTGGCCCAGTACGAAGTACGCCTGCGCACTGTCGAGAAATCCGGCCTGGTCTACAAAGCCAGCCTGCGTGAAGACCGTGAGCGTAATGTCTGGCTGCCGGAGGTCGAACTGATCTCCCACGGCCTGTCGAACTACGTCACCTTCAACCGCGACTTCTTCGGCAGCAACGACTACAAGACCGTCGTATCCCTGGGCGCGCAACTGAGCACGCTGCTGGACGAAGGTGCCTACATCCAACGTGGCGAACGCAAGAAAGCCGTGACCGAGTTCAAGGAAGCCCTTGAATGGCTGATGGCCGAAAGCACCAAGCGCCACACCATCCAGCGATACAAAGGTCTGGGTGAGATGAACCCGGATCAGCTGTGGGAAACCACCATGGACCCAAGCTCGCGGCGGATGCTGAAAGTCACCATCGAAGACGCCATTGGCGCGGACCAGATCTTCAACACCCTGATGGGTGATGCGGTCGAGCCTCGTCGTGACTTCATCGAGAGCAATGCGCTGGCGGTGTCCAACCTGGATTTCTGATCCCTTCAGCAGCACCGCTCCAAAAAAAGCCAACGCTTATGCGTTGGCTTTTTTTTACGTTTGAAAAACGTGCACCCTTTTCAGGCTTGTGGATAAAAAACGGGGTAACTCGGTAACACCTTGGAACAAAGCCTTCACGCTCAATAGGTTAGGAATTGAGTGAGAGCCCCGGATAACGGGCCTTCAGATTTTCTGGCGCAGAACTTGCGTGTTAAATAAATTACACATCGTTTCTTTAAATTGACAGGGGAGCGGTGGGTACGAGGTGACACGAATAAATCCAATACCAAGGGTAGTCTCAATGAGCGGTACGCAAACTTCCAATCATCTGGAGCAAGGGCTCAAACCCCGGCATGTGACGATGCTATCCATCGCCGGCGTCATCGGCGCTGGCCTTTTCGTTGGCTCCGGCCACGCTATCGCAGCGGCCGGTCCAGCCGTGCTGCTGGCTTACGCTGCCGCGGGTGCCCTGGTGGTACTGGTGATGCGGATGCTGGGCGAAATGGCGGTGGCGTCGCCGGACACCGGCTCCTTCTCGACCTATGCTGACCGTGCGATTGGGCATTGGGCCGGTTTCACCATCGGCTGGCTCTACTGGTGGTTCTGGGTCCTGGTGATTCCACTGGAGGCCAACGCCGCCGCGACGATCCTGCATGCCTGGTTTCCGAACGTGGCGATCTGGGCCTTCACCTTGGTCATCACCCTGCTGCTGACGGTCACCAACCTGTTCAGCGTGAAGAATTACGGGGAATTCGAATTCTGGTTCGCCCTGGTCAAGGTGGTGGCGATCATCGGTTTCATTGGCCTGGGTGTGATGGCGATCTTCGGCTTGCTGCCTACCAGCCAGGTCAGCGGTGTTTCGCACCTGTTCGACACCCAGGGCTTCCTGCCCAACGGTATGGGCGCGGTGTTGGGGGCAATCCTGACCACCATGTTTTCGTTCATGGGCACCGAGATCGTGACCATCGCGGCGGCCGAATCGAAGAACCCTGGCCAGCAGATTTCCAAGGCGACCAACTCGGTCATCTGGCGGATTGGCTTGTTCTATCTCGTATCCATCTTCATCGTCGTCGCCCTGGTGCCGTGGAACGATCCGCTCCTGGCCAGCGTCGGTTCCTACCAGACGGTGCTGGAGCGCATGGGCATCCCCAATGCCAAACTGATCGTCGACATCGTCGTCCTGGTGGCGGTCACGAGCTGCCTGAACTCGGCGCTGTATACGGCTTCGCGGATGATGTTCTCGTTGGGCAAGCGTGGTGATGCGCCGGCCGTTTCCCAGCGCACCAACAAAAGCGGTACACCTTACTGGGCGGTGATGCTGTCGACCGGTGCGGCCTTTTTGGCGGTATTCGCCAACTACGTGGCGCCGGCTGCTGTGTTTGATTTCCTGCTGGCCAGCTCCGGCGCCATCGCATTGCTGGTGTATCTGGTCATCGCGGTTTCGCAGTTGCGCATGCGCAAGCAACGCATGGCGCGTGGTGAAAAAGTCGCCTTCAGCATGTGGCTGTTCCCCGGCCTGACCTACGCGGTGATTGTCTTCATCGTCGGGGCCTTGACCATCATGCTGTTCCAGGAAGCCCATCGTGTAGAGATCCTGGCGACGGGGCTGCTCAGCGTAATGGTGGTCGTGTCCGGATTGCTGATACAGCGCCGCCGGATCGCCAAGGCAGGAAGCCTGGTGCAGACGATCGGCTGATATTTATTGTGGCGAGGGAGCTTGCTCCCGCTGGGCTGCGCAGCGGCCCCTCTTTTTGTGAGTGCTTCGCACTCAAGCGGGAGCAAGCTCCCTCGCCACAGATGTATCCAAACTGACCGTTGTTTAACTCGCGACAGACGCTTCACTCCCCGCCGCCACACTCTCCAACCGATACCCATACCCATAAATCGTCAGCAATTGCCAACCCCGATCCGCCGTCAGGCCGAGCTTGTTGCGCAGGCGATAGATGTGGGTGTCGAGTGGGCGGGACGAGGTCATTTCCTCGTGGGTCCAGAAGCGTTCGTAGAAATACTCCCGAGACAGTGGTCGGCCCAGGTTGGCGAACAGGCACCGGGCCAGGCGGTATTCCCGCTCGGTCAGGCTGATGGGAATGCCGGCGCGGGTGATGGTCAGCTCGGCGTCGTCGAACGCCAGGTCGTTGAACACCAGCACGTCGCTGGCGGGCGCGCGCTGCAGGTTGTGACGGCGCAGCACAGCGGTGACCCGGGCCTTGAGCTCGTTGGGTCGGAAGGGTTTGCTCACATAGTCGTCGGCGCCGGCGTTGAGGGCCTGGACGATGTCGTGCTCGCCGTCGCGACTGGTCAGCATGATTGCGGCCGGTGGCGAATCCATGTGCTCGCGGGTCCAGCGCAGCAATGAAAGCCCGCTGATGTCCGGCAGTTGCCAGTCGAGGATCAACAGGTCGAAGGTTTCCCGGCGCAGTTGCCGCAACAAGTCCTCACCTCGCTCAAAGCTGTGCAGGGTCCAGGCTTGTTCGCCCCTGCCAGGGATTTGTTGCAGCGTCTGTTCTACCCGGCGCAGTTCGGCCGGTTCATCGTCCAGTATGGCGACACGCATGAAATGCGATTCCTTGATCTCGAGAGTAACGGACATCTGCAGGTGGCAATGAAACGCAGCCGGTGGCTGATTTGTTGTCATTGACCTGTCGCTGGCTGCGACAATACCGGCTCGCGGCACAGAGGGAAAGACAGCAGCGCGCCACCCATCGAGTCCCGTTATAGTCGTGGGCTTGGCAGGCCTGTGAAAAAATCCCCAGTTCTTGAGTTTGGCCAGGAGGCCTATGAGTAACCAACGTCGGCGTGAAAGTCGTGAGCCAACCCAGGTCCAGCGGTTGTTCCGTCAGTTGGTGCGGGAGTGGCTGTGGATAAGTCTGTTGCTGTTGCCGCTGACGGCCTTGCTGTCACTGAGCAGCCAATCGACGGCTAATAACCATCCAGGCGCTGTGTTGTTGTCGGTGTGTTTGGTGGCCTGTGTATTGGGCTTGTTGCTGTTGCGCCCGCGCCTGGCCCTGTGGACAACAGTGGGCGGCATGAGCCTGGCACTGTTGACCAGTGCCGTGCTGGGCGCGCGAGGCTGGTGGTGGTCGCCCATGGCAAGTGTGCTGGGCATCATGTTTGGCTACCTGATCTGGAATTGGCGGCGCCTGAGCGTGGTGCTGGCCTATTTCGGCTGGGAGCTGGCACGCCTGGACGCGGAACCGAAGGTTTTCCCGGAACGTCGCCGCGCCTCCTACACCGGCAGCGACCGCTTGCAGGGCCAGATCATGGCCCTGGAGCAAGCCATGAGTCGAACCCGCGACACCCGGCGCTTCATTGCCGACGGCCTGGAATACCTGCCGGTGGCGACCATGATCAGTGATCCCCAAGGCAAGCTGTTGCTCGGCAATCGCAAGGCGCGCGAGCTGTTCGGCCATGGCCTGGCGGGTGGCGATGTGCTGGAGCATCTCGGGCAATTGGGTTATCCAGGGTTGGAGCATGGGGCCCATCACCGGTTATCCACATTGCCCTTGGTGGAGTTTCGCGACATTCGCGAGCGCAGCTTGCGCCTGGAACGGGCGGCATTGTTGCCGGTTGATGGCGACGCGCCGATTGGCTGGTTGCTGAGCCTCACGGACCTGAGCGCCGAACGTGAGGCTGAAGAACAGCGCAGCGTCATGCTGCGTTTTCTCTCCCACGACTTGCGCGCCCCGCACTCGGCGATCCTTGCATTGCTCGATGTGCAGCGGCATCAGGTCGGTGGGGATAATCCGCTGTTCGACCAGATCGAGCGCCAGGTACGTCGCGCCCTGGACCTGACCGAGGGCTTCGTGCAATTGGCCAAGGCCGAATCCGAGGCATATCAATTCCAGCCGACGCTGTTCGCCATGCTGGTGCTGGATGTGCTCGACCAGGCACTGCCCATCGCCCAGGCAAAACGCATCCAGTTAGTTCATGAAATAGAGGATGAAGAGGCAATGGTGAGGGCGGATCAACCGTTGCTGACCCGTGCCCTGTTCAATCTGCTGGAAAATGCCATCAAGTACAGCGCACCCGACGCCCCCATTTCGCTGCAGGTTCATTGCACTCCGGGCTGGTTGATCTGCAATGTTGCCGACCAGGGCAAAGGCATCAGCGCCGAAGAACTACCCGACCTGTTCAGGCAGTACCGACGGTTTTCCTCGGCTCACGGGGTCGATGGAATTGGCTTGGGGCTGTCGATGGTCAAGGCCGTGGTTGACCATCACGAGGGGAAAATCGAGTGCCGTAGCGTGGTGGGTAAAGGCACGACGTTCAGCCTGCGTTTCCCGTTATTGGCAGATTGAAAAGATCGCGGCCTTCGGCTGTAGGAGCTGCCGAAGGCTGCGAACTTTTGGTGCTATAAAAAACTTATGCACCTAACCGCGGGTTTTATGTGTTTAGGAAATATGTATTAAAAACATATACATACAGTATAAAAGCAACGGATTTCGAAAAAACGGTACACAGGTTATCCACAGATCTCAAACAGCGAGCTGGTCGGAGGTGGCCGGTGTTGTCGGGGTCGGGGGCAGCGAGCCCATTTCCCGCTGCGTCTGTTCATTCCAGGCTTGTACGCGGTCATTGAGGTCGGCGATGGCGCGGGGCCCCGTGCCTTCGGCATACATCGGCGCGCCGATCACCACAGTGATGACGCCTGGTTTCCTGATCCAGCCAGCCTTGGGCCAGAATTTGCCGGCATTGTGTGCAATCGGCAGCACGGGAAGATCGGCGTTCACGGCCAATGCCGAACCGCTGCGGGAGAATTTGCCGACGGTTCCATAAGGAACACGGGTGCCCTCGGGGAAGATCAGCACCCAAACGTTATCCTTGAGCAGTTCGTCGCCCTTCTTCGCCACCTGCTTGAGGGCCGCCTTGGGGTTGTCGCGATCGATGGCGATCGGGCGCAGCATCGCCATGGCCCAGCCGAAGAACGGCACGAACAACAGTTCACGCTTGAGCACTTGGCTCAACGGTTCGAAATAAGCCGAGAGAAAGAACGTCTCCCAGGTGCTCTGGTGGTTGGACTGGATCACGCAGGGCCGGTCAGGCACGTTCTCGGCACCTTTGACTTCATAGCTGATGCCCAGGAACACCTTGCTCAACCACAGTGCGCAGCGGCACCAGTACACATTGATGAAACGGTAGCGCGCCTTGAATGGCAAGAAAGGCGCGATGAAAAAGCTCAGGGAGCACCACAGCAAGGAACTGGTGCCCAACAGCAGGTAAAAGAGAAAGGCTCTGATGGCCTGCAATATAGACATAGCGGCGTTTACCGTTGCGGGCAATGCCCGCCTGTTCAAGCGCTTCCCGAACAATCCTTGATCAGGTTGTCTTGGGAGCTCTAATTGTGGATAAGTTCAGCGGCAATCGCCGCCAAGTCGTCAAAAATCAAGGTGCCCACCGGTAGGGTCTTGCCCAGAGTCTTTTCGCCTTTCCCGGTCTTTACCAAAACTGGCTGACAATCGACGGCCTTGGCCGCCTCCAGGTCACCGAGGCTGTCGCCGACGAACCACACACCCGCCAGCGCCACGCCGTAATGCGCGGCAATGGTGTTCAACATGCCCGGCTTGGGCTTGCGGCAATCGCAACCTTCATCCGGACCGTGCGGGCAATAGACGATCAAGCCGACTTCCCCGCCCTGCTCCGCCACCAGGGTGCGCAAGCGCTCATGCATGGCGTCCAGGACGGCGAGGTCATAGTAACCGCGGGCAATGCCCGACTGGTTGGTGGCAACCGCCACCGTCCAGCCGGCCTTGCTCAACTGCGCGATGGCTTCGATCGAACCGGGCAGCGGCAACCACTCCTCCACCGATTTGATGTAAGCGTCGGAGTCGTGATTGATCACCCCGTCCCGATCGAGAATCAGCAGTTTCAAGCTTTACCCCAGCAAGGAAATATCGGCGACGCCGAGGAACAGCCCACGCAGACGCGCCAGCAGCGCGTAACGGTTGGCGCGTACTTTGGCGTCTTCGGCATTGACCATCACTGCCTCGAAAAACGCATCCACCGGTTCGCGCAGTGCAGCCAGGCGCGCCAGGGTTTCGCTGTACTGACGTGCCGCCGCCATTGGCTGGACCGCCTGGTCCGCCTGCTGGATCGCCGAATACAGGGAAAACTCGTTGGCGTTGTCGAAGTACTTGGCTTCGACGGTGGCCGCGATGTTGCCGTCGGCCTTGCCCAGCAGGTTCGACACCCGCTTGTTCACTGCCGCCAGCGCTGCCGCTTCCGGCAATTTGCGGAACGCCTGCACCGCTTGTACACGCTGGTCGAAGTCCAGGGCCGAACCCGGTTTCAGGGCACGCACCGACAGGTAGGTGGCGACTTCGACACCTTCGTCTTCATAACGCGCACGCAGGCGGTCGAAGATGAATTCCAGCACGGCATCGGCCAGGCCGGCAGCCTTGACCTTGCTGCCGAACGCATTGACGGCGAACGCCACTGCGTCGTTCAGGTCCAGGTCCAGCTGCTTGTCGATCAGGATCCGCAACACGCCCAGCGCCGCACGACGCAAGGCATACGGGTCTTTGCTGCCGGTGGGCAGCATGCCGATACCGAAGATGCCGACCAGGGTGTCGAGCTTGTCAGCGATCGCCACGGCCGCACCGGTCAGGGTGGTCGGCAGCTCAGCGCCAGCACCGCGGGGCATGTACTGCTCGTTCAGTGCCAGGGCCACGTCCTGCGGCTCGCCATCGTTGAGGGCGTAGTAGTAACCGGCGACGCCTTGCATCTCCGGGAACTCGCCGACCATCTCGGTGGACAGGTCGCACTTGGACAGGATCCCGGCACGGGCCGCGCGCTGGGCGTCGCCGCCGATGCGTGGGGCGATGAACGCCGCCAGTTTCGACACGCGCTCGGCCTTGTCGTAGACGCTGCCGAGTTTTTCCTGGAACACCACGTTGCGCAGGCGCTCGTTGAAGCTTTCCAGCGGCTGCTTCTTGTCTTGCTTGAAGAAGAACTCGGCATCGGTCAGGCGCGGGCGAACGACTTTTTCGTTACCGGCGATGATCTGCTGCGGGTCCTTGCTTTCGATGTTGGCGACCGTGATGAAGCGCGGCAGCAACTTGCCTTCGGCGTCCAGCAGGCAGAAGTACTTCTGGTTGTCCTGCATGGTGGTGATCAAGGCTTCCTGCGGCACTTCAAGGAAACGTTCCTCGAACGAGCACACCAGCGGCACCGGCCATTCCACCAGCGCGGTCACTTCGTCCAGCAGGTTGGCCGGCACGATGGCGGTGCCTTCCTGCAGGGTGGCCAGCTCTTCGGTGCGCTTGCTGATCAGTTCGCGGCGCTCGTTGGCGTCGGCCAGCACGTAGGCGGCACGCAGGTCGGCCAGGTAGTTGGCCGGCGAGGTGATGCGCACGCTCTGTGGATGATGGAAGCGGTGACCGCGGGAATCGCGACCGGCCTTCTGGGCCAGGATCGTGCAATCGATGACCTGGTCACCGAGCAACATCACCAGCCATTGGGTCGGGCGAACGAACTCTTCCTTGCGCGCGGCCCAGCGCATGCGCTTGGGGATCGGCAAGTCATTGAGGGAATCTTCGACGATGGTCGGCAACAGGCTGGCGGTCGGCTTGCCCTTGATGCTCTGGCTGTAGCGCAGCTTCGGGCCGCTCTGGTCGATTTCGCTCAGGTCCACGCCGCACTTCTTGGCGAAGCCCAGGGCAGCCTGGGTCGGGTTGCCGTCGGCATCGAACGCGGCCTGGCGTGGCGGGCCGTCGAGATTGATGCTGCGGTCTGGCTGCTGGGTCGCCAGGGCGGTGATCAGCACGGCCAGGCGGCGCGGCGCGGCGTACACCTGTTTGGCTTCGTAGCCCAGGCCGGCAGCTTGCAGGCCTTTGTCGATACCGGCCAGGAACGCATCGGCCAGGGTGTTCAGGGCTTTGGGTGGCAGTTCTTCGGTGCCCAGTTCAACCAGAAAATCTTGAGCACTCATTGTGCAGCCTCCAGCTTAGCCAACACTTCATCACGCAGGTCCGGGGTCGCCATCGGGAAGCCCAGCTTGGCACGGGCCAGCAGGTAGGCTTGCGCAACGGAACGCGCCAGGGTGCGCACACGCAGGATGTATTGCTGGCGCGCGGTCACGGAAATCGCCCGGCGTGCGTCCAGCAGGTTGAAGGTATGGGACGCCTTCAACACCATTTCATAGCTCGGCAACGGCAGCGGCTGGTCCAGCTCGATCAGGCGCTTGGCTTCGCTTTCATAGAAATCGAACAGTTCGAACAGCTTCTCGACGTTGGCGTGTTCGAAGTTGTAGGTCGACTGCTCCACTTCGTTCTGGTGGAACACATCGCCGTAGGTCACTTTGCCGAACGGGCCGTCGGCCCACACCAGGTCGTAGACCGAATCCACGCCCTGCAGGTACATGGCCAGGCGTTCCAGACCGTAGGTGATTTCGCCGGTGACCGGGTAGCACTCGATGCCGCCCGCTTGCTGGAAGTAGGTGAACTGGGTCACTTCCATGCCGTTGAGCCAGACTTCCCAGCCCAGGCCCCAGGCGCCCAGGGTTGGCGATTCCCAGTTGTCTTCGACGAAACGAATGTCGTGCACCAGCGGGTCGAGGCCCACGTGCTTGAGCGAGCCCAGGTACAGCTCCTGGAAGTTTTCCGGGTTCGGCTTCAGGACGACCTGGAACTGGTAGTAGTGCTGCAGACGGTTCGGGTTTTCGCCGTAGCGGCCGTCAGTCGGGCGGCGGCTGGGCTGCACATAAGCGGCGTTCCAGGTTTCCGGGCCGATGGCACGCAGAAACGTGGCAGTGTGGAAAGTGCCGGCGCCTACTTCCATATCGTAGGGCTGAAGTACCACGCAACCTTGCTCGGCCCAGTATTGCTGGAGGGCGAGGATCAAGTCTTGGAAGGTACGCACGGCTGGCGTAGGCTGGCTCACGAAATTCACCTGTTTCTTGGGCTGCGATTTAAAGAGCGGGAGTATACCCGATTCGTTCGTGCGCACGCCCCCTGGAGCCTTATGCCACGCTGCTTTTGGTGTTCTGACGATCCGTTGTACATGGCTTATCACGATCAGGAGTGGGGCACGCCGCTGCGCGATGCGCAGGGTTTGTTCGAGTTGCTTTTGCTCGAAGGGTTCCAGGCCGGGTTGTCCTGGATCACCGTTTTGCGCAAACGCGAGCGCTACCGGGAGGTGCTGTACGGCTTCGATGTGCAGCGGGTGGCGCAGATGAGCGACGCCGAAATCGATGAACTGATGCTCGACCCCGGCATCATCCGCAACCGTCTCAAGCTCAAGGCCGCCCGCCGTAACGCCCAGGCCTGGCTGGCGCTGGAAGACCCGGTGGCGTTTCTCTGGTCGTTCGTGGGCGACAAACCCATCATCAACCATTTCAAGGACCGCACCGAAGTGCCGGCCATCACGCCCGAGGCACTGGCGATGAGCAAAGGCTTGAAAAAAACCGGGTTCACCTTCGTCGGGCCGACCATTTGTTATGCGCTGATGCAGGCCTCGGGCATGGTCATGGACCACACCCAGGATTGCGACCGCTACGCCGAGTTGGTAAACGGCGGTTAGAATAGCCGGCTCGCAACACGGCCCATACATTCAGGAGTGACCTGTGGATAAGTTGAAAGGCGCCTTGCTGGTCGGCGCTCTGCGGTTGTTTGCGCTGCTGCCCTGGGGCGCGGTGCAAGCGGTGGGCTCGGCCATTGGCTGGTTCATGTGGAAGCTGCCCAACCGCTCCCGCGATGTGGTGCGGATCAACCTCGCCAAATGTTTTCCCGAGATGGACCCGGCCGAGCGCGAACGCCTGGTGGGCCAGAGCCTCAAGGACATCGGCAAATCCCTGACCGAAAGCGCCTGCGCCTGGATCTGGCCGGCCCAGCGCTCCATAGAGCTGGTGCGTGAAGTCGAAGGCCTGGAGGTGCTGAAAGAAGCGCTGGCCTCCGGCAAAGGCGTGGTCGGCATCACCAGCCATTTGGGCAACTGGGAAGTGCTCAACCACTTCTATTGCAGCCAGTGCAAACCGATCATTTTCTACCGTCCGCCCAAGCTCAAGGCGGTGGATGAACTGCTGCGCAAACAGCGGGTGCAGTTGGGCAACAAAGTCGCCGCATCGACCAAGGAAGGCATCCTCAGTGTCATCAAGGAAGTGCGCAAGGGCGGCCAGGTGGGCATCCCCGCCGACCCGGAGCCGTCTGAATCCGCTGGCATCTTCGTGCCCTTCTTCGCCACCCAGGCCCTGACCAGCAAGTTCGTGCCGAACATGCTCGCCGGCGGCAAAGCGGTCGGCGTCTTCCTCCACGCCCTGCGCCTGCCGGACGGCTCCGGCTACAAAGTCATCCTCGAAGCCGCCCCGGAGGCCATGTACAGCACCGACACCGAAACGGCCTGCGCCGCCATGAGCCAAGTGGTGGAGCGCTACGTGCGGGCCTACCCGAGCCAGTACATGTGGAGCATGAAACGCTTCAAGAAACGCCCGCCGGGTGAGGCGCGGTGGTACTGAAGGCCTGTTGCTTGGGTGTGATGAATGCTTGATCTTGAACACCCAAGAACCCCTGTGGGAGCAGAGCAAGCTCAGCTCCCACAGTTTTCGGGTTTGTTCACAGACATCGCATCCATCCCCAATCCCTGTGGGAGCGAGCTTGCTCGCGATAGCGCCCTGACAGCCGCCGCCTAACTAACTGACCCGACCCTCCAGTGGCGAGGGAGCTTGCTCCCGCTGGGCTGCGCAGCAGCCCCAACCGGGCTAACGTATTCCCCCAGGCAAACCCAACGGAGGCCGAATGGATAGCGGTCCAGGCAAACGCGTCATCGTCATCGGTGCCGGCATCGTAGGCGCATCCCTGGCCTACCATCTTGCGACCAAAGGCGCGAATGTCACGGTGGTCGAGGCCGAAGGCATCGCGTCAGGCGTGACCGGCAGCTCATTCGCCTGGATCAACACCTCCCATGGCGAACCCGACCCCATTGCGCCATTACGCGGTGCTGCCATCCAGGAATACCGCCGACTCGAAACACAGCTGCCCGGCCTGAAGATCCAATGGACTGGCGCCCTCTCTTACGGCCCGAGTTCAACAGCGTCGGCAAGCCGGATATCCCAATCACAGATCCGTGAACTTGAGCCAAACCTCAAGAATCCTCCTCAACACGCTTCGTATGCGGCGGAAGAAGGAGCGCTGGACGCCGTAGCAGCAACCCATGCGTTGATTGCCGGTGCTCAAGCGAATGGCGCGAAAGTGCTCACTCAAACGCCGGTTCTCGGCTTTAAAACCCAGGGTTCCAGCGTGCGGGGTGTTGAAACCGCCGTGGGCGTCATCGAAGCCGATATCGTCGTATTGGCAGCTGGTACAGGCATCACGAAGCTGACCAATCTGCTTGACGTCCGCCTGCCCATAGAAGCCTCCCCGGCAATTTTCATCCGCTACAACTCGCCACCCAACCTGGTGCGCACCCTCATCTCCAGCCCTGAAATGGAAGTGAGGCAAACCCCGGAGGGTGCGTTGCTGGCGGCCGAAGACTACCTGGACGACGCCTTGGAAAACCAACCATCGGAGATCGCGCAGCGCACCGCCAACGCCATCAAAAGCGAACTCCACGGCGTTGTCTCCCTGGATCTGCAATCGGCTCGTGTCGGATACAGACCCATGCCTGCCGATGACCTCCCCATCATTGGTTATCTTCCGCAGGTTGGTGGCGTATACGTGTGCGTCATGCACCCCGGCGTAACCCTGGCGGCGATTGTGGGTCGTCTTGCCAGTGAGGAGATCATCGACGACCAGGTATCCTCTGCCCTCAACCCCTGCCGTCCGGATCGATTTTTCCAAGTTTAGCGAGGGCTGAGTGGCCCAAATTCGCCTACTCCCCAATCAGTGATGTATTTGGAACTCCGAATGGTGCTTGATGGCCGATTTATCATTTTATCGCCGGGAACCTGACCCGGCCTTGAATACAGGCCCGCCATGCCCAGCCCTCACCATAAAACAGTCAATAATTAAAGCGTCATATACCCAATGAATAACTACTACCAAGAGCAGTCTATTTCTGCGCTGTCTTGCTAGCCATAAGTCGAATACAGCCTTCATAAACTGAGCCTTATAGTGCGCGACGCAAAAACAATCTCGACCTTTAATTAGTCCTGGATGGTTTAGATGTCGCTAAAAAGACTTAAGACTAAAGCGCTTCCAATCACTGAGGAGTTGTTGCAATTACTACGGGCTACACAACACGCTCAGACTGTATGGAGCGTCACCGTCAATGATATTGACGCGTCATGTGATGAGGTATGGCTTGCTCGAATGTGGGAGGTCGAGGGCCTCGAAGCCCGATACAGAGCCTGCCAAGACCGGCTGTTTCTTTATCTAAAGCAAGTCATCCAGATCTGAATCTTCCGTCACACACTGTACGGTTTCCGGCGCTCGCAACAGAGGTGCGGATCCACCAGAATCGAGCGATCATGAACATTCGACTAAAGAACTAGACAGTTTATGAGTGTTTGAAAAATACCCCTTAGTTCGACAGCGGACCTCTCGCGCAATCGCCGGCAGGCTGTGAGCTGTAACCTTTCAGCGACGCCTTAACCAAATAGCCTGGACATAGCGCTATTTTTTTCACGCATGAGGCGAGTTGCCCTCCAGAGCACTTTGGTTGCCACTCTACAACTAAAGCAATCAGGTTCATGGTCGACACTCAGGACGCCATTTTCAATCCATCTGAGTTACAAATGGAGTCTTTATGTTTGACTGGACCAGCAACATCCGTGTCAGCGCGAAATTAAGCTTGGGCTTCGGCCTGGTACTAGGACTTGCGTTGTTACTCGCATCCACGGGTTGGTACGCCATTACGACGTTGACCGACCGCGGCGTTAAAATCGAGAAAATTGCTCAAATCAGCGATTACACCAAAGACCTGCGAATCAGTCGTTTACGTCTAGGTGCAAACCCTCAACCAGATGCCTATCAACCGCTGCAGAAAATTCTGGGCAATCTGGCAGCCCACTTGCAAAACATCAACACCCAGTTCACTGCCCCGATTGACCAGCAACTGATTCAACAACAGAACACATCGGTCAAGGAATACGGACAACTGCTGGTTGATCTCGCCAAACCCAATGCTGACCAAGTGCCCATATTTAAACGTATGGGGCAACTGGGTGATCTGTTGCTCGATACGACACAAAAGCTCATTGACTCGCAAAATACCAAGCGCGATGCCGACGCCGCGTCTGCCAAGGTTCTGCTGGGTCTTGTCGCTGCCTTGACGTTGCTACTGGGCGCACTCGCAGCGTGGATCATTACCCAACAAATCGTTAACCCACTGCAGTACACGCTACAGGCCGTGAATCGTATTGCCAGGGGGGATTTGAGTGAGCCCGTGCAGGTCAATCGGTGTGATGAGTTGGGTCAGTTGCAATCAGGTCTTCAGCAGATGATGCTCAACCTTCATGAACTGATCGAGGGCATTCGATCCGGCGTCATTCAGGTTGCCAGTGCTGCCGAACAGCTGTCGGCGGTCACCGAGCAAACCAATGCGGGCGTCAATAATCAGAAAACCGAAACGGATCATGTCGCCACCGCGATGAGCGAAATGACCGCAACGGTGCAAAACGTCGCTCGCGATGCTGAAGAGGCCTCAACTGCCGCATCCGCCGCGGATCAGCAAGCCTCTGAGGGAGAGCAAATCGTGAATGAGGCCATAGCGCAGATCAAGCGCTTGGCTGAAGAACTCAATCAGTCGGCCGATGCTGTACGTCATCTCCAGGAACAAAGTGAAAAAATCGGTGGGGTACTCGATGTGATAAAGGCGGTGGCCCAGCAAACCAATCTGCTGGCGCTGAACGCGGCCATTGAAGCCGCACGCGCCGGCGAGGCTGGCCGTGGCTTTGCGGTGGTAGCAGATGAGGTGCGCAGTCTTGCCTTACGCACCCAGCGTTCCACCGAAGAAATTGAAAGTCTGGTGGCCGGTGTACAGAGTGGTACCCATGCCGTTGCCTCAGGCATGGAAAGCAGCCAGCTGTTGGGCGAGAGCAGCGTCGAATTTACCCATCGCGCGGTGATCGCCCTGGAAAACATCACGAGTAAAGTATCGATCATTCAAGCCATGAATCAGCAAATCGCCACCGCAGCGGAGCAGCAAAGCGCAGTCGCCGAGGAAATCAACCGCAGTGTCATCAACGTTCGCGACATCTCCGAGCAGACGGCAAGCACTTGCGAGGAAACTGCTTCTTCAAGTACCGAACTCGCACGGCTGGGTCATGAACTGGAAAGGCTGGTAGGACGCTTTAAAGTGTAGACGTGGCAGAGATGGCGCCGTTTTGCACCCGCAATACCTCAGGTATCACGGGTACCGGCGCCAGCTGTGTTCCTTCTCTGCCTTCAACCCCTGCCGTCCGGATCGATTTTTCCAAGCTCGGTGAGGGGTAAATGGCCTAAGCTCGCTTACTCCCAAATCAGCCAAGGAAGCGTCAATGGGCATTCAAGGTAAAGACCGTCAGATCGATAACATCGAGTTCAATGTCAGCGACATCGACCGCAGCAAAGCCTTCTATGCGAGCGTATTTGGCTGGAGTTTCGTCGACTACGGCCCGACCTATACCGAATTCAGCGACGGTCGCCTGACCGGTGGCTTCACGACCGGTGAACCGGTGCGCCCGGGCGGCCCGTTGATCATCCTGTACGCGGATGACCTTGAAGGCACCCAACTCAGACTCGAAGCCGCCGGGGCGACCATCAGCCGTGAAGTGTTCGCGTTCCCGGGTGGAAGGCGTTTCCACTTCATCGACCCGGATGGCTATGAGCTGGCGGTGTGGTCGGCTTCCTGATGGTTGATTGATCACGAGGAGGCGCAAAGCCTCAATCGTGTCCATGATTAAGGGCCTGCGATATCGGCGACGTTGGGATGGCAAAGCCATCCCTAGATCCGTCGGATTACCGTCCAGTCAGAAATATCGCACTTCCTCTGGCTCATTAATCAAGGAGTCCCCCTCATGAATATCGACTTCACCGGACGCCACGTCTTAGTCACCGGCTCCACCAGCGGTATCGGTTTTGCCACAGCCAAAGGCTTCCTCGAATCCGGCGCCCACGTGGTCATCAACGGTCGCAGCGAGAGCAGCGTGGAGGACGCGTTGCAGCGCTTGGGCGCCCTCGCTTCCAGGGCCGATGGCTTTGTTGGCGATCTGAGCAACGCGCCGGGCTGCCAGGCACTGATCGCCAAATACCCACGCTTCGATATCGTCATCAACAACCTGGGCATTTTCAAACTGGAAGACTTTTTCGAGACGCCGGACAGCGAATGGCAGCGCTTCTTTGAAACCAACGTGATGTCCGGCGTGCGTGTTTCCAGGGCCTACGCGCCGGGCATGGTCGAGCGCGGTTGGGGGCGGATTGTGTTTGTCTCGTCGGAATCGGGCGTGAACATTCCCGCCGACATGATCCACTACGGCTTCACCAAAACCGCCCAACTCTCGATCGCTCGCGGCCTGGCCAAGCGCCTCGCCGGCACCGGCGTGACGGTGAACTCGGTGCTGCCTGGGCCGACGCTTTCCGAAGGCGTTGCCCAGATGCTCCAGGCAGACGTCGAGCGCACCGGGGACAGCCTGGAAAAGGTCGCGGCAGATTTCGTCAACCAGCACCGCAGCACCTCGATCATCCAGCGCGCGGCACGCGTCGAGGAAGTCGCCAACATGATCATCTACGCCAGCTCGGAACAGGCCTCGGCCACCACCGGAGCGGCGCTTCGTGTTGATGGTGGGGTGGTGGATAGCATCGTTTAGGATCCTGGGACACGTTGCAAAAAAACGCCGCTTCCTCATGAGAGATAAGCGGCGTTTTTTCTTTTGGAAGCAACATGGGCTGATTCGACCGGTTTTCGGAGCGGTGAAGGGATTGTTCAGCTCACTCTGTTTTGCAGCCGATCCGAGCCGCCTTCAGCGACGCGGTTTTCCATCAGCCGATCCGAGCCGCCTTCAGCTACGCGGTTTTCGATGAGTCGATCGGAGCCGCCTTCGGCCACGCGGTTTTCGATGAGTCGATCGGAGCCGCCTTCAGCCACACGGCTTTCGATCAGGCGATCCGAACCACCCTCGGCGAACGTAGGTTGAACAGAAGAAGTCGCGAACGCATTGCCGAGGGACAGTGCCAGAAGCGAGCCAATGAGAGTTTTGTTGAGCGTTTTCATGTCCTGATCCTTTTTATTCGTAGATGAAGTGAGTTAGACGGTGACGTGCAAACGGACATCGACGTTGCCGCGTGTCGCGTTGGAGTACGGGCAAACCTGGTGAGCGGCGTCGACCAGCGCTTGAGCATCGGCTTGATCCAGACCTGGCAGGTTGATGTGCAGGTCGATGTCCAGACCGAAACCGCCAGGGATCTGGCCGATACCGACATGTGCCGTGATCGAGGCGTCAGCAGGAATGCTGCGTTTGCTTTGGCTGGCGACAAACTTCAATGCGCCAATGAAGCAGGCGGAGTAGCCGGCAGCGAACAACTGCTCAGGGTTGGTGGCTTCACCACCGGCGCCGCCCAAGGCTTTTGGAGTGGCCAGTTTCACGTCGAGAATCTTGTCGCTGGAAACAGCACGGCCATCACGGCCACCGGTGGAGGTTGCGACTGCGGTGTAGAGAACGTTCATGGTGTTTCCTCTTTTGCTGATTGGTCTGATCAAAGTCATTTGGTTTGCGCTAAATGTTTGCGCGCTAACCAGTTGCGATAAAATTAACGGATGAATAATTAGCGCGCAAGACAAATTTTGAGAAATTTACCAATTAATAATTAACTAATTGATCTAAAAGGAAATTTATTTTTAGCCTCTGCAATGTTGCCAGCCCGGGTGAGCTGCGAGGTGAGCCAAGGGGAAGGAGGTGCTAGGGGGGATCAGCAGGACCAGCGCAATTGCAGGCCTTCAAAGAGAGGGAAATTCATAAGCAGAATGATAGGTTTCGACCGTCCCCACGCAGAGCGTGGGCACGATCAAACGCGGGATCAGGGAAAAGTACAAAAAAACCGCCGAATTGGCGGTTTTTTGGTTTCGCGCTGGGCAAAGCCAACCCGGCTAAGCAACAGCCACTCGATTACGCCCCAACGCCTTCGCCCGATACAGGGCTTTATCCGCATCGTTCATCAAGCTGTGAAGATCCTTATTGCAGGCTTCTGTCGACGCGACGCCGAGGCTGGCTGATATATGGTGAACAGGCTCGATCATCAAACCCGCGATCGTATCGATGAGCCGTTCTGCAATCTGGGTGGCAACCTCAATGGAAGTGTCCGGGAGCAGAATGGCGAACTCTTCGCCCCCGAGCCGACCGTGGATATCGGTTGCCCGAAACGACGAACTGATGACCGTCCCCATCTGGCGCAAAACCTGATCGCCGACCTGATGGCCGTAGGTGTCGTTGATGTGCTTGAAGTGATCCATGTCCAACATGACCGCGCACAACCCTTGCCGCTTGGCCTTGCATTCGTTGTAAAGCTGCTGGGCATGCTCGAAAAATGCCCGTCGACTCTTCAGGCCGGTCAGTTCATCGGTTTGTGCGGCGCGGGTTGAAATGCTGTTGGCCTGTTCCATTTCACGGGTGAGTCGAAAGGCGATTTCCAGTGCCTGGGACATTTTGTGCGTAGCGCGGGCCGCAAATGCCGTGAATACCAGAATCGAAAGGGCCATGCCGACTTGAATCGGGGACGGCTGAAACAGCAGCCAGATCGTGCACGGCAACAACACCACGCCAATGGAGACCAGTGTCATGTCGCGGTAGGCCGAGTAGCAGGACACCGCGCTGACCGACATGCCGACCGTAAAGAGCATGACCAACGCCTGCGATAAAAGATCGTCCGCCGGCATGATCACAAACGCGCCGCCGCCCCAGATGCTGGCGGATAACACCAGCGTGACCCAGTATTTGCGCTCCCAACGTTCAGGCGTTCGCTGATTTTCGTCGCTGCGGAAATAGGCAACAAACATCGCGATACGCAACAGCGTCGATGCGGTCAGGATGCCCAGCCACCAAAGAATGACACCGTGCTCAAACCGACCCCAGCACAGCCAGCTCAGCATGATGGCAGCCAGGTAACTACCAAAAACCGCAGAAACGGATTGGCGAAACAGTTGCTGCAATCGGTCAGTTCGCACTTGCTCGGCTATTACAAAATCCTGGCCATTGCGCAATCTTGGGCCATACATTTGAACCACCTGGTTATGACGCAACAAAAAAACGATTGTGGCACCCTGCCATTACCGTAAACAACTGAATTACTGTGACGAGGGGATTTATTCCCAAACGCGATGCAGGAACACAAACCCTCCGTGGCGAGGGAGCTTGCTCCCGCTGGGCTGCGAAGCGTCGAGCCGCGGTAGCGGGTGAACCCGCCAAAGAAAAACCCGACGCTTTACGTCGGGTTTTTCAGCGAGAGCAAGCCCGACGTCGTTTACGGGTTACTCGACTTGCGACAGCTTGGCGTCGTCGCAACCGGCAGCACGGCACTCGCGCTCGACAGCTTTGAGTATGACGATACGCGCCTCGGTCTTCTCGTTGGCACAGTCCAGGTAGAGCAGGCCATCGTTGGAACAGGCGCTGTCACGATTTTTGATCCACTGGATTTGAGCGGCTTTCACTTTTTTCTTTTGCTCCGGGTTCAGCGCACTCATCGTCTTCTTGTATTGATCATTGATGTCCTGATCCGACTGAACCATTTTCAGCGACGCGCAATAGGTTCTGTCATAGGCGTTTCTAGGGTTATCGCAACTCATCGCAGATGCCGATGCGGATGCCATTGCCAACAATGTCCCAACCAACAAAGACTTGATCACTTACTTCTCTCCCTGAATACCCTCTATTGATTAGAGGTCGTGGCGGGGAATTTATCATGGGGGTTGTAGAACAATGAAGCAGATCCTAGGGTTCATTCGGCCCGAACAAGGGGCAAATGCTGATAGGGGTTCGGGAGCAAGTGATCGCTGAAAGAGACTTCGTCGTTCCCACCGCTCTCGGGCCCCAATTTACGGGCCAAAACCAAGCCCTGTTTATTGCGCTGGTGTGATCCTTTCCATCAAGGTATCGCCGCCTGGTAAACACGTATCGCAAGCTGCTCCAAATCGCCGAGATCGGTTGAAGGTCTCCCGGAGACCTTGGCCGCCTCGTCCCAGCGGCGCAAACGCAGGCTGTCGGCAAACAGCGGGTCGGCCTCGAAAGCTTCGGCCTCAGGGGTCGTCATCGGTCCGCCCTGCCAGTGCAGGGTCTGCCGGCTGGCCTCACTCAACCCTGCCAGATAAGCCGGTTCGCGCCAGCTCAGGTAACGCTTGGCGTCAACATGCCGCGCCACCAGCCCCGCCAGGCGCTGGGAGAACCCCAATCCCAGCAACCAGCTTGCGCCCACCCGCTCGTGGCCTCGACGGCCCAGGCCGGCCATTGAGTTTTCCGCCGTCAGCGGCGCACAGAAGTGCCCGACATCGTGGCAGAAAGCGGCCAGCACCAACTCCTCGTCTGCCCCTTCGTCACGTGCCAGCTCGGCGGCCTGGACCATGTGTTCGAGTTGGCTGACCGCCTCGCCGATGTAATCCGCCTGCGCCTGCTGGCGGCACAGGGCAAACAGCTCGGCCACCGCTTGTTCCGCGCTCGTGCGATGCAGGCTTGTGGCGTTGGCCCGCGGCCATTCTCCTTCGCCGAGCAAGGCCGCCAGGCTGCGCTCACCGAGGCCGAGGCCGACGCTCATGCCCAGGCCGGTGTGCATCAGTACGGCGCTGACGCCTGCTCCGGCTTGCACCACGCTGAACGGGCCGGGCCCGCGCGAGCCATATACGCCCTGCCAGCGTTCCAGCACCTGCAGCTTGCCGCCCAGGGTGTGCTCGGCCAGCGCCAGCATGAGGTCGTCCACGGCCTCGGCATTGAACGGCGAGGCGTCGTCGCCGTAGTCGTGGGAGTCGCCGATGATCAGCTCGCCATGGGGCGTCGGGCTGACCAGCAGGTGGATGCCGTGGGTTTCCAGTTCTGGCTGCTCGCGGCGGATCTGCGCGCGAATGGCCTCGGCTTCCGGCAGATCGGCGAAAGCGCCGTAATGCACGCAGCTGAGACCGGTGAGCACCGCGTGTTGCAGGTCCAGCGGCTGTTGCAGGCGGGCGCGCAGCATCTGCAAGCGACACACCGAAGGCTGGAGCGCGGCCAGCGGCTCTGCCAGCAAGGTCTGATAATCGTGTCCGGAGCAGACCACGATGTGCCTGGCACTGGAGCGCCCGGCGCTGGTCAGGGCGCTACCTGGCTCGACGTCTCGCACCAAGGTGGAGAAATGGAACTGCACGCCCAACCCGCGCAGGTAATCGACGATCTGCGGCAGTGCCTCACGGGAATACAGCTGCTGGTCGTCGAGGCCATGCAGGGCGGCGCGATGGTGGGCGAAACGCCCGCCGTACAGCCCATCCAGCGCGGCACCGCGCACCAACTCGACACGGTAGCCCTGTTCACGGGCACGGCCTGCGCAGAAGGCTTCGAGCAAGGCTTCTTCGGCTTCGCTGCGTGCAAACAGCAGTGAGCCCTGTTGCTTGAGCTGCAGGCCGGCGGCCTGGCCCAGTTCGGCCCACAGGCCGCGGGACTGGCGAGCCAGGTCGAGCATCACGCCGGGTGCCTGGCCAGTGACCAGGGCCTGGCCGAAGTTGCGGATGGAGGCGCCGAGCGGCGTGTGGCTGCGCTCGAACACACGTACCTTGAGGCCGCGCTTGGCGCCGGCCCAGGCATGGGCGAGGCCGAGCATGCCGGCACCGACGATCAACAGATCGCAGTCGTGCTGACTCATGGGGAAACTCCTGGAACGAAAAAGGTGGCCGTCAACGCAGCCGGATGAATCAACGTGCAGCAGTGATGGGCAGAACCCCTCTGGCAAGGCTCGCGGGCGAGCCGTACAGCAGACCCGCGTCACACCGCCAACAGGATTCTGCCGGCCACTTCACTGGGCGACAGGTTCGGACTTGCCGTCGTAGCGCTTGCGCCATTCGGCGAGGATCTTGTCGCGGTTTTCCGAGGCCCAGGCGAAGTCGTTCTTGATCAGGCGCTGCTCGTAGTCGGCGGGCAGTTCCTGGAAGCGCTCGGCGATGCCCGGCTGGGCCAGCACGGCGAAATTTGCCTTGTACAGGTCCATGGCCTCGCGGCTGGCGGAGAAATCGGCGAGCTTCTTCGCCGCGTCCAACTGCTCGGTGCCTTTGATGATGCCGGTGGCCTCGATCTCCCAACCCAGGCCTTCCTTCGGCAGGACGATGTCCAGCGGCGCACCCTTGCGCTTGAGCTGCACTGCCGGGTACTCGAAGGAGATGCCGATGGGGAACTCGCCGGCGGCGGCCAGCTTGCACGGCTTGGAGCCGGAGTGGGTGTACTGGCCGATGTTCTGGTGCAGCTTGTCCATGTAGGCCCAGCCCTGCGGCTCGCCGAAGGTCTGCAACCAGGCGCTGACGTCGAGGTAGCCGGTGCCGGACGAAGCCGGGTTGGGCATGACGATCTTGCCCTTGTACACCGGGTTGGTCAGGTCTTCCCATTTGGTCGGCTTGGGCAGGCCCTGCTTCTCGGCCTCGATGGTGTTGAAGCAGATGGTCGCAGCCCACACGTCCATGCCAACCCAGGCCGGTGGGTTGGCGGTGTCGCGGTAGTTGGCGCCGATCTTGTCCAGGTTGGCCGGGGCGTAGGCTTCGAGCATGCCCTGCTGCTTGAGCACCGCCAGGCTCGAGCCGGCCAGTCCCCACACCACATCGGCCTGCGGGCGATCTTTCTCGGCCAGCAGTTTGGCGGTGACGATGCCGGTGGAGTCGCGTACCCACTTGATCTCGATATCCGGGTGCAGCTTTTCGAAGGCGGCCTTGTAGGCGGCCAGCTGTTCCACTTCGAGGGCGGTGTACACGGTCAGCTCGGTGTTGGCCTGGGCCTGCATGGCGCAAGCGGCGAGCAGGCCGGCGGCCAGAGCGGTGCGTTTGAACATGAAGAGCTCCTTGGTTGGTATTGCGTGGCGTTGGTTATTTGAATTCAGTTGGCTTGCGGACTCTCGCCCCGGGCCAGGCGAGCGTTGATCGCGTCGATCACCGGCGGCAGTTCGGCGAGGGTGTCGATCAGGTAATGCGGCCGGCTCGGCGCGAACAGCGCGTCGATGCGCGTGCGCTCGGCTTCGCGCTGCGCGGGTGTCAGGGCCTGGTACTGCGCCCAGTCAAGGCCCAGGAAGTTGCCGGAGAAGCGCAGCGCCACGGTCCACATGCCGGCGCTGCGGCCTTCGAGGATGCCCGGCTCGGTGTCGTCGACCTTGACGCAGGCGGCCACGTCGTCGAGGCCGAGGGCGATGACGTTGGCCAGCGCCTGGGCCGGGCTCGGCCGGCCCTTGGGCACCTCGTCGGTGGCCACCACGTGGTCTGGGCGGTATCCGTTGGCGGCGGCCAACTCGACCACCCTGTCCATCACCTGTTTGGGATAGCCGGAGCAGCTGCCGAGCTTGAGCCCGCGCTCGCGCAGGGCGGCGATACACGCCAGCGCGCCGGGGATCAGCGCCGAGTGTTCGCCGACCTTGGCGATCTGCAAGGGCATGAAGCGCTCATAAATCGCCGTCACATCTTCGTCGCTTGGCAGACGGCCGAAGCGGCGTTGGTAGCGCTCGGCAATCGCCGGCAGGTTGCACAAGGCGCGGATGTGGTCCCACTTGCCCATGCCCATCGGCCCGCGCGCTTCGTCCAGGCTGATCTCGACGTCGAAACTGGCGAAGGCCTCGACGAAGATGCGGGTCGGCGCGAAGGAGCCGAAATCGACCACGGTGCCGGCCCAGTCGAGAATGGCGGCGTGCAGGCGGTCGGGGTGTTGGTAGTGCATGGCAGTCTCCAGGGTAATCAATGGCCGGCGGCCGTGCGCCAGGCTTGGGCCCGACGCAGCACGCCGCGTGAGGCCCCCGCCAGCAGCAGCGAAACCGCGGCCGAGGTGAGCAGAATCAGGGTGGACATGGCGGCGGCACCGCCGACATTGCCGGCGTCGTCCATGTTCAGCACGGCGATGGCGGCGAGCAGGCTGTCCGGGCTGTAGAGGAAGATCACCGCCGACACCGTGGTCATCGCCGAGACGAACAGGTAGCGCAGGATGTCGAGCAACGCCGGCAGGCAGATCGGCAGGGTGACGCGCAAAAAGTGGCGCAGCAGCGGCACCTTCAGCGACAGCGCGGCGGCCTCGAACTCGCCATCGAGCTGGCGCAGCGCGGCGCTGGCGGTCAACTGCGCAGTGGTCAGGAAGTGCGCGATGGTGCACGCCACCAGCAGGGTCAGGCTGCCGTACAGGCCGTGCAGCGGATTGCCCGGCAGGTTGAAGAAAAACACGTAGCCCAGGCCCAGCACCAACCCCGGCACCGCCATCGGCACGAAGCTGAGCAGGCGCAGGGCCTGGGTCAGCGGGCTCTGCCGGGTCTTCTCCAGCAGGTAGGCGCCGGTGAAGGTCAGCAGGCTGCCGAACACGGCTGTGCAACTGGCCAGCAGCAGGCTGTTGCGGTACACCTGCCAGCCGCCGGGGAGTTCGGAAAAGGCGTAGTGGTGCAGCGACAGCGACAGGTCGTAGGGCCAGAACTTGACCAGCGACGAGTACATCGCCATGCCGAACACGCCGAGCAGCGCCGCGCAGATCAGCAGCACCACGGCGAGGAAGGCCAGGTCGCGGCGGCGCGATGGTTGCGGCTGGTAAACCTGGGCGCGGCCGCTCATTGCCTCGCGCTGACGCCGGCGCAACCACAGGTCGACGGCGAAGCTCAACAGCGCCGGCAGCAGCAGGACCATGCCGATCAGCGCGCCACGGCCGAACTGCTGCTGCCCGACCACTGCTTTGTAGGCCTCCAGCGCCAGCACCTGATAATCGCCGCCGACCACCACCGGTACACCGAAATCGGTGATGCACAGGGTGAACACCAGGCAGAAGGCAGCGAACACGCCCTGTCGGCTACCCGGCCAGGTGATGCTGCGAAATGCCCGCCACGGTGAAGCGCCCATGCTCGAGGCGGCGTCGAACAGGCGCGCATCGGCCAGGGCCAGAGCCGAAAGCAGCACCATCAGCGCATGGGGGAAGGTGTAGATGGCTTCGCCGATGACGATGCCCCAGAAGCCATAGATATTGTCCGTGAGCAGGTGCCGGAGCGCGCCCTGGTTGCCGAACAGGTAGATCAGCGCGATGCCCGGCAATATCGACGGCGCCAGCAGCGGCAGCAGGGAAATGCCGCGCCACAGGCCCTTGGCCGGCACGCAGGTACGCTGCAGCGCATAGGCGAAGGCGTAGGATAGCGGCACGACGATGGCGGCCACGGTCAGCGAGACCGCCAGACTGTTGCCCAGCAGCCAGCGGAAGTTGGCGCTGCCGAACAACTCGGCCGCCGCCGTCAGCCCACCGCCCTGCCCGGGCTCGCTGGCAAAGCCGCGCCAAAGCATGGCCAGTAGCGGCAGCAGCACGGCGAGAACCAGCAGCACCAGCAGCAACCACTGGCCACCGTGGACGAATACCCGGTCGGCCAGGTCGGCAGGCAGGCGCCGCGCGCCGGCTTGGGGCTTGCTCAGCAATACCTGTTCCATCAGACGAACACTTGCAGGCTGCGTGGCGGCAGGGCCACCCAGATATGCGGGGCGCCCAGGCGCGGCATGGCGTCCGGCGCCAGCTCGGCAAGCAGGGCATGCCCCGGCAGGGCGTCCAGCTCGAAACTCAGGCGGCAGCGATTGCCGAGGAAGGTGATCTCGCGCATCTGTGCGCTGAACAGGTTGTCTTCGTGCACCGGCGGGTTGACCACCACCGCTTCGGGGCGGCAGAACAGGCGGCCGCGTTCGGCCGGCCGGACGCCGTGCAGACGCAGGCTAAGCTCGCCAACCCGGGCGTGCTCGCCGTCGCGCTCGTAGGGCAGCCAGTTGCCCTGGCCGACGAACTCGGCGACGAAGGGCGTGGCGGGCGCGCGATAGATCTCCTGGGGCGTGGCGTATTGCTCGACCCGACCGTGGTTGATCACCGCGATACGGTCGGCCATGAGCATGGCCTCGTCCTGGTTGTGGGTGACCATCACGGTGGTGATGCCCAGGCTCTTCTGCAACTGGCGCAACTCGCCGCACAGGTGTTCGCGCACGCGAGCGTCGAGGGCCGACATCGGTTCGTCCAGCAGCAATAGCTGGGGCGCCGGCGCCAGGGCACGGGCCAGGGCCACGCGCTGTTGCTGGCCTCCGGAGAGTTGGCCGGGATATTTCTGCTCGCTGCCCTTGAGGCCGACCAGCTCAAGCATCTCGGCGACCCGTGCACGGAGGATCTCGCGGCTGTTGCCGGCCAGGCCGTAACCGATGTTTTGCGCCACCGTGAGGTTGGGAAACAACGCGTAGGATTGGAACAGGATGCCGTAGTCGCGAGCCTGTGGTGGTAGCGTGGAGACATCACGATTGCCGAAGAAAATATGGCCGCCATCCTGGCGCTCCAGCCCGGCGATGCAGCGCAGCAGGGTGGTCTTGCCGCAGCCAGAGGGGCCGAGCAGGCACACCAGCTCGCCAGCAGAGACGTCCAGCGACACGCCGTCCAGCGCCTGAAAGGCGCCGAAGGCCTTGTGGATGTCGCGCAGTTGCAAGCTAACTGTAGCCATGGCGGAACCTCGTCGGTGGAATACGAGGTCCATCCTGGACACAGGGTGCTAAGGCTTTATGGCAGTTGGGCAAAAACTGCCGATAGTGGTATCGGTGGATTTATGCAGTGCTTTCGCCCAAAAGGCGGGCGCAAGGCACCCTATGAGGTGCTCGCGGCTTCCCGCGCCAATGCCAGAAAGACCGCCGGCAGGCGCGCGCTGCGGCGCTCCTTCAGGCAGTAGAGGTATTCGGCAATCAGCGGCGCGCCGTCCAGTTCGATCACCCGCAACTCGCTACTGGTCGGCACTTCGTGGCGGGCGATGATGCTGATGCCGATATTGCGCAGCACCGCTTCGCGAATCGACTCGCGACTGCCGATCTCCAGCAATGAGCCGAGCGCCACACCGGCGTCGCGCAGCAACTGCTCGGTGAGCACCCGAGTGGTCGAACCTTTCTCGCGCATCAGCAGGCAGTGCCCGGCCAGGGCCGCAAGCGGCACGCGCTCCCGCGCGGCCAATGGGTGGCTACGGTGTACGGCCAACACCAGTGGGTCGTGGCCCAACAGCAGGCGGGTCAGTCGCGGGTCTTCGACCAACAGCGAGGAGGCGGCAAGGTCTACGCGATAGTCTTCCAGCGCTTCGATCACCTGCTGCGAGTTGCCGATCTCCAGCGTCACCTCGCATTGCGGCAGTTGCTCACGGAAGCGCCGCACCAGGTCGAGCATGTAATAAGGCGCCGTGGCGCCGATGCGCAGGGCACCTTGTACCTGGCCGCAGTTGCGCAAGAAAAACTCAATGTCGGCCTCTTGCTGCAGCAACTGCTGCACCATGGGCAGCAGGCGCACGCCTTCATCGCTCAGGGTCAGACGCCGACCACCCCGGTAGAACAGCTCGACACCGTACTGCCCTTCGAGGCTGCGGATCTGCGTGGTGACCGTGGGCTGGCTGAGGCCGAGCTTTTTCGCCGCCTGGGTGATGCTGCCCAGGCGGGCGACCATGTGGAAGGATTTCAGCTCGGCGAAGGACATTATGTATACGGCTCTCGGTACGGATCACCCTTGAAGGCGCGTGAGCATACGTTACAGCTAGGAAGTGACAGAACGTCAGTAAAGCATGACGGGCAGATCGACTTGCAGCGTTTTGTGATGCGTTACGACAACGTCAGGCTGCATAGCTAGAACGGCCCTCTAGCGCCGAATTCCAAGGCAAAACGACGCCCTGTTTATTCCGCCACAGCCACCCTTCCATCAAGCTACGAATCCTTGCGCCATTGCCTACAACTACGCCAGAATCCGCCCGCTTGTGCGCCTTGCCCCCGGGTTCTATCGTTTCCCTGCCACTGCCCATCAGTGGTCGGGTTTAGTAGCTCGGTTAGTCATCTACGGTTGCATGAGTGTCATCCAGTCAGGCGTTTGCCTGCACTTGATGGTGGCTGTGCGCAAGGCGCCTTCGGGCGCGCCGGGTTTGGTGACTTTACCGGTCTACTAACTTGCGCACAGCTGCCTCCTTTTCGTTTAGTAGCGAGACGGTGCGGCCCTACTAGAGAAAAGTCCCAATGTTCAAACCTACTCCGAACCCTCCAGAGACAGGCCACGCCAAATCCAAGGCCAAAAAGCACGACGAAGCCACCAATCGCGCCTTGGATTACTACCTGCTACCAAAACCGGAAAAGTCCGAAGATGCATCCCAGCCGGGCCAACTCTTCACCGTCGCAAAAAACGCCGACAACGAATCCCTCCTCGCGAACCTCAGCGAAACACTGGCGGCAGCCGATGCGATGGTCAGCAACCTGGCCTTCGACCTGGAAGGCCCCCGCCGTCACATCCTTCTCGGCATTCAGCAGTTGATCGAATTGAGTTCATTGTTGGCGAATCGGGTGTTGGATAACGTTGATCCGAGATAGTACGGACAACCCCTCAGTGGAAAAACCCGACGTTTTTCGTCGGGTTGCTTTTTACGGCCTCTCAGTTGAAATATCGGCCGGAGATTTAGAGACGGGCAGTCGTCGATTTGAAGCTTCCTGTAGATGAATGTATAGCGTGATCAGAAACAGCTAAGTTAAACCGTCCTCGTTTCCGTTGGTCTGCGGGCGTCAGAGATGTTGACTGGGAGAACTGAAATCTGGCAGGTCTATACCGGGAGGATTGAGCCAATTGGCCTGTGATACGGATTAGTGTTTCGGTGGGTGCGTTGGATTGTTTTCGGCTCTAGAGCTGATTGCCGCCTTATCGCCATTATGAGATATTGAAATAAGAAAGCCGCCAATCAACGGACACATCGGGGGAAAAATGCTCAGAGATCTGGACGAGCTAGTTTTAAGTTGTGAAGATCCTCGATCTCGAAAATATATTGAAGAGGCTGTTACATGTTATAAAGCAGGCGCCTATCGCTCGTCGGTAGTGGCGTGCTGGATTGCAGTTGCCTTCGATTTGGTCGATAAAATAAGAGAGTTGGCGGCAGGAGGTGATAAGCAAGCGCAAGCAGAAATAACAAGATTCGAACAAATTCAAAAAGCTAATAATCTTCCCGGTGCGCTAAACTTCGAGAAAGAACTGCCGTTAATGGCAAAAGATAAATTTGAATTTATCTCGCATCTTGAATATTTAGATATTATGCGCTTGGTAGAAGATCGAAATCGCTGTGCTCATCCTTCACAAGTTTCGGATAATGAGGTTTTTTCGGCATCAGCGGAGCTAGCTCGAGTCCATATTTTTAATGCTGTCAGCTCTATACTTTCAAAACCTGCATCTCAAGGCAAGGCTGCTTTGGAGCGCGTACTTAATGACATAGAGTCTAAATTTTTTCCTAACGAAGTTGATGATGTTATTACGCTTTTTGAAGCTGGACCTTTGAAACGTTGTAGGGATTCATTATTTAGCAATCTTTTAAGAATTCTAATAAAAACCGTATTTGTCGAAGAAGAGATAGAGGCAAAATTCAAAAAATGCAGACTCGCGCTTTTGGCCTTAAAATGCATTCAACCAAATTTGTGGGAAAGATTTTTCGCAGATTCTGTTAAACAAATAATAGAACGCATGCGCACTGATGATGAATTATGTAGAGCGGTAGTGATGGTCGTTAGGTTGGAAAAGCTGGGATTATGGAACGTTTTGTCAAAAGCGGATCAATTGCGGCTCCTAACGTTTGTAGAAAATGCTCCACCTGCATTGTTTAATGATTTTGATTGGTTTTACATTTCTCCCCCTGTGCCAGCAGAGTTGGTTGCTATTTCAAACAAAAGAATAATGAAAGCAACACATGCTGAAATAGATCGAGCTGGTTGGCTGGTTATACCACCAATAGTTATTGATCGCTTGATGACGATATATTGTAATTCTGCAAGTTTTGCCGAGGCAAACACCTATGGTCGTACATTAAGACAAATGCTTCAGGATCTTGAACCTACGTACAAACAGGTGAGCGAGATTGTCAGAATGGCCTCAAAGAATGACCAAATCAAACATAGCAACGAGCTGCCTAATGTTCTAAGGCAGTTAGATGCTGTTGAGGGTGGAAGGGAGACGGTAGCGCAACTGATGTTGGACCATGGTTTAGAGGTGATAATTTAAATTAAATCCCAGTTCTATACGGTTGTGCGAAAAAAGACGAATTTTTTTGGTTAAAGCGAAACTCATGTGTGTAACTTAGGAGAAAACGGGGCAGATATAAAAGCTGTAATAAATTCGTCGCCTTTGTCTATGTCCCCTTTGTCTAGGGGACTTTTTGAATCACATCACCAAGCCATGGCTCTATATGTCTGAAGAATGCATGCAAGGGAGCCGGAGGTGCTATAGCCTAGCTGGCTTTTCTAAAAAATCCTATTTCCGCAAAAATATAGCAACAAAGAACGATCAAAGCGAAAAGTCTTATTGCCTAATAAAATAAGCTTTTTCTGTTTCTATATTTTCAGTTTATTAGGGAGGTTAGATACTTTACTCAAGTTATGGCTACAGGCTATCCGTTAAAAGATATTCATCTACTGCGGCTACAAAGTCAGCCCTAGAATTAAATGGTCGCAAACTGATATTATTCTCAACATATTTGTAATAAGCCTCATTGCCTAGCAGTTCTACGGTGTTTCCTGGCCAGCCAGAGTCGTGCTTGTATCGTTGTGTGGCTGCATTGATTTCTTCGAACTTATCAATGTTGCTTATGGCTTTTCTGTTGTTGGTATATGCCGTTCTTTTTAACCTTGATACGTCACGTGATATATCCTGCAACATGTCAAGTATGACTTGGTCAGGAGTGCCCTCTGTTTGGCTCAGTGCGGCGACTTTAAAACTCCCGAAATTTTTTAAAAAAGTCGAATGCGATGGGTCGTTTATAGATGCTTGATATGTAGCAAGGACCTTTTCCGCTAAAGATTTTTTAAAGTTTACTATACGAGAAAATCGTAGGTCTCGCGGGTATAAAAGATGTTCAATGACTCCAGTGTCGAATGAAAAGTCTGTTTTATCGTCCTTGATCAGAATGGTCGGCTTGTCAAATGCTAATCTCATGCCGAGCTCAAACATGACATTTGCATTTTTACAACTAACGTCACAAACAACAATGTCAGATAAATATATATTTTGAACAATTCTCTTTTGTATGACGCCAACATCATCTTGTTCGCTGACAAGTTTTGGTATGAAATTTAAACCCTCTATTCCGCCAATAGCATCACAGATAATATTTTTTACGTCAGCCCAATGTTCAGCAGTACATCCGTCGATTGCAGATATAGGCATCACCAAACCACACGTTAGAGCACCCTTCTCTGAAGCCTCATCGTTTCTGTTTGCCATCTAACTACTGTCCTCATCGATTGGGCTGGTGGCACAATGCCACGCCTTAGCTAAGGAATACCCTACTTCAATGAATTGCGCCAGCCTTGGCCGTGCGAATCACCCCAATCGGCTGGACGTCGACACTTCTATCGGAATTTCGTTTGGCCGAAGCGCTCCGGGGCGCAGCAAACCGTGATCGATGCGCTGCAAAACTACATCAATCACCTGAATAGCATACAAGCGGTATCACTGGTTCTGGCTTAAACGTACTGGCTGACGTGCCCGAATTCGTTCATGTACGCGACGTGATGCATCTTAGAGACCGGATTTCTTGCCATAGAAACACGAAAGCCCGCAGAGATTTCTCTCAAGCGGGCCTCGGAAGGTAGGCACGAGAGTCACCCCTCATGCGTTGGGATAAGTATTGTTGCGGGACAATCACTAGGTCAATCAAATTTGATGAATGCCCGTGATCTGCGGGCCTTTGCGCGACGCGCACATCTCCGAGCATAAAAAAAACGGGCCTGCATTCCCACGCAGCCCCGTTTTTTCACCACCTGATCAGATCAGAACGCCGGCAAAACCGCACCTTTGTACTTCTCAAGAATAAAAGCCTTCACTTCCGGCGTATGCAGCGCCGCCACCAGCTTCTTCATCGCCTCGCTGTCCTTATCATCCTCGCGAGCCACCAGGATGTTCACATAAGGCGAGTCGTTACCTTCGATAACCAGCGCATCCTTGGATGGATCAAGCTTGGCTTCCAACGCGTAGTTGGTATTGATCAACGCCAGATCCACCTGGGTCAGCACCCGCGGAATGGTCGCCGCTTCCAACTCACGGAATTTCAGATCCTTCGGATTCTCGGTGATGTCCTTGGTCGTCGACAGGATGTTGTTCGAATCCTTCAGCTTGATCACCCCAGCCTTAGCCAGCAGCAACAGCGCACGGCCGCCGTTGGTGGCGTCGTTCGGGATCACCACGTTGCCACCACCTGGCAATTCGGCGAGTGTCTTGTACTTACTGGAATACGCGCCAAGTGGTTCCAGGTGCACACCGGCCACACTCACCAGGTTCGTGCCCTTGGCCTTGTTGAACTCATCCAGGTACGGCTGGTGCTGGAAGAAGTTGGCGTCCAGGCGCTTTTCGGCGACTTGTACGTTCGGCTGGATGTAGTCGGTGAAGACTTTGACCTTGAGGTCCACGCCTTCTTTGGCCAGGGCCGGTTTGACGAATTCGAGGATTTCCGCGTGCGGGACCGGGGTGGCCGCGACGGTCAGGGTGTCGGCGGCGTGGGCGGAAAACGCTGCGGCGGCAGCGAAGGCAACCAGTAGTTTCTTCATTCAGCTAACTCCTTTTGAGGCGCCTGCTCTCGGCGCCTGCCAGCGAATGGCCGGCTCATGGTTTATTGGCCGCGAGGCCTTATTTTCTAGAGAAATGCACAACCAACTTGTCGCCCACGGTTTGCAGGACCTGCACCAGCACCAGCAGCAACACCACCGTGACCACCATCACATCGGTCTGGAAACGTTGGTAACCGAACCGGATTGCCAGGTCGCCCAAACCACCGGCGCCGACCACACCGGCCATGGCCGTGTAGGACACCAGCGTAATCGCTGTCACCGTAATCGCTGCAAAAATGCCTGGGCGGGCTTCCGGCAGCAAGGCGTTGACGATGATTTGCCGCGTCGTTGCGCCCATGGCCTGGGTCGCTTCGATGATGCCGCGGTCGACTTCGCGCAGGGCGGTTTCCACCAGGCGGGCGAAGAACGGTGTGGCGCCGACCACCAGCGGTGGGATCGCGCCGGCCACGCCCAGGGAGGTGCCGGTGATCAATACCGTGAACGGGATCATCACGATCAACAGGATGATGAACGGTAGCGAACGCAGGATGTTCACGATCAGCGACAGCAGCGCATACACGCCGCGGGCTTCGAGCAACTGGCGCGGGCTGCACAGGAACAGCAGCACGCCCAGCGGCAGGCCAAGCAGCACGGTGAACAGCAGCGAACCGAACAGCATCAGGAAGGTGTCGCCCGTCGCCAGCCAGATTTCCAGCCAGTCGATGTTGGAGAAGAACGAATTCAACAGTTCCATTAGCGCAGCACCTCCATGTGGACATCGGCCGCGGTGAAGCGGGCAAACGCCGCCTCCATGTCACCGCCGGTGATGGCGAGGGTCAGTTGCCCGTAGGGGGTGTCTTTGATGCGGTCGATACGACCGGCCAGGATGCTGTAGTCCACGCCGGTTTCCCGGGCAATGGTGCCGAGCAATGGCGCGTAGGTCGCTTCGCCCTGGAACGTCAGACGCACGATGCGCCCTGGGACGTGAGCGAAATCGTCGCGCTGTTCGCTTTCGTCGATCTGCTCGTCTTCCTGGACGAAACGCTTGGTGGTCGGGTGCTTGGGGTGCAGGAACACCTGGGCCACCGGGCCTTGCTCGACGATCACGCCTGCGTCCATCACGGCCACTTGATCGCAAACGCGGCGGATCACGTCCATTTCATGGGTAATCAGCACGATGGTCAGCTTCAGCTCGCGGTTGATCTCCGCCAATAGTTGCAGCACCGAGGCGGTGGTCTGTGGGTCGAGGGCGCTGGTGGCCTCGTCGCACAGCAAAATCTTGGGTTTGGTCGCCAGGGCGCGGGCGATGCCGACGCGCTGCTTCTGGCCGCCGGACAGTTGCGCCGGGTATTTGCGGGCGTGGTCGGACAGGCCCACCCGCGCCAGCAACTCGGCGACGCGCTGGTCGATTTCGCTGCGGGACAACTCGCCCGCCAGCGTCAGTGGCAGCGCCACGTTGTCGGCCACGGTCTTGGACGCCAGCAGGTTGAAGTGCTGGAAGATCATCCCGACTTGCTGGCGGAAGCGGCGCAGGCCGCTGGCGTCCAGGGCGGTGACTTCCTCGCCGTCGACGATGATCTTGCCGCCGGTGGAATCTTCCAGGCGATTGATCAGGCGCAGCAGGGTACTTTTTCCCGCACCGGAATGGCCAATCAGGCCGAAGACCTGACCGTTCTCAATCGTCAGACTGGTCGGATGCAGGGCGGGGATATCCCTACCAGCGACTCGGTAGGTTTTATGGACGTCTTGAAACTCGATCACGTAGCGAACCTTGTGGGGCGCGTTGGAAAAGGATCAGCGGTTAGCCGGGCGCGCATTTTAGCCTGTCCGTATAGAGGTTCTTAGCATTTATTTGCGATCAGACCTGTCATTTGGCAATAACGCGATCAAAGGCCATAAAAAAGGAACACGGCCAAACGGCGTCGGTCACTCATTAAGCCACTTGAAATGCCGGGGTCATGCACCTGCGGCATTGAACTCAGATTCCTGGCCATGGCGAGGAACGCAAAGAGGAGTCATGCCTGATGAGTACCAAAAAGCCCACGGTCAACAAGAGCCAACTGGCCGGGACCGACACACTGGATCGCGGCAACACCAACGCCAAGCTCGAGAGCCTGGAACAGTTTCGCTCCGACGCCACGGAACAGGCGTTGCGCACCAACCAGGGCGTGAAGATCGCCGATAACCAGAACACCCTGCGCGCCGGCCCCCGCGGCCCTTCGTTACTGGAAGACTTCATCATGCGTGAAAAAATCACGCACTTTGACCATGAGCGTATCCCGGAGCGCATCGTCCACGCCCGTGGGACCGGCGCCCATGGTTATTTTCAGAGCTATGACGCGCATTCGGCATTGACCAAGGCCGGTTTCCTACAAGATCCGAGCAAGAAAACCCCGGTGTTCGTGCGTTTTTCCACTGTGCAAGGCCCACGCGGCTCCGGCGACACCGTGCGGGACGTGCGTGGCTTTGCGGTGAAGTTCTTCACCGACGAAGGCAACTTCGACCTGGTGGGCAACAACATGCCGGTGTTTTTCATTCAGGACGCGGTGAAGTTTCCGGACTTTGTCCACGCGGTAAAACCCGAGCCCCATAACGAAATTCCTACAGGCGGCTCGGCCCACGACACGTTCTGGGATTTCGTCTCGCTGGTGCCGGAGTCGGCCCACATGGTGATCTGGGCGATGTCTGACCGTGCCATTCCAAAAAGCCTACGCATGATGCAGGGTTTTGGTGTGCACACCTTCCGCATGATCAATGCGGAAGGCAAAAGCAGCTTCGTCAAATTCCACTGGCGACCCAAGGCTGGGACCTGTTCATTGGTGTGGGACGAAGCCCAGAAGCTGGCGGGTAAAGATACGGACTACCACCGTCGCGATCTCTGGGAATCGATCGAGATGGGCGACTACCCGGAATGGGAGTTCGGCGTGCAGATTGTCGCCGAGGAAGACGAGCACAAATTCGACTTCGACCTGCTCGACCCGACCAAGATCATCCCTGAAGAGCTGGTGCCCATTACGCCCCTGGGCAAGATGGTGCTGAACCGCAACCCGGACAATTTCTTCGCCGAAGTCGAGCAAGTTGCGTTCTGCCCCGGGCACATCGTGCCGGGCATCGACTTTTCCAATGACCCGTTGCTGCAAGGGCGGCTGTTTTCCTACACCGATACGCAGATCAGCCGACTCGGTGGACCGAATTTTCATGAGCTGCCGATCAACCGGGCGATCACGCCGGTACACAACGGCCAGCGGGATGCGATGCACCGCACCACCATCGACAAGGGGCGTGCTTCCTACGAGCCGAACTCCATCGACGGCGGCTGGCCGAAGGAAACCCCGCCTGGACCGGAAGACGGCGGCTTTGAAAGTTATCCAGAGCGCATCGACGCCTACAAGATCCGCCAACGCAGCGATTCGTTCGGTGATCATTTCTCCCAGGCGCGGTTGTTCTACAAGAGCATGAGTCCTCATGAGCAGGAGCACATCATCGCTGCCTACAGCTTCGAGCTGGGCAAGGTGGAGCGTGAGTTCATCCGGGCGCGGCAGGTCAATGAGATCCTCGCCAATATCGACCTGGAACTGGCCGGGCGAGTGGCGAAAAACCTTGGGCTGCCGGTGCCTACCGCTGGCACCGTCGATGTGCCAACGCCATCGCTGGAGCAGTCTCCGGCCTTGAGCCAGGCGAACCTGCTGTCCGGCGACATCAAGACGCGAAAAGTGGCGGTGTTGGTGGCTAACGGTGTCGATGGCGCGATCATTGATGCGCTCAAGAAGGCCCTGAAGGCCGAGGGCGCCCACGCCAAAGTGCTGGGGCCGACCTCCGCGCCGGTGACCACGGCCGATGGGAAAACGCTGGCGGTGGATGCGTCCATGGAAGGGTTGCCGTCGATTGCCTTTGACGCGGTGTTCGTGCCCGGTGGGGCGGAGTCGATCAAGGCCTTGAGTCGCGACGGCGTGGCCTTGCATTACGTGCTGGAGGCCTACAAGCATCTGAAAGCCATTGGGCTTCATGGTGAGGCCCGGCAGTTGTTGGTGGAGTTGAAGCTGGAGGTGGATGCGGGGTTGATCGAAGATGCGGATGCGAGCGGTTTTTCGCGGTTTTTTACGGCGATTGCTCAGCATCGGGTTTGGGCGCGGGAGGCTAAGGCGAAGGCGGTTCCAGCCTAGAGAGATTTGTTGTCTGGTAGGGCGCTATCGCGAGCAAGCTCGCTCCCACATGGGGTTTCGTGATCGACACAAAACCCCTGTGGGAGCGAGCTTGCTCGCGATGCTTTTAGGGCTTACGCGGTGTCAGCACCATCTGCGCCGGCACACTGCGCAAAATCTGCTTCTGCAGCTTCAAATCAAACCCCGGGTCCAGTTTCTTGACCCGCTTGCTCAGCAACGTCGCCAACCAAGGATAATCATCGGTGCGCGGCGCCTGGATGCTGACGTCACACTGATAATTCACCACGTCGGCGGCGATGGCATCCAGTTGTCGACGCATTTGCTGTATATCGGCGAGGTTGAGCGCAACCGTGGTGCTGGGGGCGCTCGGGTCGATCACTTTGGCGACCGGTTTGGCTTCGGCGGCCTTGAGGTCGGCCTCGGCTTTATCCAGGTCGGCCTTGCGGGCTTCGGCAATGGCGCTGTTGACCTCGCCGGTGAGGGCTGGGGCCTTGGGCATCAAGGCTCGGGCACGGCTCAGGGCGGTGGCAGCGGCGTTGACATCACCTTTTTGCAGGTCGATCTGGCTGCGGCGCAAATACGCCTCGGCCAATTGCCGCTGGTAGGGTTCCAGCGAGCGGTCTTCGGGCGACTGGGCTTGCAAGGCGGCCAACTGGTCTTCGGCGGTGGCCAGCTCATTGCTGGCAAGGCTTTGCTCGAGCTGCGCGATGGCCGGGCCCCGCGTATCGGGGGCCTGGGTGACCGGCGGCGTACTCTGGCAGGCGCCCAGCAGCAGGGAAAATGCGACAAGGAGCAGATAACGGGAGGCGAACGGCTTCATTCCTGCGACTCTCTATTTGCGCAAAAAGCGAGCAAGTCTACACCCCTCGACGAGGCAGGACAAAACTCAGCAGAAACAGCGCGGCGGCGCTGACCACGATCGACGGGCCGGCCGGGGTGTCCTTGAACCAGGAAAGTGCCAGCCCGCCACACACCGCGAGCATGCCCAGCAGGCTCGCGCCCAGGGCCATCTGCTCGGGTGAGCGAGCGTGACGCTGTGCCGCAGCCGCCGGGATGATCAGCAATGAAGTGATCAGCAACACCCCGACGATTTTCATCGCCACCGCGATGACCACCGCAATCAGCAGCATCAGCGCCAGCCGCAAACCCAGCACGGGCAGGCCTTCGACCCGGGCCAGTTCCTCGTGCACGGTGACGGCCAGCAACGGACGCCAGAGTGCCACCAGCAACAGCAGCACCGCTGCGCTACCGCCGAGGATCCACGACAGGTCCATCGGGCTGATCGCCAACAGGTCGCCGAACAGATAGGCCATCAGGTCAATCCGCACGTCATGCATGAAGCTTAGTACCACCAGCCCGAGGGACAGGGTGCTCGGCGCCAAAATACCCAATAGCGTGTCGGACGCCAGCGGTTGGCGGTGTTGCAAGGTCACCAGCACCACCGCCAGCAACAGGCAGCCAACGGTCACCGCCACCGCCGGGCTGACGTCCAGCAGAAACCCCAAGGCCACGCCGAGCAACGCTGCGTGGGACAAGGTGTCGCCGAAATAGGCCATGCGCCGCCAGACCACGAACGAACCCAGGGGGCCGGCTACCAGGGCGAGTGCCAAGCCTGCGAGCAGGGCGTACAACAGAAAATCAGCCATGCTTGCAGCCATCTCCATGAACATGATTGGAAGCAGAAGGGGCACTGACCACTGAACCATGCAGGTCATGGGCGTGGTCATGGTGATGGTGATAAATCGCCAGGCTTTGTGCGTTTTTTCCGAACAGCTCGACGAAGGCCGGATCGCCGCTGACTTGCTCGGGATGCCCGGAACAGCAGACATGGCGGTTGAGGCAGACCACCTGGTCGGTGGTGCTCATCACCAGGTGCAAATCGTGGGAGACCATCAGCACGCCGCAGCCGTGGCGGTCGCGCAGGCGCGTGATCAGGCTGTACAGCTCGGCCTGCCCCGCTACATCGACCCCTTGCACCGGCTCGTCGAGCACCAGCAGCTCAGGCTCACGCAGCAGGGCGCGGGCCAGCAATACGCGCTGCATCTCGCCCCCGGACACGCTTTGCACCGGGCTGTCGATCACCTGTTCGGCGCCGACTTCGTTGAGCGCGGCCAAGGCGCGTGCGCGGTCCACGCCTGGCACCAGGCGCAGGAAGCGCAGCACCGACAGCGGCAGCGTCGGGTCGACGTGGAGTTTTTGCGGCATGTAGCCGACGCGCAACCTGGGCTTGCGCCAGACGCTGCCGCTGTCGGGCTTGAGCAAACCCAGCACGGCGCGCACCAGGGTGGTCTTGCCGGCGCCGTTGGGGCCGATCAAGGTCACGATCTGCCCCGGCTCGACGCTCAGGTGGATGTTGTCCAGCACGCTCTGCCCGGCGAACGTCACGGCCACCTGTTCGAGGCGGATCAACGCATTGCTCATCAGGCCCCCTGGCAGCCGGAGCAGAGACCGACCACTTCGACGGTCTGGCTCTCGACCACGAAGCCGACGTCCTTGGCGCTGGCGATGATGGCATCGCTGATGGACTTCTGTTCCAGCTCGATGGCGGCGTGGCATTCGCGGCAGATCAGGAACTGACCTTGGTGGGCGTGCTCCGGGTGGTTGCAGCCGACAAAGGCGTTCAGCGACGAAATGCGATGCACCAGGCCGTTTTCCAAGAGGAAATCCAGCGCCCGGTAGACCGTCGGCGGCGCGGCGCGGCGGCCGTCCTGCTCGCTGAGCACTGCCAAGATGTCGTAGGCGCCCAGTGGCTTGTGGCTTTGCCAGACCAATTCCAGCACGCGCCGACGCAGGGCGGTCAGGCGCAACCCTTGGCGCGCGCAGATGGCGTCGGCCTCGGACAGCGCGCTGTGCACGCAGTGGGAGTGATCGTGAGGACGACTGGCAAGGGGGGTAATAGGCATGGGCAGCGACGAGTTTAGTGAGAGACGTTATTATGTTACCCGTTCTCGCCTCTACGAGTGGTCATCGTGTCCCGATTTTTTTCGCTCTTTGTCGCTTTTGTCGCAAGTTTTCTACTGATCGCCCCGGCCCAGGCCGACGTCAAGGTGCTCACCAGCATCAAGCCGCTGCAATTGATTGCCGCCGCTGTGCAGGACGGCGTGGCCGTTCCAGAGGTGTTGCTGCCGCCAGGGGCTTCGCCGCATCACTATGCGTTGCGGCCATCGGATGTACGCAAGGTGCAGTCGGTGGACCTGCTTTATTGGATCGGCCCCGATATGGAAGGCTTTCTGCCGCGGGTGCTCAACGGTCGCACGCTGCCCTCCGTCGCTATCCAGGATTTGCCTGGGCTCAAGTTGCGTCACTTCGCCCAGGACAGCGCGTCCCACGAAGATGATGACCATGACGCCGATGAACACGATCACGACCATCGCCCCGGCACCGTGGATGCTCACCTGTGGCTCTCGCCGCTCAATGCGCGAGTGATCGCCGCGAAAATGGCGGCGGACCTGAGCGCGGCGGATCCGGCCAACGCGGCCCGCTATCAAAGCAACCTCAAGGGTTTCAACCAGCGTCTTGATGCCTTGGACACACGCCTCAAGGCACGTCTGGCCGGGGTCGCGGGCAAGCCGTATTTCGTCTTCCACGAGGCGTTCGACTATTTCGAAGACAACTACGGCCTCAAGCACGCCGGGGTGTTCGCCGTGGCCGCCGAAGTCCAGCCCGGTGCCCAGCATGTGGCGGCAATGCGCACGCGCTTGCAGGCGGTGGGCAAGACCTGCGTCTTCAGCGAACCGCCCCTGCGCCCGCGCCTGGCCGAAACCCTGGTGGCCGGGTTGCCGGTGAAGCTGGCGGAGCTCGATGCGCTGGGCGGCTATACCCCGGCGACGGCGCAGGGCTATGAGCAGTTGTTGGAGAAGTTGGGGAATGATCTGGCGGGGTGCCTGGAGTCGCTATAGCCTGCCAACGCAGTACCTGTGGCGAGGGAGCTTGCTCCCGCTGGGCTGCGAAGCGGCCCTAAAAATCTTGCGGTCGCTGCGCAACCGAGCGGGAGCAAGCTCCCTCGCCACAAAAGCCTTGCGCTTGTCGGTTGTTACAGGGCAAAAGGCAACACCGTGTGAACCGTCTGCCGCTGTGCCAAGCGCTGCTGGAATTCCATCGGATCGTGGATCAACACATCCTGCCCGGCAAACGACTCGGCGGCGATCAACCGCGACAGCCAGAACCGCACGCACGCCACGCGCAGCATGGTCGGCCACAGTTGCGCCTCAGCGGCGGTAAACGGTCGCAGCGCCGCATAGGCGCCCAGCAACGCTCGCGCCCTGGGGCCATCGAGCACGCCGTCGTCGTCCGAGCACCAGTCGTTCAAGGCAATGGCGACGTCATACAGCATCGGCCCGGAGCAGGCGTTGTAGAAGTCGATCAGCCCGGTCAGGTGCGTGCCTTCGAACATCGCATTGTCGCGGAACAGATCGGCATGGATGTTGGCGCGCGGCAGCGCCAGGATGCCGACTTTCTGCAACGAGATTTCATCCAGCGCCGCCTCAAGCAGCCGACGTGGCTCGGCGTCGAGGTGCGAAAGCAGCTTGGCGCCCTCCTCCTGCATCCAGTCCAGGCCGCGATCGGTCTTGCGTTTGATCATGTTGTCGCGGGTTGCGAGGTGTAGATGCGCCAGCAACTCGCCGACCTGGGCGCAGTGCTGGGCATTGGCCTGCTTGATGTGCTTGCCGGCCAGGCGCGGTTGCAGCAGCGCCGGCTTGCCCGCCAGTTCCCGCAGCGCGACGCCGTCGGTGGTGCGCAAGGCGTAAGGCACCGGCAGGTCGGCGTCATGCAGCACGTCCAGCAGTTCGATGAAGAACGGCATTTCCTGCACCGGACCGCGCTCGACCAGGGTCAGGACGAATTCGCCCTGCTCCAGGCTGATAAAGAAATTGGTGTTTTCGCTGCCGGCGGCAATCCCCTGAAAATCAAGCAGGCGGCCAAGCCCATAAGGGGCGAGAAAGGTTTCCAGCTCGGGCCGAGCCAGGGGCGTGAACACAGACATGGTTAAAACTGCCAGTACGGGCGCCCTTCAGCGGGCGCCGGTTGAAGTGCAGAGCGGTATTACCACTCAAAGATTTTCCACGATGGAATCAGCATATCCGGCTGGTCCGAGCGGATGAAGTTTGCATCAGTGCCGTCGGCACGCACCAGGAAATAAGGCTTGCCGTTCTTGGGCGTGACCTTGATCGCGTACAGAAAGCCGTTTTGCCGATACTCCTGAATGGTTCTGTCACCTTCGGTGCGGATAGTGACGTCCGGGTCTGCCGAAGGTGCGTCGTCCGCCGCCATGACGGCCAGCGGGGTGATTGCAAACAAGCCAGCCAGTAACAGGCGATTGAGTGTACGCATGATAACCTTGTCCCTTTGTCGTCAACGGTCCCGCTATTCTAGCCCCGGACCCGCCGAAAAGGTTGATCCTGCTCATGAGCCAAGCTCCCCTCGTCCTGGTGGACGGTTCTTCTTATCTGTACCGCGCCTTTCATGCGCTGCCACCGCTGACCACGTCCAAGGGCCTGCCGACCGGTGCGGTCAAGGGCGTGCTGAACATGCTCAAGAGCCTGCGCAAGCAGTATCCGGACAGTCCGTTCGCCGTGGTCTTCGACGCCAAGGGTGGGACGTTTCGCGATGAGCTGTACGCCGAATACAAGGCCAACCGCCCGAGCATGCCCGACGACATGCGCGTGCAGATCGAGCCGCTGCATGCCAGCGTCAAGGCCCTGGGGTTCCCGCTGCTGTGCGTGGACAACGTCGAGGCCGATGACGTGATCGGCACCCTGGCCCGCAGCAGCGCGGCGGCCGACCGCCCGGTGGTGATCTCCACCGGCGACAAGGACATGGCGCAGTTGGTCGACGGGCACATTACCTTGGTCAATACCATGACCGGTAGCGCCCTGGACGTGGCTGGCGTGAAGGAGAAGTTTGGCGTCGCTCCCGAGCAGATCATCGATTACCTGGCGTTGATGGGCGATTCTTCCGACAACATCCCAGGCGTTCCTGGAATCGGACCGAAGACCGCTTCCGGCCTGCTGGTAGGCGTCAATGGCGGCCTGACCGAGCTGTATGCGCAACTGGACATCGTCGCCACCTTGCCGATCCGTGGTGCCAAGACCCTGGCCGCCAAGCTCGAAGAGCACAAGGAAATGGCGTTGCTTTCCTACGAACTGGCGACCATCAAGACCGACGTACCGTTGGATGTCGGCCTCGACGACCTGCAAATGGGCCAACCGGATCACGAGAAACTCGCCGAGCTGTACACGCTGCTGGAATTCAAGAGCTGGTTCGAAGACAACCAGCGGGACGCCAAGCGTGCCGGCCAGGAGATCGTCGACGTTGCCGAAGAACAGCCCGGCGCTGCCGAAGCCAAGTACGAGGTCATCCTCGATCAGGCGCGCTTCGAGGCGTGGCTGGCCAAGCTGGACAAAGCGCCGCTGTTTGCCTTCGTCACCGAAACCAACGGCGGCGATGCCCAGCATTCACAACTGGTGGGCTTGTCGTTCGCCGTAGCCCCTTTCGAGGCGGCCTACATCCCGCTGACCCATTCCTACATGGGCGTGCCGGAACAGCTGGACCGTGACACGGTGCTCAAGGCGCTCAAGCCGCTGCTGGAAAACCCGAACAAGCTCAAGGTCGGCCAGCACGCCAAGTTCGAAACCAACATCCTGGCCAATTGCGCCATCGGTGGCGATCAGAGCAATGGCATCCTGGTCCAGGGCATCGCCTTCGACACCATGCTTGAATCCTACGTGCTGGACTCCACTGCGACCCGCCACGACATGGACAGCCTGGCGCTCAAGTACCTGGGCCAGAGCAAGACCGATTTCCAGGGCATCGCGGGCAAAGGGGTCAAGCAACTGACCTTCGACCAGATCTCCCTGGAACTGGCCGGCCCTTACGCCGCCGAAGACGCCGACGTGACCTTCCGCCTGCATCAGGCTTTGCAGGAAAAACTGGCCGCCACGCCAAGCCTGGGCACCGTGCTCAACGACATCGAAATGCCGCTGATGCCGGTCCTGGCGCGCATCGAGCGCCAGGGTGCGCTGGTCGATGCCAACCTGCTGGGCGTACAAAGTGTCGAGTTGGGCGAGAAACTGGTGGCGCTGGAGCGTGAGGCGTTCGCCATCGCCGGCGAGGAATTCAACCTGGGCTCGCCGAAGCAATTAGGCGTGATCCTGTACGAAAAACTCGGCTTGCCGGTGCTCAGCAAAACCGCCAAGGGCCAGGCGTCCACCGCCGAAGCGGTGCTCGCCGAGCTGGCGGAGCAGGATTACCCGCTGCCCAAGGTGCTGATGCAGTACCGCTCGCTGAGCAAGCTCAAGAGCACCTACACCGATCGCCTGCCGGAACAGATCAACAGCCGCACGGGTCGCGTCCATACCAATTATCAACAGGCCGTCGCCGCGACGGGGCGCCTGTCGTCCATCGACCCGAACCTGCAGAACATTCCGATCCGCACGGCCGAAGGCCGACGCATCCGCCAGGCGTTCGTTGCGCCGAAAGGCTACAAGCTGCTGGCGGCGGACTACTCGCAGATCGAACTGCGGATCATGGCGCACCTGGCCAAGGACGAAGGCCTGCTCTATGCGTTTCGCCATAACCTGGATGTGCACCGGGCCACTGCTGCCGAGGTGTTCGGCGTTGAGCTGGAAGCCGTCACCCAGGACCAGCGCCGCAGCGCCAAGGCGATCAACTTCGGCTTGATCTACGGCATGAGTGCGTTCGGCCTGGCCAAGCAGATCGGCGTCGATCGCAAACAATCCCAGGCTTATATCGACCGCTACTTTGCCCGCTACCCGGGTGTGTTGGCGTACATGGAGCGCACCCGCGCCCAGGCGGCCGAGCAAGGTTTTGTCGAAACCATTTTCGGTCGCCGGCTGTACCTGCCGGACATCAACGCGAAAAACCCGGCCCTGCGCAAAGGCGCCGAGCGCACCGCCATCAACGCGCCGATGCAGGGCACGGCGGCCGACATCATCAAGAAAGCCATGGTGGCTGTGGACCGCTGGCTGACGGCGTCCGGGCTGGATGCGAAGGTCATCCTGCAGGTACACGACGAACTGGTGCTGGAAGTGCGTGAAGACCTGGTCGACCAGATACGCGAGGAAATCCGCCAGCACATGAGCGCCGCCGCCACGCTGGACGTGCCGCTGCTGGTGGAAGTGGGCGTGGGCAATAACTGGGACGAGGCGCACTGATCCTTTCGCCCTGAGGCTTCGGGCTTTTGTGGCGAGGGAGCTTGCTCCCGCTGGCCTGCGCAGCAGGTCCCCAGCATTCCTTCAGGCAGCCGCATCGCCCGGTTTTACGACTGCTGCGCAGCCGAGCGGGAGCAAGCTCCCTCGCCACAGGGGGTGGTGTTGGCTGGTAGAGCTGCGGGGAATGGAGGATTGTCATCGCGAGCAAGCTCGCTCCCACAGGGGTTTTGTGTCGAGCCGGATATCGAGTTCAACACCGACCCACTGTGGGAGCGAGCTTGCTCGCGATGGCGTCAGCCCAGCCAACCCATGCCACATCGACTCACAGAAAAACCCAGGCGCGGCTGCATTAGCTCTGAAGATTCCTACAGTTATTTCCAAAAATAATCTGAACTAAACCCGTGAATTGCCACTCAGAGATTTTGAATGGCTGGTGAAGCCCTTCAATGCTCCTATGTTGTGTTAAGTGTTGGCAGATATCTGGACCCCGCCCTAGCGGTCCGGAACTTGGACCCCGAACTTCCCCCTCCCCATAAGAAGTCCGGGGTTTTTTTTGCCTGCGATTTGGCTTACTCGGCCTCTTCGCTGCCCTTGTCCGCCAATTCCATCCAGTCGGCCAGCACCGTGTAGGCTTCTTCCAGGCCCATGCGCTTGGGCGCGGAGAACAGCTGGATGGTGATCGCGTCGCCCCAGCCTTTGCGAATTTCCGACTGCACTTTGAGCAGGGTATTTTTGGCCGCGCCGTAGGTGAGCTTGTCGGCCTTGGTCAACAGGATGTGCATCGGCATGCCGCTGGCGACCGCCCAATCGAGCATCAACAGGTCGAAGTCGGTCATCGGATGGCGGATGTCCATCATCAGGATCAGGCCTTTCAAACTCTCGCGGCTGCCCAGGTAGGCTTCCAAGTGGCGTTGCCAGTGTTGCTTGAGCGGGATCGGTACCTTGGCGTAGCCGTAGCCGGGCAGGTCGACCAAACGCCGTTCATCGTCTAGCTTGAAGAAGTTCAAGAGCTGTGTGCGACCCGGGGTTTTCGAGGTGCGTGCCAGGCTTGCATGGGTCAAGGTGTTCAGCGCGCTGGATTTGCCGGCATTGGAACGCCCGGCAAAAGCCACTTCGAAGCCTTCGTCGTCGGGGCATTGATCGACTTTGGCGGCGCTGAGCATGAAGGTGGACTGTTGGCACAGGCCAAGGATGGGGTTCTTCAGTTGCATGGGATTTCCGATGTGGGCGGCGTCGGGAATGGACGCGGCAAGCTGTGTCGTTTCCGTTTCAGTGACGCCAGTATATAATGCCGCAGATTTTGTGTGCGCTTTGTCCCAGCGTAGGATGAAGCTCACGGGAGCGACCGACCGAAATTGCGCATTAGAACGCAGCTCGTTCCCAACCCTGAAAAGGTCGTTTTATGACGAAATGGCTGCTAGCTGCCGGTGTCTTGATGCCGCTTTACAGCGCTCAGGCTACACAGGATCCGGAAGCTGTGTACAACCGTGTTTGTGGTGCCTGTCATTCCGGCCAACTCCCCATGGCGCCCCGCAAGGGTGATCAGGAAGCTTGGACGCCGAGGTTGGCGAAAGGTATGGAGACGCTGGTGCAACACGTGACCCAGGGTTTCAAGGCGATGCCGCCGCGTGGTTTGTGCATGGACTGCAGTGCCGAGGATTACCGAGCCATCATCCAGTGGATGAGCGAGTGAACCCGGTCCATAACTCTTTAACCCTTAGCCGTAGTTGGATTAGCTGATGAACAAACTGATCGTGAGTCTGCTGTTGACCTTGGGGATATCCGGCGTAGCCCACGCCGCTGGCGATGCCGCTGCCGGTCAGGCGAAAGCGGCCGTATGCGGGGCCTGCCACGGCCCGGATGGCAATAGCATGGCGCCCAACTTTCCGAAACTGGCGGGCCAGGGCGAGCGTTACCTGAACAAGCAACTGCAAGACATCAAGTCCGGCAAGCGCACGGTGCTGGAAATGACCGGCCTGCTGACCAACCTGAGCGATCAGGACCTGGCGGACATCTCGGCGTATTTCGCCAGCCAGAAAGGCAGTGTCGGCGCCGCCGATCCGAAACTCGTGGCCCGCGGTGAAGCACTGTTCCGTGGGGGTGACCTGGCCAAGGGCCTGCCATCCTGCACCGGTTGCCATTCGCCTGACGGCAAGGGCAACGCCGCTGCCGGTTTCCCTCACCTGGGCGGCCAGCATGCCCAGTACGTCGGCAAGCAACTGACCGACTTCCGCAAGGAAGAAGGCGGCCGGACCAATGATGGCGACACCAAGCCGATGCAGAGCATCGCCAAAAAGCTGAGCGACGAAGATATCGCGGCAGTCTCGAGCTACATCCAGGGCCTGCACTAAGGCCGTTGGGCGGGCGTTGCAAGGGGATACACCGCTTGCAACGTTAACGCTCGATTAATCTGTCGATGCGAGCATCAAAAGGGTGGCTTTGGCCGCCCTTTTTTGTGGCCGCTGCCGTTACACTAGAGAACTTGAACCCGCCACGGCCTGTCTTAGAAACAGGTCTCGCGAGGCCCCCTCATTGTCCAGGAGTAAAGCATGCGTAATCTGATCATCAGCGCCGCGCTCGTCGCCGCCAGCCTGTTCGGCGTAACTGCCCAAGCCGCTGAAAAGCCCGCCGCACCCTATGTCGAATTGACCAACCCCGTTCCGGTGGCGGCGCCTGGCAAGATCGAAGTCGTGGAGCTGTTCTGGTACGGCTGCCCGCATTGCTACGCTTTCGAGCCGGTCATCAACCCATGGGTCGAGAAACTGCCTTCGGACGTTAACTTCGTGCGCATCCCCGCCATGTTCGGTGGCCCATGGGACGCCCACGGCCAGATGTTCCTGACCCTCGAAGCCATGGGCGTCGAGCACAAGGTTCACGCGGCGGTATTCAACGCGATCCAGAAAGAAGGCAAGAAGCTGGTCAAGAAAGATGAGATGGCGGACTTCCTCGCCACCCAGGGCGTCGATAAGGACAAGTTCCTCGCTACCTTCGATTCCTTCGCCATCCAGGGCCAGATCAAGAAGGCCCGCGAGCTGGCGAAAAAATACGAAATCACTGGCGTACCGACCATGATCGTCAACGGCAAATATCGCTTTGATATCGGTTCTGCCGGTGGCGCAAATGAAGCGCTGCAACTGGCCGACCAGCTGATCGCCAAAGAGCGAGCGGCCACCAAGGCTGCTGCCAACTAAGCGCGGCCTCCGCCCATGGCCCGCTGGAGCACCGAACGCATCGTTGGCCTGCATGAACCGCGGGTCAACGAGCATCATGTCACGTCCACGGGCCTGCCTGGCGACAGCCGCTTGCGGCTGCTCAGCTTCAATATCCAGGTGGGCATCAGCACCGAGCGCTACCGGCATTACCTGACCCGCGGCTGGCAACATTTGCTGCCGCACACCGGGCGTGCCGGTAACCTGCAGAAAATCGGCGACCTGCTCAAGGACTTCGACCTGGTGGCCCTGCAAGAGGCCGACGGCGGGAGCTTGCGCTCAGGCTACGTCAATCAGGTGGAACACCTGGCCCAATTGGGCGCCTTTCCCTACTGGTACCAGCAACTCAATCGCAACCTAGGACGCCTCGGCCAGCACAGCAATGGTGTGTTGAGTCGCCTGCGACCCTGGGCGATCGAAGACCATCCGCTGCCCGGACCGAAGGGGCGCGGGGCGATCCTCGCGCGTTTCGGCGAAGGTCCCGAGGCGCTGGTCGTGGTCATGATGCACCTGGCGCTCGGGGCGCGTACCCGGACGATGCAGCTGGCGTACATTCGCGAGTTGATCGGCGGCTACAAGCACCAGGTGCTGATGGGCGACATGAACACCCACGCCACCGATTTGCTGCAGACTTCGCCCCTGCGCGATCTCGGCCTGCTCGCTCCACAACTGGAAGCGACATTCCCCAGCTGGCGCCCCCAGCGCTGCCTGGACCATATTTTGTTGAGCCCGACCCTGACCCTCGAACGCGTCGAGGTGCTGGCTCAACCCATTTCCGATCACCTGCCGGTCGCGGTAGAAATTCGTTTGCCTGGTTCGCTCACGGCCGATGCATTCCCCGCGCTGAGTACTGCCCTTCGCGGATCCGATGAATGAGCGACGACGCCGAACGCTGGAGAGAGAAGTACCTCAAGAGTATCGAACAGCAGGAAAAGCTTGAGCGCCGTTGGGCGGCTCGGCTCGACTTGCTGCGGCGTGGCCTGGTGCGCAGCACCCTGGCCGCCGAGGGCACTGACCGGGCTGTCGATCAATGCATGAAAGAGATGCGCGAGGTGGTGCGCACCGATGACATGGATGCTGGCCTCGCCGCCCTGCTGCCGCGCCTGGAGAAAGCCGTACTCGATTCCGAGCAGCGTCGCGAAACCCGGGTGGAGCAGACGAGCGCCGCGTTGACGGCCCTGGTTGCCCAGTTGCAGAGCCTGCCGCTGCCCAAAGAAGTCAGCCGGTCGCTGAAGAAGTTCGCCAAGCAACTGGAGGATCGGGCCAACCAGTCCCGGGAGATTCCGCTGTTGCTCAGCGAATTGAGCGGTTTGCAAGGCAAGGCACTGAGTGCCCTGGACGCCCCTGTCGAACCGAATCGGCCCGGCCTGCTGCAACGGCTGTTCGGCGGCCAAGGCCATGAGGAAGCGACGCCCCTGCTCCCCGAACCTGCCCAGGCCGGCGTGGCGCCTGCCTCAGAAACGGCCCTGCCCCTAGCCGTGGAGCCGGCAACGGACGCAGAATCTGTCGCACCAGCACCAGCACCAGCACCAGCACCAGCACCGCAGCCATCGGTCGCGGAGCAAGCACCAACGTTGGAGATGACGCCCGAACCGGTTGCCATGACTGCGCCGAAGATCGAGCCAGACCCCACGCCCGCTCCAACACCTGTAGCCGAAGTGGTTCAACCGATCAGCGAACCGGACGAAGCCACCGAGCCCGCGCCGCTGCAAGTCTTGGTCGCGGACGAACTCCCGGTAGCGGCACCCCCGCTCGAGAATCCCGACGAACTGATGCCCGAGGAGCCTGCACAGGCCCTGCCCGATCCCTCGCTGCCCCCAGCGGAGCCCGCCGAGCCTCTGGAAGCCATTGATGTGGCTGACGCCCAGTACGCCCTGCCCGACTCGCCGGAGCCGTCGTACAGCTCGGTCGCCAAGCATATCGAAGACACGTTGTTGGGCCTGTTGGGCGACCTGACCTTGCCCGAGCGCCATCGGCCACAAGCCGAAGCCATGCGTGAGCGGTTGCGAAATGGCTTGAACTGGTACGAATTGCTGCCGATCCTCGATGATCTGGCGGTACTGATGCTGGCCATCACCGACACCGGCCAGCATGAGTTCGAAGCGTACCTGCAGCGCCTCAACGATCGGCTTGAGTCATTCCAGAGCAGCCTGCAGGCCGCCAGTGAAGACCACGCCGATAACCTGTCGGCCTCCCGGGAAATGGACACCCAGATTCGCGAACAGGTGGACGGCCTGCAAAGCAGCGTGCAACAAGCCGATGACCTGGAAGGCCTCAAGCAGGTGCTCGAGAATCATCTCGAAGGCTTGCTCGGCACGATGGACCAACACCGCCAGCAACGTGATCAACGCGAGCAGGAAGTTTCGGCTCGCCTGAAAAGCCTGGCCGATCGCGTCGCGTTGATGGAACAGGACGCCCAGGTCGTGCGGGAGAATCTTGAGGAGCAGCGGCAAAAGGCATTGGTCGATCCGCTCACCGGGCTGCCCAACCGCGCCGCCTGGTCCGAACGTCTCGAGCATGAAGTCGTCCAGTGGCAACGGCACGGCAACAGCTTGCTGCTGGCCATGCTCGATCTTGATCATTTCAAGCGCATCAATGACAACTACGGCCATCTGGCCGGTGACCGGGTGTTGAAACTGATCGCCTCGGTCCTGCGTAAACGCCTGCGTGGCGGCGATTTCATTGCGCGTTTTGGCGGCGAGGAATTTATCCTGCTGGTGCCCGATACACCCCTGGCTGCCGGCGCCAAGCTGGCCGAAGCGCTGCGCCTGGCCATTGAAGCCTGTCCCTTCCATTTCAAGGGCGAACCGGTGACGGTGACGGTATCCATTGGCCTGACGGCCTTCAAGCCGGGCGAACACAGCGACTCGGTGCTTAAAAGGGCCGATCAGGCGCTTTACCGCGCGAAAAATGCCGGGCGCAACCGCATAGAATTGGGCTGAGGGCTAATTGTTCCAATTTGTTTAATATCGTCGCGCGCACCGGATCATCGCGAGGCGATACGTTACACTGTTGCATTACTTCCAGCGTGTAATGCCTTCCGCCATGAAATTTTTTTCGCTCATTGTTGCTTTATTTATCCTGGCCGGCTGCACCAGCGGCCCGCGGCTCGACACCAGCCACCCTTCCGTCAACCATGACAACCGCATCCAATTCGTGGTGGTGCATTACACCTCGGCTTCCCTGGAGCACTCACTGGCCCTGCTGACCCATGGCGAAGTCAGTGCCCATTACCTGATCGGCGATGATAAAGACGCGACCATCTATAAGCTGGTGGATGAAGGTCGACGCGCCTGGCACGCCGGGGAAAGTGAATGGGAAGGCCGGACCTGGCTCAATTCCAGTTCCATCGGCATCGAAATCGTCAATCCGGGGTTTGTCGACACGCCCACCGGACGCCTCTGGTATCCCTACAGCGAAGCCCAGGTCCAGGCTTTGACCGTCTTGCTCAAGGACATCATCCAGCGCAACGGGATCAACCCGCGCAGCATCATTGGCCACAGCGATATCGCGCCCCTGCGCAAGCTCGATCCGGGCCCGCTGTTCCCCTGGAAGCGCCTGGCGCAAGCCGGCTTGGGGGTGTGGCCGGATGAACAGGCCGTCGCCCGCCAACAGGCCGTCTTCGCGCCACAGTTGCCACCTGCCAGTTGGTTCCAGGCCGAGCTGGCCCGCCTCGGTTACCCGACGCCCCAGACCGGCGAATGGGACGTGGCCACCCATCATGTGCTGGCCGCCTTCCAGATGCACTACCGGCCGACCCGCTTCGATGGCACGCCGGACGCGCAAAGCGCGGCGATCCTGCAGGTGCTCAACCAGACAAAATAATGACGCCCGTCCGACTAATCGGGCCAAATCCAAATCAGAAGCTATAACTCATTGGTAACTTTCGGATTACCCATGATGACGGCTGCCCGCGAAACCCTGCAGAGCTGGCTCCATCGCCCCCTTTTCCTGGCGATGATGGCGGCTGCCCTGAGTACCGTCCTGCTGCTGGCGGGGAGTCTGTTTGTGGTCGTGCAGCAGATCCAGCAGCGTGAAAGCGACCAGATGAATGCCCAGGGCGAGCGCTTCCTGCAACGGCTGGAACAACTTTTCGGGCAATTGCGTGAAAGCCTCGACGACCTGCAAAACCAGCCGCTGCGCGGGTGCGACGATGACATGATCGCGACCTTGCGCGAGGTCAGCTTCAATTACCGTTTCGTCTATGAAGCGGTGTATATCGATGGCAGTGGTGTCTGTTCCAATCGCCCGCGCCAGACTGGCTTGTCGGTGACCCGCCCACCCGACCTCCGAGGGCCGACCTACAGTTACTGGCTCAATACCACCACCGAACCCAACGAAGACCGCGCGGCGTTAATGCTGGGGCGCGGCAACTTTCGAGTCGCCACCTCCCGCGGGCATTTGGCCGACGTGGTCGATCTGCCCCCGGGCAGCAGCCTGCTGGTGGTCCTGGACCACGGTGAACGAGCCATTCCCGTGTTGGGCACGGATCAACATTGGCCGCCCGCGGAGCCTTGGCCACCGAAAAGCCAGAATGCCCTGCAAGTGACGCCGACCCGGCTGATCTATCGGATGCCCACCGACAGCCCGGAATATCAACTGGTGCTGATCGCTCGGCGCAACGTTTTTGATATTCCGGCCAATGCCTGGTGGATGCTGCCCGTCAGCCTGGTGCTGGGCCTGGGGATTGGTTTCCAGGTGTTTCTGCTGGCGCGCCACCGCCAGTCCATGGATGCCGAACTGCACGGGGCTATCCGGCGCGGTGAGTTGCAGGTGCTGTACCAGCCGATTTTCGACTTGAGCAGCCGCAACTGCGTCGGTGCCGAAGCCTTGCTGCGCTGGCGACGACCGGACGGCACCCTGACCAGCCCGGACCTGTTTATCCCGATGGCCGAGAACACCGGGCAGATCCGCCAGATCACCGATTTCGTGCTGCAGCGGCTGTTCGATCAATTGGGCCAGCTGTTGCGGGCCAATCCGCAGCTGTATATCTCGGTGAATCTGGCGGCCTGCGACGTGATGGTGCCGCGTATTGGCGAAGTGATCGCCCGCCTGCTGGCGCTGCATCGCGTGTCGGCGCACCAGATTGCCTTCGAAGTGACCGAGCGTGGGCTGGTCGATGTGTTGGTCGCCCGGGACAACCTGCAATCGCTGCGCGACGTCGGACATCAGGTGTTGATCGACGACTTCGGCACCGGTTATTGCAGTCTGGCCTACCTGCAAACCCTGCCGGTGGACTGCCTGAAAATCGACAAGGCCTTCATCGACGCCTTGGGCCACGATGCCGCCAGCAGCGGCGTGGCCCCGCACATCATTCGCATGGCCCACGCCCTGCAACTCAAGGTGATCGCCGAAGGCATCGAGCATGAAGCCCAGGCTTCCTATTTGAGCAGCGAAGGGGTGAAGTTCGGCCAGGGCTGGCTGTTCGCCCATGCCCTCAGCGCGGTGCAGCTCATTGAATTGATTACCCGTGGGCGGCGCCTGCGTGGACGCCGCCTCGATGACGAAGCCTGAGTCCGCTCAGGCCGTGAGCTCAGACCGCCAGCGCCATGTAGAACTGCGTGCCCTGCCCCGGCCTTGAATAAACGCCCATGCGCCCGCCGTGGAGCTGGACGATCTCCTTGCACAGCGCCAGGCCGAGGCCGGCGCCCCCTTTCTTGCGTCCGACCTGGACGAAAGGTTCGAAGATCCGTCCCTGCTGGCCGTAGGCAATGCCTTCACCGTTGTCTTCGACGCTGATGATCACCCGCTCGCCATGGCGCCGGGCCTGCAGGCGAATCTGGCCGTTCTCGCCGGTGTGACGCATGGCGTTGTCGATCAGGTTATCGAGCACTCGATCCAGTTGCGCAGCGTCGGCATGCAGTCGCGGGAGCGGGCCCTGGATCGCCACGAGCAGCTCGATATCCTTGGCTTGGGCCTGTTCGGCGAACCGCAGCCGGGCCGCTTCCAATAGCTCGTCGATGGAGCAAGGTGCCAGGGTCAGCTTCTGCAGGCCGTTCTGGTAGCGAGAGAAGTTCAGCAGGTCATTGATGAGCTGCATCAGCCGCTGCATTTCTTCCGTGACGGTGTTGAGCAGGTCAGCCTCGCGCGACTCCTCTGGAAAATGCAGGCGCTCCTGCAACAGGCCGAACGCCATGTGCATGCCCGTCACGGGCGTGCGCAGTTCATGGGAGGCACGCAAGACGAATTCGCTGCGCACCCGTTCGAAGGCGCGCTGCTCGGTCACATCATGCAGCACCATGACCGCGCCGAGGATGTGGCCCTGGGTATGGCTGACTGGTGTGAGGCTGTAGGTCAGCACCCGCGACTCGCCGTCGACTTCGATGCTCAGGTCTTCCGGCGCGCGCTCCAGGGTTCCACCGCGCAGCACCAGGTGCAGCTCTTCATCCAGCTCAAGGCGTCCCAGCGCCTCGCCGAGCCCTTGGCCCAGGCGTTCCTCATCCCAGCCTAATTGACGCTGGGCCACCGGGTTGAGGTGCTCCAGCCGGCCTTGGCGGTCGATCATCAGCAAGCCGTCGTCGATGCTGTCGAGCACGGCTTGCAAACGTTGCTGGCCGGCGAGCAGTTCATCGACGTTGGTGGCCTGATGCTCGCGCAAGGCCTCGGCCATGACCCCGAAGCGACGGGTCAGGAGATTCAACTCGGCGGCCGAGGAAACGGGTAGCGTGACCTCGAAATTGCCTTGGCCGATGTCGTCCGCCGCTGCGGCCAGTGCCTCGATCGGCGCCCCGAAACGCCGGGCAAGGCCATGGGCCGTGATGAAACCGATGATCAGCACCGCCAACCCCACCAGCCCCAGCAGCCCGGAAATCAACATCGCCCGTTCACGGGCGCGGTCCTGGGTTTCACTGATGTTGGTCAGGGCCTGGCGATAGCCCTCGATCAGCCCATTGCGCAGCACGTTGAATTTTTCGGTGAGGTCCTTGATGCCCGTGAGCTGGCTCGGCTGCTGGCGAGACGCGCTGAAGGCCTCAAGAAACTCCATGTAGTCGGCCTTGGCCCGGCTGAAGCTGACCGCTGAATCGTCCAATTGCCGTTCGTGGGCGATGCCCTCGTCGATCAACGCCAGGTATTGCTGCTTGGACGCCTCCAGCGCAGCCAGGTCGGGCTTGTCATCGAGCATGATGATCAACTGATCGCCGAGGGTTTGGCGCAGCTTGAGGCCCAGGTCCAGAAGAATGAAGTTGTCGCGTACCGATTGTTCCTGGGTATTGGCCATCTGCATCACGCTGACCAGGCCAAGCACCAGTCCCAGCAAGGCCACGGTGATCAGGGCCGAGATGCTGAGAAACAGTCGTGTGCGCAGCTTCATCGCCAGTTTCATAAGGTGTCGCTCACAGGTTGTACTGCTTGCGTTTGCGATACAGCGTGGAAGCATCGATACCCAGGGTCTTGGCCGCCTGGTCGAGGGTGTCGGCCGTGGCCAGCACCGCGCCGATGTGGGCTTTTTCCAGTTCGTCGAGGCTCAGTGCGGCGCCGATGCGCGGGGCATTGTTGACCGGCTGCTCGGCCATGCCCAAGTGACTGATTTCGACTTTTTCCTGCGGGCAGATAATGCTGGCGCGCTCGACCACGTTGCGCAGTTCGCGGATGTTGCCCGGCCAGCGATAGCCTAGCAGCGCTTCGCGCGCTTCGTCGCTGAAGCCCCGGGCCGGGCGCGCGTATTCCTTGACGAAGCGGGCCAGGAAGCGGTCGGCCAGGGTCAGGATGTCTTCGGCGCGCTCACGCAGTGGCGGCAGGTGCAGGGTGATGACGTTCAGGCGATACAGCAGGTCTTCGCGAAAGCGTCCGTCGCGCACCATGTCTTCGAGGTTGAGGTTGGTCGCGGCGAGAATCCGCACATCGGCGCGGCGCGTGACCGGGTCCCCTACCCGCTCGTATTCCTTGTCCTGGATGAAACGCAATAACTTGGGTTGCAACGTCAGGGGAAAATCGCCGATCTCGTCGAGAAAAAGCGTTCCGCCGTCAGCCTGGTTGACGCGCCCCAACGTACTCTCGCTGGCGCCGGTGAAGGCCCCCCGGCTATGGCCGAACAATTCGCTTTCCATCAGTTCAGCGGTCAGTGACGGGCAATTGATGGTGACGCAGGACTTTTTCGCCCGCTTGCTCCAGGCATGGATCGCACGGGCCAACTCGCCTTTACCGGTGCCGGACTCGCCGAGGATCAGGATGTTGGCATCGGTGCTGGCGACCTGGCGCGCGGTTTCCAGGACGACTTTCATCGCCGGGCTGTGGGAGTCGAGACCGTCCTTGGGCTTGCGCACCTCCCCTTCAAGGGCTTCAAGCCTTGCCGACAGTTGGCGTACTTCCAATTGCTTGGCGGTCGCCAGGCGCAATTGATCGGGGCTGCACGGCTTGACCAGGTAGTCGGCGGCCCCGGCCTGGATCGCATCGACCGCGGTATCGACCGCCGAGTGGGCGGTGACGATGACCACCCGCATCCAGGGGGCCTGGATACGCATTTGCGCCAGGACATCCAGGCCGTTGTCTTCGCCCAGGCGCAGGTCGAGAAAACACAGGTCGAACACCTGGCGTTGCAGCAGTGCGTCGGCCTGCGCGGCGCTGTTGGCGGTGGCAACGCTATAGCCTTCGTCTTCCAGGCAGTATCGGAACGTACGCAGGATGGCGGACTCGTCGTCTACCAGCAGAATGCGGCCTTGATGCTCAGTGGCGGATTCCATTTTTCCTACGCTCCTTTAATGAATGATGTTGGTTAGTGTCAGAAAAATCGGGCAAGTTGCATGGTCGATTCTGAGGGGATATTACCCACCGAGAATGGCCCTGTGGACGTCTGACTCCTAAAAGCCTGATTTGAGTTCCTTTTTTTATGATTCGTCTGGTTCGGACGGTTCGCATCGCTCATTCCGACAGCTGTGTCTGACAGGCAATTCAAAAACAATCTAACGTCTTTTCTCCTTCGTTCGTGCAATACGCACGACCCGCATGTGAGCCATCGTGCAGGATGCGCTCCCAGTGTTGTGCGTTTATTTATTAACCTACTGATTTTAAAGGTATTTTGCTGACAAAAAATCCTGGCACGCAGGCTGCAATGCTCTGGTCAACGTGGCGTTCGCGCGCCTCAACCAGATCACCGCACCCGGTGGGGAGGAATTCCAGGATGAATCGTCAAAGTGCCGCTCAATTTGGCGCCGCCCACTTTAAAAGTGCCGCCCAATTGCGCCTCTCTTCCCTGCACATCCAGCAGGGCCTATGGGCTGCCTTGGCGCTGCTGGTCACCCTCGTAACGGGCCAGCAATGGTTGCTCTGGCACGAGCGTCAACAACCGGAAGCGCCGCAGGTGTCGATTCAGCGTGCTCCGCAAACCCATTTCAGCGCTGTCAGCAGCCTCAAAGAAGCAGCCGCTTCAATGCGCATGTTGGATGTCGATCAGGCTCAGCCCGTGACCGACATGCCGCGTGAAGAGCGCTGGGTGTTTTAACCCGATGAACCGGTCGTCCATCGTGCCGGAACCATCACCGCCACACCCTCACTAAGTAGAAAAGCGTAAGGAGAATCACCATGTTGAGCTGGGCAATTACCTTCCTGATCATTGCCATCATCGCCGCCGTACTGGGCTTCGGTGGTATCGCAGGCACCGCCACGGGCATCGCCAAGATTCTCTTTGTCGTGTTTCTGGTGATGTTCATTGCTTCCTTCTTCTTTGGCCGTCGTGGCCGAGGCTGACCATGAGCGTTTCATTTAAAGGACTGGCCGCCGCCCTATTGCTGGGCGGCAGTGCCATGGCAATGGCTGCCAATGATGGACAGATGCGCGTCAACCAGTTGCTGGAATCCGACCCGCAATATCGCGAGACCTGGCAGCACGTCGTTAAAAAAGAAGAGCGCCTGCCCGAATGGGTGATGAACCTGTCAGGCGATTCGCAGCAGATGAATGCTGTGGAGGAAGATGGCGACAAGTACCTGGTGGGACCGTTGTGCGAAACCCAGGCGACGTGTCGCAGCGCACGCCTGTTCGTCGCCTTCAGTTTCGACAAGGACGAGGCCTATGCCCTGTTGGTGGAAGTCCCTGCGGGGCTGCCGGCCGACAAGTCCCCGACCCGTCATGCCAACTACCGGTTCCTCGGCAAGCCCGATGAAGGTATGCAGAAACTGTTAATGGAACAACTCAAGAAAGATCCGAACTGGTACTGATTCTGAAAAAGGGGAAAAGCAGCCCTGCTTTTCTCTTCTGCACAGCCCGAGGAGGGCCGGTGCATGACCAGGGGGCCGGGACGTTCTGACGGATGAGCGTCGGAGTGACCTACGGGCACAAGGGGTGCCTGCGAAAGGGCCGGGTCAGGTAAAAGCTGCGACGCAGGTTCGCAAAGCCAGCATGGCTTGGCGAACTTGCGTAGAGCTTTATGTCGGCAGATGTCTGCGCCAGAGCGGTTGGCTGATTGGGCGCCGCGAGCCGCCCGGCGATGCGGCATATTGTCTCCTCCCGCCGATTTATCCCCCTTTTCCTGACCGTATATCGGAGAATGCCGGCGCAATTTCTCCCATGGGCCGCGTCTCGATTCGCGGTCGTTTCATCGGTCCCCCACCGTTGCGAGAGAAAGCCCAGCTACGCTGAAATGGCCGGTTCACGGCACTTATGCCTGCATAAATGTCGTGTTCGAACTGCTTGGGAGGCGGGTTTCGTTTGCAAATTCTCATGCCGATTCGGCATAGGGTAGGCGTTTACGGCATTAGACGAGCCCCCCGTGCATCGCAATAGTTGCGCCTTTTTTCGCCTGCCAGTAAGCCGCTAACGCGCTCGGGGTGACCTTATACGGGGGCAGGGGCGCGAATGTTTTTCGTCATCGACGATCTGTTCGCGCCACTGCCCGAGTCCAACTGAAGTAAGGGTAACGATATGAAGAAGGCACGACTAAGCCTCGCCTGGCAGATCCTCATCGGTCTGGTGCTCGGGATTGCATTGGGCGCGCTGCTCAACCATTTCAGTGCCGAGAAGGCCTGGTGGATCAGCAACGTGCTGCAACCGGCGGGCGATATCTTTATCCGTCTGATCAAGATGATCGTGATCCCGATCGTGATTTCCTCGCTGATCGTCGGCATTGCCGGGGTCGGTGATGCCAAGAAGCTCGGGCGCATCGGTCTCAAGACCATCCTTTACTTCGAAATCGTCACCACCATCGCCATCGTCGTCGGCCTGCTGCTGGCCAACTTCTTCCAGCCGGGCAGCGGCATCGACATGAGCACCCTGGGCACGGTGGATATTTCCAAGTACCAGGCCACAGCGGCGGAAGTCCAGCATGAGCATGCGTTCATCCAGACCATCCTCAACCTGATCCCGTCGAACATCTTCGCAGCCGTTGCGCGTGGCGAGATGCTGCCGATCATTTTCTTCTCCGTATTGTTCGGCCTGGGTCTGTCCAGCCTGCAATCGGACCTGCGCGAGCCGCTGGTAAAAATGTTCCAGGGCGTGTCGGAAAGCATGTTCAAGGTCACCCACATGATCATGCAATACGCCCCGATCGGCGTGTTCGCCCTGATCGCGGTGACAGTCGCCAACTTCGGCTTCGCATCCCTGCTGCCCCTGGCAAAACTGGTGATCCTGGTTTACGTCGCCATCGCCTTCTTCGCCTTTGTGGTGCTGGGCCTGATCGCCCGCCTGTTCGGCTTCTCGGTGCTCAAGCTGATGCGCATCTTCAAGGATGAGCTGGTGCTGGCCTACTCCACCGCCAGTTCCGAAACCGTGCTGCCGCGCGTGATCGAGAAGATGGAAGCCTACGGCGCGCCGAAAGCCATCTGCAGCTTCGTGGTGCCCACCGGCTATTCGTTCAACCTCGACGGTTCGACCCTGTACCAGAGCATCGCGGCGATTTTCATCGCCCAGCTGTACGGCATCGATCTGTCCATCAGCCAGCAATTGCTGCTGGTGCTGACCTTGATGGTCACCTCCAAAGGCATCGCCGGTGTGCCGGGCGTGTCGTTCGTGGTGCTGCTGGCCACTTTGGGCAGCGTGGGCATTCCGCTGGAAGGCCTGGCCTTCATCGCCGGCGTCGACCGCATCATGGACATGGCCCGTACCGCGCTGAACGTCATCGGCAACGCTCTGGCCGTGCTGGTCATCGCTCGCTGGGAAGGCATGTACGACGATGCCAAGGGCCAGCGCTACTGGAACTCCCTGCCGCACTGGCGCAGCAAGGAGCCGCTGCCGGCGGGGGAAACTTCCAGTAATTGAGATCCATTGTGGGAGCTGAGCTTGCTCGCGATGGCGTCGGATCAGTTGGCATTGATGTTGGCTGATCCACCGCCATCGCGAGCAAGCTTAGCTCCCACAGGGTCTTCCACAGGGGGTTCGTTAATCACCTGCGCAATGCCAAGCAAACCCCGGAGAAATCCGGGGTTTGTCGTTTCTGCCAGCCCCGCTATCATTCGCGGCATCTTCCGGGGGATTTAACTGATGCTCAATGGCCTGTGGCTTGGCTTCTTTATCGTGGCTGCCGTGTCGGCGCTGGCGCAGTGGTTGATCGGCGGCAACGCCGGGATCTTCGCGGCCATGGTGGAAAGCATTTTTGCCATGGCCAAGCTGTCGGTGGAGGTGATGGTCCTGCTGTTCGGCACCTTGACCCTGTGGCTGGGCTTCCTGCGCATCGCCGAAAAGGCCGGCATCGTCGACTGGCTGGCCAAGGCCCTCGGCCCGCTGTTCTTGCGCTTGATGCCGGAAGTGCCCGCCGGCCACCCGGCGGTCGGCCTGATCACCCTCAACTTCGCCGCCAATGGCCTGGGCCTGGACAACGCCGCCACGCCCATCGGCCTCAAGGCCATGCGCGCGCTGCAGGATCTGAACCCCAGCCCGACCATCGCCAGCAATGCGCAGATTCTATTCCTGGTGCTCAACGCCTCGTCGCTGACGCTGTTGCCGGTGACGATCTTCATGTACCGCGCCCAGCAAGGCGCGCCGGACCCGACCCTGGTGTTCCTGCCGATCCTGCTCGCCACCAGCGCCTCGACCTTGATGGGGCTGCTGTCGGTGGCGTTCATGCAGCGCCTGCGCTTGTGGGACCCGGTGGTGCTGGCTTATCTGATTCCGGGTGCGTTGGTGCTGGGCGGTTTCATGGCGCTCCTGGCAACGCTCTCGGCCACGGCGCTGGCGGGGCTGTCGTCGATTCTCGGCAACCTGACGCTGTTTGGCCTGATCATCCTGTTCCTGGTGGTGGGCGCGCTGCGTAAGGTCAAGGTGTATGAAGCCTTCATCGAGGGCGCCAAGGAGGGGTTCGACGTCGCCAAGACGTTGCTGCCGTACCTGGTGGCCATGCTTTGCGCGGTAGGCGTGCTGCGGGCTTCGGGGGCGCTGGATTTTGGCCTCGACGGTATCCGGCACCTGGTGCAGTGGGCCGGCTGGGACACACGCTTCGTCGATGCCTTGCCGACTGCGATGGTCAAGCCGTTCTCCGGCAGCGCCGCCCGGGCCATGTTGATCGAGACCATGAAGACCTCCGGCGTGGACAGCTTCCCGGCCCTGGTGGCGGCGACCATCCAGGGCAGCACCGAGACCACGTTCTACGTGCTGGCGGTCTATTTCGGCGCCGTGGGCATCCAGCGGGCGCGCCACGCCGTGGGGTGTGCGCTGCTGGCCGAATTCTCCGGGGTGGTGGCGGCCATCGGCGTTTGCTACTGGTTCTTCGGTTGACCTGAGTCGCCCGGCGGCCCCTAGGGTTGGGTCGGCGTTGCGAAACGCTGGCCTTGCTCCACTGTCCAGGCCACCACTTCGGCCGTCAACCGGTCGCCGGCCCGGCCAAAGCCGTCCACCACCGCCGGCACTTTCACATCGCTCAACGGCTGGCGCACTTCAAACCGGCGACTGGCCAGGATGCGCTGGTCGAACCCGCGCACCAGCAGCGCGTCCAGGCGAATCACCACGCTGGCCGCTGTGCCCTGGTATTCGGTCTGGAACGCCTGCAATTGCCCGCCCAGCTCCAGGTCCGCTTGCAGGTTGCTGTCGGCGACGCTCAATAGCCTGACGCGTCCATCCTGGGCGAAGCCATCGAGCAGGCGATTGCGCAACAGCACCGGGGCCGGGTCGCTCCAGCGCGAGGCGGCGTAGCTGCTGAACAGATTGCCCTGGGGGATCACCGCGATTTTCGGGCTGTTGAGCACTTCGCTGGCTTGCGGGCTGGCCAGGCGCAACGACCAGTTCACCGCCGTGCCCGCAGATGCCGGGGCCTGGGTGGCGGGCAAGCGATACACATCCGCAGGATCGGCCTTGGGCAAAATCGAGCAACCGCCCACCAGGACAAATCCTGCCAGCAGGAGAAGAGGGCGGATAAACCGATTGGACGGCTTCATGGCGTGAACTCCTTGTCCTTGTCGTTGCCCAGCAAATAGCCGCTGGGGTTGGCATCCAGGCGCCGGGAGATCCCCCGCAGGGCGCTCAGGGTCTCGCGCAGCTCACGCACGGCGGGCGCCAGGGCATTGAGGCCCTGCATGCCGTTATTCAGCGAGTCGCGGTTGTCGTTCAGCAGCTTGTCGAAGGTTGCCGTGCTGTGGGCCAGCGATTGCATGGCTTGTCCGGCGCTGCCGAACGCCTGTTTGCCCTGGTCGTTGAGCAAACCATTGGCGTTGCGCATCAACGCCGTGGTCTGTTCCAGCGTGGCGCTGGCCTGTTTGCCGATGGAAGCCAGTTGCTGCATGGCCTGGCGAATATCGCCGCGTTGCTCGGCAATGACCCCGGTGGTTTGTTCCAGATGCTCGAGGGTCTTGCCCAGGCTTTGGACGTTGTCCGAGGAAAACACCTCATTGGCGTTGTGCAGCAGCAGGTTGATGCTGGTCATCAAGTCATCGCTGTTGTTGAGCAGGCGGGCGATAGGCGAGGGCGCGGCGATGATCACTGGCGGTTCGCCGTCGTGCCCCGTCAGCGCCGGGCTCTGGGGCGTGCCGCCACTGAGCTGGATAATCGAGGTGCCGGTGATGCCGGTCAGGGCCAGCTTGGCCTGGGTGTCTTGCTTGATCGGTGTTTCTGCGCTCAAGCGCACCCGCGCCAGCACCCGGCGTGGGTCGTTCGGGTCCAGGCGCAGGTTGACGACGTCGCCGACCTTGATCCCGCTGTACTCCACCGAGCTGCCCCGGGACAACCCGCTGACTGCCTCGTTGAACACCACTTCGTAATCCTTGAACTCGCTGTCCACGCTGGACTTGGCCAGCCATAGACCAAACAGCAGGGCGCCGGCCACCACAATGACGGTGAACAGGCCGATCAGCACATGATGGGCTCGGGTTTCCATGTCAAACCTCGTTGGATTGTGTAGCGGCCGATAACGCCGCGCGGCCGCGAGGGCCATGGAAGTATTCGTGAATCCAGGCGTCGTCGGTTTCCGACACCTTGTCGATGACATCGGCCACCAGCACTTTTTTCTGCGCCAGCACCGCCACCCGGTCGGTGATGGTGTAGAGGGTGTCCAGGTCGTGGGTGACCAGGAACACGCTCAGGCCCAGGGCATCGCGCAGCGTCAGGATCAACTGGTCGAACGCCGCCGCCCCGATGGGGTCGAGGCCGGCGGTGGGTTCGTCGAGAAACAGGATGTCCGGGTCCAGGGCCAGCGCACGGGCCAGGGCGGCGCGCTTGATCATGCCGCCGGACAGCGAGGCGGGGTACTTGTCTGCGGCCGAGAGTGGCAGCCCGGCCAAGGCCAGCTTCACCGCTGCCAGGTGCTCGGCGTCGGCCCGGCTGAGCCCGGCGTGCTCGATCAGCGGCAGGGCGACGTTTTCTGTCACGGTCAGTGACGAAAACAGCGCGCCTTTCTGGAACAGCACGCCAAAGCGCCGTTCCACCCGCGAACGTTGCTCCGCAGGCAGGCTCGGCAAGTCCTGGCCGAACACCCGCACGGAACCCTCGCTGGGCCGGTTCAGGCCGACAATGCTGCGCAGCAGCACCGATTTGCCGCTGCCGGAGCCGCCGACCACGGCGAGAATCTCGCCCTTGTACACGTCCAGGTCGAGGTTCTCATGCACGCTCTGGCGGCCGAAGCGATTGCACAGGCCGCGCACTTGAATCACCGCCTCGGTGGGCGGCCGCAGGGGTTGGCTCACCAGCTCATCTCCATGAAAAACAGCGCGGCCACGGCATCGAGCACAATCACCACGAAAATCGACTGCACCACGCTGGACGTGGTGTGGGCCCCGACCGACTCGGCGCTGCCACTGACCTTGAAACCTTCCAGGCAGCCCACGGCGGCGATCAGGAAGGCAAAGATCGGCGCCTTGACCATCCCCACCAGGAAATGCTGCACGCCAATGTCCGACTGCAACAGCGACAGGAACATGGCCGGGGAAATACCCAGCGACAGGGCACACACGACACCGCCACCGATAATGCCCGAGAGCATGGCCAGGAAGGTCAGCATCGGCAGCGCCACCAATAGCGCCAGTACCCGTGGCACCACCAGCAACTCGACCGGATCAAGGCCCAGGGTGCGGATCGCGTCGATTTCTTCGTTGGCCTTCATCGAGCCGATCTGCGCGGTGAACGCGCTGGCGGTACGGCCCGCCATGAGGATCGCCGTGAGCAACACACCGAATTCACGCAGGAACGAGAATGCCACCAGGTCCACGGTAAAGATGCTGGCGCCAAAGTCGGCCAGCACCGTCGCGCCGAGGAACGCCACCACCGCGCCGACCAGGAACGTCAGCAGGGCGACGATGGGAGCAGCGTCCAGGCCCGTCTGTTCGATGTGAACGACCATCGCGGTCATGCGCCAGCGCCTGGGGCGAAACAGGTTGCGGGCCAGGGTTTCGAGGATCAGGCCGACAAAACCCAGCAGTTGCAGGGTGTCTTGCCAGACTTTGTCCACGGCGCGGCCGATACGCGTCAGCAGCTGGGTCAGCACGCTGACCTGCGGCTCTTTCACCGGCACACAGAAGTCCGTCAGCGAGCAATAGACCGTCTGCAACAGCGCCCGCTCGGCGGCCGGCAAGCTGCAATCGGGGTGCTCGGCGGTCTTGCCCAGCCGTTCGGCGCCCAGCAGTTCCACCAGCAACGAAGCCCCGGCGGTGTCGAGGGCGCCGAGGCCGTTGAGGTCGATCAGGGTGTTCTCGTCGTATTGGCCGCGCAAGGATTCGCTCAAGCGCTTGAGCTGCGCGTAGTGGGCCAGCGTCCAGTCGCCGCTGACCCATAGCTGCGCCGGGGCGCGAGACGTGTCCAGCCGGGCAGTGCCAGTGGGGGATCCGGGGGTCATAAGCTCCATGCTCGTTCGACTTGAACAGCGCTACCTAATAGCACGACCACCGTTATTTTGCTTCGGGTGTGGCGGCGTTCACAGTGAAACGCAGCACACCGATCATCTGGCCATTTTCCGTCAGCACCCGCACTTGCCATTTGCCCGTCGGGTCTTGCGGGAAGTTCTGCTTGTGGGTCCAGGCGCGATAGCCTTCCTTGCGCCCGCCATGGATGTCCAGGGCGATGCGGTCGACTTCTTTGCCGTTGAACTGCCAGACGTGATAAATCCGCTCATCGAGCCCTCGCGGCGCGTTGATGGCGGTGTAGGCGTACAGGCCGCTGCCGCGGATCTGGGCCGCACTGACCTCCTTGAGGCTGGCGCCCGGCGTGCGGTCTTCCAGTTGGGTGCTGATCGCCACTTCGGTCATCCACAACGTGGCCGGCGGCACCCAGGAGCGCAGCACCCAGCCGGTGGCGCCAATCCCCACCGTGATGCAGAGGATCGCCAAGGCGTTGCGCACGGTGCGGATCGGGAAGATCGAGGCCAGGCTGGGGAACGACAGCAGCATGGCAATGCCCAGCGCCAGCTTGAAGCTCTGGTCGGTGGTCAGGTGCAGGATGACCGGCAAGGAGGTGAGCAGGGCGGCGAACAGCGTCAGCGTGTGCAACGCCAGGAACGCCCAGCGCCGGGGCGCCAGCCATTTGTAGTACAGCGGGTCGGTGATCGAGATCAGCGCCGCGATCGCCAGAAGGCCGGTGAAAATCAGCTGGCTGCTGTTCCAGGTGGTGGTGATGAAGAAAAACGGCAGGACGAAAAACAGGCTCTCCTGGTGAATCATCTGCGTGGCGTAGCGCAGCAGCGGCTGGGGGATTTCCCGTTTGAAAATCCGCGTGAACAGCCGGGTCATGCTGTTTTCGACCATCAGCCAGAGCCAGCTCACCAGCATCATGATGGCGATCCAGGTCGCCAGGCCCTGCTGGCGGTCCACCAGCATGAAACTGCCGACCCCGGAAATGAAACCACCGAGTGCAATGACCCCTGGATAGCGCTTCATTAGTTCAAGGAGGCGCTGAATGTAGAGAGTCAGGTTTTGCATTCGGTGTTTTCACAGTAAGTCGTAGGAAATATCCCTGACAGAGTATCGTCAGGGCGGTGACATGGCGAGGATCGCGACGCGTGTCGTGGTGATCTTTTGTGGCGAGGGAGCTTGCTCCCGCTGGCCTGCGAAGCAGGCCCCAGCATTTATCCAGGTAGACCGCATCGCCCGGTTTGCGACTGCTGCGCAGCCGAGCGGGAGCAAGCTCCCTCGCCACGGGATTTGAGTTGTCCTGGGCGGATCAACCAGACTCTGGTCGGGCCCGCCGGCGCACCTGCCACATCACCAGCCCGAGCAATAGCAACCCCAACAAACCAGCCATCCCCCAAACCAGCTCATCGTCACTGAGCAACGGCTTCTCGATGCGCAGGTAACCCGGGTCCTTGAGCAGTTCGCGCAGGGCCACGTTGGCTTGTTCCAGGCTCACCCCCTGCAGGCGCAGGGCCGGGTTGGCGAAGCGGCCGTCTTCATAGTCACCCAGGGCCCCCCAGTAATAATCGGCCAGTGCGCTGTTGCCTTGAACCGCCCAGGACTGATGGGCAATGGCCGCGCGTTTGATTCGCACGAAATCGGCGGGGTCCAGGCCATCCTTGAGCAATCTCTTGCGCAGTTCTTCCAGCGCCTGTTCGGCTTCGGGCAAGTCTTCGCGGGACAGGTCGGCGTTCAGGCTGAAGAAGCCGACGCCGCCGAGCACCTCGCGTTCGGTCCACGGCCCGTAGGACAAGCCATGGGCCAGGCGCAATTGGCGATAGAGCGCCCAGTCCAGGTAGTCCTTGAGCAGGTCGAAGGTTTCGTCATGCTGCTCGTCCAGCACCGGTTCCGGGAACAGCCAATGAAGCTTGGCGCTGTCGCCGGCCAGGCCACGGATCAGGTTGCGCTTGGTGACCGCCTTGTAGCGGATCTGCGGCAACGCCTCGTGCGCGCTGGGCTCCACCGGCTCGAGTTCGCCAAAGGCGCGTTCCAGATAGGCCGGCAGCAGTCGGTCGAGATCGCCGACCACGATCAGCGTCATGTTGTTCGGCGCATACCAGGCCTTGCGCACTTGTTCGAGGCGGGCGAGGGTATGGCGCTCGACCTCGGCCCGTTCCGCGCAGCGCAGGCCCAACTCAATCGCCAACTGGTTGCTGGCCTTGTGGCCCAGGTCCTGGTGATCGAGCCAGCGTTGCAGGTGGGTGTAGTGGCCACCGTCCTCGCGTTCCACCACCCGCTTGGCCGCCTCCAGGGCTTTTTCATCGATGCGGGTGCGGGTCAACAGCGCCAGCAGCAGATCCAGGACCTTGCGTTGATTGCGTGCCGGCGCCTCGATGACGAACGTGGTGTCGGCATTGCTCGTGAAGGCATTCCACTCGCCACCCAAGGCCTGCATGCGCTCCTCCAGGCCGCCTTCACCGCTCTCATCGACGCCGCTGAACAGCAGGTGTTCGAGCAAGTGCGGCAGTTCCTTGTCGGCGCAACTGAAGTCGTCCAGGCCCACGCCGACCACCAAGCGGATCGCCACATGCCCGCGCTCGGAGCCGGGCTTGAGCAGCAGTTGCATGCCGTTGGGCAACATATAGCCTTCGACCTGGAACCGGTCCAGGGCGGCCACGGGCAGTGAGCCGAGCAAAAGAAAGGCGAGCAACAGACAACGCATATGGGCTTCCTGGCGACTGAGTGGGGTCCATGGTGCCGGGCAGGCCGTCATCGGCGGATCGCCGCCCGGAGTCGGCTCGCTCCCCTATCGAATCTATGCGTTTTTCATGACAACGGGAGCAGGCGGGCCGGCGAACGCTTTCAGGCCCGAGCCATTGTTACTGACTGACCAATGCGCCAGTCGTTCACGGCGAATGGGTAATGTCGCTAATTTCATCCGCCGCCAGCGCGCCGATCTCGGCCGTCTCCAGGACCACATAGGCGCTGCCGCAAAACAGCGAATTGAGGCGCCTCATGTCGGCGATCAGCTCCAGGTGCAGGGAACTGGTCTCCAGGCTTTGCACGACCTTGCGCTGCAAGCGGCTGACATGGGCATGGGCCATGCGCCGTTCCTGCGCCCGAAAGCGACGTTTCTCACGCAGCAACTGACGGGCGCTTTCCCGGTCGGCACTGAGGAATACCGACAGCCCCAGCCGCAGGTTGGCGATCAGGTGGCTGTGCAGCCCCGCCAACTCTTCCAGGCCTACTTCGGAAAAGGAGCGACGTTGCGAGGTCTTCTGCTGCTGGACCTTGCGCAACATGCGCTCGATAAGGTCGCTGGCCAGTTTCAGGTTGATCGCCAGTTCGATGATCTCCGCCCAGCGGCGGCTGTCTTGTTCGCTGAGGTCCTCACGGGGCATTTGCGCCATGTACAACTTGATGGCACTGCACAACGCTTCGACGTCGTCATTCATGCGCCGTACGTCCTGGGTCACCGCCGTTTGCGCACCGCGCAGCACGTCCAGCATGGCTTCGAGCATGTTTTCGATCAGATCGCCGATGCGCAAGGTTTCCCGGGCCGCGTTCGCCAGCGCCAGGCTCGGGGTGGCGAGGGCAGCGGGGTCCAGGTGGCGGGGCTTGGCCGTGCCGTTGGTATCGGGCCGCTCCGGCAGCAGCCAGGCACAGAGCCTGGCCATCGGGCCGACGCTGGGCAGCAGCACCAGGCACCGCACGGTGTTATAGAGCAGATGAAAACCGATCACCGTTTCCTGGGGGCTGAAATCCAGGCTGTCCAGCCAGCCCACCAGCGGGTCGAGCACTGGAATGATCAACAACAGCCCGATCAGCTTGTACAGCAGGCTGCCCAGCGCCACCTGGCGCCCGGCGGTGTTCTGCATGCTGGTGCTGAGGAACGCCAGCACGCCGCTGCCAATGTTGGCGCCGATCACCAGGCCGATGGCTACTGGCAGGCTGATCACCGCGGCACCGGCCAGGGTCGCGGTCAGCAGCACGGCGGCCAGGCTGGAATAGGAGATCATCGCGAACAGCGCGCCGACCAACGCATCGAGCAGGATGTCGCCGGTCAGCGAGGCGAAGATCACTTTCACGCCCTGGGCATGGGTGATGGGCGCCGCAGCTTCGACGATCAATTGCAGGGCCAGGATGATCAGGCCCAGGCCGATGCCGACCCGGCCCATTTGCCCGGCGCGCGTCTGTTTGCGCGAGAGGAAGAAAATCACCCCGAGGAAAATCAGCAGCGGCGACAGCCACGACAGGTCGAGGGTCAGCACCCGTGCCATCAGCGCGGTGCCGACATCGGCGCCGAGCATGGTCGCCAGGGCCGGGGTCAGCGCCATCAGGCCCTGGCCGACGAACGAGGTGACGAGCATGGCCGTGGCGTTGCTGCTCTGGACCATGGCCGTGACCATGATGCCCGCGATAAACGCCAGCCAGCGCTTGGACATGTTCTGGCCGATGACATGGCGCAGGTTCGAGCCATAGACCCGCAAGATGCCGGTACGCACGATATGCGTGCCCCAGATCAGCAGGGCGACGGCGGAGAGCAAATTCAGCAGGGTCAGCATGAGAAGCCCCCTGTTAGCGTCCCAAAGGAACAAATTGACGATGCCACATTCTTCGTTCTTGTACTTAAGCTGTAGTTGGCGAACGGTTCGGGCGCCAGCATTGCACAGCTAAAGAATCGCTTGAAACAAAACCGTCATAAAAATACATTCCTCGAAAACGCCCAAACCCCCTGTGGGAGCGAGCTTGCTCGCGATAGCGGCCTGACAGCCAAAGAAGATGTTGGATGTCATGGCCTCATCGCGAGCAAGCTCGCTCCCACAGGTATTGCATGCGACCGCTTTCCTACGGGCATGAAAAAGGGGCTCCAAGAGCCCCTTCATTCATTGCCCTATACCGTTACTGCCCCGGCATATCCTTGCGCAGTTTCACCGGATCCTGCTGCTTGCGCTTGCGCGCCATGGCAGTACGCATCTTGATGTTGAACGCTTCGACCGCCAGGGAGAACGCCATGGCGAAGTAGACGTAGCCTTTTGGCACATGCACGTCCAGCGACTCGGCGATCAGTACCGTACCGACCACCAGCAGGAACGACAGCGCCAGCATCTTCAGCGACGGGTGCTTGTCGATGAACGTGCTGATAGTGCCCGCTGCCAGCATCATCACCAGCACCGCCACGATAATCGCCGCCACCATGACCGGTACATGGGAGACCATGCCCACGGCGGTGATGACCGAGTCCAGGGAGAACACGATGTCGATGATCGCGATCTGGACGATGGTGTAGATGAAGCTGCCGCCCTTGCCCGTAGGCGTCTCGCCGGTTTCGTCTTCGCCTTCCAGCGCGTGGTACATCTCCTGGGAGCTTTTCCACAGCAGGAACAGGCCACCGAAGAACAGGATCAGGTCACGACCGGAGATGCCCTGGCCGAACACTTCGAACAAGTCGGCCGTCAGGCGCATGACCCAGGTGATGGACAGCAGCAACAGGATCCGCGTGACCATGGCCAGCGCCAGGCCGAAGATCCGGGTGCGCGCCTGCATGTGCTTGGGCATGCGGCTGACCAGGATCGAGATCATGATGATGTTGTCGATGCCCAGGACAATTTCCAGGGCGGTCAGGGTAAAGAAGGCAACCCAGATTTCCGGGTTGGTCAGCCATTCCATGTGAGTTCCTTTGAGCGAGTGTTAGGCCGCGCCGCCGAGACGACGCAGCGGGCATTGCTTTTATAGAGTGCTGAACAGCGGAAAAATCCCCATCAGCAAGGCGGCGAACATTATGCACAGGCAAACCAGTACTGCCCACTTCAAGGTGAAGCGCTGGTGATCGCCGAACTCGATCCCGGCCAAGGCTACCAGCAGGTAGGTCGACGGAACCAGTGGGCTCAACAGGTGGACGGGCTGGCCGACGATGGAGGCACGGGCCATTTCAACGGCGGTGATGCCGTAATGGCTGGCTGCCTCGGCGAGGACCGGTAACACCCCGTAATAAAATGCATCGTTAGACATGAAGAACGTGAACGGCATGCTCACCAACGCGGTGATGACCGCCAGGTAAGGACCGAGGAACTCTGGAATGACCGCCAGCAGGCTCTTGGACATGGCGTCGACCATGCCGGTGCCGGACAGGATGCCGGTAAAGATACCGGCCGCGAAAATCAGCCCGACCACCGCCAACACGCTGCCGGCGTGGGCCGCAACGCGGTCTTTCTGCTGTTGCAGGCACGGGTAGTTGACGATCATCGCAATACTGAACGCCACCATGAACAGCACCGGCAGCGGCAACAGGCCGGCGATCAGGGTGCACATCAGGCCCAGGGTCAATGCGCCGTTGAACCAGATCAGCTTCGGACGACGAGCGTCCGGGAACTGGGAAACGCTGATTTCGCTGTGGTCGATTTCATCTCCGACCAGGTGCAGTTCACCCAGGCGCGCACGTTCGCGCTTACCGTACATGTAGGAAATCGCCAGGATCGCTACCACACCGGCCAGCATCGCGGGAATCATCGGCACGAAAATGTCGGACGGGTCCACATGCAGCGCACTGGCCGCACGGGCCGTCGGGCCGCCCCATGGGGTCATGTTCATCACGCCGCCAGCGAGGATGATCAGGCCAGCCATGATGCGCGGGCTCATGCCGATGCGGCTGTAGAGCGGCAGCATCGCGGCCACGCAGATCATGTAAGTGGTCGCGCCGTCACCATCAAGGGAAACGACGAGCGCGAGAACGGCGGTACCGACCGAAACTTTCAACGGGTCGCCCTTGACCAGCTTGAGGATCTTGCGCACGGCCGGGTCGAACAGGCCGGAGTCGATCATCAGGGCAAAATACAGAATCGCGAACATCAGCATCACCCCGGTCGGGGCGAGCTTGGTGATGCCTTCGAGCATCATCGGGCCGATTTTCGGCGCAAAGCCACCGAACAGGGCGAACAGGATCGGGATGATGATCAAGGCGATCAGCGCGGACAGGCGCTTGGTCATGATCAGGAACATGAACGTGATGACCATGGCGAAGCCAAGGAAAGTCAGCATGGGAAATACTCCAGGCGTGGCGCGGCTATGAAATGCGAACCGGACAGGTCAGCGCAGGATGCAGAGCACGAGGGGAACGGATGGAGTGGGTGCAGCGGGACGGGTAGCAGCGGACATCAGAATCACCATTGTTGTTGTTAAAAGGGCCGCACGAGCCTTGAAAACTCGCTTTTGGCCGACCGGTCTGTTGCCGGAAGTGAGGTGATCCTAATGGCGCTAGCTTTCAGTAAGCTTTCGCAAGCCGATCATATGATCAAACGCACGAAGTTACTTTGTGGCGAGGGGATTTATCCCCGCTGGGGCGCGAAGCGGCCCTGAAACCTGCCATTGCGTAACGTCAGGAGAATACGTTCGGTCCTTTTGGGCCTGCTGCGCAGTCCAGCGGGGATAAATCCCCTCGCCACAAAAGCAATCAGGTTTTTGCTTTGAACGCTGAGAGATTCAACTGCCGCACCGCGCCCATCCAGATCGCATGCTCGGTGTGGTCGATCAGGTCATCGCCGGTCTCCGGGTGCAGGAAAATCACCAGGCCTTTGCGATTGAGCGCCAGCCACGGCAAGACCACGCCGATGTACTGCGGGTCGAAGGCCAGCTGACAGCTCCAGTCCGGGTGCGGGCCGACCGGGCGTTGATGAACGCGGCCCATTTTCAGCGGGAACAGTTGCGCCGCTTCCTCGCACAAGGCCCGCGCCTGGTCCAGGGTGCTGGCGTCGAAATACACGTGGGCGTGGTAGCCCTTGATCCGCTGCATCTGTCACTCCTTGAAAAGAGGCGAACCCTCGCCGTTTTCCGCGGGTCAGAGCCTTTACACGCGGGATAAAGAGGAAAGCAGCCATGAAAAACGCCGAAACCCCGGTCACCAAAGTGGTGCTCTATGGTGCCATGAGCAGCCTCGGCAGTGCGTTGATGGCTGAAATGCTGCGGCGCCAGCACGAAGTCATCGCCATTCTCGACGATCTTACCGCCCTGGCTCCACGCCCGGGCCTGCGGACCAAGACCGGTGATCTTTTCGATCCCGAGCGGGTCAAGCAAAGTGTTGCCGGTGCCAGCGCCGTGGTGTGTCTGCTCAACGCGCCGGGGTTGCCGATGAACAGCGAACAAGTGGAGCGGACACTGATTCCCGGCCCTGTAGAGCAAGTATTGGCCGTGGACGCACTGATCGCCGGCATGCAGGCGGTGAATGTGCCCCGGCTGTTTCTGGTGGGCGACTTTGCGATGCTCGACGAAGAGCAGGCCGACGACGACTTGCAGCGCCATGCCGCCGAAGAAGTCCTCGATGCCCTGAAGAACAGCACCCTGCAATGGACCTTGATCAACGCCCCCTATGCCGCGCCTGGCCTGGGTATTGAACATTTCAGCCAGGTCAGTACCAGCCTCGAACCCGGCATGGCCGAATCCCTGGAGCGGCTCAACCGGGTGGCGGTCGGCATCGCCGATGAGCTGCGCCTGAACCTGCATGTGGGCGAGCACGTCAGTTTTGTCGCCGCCAACTAGCTGTGGACATCCTGTGGCGAGGGGATTTATCCCCGCTGGGCTGCGAAGCGGCCCCAAAAAACCATCATCTACCCACGCACTCAAACAGCAATCGACGGCAACGGCAGCCCCGTGAGCGATTCGCCGCTGTTGGCCTGTTCTTCCATCAGCCAGTCGACGAATTGCCGGATCAACACACCACGGCGTTTACGCTGGGGCAAGACCACGTAATACCCCAGCCGCGACAGCACCGTTTCAGCGATCGGACGACACAGCAACCCCTGGGCCAATAAGTTATCCACAAGGTGACGCCAGCCGATGGCAACGCCCTGGCCGCCAATCGCCGCTTGGATGAGCAAGGTGTAGTTGTCGAAGCGCAACTGCCCGGGCGCCGGTGGTGACGTGATGCCCAGCTCGCGAAATACGCCGCTCCAGTCGAACCAGCTGTTGCTGTTGCCCGCGCGCAGGTGCAGCAATGGAAACTCCGCCAAGGCCTGGGCGGACAAGGGCAGGGGACGTTCCTTGAGCAGTAGCGGGCTGCACACCGGAAAAACCTCTTCGCTGAACAGCCAGCGACTTTCGCCTTGTTTGAAGCGACCGTCGCCGAACAGCACGGCAACGTCGATATCGGTGCGCAGCATGTTGTGGTTGCGTTCGCTGGTCACCAGGCTCACGTCCACCTGCGGGTTGGCCGCGTGGAAACGATGCAGGCGCGGCATCAGCCAGTAGGCGGCGAAGGCGAAGTCCGTGGCCACTTGCAGCACCTCATGCTGATGCTGGGCGGTGATCGCGCTCAGCCCGGCGTCGATGCTCTGCAAGCCAGCCTGCACCTGCTCGAACAGGATCGTCCCGGCCTCGGTCAGTTCGATGCCGCGATAGATGCGGTCGAACAACCGCGTACCCAGTTGCTCTTCCAGGCGCTTGATCTGCTGGCTGATGGCCGGTTGCGTGGTGCCCAGCTCAATCGCCGCCGCCGTAAAGCTTTGTTGGCGGGCCGCGGCTTCAAAGGCACGGAACAGTTCCAGGGACAGGTTACCCAGGGCGTCGTACATAAGCTGTGCTTATCCTAGTCATTATCCTGCATGGGCTTTACCCAAAAAACCGGGGGCTACATGCTCAATCGCAGCAATATCGCATAACTGCCTACTATGGAATGCCGCGAATACATGAAGCGCAAGAACATTCTTTTCATCATGGCCGATCAAATGGCCGCGCCAATGTTGCCGATCTACGGTCCTTCGCCGATCAAGCTGCCGAACCTGTCGCGCCTGGCCGCCGAGGGCGTGGTGTTCGACGCCGCCTATTGCAACAGCCCGCTCTGTGCGCCGTCGCGTTTCACCTTGGTGAGCGGCCAGTTGCCGAGCAAGATCGGCGCCTACGACAACGCGGCGGATTTTCCCGCGGACGTGCCGACCTACGCCCATTACCTGCGCCGCCTCGGCTACCGCACGGCGTTGTCCGGCAAGATGCACTTTTGCGGGCCGGACCAACTGCACGGCTACGAAGAGCGCCTGACCAGTGACATTTACCCGGCCGACTACGGCTGGTCGGTGAACTGGGACGAGCCGGACGTGCGGCCGAGTTGGTACCACAACATGTCGTCGGTGTTGCAGGCCGGGCCGTGCGTGCGCACCAACCAGCTGGATTTCGATGAAGAAGTGGTGTTCAAGGCCCAGCAGTACCTGTTCGACCACATTCGCGAGGACGGTGACCAGCCGTTTTGCCTCACCGTATCGATGACCCACCCACACGATCCGTACACGATTCCCAAGGCGTTCTGGGATTTGTATGACGACAACGACATCCCTTTGCCACAGACCCCGGCGCAAACGGCGCTCGATCCACATTCCCAGCGGCTGCTGAAGGTCTATGACCTGTGGGACAAGCCACTGCCTGTGGATAAGATCCGGGATGCCCGCCGCGCCTATTTCGGCGCGTGCAGCTACATCGACAGCAATGTCGGCAAGCTCCTGCAAACCCTGGAAGACACTGGGCTACTGGACGACACGATCATCGTGTTCTCCGGCGATCATGGAGACATGCTCGGCGAAAAAGGTCTCTGGTACAAAATGCACTGGTACGAAATGGCCGCCCGCGTCCCATTGCTCATCAGCGCACCGGGGCAGTTCGCCAGCGGCCGGGTGGGCGCGGCCGTATCCACCGCCGACTTGCTGCCGACCCTGGTCGAGCTGGCCGGTGGCACGCTGGAACCGGGCCTGCCGCTGGATGGCCGTTCGCTGGTGCCGCATCTGCAAGGGCAGGGCGGGCATGACGAAGTCTTCGGTGAATACATGGCCGAAGGCACCATCAGCCCCTTGATGATGATCCGTCGCGGCCCGTGGAAATTCATCTACAGCGAAGATGACCCGTGCCTGCTGTTCGACGTACGCAACGATCCCAAGGAATTGGAAAATCTCAGCCAATCCCCTGAGCATCAATCCCTGTTCGCCGATTTTCTCGCCGAGGCGCGTGCCAAGTGGGACATCCCGACGATTCATCAACAGGTGCTCGCCAGCCAGCGGCGCCGCCGTTTCGTCGCCCAGGCGCTGACCCTGGGCAAACTCAAGAGCTGGGATCACCAGCCGCTGGTGGACGCCAGCCAGCAGTACATGCGTAACCACATCGACCTCGACGATCTGGAGCGCAAGGCCCGTTATCCACAACCCTGCCAAAACCAATAACGTAAGGGGCAAGCCATGCAAAAGTTATCCACAGTACTGACCGCTGGGCTGTTGGCGTTGAGCAGTGTTTCGGCCTGGGCCGAGCAAAGCTGCGAAACGGTGAAGATGGCCGACCCGGGCTGGAGCGATATCGCCGCCACCAATGCCATCACCGGTTTCCTGCTGGACGGGATGGGCTACAAGGCCAAGGTCGACACCCTCGCGGTGCCGATCACCTTCGGTGGCCTCAAGGATGGCCAGGTGGATGTGTTTTTGGGTAACTGGATGCCGGCGCAGCAGGGCTTCTATGACAAGTTCGTGGCCAATGGCGACGTCACGCAACTGGCCAAGAACCTCGACGGTACCGAATTCACCCTGGCGGTCCCGGACTACGTCTGGGACGCCGGTGTGCATAACTTTGCCGACCTGAACAAATTCGCCGACAAGTTCGACAAGAAGATCTACGGCATTGGCTCCGGCGCTCCGGCCAACCTCTCCCTGAAAGAAATCATCAAGACCAATGATTTCGGCATGGGCGAGTGGAAACTGGTGGAATCCAGCGAGCAGGCGATGCTGGCGGAAGTCTCCCGGGCGGTGAAGAAACAGAAGTTCGTGACCTTCCTCGGCTGGACCCCGCACCCGATGAACGTGCAATTGAAAATGCACTACCTCAAGGGCGGCGAGAAGTACTTCGGCGACACCGGCAGTGTCTATACCCTGACCCGCAAGGGTTATGCACAGGCCTGCCCGAACGTAGGCAAGCTGCTGACCAACCTGAGCTTCACCCAGGAAATGGAAAACAGCATCATGTCTGAGGTGGTGAACAACAAGGTCAGCAACGCCGATGCGGCCAAGGCCTGGATCAAGGCCAACCCGGCGGTCCTGGATAAATGGCTGGACGGTGTGAAGACCCTGGATGGCAAGGATGCGCTGGCGGCGGTGAAGGCCAAGCTCTGACAATCATGCTGGCTCCGCGAGCTCTCCCAGAGTGGCGCGGAGCCATTGTGGCGAGGGGATTTATCCCCGCTGGGTTGCGAAGCGACCCTAATGTGTCGACTCGGTGTGTCAGGCCAATTGCGTTCAGCCTTTTTGGGGTCGCTTCGCAACCCAGCGGGGATAAATCCCCTCGCCACAGGGAGAACGGTGCCTTGTCCTGATACCCTTGTTTGCAAACCCCATCCCTGAGGCCCCATGGCAATCCCCACGCGCCATTCACTCTTGCCCTTCCTGAGCTGGCTGCCCCGGCAGACCCGCGCCAGTGTCGGCCGTGACCTGATCGTCGGCCTGAGCGGCGCGATTCTCGCGTTGCCGCAGTCCATTGCCTACGCCCTGATTGCCGGTTTGCCGCCGGAATACGGCTTATACGCGGCAATTGTGCCGGTGCTGATCGCCTGCCTGTGGGGTTCGTCGTGGCACTTGATCTGCGGTCCTACAGCGGCGATTTCCATCGTCTTGTACGCCACCGTCAGTCCGCTGGCCGTTCCCGCCAGCCAGGACTACATCACCTTGATCCTGCTGCTGACGGTGTTGGCAGGCATTTTCCAATGGTTGCTGGGGTTGTTGCGTTTCGGTGCGCTGGTGAATTTCGTCTCGCATTCGGTGGTGCTGGGTTTCACCCTGGGCGCGGCGGTGGTCATCGCCCTGGGGCAGTTGCCGAACCTGCTGGGCCTCGACCTGCCGAACGAAGCCACGGCGTTGAGGGGGCTGCTGATGCTCGTCGACCACATCGGGGCTGTGGATAAGCCGTCGCTGCTGCTGGGGTTGGGGACCCTGGTCCTGGGCGTGGTGCTCAAGCGCTTGCTGCCGCGCTGGCCGAGCCTGTTGATAACTTTAGTCATCAGCAGCCTGGTGGTCTGGTTGTGGCCGGCGATGTTCGGGCATGTGGCGCTGGTCAGTGCCTTTGCCGGGCGCCTGCCGCCGCTCACGCTGTTGCCGTTGGACCTGGAGCTCATCCTGCGCCTGCTGCCCGGGGCTGTTGCGGTGGGCATGCTCGGGCTGGTCACCAGCCTGTCCATCGCCCGCTCGTTGTCGGTACGTTCCGGGCAATTGCTCGATGCGAACCAGGAGGTGAGGGCGCAGGGGCTTTCCAACATCGTTGGCGGATTTTTCTCCGGATCATTGTCGGCCGGTTCCTTTACCCGCTCCGGCCTCAGCTATGAAGCCGGGGCCTGCTCGCCCCTGGCCGGGGTGTTCTCGGCCTTGTGGGTGGCGTTGTTTGCGGTCGCCGGGGCGAACCTGATTGCGCACATTCCGATTCCGGCCATGGCCGGCAGCATTTTGCTGATCGCCTGGGGGCTGGTGGACCACCGCGGTCTCCGGGCGTTGTACCGGGTGAGCCGCGCCGAATTCGTGGTGATGAGCCTGACCTGCCTGGCCACGTTGCTGCTGGAACTGCAAACCGCTATCTACGCTGGCGTACTGGCCTCGTTGTTCTTTTACCTCAAGCGCACTTCACAGCCGCGGGTGCAGCACTTTCGCGAAGGGGAGGCGGAGATCCTGCGGGTCGGCGGTTCGATCTTTTTCGGCGCCAGCCATTACCTGCAAGCGCGCCTGCAACGGCTGCAGGCGCAGCGGGTGGTCATCGATGCCCAGCAGATCAACTTCATCGATTATTCCGGGGTGGAAATGCTCCACCAGGAAGCCCGGCGCCTGCGCAGCCAGGGACGTAGCCTGACCTTGCGCATGGCCCGGCCGCAGGTGGTGGAGGAGTTGTTGAAGCTGGAGGGGGCGCAGAAGTGCCCGATTCACTTCGAAGACTGAAGAAATGCAGAGCACTTAAGACCCACACACCTGAGGGTTCACACACTGTGGCGAGGGGATTTATCCCCGCTGGGGCGCGCAGCGGCCCCGTTTTTTGGGACTGCTTCGCAGTCCAGCGGGGATAAATCCCCTCGCCACAAGAGCCTAAAGCCTACAGCGCCAACTGGCGGCGCAGCTCGGCCAGCACTGGCGCGGTGTCCGGGCGTACCCCGCGCCACAGGTAGAACGCTTCGCCCGCCTGTTCGGCGAGCATGCCCAGGCCATCCATCGCCACCGCCGCCCCGTGTTCCTTGGCCCAACGGCAGAATGAGGTCGGTTCCTTGCCATACATCATGTCGTAGCAAACCGTCTTGCCGGGCTCGATCAGGCTGGCGGCAATCGGCGGTACATCCCCCGACAGGCTCGCGGAGGTGGCGTTGATGATCAGGTCCACCGGCTCTTGCAACCAGTCGAACCCGCTGGCGGAAACCGGGCCCAGGTCGGCGAACAACTCGGCGAGCAATTCGGCCTTTTCCACCGTGCGATTGGCGATGATCACCGAGGCCGGCGCTTCAGCCAGCAGTGGTTCCAGGGCACCGCGCACCGCGCCGCCAGCGCCGAGCAACAGGATGCGCTTGCCCTTGAGGCTGAATCCGGCATTGACGGTCAGGTCTCGGACCAGCCCGGCGCCGTCGGTGTTGTCACCCAGCAGGCGACCGTCGGCCAGTTTGCTCAACGTATTGACCGCCCCGGCCCGCTGGGCCCGCTCGGTCAGGCTGTCGGCCAGGCGGAAGGCGTCTTCCTTGAACGGCACGGTGACGTTTGCCCCACGTCCCTCGCGGAAAAATTCTCGGGCGTAACCGACGAAATCCTCCAGGGGCGCCAGCAGCGTGCTGTAGTCCAGGGTTTGCCCGGTCTGCTCGGCAAACAGGCGATGGATCAACGGCGACTTGCTGTGGCCGATCGGGTTACCCATTACAACGTAGCGGTCCATGGACAATCCTCGTTCAGGCCGTCGCCAGCCAATCGCGATCCTGCAGGAAGTACTCGGTCAGCCGCGCTTCTTCGCTGCCCGGCTCGGCTTTCCAGTCGTAGCCCCAGCGCACTTGCGGTGGCAGGGACATCAGGATCGATTCGGTACGTCCACCCGATTGCAGCCCGAACAGGGTGCCGCGGTCGTAGACCAGGTTGAATTCCACGTAGCGCCCACGACGGTATTCCTGGAATTCCCGCTGTTTTGCGGTGAACGCGTCGTGCTTGCGGCGGCGCACGATCGGCAGGTAGGCATCGATGTAGGCGTCGCCGATGGCGCGGATGAAGGCGAAGCAGGTGTCGAAATCCCACGCGTTCAGGTCGTCGAAAAACAGGCCGCCAATGCCCCGGGGCTCGTTGCGATGCTTGAGGTGGAAATAGCTGTCGCACCAGGCCTTGTAGCGCGGATAAACCTCGGGGCCGAACGGCGCGCAGGCCTGCTCGGCGACACGGTGCCAATGGACGCAGTCTTCCTCGACGCCGTAGTAAGGCGTCAGGTCGAAGCCGCCGCCAAACCACCAGACCGGCTCTTCGCCTTCCTTTTCGGCGATGAAAAAGCGCACGTTGGCGTGGGAAGTCGGCACGTGGGGGTTGTGCGGGTGAATCACCAGCGACACGCCCAAGGCTTCGAAGCCGCGCCCGGCCAGTTCTGGCCGATGGGCACTGGCTGAGGGTGGGAGACCGCTGCCGAAGACGTGGGAAAAGTTGACGCCGCCCTTTTCGATCACTGTGCCGTTCTCGATCACCCGCGTGCGACCGCCACCACCGGCCGGCCGGGTCCAGGCATCTTCGACGAAGCGAGTGCCGCCGTCTTCGGTTTCCAGGGCGGTGCAGATACGGTCTTGCAGGTCGAGCAGGTAGGCTTTCACGGCCTCGGTGCGAGTGGACATGACATCACCTTGATCAGGGCTACGCTACGCGGCGTATGGCGGGCCGGTGGCAAATGGGCGCACAGGATACCACCGCACTTGCCCACACCACAGTTGACGACGGTCAAGCTTAGGAGTCCGATAGCAGGCTTGGTAAAAGTCCTGCGACAAGGAGAAAGTGAAGATGGCCAAACGTATCCAGTTCAGTTCCCACGGCGGTCCCGAAGTGCTCGAGTACGTCGATTACTCGCCTGCCGAGCCCGGCCCGCAGCAGGTGCGCGTCAGCAACAAGGCGATCGGCCTGAACTTCATCGACACCTACTACCGCAGCGGCCTTTATCCGCCACCGGCGTTGCCATCAGGCCTGGGTGCCGAAGGCGCAGGCGTGGTCGAGGCGATCGGCTCGGACGTCACGCGGTTCAAGGTCGGCGACCGGGTGGCGTATGGCAGTGGCCCGCTGGGGGCCTACAGCGATGTGCATGTGTTGCCCGAGGCCAACCTGGTGCATCTGCCCGAATCCATCAGTTTCGAACAGGCGGCCGGCGTGATGCTCAAGGGCCTGACCGTGCAGTATCTGCTGCGTCAGACCTATGAACTCAAGGGCGGCGAAACCATCCTGTTCCACGCCGCTGCTGGTGGCGTGGGTTCCCTGGCCTGCCAGTGGGCCAAGGCCTTGGGCGTGAAGCTGATCGGCACCGTCAGCTCGCCGGAAAAGGCCGCCATCGCCAAGTCCCACGGCGCGTGGGAAACCATCGACTACAGCAAGGAAAACGTCGCACAGCGGGTGCTGGAACTGACTGACGGCAAGAAGGTGCCCGTGGTGTACGACGGGGTTGGCAAGGACACTTGGTTGACGTCGCTGGACAGCGTCGCTCCCCGTGGCCTGGTGGTGAGCTTCGGCAACGCCTCGGGTGCGGTGGAAGGGGTGAACCTGGGAATTCTTGCGGCCAAGGGCTCGCTCTACGTCACCCGCCCGACCCTGGCGACTTACGCCAACAACGCCGAAAACCTGCAGCGCATGGCCGATGAACTGTTCGGGATGATCGCCAGCGGCAAGCTCAAGGTGGACATCAACCAGCGTTATCCACTGGCGGAAGCGGCCAAGGCTCATACCGAGTTATCGGCGCGGCGCACGACGGGGTCGACCGTTCTCCTGCCGTGACTAAAAGGTCGCTGAAGAACCTGTGGGAGCGAGCTTGCTCGCGATAGCGGTGTATCAGTCAGCATCAAAGCCAACTGACCCGACGCCATCGCGAGCAAGCTCGCTCCCACAGTGGGTTATGCACTGGCAAAAAGTCAGTCCGGGCGCACAACCTTGCCAGTAGCCAGGTCGCGAATCACGCTGGGGTTCCTGCGCCCGCCCAGGTTGCCGCCCAGCACCAGGTCGATCTGCCCGCGGAAATACTGCTCGACGCGAATCCGCGTGCGCGCCGCCGGGCGTCCTTGGGGGTTGGCCGAGGTGGACACCAGCGGCCCGACCAGCGAGCACAAGTCGCGCACGGTGGGATGGTCGCTGACCCGCAGCGCGACGGTGTCGTGTACCCCGGTGATCCATTCCGGCAGCAGGTTCTGGTGCGGCACCAGCCAGGTGTTGGGCCCCGGCCAGGTGCTGGCCATGCGGTCCATCCAGGTTTCGGGGAAGTCTTCGAACAGGAAGTCGAACTGGTGGATGTTGTCAGCCACCAGGATCAGGCCTTTGTCGGGCAGCCGCGACTTGATCGCCAGCAGGCGTTCCACCGCCTCCTCATTCCACGGGTCACAACCCAGGCCCCAGACCGCTTCGGTTGGATAGGCAATCACCGCCCCGGCGCGAATTTCTCGCGCGGCTTGTTGCACACGCCAACTGTTGACCATGAAAGATTCTCCCGCAACGCAAATAAGGCTGTGGGCAGTTTACCGATCTTCCCCATAAAACCTAGCGCGCAAACCAGCGTCCGTTGTCGCAGGTGGCGCGTCCTTCCATCTCCAGTTCGGTCAACGCCGCCAGCACTTTGGGCAAGCCCCAGCCACTGGCGTCGGCCAACGCCTCGCTGCTCAGCGGCGCGGCATGCAGCAGGCGCAGCAGCGGATGGGTCACGGGCACGGGCTCCGAGGCCGGCGACAACCGCTGCCAGCCGCGCAGCGCTTCGAGGATGTGCTCGACGGTTTCCACCAACGCCGCACCGTCGCGGATCAACTGATGGCAGCCCCGGGCCCCGGGGTGATGGATCGATCCAGGAATGGCATACACCTCGCGGCCCTGTTCCGCCGCCAGTCGCGCGGTGATCAGCGAACCGCTGGCGACACTGGCCTCCACCACCAGCACGCCCAGGGACAAACCGCTGATGATCCGGTTGCGCCGCGGAAAGTTGCTGGCATGGGGCGGTGCGTCCAACGGGAACTCCGACAGCACCGCGCTGCCCTGGGCAATCATCACGTCCGCCAGCCGACGATTGCGCTGTGGATAAAAATTTTCCAGACCGGTGCCCAACACGCCGACGGTGCGCCCGCCAACATCCAACGCCGCCTGATGGGCCGCCGCATCGATGCCCAGGGCCAGGCCGCTGGTGATGACAAAACCGGCCCCGGCCAGGCTGCGGGAAAACGCCGCCGCAGTGTCCATGCCCGGCCGCGATGCCCGCCGACTGCCGACCATCGCCAGCTGGGGTTTTTCCAGGATCGAGGTGTCGCCAGCGACGAACAGCAGCGGCGGCGCGTCGCTGATCTGCGCCAGCAGCGCGGGGTAGTCGGGTTGGTCCCACATCAGTAAATGCTGGCCCGCACGCTCCAGCCAGGCCAATGCATGGGCGGCGCCGTCACGCACATCCGGGTTGCGCCGCGCCTCGGCACAGGCCAGCGGCAAGCCCAGCGCGCGCCAGGCGCTGGCCGGTGCACTGATGGCCTTGGAGGCCGAGCCGAAGGCCTCCATCAGGGTCATGAAACGTTTGGGTCCCAGCTCCGGCAAGCGGTGAAGGCGTAGCCGGGCCTCCAGTTCCGCAGGGGACACCGGCGTAGATTCAGGTAATGACATGCGATCAATCCTTGATCGTTATGAGCCCCGTTCAAACGGGAACAAGCTGTGGATAACTCTGTTGGTAACTTGTGAAACCCGTTATGGATTACGGACCTTGTCGAGCACCGCCAACGAGCGCGATGCGTATAGCACCAGGCCATAGCTGAGCTTGTCGTAGGTGCGGAAAACCATCAGCAGGCCGGCGCGCTCATCGGGGATCTTCACCCGCTCGCCCGTGATGCGGTCGCGTACGGTTTCACCGGTCTTCATCACCGCCAGCACATTGCCTTCGGCCAGCCCATCGCGGCGGCCCTTGTTCAGGGTGACCACGTCCAGCGCGCCGATCTGGGTCACGCCCCGGGGCACGTCCAGGATCAACCCGTGGATGTCTGATTTTGGCGCGCTTGGCATGAAGGTCGAGTTGATCGAGCGTTCTTCGCCACTGAACAGGCGATCACCCAGGCGCACTTCCTGGGTGGTGCGTTGCAGGGCCAGGGTGGTGACATCGCCTTCGGTGGCGACCACCTCGCCGCCGCCGATGTCGTCGGCGTTGATGCCCAAAAACTCCTTGGTCTCCGGGTCGGTGTAGACCTTGCCCTGGCGGAAGATGCCGTACGCCGACTGGCTCGCATCGAACGAGCCACGGGCAAAGACCCGATCCCCCATGCCGCTGAGCACCCGTTCGGCATTGCCGGCGACGACGTAGGGGGCCTTGTTGAAATCTTCGGGCGTGTCGACGATGCGGTTACTCAGCAGGAAGCTGTTGATGGCTTGCAGCGGAATGCTCGGGATGGCGTCGGCCACTGGCGAACTGCGAATGCGCGGCGACAGCTTGATGGTGCCGCGCGAGGTGCCGCGGTTGAGGGTCAGGCGCGGCTGGCCGTTGACGTAGACCAGCGACAGGGTGTCGCCCGGATAGATCAGGTTGGGGTTTTCGATCTGCGGGTTGGCCTGCCACAGCTCCGGCCATTTCCACGGCTCGCGCAGGTATTTGCCGGAAATGTCCCACAGTGTGTCTCCCGTCACCACCGTGTATTGCTGGGGAAAACCTTCCCGAAGTTGCACTTGCCCGTGCGCGATACCGGCCGAGGCCAGGAGCAGCAGGGCGAGTAGTGATTTCCTCATGCGGTGAATCCCTTTATTATGTGCGTTCGCGTAAAACGCCAGAGCCCCCGTGGCTCGCTGCTTAAGGAGCTATTCTCCACAAGCGCATCGTTTTACAACGGTAGCCTGCATCCCAAGACACGCCAGGCCAGCCACCCGACTTTACTTCACACGTGCATTTATCAAGCTTATGGCCATTTTGAACATTCTCGAATTTCCGGACCCGCGCCTGCGCACTATCGCCAAACCAGTGGCCGTAGTGGACGACGAAGTGCGTCAGTTGGTCGATGACATGTTTGAAACAATGTATGAAGCGCCAGGCATCGGCCTCGCCGCGACCCAGGTCAATGTGCACAAGCGTATCGTCGTCATGGACCTCTCCGAAGACCGCAGCGAACCGCGGGTGTTCATCAACCCCGAGTTCGAAACCCTGACCGACGAGATGGACCAGTACCAGGAAGGCTGCCTCTCGGTACCGGGCTTCTACGAAAACGTCGACCGCCCACAGAAGGTCAAGATCAAGGCCCTGGACCGTGACGGCCAGCCTTATGAGTTGATCGCCGAAGGCTTGCTGGCGGTGTGCATCCAGCACGAGTGTGACCACCTCAACGGCAAGTTGTTCGTGGATTACCTGTCTACCCTCAAGCGTGACCGCATCAAGAAAAAACTGGAAAAACTTCATCGCCAGAATGCTTGATGCCCCCCTTCAAAGGCTTGCCGCGGCAAGCCTTTTTCTTTTTGCGACTGCTTTGTAATTGAGAGCTACCCATGACTGAGCCCCTGCGCATCGTCTTTGCCGGCACTCCCGAATTTGCCGCCGAACACCTCAAGGCCCTGCTGGCCAGCCCCTACGAAATCGTCGCGGTCTACACCCAGCCTGACCGGCCGGCCGGTCGCGGGCAAAAACTGATGCCCAGCCCGGTCAAGCAGTTGGCCCTGGAGCACGGCATCGAAGTGTTGCAGCCGCCGACCCTGCGCGATGCGCAAGCCCAGGCTGAACTGGCGGCGCTGAAGCCGGACTTGATGGTGGTGGTCGCCTACGGCCTGATCCTGCCGCAAGTGGTGCTGGATATCCCGCGCCTGGGTTGCATCAACAGCCACGCCTCGCTGCTGCCGCGCTGGCGCGGTGCCGCGCCGATCCAGCGCGCCGTGGAAGCGGGCGATGCCGAGAGCGGCGTGACCGTGATGCGCATGGAAGCCGGCCTGGACACCGGGCCGATGCTGCTCAAGGTCAGCACCCCCATCAGCGCCGACGACACCGGTGGCAGCCTGCACGACCGCCTCGCGCTCATCGGCCCACCAGCCGTGGTCCAGGCGATCGCCGGCCTGGCCGCTGGCACCTTGCAAGGCGAAGTACAGGATGACAGCCTCGCCACCTACGCGCACAAACTGAACAAGGACGAAGCCCGCATTGACTGGAGCCGCCCAGCCGTCGAGCTGGAGCGCCTGGTGCGGGCCTTCAATCCTTGGCCGATCTGCCACAGCACCTTGAACGGCGAAGCCCTGAAAGTACTGGCGGCCAGTTACGCCGAAGGGAAGGGCGCACCGGGTGAAATCCTCAGCGCCAGCAAGGATGGCCTGGTCGTGGCCTGCGGTGAACAGGCGTTGTGCCTGACGCGCCTGCAACTGCCCGGTGGCAAGGCGCTGAACTTCAGCGATCTGTTCAACAGTCGCCGTGAGAAATTTGCCGTTGGCACTGTGCTCGGCCAAGCGACGGACGCCTCATGAACCCGCGTCTGGCCGCCGCCAAGGCACTTGCCGCCGTCCTCAGCGGAAAAGCCTCCCTCAACAGCTCCCTGCCGACTCAACTGGACAAGGTGGAAGACCGTGATCGCGGTTTCACCCAAGACCTGGCGTTCGGCACCGCCCGTTGGCAGCCGCGGCTGTCGGCCCTCGCGGCGAAGTTGTTGCAGAAGCCGTTCAAGGCCGCCGATGCCGACGTCGAGGCGCTGCTGCTGGTGGGGCTCTATCAACTGCTCTACACCCGCGTCCCGGCCCACGCCGCCATCGGCGAAACCGTGGGCTGCGCCGACAAGCTGAAGAAGCCCTGGGCCAAGGCCCTGATCAATGCCGTGTTGCGCCGCGCCCAGCGGGAAAGCGAAACCTTGTTGGCCGAACTGGAGCACGACCCGGTGGTCCGCACGGCGCACCCGCGCTGGTTGCAGAAATCCCTGAAGGCGTTCTGGCCCGAACAATGGGAAGCCATCTGCGCGGCCAACAATGCCCACCCGCCGATGATCCTGCGGGTCAACCGCCGCCACCATACCCGCGACGCCTACCTGGCGTTGCTGGGCGAGGCGGGCATCCCGGCCATCCCGTGCCAGTACAGCCGCGACGGCATCGTCCTGGAAACCCCCGGCGATGTGCGTGCCTTGCCGGGCTTTGCCGAGGGCTGGATCAGCGTCCAGGACGAAGCCGCCCAACTGGCCGCCGACCTGCTGGACCTGGCTCCCGGCCAACGGGTGCTGGACGCCTGCTGCGCGCCGGGAGGCAAGACCTGTCACATCCTTGAGGTCGAGCCGAAGCTGGCTGGCGTGGTGGCGGTGGACCTGGAAGCCAAGCGCCTGGTGCGCGTGAAGGAAAACCTCGAACGCCTGGGCCTGGAGGCCGAGCTGATCGCCGCCGATGGCCGCGACACTGCAACCTGGTGGGACGGCAAGCCGTTCCAGCGCATTCTCCTTGACGCGCCATGCTCGGCCACCGGCGTGATCCGCCGCCATCCGGACATCAAGCTCACCCGCCAGCCGGACGACATTGCGGCGCTGGCCGTGTTGCAGGGCGAACTGCTCGATGCCCTGTGGCCGACCCTGGAAGTGGGCGGCATGCTGCTCTACGCCACCTGCTCGACCTTGCCGACCGAGAACACCGACGTGATCGACGCCTTCCTCGCCCGCACCCCAGGCGCCCGGGAGCTGGACATTGCCAGCCAGGCCGGCCTCAAGCAGCCCCATGGCCGGCAGTTGCTGGCCCAAGAGGGCGGACATGATGGGTTCTATTACGCCAAGCTGATCAAGATCGCCGCCGCACGCGGTTAAGACCGATTCGATAGGAGTGACTGGATGAAAATCATCATCCTCGGCGCAGGACAAGTCGGCGGTTCGCTGGCGGAACACCTGGCCAGCGAGGCCAACGACATCACCGTGGTCGACACCGACGGCGAACGCCTGCGTGACCTGGGTGACCGTCTCGACATCCGCACCGTACAAGGCCGCGGATCGTTGCCCACGGTGCTGCGCCAGGCCGGCGCCGACGACGCCGACATGCTCGTGGCCGTGACCAACAGCGACGAAACCAACATGGTCGCCTGCCAGGTCGCCCACACGTTGTTCCACACCCCGACCAAGATCGCCCGGGTGCGCGAAGCGTCCTACCTGACCCGCGCCGACCTGTTCGACAACGAAGCGATCCCGGTGGACGTGCTGATCAGCCCCGAGCAGGTGGTGACCAACTACATCAAGCGCCTGATCGAGCACCCCGGGGCCTTGCAGGTGATCGACTTTGCCGAAGGCAAGGCACAACTGGTGGCGGTCAAGGCCTACTACGGCGGGCCGCTGGTGGGCCAGCAACTGCGCCAGTTGCGCGAGCACATGCCGAATGTGGATACCCGCGTTGCGGCGATTTTCCGCCGTGACCGGCCGATCCTGCCCCAGGGCGACACGGTGATCGAAGCCGACGACGAGGTGTTTTTCATCGCCGCCAAGGCGAATATTCGCGCAGTCATGAGCGAAATGCGCCGCCTGGACGAGAACTACAAGCGCATCGTCATCGCTGGCGGCGGGCAGATCGGCGAACGCCTGGCCGAAGCCATCGAAAGCCGCTACCAGGTCAAGATCATCGAGATGAACCCGGCGCGCTGCCGCTACCTCTCCGACACCCTCGACAGCACCGTGGTGCTGCAGGGCAGTGCTTCGGACCGCGACCTGCTGCTGGAAGAGAACATCGCCGACGCCGACATCTTCCTGGCCCTGACCAACGACGACGAAGCCAACATCATGTCGTCGCTATTGGCCAAGCGCCTGGGGGCGAAGAAGGTCATGACCATCATCAACAACCCGGCCTACGTCGACCTGATCCAAGGTGGCGACATCGACATCGCCATCAGCCCGCAACTGGCAACCATCGGCACCTTGCTGGCCCACGTGCGCCGCGGCGACATCGTCAGCGTCCACTCCCTGCGCCGCGGCGCGGCCGAAGCCATCGAGGCGATTGCCCACGGCGATGCCAAGTCCAGCAAAGTGATCGGCAAGGCCATCCGCGACATCGGCCTGCCACCCGGCACCACCATCGGCGCGATCATCCGCGACGAAGAAGTACTGATCGCCCACGACGACACCACCATCCAGACCGGCGACCATGTGATCCTGTTCCTGGTGGATAAGAAGCACATTCGCGATGTGGAGAAGCTGTTCCATGTGGGATTGAGCTTCTTCTGATCCAGGCTTTGCGGTGGCAGTCATGGCCTCATCGCGAGCAAGCTCGCTCCCACACAGGGTCTCCATTGCTCACAAATATCGTGAGCAACCCCCAACCCCTGTGGGAGCGAGCTTGCTCGCGATAGCTATCCAACAGCCACTGATCAACCCCTGACACACCGATAAGGACGCCCCCATGCTCGACTCCCTGGAAAAAATGCTCGCCAAGGGTGTGGACAACGCCCTGCTGCGCTTCGGCCTGGGCAAGGGTTACCTGGACCTCGGCGAATTCACCCGCGCCGCCGAACACTTCCAACGCTGCGTCGAATTCGACCCCAAGTACTCGGCAGCCTGGAAACTCCTAGGCAAGGCCCACCAAGGCCAAGGCGACCTACCGGCAGCCCGCCAAGCCTGGGAGCAAGGCCTGGAAGCCGCCCGCGCCCATGGCGACAAACAGGCCGAAAAAGAAATGACCGTGTTCCTCAAAAAACTGGACCGCCACCCCTGAACGCCACGCCCCTGTGGCGAGGGAGCTTGCTCCCGCTTGAGTGCGAAGCACTCACCCCCCAATCCACCGCCGATCCGCTAAAAGCTCAGCCGACGCAAAATCTGTGGGAGCAAAGCTTGCTCGCGATAGCGATGGACCAGCCAAACCCGTTGTCGACAAACCTGCCCCAATCGGGGGCTATGTCACCCCCGGATAAGGACTATCAGGCACCCGCTGTTACCGGGCTCGTGTGCCCCTGGGCAAAGCGAGTCGCCGATGTCTGCAGCAATAGGACAATGGACAAGGTAATCATCAGAAACGGTATCAGCCACGCGCTCTCGATCAATGCCAGCTGCAGGCTGAGGATTAACAGCAGGACCGGTGTTGCGAGGGCATTCGCCCGGCTAACACACGCACCAACGGCAGCCTCGCTGTAGCGGTAGGCAATGGCTGCTCGGATATGCACCCGCGCACCGCCAAAGGCCATGCCAAGGATCAGCAGGCTCAGCGCCTTGAGCACCAGGGTATCTGGCACCATAAACCATACCGCTGCGGAAATGACGGCCAGCCCGATCAGCCCCGAGAGAAATACCGATAGATTGCGACCGGTATTACTCAGAATGATCAGCACTCCCACCAACGCCATCCCCATGCCAAACACTGCATCCAGCACACCAAGCTCAAATAGCGCCCAGCCATGGCTCGACACATACACGGGAAGCATGAAGTTGAAGGCACCGAGAATCGGCCAGATCAGTACCATCGGCACAAACAGGGTGAGTGGAAGCTTGGCTGGCGCAACTGTCTCGCTAGCCTCTTGTGCCACCACCGAGAGACCATGGCGGATGTAACAAATCGCCGATACCAGCAGGAATCCTGCGCCCAGAAAAATGAAGAACCCCATACCCGGCAGTATCGGCATCAAGCCGGCTGCCAACAACGGCCCAATCATCAGGGCCGCTTGACCGGTTGCAGTGGTTGCACCACTGATTCGTCTGACAGAGGCTTCATCCATACCGCGCTGAACCTGGGTGAACCACATATCCAAGCTGGCTTCGAGTAGCATGAACACCAACCAGACAAAAAGGTTGGCGGCTAGCAGAGCGATGGTGATGTCTCGGCTTGCCCCTACCACCAGGCTGAGACCGGCCAGACAAAACGTAAACCAGCTGCTCATTTTTCGCCCGTTCATTCGCGCCGACAGCCGCTTGATAATCACCGGCGTGATGAAGGCCGGAATGAAGGAGCAAAAAATCGCCAAGGCCAAAGGTAAATAACCACCTTCGTTCTGGTTGAGGATGGTCCACGTCAGGGAGACCACCAATGCCCCGGAGCATAGGCGGTAAGCCGTTGAGCAGACTAAAAAAATGACCAATTCTTTTGAAAAATTCTTCATGAAGATTTCCCTATCGTGAGCGTTTCGGCATGACGGAAGCGAACGGCATCCTTGAGCGTTGTGAACGACCGCTTGGACCATGATCAATACTGGCCATAGCGTTTTTGTGCACGCTAAAACCCCGTTTTTAAGACGCTTTGAAAGTTAAACTAACGAGCAAAAAATGCATTCCAGAATGACAAGTGAAACGCACTTTTTTTGGGCGGTTTGGCCGAAGGGGCATTGAAGTGGTGCATGCGTTCCTGCGGCAAATTTTATTTCATCTTTGTATGGCGGTCTTGTTAAACAACATCTCAATGTTATGTCGTAGATTGAACAAGATCACGCCGCAGAAAACCAAGCCTATCGATAGAATGACTGTTCCGTTTATCGGGTAGCTGAAAAACAGGTAGGAAATGATGATGGCGAAAAACGGAACCAGCAAGCCAATGGGGGCCACGGTGGAGCCGGAATATTTTCTGATGTTGTAGTTCCATATCCAGTACCCCAGCAGAGTCGTCACGTAAGACTGTGAGATCAGCGACACTATGACTTTGTAGTTTATCGCATCCTTCAGACTATAGAATGACTCGGCACCTTCAAAGTACAAGGCAAGAACAAATAGAACTGGAAGGCTAAATAAGAAGCTCCAAACCATAAAGGGTAGCAGGTCTTTAGGCTTGTATTTTTGAATAATGAAAGTACACAGGCTAAAGCAAAAAGCTGCGAGCAAGCAGATAGCAATACCCAACGGACCTGAACCCTGATTGTTATTAATTAGCATAAAGAAAAGACCAGAGAGTGATATCGCGAGGGCGATAAGGCTGATGTTGGAAGCTCTTTCCTTAAAGGCAATCAAGCCAATGATAAATGTAATGAATGCGCTGAGCTGAATGATGAGGGATACAGTGCCGGGAGAAGTACCTGTATAGATGGCAATGTTGGCGCACCCCCATATTCCGCCACCAAACAATATTCCATAGGCGGCGAGCACATAAGCTGGAATCTTAGGTCTTGGCATGAAAAATACAAACGGGAAGACGCAAAGCGAAAACCTGATGAAGGTCATCACGAAGGGTTTGATTTGTTCAAGCCCTACTTTAATCAAGGCGAAGTTTCCCCCCCAGATCAGCGCCACTAGCAATAAGAATGCGTAATCATGTGAGGCGATTTTTTTAAAACTGTTCATTGCTCAGAATCCACTTTTCAGCATGTCATCATAGACATTACGAAAAGGTGATATTTTGGTCATTTCCTGCAAGCATTCATCGAAAATCTGTTGTCCCATGGGCGTCAACACACCGTCCCGCTTGATCTGCGCTGCGGTCGCGAAAAATCTCTTCTCAGCCACCCGCCCTTTCTCAAGCGCCTCCTCTGCGAGTTTTCCAGGCGCTATTTTCCCCAAGCCAGCCATCGCCAGTGCAATTCTAGCCAGTACGAAAAGTGCGTGAAATATACCGAGCATGGGACGTGCGTCAGGCCTGAATGGCGCTGTGTATAATTCACTCTCTGGATTCAAAACAAACTTATCATCTGTGCTTTTTAAAAACAGTCTTAAATGGGCGGCCTCATGGACTACCTGTTGTGCGTAATAGATGGGGCTATGGACTTCATCGGCCCATATCAAAACCAGCCCTAATAAATTGTAACTGCTGGCCGATCTGACATGGTATTCATCACCAGGCCCCGTCAATACTATTTCATCTATTAAGATCTCAGCTTCATTGTAGAGGTCTAACGATTGGGCCTTGAGAAGTTCTATGCCTTCGATTAATTTGGCTTTCTCAACCTCAGCAACATCAGCGCTGATGAAACCAATACTGATTTTGCCAGACGCCTCTTCTCGTACTTCATCGGCAACCAAGTCGATTTCTTCTTTTCGGTTGTTTTCAGAGAAGCCAGAAACCCTGAATCCTTCTGATCCTTGTCTTTCGTTTTGCTTGGCTTCTTGAAAAAACTGTAAGCCTGAATCTGCATCGTTGGCTTGCAAGCTTTTGATGCACTTATTGTAGAATGCGAAAGACTTCCAAGACAGCTTGGTCACAGAGTCGGATTTTTGATAGTCATCATTAAACACGCTTGCCAAGTAGCTCATCGACTCTTTGTATTGATTGAGCAATGCGTAGGAATCTTGGCGATACTCTTCATTTGTGATTAAGATGCTCACTTGATTTCTCCTTGAAAGCGGACTCTCCATAAAAAGAAGGACCGCCATAGCGATATGGCAGTCCTTCTAATAAATCACCGTCGAAATTTATTCGCCGATAGATTTGTTTACGCTCGACAGCGCAACCATTGCAGTCAGGCTCAGTGCGGATTGAGATACGATCAGTTTGGACATATCGAGTTTCATAAAAAGCTCCATTTTTTTGAAAGATTATGCCGTTCGCATTTCATTGCAAGGCAGAGCGAAACTAACATAATCATTTTGATAAATGACACTATTATTTTTTTGCGTCATATATTCATTTGCTATATTGGATCCAATTTGCAGGAATATAGATTGTCGCTTGGCCGTCGAAAGGTGTAAGCAGAATTCCTTACGTTGAGGATCGCTTTGCGTCGGGCTGAACTCATGCAAAACAGCTTTTTTGTGGCGAGGGAACTTGCTCCCGCTTGAGTGCGAAAGCACTCATAAAACCCGTGCGTCACTGCACCGACAGAGTTCGAGTCATAGAGCTGGTTGTGTCGATATGCAACAGCCGGCCCTGATGGTCGAAAATTACCCATTCTTTGCCCACGCAACGCAGTTGCGCATCATGCAGCGGCCAATGCAGGACGGCGCATAGCCGGTCACTGTAGCGGTGGATGAAGTGCCAGCGTGCGTCATCGTCGCCGGTTGCGTAGCACACCACCAGCCACTGCTCGAACGAGTAGATGTGCAACGGATCGGTAAACGCTTGAATCAGACCGGGCAAGGGATAGCGCTTGCTCGTGCCGCTCTCGTATGCCATCAGCATGGGGTCGCTGTCGGCTGGGTGCTCGATCCAGAACTCAGTGGTCCGGCCTGCCGCGTTATACACCTGCCAACTGTGTTCCTGACGCCGCGCGGGCATGGATTCGCGGCTGAGCAATCGGCGGTCGGGCAGGCGGTAATGCCAGAGCTGAAAATTGTGTGGAGTGTCCAGCAATAAGGATTCGTTGCGCTCGTCGTCCCGAAGGAAGCCAATCTGCCCGGGCAGATCGCCGATGTGCCAGAGTGTCTCGAACCGGCGATCCACATCCACGACGCGCAATTGCGAGCCTCGGCCGACGGTCCAGGCCGTGCCGTCGAAATGCTTGGCGAAGGCGTCCAGCATCAGCACGCCCAGATCGCTGGCGCTGCGATTGACCAGATCCAGTTTGCAGATGCGCCAGACGTCGCCGCGACGCGCCAGCGCCAGCGCGACCTGTCGGCTGTGGCCCAGCACGAGGGTCTGAGCGGGCACCGGAAAGTGAAAGGCCGTCTTGCCGCTTGCCTCGACCACCGATGCGCCAGCTTCGCCCAGTGCCAGGAGGTAGCGTCCGTCAGCCAAGGGCACGGCATCGCAGAGTATCCGGTTGCCTCTTTCTGGCGCCGTAAACGACAAGGGGGTGCTTGCCCGCTCAAGGCCCTGATTGAGAAGTCTGTTCTTGGGCAGGGCGCTGCCAGGCAGGTCCGCTTGTAGCAGCTTGTCCTTGCTCATTTTTACCAGCGCTTGAAGCTGGTTCTGGGTGAGATGAGCGTGTGGCCCGGCCTGATCACAGATCATCGCCCGCACGGTCGCGGCAGCCAGCCAGGCCAGCGCGGGACTGTGGGCCTTGTGCGTCAGCAGCGCCTGGGCCAGTGTGGCGCGCTCCATGACCCGCTCGGGGTCGTCGCGCAGTTTTTCGACCCAGGTTTCGTATGTCGAGAGGGTGTCGGGAAGCAGGATAGCCCGTTTCACCAGCGCGCCGATCGCCAGGCTACCTCCTGCGGCCTCGGCGGCCAGCAGCCATTGCGTGGCGCGTTCGTGCTCTGCGGGCAGACTCCAGATCACGTCCACCGCCTGCAACCACAACCCTTTTTCGGTCAGGGCCAGCGCCCATTCCAGACGCAGGCGCGCGGCGGCTTCTGGCCATTTCTTTTCGAGCAGGATGACGGCATCGGCGAACGCGTTGTCGCGCCGCGCGACTTGCAACGCTCGCTGCCAATCCCCGGCCAGGCACAGCATACGGACGATGGTCGAGGTGGGCATGTCCCAGGCCAGCGCAAGGTCAGCCGCCTGTTGATAGCGCTGGTGCTTTTCCAGATAGTCGAGCGCTTCCTGTCGTGCCCTCAACAGTTCGGCCAGGACAAACACGGCTTCCTCGATACGTCCCTCGCGATCCAGTCGCTCAAAAGACTGCCGGTAGACTTGCTTGAGGTGGGTTTCAAGATCTGCCTCAAACAGCATGCTGGTGCGAGGCCCTGAATGCTGGGTGAGCGCCAGATCCTGGCGCCTGCTGGGTGTGCCGAAGGCTTGACCTGCGTTGCCCTGGCCGCCGCCCAGCGGAATGGCGTGGCGCAGTGCTTCTTCCAGATCGCCGTTTTCGAACATTTCCAGCATGCGTTGCATGTAAGCGGCCTGTCGCTTTCCGTAAAGCGCTGACAAGCGTGAATTCTGAGTCAGGCGCGTCAGCCAGCGCCGCCACCTGGCCGGGCCACGTGGCTGGCCCGACGCCCGTTGCGGCACGGGCGGCTTTGAGGGGCGGGCGACATTGGCGGTAGTGGACGCAGGCGTGTTGCTTGCTGCTGAGTGTGTACCATTGCGCCGCATCCAGGCACGCACGGCCATCAGTATCAGGGTGAAGAGCGCCGCGCCGATGACCGTCCAAACCAAGACACTGCCCAGATCGAATGTGGAGGGATCCACAGGGCGCGGCGACTTGGTTCTTTCGGCAGCAGGGGTAGCGGTCGGCAACTGCGGACCGTTAAGGGATAGAAATTGGTAAAGGCCAATACCCACGGCCAGCGCAATTAAACCTAGCAGGCCGTTTTTCAACTCGCCGGTACTATGCCGGTTGTTCGCCGTGCCTGGCGTGTGACGCGCCGCAGTTACGCCAGGCACGGCGGCCTGACGCTGGCGCTCCAGCAGAGCTTGCATCACCGCCTCCCGCTCGGGGCTGACCGGCGCAAGCGAGTCACCCAGGATTTCCCGTATGTCGGTCTGTACTGCCAGAGGGTCGGCTTGTGGTTCCGGCAATACGTCTTGGCAGTCGTAAGTGTCGAGTAGCGCGTACTGGCTGACGTCGATCCATTGACCGGGGGCCAGCGCAGTGGCGTCGCGCAGGTGCAGGGCATTGACCTGCGTGCCGCGTACCAGCCAGACATCGGCGTGGGCCAGGCGCTGCATTTCTTCAGGACTCAACCGGGCTGAGCAAAGCGTTCGGCCTTGGCGAATCAGTGGCCAACCCGCGAGCCCTTCACAAAGCATGGCGCGTGCCTTGGGAAAGCGCAGCAGGTCGCCGTCGGCAAAGCGTTCGGCCCTGGCGTCGGTTTGCCAGTGGGTGAGTATCAGCCGCGCCCGTTCCTGTTCGCTGAAGCGCTCGACGGGGAACCACAGCGCCTCGATCGGTTGATAACCGCTCAGTGCCGGACGGCGAATAATGACTGCATTAGGTCCGGACATGGGTGTCGTCCTCCGACTGCGTTTGTGCCTGATTGCACATGACCTGCAGCACCATGCGCTCGTCCCGGACCGCATACACCACCAGTTCCCGAGCCTTGGTCAGGGCGGCGACCAGCCCGCTCATCGGGCAAAAGTTGATCCTGGCAATGGTCTCGTTGGTGGTGAATAGCACACGTTGCTCACCCCCGCAGTACAGGGCGACGGTCTGCTGGTTGGGGCCGAGCAGGACCATGGACAGCGCCTCGTCCTCCCCAATCAACAACCCCAGGCCTTTCCAGCCGGGTGCCAGATCGATCTGTCTGGTCTGAAGGTCCGGAGCCACCATCTGCCACTGCTGCTGCCCGTCGACCAGGCGCATCCACGCGCAACCGTGGAAGGCGCGCTCCCAGCATGGACTTGCCGGGAACAGAACCTGATCGACGTCGACGTCCTTCGCCGTGCCGATCACATGGCCTGTGGACTGGCTGACCCAGGGGTTGAGCCGGTGGACATACAATCGACCGGCATCGTGGCGCAGATAGGCCAGCATGTTGCGATCGACCTGCGCCATGCCCACCACCTTATCGGCTATCGAGTGGGTGACACCGGGCTGGTGCGGGGTGGGCAGCTTGCCATTGTCGACCACCCAGAAGGCCAGATGACCTTTATTGTCGAGCAGGAAAACCCTGCCGTAGGTGCCGTTGTGCAACCACACCATGGGCAGCAGGGTGGCAGTGCCCGGGGGCATCTGCAGTTGCTCACGCCCGGGCCGGGCAACGGGATTGAGGCCAGGCATGTTCCAAAAGATCAGTTGCTTGTCGAGGCTCAGGATCGCACCGGGCATGCGGCCCGGGAACGTGATCGCCAGCGGCGTGCTGCGGTTATTCCAGAGCGTGCGGCGAACATCGAGCGGCTTTTTCTGCCGGGGAGCTGGAAGCTTGATCACCACAAGCCCAGGCTCGTCGAGCAGTTTCAGGGCGACATGGAAGCCGCTGCTGGCAATGATCGGGGCCAGCGTCAGCGCAACCCTTGGAATGAGGGACTTGACCGCGGTGCGAGCCATCTGTCGCGCGATGTCGAACTCGCCCTTGATCAATTGCAAGGCAGGGCGCTGGTCGGGGTTGGGCAGGGCAACTTGTCGGGTGGCCCGGTCTTGCAGCGCGACCATCAGGCTGCGGCCATCGAGGCTGCGCTGTATCTGGACCCGATGAGTGCAGGAGCGGGCGTCGGTGGCGGGCAGCCGTTGGCCGACGATCCAGCGTTCGCCGCTGTCGTAATCCTGCTCCGACAGCCAGGCGCGCCAGGTGTGCCAGTGCTCATCGCCGACGGTCTGGTACGTGCGGGCGTCGAGCAGTTGCTTCAAATGCGCTGCGCTCTTGAACTCTTGCAACTGTGGCGCGTTTTGCAGGATACCCCAGCGCAGCTCGGCCCCGGCTTCGCTGGCACGGCGGGCGAGCAGGATCAGCAGCGCCAGGTGCACCAGTCGCGGCCCGCCCAGTTGCAGTGGGCCGGCGTCGAACAGCACAACGATCATGCGGTTGGCCTGATGAGTGCGATATTGCGGTGCCAGGAACAGATGTTCGCCCACTGCCGCCCTGCGCAGAAATTCGTCGGGTAGCTCATCGGCCAGCAACCACTCGCTGGCCAACAGTCGTTCATACGGACCACGGCGTTGCAGATCGCCAAGGCCGTCGGGTTCGGGTACGCCGCCCTGCTGCATGCCGCGCAAGGGGCCTAGCAGCGGATTGAGGCGTGCGAACAGATCCGCCAGCAATGGCAGCTGTTCGGGGGGAAACCATTGCAGCCAATCTCGCCAGGGTTGCAGGGATTGCGGTAATTGCATCAGCGACCTGCCCACTCATCCTGAATGCGTTGTAGATGCCGGGTCGTGACGGGCAGGCATCGGTCGAGCGGCACCACTACCCTGGGGGCATGCCACAGCAGCAGTGGCGCGCGCGTGAATCTGCCGAGCAGCGCTTGCCCCATCAGATCCAGCGGTGCGTCGGGTTCCCAACTGGTGGGCAGCCAGAGGCCGGGTGCGGCGGGCTCGGTGCAGGCGTAATCGACGCCCTCGACCCACGGCAGGTTATCGGCATTGCCCGTGACGATCAGCACGTCACGGTTGGCAGTGGCTTGCAGGTGCGCAGTCTGGTCTTCGGGCATGCGCAGCAGCCGTGCGTGCAGGCGCGCCGCGACTTCGCCCCAGGCCACGGCAGCCTGTGGTTGACCGGGTTCGCGCCGCACTCGCCAGTTCCAGTCGATGACAGTGGCGGCGACCATGTTCGTCATGCCTGGGTTGTCAGCAGATGGGCCACTTGTCCGCGGGCCTCATGCAGACGCTGGGGAATGGTCTGGCTGTTGAAGTTGGCATCGATTTCGCGCAACAGTGCTTCCAGCAACGGGCTGGCAGGCGGTTCGCTGCGCCCCAGGTAATCCTCTGCCGTTTCAAGCAGACGATGCAGGCGAGCCATCGGTTGCAGCGTCGCTTCCTCGACGGCACTGAACAGATGGCTGTTGCTGCACTGGGCAAAAAGATCCTGCAACACCTCACGGCCGTGTTGCTGGATTTCCCGGGTCGGCAGCACGTAAAGCAGCGGCCAGAGGTCGGCTTCGCTGGCTTCCAGATGCCCACGCAGCAAAGCCGCCGCTGCGATCAGGCGCTGGGATTTGACGATACGTCGGTCGGAGAGCTGTATACCGGCCTCCCGCAACCGGCGGATGGCCTGGGCCAGCGCTGGCCGCACCTGTGACAAATCGACGTCCTTGAGCGCGTGGCCCAGCGTGTCGAGCTGGGTCAGCCCCAGCAGTTGCGGAACCGGGCGCTGCTCCGACTGCCAGCCGCCAGCCAGCATCGCTTCGAGCTGGTTGTCGGGTACTGCCTCCACGAACAGGTGCAGCAAAAAGCGGTCGCCGAAGGCCGCCAGCGATTCATCGTCGGGCAGGCCGTTCGCCGCTGCGACACAGACGCGCAAGGGACACTGGACCTGTGTGTGACCACGGCGAAAACGTCGTTCGTTGAGCACGCCAAGCAGGGTGTTGAGGATGGCCGTCGAGCCCAGGAACACTTCATCCAGGAACACAATGTCAGCTTCAGGCAGCATGCCGCTGATATCGGTTTCAACCGTGCCTTCACGCAGCTTCTTCAGATCGACCGTGCCAAATAATTCCGAAGGCTCGGTAAAGCGGCCCAGCAGGTACTCGAAGTAGCGACCGCCCATGGACTGCGCGACCCGACGCACCACGGCGCTTTTCGCCGTGCCGGGCGGGCCCACCACCAGAATGTGCTCCTGGGCGACAGCCGCCAGTACGATCAGCTCGGCCAACTGCTCGCGACCGACCAAGCCCTCGGTGGCTGCGCGAACGGCGTGACGGATCTGACTGGCGGCGAGATCGAGCGAAGCGGACATGGGGCATCTTCCTTGAGTCTGGAGGGGCACATCTTGCCTGAAGGATAGGGCGAACTGGCAAGTTCATCGGCATGCGATGTGCAAGCTTGAGCCTGTATGCGTCAGCCCTTACTGGGTATTTGGTGGAGTGTTTATGAGGTGGCGGCGGATTGAGGAGGTTGGCGGAAGGAAAAACGGGCAGATTCGCCCCGTGGCGAGGGAGATTGCTTCCGCTTGAGTGCTAGAAAATGCCGGCATCAGTACATAACTTTCACCTCCCGCTGCACGAAGGTCGTCTTTGTCTCGCAGATACTCCTCAATGCTGAAGCAACTAGCTACCGTCTCAAGCGCACCGGATCTGACCTCTACCAAGTGGGCATTGACGCCTACATAGCAATACTCGGTCTTACCATGCACCACACAGTCCTCGGTGTTGCAGCGAATTATCCAGTAGTCGCCATTCGGAGAAAGCTCGCAAGACTGGATAACAAATCGTTCCGGACCGCCGTCTCTGACCGACTCTTTATGGAGGTCGAGGACGATTGCACTGGCCTGTTGTGCGGATAACATCTGTCGGTTCTCAAATCAAAATTTCATGAATCAAGATACAAGGTCTGAGCGAAAGGCATTGATCAGAATAATTCGTTCCCTTATTCCCGTTAATGAGGGCTATAAACGAATGGGAAATCTGCCTCGTAGATACCTCGTGCCGCTCGCACCGCGAACGGCTGAGTGATGGGCCGCACATCGCTTAACTCCCATGCGAGCCAGCCCTCCGAAAAACGGCTTGCGCATGCGGCTTGCACATCTGCGACTTCGAATGGGCGAACTGTTTTTACACGCACGATTGCAACAGCAATACCTTCGTCTTCATCACCATCGGTGTGAAGAAATCGCCCATTTTCAACAACCAAAAGATCTTCGTAAGGATTCAGGTGGGGATGCCAGCGGCGGACTTCTAGCGTTTTCTCTCTGGAAGCGATCTTGCTTCCATTAGGCCGAACAATTGATAAGGCTTTCATGGTCTTTTGCTGGTGTTCCGGCTGCCTGCGGTGCAAATAAGGCCCCATATCCCGGCGAGCCTGGCCTCCGAGCAAGCCCACGGTGACCTCTATCCCCGCTTGTCGAAGAATGGCGATACCTGCTCCGGCATTGCGTGGGTCTGGATCCAGCATCGAGACATGCACGCGTGTAACCCCCGCGCTGATCAACGCCAGGGCGCATGAAGGCGTCCGACCGGCAAATGAGCAGGGTTCCAGGGTGACGTAGGCCGTCATGTCGTCGAGGCCTTGCTCCAGTTGCGAAAGCGCCATCGCTTCCGCGTGATGTTGTCCCGGCGATTGCGTGTAGCCGTTGGCGATAATGGAGCCGTGACGCACGATGACACACCCTACAGGTGGATTCGGCAGGCAATCAGGTATTGCGCGTCTGCCTTGATCAATAGCTTGGCTCATGAAAAAGCGATCTGTATCGGAAAAAGCATTGTTCTTGCCGGGAAGCGACATACCTGGATCCTTGGTAGCGACAAAACCCAGTCAGGATACAGCGCTGAGCCCTATGATGCAGGGACCTGAGGCACCATAGGTTTCTAGGAATCCAGCAGCTCTTCTCATCGCTGCACCAGTCAATCACTGACTCAACTGATAAGGACGCCGCTATGCTCGACTCCCTGGAAAAAATGCTCGCCAAGGGTGCCTGCTTAACTGACCGGCATTCACCGCTCCCCGATCCAGCAAGATGAAATGATTTGAACCCAATACGTTCGTTGTAGAGAATCGCCACCTTTTATCTCGAAAGGAAACGAGCGATGAAGTTCGAAGGGACTTTCCAATACATGGGCAATCACGGGATCGTCTTCAACGTCTCGCAGATCACCCTCACCGACAGCGAACGCGGACGCTTGCGCGAGCTGCATTTTGGCGAAGCGAAAAGCGCCCACTATGAGGTCAACAGCAAGGTCGTCGAGGTGTACGACAAGATGCTGGCCAAAAATCTGCCGTGCGTGATGATGATCGGCATCTCCAAGCCGCTCACCCGGCAACAGGGCGACGCCCTCAACGCCCAGCGCACCACGATCGCCACCCTTACAGCCGCGGCCTTCGCTTCCGCCGCCAAGGCTGTGGCCCCCCCTTACGTGGCGGCATCTGTAGGGTTGGGTGTACGCGCGTATACCAATCAAATTCTACCCACCTACCATGCTGGCGACGTACTGGTCAGCATCGAGGCGCAGGTCAACGGCGGTATCGGCCCGCAACGCACTCTCTCGACATTGATCATCAAGGCCTGACTGGAGACGTACATGTCCGACATTACTCAATTGGTCATTGCCTTGGTGGTGTCCTTTCTGCTTGATCGATTCCTCAAGCCGTATCTGCTGCGCAAGTGGCTAGGCGTGGCGTTGGTGGTGGCGGGTGCGGTTGGCTGCTTTGTGGCAGGTCAGAACCGCTTGTTGGGGTTTGATCTGGGGTTGCTGTCGGTTTTTGCCGTGGTGATAGGGATGGGATTGTTCATGAAGCGGCGGCGGTTTGAGGAGGTTGGCTGAGTGGAAAGGGGAGAATCTCACATCAGAAAAGATCCGGGCCGCCTATGGATGCTAGCGATGAATAGCTAAAGCTAGCTAGCTCAGCTAGCGTTAGCTATCTTTCTGTAGGTTTTGGTATTTTTGCGCAGAAACCGGGGATAGACCACGATTTGGACTCATCTGTAATCGGACTGTCTCATAGTCGTGGGCTGTCCCCGTTTCCCCCCTGCATTATTTCAGGTAAACCGCATCGTCTGGTTTTGCGACTGCTGCGCAGTCGAGCGGGAGCAAGCTCCCTCGCCACGGGTGGTGTCTGGGCTGGCGTCATCGCGAGCAAGCTTTGCTCCCACAGGTTTGCTGCTTAACTGACGGGCATTAGGCGCAGGAGACCAGGGTTTTGAACCTCCCTCCGTCTCGTAAAATGGCAACCTGACTGACCCCTGTCTATAGTCTTTGGCGCCAAATCTATCGGAGGCTTGGACATGAGCCAGAGCATTTCGCCCGCCGCTTCAACTGCGCAAAAAACAGGCATGGTCGCCACGACCTTATGGGGCTCGGACAAAATCGCAGGTATCGCGGTCGATCCGGACGGTGCTATCTGGCTTGGCGCTTATAGTCGCCTGGGGCTGGGAGGCGAAGAGGATTCAAGCTTCACCGGCAGCCTGGTCCGGTTCAATGCCAACGGTAGCCTGGACCGCAACTTCAGTGGCGACGGTAGATCCCTGCTCCCTGTGTCGCTCGATATCGAGGACGGCGGTAATGCCGCCGTGCAGCCGGAAGGGGGCTACCTGGTGGCGCGCTACGTGAACGTAGACAACGTCTGGGTGTCGGGCATCAGTCGTAACTTGGCCGACGGCAGCCTCGATACGAGTTTCGGGAACGGCGGCACCGTGACAGTGCCTTTCTATTGGAATGAAGATCTAGGCCAGCAAGCGTCGTTCTCCGTGCAACGCGACGGCAGCTTTTTCGCAAGCGCAGGGTATCCGTCCGGGGAGATCTATATCGCCCGCTTCGACGCAACGGGGACCTTGGTCTCGTCTTTTGGAGAGGCTGGGGTCCTGCACCTACCCGCGTCCGTCGGTATTCACCCCAGTGGCACGTTCGACGTTTCGCTGCAGGGAGACGGGAAGGTATTGGTCACCGGGCAAGATACCCTGACCCGCCTCAACCCCGACGGTACTCTGGATAGCAGCTTTGCGAACGGGGGCAGCCTGGCCCTGGATGTTCACGCAGACGCCCTCGTCATCCAGGATGACGGCAAAATCCTGCTGGCGGGCGCCTCGGGCGGCGTGGCGACCGTCGTCCGACTCAATGCCGACGGCTCGCTCGACACCGCTTTCGGCGATCAGGGGCGGGTCAGTTGGGGCTCGGAAAGCGCTCCTTTCGCAGTCGCCGATATGATCGTACTGGCCGACGGCAAGCTATTGATTGGTGGAAGCCAAGGTACAAGCGCGGACGGCTATCTGGCCGCCTTGGTCCAGTTGACCCCCGACGGTCGCCTGGACCACAGCTTTGGCAATCCCGACGACGGCTATTACCACCTTGACGGTGGCGGCGATGCTGACTTCTTGCTCGGTACCGCCTCGTTCGACGATGCGATCCTTGGCGGGGCCGGTAACGATCTGCTCGACGGCCAGCAAGGTCGAGACCTGCTGACGGGCGGTGCCGGGGCCGATACGTTCCGTTACCAGTCAGTCACAGACAGCTACCGAACCGCCACCGCGGCCCATAGCGACCGAATCACCGACTTCGACCCCAGCACCGATACGCTCGACCTCGCCTCCCTGGGCTTCCTCGGGCTGGGCAATGGACATGACGGAACGCTGGCGATACGCGTCAATGAAAGCGGGACGCGGACCTACCTCAAAAGCTTCGAGGCCAACGCCGATGGGGAACGCTTCGAAGTGGTCTTCGACGGTAACTTGGGCCAAGCGCTGAATGAAACCAACCTCCTGTTCCAGCAAGCCAGGTTGACGGGCACCGAAGCGGCCGATCGTTTACAAGGCAACGCTCGCGGCGAAATCATCGAAGGGTTCGCGGGCGATGATCGCCTTTATGGAGCGTTAGGCAATGATGTATTGGTTGGCGGAGAGGGCCGGGACCTATTGGCGGGTGGCGGTAACAACGATGTGTTCCGTTTCGACGGACTGAGCGACAGCTACCGTACCGCCACCGAAAACCACACTGATCGCCTAGTTGACTATACGGTGGGTGAAGACACGATCGACTTGTCCGCCTTGGGCTTTACCCGGCTGGGAAATGGTTACAACGGCACGTTGGACGTGATTTTCAATGAAGCCAAGGACCTGACTTATTTGAAGAGTTATGAAGCTGACGCCTCTGGGGCTCGATTCGAGTTGAGCTTGGTGGGGGACCATTCCGGTTACGGTAATTTGAACATCGTCTTCGCCGAGCCTTTGGAAGAGGAGGCTATTCAATTGATTGGAGTGGTTAACGACGTCTGGGTGTAAAACGCAGACCTCAGTGGAAAGGGAGTGGAGTTTGATCGTTCCCACGCTCCGCGTGGGAATGCAGCTAGGGACGCTCTGCGTCCCCCAAGAGCCGAACGCAGAGCGTCCGTGGAGGCATTCCCGCGCAGGGCGTGGGAACGATCTCAAGAAAGCCGAATGCCGCTTGGTCTGCAAACGCCCCCACCGCTAGGTTCACACGGCCCAACCGATCTCTTAGCCATACGAGCCAACCCTCCTTTCCAGTGGAAAGGGGCGGATCAAACATCAGGAAAAATTCCGAATCATATTGAATGATAGCCATGTATAGCAAAAACTAATGAATTCAGCTAGCTTTAGCTATCTATCAGTAGATTTTGATATTTTTTTGAGGTCGACATGGATCCCTACCGTAATCCGTTTGCGCCCGGAGCGGGCAGCAGGCCCCCTGAATTGGCGGGGCGCGACTCAATTCTTGAGGCGGCAAGAATTGCCTGTGGCCGAGCCGTCAATGGGCGAAGTGCTCGTTCCATCATGCTCCTTGGCTTAAGAGGCACGGGTAAGACGGTCCTGTTGAATGAGATAGGAAGAATTGCGAAGGAGGAAGGTCTTCTCGTCTCCAAAGTAGAGGCGCCAGAGCGTGAAAACCTTGCACGTCTTCTTTATCCTGAAATGCGAAAGGTCATGCGCGCGCTTTCCGGCGTTGAGTCCGCCAAGCAAATTGCTAATCGCGGGCTAAAAGGACTTCGCAGCTTTGCATCAATCTTCAAGATTGATATTGGCGGTATTGAGATTGGTGTTGAGCCTGAGCCTGGACTCGCGGACAGCGGAAATCTTCAATACGATCTTCCAGATCTTTTTACTGTAATAGGTGAAGCGGCACAGGCCGCCGGCAAAGGCTGGATTCTTCTCATTGATGAAGTCCAATACCTCACCGAAGCAGATCTATCGGCACTGATTGTCTCTATCCATCGCATGTCGCAAGAAGGGCTTCCGGTGCTGCTGGTCGGTGCAGGTCTTCCGCAAGTTGCCCGGCTGGCGGGTGAGGCGAAGTCATACGCCGAGCGGCTTTTCCTTTATCCGGAAGTGGGGGCGCTTGATCAACCGTCTGCGACTCAAGCCGTTCAAAAGCCGATCCTGGAGGAGGAAGCCTCTATCGACACTGCGGCGCTGGACAGCATCGTTGATCGGACGCAGGGCTATCCGTTCTTTCTTCAAGAGTGGGCATCCACGGCATGGAACAACGCCGAGGGGCCTGAAATTACTGTTGACGATGTCGAGCATTCTTATTCGGAGACATTGGCCTCTCTCGATGCGGGCTTCTTCAGGGTCCGTATCGATCGACTTACACCCTCGGAGGTTCAGTTTGTAAAAGCCATGTCCACCCTCGGCGATGGCCCCTATGCCATCGCTGATGTTGCCAAGGTCATGGGGCGTCCTCAATCATCGCTTGGTCCGACTCGGGCCAACATCATTTCCAAGGGAATGATCTACAGCACAGATCATGGATATCTGAATTTTACAGTTCCTCTTTTCGCGGAATTCATGCGTCGCCAGGAATGAAGGCCTGCAATGTGTGGCGAGGGGTATATCTCCTCGCCACACAGCTTGACGGTGTTGCGGTTAACGTGGGTCGACGTTATCCAGCAGTAGGAGCCGGTGTGCGCACGTATGCCAATGAAATCCTGCCCACCTACCATGCGGGTGACGTACTGGTCAGCATCGAGGCGCAGGTCAACGGCGGCATCGGCCCGCAACGCACCCTCTCGACATTGATCATCAAGGCCTGACCGGAGACGTACATGTCCGAAATTACTCAATTGGTCATTGCCTTGGTGGTGTCCTTTCTGCTCGATCGATTCCTCAAACCCTATCTGCTACGCAAGTGGCTAGGCGTGGTGTTGGTGGCGGCGGGTGCGGTTGGCTGCGTTTTGGCCGGTGAGACCCGCGTGTTGGGGTTTGATCTGGGGTTGCTGTCGGCTTTTGCCGTGGCGATAGGGATGGGGTTGTTCATGAAGCGGCGGCGGTTTGAGTAGGTTGGGCTGAAGGGAAGAAGGCAGACTAAATATCAGAAAAAATCCGTCCCTTTATTCAACCGATGAAAGACTCTCTAAACAGCTGACCCACCCGATTGATGGGGTGGCGAATCCTTCGCAGCTGTGCCCATAATCTGGCATCCACAGGAGCGCGAGAATGGACATGTCCCCCAAAGTATTCGTAAGTCATGCGAGTGAAGACAAGGAACGCTTTGTATTGGATTTTGCAAAGCAGCTAAGAGCTAATGGGATTGATGCGTGGCTTGATAAATGGGAAATGCTACCTGGCGACAGTCTCATAACGAAAATTTTTGAGGAAGGGATTAAGGATGCCCAGGCAGTAATAGTGGTTCTGTCGAAAAATAGCGTTGAAAAGCCTTGGGTCAAACATGAGCTTGATGCTGCGTGTGTGAAGCGAATCAATACTGGAAGTAAGCTAATTCCTGTAGTTATCGACGACTGCACAGTTCCGGAAGTTCTGAAAGCGACTCTTTGGGAGAGCATTCACGATACAACTTCATATCAGCCCAGTCTTGAACGTATTGTCGCTTCGATTTTTGGTGCTTCGGAGAAGCCGGCTCTGGGTAAACCACCAGCATATGTAGGTAGCTTTGGCGCGGGTGTCGCCGGCCATAATAATTTAGATAGCCTGATATGCACGCTCGCATGCGAGTTTGCACTGGAAACAGGCTCAAGATACGTCAGCATTTCAGCCTTTTGCAAAGATGGTGAATTGATCATCCCAGAGCATCAACTAAGAGAGTCAGTTGAGATACTAGGTGAACACGGGACATTCGACCTTCAGCATAGTTTGGGAGGAGAATTCCCATCCATCTCAGTAACTGATTCTGGATTTGAGCTGTATGCACGCGACCATGTGGCAAACTATCAAATCGTATTTCACTCAGTTGTCTCAGCCATTGTCAACAATGGCTTTACGAGTCTTTCGGAAATAAAAAAAGAACTTGATTTTAAACCGTTCTTGATTGAGCACGTTCTAAGAATTCTTGCAAGCGGACGAAAAATCTCTGTTTCTTGGTTCATCGGTGGGGACTGCTCAATTAGTAGCGTTTCCCCTTCTTTACGTCGCTCACTGTCCTAGTTATCTATACTTGCAGTTTCTCGCTAAAGTTGGCAAGAGTCGGGACAGATCACGCCTTATCGAGTAAAGATATTAACGTAAAAAATGGAGCGATTTATTTTTCGAAAATAAATCTGCCCCTCTTTTCCTTTTTGCTCTAATTATCAATTATCTCAAAATCCATAGTTCTTCCAATCGTAATATGCCATAAGCTGGCGGAGGTGATACGTATTATTGCAGCTTATAAAATGATCATAATTTGCGCGAAGGTACTCGCCATGCGAAACTGGGACAGACTACGAGTTTTCGTTCACCTTTAATCGGACTGTCTCCTAATTGTGGTCTGCCCCCGTTTACGCTTATTACTATTCATTTTAGATCGCCAAAATAAAGTGATACGTTTAGCCTGCTAAGCACATCGATTAGCTGGTGACTTAATGCATACTCAGCTGACTGCGTAACCCCGTCAACCCCACCAAAATTTAATCCCACAGCCTTTCCTGTAGCAGCATTTATCCAAAGCGCTCCAGAGTCCCCACCCGAACTCACTTCCTTGTACTCCGAACCATTATTCAAACTAACAACAAATCCCTTATACCTCCTACCTCCTGCGCCGTAGTGGCTAAGATTCATATCAAATTCACCGTTAATCTCCGAGCTTATATATCCCTCTGTAAAACCTGTCCCCGCTCCAACTTTATATACCTGCATGTTTCTCTTTGGCCTTTCGACACCTACTACAGGGGAGCTAAGCCCCCATGGCATGGTGTCAAACTGGCTATCATCAGAAAGTAATGCCAAAGCAGCATCATATCCATCCCCAAGACTGGTATATCTTTCAAGAAAAGCACTCACTCTAGGAACCAGATAAGTCTGATGCTGGAATCCCGGCTGAAGAATTTCCTCATGCTTTGCCGCATTAAGACCTCCACACATGACATGCCAGCAACTGACAAAACCAATACGCCCCGTTACGTTATCGACTACGCATGGCCCCACACTTCCAGTCGTACCTCTAACTGCATTACCAATACTTAGACCAGGCTGTAGATAATCTGAATAGTGATTCGGAACACTGTGAAGTACAAATTTTGCCTTGATGACATCACAGCGTATTCCATCAATCGACCTTGGCAAAATATACCTTGGATCAAGTGCCTCTATGGCTAACTTCTCTTCGACGTAAAAGCGGATTGCCAGTCGCCTAATCGACCGGCCTCCTTTCTTAGCCATTCCAAAGTCAACTCCGGTCACGAACGGAAGCCTCTCCGCGACCCTAAATGCTTTCTCCAGCGCTTTAATCTGCTGAGCTCTTGACATGGTCACCTCCCTTGATTTGACAATCAGAATAGTTGAGCTTTACTGAGTTGGCGAATTGCCATTACTAAAAGACGCAACCTCCTCTCTAGTGCTGTATGTCTTCATAAAAAGGAGATCCATAATGAAGAAAACAGTTGGCTATACCCTCATTGCACTTTCGCTAATATGCACATCTGTGCATGCGAAAGAGGTGCCTGAGGTCAAAACCGAATGGTCTTCTCGGTGTGCAATAGGCACAAAACCTGAGTTACAGTCTCTTGTAGGAGGAGCAGTCTTAGCAATTGTGGCTCCAATTGTAATAGGTATGGCCGTGGATGCAGCTGGAGCAGCTGTTGAGGCATCAGCCAACACAAGCACTGTTGCCAGAATTAGCCCGCCAATTTATGCGAGTCTTTATGATGTAGATAAAACATCATTAACTGAGCTTAGAGTTGGTTGCTTAACAATTATCAAAGGTATTTTTGAAGTAAAAGATACGAACAACAACGGCAAGCTGGAAACAGTTCTAAGAGAACCTCATATGTTTATGGAGGTAGCCATCGCTAAAGTGGCGGGTCAGCCACTCTATCAACTAAAGCCAGTCTACCTGAAAGTAAACAAATTTGAAGACTCTAGCTTCTGGACAAAAGAGAGACGACTTGATGTAGCCATTACTCTGCAGGGTGTTTCGACCGAAAAACCATTCGCCTCTGCTATTTTTTCATTCCCTAATCTTCGCGAAGGAGCGACTCTCCTACAAGGAAATCCAACGCTCCTGAATAATATTGGCGAGCCATTCCCTTTACCCGAGTTGGCGGACGCAGAAAACACGAAGAAGACCTTCGCTAAAGATGCACGAAAGCTAGCACTTGCCATGAGCTATATCGACGATCAAGGCAAGACATCTGACTACCCACTAGAGGACGATAAAACTACAGCATTCGCGAGCAGCGCGAACAAAACTCTTCTGATCAATTACTGCAAAAATCTAAAAGAAGGAGAGCTCGACAGTATTTGCACTAACTGGAGATATCAAACTAATGAGCGCAAAGCTCTGCTGAGTGCGCTTAGTACGGCAGAAAACAGTGCAGTCCTTCAGAGTTATCGTGTAACTTGGGCAAAAAAAATCTGCCCCGGATATCGTAAAGGGGAGGACGTGAAAAGATGTGTAGATGGTGCCGGCATTAAACCTAGCGGGTACTTCTCAACCAAAACCACTGTAACGATGGTTAGAGATGCTAATAAATTTGGTATGGCTGTAGCCTCAGCATTGACTAAATCCTCGCCCAAGATGGCTGAGCTTTCCAGCCAGTACTTGCCTGCAGCACGAGAAACAGCTGGTGACAAAGCTGATGAAGGAATTGCAATCGCTCTCCAAAATGAGCGAGCGGCCCTATCTGCGCTGGATGAGGCGCAAACAGAAGAAAAACCTCAATCAGAAATAAATACAGCCAAGCTCAATCTGTTGATAGCGATGTCAAAAACAAATGACGCGTACAGGGCAGCAGGACGTGGCCCTATACATACATCCTTGTAACTATTATGTACGCGGCACGTCGGCTTGCCACATACATACACAGCCTCCGAACACTGACTAGGCCTTGTTCCCCTAGAGAGTTCAGTGCTTTATCGTGAGGCCTGTTCAGCCGGGGCATACCAGGCCGCTTGCGGCCGTTTGCAGCCTATCGCTAGGGAGGACAATGGTGGGATATGCGGAAAAGACCTTGAAATATTTAGAGATTATCCGTCTGTTTCTACGGATAGAAAAACCAAAACCCGACGTCATGCGTCGGGTTTTTTCATTGGGGAAAATACTACTACCGCGGCTCCACATTATCCAACACCCGATTCGCCAGCAACGAACTGAGCTCAATCAACTGCTGAATCCCCTGCGCCACATGACGCCTAGATCCCTCCAGATCAAATGCCAAATCACTCACCATGGCATCAGCCGAAGCCAACGTCTCACTGAGGTTGGCAAGCAAACATTCGTTATCGAGGCCTTTCACGACGGTGTATAGCTGCCCCGGTTTGGGGTCGTCTTGGGATTTATCCGATTTCGGTAGCAAGTAGTGATCGAGCACCCGTTTGGTGGTTTCGTCTTGCTGTTTGGCTTTGGATTTTGCGGAGGTAGAACTGGAATCTGCTTCTGGCGGATTCGGGGTTGTTTTGAACATTGACGTAATCTCTCAATTAGGCCGCAACCCTCTCGCTACTAAACGAAAGGGGGGCGGCTGTGCGCAAGTTAGTAGACCGGTGATTACGTCAAACCCGGCGCACCCGAGGGTGCCATGCGCACAGCCACCATCGAGAACAGGCAATGCCTGACTGATGAGACTCATGCACCGAGACGTAAACCGGGCTACTAAACCCGACCACTGATGGGCAGTGGCAGGAAGACAATAAAACCCTGGGACAAGGCGCACAAGCGGGCGGATTCTGGCGTAGTTGTAGGCAATGGCGCAAGGATGCGTAGCTCGATAGAGGGGGGTAGGTGGGGGCTGTAGGAGGGAGTCTTTTTGGCGCTGCGGGCGGCTTGTTCCGCTCTGGAGCCGGGGCTTGATCGCGATAGCGGTCCAACTCACAACCGGTCAATCAGGACACACTTCCTGAACGCCTCGACGACCGACCGTGCGGCCCACGAATGCCTGCCTGGGGGCGCGAGCCAGCATCTATGCTTGTATACAGCGCCAACCCCCGCTGGGTTTTCCCATGTTTCGTTAGCGAGCCTCCAAGCCCTTGTGTATGCGCATTGTAATGCTAGCCCTGGTCCTCACGCTGTTCGGCTGCGCTACCGCGTCGGACCCGCCGAGGGGCGAGGGTGGCGATTGGCGGTCCTTCTATGTGGTGAATCATGGCCTGCATACCGGGTTGGTAATTGCGCGCACCGATCTGCTTCAGGTGCTTCCCGCACTGGCCGAAGAATTCAGCGACGGCGACTTCGTTGAGTTCGGTTGGGGGAACGAGGACTTTTACCGAGCCCCACAGGCCACCTTGAGCCTGGCCCTGGGAGCCTTGTTCGGGTCGACGGCAACCGTGCTGCATGCGGTCAAGATTGACGGTGACCCCAGGCAGCGTTTCGCCGCAAGCGAGGTCATCGAGGTTCGGGTGACGGAGGACAGCTACCGACGACTGCTCGCGTTCGTGGCCGGGACCTTCACCCACTCAGCGACAGGCACCTTGGTGGTGCTCGGGCCTGGCCTGTATGGAGAGAGCCGGTTCTACCAGGCCGAGGGTAGTTATTCGCTGTTCTATACCTGCAATACCTGGGTCGCAGAGGCGCTGGCCGCGAGTAACTGCCCAATGTCGCCTGCAGCGGTGATTACGGCGGGGAACGTCATGTCGCAGTTGCGCCGGGCGACAGCGGTTGGTGCATCCTGCCTGGCTACCCGCTAATCCGTGCCTGACGGTGGGTGTGTATTTCAGTGATGCTGACATCCGGTTCCAGGGAATGTGACCCACTCAAAATCCTGTTTGTGAAATTGCACCCGCGTGACCATCCGTATTCGTTCCTATTGACCAGCCAATTGCATGGGTGCTGACCACAGTTTGCATTAGGCATTGACCAATGCCCGCCGAAGAAGCGACCGGTAGAGAACGGCCAGAAGCGGACGTTTGTTTAGCGATACATCAAACAACCGCTAGAAGTCCCTTTAAATTAAATTTTTTTGAACTGCCTGCCATATACGCTTTGTAGCAAAAAATACTTCTCCCTTAAGCTTAGACCGATTGATACTATAATCGGAAAATCCCCGCGGACGCTGTAGGACGAACTCGCAGACTAATGCGAGTTTGACGTAGAGACTCCCGTCAACACCTCGTTCGGGTTCCTGCTCGGCTTTCGGAATGTGGTGTCCACAAGTTAGCGGAGGCAGCATTTTTTGTATTTTAAGCCTGACTGGCACGGGCAAGGCTCGTTTCGGTTGTAAGTCCGGGAGTCATCAATGATAGTCGCACTCCGCCGTTTGGGAGTGCGCATATCAAAGAGGATATTGTGCTCACGCATAACCTTTACAGCGTCCCTTCGACCTTCCGCTGTGAGAGCGACGGTTCCATCAATAACTAGAAGGGATTCGGAGGAGCCCACACTGCCTTTGCAGTTGGCCCCAAGGACAACAATTTCTCGCGCAGTTGGATGTTGATACATCGCTACAAGCCCGTAAAGTTGCATACAAGCGTTTCTTTCCTTAAGGTAACTCGCGTAATCTTCTCCAAGATTTAAAGGATACATCAAAAACACATATAGCCTACCTGGATCGCATGGGGAGTACATTAGACGGGCACTGCGTATGTTGACCGGCGTGTTCTCATACTTTTCCGCCAGCGCCCTTCCAAGTGCTGCTCGAGCAAACAAATTCTCGGAAGCTAGGGACCGCACTGCTTGCTCATGAATAGCAAGAGGGAGATGCGCGCCCTCTCCCACAAGGGCGTCGGTTATGCAATCTGAAAAATCCTTCAAAATAGAATTCCAAGGCTTACTTTGGATTTTCGCAGCCCTGTGAGCCAGACCAGCCGATGAGTTGTTCAGCTTCGCCCACTCTCCTTCGGGGATAACGAACGCCGAATCAGGCTCGAAAGCTGGTAGATCAATCCGACCGAACCCTTTCGTCCCGGCCTCAAGAATGTAATGGCCGAGAAGATCTTCTTCCCCCATAACCATAGTGAGTCCTCGCCCTCTGATGGCATCCTCTTTTGACTCTAAATAGCTTACAAAATCCTTGATAGTTGTCAGCTCAGACAACAATAGTTTTAAGCTGTCAACGTCCACTACATGCACAAATTTCTTATCGACATTGACATCGCCAATTGCGTATGGAAATTTATTTAGCTGCTCTGGTGACAAGGAGTAATAGCCGATCATCGACCCCGAGCTGCCGCTATTAACACAGTGTTTGTTGTAATACTTCTTGGCTGGGGCGACGGTATTATAGGTTATACCAATAAGATGAATTTTGAGGTCGTCGCCGGACAAATCATAAGGAAAGGGATGAGTGCAGCGCTTATCGAGAAAGATACTGTTGGGGCGCTCTCGGATCGACTTTTCCGCCCCATGCAACTGCCTAGCACTCCTAACAATGCTTTTCTCGTACCATCTACGCCAGGCCACTGCGAGCGGTTTGTGTTCGTGAAAAGCGATGTTTTTATCGGAGAAAATAATAAGCGTCCTGTCAAAGTAAACCACTAGGTCGCTTAACTCTTTTCCTATGCCGTTTTTTGTAATTCCTTCATCAGTATAAACGCAAGGAAAACTCCAAAGACTAAGGAATGTGCCATCAATAATCGCTCCGAGCTCTCGCTCGGATTCATTGACACCTTGTTCCTTTATTATAGGTTTAAGCAATCTTATAAATCTCCGCTAGACAGCGTACTAATTTGATCAATGGCAAAATGAAGATAACATAAGCATACCTATCCATGAGAAAATTGAGTCGCCCTACATTGGCCACTGTCATATCAGCTTCCTTTACTGTCTCTTCCGACTGACACTGCTCACGTAAGCCTTCAAGTGACGCAGCGCGGCTCCCTCGGGATTCAGGCCGCGAAGTTCAGACGTTCGCGTCTCTCCACTGGGCAAATAAACTGTTATCGAGTCCCCGAAAACGCTAAAGGTCGCAGTGTAATGAACACCTTTATGTTCAATCGTAATTTCCTCATCCATTTACATCACCTCGTCCTTTACGTATCCGTGATACTTGATAATGCGCGAATGTATTTGCGCCACAGAATGCCATATATTGGCCGGCATTAATATTGAATATACGCCGAGTCGTCTCAGCGCCCTGTATCCGATGATTAGGTGGAAATTCATAGTGGCGAGAGGCTGCTAGTGGCCGAAAGCTTTCGGCAGCAATCGGCCAAAAACGGTCGTTCGCAGGCTTCATAAAATTGCAATTGTCAGATCGTTACCCATATGAGCTTTTCAACTCTCTGTATTCTTCCGTCCGACCACTCAAGTTTCACAAGGTGCTTTGATTTGGTGCTGAGGCCCACGGATGCAATGAGTTCAACAGCCTGATGAACATCAAGAAACTGCAGCGGAAATTTTTCATTGATCTCGCGCTCTGAAACAACTTCATTTCCTCCAGGAAACTCTATTGAGACATTCTGAGCGAGTGCCTTACCTTTATTCCAAATCTTCAGGCGATATTTGTTACTTCCCAGCTTTAGAAAGGACGCGCCGAGCTCAGCTTGCTTTTCGGCCTCAATTACCGTGGTTTCTTTCTCAAGCAATAACTGATTAAGTTTCTCTTGTGTAATAATCAGTTTTTGCTGGCGATTGTTAAATTTAATAGTTTTGAAGGTCGCATAGATTGAAAAAAATAATGCAAATCCTGCGATTATGTCCCCGGAGTCGACCACAAAGCTAATCATTTGAATTTAATATTTTTGTTGCCCTTGAAAGCATCTTTCAAAGTCTTTCTCATCTGGTCGGCAATGTCTTTTGCAACGTTTGACTTTACTTCATTTAAATTCTCCTGAATATTTTCACTATTCTCGCGCAAAAGCTCATCGCGCTGGATTACTCTCTCGCACTGAACGCATTTGACCTCAGGGCTTTCACTCGTATCAGATTCAAAAGATGCCCCTCCACAAGTCGGGCACTGTAATGCAATAGTACGGGAGTGCTTATCAAGATTCATAATCAACCTCAGCTGCTTGAGATAGGGGTTTGGCTAAAATGCGTACAGCCTAGGATAGAGTATAGTCCAAGCTCAAAAACAAGCACTCACTGCATTAGCTGTCCGTCTCATTCACGCCAAAAAGGGGCAGCGGCTAAAACTGTCTCAGGGCTCACATCTGCTTTCGGCCATAAGTTGCCGTTCGAACACATCAGCTTCGATCCCAAACGGCCCTAGAGCTAAGGTGAGTAGCACCGGTAGGAGCACAACGAGTGGAGTCCGCTAACCAGCAATCGGCCTTATTGGCGTCCGCTTGAGCAAGCAGTTAGGAATCATTACGCATGTCATATACGCCAACGACTCGGAACGCTCGAAGCCCCTCGCGCTCGGCGGGTTCCAACGCAACATGTTGCGGATTAGAACCTCTTGCTGAGTCCAATAGTCGCCGAACATATGAGGGCACTTCGACTTCGCGCCTAGGCGTCTGGCTCAAGTCCCTCGGGAAGTAATGGTCAAAGTAGGCATCGGAGCCAGCGAGGGGGCAGCAGAACATGCAATGAAACGGATTTGCGGCACTTAGCAACTGGTCGCGGGAAATGCGTTTCCCATGCTTTCCATTTGCGTAATCTTCCATGACATGGGCGTCTGCCATGAAAACAGCGCCGTCTCCAGCCTGTGATATTAGTCCGTTTCTGCCGCTGCACATCGGAATAGTCGTTGCCTCTGGCAACGTGTAAATGAAGTAAAAGGGTAAGCTGCCTCTGGACTTGGCATAGGAAAGCAATTTGTCCATCTGCGCTTTGCTGCCCTTCGGGTACCTCAAGCGTGTGACATACGAGTCGTTGCGTTTGATGAATTTCTTAGCTTGTACAGCGAGCGAAATCTGAAAGCTCTTGCCCACGAGCCATAACTCAAGATCGAAGTCGGCCCCGGTTGTTGAACTCTCCTCGTCGTGGTTGAAAGGCGTCACTCGCAGGTAGTTGAAACGCTTGTCGAGTTCTCTCCATTTCCAGATCAAATAGTCAGTTATGGATTCCTCTTTAGCATCGCCTACATGTTCAATGAATTTTCGGACTTCGAGTGAGAGAGCGTAATTTGCTTCGCAGATATTCATAGGAGGGTCTCAACAATGTCTAATGATTAATCTCACGGGATCCAAAAACGTCACATCTTGGATGCCCGGGGAAATTGACGGCAGCTGACTATAAGTAAACGACACATACGGAGGTGATTTTTTACGCCACTTGTGCCATATAACGTTCCTTGTCGCGAGATAAGTCCTTCAGTAATTTGTAAGGCACAGTGCAAACGAGTCCTGAGACGGGAAGAGAAAAACTGACTAGGCCTGCAAGGAAATTACGAAATCGTTCGCAACGTGTCCATGGCCTGTTTTGGGGCGGTTGCCACTCCTAGTGGCGAGGCGCCAGCCATTTTCCCGAGGGGCCGCTATTGGCCGACAGGCACCTGTCCCTGAAAAGGTAGAGCTTGATGGATCGACAGACCGTTTGTACGCTTAAACCCTTTTACTGTGGTTGCCTGAAGATGGAAAGCAATTTGTCGTTGCAGATCGAACGCGCCGCCTATGAAGAGTTCATCCGACTGTGGGCCAAAGGGAGCTTCGAGCATCAGCGATTGGGCCAAGCGTTCTATAACCATTTCAACCTGCACAAACTCAGCGATCAAGCTTCATTACGCGGCCTCTACGAGGCCGACGGTGAGAAAGCCTCGGGCCTGATCTTAAAACTGTTCCATCTTCACTAAGCGGCAGCTGTCGACCCAAACCTGCTCTTCACTATCAGCAGTAATCGGCAAAGGCGACCACTGCCAAGTCACTTCCGGATACGGCGATGACATTCTAAGAGAGCCTGCATGTCGCTCGGTGAGTGCAAATTTTGAGGTCTTTAGTGGCTTTATGATACCATTCCCTCATCTTAACGGAGATGAAGAAAAATGATAAAGGAAAAATATCTATATTTATTTTACGTTGTTCTGGTTGTGTGTGCAGCTTTCGGGCTAGATTTAATCTCCTCAAATGTCGCGGTGGAATTTAGTAATAAGGTCATATTGAATGCAGCGGGCGAGAAGGTGACTTCATTGGAAGCTACATTTCCATTGTGGTACCAAATAACTGGTCTCGTAAAAAATTTCTTGTACGGGCTAGGTGCGGCGATATTTATCACCGTATTTATCGCAAATAGATTGCAAAAAACACTACATGACGAGAAGCAAGAGGAGCTTAGCAAGTTAAACGAAGCGATCAGTGTCAATGTTTTTGATAGTCTATTTAAAACGATTATTCCTGAGTCAATTTTTAAGATTATAAAACAAGAAATTATTGAAAATAAGGTTCTTAGGAGAGAGGCGAAATGGATTTATGATTTTACACTGCTCGGCGAAATAATCGTCTGCAGACAAACTACTCGCTACGAACTCCACAATCTGAGTCATGAAGAGGTTTCTAATCCGATACGGTTGGATCTTGATGCGCTTGGAGGAAGCTCATATAAGCTTATATCTGCAGAGTGCCATAGTCAGTTCGGTGATGTGCTTGTGAAATATAACCCGGAAGATTCCGGAAAAAACATAAATATAGATGTTGTACGTGACGGCAATAAGCTCACGGTTTCCTACTCGGTAAAAATCCCTGCCAAAAGCTATGCAGAGTACAATACTGTTTTTGAAAAGCACTATAAGGGCGATATTACTGATGCGCAGGGCACAAAGGTCCCCGTGGTCGGTGCTGATATAATAGTTAACTTTCCAGCTGGGTATCATTTTGATATTAGTCCTTTGATGTCAACGACCCCCCGCTTAATTTCTGAAAGTTCGATTCAGAAAATATTCAGGGTTGAAGGTGGGGTGCTTCCCAATCAAGGATTTGTTTTTTATTTAGTAAAAAAAGATATTGATGTTGTTGTGGATGAGCGCGAGCCGATCGTTTCGCTTGAAATGCCCGAGATTTAATAGTCGCGCAACTTTGGAGACGACTGATCGACTTAAAAAATGATGTATTTGAACGTCATTCACTCCTTTTCTCGGTGAATGAGCTTCATTCAAGGCTTGTATCGTCATGCCACGGTGCTCTTACTAGAGTAAGCGTGTAATCGAAGCGAGTGAGGCCTTTTATACCTCTATAACGAAGACGATACCCACTCAACCTATTCATTCTGAACGACTGCAATTGGCCGATTTTGTTGAAAAATTCGGCTTCGGTTTCCACGGCAGAAAAGTTCGCGCCTGAGATTGAAATCTGTGTTTAAGACAGAAGGTTTCACGACTCGGATTTCACGTAGCAGCACGCAAAATAGGTGTTTTTACCTATCGGTATCCAAGCGTTTTGGACGAACCGACTTTTTCAACAGAATCGGCCGTCTGTAGCCTATCGCTAGGGAGGACAATGGCGGGATATAGGAGAATAAATTTCAGAATATTTACAGCTTATTCGTCCGCTTCTGCAGATAGACGAACCAAAACCCGACGCATAACGTCGGGTTTTTTCATTGGAGAAAGAATACTACTGCCGCGGCTCCACGTTATCCAACACCCGATTCGCCAATAACGAACTCAGCTCAATCAACTGCTGGATACCCTGCGCCACATGACGCCTCGATCCATCCAGATCAAACGCCAGGTCACTCACCATGGCATCTGCCGAGGCCAGGGTTTCGCTGAGGTTGGCGAGCAAGCATTCGTTGTCGAGGCCTTTCACGACGGTGTATAGCTGCCCCGGTTTGGGGTCGTCTTTGGATTTATCCGGTTTCGGTAGCAAGTAGTGATCGAGCACCCGTTTGGTGGTCTCGTCTTGCTGCTTGGCTTTGGATTTTGCGGATTGTGGGGTGGGGTCTGCATCTGGGGGATTTGGAGTTGCTTTGAACATTTGAATATTTCCATTTAGTAGGGCCGCAACCGCCTCGCTACTAAACGAAATGGTGGCAGCTGTGCGCAAGTTAGTAGACCGGTGAAATACACAAAGCCCGGCGCGCCCGAGGGCGCCATGCGCACAGCTACCATCGAGTGCAGGCAAATGCCCGACTGATGAGACCTGTGCAACCGCCGTGTATTTCCTGGGCTACTAAACCCGACCACTGATGGGCAGTGGCAGGAAGACAATAGAACCCCGGGACAAGGCGCACAAGCGGGCGGATTCTGGCGTAGTTGTAGGCAAAGGCGCAAGGATGCGTAGCTTGATAGAGGGGTGTAGGTCGGGGCTGTAGGAGGGAGACTTTTTGGTGATACGGGCGGGTTGTTTGGCTCTGGGACCGTGTCGTTTTCATCGCGAGCAGGCTCGCTCCCACAGGGGGATTGGGGTTGTTGCAGGTACTGTGTTCACCGCCGCCCAGTGTGTGCGGGCTTGCTCGTGAAGAGGGTGGCACATTCAATATTGATGCAAGCTGACCCGACGCTTTCGCGAGCAAGCTCGCTCCCACAGGGGAGTTGGGTTGGATGCAGTATTTGTGAACACCCCGGGTTGGATGTGTGGGCAGTTGCTCGCGGGGATACATTCAGCACTGATGCAAGCTGACCCGCCGCTTTCGCGAGCAAGCCCGCTCCCACAGTGGTGGCGTTGGGCTGGATATTCGGCTCGACACTAACCCCTGTGGCGAGGGAGCTTGCTCCCGCTGGTCTGCGTAGCAGGCCCCTGCATGTTTCCAGGCAAGCTGCATTGTCCGGTTTTGCGGCTGCTGCGCAGCCGAGCGGGAGCAAGCTCCCTCGCCACGGGGGTGTCTGGGCTGGCGTCATCGCGAGCAGGCTCGCTCCCACAGGGGAGTTGGGTTGGATGCAGTATTTGTGAGCACCCCGGGTTGGAGGTGGGGGTGGGCTTGCTCGCGGGGGTACATTCAGTCCTGATGCAGGCTGACCCGACGCTTTCGCGAGCAAGCCCGCTCCCACAGAGGGAGTGGGGGCAGGAGGTCTCTCGCCATGAACGCAGGCACCGCGTTGTGCCATGTTGATCGCATTGGGCTTTTGGGGGGCTGCTGCGCAGCCCAGCGGGGATAAATCCCCTCGCCACAATGAGTTTCCCTACAACAATGAATTCCCCCTCCACAATGAATCGGCACGGCTTAACTGAGCGGCATGCCCTCGGAAGTGCTATTTACGCTTGAGCATCTCCGGCAACTGCGCCACCAACTTCTGGTTATTCAACGGCGCGCGAATAAACCCACGCTGGGTGCCGTCCGGGCCGATGACGGCGAGGTTGCCGCTGTGGTCGACGGTGTAGTTGGGTTTGCTGGTATCCGCCGGGATGAACGGAATGCTCACTGCATTCGCCAGTTTCTGCAGGTCTTCCACCGAGGCGGCGGTCAGGCCTATGAACTGCGGATCGAAGTACCCCAGGTACTGCTTGAGTTGCTTGGGCGTGTCGCGGTTGGGGTCGACGCTGACCAGTACGACCTGCAACTTATCCACAGCCTCGGGCGGCAGTTCGCTTTTGATCTGGCGCAGTTGGGCGAGGGTGGTCGGGCAGATGTCCGGGCAGAAGGTGTAGCCGAAGAACAGCAGGCTCCATTTGCCTTTCAAGCCGTCCATCGCCACCGGTTGGCCGTCCTGGTCGGTCATTTTCACGTCCGGCAGGTTGCGGCTTTGGGGCAGCAGGATGATGCCGGCGTCGATCAGCGCGGTCGGGTCGCCCTGGCCTTTGCCGGACAGCACCTTGTTGATGGTCAGGCCGAGGATCACTGCGATCACGGCCGCGAGGATGAAGACGGTTTTCTGGGTTCGAGTCATAGGCTCAACAGTAAGTAGTGATCTACAAGCAGGGCGATGAACAGCAGGAACAAGTACCAGATAGAGTACTTGAAGGTGTTGATCGCCGCGTGCGGCCGACTGCCACGGTACAACACCACGGCCCATTGCAGGAACCTGCCGCCCAGCACCAGGGCACAAATCAGGTACAGCATCCCGCTCATCTGGATCACGAACGGCATCAGGCTCACCGCCAGCAGCACCAGGGTGTACAGCAGGATATGGATCTTGGTGTAGTGCTCGCCGTGGGTCACCGGCAGCATCGGGATGTCAGCCTTGGCGTATTCCTCCTTGCGGTGAATCGCCAGGGCCCAGAAATGCGGCGGGGTCCAGGCGAAGATGATCAGCACCAGCAGCAGCGGTTCGGCGCTGACATGACCGGTGGCCGCGACCCAGCCCAGCAGCGGTGGTGCCGCGCCAGCCAGGCCGCCGATGACGATGTTCTGCGGCGTCGCCCGTTTCAGGAAACCGGTATAGATCACCGCATACCCCAGCAACGAGGCCAGGGTCAGCCAGGCCGTCAGCGGGTTGGTGAACGCCAGCAGCATGGCCTGGCCGGCCACGGCCAGGGCCACGGCGAAGGTCAGTGCGGCGGTGGGTGAGATTCGCCCTTCGGCCAGTGGTCGTTTGTGGGTGCGGGCCATCACCGCGTCGATGCGCCGGTCCACCACATGGTTGACCGCCGCCGCGCCACCGGCACACAGGGCGATGCCCAGGTTGCCGAACACCAGGACCGTCCACGGCACCCCGGCGCGGGTGGCGAGGAACATGCCGACCAGCGAGGTGATCAGCATCAGCACCACCACTTTGGGCTTGGTCAGCTCCAGGTAATCGCGCCAGATCGCTTGGCTGTGGCGTTCACCGGTCAAGGTTGCCATGGCATCTCTCCTTTTATTGTTATGGGGCTGGCGCCGTGTTTAGGCGGGTTGAACCGCCAGCGCAGCGGGACTTGATGCTTGACCCGGACCAGGCTGGTACGGGCGTGATAGTTGACCAGCACCAGGGTCAGCAGCAGTGCCGCGCCCCCGGCGTTGTGGGCGACGGCCACCGGCAACGGCAGATGGAACAGCACGTTGCTGATGCCCAGGGTGATCTGCGCCGCCAGCGCGGCCAGCACCAGGCCGGCAAGCCGGGTCATGCCGACGATCTTCAATTGCCAGGCCAGGCCCAGCAGCACTACGGTCACCAGCAACGCGCCGATGCGGTGGGTCAGGTGGATGGCGGTGCGGGCGTCGCTGTCCAGTTGCCCGCCCAGGTAGTTCGGGCCGATGTGCTGGGTCAGGTGGAAGCCGTTGGCAAAATCGGCCGGTGGCAACCATTGGCCGTGGCAAGTGGGGAAATCGATGCAGGCCACGGCGGCGTAGTTGGAACTGACCCAACCGCCGAGGGCGATCTGGCCGATCACCAGCAGCAGCCCGGCCGTGGCCCAGTGTTGCAGGCGCTTGGGCACGGTCAGCGCCGGCAACACGCCGGACAAGCGCAAGGTGAGCAGGAACAGCAGGCTCAACGTCGCGAAGCCGCCGAGCAAATGCCCGGTGACCACTTGTGGCCATAGCTTCAGCGTGACGGTCCACATGCCGAACGCCGCTTGCGCGAAGACCACGGCCAGCAGGAACAGCGGCAACTTCACAGGCTGGCCGGGGCGGCGACGGTTCATCCAGGCCCGGGCGGCTAGCACTGTAATCATCAGCCCCAGGGCACCGGCGAAATAACGATGGACCATTTCGTTCCAGCCTTTGTGGGCCTCCACCGGAGTGTCGGGGAAATGCAACTCGGCATGGGCCAGTTGGGCTTCGCTCTTGGGCACGCTGATGAACCCGTAGCAACCGGGCCAGTCCGGGCAGCCGAGGCCGGCGTGGGTCAGCCGGGTGTAGGCGCCCAACAATACGACGATCAGTGCCAGCAACGTGGCAAACAGCGCGAGGCGAAATCCAGGTTTGGCCATGTCGATGCCCTCATCCGATGTTCGACAGTTTCAGCAAGTGGCGCAGGTCGTTGAGCAGGTCCTTGCCCTTGACCCGGGCGTCGTAGCGCAGCACCAGGTTGCTGTGGGGGTCGATGATCCACAGTTGGGCGCCGCCGGAGCCCTGGGCGCCTTTCTGATAGGCCGGCAGGTCCAGTGGGTAGCGTTGCAGTTGTGGGTATTCACGCTGCAGTTGGGCGTCGTACTCGGCATCGAGCGATTGTGCGATCGCCAGGGCATGACTGGCGCGGCCGGCTTCACGGCCGAGGCCGATCTGCACCTGCCGGGCCAGGTACACCAATTGCCGGCAATCCACCGAGCACTCCTGCGGCGCCGTGACGAGGATCTGCCAGCGCTGTTCATCGGCCTGCACGCCAATCTCGGCGCGGGTCTGGCCGGTGCCGATCAGTTCGCCGTGGTAGCTGCGGCTGTCGGGCACCCAGAACTGGAATTTGTACATGCCGGTGGCGAGGATCATCGGCCCGATCACGCCGAGCACGATCAGCAGCAATTGCACGCGGCCCTTGCGCCGGTTGCGCGCCACGGGGGCCTCAGACGTGTTGGTTGGATTCATGGTGCTTCCCATGGTGTCTCCCTGCGTTGTGCCATCCGAGATAAAGGAACAGGCCGAACAGTGCCGCCGCCATGGCGAACCACTGCACGGCATAGCCGAGGTGTTTTTCCGGGCCCATGGCGACCACCGGCCAATCGGTCAGGTAGGCGCCGGGGCCGCTTTGTTGGCGTAACTGATAGGCGAAGCCGTTGCGGCCGAGATCAGCCCAGAGCTTGTCCGGCTCAATGGTGGTGACCAGTCGCGGCCAGGGCGCATCGGCCGGGTCGGCGTGGAGCTGGAACGTCGCGCCCGGGGCGACGTAGACCCAGGCCTGGAGGCTCACCGGTTGCTCCGGCGTGTTGAAGGCCGGCGGAGTGCGCCGGTCCGGCCAGGGTAGCCAGCCGCGATTGACCAGCAGCCACAGCCCGGTGCGGTGGTCGAGGAACGGTTGCAGCAACTCGACGCCGACCTTGCCGTCGTGTTGGCGGTTATCCAGCAGGATGCTGTGCTCGGCGTCGAACTGGCCCTGCAGCGTGACCGGGCGAAAGGCCGGGTCGGCGGTGTGCGTAAGCTCAGTGCTGTCCATCGGCGGTGCCACGCGGCGCTCGGCGTAAGTGTCCATGAGCACGCGCTTCTGTTCGCCCCGGCTCAATTGCCAGAACCCCAGGCACACCATCACCGGCACCAGCACGGCCACCACCAATGACGGCACGAGGCCTGGCCGGAAGCCTTTCATGGCGCCGTCCGAAAGCCGTCGAACGGGATAGCTATACTCACGTGCATCGCGTCCCCCCGGAGTGTCCCTAATGCTCAAAGCAGCCATCGTCCTGATGCTGATTGCCACGATTGCCAGCCTGTTCAGCGGCCTGTTTTTTCTGGTCAAGGACGACAGCAGTTCCAATCGCCTGGTCATCGCCCTGGCGATCCGAGTCAGCCTGGCCGCCGCCACCGTCGGCTTGATTGCCTGGGGTTTCTTCAGCGGCCAGTTGGTGTCGCATGCTCCTTGGTAAAGAGCCGCCCTGATAACGGTTGCGTCAGAGGATGTAGACGAAGACGAACAAGCCGATCCACACCACATCGACGAAGTGCCAGTACCAGCTCGCCGCCTCGAAGCCGAACTGATGCTCGTTGTCGAAATGCCCGCGCATGATGCGCATCAGCATCACGAACAGGATGATCGTGCCCATGGTGACGTGGGCGCCGTGGAACCCGGTGAGCATGAAGAAGGTTGCCCCATAGATCCCCGAGCCCAACGTCAGGCCCAGCTCTTTATAGGCGTGGATGTATTCCTCGGCCTGGAAGCCCAGGAAGGCGCAACCCAGTAGTACGGTGATCGCCAGCCAGATTTTCAGCGCGCCGCGATGGCCTTTTTTCAGGGCATGGTGGGCGATGGTCACGGTGACGCTGGAACTGACCAGCAGGATGGTATTGAGCAGCGGTAAGCCCCAGGGGCTGATGACGTCTTTGGGCGGCGGGAAGAGTTTAGGATCGGGGTTGTTCAGCAACGGCCAGACATATTCGAAGTTCGGCCATAGCATCTCCGACAGGCCCTTGGTGCCTTCCCCCGCCAGGCCTGGCGCCGAAATCACGCGCACATAGAACAGGGCCCCGAAGAAGGCGATGAAGAACATCACTTCGGAAAAGATGAACCAGCTCATGCCCCAGCGGAACGAGCGGTCGAGCTGCGCGCTGTACAACCCGGCGCGGCTTTCCTTGATCACCGCGCCGAACCAGCCGAACAGCATGTAGGCCAGCAGAAGACCGCCAACGAAAAAGATCAGCGGGCCGTGGGAATCCGGGCGCGCCGCCTTCATGTCGTTGAACCAGGTTGCCAGGCCATACACCGTGACGAACATGCCAACCGTGGCGATGATCGGCCATTTGCTCTGGGCCGGAACGTAATAGTGTTCGTGAGTTGCCATTTATTGTTCTCCTTATCGGGCACGCTATCGGTCAGTGTTTAGAGCCACCGGTGGATGACGAGCGGTGATGTCGAACAGCGTGTAGGACAGCGTCAGGTGCTTCACTTCCTTGGGCATGTCCCGGTCGACGATGAAGCGCATGGGCATTTCGATGCGTTCGCCGGGTTGCAGCACTTGCTGGGTAAAACAAAAACATTCGGTCTTGTGGAAATACGCCGCCGCGTTGCTCGGCGAGATACTCGGCACCGCCTGGGCGCTCATCGGCCTGTCGGTGGGGTTGTGGGCGACGAACACCATCTCGTTCACCGCTCCCGGCTTGACCACCAGCTCATCGCCCTTGGGGTAGAAGTCCCAGACCATGTCCACCGAATTGGTCGACAGGAACTGCACGCGCACCTGCCGTGATTCATCGACGACCTGCTCGCCTTCGTATTGCCCGCCGGTCTTGCCGTTGATGCCGAACGCCTTGCACATCACGTCGTAGATCGGCACCAGGGCAAACCCGAAGATGAACATGGCCACCACCACCACCAGCAGGCGGGTGACCAGTTTCTTCATCGAAATCGAATCAGCCATGGTTCCTGCTCCGTGCACCGAGCCCTGTGGGAGCGAGCCTGCTCGCGATGCAGGCGACGCGGTGTGCCTGGTCTACCGCTATCGCGAGCAGGCTCGCTCCCACAGAAGCTTGCGTGTTCATTTCACTTCCGGCGGCGTAGTGAAGGTGTGATACGGCGCCGGCGAAGGCACGCTCCACTCCAGCCCTTCGGCCCCATCCCACGGCTTGGCCGGTGCCGGCTCGCCGCCACGGATGGTCTTGATCACGATGAACAGGAAGAAGATCTGCGTGGTGCCGAACATGAATGCGCCGATGGACGAGACCATGTTGAAGTCGGCGAACTGCAGGTTGTAGTCGGGAATCCGCCGGGGCATGCCCGCCAGGCCGACGAAGTGCATCGGGAAGAACGCCAGGTTCATCCCCACGAACGACAGCCAGAAGTGCAGTTTGCCGAGGGTTTCGTCGTACATGTGGCCGGTCCACTTCGGCAGCCAGTAGTAGGCCGAGGCGAAGATCCCGAAGATCGCGCCGGGCACCAGCACGTAGTGGAAGTGCGCGACCACGAAGTAGGTGTCCTGGTATTGGAAGTCCGCCGGGGCGATGGCCAGCATCAGCCCGGAGAAACCGCCGATGGAAAACAGGATCACGAACGCCACGGCAAACAGCATCGGCGTCTCGAAGGTCAGCGAGCCTTGCCACATGGTGCTGGCCCAGTTGAACACCTTCACCCCGGTGGGCACGGCGATCAGCAGGGTGGCGTACATGAAGAACAGTTCGCCCACCAGCGGAATGCCAACCACGAACATGTGGTGCGCCCAGACGATGAACGACAGGAACGCAATGGCGGCGGTGGCATAGACCATCGAGGTGTAGCCGAACAACGGCTTGCGCGAGAACGCCGGGATGATCGAGCTGACGGCGCCGAAGGCCGGCAGGATCATGATGTACACCTCGGGGTGGCCGAAGAACCAGAACACGTGCTGGAACAGCACCGGGTCACCGCCGCCGGCGGCACTGAAGAAGCTGGTGCCGAAGTGGATGTCCATCAGCATCATCGTCACGCAGCCGGCCAGCACCGGCATCACTGCGATCAGCAGGAACGCGGTGATCAGCCAGGTCCAGACGAACAGTGGCATTTTCATCAGGGTCATGCCGGGGGCGCGCAGGTTGAGGATGGTGGCGATCACGTTGATCGCGCCCATGATCGAGCTGATGCCCATCAGGTGGATGGCAAAGATGAAGAACGTCACGCTTTCCGGCGCATAGGTGGTGGACAACGGCGCATAGAAGGTCCAACCGAAGTTCGGCCCGCCTCCCGGGGTGAACAGCGTCGAGACCAGCAGCAGGAACGCCGCCGGCAACAGCCAGAAGCTGAAGTTGTTCATGCGCGGCAGGGCCATGTCCGGCGCGCCGATCATCAGCGGGATCATCCAGTTGGCAAGGCCGACGAATGCCGGCATGACTGCGCCGAAGACCATCACCAGGCCATGCATGGTGGTCATCTGGTTGAAGAATTCCGGCTGCACGATCTGCAGGCCGGGCTGGAACAGCTCGGCGCGGATCACCATGGCGAACGAGCCGCCCAACAGGAACATGGAGAAGGCGAACCACAGGTACAGCGTGCCGATATCCTTGTGGTTGGTGGTCAGTACCCAGCGCATCAGGCCCTTGGCGGGGCCGTGGGCGTGGTCGGCATGACCGTGGTCATCGATCACAGCACTCATGTCCTGTCTCCTTCGAACGAGTGGGCTGGGCGGCCCGGGGCGGTGAGCCCGGACCGGTTGCGGGAACGATCGTCAGGCCGGCTCATTGGCTTTCCGCCTGTTTGAGTTCCAGCACTTCTTTAGGCGTCACCATGTCGCCCTTGTTGTTGCCCCAGGCGTTGCGTTCATAGGTCACGACCGCGGCGATATCGACTTCCGACAACTGTTTGCCGAACGCGGCCATGGAGGTGCCGGGTTTGCCGTGGAAGACAATGCCCAGGTGATCCTTGATCGGCCCAGTGGCGATTTTCGAGCCCTTGAGTGCCGGGAACATCGGTGGCAAGCCCTGGCCTTCGGCCTGGTGACAGGCCACGCACGTGGTGTGGTAGACCTTGTCGCCACGCTCGATGAGTTCTTCGCGCGTCCATTCCTTGCTGGTCAGCTCCTTGAGCTGCGCGGCTTCGGCTTTGCGTTCGCCCAGCCATTTTTCGTAGTCGGGCTTGCTCTTGACCTCTACCACGATCGGCATGAAGCCGTGGTCCTTGCCGCACAGCTCGGCGCACTGGCCACGGTACAGGCCGGGCTTGTCGACACGGGTCCAGGCTTCGTTGACGAAGCCTGGGATCGCATCGCGCTTGACCGCGAAGGCCGGCACCCACCAGGAGTGGATCACGTCGGCGGAGGTCACCAGGAAGCGCACCTTGGCATCGACCGGCAGCACCAGCGGTTTGTCGACCTCCAGCAGGTAATGCTCGCCCTTGGCGCTCTGGTTATGGATTTGTTCGGCGGCGGTCGCCAGGTTGCTGAAGAACTCGACGTCCTGGCCCAGGTACTTGTAGTGCCACTTCCATTGATAGCCGGTGACCTGGATATCGATGTCCGACTCGCTGGAGTCGTACATCTTGATCAGGGTGGCGGTGGCAGGAATCGCCATCAGCACCAGGATCAGCAAGGGCACGATGGTCCAGAGGATTTCGACGCGGGTGTTTTCGTGGAAATGCGCGGCATTCTGGCCGGTTGAGCGGCGGTGCATGATCATCGACCAGAACATGGCGCCGAAGACGATGATGCCGATGACCACACAGATCCAGAAGATGGTCATGTGCAGGTCGAACACTGCGTTGCTGATCTGTGTCGCTCCCGGCGCCATATTCACAGTCCAGGCCGCTTGCGCCTGGCTGAAAATCGACCACAACAGGAGGCCCATCCATACGTGTGGATGTCGCGTCATTGCGGGTTCCCCTTATCGTTCTTGTTATCCCGTAGGCGTAAAGCCTGCGGCAAGGGATCGGCTATTCAGACTGCTTAATTGACTCGCCGCGCCTTGCTGCACATGCAATCGGGTGTCATCAGCTAACTCCATTCCAACCCGAGTATAGACAGCACCTGCAACCTCGCAACGCGATGGCGTAAATCGTTTGAAACAGCCGGGGCTTGCGCTAGAGCCCACGAATGGAGAAGGATGCGAACCTGAGTGATGGCAAACCGATATAACTGTGCTGTAGCAAGAAAGGGACGGTTATGAAAAATAGGTCTTAGGAGTGTTTTTGCGCCAGCTAAGTTATGTCTTCCCTATTTCTTTGCCTTGTTTCCTGGAGTTTTCATGAACACCGCCGCATTGCGCGAGCAGATCCAAAAAGCCCAACAACACGAAGCCGAGACCGGCCAATTGACCCGCCAGCTGGAGGCCCAGTTACCGCATCTGCATGCCGCGATCCAGTTGCCAGACATCGACGCAAAGGGCGTCATGACCCGTTTTGTCACCGCTTACATCGAACAAGTGCCGGACCTGCTGGACGCCGCCAACGAGGTGGCTCGCGAAGCCGGTATCGAAACGCAGATCAAGCCGGTGCTGAAAATCGCCGAACAGTTTTTTCTCCAGCCACCAAAGTTGATGGAAGGCCACGTTGGCCTGGACAGCCTGTTGGACGAAGCCTACCTGGCCCATCGGTTGGTGGAGGAGGTCAATGATCTGTATATCAAGCACTTCAGCCAGCCGCTGATCCCGCTGGACATGACGGTTGCCAATCTGATCGCTCACCATTTGATCGGCGAACCGTTCGCCAACCAGCTGGATGAAGCCGTGCATCACGCCGTGGACGAAATGCTCGACGAAGACAGCTTTGCGCTGGAGTCGGTGGAGTCTTACCGGGAGAAACTCGGCAGCCCGGACACAGGCGCTGCCTGGAAGCGCTGGCCGTGCCTGTCGCGCCAGCTGGGCGTTGGGCTGGAGCTGGATCAGCCAGCGGCTTGATCCAGAAGCAAAACATGAAACCCCTGTGGGAGCGGGCTTGCTCGCGAAGGCAGAGTGTCAGGCAGCATTTGGCCAACTGATCCACCGCTTTCGCGAGCAAGCTCGCTCCCACATTGGGTCTGTGGTGTTCATGAATCCTGTGCCTTACACCCAGCCCCTTTGGGAGCGAGGTGTCAGGCAGAGGCTGCGCCAACCCCTACGGTGGTACGCAACCGCCCTTCCAACCGGCGCTTGAGCCCGCGGGATTCGATCAGCAGCTTCGAACCCTTGCTGGTATTCGCCCGGCCCCATTCTTCCAGTAGCTCCAGGCACGAGTGATCGATGTAGCTCAGGTTATTGAGCGGCACATGCACGGTCGCGCCTGTCGGTATGCTGCCCAGCACCTGGGTCAGCGCCGGCACCTTGAGGAAGGTGGCTGCCCCGACCAGTCGCAGTTCCATCTCACCTTCCTGGGGCAGGTCGATCAGGCTGATTTTCAGTCGCGAGGCTTTCCAGGCCAGTTTCGCCAGGGTCAGGCCGAAGCCGATCAGCACACCGGTCAGCAGGTCGGTAAAGATGATCGCCAGCGCCGTGGCGGCGTAGGTGAACATCGGCATACGGCCGTAGCGGCCCAGGCTGCGAAATGCCTTGAGGTCCACCAGTTTGAAACCGGTGTACACCAACACTCCCGCCAGGCTCGCCACCGGGATGCTTTGCAGCACGCTGGACAGCAACAGCACGAAAAGCAACAACCACAGGCCGTGGAAAATCGTCGACATCCGCGTGGTGGCCCCGGCCTGGACGTTGGCCGAGCTGCGCACGATCACCCCAGTCATCGGCAGGGCGCCGAGCAGGCCGCAGAGCATGTTACCGATACCTTGCGCCGACAGTTCGCGGTCGAAGTCCGCACGCTCGCCGCTGTGCATGCGGTCCACGGCGGCTGCCGATAGCAGGGTTTCGGCGCTGGCAATGAAGGCGACAGCGAACGCGGCAATCAGCAGCGTCGGGTCGGCCAGGTTCAGCAGGTCCGCCGGGCGCAGCCAATCAATGGCTTCGGCGAGGTTCTCCGGGACTTCCACGCGTTTGACCTGCAAGGCCAGCAGCAGGCTGGCGACGGTCGCCAGGCCTACACCGAGCAAGGCGCCGGGAACGAAGCGCAGGCTGTGGGGGCGAAACTTTTCCCACAGCCACATCACCGCAATCGTCGACAAACCAAGCAGGCCGGCCTGCCAGCCGAAGGACGGCAAGGCCTGGGCCACGGCCGCCGGGAATGCCGCCAGGTTATCCAGCCCTGACGGCTTGGGCGCCGCGTCGAGCATCACATGGACCTGGGACAGCACGATCAGCACGCCGATACCCGCCAGCATCCCGTACACCACCGCAGGTGCGGTGACCCGGAACCAGCAGCCGAGGCGAAAGCGCCCGGCCAACAATTGCAGCAGACCGGCCAGCAGCAGGATCGGCCCGAGCATGGCCACGCCATGCTGGCGCACCAATTCGAAGACCAACACCGCCAACCCGGCGGCCGGGCCACTGACTTGCAGCTTGGAACCGGCCAGGAAACCCACCACCAGGCCACCGATGATGCCGGTGATCAGGCCTTTGGCCGGTGGCAGGCCGGACGCGATGGCAATGCCCATGCACAAGGGCAGCGCCACCAGGAACACAACCACCGAAGCCAATAGCTCCCGTGGCAGAACAGCTTTTAATTGAGCACGCATGGCGACTCTCCCGAAGTTTTCTTCAGGCATGGCGAGGCCCTACCGCGCAAATAGCAGTAAGGCTGAACCACACAAGGATGTTTAGGAGTGGTTAGAAGCGCGCTTTGGGCGTCGCCACCGGTATCGGATGGCTGCCATCGAGCGGCAGGAAACGTCCCTGGTCCGCGTCATAGGCTTTGATCTCGCTGGTCTCGATGTTGTACACCCAGCCATGGATGAACAACTGACCATTGGCCATGCGCGATGCGACCGAGGGATGCGTTCGCAAATGCTGCAACTGCGCGATCACGTTCTCTTCGGTGAGGATCGACATGGTCTGTTTTTCGTCGCCACACGGACAGTTGTCGTGGACCATGGTCTTGGCCACTTCGGCGTGGCGCAGCCAGGCCTTGACCGTGGGCATTTTTTCCAGGGTGTCGGGGTTGAGCACCGCACGCATGGCGCCGCAATCGGAATGGCCGCAGACAATGATGTTCTGCACGCCGAGGGCCAGCACGGCGTATTCGATGGCGGTGGAGACGCCGCCGTTCATTTGCCCATAAGGTGGCACGACGTTGCCGACGTTACGGGTCACGAACAGGTCGCCGGGGGAGCTATGGGTGATCAACTCGGGCACGATGCGCGAATCGGCGCAGGTGATGAACATCGCCCGGGGCGCCTGGGCGGTGGCGAGTTTCTTGAAGAGTTCTTCCTGTTGCGGAAAGATCTCGTGATGGAAATGCAAAAAGCCGTCAACAATATGCTGCAGCGCTGCATCGGCGGTTTCCGCCTGGGGTTGGGCTGAAGCCGACGCAGCCAACGGCTGTTTATCCTTGTCACTCATGATTCATCCTCTTTGACGTTGACGCCAGTGGCTGGTTAAAAAACATCCAGATCGAGGTGTTCGACCCGTCAGTCACTCGCTGAACAAGGTAGCGGCCGAAACTTAACTCAAACTGAAATCCAAGGCTCTAGAACAACGATTCCAGGGGTGGCAAAACGCTGGCGCAGCTCATGCCCGGCGCTGTTTCAAGGTCAACTTTAATCAAATCAAAGACATCTGTCGGCCCGGCGGACAGAAGGCATCGCAATCAAGATTGTATCCGTCGCGACGCTCTAGCCCCAAGCGCTTGAGGGCCTTGGCGAAACGCTGGGCCAGCAGGTCGGCGAACGGGCCTTCGCCGCGCATCCGCGCACCGAAACGGCTGTCATACAGTTCGCCACCGCGACTCTGGCGCACCAGGCTCAGCACATGGGCGGCGCGCTGCGGGTAGTGCGCCTGCAACCACTCCTCGAACAGCGGCGCAACTTCCAGCGGCAGGCGCAGCATGACGTAGGCGGCATTCTGCGCGCCGGCGGCGTGGGCTTCGGCCAGCAGGCTCTCGATCTCGCTGTCATTGATCATCGGGATCATCGGGATCATCGGCGCACACAGCACCCCCACGGCGATGCCTGCCTCGCGCATGACCTTGATCGCCCGCAACCGCGCCTTGGGCGCCGCCGCGCGGGGTTCGAGAATACGCTTGAGCTCATCGTCCAGGGTGGTGAGGCTGATCATCACGTGTACCAGGCGCTGCTGCGCCAGCTCGGTCAGCAGGTCCAGGTCACGCAGGATCAGCGATCCCTTGGTGACGATGGTCACCGGATGCCGGTAGCGCAGCAGCACCTCGAGGATCCGCCGGGTTATCCGTTGCTCGCGTTCGATAGGCTGATAGGGATCGGTGTTGGACCCCAGCGCGATTGGCGCACATTGATAGCCGCGCCGGGACAATTGCTCTTCCAGCACATCGGCGGCATTGGTCTTGGCGATCAGCTTCGTTTCGAAATCCAGCCCCGGCGACATGTCCCAGTAGGCATGGCTGGGCCGCGCATAGCAGTAGATGCAGCCGTGTTCGCAGCCTCGGTACGGGTTGATCGAGCGGTCGAAGGGAATATCGGACGAGGTGTTGCGGGTAATGATGGTCTTGGCCATTTCGATGCGCACTTCGGTGCCCTGGGTCGGCGGGACTTCCTGATACCAGCCGTCATCTTCGGCCACCGAGCGACTCGGGGCGAAGCGGTTGTGCGGGTTGGTCGCGGTGCCGCGGCCGCGAGGCGGAAGGGAGGCTGGCATGGGAGTACTCCGAAAGCTGTATGTGCATACAGTATTCGTTGCATTCGATTAAGACCAGTGCCATTCAGCAGCCCGAATCCCCGATCATCGTTCACAACGCTTTGACGTTCTCCTCACAGGCTTTTAACCGCAGCGAGCCGAAACTGTTGATCTCGCATTCCTTCGTTTTCGGTCGTCCGTGCATGCTCAAGCTCTGTTCCCGTTCACTGCTGTGCCTGGCCTTGCTCATCGGGCTGGCCGAGATCCCCGCCCAAGCGGCCGACTCCACGCAGGTGAGGCCCGCTGAATGGGCGCAGCCGGTGGAAAAGGCCTACAACCTCTACCAGATGTCTCCGACGCTTTACCGCAGCTCCCTGCCGGACGGCGCAGCGCAGCCCTTGCTGAGCAAGCTGAGGATCGGCACGGTCATCAACTTCCTGCCGGAGTCGGACAATCGCTGGCTGTCCACCCCCGGCATCGAGCAAGTGCAGTTGCCCTATCGCACCAATCATGTCGATGACAGCGACATCCTCAGGGCTTTGCGCGCTGTCCAGGCGGCCGAAGCCAAGGGACCGGTGCTGATGCACTGCAAGCACGGCTCGGACCGCACTGGCCTGGTCGCCGCCATGTACCGGGTGGTGGTGCAGGGCTGGAGCAAAGAGGACGCCTTGAACGAAATGACCGAAGGGGGCTTCGGTGACAGTCATCACTTCAAGGACGGCGTGCGCTACATGATGCAGGCCGATGTCGACAAACTCCGCGTGGCGCTGGCGAATGGCGATTGCAGCACCAGCGTCTTTGCCCTTTGCTCCCTGGCAAGCTGGGTCAACTCAACCACGACGACGCGTCACCTCGACACTCAGGTTGTGCTTCCCGAGCGATGATCGCTACGTGCCCAGAAACGCCTCGATCGACTCAGGCAACGGTCGCGAATCGCCCGGCCCGAAAATCGTCTCGCGCAACGCCTGCCCGGTTTCCCGGTTGAACAGCCCGTCGCGCTTGAACCTCTGGAACACGGTTTTTGCCAATTCCTTCGACCAGGCATAGGCATAGATGCCGGCCCCATAGCCGGTCACCATATAGTCCAAGCCATTGGGCCAGCGTTCGGTGGCAGACACCGGCAGATGCCCGACCTGTGCGCTGACTTGATCGAATACTTGTTGGGCGGTGCGTCCGTCGCCGTGGCTGCGGTGCAACTCCATGTCGAACAGCGCATCGCGCAAGAACGCGGCGCTGTCCCAACTGGTCTGGGTATGGAGGTAGACCAGCCATTGATCGGCGAGGGTGTCCGGCAAGGGCGCTCCGGTTTGGTGATGTTTCGAGACACGCATCAGGCAGGGCTTGGCGAAGCACCATTGCTCGAACAACACCCCGGCGAATTCGGCCGTACCCCGGGACAGTTCCGAGATGCCCGAAATTTCGCGGTATTCAGCCCGGGTCAAGACGTGATGCAAGCAATGGCCGAACTCATGAAAGAGGATGCGTAACTGCCGATGATCCAGCAACGCCGGGTTTGCGCCTGAGCCACGCGGCAACCAGCCATGCAAGACCGCGATGGGGAGCCGAGGCCGGCCTTCGGCGGTGATGCGGCGATTGCGCAGGGTGGTGGTATTGGGAAAACCGTCCTGGTTCGCCTCTGCAAACGGGTCGAAATAGAGGTAGCCCACGGTCTCGTCCGCCTCGCGGACTTCAAAAAGGCGCACGTCCGGATGCCAGGTCGCCACGTCCTGGCGTTCAACGATGTTCACGCCGAACAGGTCCCTGGCGATCAGCAACAGCTGTGCAAAAGTCGACTCCAGTTCAAACCAGGCACAGGTGGCCTGCTCCGAAACCCCAGCCGTTTGCCGCCGAAGCTTTTCGGCCAGGTAGTGATAGTCCCAAGGCTGGAGGCCGCTGAAGCCTTGCGTTGCGGCAAATTTTTCCAGTTGCTCGGCGTCTCGGGCAAATACGCTGCGCTGCTGTGCGAGCCGTTCCTGCAAGAACGCCAGGACCTGTTCAGGCGACTCGGCCTGCTCTGGTTCGAGCGCCATTTGAGCGTAATTCGAATAGCCCAGTAACGTGGCGTGCTCCTGGCGATCCCTGAGCAACTGCGCGAGGACTTCGCCGTTGTCGAACACGCCGGCATGGGGCCCCTGATCCGATGCGCGCGTGCTGAAGGCGACGTACATTTGCTGGCGCAAACCGTGATTGTCAGCGTAACGGGTGACGATACGAAACGACTCCTCATTGAGCGTCAGCAACCAGCCCTTGCGTCCAGCCACCCGCGCCTGGTCGGCCATGCGTTGTTTGAAGGACGACGGCAGGCCGCTCAACTGGGCCTCGTCGTCAAACGTTCGGCTCCAGGCTTTATGGGCCTCGTGCAAGTGTTCCAGGAACAAGTCCCGGGCGCCTTGGATACGCAGTTGCAGGTCTTTCAAGTCTGCCTGTGCGGTGTTCGCCAAGCCGTTCTGGCGAAACTGCCGGAGGATCTTTGCCAGGGTTCTTTTTCTCGCCGGCGTGAAATGTCGGGCTATCGGGCTGTTCGCCAAGCGCTGATACAGCTGAAACAGGTCGGGATGGTGTTGGAGCGACCGCTGGAAATCCTGCAGCCGTTCGCTGCAGTCCGACCAAGCCTGGACCCAGGCGCCACCGATCCTGTTCCAGCTCAGTCGCTCCAGCACATAGCCGAAGCTCTTCAAGCGGGCGTGGATCTCGTCCATCGCCAGCACGAGGTCGTCCCAGGTGGGGAACGGTGTCTGGGTCTTGATGATGTCGGCGACTTGAGCCCGGCTCTCGGCAAGAATCCGGTCGAGGGCCGGTGAGAAATGTTCGGCTTGGATCAGCGAAAAAGGCGGCAGGTCATGGGCCTGCAACAGCGGATTGGCATCGTCGGGCATGGAAGCCTTCCTCTCAGTCTGGACGTGATGAACAGTCTGCAAAGGAAGGTGTGGGTGCGGGCGGTATATATGTATCGCTTCCGGGCCGTGGGGCCCGGAAGGTAATACCGGATCATTCAGTCGGTTTTTTCTTCAACTTGGGGTTGGGGAAAAACTGCACCGCCTGGACCTTGGCGTCCGGCACCTTGAGCGCCGAAGTATTGACCCGGGTGCCCAATTCCTTGGGCACCGACAGGCCTTGCTCGTTGAGTGTGTCGCAATAACCGCAGGCCACACATTCACGGTGCGGCACGCCGTCTTCGTTCCACATCATCAATTTGTCCGGCTCGCTGCAGGCCGGGCAGACCGCCCCGGCGATAAAGCGTCGCTTGGTAATCACAGGTCCCTCGCTCATGCTGCCGCGTCCTCGGTCAGGCCGCTGTGGCGCAAGAGTGCGTCAATCGACGGCTCACGGCCACGGAAGTCGACGAACAGCACCATCGGCTCCTGCGAGCCGCCACGGGCCAGGATCGCCTCACGGAAGGCACGCCCGGTGTCGGCGTTGAGCACGCCGTCTTCTTCGAATTTGGAGAACGCGTCGGCCGACAACACTTCTGCCCATTTGTAGCTGTAGTAGCCCGCCGCATAACCGCCGGCGAAGATGTGGGCGAAGCTGTTGGGGAAGCGGTTGTAGGCCGGTGGACGCATGACCGACACTTCGTCGCGCACGCCTTCGAGCACTTGCAGCACGCTGCGGCCATCGCCGTGGGTGGCGTGCAGCTCGAAGTCGAACAGCGAGAACTCCAGTTGGCGGACCATCATCAGGCCGGACTGGAAGTTTTTCGCCGCGAGCATTTTCTCCAGCAGGTCCTGGGGCAGTGGCTCGCCGGTTTCGTAGTGGCCGGAAATCAGCGCCAGGCCTTCAGGCTCCCAGCACCAGTTTTCCATGAACTGGCTCGGCAGCTCCACGGCATCCCAGGCCACGCCGTTGATGCCGGACACGCCGGCGTGTTCGACGCGGGTCAGCAGGTGGTGCAGGCCATGGCCGAATTCGTGGAACAGGGTGGTGACTTCATCGTGGGTCAGCAGCGCCGGTTTGCCACTGTCGGCCGGGGTGAAGTTGCACACCAGGTTGGCGACCGGGCTCTGCAGGACGCCTTCGAAGGTGCGACGACGGTCGCGGGCGCCGTCCATCCAGGCACCGCCACGCTTGTTGGCGCGAGCGTAGAGGTCGAAGAAGAAGCGGCCGACATGCTGGCCGTTCTCCTTGATTTCGAACAGGCGCACGTCCGGGTGCCAGCTGTCGAAGCCTTTCAGTTCGGCGATCTCGATGCCATAGAGGCGCTGCACGATGGCGAACAGGCCGCCCAGTACCTTGTCGATCGGGAAGTACGCACGCAGGGCTTCCTGGGCCACGCTGTAACGCTGCTGGCGCAGTTTTTCACCATAGAAACCGCTGTCCCAGCTTTGCAGGTCGGGGCAGCCCTGTTCGGCGGCGAAGGCTTTGAGCTGTTCCAGGTCCAGGGCGGCGAATGGTTTGCTGCGCTTGGCCAGGTCCCGCAGGAAACTGAGGACCTGATCGCTGGATTCGGCCATCTTGGTCGCCAGGCTCAACTCGGCGAAGTTGGCGAAACCAAGCAATTGGGCCAGTTCCTGACGCAGGTCGAGGATCTGTTCCATCACCGGGCCGTTATCGTTCTGGCCGGCATTCGGGCCTTGGTCCGAGGCGCGGGTGCAGTAGGCGGCGTAGACTTCTTCACGCAGGGCGCGGTCTTCGGCGTAGGTCATCACCGCGTAATAGCTGGGGAATTCCAGGTTGATCAGCCAGCCGTCCAGCTCCTTGGCCTGGGCGGCCGCGGCCATTTGCGCCTTGGCCGAGTCGGTCAGGCCGGCAAGGGCGGCTTCGTCTGTGACGTGCTTGGTCCAGGCCTGGGTCGCGTCCAGCAGTTGATTGGAGAAGCGGCTGCCCAGTTCGGACAGTTTGCTCTGCACTTCGGCGTAGCGCTTCTGCTGCTCCGGCGGCAGGTCGATACCCGACAGGCGGAAGTCACGCAGGGAATGTTCCAGGATGGTTTTCTGCGCCACGTCGAAACCGGCGGCTTCAGGGCTGCTCGCCAGGGCTTCGAACGCCTGGAACAGCTCGCGGTTCTGGCCCAGCTCGGTGGAGTAGGCACTCAGTGCCGGCAGGCAGGCCTCGTAGGCTTCGCGCAGTTCAGGGCTGTTGCGCACGGCATTCAGATGACTGACCGGGCTCCAGGCGGCGCCCAGGCGATCATTGAGCTCGTCCATCGCCAACACCAGGCCGGCCCAGGTAGGCTGCTGGACTGGGCTCTTGAGGAGCTCGGCGATGGCGGCACGGTTGTCAGCCAGGATCTGCTCGATGGCCGGTTGCACGTGCTCGGCACGGATCGCCGAGAATGGCGGCAGGTCATAGGGCTGCAAAAGAGGGTTGTTCACGCTCACGGTCGACACCTTGGCTGGAAGAAACATGGGCCCATCTTAATTACAATCGACGTTCACCGCAGCTAGCAGCGCCTATCACCGGATAAGAGAGAGCCTATCGTGACCCTTCGCACGTACCAGAACCACAGCCCGCGGCTAGCCCGTGGCGCTTTTGTCGACAGCACCGCGGTGGTGATCGGCGACGTCGAAATCGGCGAAGACAGCTCCGTCTGGCCGTTGACGGTCATTCGCGGCGACATGCACCGCATCCGTATCGGTGCGCGTACCAGCGTCCAGGATGGTTGCGTGCTGCACATCACCCACGCCGGTCCGTTCAATCCCGAGGGTTTCCCGTTGCTGATCGGCGACGACGTGACCATCGCCCACAAGGTCATGCTCCATGGTTGCTCGGTGGGCAGCCGGGTCCTGATCGGCATGGGCAGCATCGTCATGGACGGCGCGGTGGTCGAAGATGATGTGATCATCGGTGCCGGCAGCCTGGTACCGCCGGGCAAACGTCTGGAAAGCGGCTTTTTATATGTGGGCAGCCCGGTGAAACAGGCCCGGCCGCTGACGGACAAGGAGCGCGCCTTCTTCACCTACAGCGCGGCGAACTACGTGAAGCTCAAGGACCTGCACCTGGCCGAAGGCTACGACCAGCCCTGATGAGGTTCATCGTGGCGAGGGAGCTTGCTCCCGCTTGAGCGCGAAGCGCTCACAATTCAGTGATATTCCCCAGGAACTGCAATGCATTACCAGACTGTACTCTTCGACCTCGACGGCACCCTCACCGACCCCCGCGAGGGCATCACCCGTTCGATCCAGTTCGCCTTGAGCAAACTGGGCATCGACGAACCCGACCTGACCCGCCTCGAGCATTTCATTGGCCCACCGCTGTTGCAGGCGTTCATGCAGTTTTATGACTTCGACGAAGCGAAGGCCTGGGAAGCGGTGAATTTCTATCGCGAACGCTTCAAGGTCACCGGCCTATACGAAAATCGCGTCTTCGACGGCGTGATGCCACTGCTGGAAACCTTGGGCGGCCAGGGGCGCCAGTTGTACATCGCCACCTCCAAACCCTGGGTGTTCGCCCGGGAAATCGCCCGCCACTTCGACTTCGCCCGGCACTTCAAAGTGATCTACGGCAGCGAACTGGACGGCACCCGCACCAACAAAGTCGAGCTGATCGCCCACCTGCTGGCCGAAGAAGGCCTCGACCCGGCTAGCACCCTGATGATCGGCGACCGCAAACACGACCTGATCGGCGCCCGCAGCAACGGCTTGGATGCGGCGGCGGTGGGGTATGGATTTGGTAGCCACGAAGAACTCAGCGCCGAGGGCCCGGCGTATCACTTCGAGACGGTGGATGCGTTGCATCAGGCGTTTTTGCGGCGCTGACTGGATCGCCATCGCGAGCAAGCTCGCTCCCACATTGTCCAAGGCGCCCACAAAACGGGTGCCCACCGCCAAGCCCCTATGGGAGCGAGCTTGCTCGCGATGGCGGCAGCACATACACCCCGGCCTCAAGTATTAGCCATGTCCCTGTTCCAGCAGGGGTGGGTGTTATATATGAAAGAGACGGTTCAGGCCCTGAACTGGCTTGGCGCCACACCGCTCCAGCGCACGAAGGCATGGCGGAAGCTGGCGGTTTCGCTGAAGCCCAGTCGTTCGGCGATTCGGTAGATCGGCAATTGGTCCTCGCAGAGCATCTGCTTGGCCCGTTCGAAGCGCAGTTCGTCCAGCAGTTCCTGATAGCTGCAGCCCAGGTCCTTGAGGTGCCGGCGCAAGGTGCGCGCCGAGCAGTTCATCTGTTCGGCCAGGCCTTCCAGCCCGGGGGCGGCGTCCAGTTGGGCGTCGAGCAACTGGCGGACCCGTCCCAGCCAGGCCTGGCGTCCGGTGAACTCGGTGTTCTGCCGGCGGCAACGTTCGGCCATGGCGTGATGGGTGATGGGGTCGGCCAGGGGCAAGGGTTGGTCGAGCCAGTGGCGCTCGAAGGCGAACGCGTTATCGACGCTGTCGAAGCGCACCGGGCAATCGAAGAGCGCTGCGTAGCGCGCCTGGTAATCGGGCGCCGGATGGTCGAAGCGTGCCGCACGCAAGGGCAGTGCATGACCAAGGAGGTCGTTACAGATGACCCTCAGTGAAACCATGCAGAACTCGGCATTGAACACCGCCAGGGCCGGGTTCTCCCGATAATCGCTGGCGCTGAACCAGATGTACTGGCCGTCATCGTCCAGGTTCAGTTCGAAGAGTGTTCCCAATAGCGCCGGATAGCGCAGCGCCAGGCGCAAGGCGTCACCTAAGGTGGCACTGGTGAGCAGCGCATAGCCGAGCATGCCGTAGGACGAAACGTGCATGCGCCGGCCCAGTTCCAGGCCGATGTCGCGCTTGAGGGCCACGGCGTTGGCGCAGACCTGCATCTCCTGGTTAGTGGTGATGCGTGTATCGGCCCGGCTCAGGTCCGCCGCGCTGATGCCGCTGCCGGCCAGCAATGCCTCACTGGACAGCCCTTCATTCTTGAAGGTGCTCAGTACCAGGGAGACGGCGTTGAGGGTGGTGAGGTGGGAATGCAGCATGTCCGTTTCCAGCCTGGGGAAGGCTGGAGATGGAGCAAGTTATATGCCGGGCGAAAATCGGAAGGTTCAACACAACCTCTAGTGTGGGAGTAAACCTGTGGGAGCAAAGCTTGCTCGCGAAGAACGATGACGCGACCTTACAGTTGATCTGTGTCGCCTGCATCGCGAGCAAGCTTTGCTCCCACAAGTGTCCCCTCCCACAGGTTTGCAGTGTGTCAGCTCAGCTCGCCACACAGGTCCAGCTCTACCAGCCGCCGAACCTCGTCCACCGGCAGCCCGGCGCCAATCAAGGCCTGCAACTTGCCGAACGCGGCCTCGCGGGTCATGCCGCCGCCGGACAGCACGCCGACGCCGCGCAAGCGGCTGCCAGCCTCATACACGTCCAGCTCGACGCCACCTTCATGGCATTGGGTCACCGCCACGACCACCACGCTGCTGTCCCGCGCCCGCTCGAGGCTGGCGAGGAAGGCCGGGTTGTCGCTCGGCCCGGTGCCGCTGCCGTAGCATTCCAGCACCAGGCCCTGGATGCCGCTGCCCAGCAGGCCATCGAGGACCTGCGCGCTGATGCCGGGAAACAGCGGCAACACCGCGATGTTCGCCAATTGCTTGGGCTGGTTGTAATTCAACTGCGCCGGCAGGGAGGACGCCTGGCTGCCGCCACCCTGGCGTTCCAGGCGCTTGAACGGGTGGCGACCGAAGCTGCGCACTTTCGCGCAACGGGTTGGCGCCAGCAGCTCACCGTGGAAGTACAGGTGCACGCCCGGCGTCAGACCCTGGCCAAGGGCGACCAGCGCGCCGCTGAGGTTTTCCCAGGCGTCGCTGTCGGTCACGCCGGCGGGCAGCATCGAGCCGGTGAAGCAGACCCGCGCATGCAGGCCCAGCAGTTGGAAGCTCATCGCCGCGGCGCTGTAGGCCAGGGTGTCGGTGCCGTGCAGGATCAGGATGCTGTCGCAGCCCTGCACGTCCACGGCATCGACCACTGCTTCGCGCAGTTGCTGCCAGTAGGCGGGGGTCATGTTGGCGCTATCGATCAGCGGCGACATTTCCCGGAAGCGCCATTGCGGCACGACGAGTTCGGGTTGGCTGTGCAGGTAATCGCGCATCCGCGCTTCGAAACCGGATGCCGGGGCCAGGCCGTGGGCGCTGGCCTGCATGCCGATGGTGCCGCCGGTGTAGAGCACCATGACGTGCTGGGCGGCAGGGTAGGTCGAGCCATTCATGGGGTTGTTCTCCGAGGACGAAAACGGCAGCTTGGGTCAGCTGCCACAACATAAGGTCGAGCATGACGCCGACCTTACGCTGTGTCACGCCGGGCGCAGGGGATGCGCCCGGTTTTTTACCATCAGCCTGCCGATCAGCGTTGCGCTGCGGTCACGCCCGCCGGGGCGTTTTCAGGCTTGGCAGCCGGTACCGACGGGGTGGCTGGCCATGCATTGCGGTCCAGGTCCAGGTCCGGGAACTTGCTGGAGTCGAAAACTGGCACCTTGATGCCGGCCGCACGCTGGTCATCGTAGTCACGCAGGATGCGCATGCCGACCTTGAACAGCAGGAACAGCGCGATCAGGTTCACGAACGCCAGCAGGGTCATGGTGATGTCGGCGAAAGCGAACACGGTGCCGAGGTTTTCGATGGCGCCCCAGAAAATCAGGACCAGGACCAGCGCGCGGTAGCCGATCAGGACCTTGCGATTGTCACCGATCATGAAGCGCAGGTTGTTCTCGCCCAGATAGTAGTTGTAGAGGATCGAGGTGAACACGAACAAGGACAGGGCCACGGAGATGAATATCCGGCCCCAGTCACCCACGACGGCCGCCAGGGAGTTCTGGGTCAGGGCAATGCCGTCGCCTTCGAAACCCGGGGTGTAGAAGCCCGACAACAGGATCAGCAGCGCGGTGCAGGTGCAGATCACAAAGGTGTCCAGGAACACGCTGAACGCCTGGACGACGCCCTGGGCTACCGGGTGCTCGACCGACGCGACGGCGGCGACGTTAGGCGCACTGCCCAGGCCGGCTTCGTTGGCGAACACGCCACGCTTGACGCCCATGATGATGGCGCTGCCGATCAGGCCGCCAAACGCTTGATCCAGGCCGAACGCACTTCTGACGATCGTCGCCAGCATGTCCGGTACGTGTTCGAACTGCAGCACGATGACGTAGAGGGTCACGCCGATGTACGCCAGGGTCTTGACCGGTACCAGCAGGTCGGCAACCTTGGCGATACGCTTGATCCCGCCGATGAACACCAGGCCCAGCAGCACCGCCAGGCCCAGGCCGGTGTAGGTGGTGTCGAAGCCGAAGGCGTTGTTCAGGGAATGGGTGACCGCGTGGGCTTGCAGGCCGTTGAAGGCGAAGCCGAAGGTGACCAGCAGCAGGAACGCCATGATCATGCCCAACCAGCGTTTCTGCAGGCCGTGCTGGATGTAATAGGACGGGCCGCCACGGAACTGGCCTTCGGAGTCGCAGCGCTTGTAGAGCTGGCCGAGGGAGCATTCGAAGAAGCTGCTGGACATGCCGACCAGCGCGGTCACCCACATCCAGAACACCGCACCAGGACCACCCAGGGTCACGGCGATGCCGACACCGGCGATGTTGCCCGCGCCGACACGGCCGGCCAGGCTGAGCATCAGGGCCTGGAACGAGCTGAGCTGTTCAGTGCTGCTTTTCAGGCTTTCACGGAATACCGTGAACATGTGAAAGAAATGACGGAACTGGACGAAACGCGAGCGGATCGTGAAGTAGCTCCCGAGCCCGACAATGAGCACGATCAGCACTTTCCCTGAGAGGAAGTCGTTGATGACTTCAAGCATGAGTATTCCTCGCTGTTTTTTGTTTAAGCAAATGCTGGCCATTTGGAAATATCGCGTTACATCGGTCGGCGCGCGGCCCAACAGGTGAGGCGATGTTTCGTCCCGGTCCATTTTCGCGGGTTTGTTATTAGTTCGGTTTTCGCATGTTTAAGGATCTCGCTGCAGACGACCGCTCATGCGAAGAGGGGCGGCACTATACCTATCAGCGCGGTGCCCGTCTGCACAGTTGTGGTGCGTCCGACGAAACGAATCCTTTGAAACACCTGGCCTTTCGGTCAGGTTATTGTGGGGGCGAGCCTGCTCGCGTTGGCTGGCGACGCGGTTTACAACGGGCAGCGCGTCGTCGTTTATCACGAGCAGGTTCCTTCCCACAGGTTCAGTCATCCTTGGCTGCTATCAATTAAAAAAAGGGCTTGGGGAAGATCCCCAAGCCCTCAAAAGGTGAGAGGTGTCTAGTCCCTCGACCTGGTGAGCGGTGGTCGTGTCGATCACGCTTTGAGCGGGACCAGACGCGGAGCAATCATGTTTTCCGGGCGCAGGATGTCGTCGAGCATGGCGTCGTCGAGCAAGCCTTCTTCGCGCACCAGTTCCAGCACGCCGCGGCCACTTTCCAGGGCTACACGGGCGATGCGGGTGGCGTTTTCATAGCCGATGTACGGGTTCAGGGCGGTGACCAGGCCGATCGAGTGCTCGACCAGTTCACGGCAGCGCGCTTCGTTGGCGGTGATGCCGACGATGCAGTGCTCGCGCAGCATGTCCATGGCCCGTTGCAGCAGGCGGATCGAGTCGAAGATCTTGAAGGCGATCAGCGGTTCCATCACGTTCAGCTGCAGTTGGCCGCCTTCGGCCGCGATGGTCAGGGCCAGGTCGTTGCCGATGATCTGGAACGCCACCTGGTTGACCGCTTCCGGGATTACCGGGTTGACCTTACCGGGCATGATCGAGCTGCCTGGCTGGCGGGCCGGCAGGTTGATTTCGTTGATGCCGGTGCGTGGGCCGCTGGACAGCAGGCGCAGGTCGTTGCAGATCTTCGACAGCTTGACCGCGGTGCGCTTGAGCATGCCGGAGAACAGCACGAAGGCGCCCATGTCGGAGGTGGCTTCGATCAGGTCGGCGGCCGGAACCAGCGGCTGGCCGCTGATGGTTGCCAGGCGCTGTACGGCCAGAGCCTGGTAGCGCGGGTCGGCGTTGATGCCGGTGCCGATGGCGGTGCCGCCCAGGTTCACTTCAGTGAGCAGTTCAGGCGCCAGGGTTTTCAGGCGCGCCAGGTCTTCGCTCAGGGTGGTGGCGAAGGCGCGGAATTCCTGGCCGAGGGTCATCGGCACGGCGTCTTGCAGCTGGGTGCGACCCATTTTCAGGACGTGGCTGAATTCTTCACCTTTGGCCGCGAACGCCTGGATCAGGCTGTCGAGGCTGGCCAGCAACGCATCGTGGCCCAGCAGCAGACCCAGGCGGATCGCGGTTGGGTAGGCGTCGTTGGTGGACTGCGCCATGTTCACGTCGTTGTTGGGGTGCAGGTACTGGTACTCGCCTTTCTGGTGGCCCATGGCCTCCAGCGCGATGTTGGCGATGACTTCGTTGGCATTCATGTTGGTCGACGTGCCGGCGCCGCCCTGGATCATGTCCACCACGAATTCTTCGTGGAAATCGCCGCGGATCAATCGTGCACAGGCTTCACTGATGGCGGCGTGCTTGGCTTCGCTGAGCTGGCCCAGTTCGCGGTTGGCGTCAGCGGCGGCCTGTTTGACCATTGCCAGACCGACCACCAGTTTAGGGTAATGCGAGATCGGGACGCCCGAGAGACGGAAGTTGTTTACCGCTCGCAGGGTCTGGATGCCGTAATACGCTTGCGCCGGTACTTCGAGTACGCCAAGCAGGTCTTTTTCTGTGCGGAATGATGCAGCGGAGGACATGATAGAAATCATCTCGATAAGGACCCGGTCTGAGCCGGAACGCTGCGAATCCTAGGCTCTGGAAAAAAATAGGGCCAATGCTGTTAAGCACTGGCCTATGCATATTCGGCATAATGTCGGTGTGACGTCGGCGGTGCGACGGACGTGTGACCTGTTTTGGTGCGTGTAAGGGAGGACGTGATGAATCTTGAAAGCAAATGGCTTGAGGACTTCAGTGCCCTGGCCGCTACCCGCAGTTTCTCCCAGGCAGCCGAGCGGCGTTTCGTGACGCAACCGGCATTCAGCCGGCGAATCCGCAGCCTCGAGGCGGCGCTGGGGCTGACCCTGGTCAACCGTTCGCGCACGCCCGTCGAGCTGACGGCGGCGGGGCAGTTGTTCCTGGTGACGGCGCGCACGGTAGTCGAGCAACTGGGTGAAGTGTTGCGTCATTTGCATCACCTGGAAGGCGGGCAGGGCGAAGTCATCCAAGTGGCCGCTGCCCACTCCCTGGCGCTGGGCTTTTTCCCGCGCTGGATTGCGCAATTGCGCAACGAAGGGATGAACATCGCCACGCGGCTGGTGGCGACCAACGTCGGCGACGCCGTCCACGCCTTGCGTGAAGGGGGCTGCGATCTGATGCTGGCCTTCTACGACCCGGATTCGGCCATGCAGATGGACCCGGAGATCTTCCCGTCGCTGCACCTGGGCCAGACCGAGATGCTCCCGGTGTGCGCCGCCGATGCCGATGGCAAGCCGCTGTTCGACCTTGAAGGCGAGGCCAGCGTGCCGCTGCTGGCCTACAGCGCCGGGGCGTTCCTCGGGCGTTCGGTCAACCAGTTGCTGCGCCAGCGGGCGCTGCGGTTCACCACGATCTACGAGACGGCCATGGCCGACAGCCTGAAAAGCATGGCCCTGGAAGGCCTGGGCATCGCCTGGGTGCCGCACCTGAGCGTACGCGCCGAACTGGCCCGGGGTGAGCTGGTGATCTGCGGCGGGACGCAATGGCACGTGCCGTTGGAGATTCGCCTGTACCGCTGCGCCTTGGTGCGCAAGGCCAATGTGCGGTTGTTGTGGCGCAAGCTTGAAGGTGGCGTGGCGCAGGGTGCTATTGGATCTTGAATCCAACGCAGTCCCCTTTGTGGGATGTCACTGATATCAGGGGCATCACCGAGCCCTTGTGGGAGCGAGCTTGCTCGCGATGACGGACTGATATTCACAGTTGCATTGACTGACCTATCGCTATCGCGAGCAAGCTCGCTCCCACAAGGGATTTGTGTCGTTGTTCTGCTGACCTGCGAGTCAATAAAACCGCCACTTCACCGCAAATGACAGATGGTCGGCGAAAGTGCGTTTAACGCACCATTTTCGGTATACTGCCCGGCCTTCGGTCGGCTTGCCCGGCCATAATTCGTACAACAAGCCACGCCGGTTTCCTGCGTGGCTTGTTGTTTTTTGACGCGCCTGAGGGCGCCCAGAGAGAAGAGGCACGACGATGAGTGCACTGGTTGGCGTGATCATGGGCTCCAAGTCCGATTGGTCCACCCTTAGCCACACCGCCGATATGCTGGAAAAGCTCGGCATCCCTTACGAGGTGAAAGTGGTCTCCGCCCACCGTACCCCGGACCTGCTGTTCCAGTACGCCGAAGAGGCCGAGGCGCGTGGCATCGAGGTGATCATCGCCGGTGCCGGTGGCGCCGCCCATTTGCCAGGCATGTGTGCGGCCAAGACCCACCTGCCGGTGCTGGGCGTGCCGGTCCAGTCTGCGATGCTCTCGGGTGTCGATTCGCTGCTGTCGATCGTGCAGATGCCGGCCGGTATCCCGGTCGCGACCCTGGCCATCGGCAAGGCCGGCGCGATCAACGCGGCCCTGCTGTCGGCGAGCATCCTGGGCGCCAAGCACCCACAATTTCATACCGTGCTGAAAAAATTCCGCGCTGAGCAGACAGACAGCGTCCTGGACAATCCAGACCCACGCATTGCCTGAGGTTGTTGACGAATGAAGATCGGTGTAATCGGTGGCGGCCAGTTGGGTCGCATGTTGGCCCTGGCAGGTACGCCGCTGGGGATGAACTTCGCTTTCCTGGACCCGGCGCCGGACGCCTGTGCCGCCGCGTTGGGTGAACACCTGCGGGCCGACTACGGCGACCAGGATCACCTGCGCCAATTGGCCGATGAAGTTGACCTGGTGACCTTCGAGTTCGAAAGCGTCCCGGCCGAAACCGTGGCCTTCCTGTCCCAGTTCGTCCCGGTCTACCCGAGCGCCGAAGCCTTGCGGATCGCCCGTGACCGCTGGTTCGAAAAGAACATGTTCAAGGACCTGGGCATCCCCACGCCAGCCTTCGCCGACATTCAGTCCCAGGCCGACCTGGACGCTGCCGTCGCTGCCATCGGCCTGCCCGCCGTGCTCAAGACCCGCACCCTGGGTTACGACGGCAAGGGCCAGAAAGTCTTGCGCAAGCCTGAAGACGTGGTCGGCACGTTCGCCGAGCTCGGCAGCGTGGCCTGCTTGCTGGAAGGCTTCGTGCCGTTCACCGGGGAAGTCTCGCTGATCGCCGTGCGTGCCCGTGACGGTGAAATCCGTTTCTACCCGCTGGTGCACAACACTCACAAGGACGGCATCCTCAAGCTGTCCGTGGCCAGCACCGATCATCCGTTGCAGGCCCTGGCCGAGGACTATTCCAGCCGGGTGCTCAAGCAGCTCGACTATGTCGGCGTGATGGCGTTCGAGTTCTTTGAAGTGGACGGTGGCCTCAAGGCCAACGAAATCGCCCCTCGGGTACACAATTCCGGGCACTGGACCATCGAAGGCGCCGAGTGCAGCCAGTTCGAAAACCACCTGCGGGCGGTGGCTGGGCTCCCATTGGGGTCGACCGCCAAGGTCGGCGAGAGCGCGATGCTCAACTTCATCGGCAAGGTGCCGGACAGCGAGAAAGTCCTGTCGATCGCTGACTGCCATTTGCATCACTATGGCAAGGCGTTCAAGGCAGGGCGCAAGGTCGGTCACGCCAACCTGCGTTGCGTGGACCGGGCGACGCTGGCGCAGCAGATCATCAAGGTCGAGACGCTGATCGCCGAGCAATAATCCGCAACACCGGTGGAACCATTCGTCGGCTAACCTCTCTCATGGCTAAGTGCCAAAGCCTGTCCAGGCTTTGGCATCGCTATCCAACCAGAGGGCAATGCCATGGGAATCATCGGAACCATTTTTATCGGCTTGATCGTTGGCCTGCTGGCACGCTTCCTGAAACCGGGCGATGACAGCATGGGCTGGATCATGACCATCCTGCTCGGTATCGGCGGTTCGTTGGCGGCCACGTACGGCGGCCAGGCCCTGGGCATCTACCAGGCCGGCCAAGGTGCTGGTTTCATCGGTGCCCTGGTGGGCGCAGTGGTATTGCTGGTGATCTACGGCCTGATCAAAAGAAACTGATTCAAATGCGATAAAGCCCTCTCTGCCTGGCGCGCAGAGGGGGCTAGAATGCTCGGCGGTTCACTTTCCACTCATTGCCGAGCCCTTTCATGCGCCGTCTAGTGTTGACCCTTCTTCTGCTGGGCAGTGGCCTGGCCCATGCTGCCGAGCTGCCGGAAACCGACTGGCTCGAACTGATGCCCAAGTCGGACCAGAAAGCCCTCGAGGCCATGCCCGAGATCGACCACAACTCCCCGGAAGCCAATGGCACCTTCACCGAAAAAGGTGGCCTGAAGCAAAGCAAAGGCTTGCCGGCGGTGATGTATTCGACCAAGACCGTGGCGGCGATGAATGACAAACACATCCGCATCGGCGGTTACCCGGTACCGCTGGAAACCGACGCCAAGGGCCGCAGCACGCTGTTTTTCCTGGTGCCCTACCCCGGCGCCTGCATCCACGTCCCGCCACCGCCGCCTAATCAGTTGGTGCTGGTGCGCTATCCCAAGGGGCTGAAGCTGGACGACATCTATACACCGCTGTGGGTGACCGGCACGTTGAAGATCGAAAAGGTCGACAATGATCTGGCGAGTGCGGCGTATGCACTGGAGGCGCAGAAGGTGCGGGTGGTGCAGGAGGCGGATTTGTAATAGGCCTGTTGGCCTGACACAAATCCCAATGTGGGAGCGAGCTGGCTCGCGATGGCGGTGTGTCAGTCGACGCTGATGTTGACTGTCATGGCGCTATCGCGAGCCAGCTCGCTCCCACAGGGGTTTGTGGTGTGGCTTAGAGCGGCTTGCTGCCGATGCTCACGCCCAGGGTATGGCTGGCCTGTGGCAACAACGTCACCACATCGTCCATCACATTGGCTGTCTCGATGCACAGCATGCGCTGCCAGCCGTCGTCGGCCATGTCGCTGAAGGCCTTGGCGCGTTCGGTCCAGGGGTTCCAGATCACCGCCGAGCGCGAACCATTGCTGGTCAGCTCGATCCGTCGTTCCCACTGCGGGTCAATGATGTTCAGCTTCGGCGGGGTATCGAGGTAGATGCGGTCGGTCTCGCCGGCAAAGTGCAGATTGCCGGCCTGGGTGACGGTTTTCCAGTCGTCCAGGGTCTCGATATAGCTCAAGCCATCCACCCCTTCGACCTGCACGTTGCGCACGTCGCTCACGGCAAAGTAGCTGTGCAGCGCCTGGCTGAGGCTGACGGTTTCGCTGCCACGGTTATGGCTGGTGAGGCGGATGTGCAGTTGCTCGTCCATCACGATGGTCAGCGTCAGGTCGACCTGATGAGGCCAGCCAGGGAGGCCGTTCTCGGGGTAGGGCAGCACGAATTCCACCTTGAGGCTTTCGCCTTCGGCTTCGATGCCCTTCAACGACCAATCCATCGCCCGCACCAGGCCGTGGGCGGTGGCCGGGTCGTTGCTCACGCGCATGGCCTGTACGCTGTCGGGGTTGCGCGTCAGGTTGCCGAACCACGGCCAGCACACCGGCACGCCGGCGCGGATGCTCTTGCCGGCCTTGAACGTGGCCTGGTCGTTGAGCCAGATCAGCGGCGGCTGGCCGTCCACTTGATAGCTGAGGATATGCGCGCCTTGTTGGGCCACCAGCAACTCGGCCTGACCGTGGCGGATACGCCAGGCGTTCAGTTCATCCAGTTTGACGGCTTCGACGTTGGGCGTAGGCATGTTGCAAATCTCGCTCGGGAACAGGGACTGCAATGGACCGCAAAACGGTCGCCGTGTTTAACGGGCGCGCGGCGGAACCGAGCGGGTGCGACCGCTGCCGTCGATGGCGACGAAGACAAATACCGCCTCGGTCACCTTGCGCCATTCACTGGACAGCGGGTCGTCGCTCCAGACCTCGACCATCATCTGGATCGAGCTGCGGCCGATTTCCAGCGCCTGGGTATAAAAGGAAAGCTGCGCCCCCACCGCCACCGGCACGAGGAACGCCATGCGATCGATCGCCACGGTAGCCACGCGTCCGCCCGCCACTTTGCTGGCCATGGCGGTGCCGGCCAGGTCCATTTGGGACACCAGCCAGCCGCCGAAAATATCGCCGAAACCGTTGGTCTCGCGAGGAAGCGCGGTGATTTGCAGGGCCAGGTCGCCTTGCGGGATTGGATCTTCTTGTTCGAGCTCTATCATGCCGGGGGTGCCTCTGACCCGTAACGCTGTCTTGTACTTCAGGTGAATAGCCGTCTTTGTAAAAAACGATTCAGCCCGAACATACTGCGTTCGTCACGTTTTTCGTAAAGGCGTGCCAAAGGGAAACTCTGCGAAACCGGCTGGTTCTGGTACTACGCCACCAACGACGTTTTCGCACAGCAACCCCTTACAGAGTACTGCAAGGTTGCGAGTATATCGGGCGATAGACGTCGAGACGACCACTCGGTTCTGATTTTGACTATCAAATACGCACCTCTATGTGCTTTTTCGAACAATTTGCTATCGTGCCGGACCTGCCCAGGCCCCCAACCCGTGTTAATAGGGTTGCAGAACCAACTATAAGAGAAGTCCTTGCCATGACCACTGCGCCTTCGAGCACGGCGACGCCCGCACAACCGGCACGTCCACTGACCCGCAACGATTACAAGACCCTGTCGCTTTCTGCTTTGGGCGGTGCGCTGGAGTTCTACGATTTCATCATTTTCGTGTTCTTTGCCACCGTGGTCGGCAAATTGTTCTTCCCTGCCGAAATGCCCGAGTGGCTGCGCTTGATGCAGACCTTCGGCATTTTTGCCGCCGGTTACCTGGCCCGGCCGCTGGGCGGGATCGTCATGGCCCATTTCGGCGACCTGCTGGGGCGCAAGAAGATGTTCACCCTGAGCATTTTCATGATGGCCGTGCCGACCCTGATCATGGGGCTGCTGCCCACTTATGCGCAGATCGGCATGTGGGCGCCTATCCTGCTGTTGCTGATGCGGGTGATCCAGGGCGCGGCCATCGGCGGGGAAGTGCCGGGTGCCTGGGTATTCGTTTCCGAACACGTTCCGGCGCGCCACATCGGCTATGCCTGCGGCACGCTGACCTGCGGCCTGACGGCGGGAATTTTGTTGGGTTCGCTGGTCGCCACGGCGATCAACAGCATTTATACACCGGTGGAAGTGGCCGATTACGCCTGGCGGATCCCGTTCCTGCTGGGTGGCGTGTTCGGGCTGTTTTCGGTGTATCTGCGCCGCTGGTTGCACGAAACTCCAGTGTTCGCCGAGCTGCAACTGCGCAAGGCCCTGGCCGAGGAAGTGCCGCTGCGGGCCGTGCTGCGTGATCATCGCGGCGCCATCGCCATTTCCATGCTGTTGACCTGGCTGCTGTCGGCCGGCGTCATTGTGGTCATCCTGATGACACCGACCGTGCTGCAGACGGTGTACCACTTCAGTCCGACCATCGCGTTGCAGGCCAACAGCCTGGCGATCGTGTTCCTGAGTTTCGGTTGCATCGGTGCGGGTGTGCTGGCCGACCGTTTTGGCGCCGGCCGGGTGTTTGTCTTCGGCAGCGGTTTGCTGTTGATCACCTTCTGGACCTTCTACCACTGCCTGTTCGATCACCCCGAGTGGCTGTTCCCGCTGTATGCCTTGAGTGGCTTGCTGGTGGGCACCATCGGCGCGGTGCCCTATGTGATGGTCAATGCCTTCCCGGCCGTGGTGCGCTTCAGCGGCTTGTCGTTCTCCTACAACCTGGCCTATGCAATTTTCGGCGGATTGACGCCGATGATCGTGACCCTGCTGTTGAAAGAGAGCTCCATGGGGCCGGCGTATTACGTGGCGGCCATTTGCGGGATCGGGATTGTGGTGGGCGGGTATCTCTGGAAGAAGGGGCGCTAGGTCCGAATCTTTCACTGACTGCACTGGCCTCATCGCGAGCAAGCTCGCTCCCACAAGGGTTCTGCGTTCACCGCAAAGCCCCTGTGGGAGCGAGCTTGCTCGCGATTGGGGCTGCATGAATCATCTTGTAAAACTCGATACTGGCCTTTCATCCAATTGTCATATTTCAGCCATAGAGTGTTCACACGGCTTACCGATACTTGGCCGACTTAACACACCCTATCTGCTAGGAGTAAGGCATGAAACTGAAGCGTTTGATGGCGGCAATGACGTTTGTCGCTGCTGGCGTTGCGACTGCCAGCGCGGTTGCCGCTGGTGTTGACCCGGCAATTCCGTCTTACACCAAGACCACTGGTGTATCGGGCAACCTGTCCAGCGTCGGCTCCGATACCCTGGCTAACCTGATGACCTTGTGGGCCGAGAACTACAAGAAAGAATACCCGAACGTAAACATCCAGATTCAGGCTGCCGGTTCTTCCACCGCGCCACCCGCGCTCACCGAAGGCACCTCCAACCTGGGCCCGATGAGCCGCAAGATGAAGGACAACGAGCTGCAGGCTTTCGAAACCAAATACGGTTACAAGCCTACCGCCATCCCGGTTGCCGTGGACGCCCTGGCGGTATTCGTACACAAGGACAACCCGATCAAAGGCCTGACCATGGCTCAGGTTGATGCGATTTTCTCCTCCACTCGTCTGTGCGGCGCCAAGGCCGACGTCAAGACCTGGGGCGACCTGGGCGTGACCGGTGACCTGGCCAACAAGCCAGTCCAGTTGTTCGGTCGTAACTCGGTGTCCGGCACCTACGGCTACTTCAAAGAAGAAGCCCTGTGCAAAGGCGACTACAAGTCCAACGTCAATGAACAGCCTGGCTCGGCCTCGGTTGTACAGTCGATCAGCAGCTCGCTCAACGGCGTTGGCTACTCGGGTATCGGCTACAAGACCGCCAGCGTGAAAACCGTTGCCCTGGCCAAGAAAGAAGGCGGCGAGTTCATCGAAGACAGCGAAGAAAACGCCCTGAACGGCAAGTACCCGCTGTCGCGCTTCCTCTACGTTTACGTCAACAAGGCACCGAACAAGCCTCTGGCCCCGCTGGAAGCCGAGTTCGTGAAGCTGATCCTGTCCAAGCAAGGCCAGGAAGTCGTGGTCAAGGACGGCTACATCCCGTTGCCAGCCAAAGTGGCCGCCAAGGCACTGGCTGACCTGGGTCTGCAAGAAGGCGGCAGCGTCGCCAAGAAGTAATACCTGAGTCCGGGCCTAGGCCCGGACTCCTGTGGGAGTGAAGGTTGCTCCCACAACCCAAATTCCTGTCCGCTGCCGCTTTCTGCCGGCGGCGGATTTGTTGCGTCACTGCATTGTCATCTTTCTGTCATACAGGATCGCTAGGGTGTGCGCATGAATGATCTGGCCAATTCCACAATGACTACGACTTCCCCTCCCAAGCGCATTGACTTCAATACGCCTGAGCTGCAACGCAAGCGCCGCATTCGCGCGCTCAAGGATCGCCTGACCCGCTGGTACGTGCTGGTCGGCGGCCTCGCCGTCCTCGCCGCCATTACGTTGATCTTCTTCTTCCTGGCCTACGTCGTGCTGCCCCTGTTCCAGGGCGCGGACCTGACGGCCAAGGACTCGATCACTCCGGCCTGGATGCAAGACGCCGGCAAACCGCTGATGATCGCCATCGAAGAACAGAACCAAGTGGCCATGCGGGTTTCCGACAAGGGCCAGGCGCTGTTCTACGACCTCGACAGCGGTGCCGAACTGCGCCGCGTCGACCTGCCGATTCCGGCTGGCGCCAGCGTGACTGCCATTGGCGAAGACCAGCCCGGCAGCCCATTGGTGGCGATCGGTCTGTCCAACGGCCAGGCCTTGGTATTCCGTCACACCTATAAGGTCAGCTACCCCGACGGCAAGAAAATCATCTCGCCCGCCGTCGAATATCCTTACGGCGAGACGCCGATCGCGTTGAACGAACAGGGCATGGCCCTGGAACATGTCAGCCTCAACGCCACCGATTCGACCCTGCTGCTGGCCGGTTCCAGCGGTGCCCAACTGCAAGTGCTGTCGCTCACCAGCGAAGAAAACATGATGACCGGTGAGGTCACCAGCGAGCAGACGCGCATCGACCTGCCACAAATGACTGAGCCGGTGAAGAACATTTTCGTCGACCCGCGCCAGCAATGGCTGTATGTGATCAACGGACGTGCCCAGGCCGATGTGTTCAGCCTGCGGGACAAGAGCCTCAATGGCCGCTACAAACTGCTCGAGAACGCCGACGCCCAAGTCACCGCCGCCACCCAGCTGGTGGGCGGGATCTCGCTGATCGTCGGCGACTCCAAGGGCGGCCTGGCCCAGTGGTTCATGGCCCGCGATCCGGACGGCGAGTTGCGCTTCAAACAGATTCGTACCTTCCAGATGGGCAGCACGCCCATCGTCGAGATCAGCGCCGAAGAACGTCGCAAAGGCTTTGTTGCGCTCGACGCCGCCGGCAAGCTGGGCGTGTTCCACAGCACCGCCCACCGTACTCTGCTGGTGGACCAGGTGGTCGACGGCCAGGGCCTGTTCGGCATGTCGCCACGGGCCAACCGCCTGATCGTTGAACAGGGCGGCAAGCTGCAACCGTTGACGCTGGACAATCCGCACCCGGAAGTGTCGTGGAGCGCGTTGTGGAGCAAGGTCTGGTACGAAAACTACGACGAACCCAAGTACGTCTGGCAATCGACCGCCGCCAACACCGACTTCGAACCCAAGATGAGCCTTTCGCCGCTGACCTTCGGCACCCTGAAAGCGGCGTTCTACGCGATGTTGCTGGCTGCGCCGCTGGCCATTGCCGCCGCGATCTACACCGCCTACTTCATGGCCCCGGGCATGCGCCGCAAGGTCAAGCCGGTGATCGAGCTGATGGAAGCGATGCCGACGGTGATCCTCGGGTTCTTCGCCGGCCTGTTCCTGGCGCCGTACGTCGAAGGGCACCTGCCGGGTATTTTCAGCCTGCTGATGTTGCTGCCAATTGGCATCCTGGTCGCCGGTTTCGTCTTCAGCCGGCTGCCGGAATCCATTCGCCTGAGAGTGCCGGATGGCTGGGAAAGCGCCCTGCTGATCCCGGTGATCCTGTTCGTGGGCTGGCTCTCGCTGTACATGAGCCCGTACATGGAAGCGTGGTTCTTCGGCGGCGACATGCGCATGTGGATCTCCCATGACCTGGGCATCACCTACGACCAGCGCAACGCCCTGGTGGTCGGTCTGGCGATGGGCTTCGCGGTGATCCCGAACATCTATTCCATCGCCGAAGACGCCGTGTTCAGCGTGCCGCGCGGCTTGACCCTGGGTTCCCTGGCCCTCGGTGCCACGCCGTGGCAGACCATGACCCGCGTGGTGATCCTCACCGCCAGCCCCGGCATCTTCTCGGCGCTGATGATCGGCATGGGCCGTGCGGTGGGCGAGACCATGATCGTGCTGATGGCCACCGGTAACACGCCGGTCATGGAAATGAACCTGTTCGAAGGCTTGCGCACCCTGGCGGCCAACGTGGCGGTGGAGATGCCTGAGTCGGAAGTCGGCGGCAGCCATTACCGCGTGCTGTTCCTGTCGGCCCTGGTGCTGCTGTTGTTCACCTTCGTCATGAACACCCTCGCCGAGCTGATCCGTCAGCGTCTGCGCAAGAAATATTCGTCGCTTTAAGAAAGGTAGAAGTCTGTGAAACAGAACTCCCTGAAAGGATGGTTCAAGAGCGGCGCCCCCGGCGTCTGGATCAGCGGCGGCGCGGTGTCCATCGCGGTCATCATGACCATTGGCCTGCTGGCGGTGATCGCCGTACGCGGCCTGGGTCACTTCTGGCCGGCGGACCTGATCCACGCCAGCTACAACGTGCCGGGCATGCCTGCGCACCTGGTGGTCGGCGAAGTCGTGCAGAAGGAACAAGTGCCTCGTGAGCGCCTGAAAAGCGCTGGCCTGCCGGTGCCTGACGAAGGCCCCGAGTTCATGACCCGCGAACTGATCAAGGTTGGCAACCGGGACCTGAACGGCACCGACTTCACCTGGATCGTCGGCGACTGGCTGACCAACCAGACCACGCCGCCGGAGCTGATGGCCATCGAGCGTCGTGAGTGGGGCAACTTCTACGGCTACCTGGTCAACGTCAAGGAAGACGGCAAGGTCATCGCCGAAGGCGAGGCCGCCTGGCCGCAACTGCAGGCTCGCGTAGAGCGCGTCAACCAGTTGGCCTCCGAGCTCAAGACCCTGGAAAAAGTCGACATCGGTGCAATCAACGCCGGCCTGGAACGCATCCGTCTGCACGGTCGCAAACTGGAACTGGACGGCAAGCTCGACGCTTCTGCCCAGGCGGACCTGGAAAGCGAGCGCGCCGAGCTCAATGCCCGCTACAAGGACATCGAAGCGCGCCTGGCCGACCTGCATGCGCAGTTCAACCGCGACAGCCTGACCGCCCGCGATGCCAACGGCAAGGAAGTGGAAATCGAAATCGGCAAAGTGGTGCACGCCTACCAGCCAAACGGCATGGGGACGTTCACCAAGATGGGTTTCTACGTCAGCAAGGTCTGGGAATTCCTCAGCGACGACCCGCGTGAAGCCAACACTGAAGGTGGCATCTTCCCGGCGATTTTCGGCACTGTGATGATGACCCTGATCATGGCGATGATCGTGACGCCGTTCGGCGTGCTGGCGGCGGTCTACCTGCGTGAATACGCCCGCCAAGGCCCGATGACCCGCCTGATCCGCATCGCGGTGAACAACCTGGCGGGTGTTCCGGCCATCGTCTACGGTGTGTTTGGCCTGGGCTTCTTCGTCTACGTGCTGGGTGGTTCGGTCGACCGCCTGTTCTTCCCCGAGGCCTTGCCGGCGCCGACCTTCGGCACCCCGGGCCTGCTCTGGGCATCCCTGACCCTGGCACTGCTGGCGGTGCCGGTGGTGATCGTGGCCACCGAGGAAGGCCTGGCGCGGATCCCGCGGACGGTGCGTGAAGGCTCCCTGGCCCTCGGTGCGACCAAGGCCGAGACCCTGTGGAAAATCGTCCTGCCCATGGCGAGCCCGGCGATGATGACCGGCATGATCCTCGCTGTGGCCCGTGCTGCCGGTGAAGTGGCGCCGTTGATGTTGGTGGGCGTGGTGAAACTGGCGCCGTCGCTACCGCTGGATGGCAACTACCCGTACCTGCACCTGGACCAGAAGATCATGCACCTGGGCTTCCATATCTATGACGTGGGCTTCCAGAGCCCGAACGTCGAAGCGGCGCGACCGCTGGTGTACGCCACGGCACTGCTGCTGGTGCTGGTGATCGCCACGCTCAACCTGTCGGCGGTGTGGATCCGTAACCACCTGCGCGAGAAGTACAAGGCACTGGATAGTTGATTTTCATGTGGGAGCGGGCTTGCTCGCGAAGCTTCTGGCGGCCTCAAGGGCCCCTTCGCGAGCAAGCTCGCTCCCACACTGATCGGCGTTCACCGAAATTTTATGGGGCCGCCACAAAGGCGTTCCGAACCGAATTTGTTAGCACAGGGAGCCTCCCATGCAACACGAAGCACATACACACGGCATCAACATGTCGGCCCTGGGCCGCGACAAGCAGAGCCTGGACCTGGCTCAGGAAACCGTCGCCATCGAAGTGCCCGGCCTGAACCTGTTCTACGGCGACAAGCAGGCGCTGTATGACGTCAGCCTGAATATCCCGAAACAGCGCGTCACCGCGTTCATCGGCCCGTCGGGCTGCGGCAAATCAACCTTGCTGCGTACCTTCAACCGCATGAACGACCTGGTGGACGGCTGCCGTGTCGAAGGGGAAATCAACCTCTACGGCAACAACATCTACCGCAAGGGCGAAGACGTGGCCGAGTTGCGTCGTCGCGTGGGCATGGTGTTCCAGAAGCCCAACCCGTTCCCGAAAACCATCTACGAGAACGTGGTCTACGGCTTGCGCATCCAAGGCATCAACAAGAAGCGCATCCTCGACGAAGCCGTGGAATGGGCCCTCAAGGGCGCGGCGCTGTGGGATGAGGTCAAGGACCGTCTGCATGAGTCGGCCCTCGGTCTGTCCGGCGGTCAGCAGCAGCGTCTGGTGATCGCCCGCACCATCGCCGTGGAGCCGGAAGTGCTGCTGCTCGACGAACCTTGCTCGGCCCTGGATCCGATCTCGACGCTGAAAGTCGAAGAACTGATCTACGAGCTCAAGTCCAAGTTCACCATCGTCATCGTGACCCACAACATGCAACAGGCGGCGCGGGTTTCCGACTACACGGCGTTCATGTACATGGGCAAACTGGTGGAATTCGGCGATACCGATACCCTGTTCACCAATCCGGCCAAGAAACAGACCGAGGACTACATCACCGGTCGTTACGGCTAGTCGAGGCTGCTGCATAGCCGCACTGCGCTATCAGGATCAACATTTAACTGCTTGAAGCTTGCAGCTTGAAGCTTGCAACTTTCGCGGAGCGAACAAGATGATTTCGAAGGAAGGCCTTACTCACCACATTTCCGCACAGTTCAACGCTGAGCTTGAGGAAGTGCGCAGTCACTTGCTGGCCATGGGCGGGCTGGTGGAAAAGCAGGTCAACGATGCGGTGACCGCGCTGATCGAGGCCGACTCCGGCCTGGCCCAGCAGGTGCGCGAAATCGATGACCAGATCAACCATATGGAGCGCAACATCGACGAGGAGTGCCTGCGTATCCTGGCCCGTCGACAGCCGGCGGCTTCTGACCTGCGCCTGATCATCAGCATCTCCAAGTCGGTGATCGATCTTGAGCGGATCGGCGACGAAGCCACCAAGATCGCCCGTCGTGCCATTCAGTTGTGCGAAGAAGGCGAGGCGCCGCGCGGTTACGTCGAGGTTCGCCACATTGGCGACCAGGTGCGCAACATGGTCCGCGATGCACTGGACGCCTTTGCCCGCTTCGACGCCGACCTGGCACTGTCGGTGGCCCAGTACGACAAGATCATCGACCGCGAATACAAGACCGCCCTGCGCGAGCTGGCGACCTACATGATGGAAGACCCGCGCTCCATCTCCCGAGTGTTGAGCATCATCTGGGTGCTGCGTTCTCTGGAGCGTATCGGCGATCATGCGCGCAACATCTCGGAACTTGTCATCTATCTGGTGCGCGGCACCGATGTGCGGCATCTGGGGCTCAAGCGCATGAAGGAAGAAGTTGAGGGCACCCCGTCCGAAACTGCTAATGTTCCGGGCGAAACTGACGATAAGTAAGATTGCCAAGAAAAGCGCCCGGCCTTCTGGTCGGGCTTTTTTTTGGGTTTTTTTTAATCGAAAGCAGCACCCCGCGAACGAAAAGTCCCGGCGTGACTGAAGGTTTTTGGCAATGTGCCATCAGTAAAAGCGGTATGCTTGCCGGGATTTTTTAGAGGTGTATCTGGATGAGTAAGGTCAGTGTGTTGGTCGTGGACGATGCTTCGTTCATTCGTGACCTGGTGAAGAAGTGCCTGCGCAACTACTTCCCGGGCGTGCGCATCGAAGACGCGGTGAACGGCAAAAAAGCCCAGGCCCTGCTGGCTCGCGAAGCGTTCGACCTGGTGCTGTGCGATTGGGAAATGCCGGAAATGTCCGGCCTGGAACTGCTGACCTGGTGCCGCCAGCAGGACAACCTCAAGGGCATGCCGTTCGTGATGGTCACCAGCCGCGGCGACAAGGAAAACGTGGTCCAGGCGATCCAGGCCGGCGTCTCCGGTTATGTCAGCAAGCCGTTCACCAACGAGCAGCTACTGACCAAGGTCAAGCAAGCCCTGCATAAGGTCGGCAAGCTCGACACGCTGATGAACAGTGCCCCGACCAAGATGAACTCGGCGTTCGGCAATGACTCCCTAAGCGCCCTGACGGGCGGCAAGGCTGCGGTGGCGGCGGTCGCTTCGGCGCCTGTGGCGAATCCTTTTGCCAAGCCGGCTGCCGCCCCCGCCCCCGCCGCTGCTGCCCCGGCCCGTGGCCTGCTCAACAGTCCACCCGTCAAGGCACCGGTAGCCGCCGCTTCGACGACCAACCGTGGCCAAGGCCAGTTGCGCCTGTCCAGTGGCACCCAGCAATGCGTGATCAAGGCCCTGAGCCTCAAGGAAGCGCTGCTGGTGGTCAAGCGCAGCGAGACCCTGCCACAAGTGCTCGAAAGCGCAGTGCTGGACATGGAGCAGGGCGACAACGCCGAAACCGCTCGTCTCAACGGCTACCTGCACGCCATCGTCGCCCATGAGCAGACGCCTGACAGCGAGTGGCTGCAATTGACGTTCCGCTTCGTCGACAAAGACCCGCAGAAACTCGACTACATCTCCCGCCTGATCGCCCGCGGCACCGCGCAGAAGCACTTCGTACCTGGCGCCTGATTCGGCGGCGCCCTTGAGTCCGCTATCGCGAGCAAGCTCGCTCCCACACTCGATCCAGTGAACACTGAAGATCCCTGTGGGAGCGAGCCTGCTCGCGATGGGGGCGTCAGTCTCGACACAGCACGATCTGCCCACCTATTTTGAAACATCCGTCGACTACGCTGGTCCATCCCAGCTGCTAGGCTGCTGTGCAGGCCTTCATTTTTCGACAGAACCCTTACCCATGCTCGCACCCCTGCTGTTTGCCTGTGGTCTTGTCCTGGCCTCCACCTCGGCCGTGGCCATGACGATCTACAAATCCACCGATGCCAATGGCGTGGTGTCCTATAGCGACCGCCCCAGCAAGGGCGCCCAGGTGTTCGTGTTCCGCGACCGCATGGTCGAGCGCCTGGAGCGGCAGGTATTCCTCGATATCAAGAAACAGAACGGCGCGGATGCGGTGTTCGTGCGCAACGATTTGTATGCGCCGGTGGAGATCGAGTTGAGTTTTGCCGGGCTGCGCAACGTCAGCGGGGCGCCGAGCCGGCCGATTCGTCGGGTACTGCCGGCACGCAGCAACCTGCGCCTGGCGCTGCTCACTGCCACTCGGCCCGGCAGGCCGCTGGTGTATACCCCAAGGTTCGAATACTCCCTGGGCGACCCCGCCGGCGCGGCACAGGCCTATCAGTACCCGTTGCCGTGGCGTGGCGGGCCGTTCCGGCTGAGCCAGGGCGCCAACGGCCAGTACAGCCATTACGGCCCGAAGAACCGCTACGCCATGGATATTGCCATGCCAGTGGGCACGCCGATCATCGCGGCGCGGGGTGGCGTGGTCATCAAGACCGAAAACGAGCAGACCGGCCGTGGGGACGACCCTTCGGGCAACTTCGTGCGGGTGCTGCACGATGACGGGACCATGGGCGTCTACCTGCACTTGCAGAAAGGCTCGGTGAGCGTACGGGAAGGGCAGCGAGTCGGGGTGGGCACGCCGTTGGCGTTGTCGGGCAATACCGGCAACAGCTCAGGCCCGCACCTGCACTTCGTGGTGCAGCGCAATACCGGCCTGGGGCTGGTGTCGATTCCCTACCAGTTCAATCAACCGGTGGGCGACTTGCCCAACTTTGCGGTGGGCAAGCAATAGCTTCTGCAGATGCGAAGGCGCTTTTTGTGGTGGAGGGATTCATCTGTGGGAGCAAGGCTTGCCCGCGACGAGGGCGACGCGGTCTTCCAGAAACTGAGTTGCCTGTATCGCGAGCAAGCTTTGCTCCCACAGTTTTGCCACCGGCTTGCCAGAGCAGGTTGACACTCAATCGAGCATCAACACCTTCGCCAGAATGATCTTCGGCCCTTTCATCTTCTTGATGATGATCCGCAGGCCTTCGACTTCCAGCACTTCTTCCTCTTCCGGTACGCGCTTGAGGGTTTCATAGACCAGCCCGGCCAGGGTTTCGGCTTCGATGTGGTCCAGGTCGATCCCCAGCAGGCGCTCGACCTTGAACAATGGCGTGTCGCCGCGTACCAGCAGCTTGCCCGGCTGGTAGGCCAGGATGCCGCGTTCGGCCTTGCGGTGTTCGTCCTGGATGTCGCCCACCAGCACTTCCAGCACGTCTTCCATGGTCAGGTAGCCGATGATGTTGCCGTCGGCTTCCTCGACCAGGGCGAAGTGCGAGCCGCCCTTGCGGAACTGCTCCAGCAATTGCGACAGCGGCATGTGCCGCGACACGCGCTCCAGCGGCCGGGTCAGTTCGGCCAGGTTGAACGACTCGGGAATGTGATCCAGGGCCGCCAGCTCCAGCAGCAGGTCCTTGATGTGCAGCAGGCCGACGAACTCCTGGCGTTCGCTGTCATACACCGGATAACGGCTGAACTTGTGGCGACGGAACATCGCCAGGATTTCCTTGAGCGGCGCGTTGAACTCCAGCGTCACCAGGTCTTCCCGGGAGTTGGCCCAGTCCACCACTTCCAGCTCGCCCATTTCCACGGCCGAGGCCAGCACGCGCATGCCTTGGTCGCTCGGGTCCTGGCCTCGGCTGGAGTGCAGGATCAGCTTCAGTTCTTCGCGGCTGTAATGGTGTTCGTGATGCGGGCCGGGCTCGCCTTGGCCGGCGATGCGCAAAATGGTGTTGGCGCTGGCGTTGAGCAGGTAGATCGCCGGGTACATGGCCCAGTAGAACAGGTACAGCGGCACGGCGGTCCACAGCGACAGCAGCTCGGGTTTGCGAATGGCCCAGGATTTGGGCGCCAGTTCACCGACCACGATGTGCAGGTACGAAATGATGAAGAACGCGGTGAAGAACGACACGCCCTTGATCACTTCCGGCGACTGTACGCCGACAGCGCCCAGCAGCGGCTCGAGGATGTGGGCGAAGGCCGGCTCACCGACCCAGCCCAGTCCCAGGGACGCCAGGGTGATACCCAACTGGCACGCCGACAGGTAAGCGTCGAGCTGGCTGTGGACGGTGCGCAGGATGTGTCCGCGCCAGCCGTTCTGCTCGGCAATGGCCTCGACCCGGGTCGAACGCAGCTTGACCATGGCGAATTCGGCCGCAACGAAAAAGCCGTTGAGCAAAACCAGGATCAGCGCAAAAAGAATCATGCCGAATTCGGCGAAGAGTGTGACGAGGGACAAGCCAGGGGAAGGGTCCATGATGGGGTTTTGCGGGTTCCGTAAAGTCGTAGGAATTAAAAATGAGCGCCTGAAAAGGCAGGCGCAAGTCAGCCAATGTAGCGGCTGACTCGGCGATTGCCTAGGGGGTGCGTTTAATCAGCGGGGCGGGCGAGGCGTGCGCGAACCACCTGGGCCGGGGCGAAATGGCAGGTAAAGGTGCTGCCATGGCCGGGTACACTGCTGATTTCCATGCGGGCGCGGTGGCGCAGCAGGACGTGTTTGACGATGGCCAGGCCCAGCCCGGTACCCCCGGTATTGGAGTTGCGGCTGGAGTCGACGCGGTAGAAACGTTCGGTCAGGCGCGGCAGGTGCTTGCTGTCGATTCCGATGCCTGAATCGCGCACGCTCAGGTGCGCGCCTTGCTCATCGCCCCACCAGCGCACATGGATCCGGCCTTGCTCCGGCGTGTACTTGACCGCGTTGAACACCAGGTTGGAAAACGCACTGCGCAGTTCCGCCTCGCTGCCTTTGAGCTGCACGGCCGGGTCGGCCTCCAGGGTGATGGTCTGCTGCTTGGGGCCGGACAGTTCCTGCGCATCTTCGACAATGATTTGCAGCAGGTCGTCGATGGGCACTGGCTGGTTGTCCGACGGGTAATCGGTGGCTTCCAGCTTCGCCAGCAGCAACAAGTCGTTGAGCAGGGTCTGCATGCGCCCGCTTTGCTGGTGCATCTGTTGCAAGGCCCGGCTCCAGCGCGGGTTCACCTCCTCGACGTTGTCGAGCAGGGTTTCCAGATAACCACAGATCACCGTCAACGGGGTGCGCAGTTCGTGGGAAACGTTGGCGATGAAGTCCTTGCGCATCTGTTCCAGCTGATGGATGCGCGTGACGTCGCGCACCAGCATCAAGTGCTCATTGTTGCCATAGCGGGTGATGTACAGCTGGATGCGTAGCCGATCATTGGTGGGCGAAGGGATCTCCAGCGGCTCGGCGTAATTGGCCTGCTCGAAATATTCCTTGAAGCGCGGATGACGCACCAGGTTGGTCACCGGCTGGCCGCTGTCCTGTGGCGTCTTGAGGCCCAGCAGGGTCTCGGCGGCGCGGTTCCACCACTCCAGGTTGCCGTCGCTGTCGAGCATGATCACCGCGTCTTTCAGCGCGGCAGTGGACTCCTGGACCCGGTCGATCACCGCCTGCAGGCGCCCGCGAACGCGCTGGTCGCGCCGTTGCAGGTGGTAGATGCTGTCGAACACCTCACCCCACAGGCCATAGCCGTCGGGCGGCGCTTCGTCGGGTTGGTGCAGGCGCAGCCATTCATGCAGGCGCAGCAATTGCTTGAGTGTCCAGGCCAGGTAAAGCCCCAGGCCCGCGGCCAGGCTCCAACCGTAATAACCACTGATCAGGCCGATCAGCAAACAGCCGGTCACCAGCAACAACATGTGGCGAATCAGGGTGCCATGCCAGTTTTGGTTCACGTGACGCGCGTCCTTGTCAGCTTTGTCGGGCGGTAAGGGCTCGGATCAGGCCTTGGTCGAAAAACGATAACCGGTGCCGCGCACGGTTTGTACCAGATTTTCATAGGCATCGCCGAGGGCCTTGCGCAGGCGCCGGATGTGTACGTCCACGGTGCGCTCCTCGACATAGACGTTGCCGCCCCAGACCTGGTCCAGCAGTTGGCCGCGGGTGTAGGCACGTTCCTGGTGAGTCATGAAGAATTGCAACAGGCGGTATTCGGTCGGACCCATTTCGGCGGGTTTGCCGTCGATGGTCACGCGATGGCTGATCGGGTCGAGCAGCAGGCCACCGACTTCGATGGGGGCTTCGCCATCCGTCGGTCCGGCGCGGCGCAGCACGGCCTTCAGGCGCGCCACCAGCTCCCGTGGGGAGAACGGCTTGGTGATGTAGTCGTCGGCGCCGACTTCCAGGCCCTGGATCTTGTTGTCCTCTTCGCCCTTGGCCGTGAGCATGATGATCGGAATATCACCGGTCAGCTCGTCGCGCTTGAGCCGCCGCGCCAGTTCGATACCTGACGTGCCGGGCAGCATCCAGTCCAGCAGGATCAGGTCGGGCTTGCGGTCGACGATGATGGCGTGGGCCTGTTGAGAGTTTTCTGCTTCCATGCAGTCATAGCCGGCCATCTCCAACGCAACGGCGATCATCTCGCGGATGGGCGCCTCGTCGTCGACGATCAGAATGCTCCTGCCAACCATGGGGTAATCCTCTTGTCATTTAACTGTCTTGCGCCGCATTAGATAACGGAATTATTGCAGTCGTGTGACAGTTATTTCGTCGTGCGGCGGTGAAAGGGATCCTGGACTACGCTTTTCAGTCCGAATCCTGACAACTACAAAGGAAGGTTTCCATGAAACAAATGACTGTTTCTTTCAAAGCCCTGCTGATGGCTGCTGCCCTGATGCTGCCTGGATTGGCGATGGCAGCCGATCCTGCGATGGAGAAGGACGGTATGTTCACCGACCATAAGGGCATGACGCTTTACACCTTCGCCAAGGACTCGGCCGGCAAGTCGGCGTGCAATGACAAGTGTGCCGCCAATTGGCCACCGCTGATGGCTGAGGCGGGTGATAAATCCATGGGTGACTGGACCGTGATCAAGCGTGATGATGGCTCAATGCAGTGGGCCTATCAGGGTATGCCGCTGTACACCTTCGTGAGGGACACAAAAGCCGGAGACATGACGGGTGATGGCTTGATGGACGGTGCCTGGAAAGTTGCCAAGCCCGATTGACGAGCCCAGCCAAGATGCTTTTTGTGGCGAGGGAGCTTGCTCCCGCTGGGCTGCGAAGCGGCCCCAAGATTTAGCGGTCGCTGCGCAACCGAGCGGGAGCAAGCTCCCTCGCCACAGAGGTTTTCATGACCCAAGGTGTACTGCAGCAGGGACAGCGGATCAACGCAACGCGTAATCCAGCACAATCCCCACGAAAATCGCCAACCCGGCCCAATGGTTGTGCAGGAATGCCTGGAAACAGCGCATCCGATCCCGGCCACGTGTGTACCAGAACTCCCAGGCGAAGCATGCGGCAGCGGCCACCAGCCCCAGGTGGAACCAGCCGCCGAGTTGGAATTTCGACCCGGCCAGCAGCAGGCAGCCCAAGGCCAGGCCTTGCAGCGTCAGGATGATCACCCGGTCGGCATCGCCAAACAGGATCGCCGTGGACTTCACGCCAATGCGCAGGTCATCGTCCCGGTCGGTCATCGCGTAATAGGTGTCGTAGCCCACCGTCCACAGCAGGTTGGCGATGTACAGCAACCAGGCGGCGGCCGGCAGATGACCGGTTTCGGCGGTGAACGCCATCGGCATGCCCCAGGAGAACGCCGCGCCCAGGACCACTTGAGGGTAGTAGGTATAGCGCTTCATGAACGGGTAACTGAACGCCAGCGCCAGGCCACCGAGGGAGAGCAGGATGGTCGGGGCGTTGGTGCACAGCACCAGCAGGAAACTCACGCTCATCAGCACGGCGAAGAACACCAGTGCCTCTTTCGAACTGATCTTGCCGCTCACCAGCGGGCGCTGCTCGGTGCGCTTGACGTGGCCGTCCACCTTGCGGTCGGCCCAGTCATTGATCACACAGCCGCCAGCGCGGGTCAGCACCACGCCGAGGACGAAGATCACCACGTTGGCGATGGACGGCGAGCCTTCACCGGCAATCCACAACGCCCACAACGTCGGCCACAGCAGCAGGTAGATGCCGATGGGCTTGTCCATGCGGGTCAGTTGCACGAAGTCCCAGGCCCGCGGGTTCAGGCGGTTCAAGGATTTGAGCAGTTGCACGTACATCAGCAATTCTCCGAATAGGCGCGGGCGACGGTCCACAAGCGCGGCAGAAAGATTTCCGCCACCAGCACGCTCAACGCACCGCGATCGAAACGTGAACGGCGCCCCCACAGCCCACTGGCGCGCACTTCTTCCGGCAACCCGGCGTCGGGGTAATGGCAGACTTCGATGGCCCGGCGCTGGAACGCCTGGTCGCAAAACAGCAACTCCCCCAGGGAGCGGCTGCCCAGTTCGTCCATCTGCAAGCCGTCACCCTGCAAGGCGCTGCGCGCCGCCACACTGCGGGCGAACACCCAAGGCTGGTCGCGGCCGCGCAGATACACCTCGCGTACCCAGCCCTCGCTGCCCTCGGCCAGGTCCAGGGCGGCGCATTCGTCGGCGCGCAATGGCTGCCAGCCTTCGAACAACGGCGTTACGCTGAAATGGCCGTCCGACAGGCGCGTGAGACGCCGGGTCAGGGAGCCTTCGTCGAACAGCCAATCGAGGACACCCGCATCGGGGCGGGGCGACAGCAGGGGCTGGGGCAGCCATTGGAGTGTAGGAAATATCGAATTTGTATGCGGCACAGAGGTCTTGAATGGCAGCAAATGAGGGCGCGAGCTTACCATGTCGGTCGATGGTTTTGACTGGCTCGGCCTGCCGCCGCGCCGATCATGCTTGCATCTGTCGCAACCGATCAGTACAAAACGCCCTGAGCCGGAAGGGGCTGCTTCATCGGCCCGAGCATACCGGCAAACGCCTGACACCTGAGGAAGTACCTGAATGAAGAAGTGGCAATGTATCGTCTGCGGTCTGATCTACAACGAAGCTGACGGCTGGCCTGACGATGGTATCGCGCCTGGCACTCGCTGGGAGGACGTACCGGCGGACTGGCTCTGCCCGGACTGCGGCGTCGGCAAAATGGATTTCGAGATGATTGAAATCAACTGATCGTTTCCCCTCTGATCGTTTCCCCGCTGGAGAGCAACATGAGTGCACCTGTCGTTATCGTCGGTACTGGGCTGGCCGGTTACAACCTGGCCCGGGAGTTTCGCAAGCTCGACAGCGAAACCCCGTTGCTGCTGATCACCGCGGACGACGGTCGCTCGTATTCCAAGCCGATGCTCTCCACAGGCTTTGGTAAAAACAAGGATGCCGACGGCCTGAGCATGGCCGAACCGGGGGCCATGGCCGAGCAACTCAAGGCCGAAGTACGCACCCACACCCGTATCAGCGGCATCGATCCGGGCCACAAACGGCTGTGGATCGGCGAAGAGGCGGTGAACTACCGCGACCTGATCCTGGCCTGGGGCGCCGAAACCGTGCGCGTGCCGGTGCAGGGCGACGCGGCGGAGCTGATTTTTCCCATCAACGACCTGGAAGACTACGCACGTTTCAGGGCTGCGGCCGCCGGCAAGCGCCGGGTGTTGTTGCTTGGCGCTGGCCTGATTGGTTGCGAGTTCGCCAACGACCTGAGCCTGGGCGGCTACGAAGTGCAACTGGTGGCACCGTGCGAGCAAGTCATGCCGACGCTGTTGCACCCGGCCGCTGCCGCAGCGGTCCTGGCTGGGCTGGAAAGCCTTGGCGCGCGTTTCCACCTGGGCCCGGTACTCAACCGCTTGCAGAAGGTCGCCGACGGGCTGGAGGCGCACCTGTCCGACGGCCAGGTGCTCGCCTGCGACCTGGTGGTCTCGGCCATCGGCCTGCGCCCACGCATCGACCTGGCAGCTGCGGCGGGCCTGGTGGTCAACCGCGGCGTCGTGGTCGACCGCCACCTGAAAACCTCCCACGCCAACATCTACGCCCTGGGCGACTGCGCCGAGGTCGACGGCTTGAACCTGCTGTATGTCATGCCCCTGATGAGCTGTGCCCGCGCCCTGGCCCAGACCCTGGCCGGCAACCCGACTGCCGTCAGCTACGGCGCCATGCCGATTACCGTCAAGACCCCGGTGTGCCCATTGGTGGTGTCGCCACCACCGCGAGGCAGTGAGGGCGTGTGGAGCGTCGAAGGGCAGGGCGCGGACATCAAGGCGCTATGCCGCGACGCTCAAGGCAACCTGCTGGGCTACGCCCTGACAGGCACGGCGGTGATGGAGAAACTGGCACTGAACAAGGAACTTCCACCCCTGCTGGCGTAAATACTGGTCGTTCTGTCGCAAAAACCCTACTTTTGGTCCCACAAAGGTCGCCCGGACACTGGCGCCGTTATCGGCACCGTGCCATCCTCACTCCCGTCTGCCGCAGAGTAGAGCCTGCGGCGCCTTAGGGGCTGTTCCAAAGAGAACGGCACGGACATAACAACAAAAAAACCGTCAAAGGGGCTTCATTCATGCGTAAACCAGAACTCGCCGCCGCCATCGCGGAAAAAGCAGACCTCACCAAAGAACAAGCCAACCGCGTCCTCAACGCCGTCCTCGAAGAAATCACCGGCGCCCTGCACCGCAAGGACAGCGTCACCCTGGTGGGCTTCGGCACTTTCCTGCAACGCCACCGCGGCGCCCGCACTGGCAAAAACCCACAGACCGGTGAGCCGGTGAAGATCAAGGCCAGCAATACCGTTGCCTTCAAACCAGGCAAGTTCTTGAAAGACAGCGTCAACCCGTAATTGCTGCGGAGTACCTCGGCCAGGGGGAAGAAAGCGGCAATCAAAAGGGCATACCGATGAATCGGTATGCCCTTTTTTGTGTGGGTTGCTAGCTGTTTGAGACAGCGATGGCTTGGTGCCCTCGCCACAGGCTGTGGAGATGCAGCACTGTGGGAGCGAGCTTGCTCGCGAAGACGTCCGCCTAGTCAGCAGAAGGCTTGGGCGCTGCCAACGCCTTCAAAGCCACCTTGCGTTCGTCGATCGGCAATTTGCCGAGCTTTTCCACCGCTGCATAAAACGCAACCCAACTACCGCCCTCCCGCTTGAACAGCGCCGCAAACGCCGGCACCCACTGGTCATACAGCCCGAAAGGCAGCAACCGCGCGTTGTTCAGGGGGGCATAGACCCAGGCGTCGTAGCGTTTGTCACCGGCCCATTGAGTGTCGCGCAACTGCTCATAGTCGGTGCGCAGGCGTTGGAATGCCTGTGCCTTGCGTTGGCGCATCTGGTCGGTCGGCAGGGGGTGGGAGTAGAGCTGTTCCAGGCGCTGGCGGGTGTCGAGGATCAATTGGATGAATTGGTCGCGCTGGCGCACCTGCTTGCCATTATCCGGCGCCAGCCCTCGACTGGCGCGCCATTGCCGGGTGCCTTCCTGCTCGACGAAGGTGGCGAAGGACTCATTGAATTCGGTGTCGTCCTTTACATAAAAGCGCTGGTGCGCCAGTTCATGAAAGATCAGCGTCGCCAGGCGTTCGTCGCCCCAATGCATCATCGAACTCAGGATCGGATCATTGAACCAGCCCAGCGTCGAGTAGGCCTCTACACCACCGATCGACACGTCCATGCCCTGCAAACGCTGCAATGCGGCCTCGCCACGGGCGGCACCCTGGCTGTAATAACCGCGATAAGCCACGCAACCGGCAATCGGGAAACAATGATTTAGCGGCGCCAGGGAAAACTCCGGCGTGGCGAAGACATTCCAGACGACGAATGGCCGGCCAATGTCCGCATACAGGCGATAGCTTTGATTGTCCGGCAAGTGCAGGTGAGCGCTGGCGAACGCCCGTGCCTCGCGCGCCTGGGTCAGGTGCGCCTTCAGTTGGGCATCGCGAGCAGGGTCGGCAATGACCTGGTCGATAGGCTCCCGGGCCTGCAACAACCGCAGTTGCCCACCGACGAGCTGGCTGTAGTAACCGGCGCTTGTGCAACCGTTCAGTAACAAAAGCAGGAGGCCTGGAAACAAAATCTGGAAAACGCGGTCGAGTAACCGATGGCTTGAACGCGGCCTGATCAATTGGAATCACCCTGGGAAGTCTGTCTACAAGACTATCTCGCTTGCCTGGAGCTTCGCTATGCGCGTGTTGATGCTGACGAGCGGCCTGTTGCTGCTGACCGGTTGCGCCGGTTTGCCTGATCCTGATCCATCCCAAGCGTGGATCGACCTGGGAAACCAGCAGGACACCGCGCTGCAAGCGCTAAAAGTCGATGACAGGACGTCCACCGATCGGCGCTATTTCGAAGTGCAACCCGGCAGCCATGAACTGACGGTGCGTTATCAATTTGCCGTCGAACCCGGCAACATCGGCCCGGATGCCGAGCCGCTGTGGCGTGATTGCCGGTTGAACGTGAAATTCAAGGACTTCAACGCCGGCCAACGGTACCAGCTGCAGGCCGGCAGCATTGGTTTCCGGCCATGGGCCAAGCTTTACGATCAGCAACGCAAAGTGGTGGGGCAAGGTACGCCGGCGGGCTGCCAACAAACGTGATTGGCGCTATGCTCAGTGCCTGATTTCAGGAAATTCACCATGCGCTTACCTCTGCTGTTACTGGCCCTGGTCTCCATGAGCGGTTGTGCAACGAGCCCACTGCCCCAGGTCGATCCGAACATGGCGTGGATCGATTTCGCTACCCCCATGCCGGGCGGCAAAATGCTGATGGCTGAAAGCCTGGATGGCCAGCGATTGCGAGACGGCCGGTTCTTTCAGGTTTCGCCGGGCAGCCACGAACTGAAAGTGCGCTTCGACTTCGAAGTGTTTAGCGGTGGCGGGCTGGGCATGCAAGCCGAACCGCAAGAGCGGCTGTGCTACATGCTCGTGCGTTATGACCATTTCGAGGCCGGCCAGCGCTATCGGCTGGAGGCTCGCAACCTGGCGTTCACGCCCAGCGCCCGGCTCTATGATGCCAAGCGTCAAATCGTGGCCGAAGAGCGACAAATCAATTGCGTTCCGTAGAGCGTCCTAGCGGTCGTTCTTCTGGTAGATGATCTTCTTCGTGCCGCCTTCGCAACTGCCCACCACCATGTTCTGGTCATGGACTTCGTCGTTGGTGACGATTTCCAGCGTGTAGGACGACACGTTATTGGCCTGGATCTTAGCTTCGATTTCCGCTTTCAGCTCTTCACAGGATTTGGGGGCTGCAAGGGCTGATGCAGCAAATGCGCAACCGATGACCACCAGGGCTGCTCGTTTCATGTTCGAATTCCTCATGGCAGCGCGCACTGCCTGTGCGCTGAAACTGCAGGCTTCATTCGATCATAATTGCGCCAGGGTAAACAGCTCGACCGTATTCAAGTGATCGCAGCCTTCGGCAGTGTCTGCAAAGGCTGCGACCCTTTCATGCGTCAGTTCACCAGCGTCGCATCCAGGGTGATCTGGGCGTTCAGCACCTTGGAAACCGGGCACCCTTCCTTGGCCTTCTTGCTCAGTTCGTCGAATTGCGCCTGGCTGGCGCCGGGAATTTTCGCCTTGAGCACCAGCTTGACCGCCGTGATCGCGAAACCGCCATCGACCTGGTCCAGGGTCACTTCAGCATTGGTGTCGATGCTGTCGGCCTTGAGCCCGGCATCGCCGAGGATCATCGAAAAGGCCATGGAAAAGCAGCCGGCGTGGGCCGCGCCGATCAATTCCTCTGGGTTGGTGCCCTTGCCGCCTTCGAAGCGCGCCTTGAAGCCATAGGGCGCTTCGCGCAGCACACCGGTTTCCGTGGAAATGGAGCCGATACCGGTTTTCAGGTCACCTTCCCAATGAGCCGATGCTTTCTTGATGATAGCCATGTCTGCCTCCTGAAGATCCGGCGCGAGAGACGCGCCTGGGTGTTTTTTTAACTGTCTGGGTTGTGAGGATAGACCGCCCGGAAAAGTTCACCTTGTCGATTAGCCGACGAATTTAGTAGGAAAATTCTTCGCAGCTATTGAAACTCGGGTATATGCCCACATTGCATGGAACACACCTTTAGAAACGGCAGGCTTTTGCCCTGGAAAAGCCCGGAACGCCGTTGGAGATCCCGGCCCATGAAACAGCTGTCCGAAGTGAAATTCTCAACCCTCGACCTGGTGCCTGTCCGCGCCGATGGCAATGCCGCCCAGTCCTTGCGCAACTCGCTGGACCTGGCGCAGCACGTGGAAAAATACGGCTACACCCGTTTCTGGGTGGCCGAACACCACAACATGGACGGTATCGCCAGCTCCGCGACGGCGGTGCTGCTGGGTTATCTGGCGGGGGGCACTTCGACCATTCGTGTCGGCTCCGGCGGCGTCATGTTGCCCAATCACGCGCCGTTGATCATCGCCGAACAGTTCGGCACGCTGGAAAGCCTCTACCCGGGTCGAATCGACCTGGGGTTGGGCCGCGCACCAGGTTCCGACCAGATCACCGCCCGGGCGCTGCGTCGCGAGCGCTCCGGCAGCGCGGACGATTTCCCCGAAGACGTGGCCGAGCTGATGCGTTATCTGGGCCCGCGCACCCCGGACCAACGCATCATCGCCATGCCCGGCACCGGCACCAATGTGCCGGTGTGGCTGCTGGGTTCGAGCCTGTTCAGTGCGCAATTGGCCGGTGAGCGCGGTTTGCCCTACGCGTTCGCCTCCCATTTCGCACCGCGCTACATGCACGAGGCGATTCGTATCTACCGCAACCATTTCAAGCCGTCGGCAGTGCTCGACAAGCCTTATGTGATGCTCGGCGTGCCGCTGGTGGCGGCGGACACGGATGAACAGGCCGATTACCTGGCGACGTCGGTGTACCAGCGGATCCTGGCATTGATGCGCGGCCAGAGCCTGGTCCAGCGTCCGCCGGTCGAAACCATGAACGGCCTCTGGTTGCCCCATGAAAAAGAAGCGGTTGGTGATTTCCTTGGCCTGGCCATGGTCGGCAGTCCGCAGAAGATTCGCGCCAAGCTGGAGGTGCTGATTGAGCAAACCCAGGCCGATGAGCTGATTTTCACCAGCGACCTGTACGAGCATGCCGATCGTTTGCACTCATACGAGTTGTTGGCGCAGGTCATGAAAGGCTGAATGACGCGCATAAAAAAGCCGACGCATTGCGTCGGCTTTGACGTTCGAAAAGAATCACTTTTTATAGACGATTTCTTTCGTACCGCCCTCACAGGTGCCTACGACTTCTCCGTCAGCCGCTGCGCCCTTATCGACGATTTCCAGCGAATAACCTGACACGCCCTTGGCGTCCAGCTTCGCTGCGATTTCGCTTTTCAGCTCTTCGCAGGGCTTGCCCGCCGCAAACGCACCACCGGCAAGGCTCAGCAAACCCAGGGCTACCATCAACTTTTTCATCGCTCGCACTCCTTGGTCGGATCAAATAGGGCAGGTATTGGAAAAACAGGATGCGCACACCATAGCGCATCGCCATTCCCTATGGCACTCCGCCAGCGTGCAAGTTCACCGCCCCTCAGCTATTGGCAATCCGGAAGCCGACCTTGATGGTCACTTGGAAGTGCGCTGCCCGGCCGTTTGCGATGTGGCCGCGGGTTTCCGTGACTTCGAACCACTCCAGGTGCTTGAGGCTTTTGCTGGCCTCGGCCAGGGCGTTGTTGATGGCGTCTTCAATGCTGGTGGGAGACGAGCCGACCAGCTCGACTTTTTTGTAAGTGTGATGATCACTCATGAGGTTCTCCTTGGTTGTTTTTAACAGCCTAGCAGCGATTTTTCGTCTTACGTGTGTCGCCGTTTGCGCGCTGAAGTTCAGATTTACTGCACTTTCAGAAACGCCCGCAGTCCCAATTCACACACGCCACTCAACCACTGCAGGAGAGAGCCACCATGGCCAGCAATTCGTTACGCAAAGCCTCGTTGCAAAGCATGGAAGCGGAGATCGAGAGTCTGCTCAAGTCGTTGGAAAGCCTGAAGGACGACGCTTCGGACGAGTCGCGTAAGACCCTCAAGTCGCTCAAGGCCAATGCCGAGAACGCCCTGAAACATTCTCGCCATCTGCTCAGCGACGCGTATGAAGAGGTCAAGGTGAAAACCCGTGAAACCGGGATCGCCACACGCGACTACGCGCAGGAACACCCTTGGACCACGGCGGGTGTCGCAGTGGGTGCGCTGGGTCTACTGGCTGCTTACTTGCTGTGCAAGCGCGGCGACTGAGTCGGTTGGCTCAGCTCATGCCTGAGCCACTGGGCCAATTGCCGAGCGCGCCCGTCTGCGGCGCGCTTGGGTAGCCACAACGCCAGGCGCGCCGCCGTTTCATCGAAACCCCACGGCGCGACCAGGCGACCGGCGCGCACGTCCTCAGCCACCAGCGGCTCGGGCGCGATCGCCACGCCGAGCCCCGCTACGGCGGCCTCCAGCAAATAATACAAATGCTCGAATCCTTGCCCGAACTTCAATGCCCGGGGATCAAGGTCGTTTTGCTGTGCCCAGGTCGGCCAGGCCTGTGGGCGGGAGGTGGTGTGCAGCAACGGCTCGTCCAGCAGCGCGCTGGCCGGTGCGCCCTGCAAGCGAGCGAACCCGGCGTAGTGCGGGCTCATCACCGGGCCGATCCGCTCGCTCACCAGTTCATACACCTGCATGTCGGCAGGCCAGGGTGGTTCGGCGAATACCAGCAAGGCGTCCAGTCCCGGTCGCCTGGGGTCCAGGTCGCCCTCGCCAGCGGACAGGTGCAGGCGCAAATCCGGCAGGTCGGCATTGAGCCTGCCCAGGCGGGGAATAAACCAGCGTGCCAGCAAACTTCCCGAGCAGCCCAGGACAAACGGGGCATCGGCCGTACTTTGCGTCAGTTCCGCACAAACACCACGCAGTCGCTCGAACGCATCGGCGCTGACATCCCGCAGACGCATGCCGGCATCTGTGAGTTTCAAGCCGCGTCCATCCTTGGCGAACAGGCTGACACCTAAATGCTCTTCCAGCACCTTCAGCTGTCGACTTACGGCACCATGGGTGACGTGCAGCTGTTCGGCCGCCTGGCTTACGCTGTTCAGGCGGGCGGTGGCCTCGAAGGCGCGCAAGGCGTTGAGGGGGGGAAGGTCGTGGCTCATGTTATCTGTGAGTTTTTCTGACAGGTTGTGGCGATCTTATCGGTTTTCAGTGGCGGATGTCAGGGGTAGAGTGAACCTCATTGTCTTTCAACGCATTTGCTTGGAGCGCCCGATGACCCAGTCCACGACCCCTTTCAACCTGCGCAGCGGTCCCGATGCCAACGGCCTGTTCGGTGCGTTCGGTGGCCGCTATGTGGCCGAAACCCTGATGCCACTGATCCTCGATCTGGCCCGCGAATACGAAGTGGCGAAGGAAGATCCGGCGTTCCTCGAAGAGTTGGCCTACTTCCAGCGCGATTACGTCGGTCGTCCGAGTCCGCTCTACTTCGCCGAGCGCCTGACCGAATACTGTGGCGGTGCCAAGATCTATCTCAAGCGTGAAGAGCTGAACCACACCGGCGCGCACAAGATCAACAACTGCATCGGCCAGATCCTGCTGGCGCGGCGCATGGGCAAAAAACGCATCATCGCCGAGACCGGCGCCGGCATGCACGGTGTGGCCACCGCCACTGTGGCCGCGCGTTTTGGCCTCGATTGCGTGATCTACATGGGCACCACCGACATCGAGCGCCAGCAGGCCAACGTGTTCCGCATGAAGCTGCTGGGCGCTGAAGTGATCCCGGTGGTCGCTGGCACCGGTACCTTGAAAGATGCAATGAACGAGGCCCTGCGTGACTGGGTCACCAACGTTGATAGCACGTTCTACCTGATCGGTACCGTGGCTGGCCCGCATCCGTATCCGGCGATGGTGCGTGACTTCCAGGCTGTGATCGGTAAGGAAACCCGCGAGCAGTTGCAAGCCCAGGAAGGCCGCCTGCCGGACAGCCTGGTGGCGTGCATCGGCGGCGGCTCCAACGCCATGGGCCTGTTCCACCCGTTCCTGGACGACAAGAGTGTCGAGATCATCGGCGTCGAAGCCGCCGGTTATGGCATCGAGACCGGTAAGCATGCGGCGAGCCTGAACGGCGGCGTCCCCGGTGTACTGCACGGCAACCGCACCTTCCTGTTGCAGGACGACGATGGTCAGATCATCGACGCCCATTCGATTTCCGCCGGTCTCGACTACCCCGGCATCGGTCCGGAACATGCCTGGTTGCACGACATTGGTCGCGTCCAGTACACCTCGGTGACCGACGCTGAAGCCTTGGAAGCCTTTCACAAATGCTGCCGACTGGAAGGGATCATTCCTGCACTGGAAAGCGCCCATGCCCTGGCGGAAGTGTTCAAACGCGCACCGAACCTGCCGAAGGATCACCTGATGGTGGTCAACCTGTCCGGCCGTGGCGACAAAGACATGCAAACCGTGATGCACCACATGGAACAGTCCCAGCAGGAGAAACACTGATGAGCCGCCTGCAAACCCGTTTTGCCGAACTCAAGGAACAGAACCGCGCCGCCCTGGTGACTTTCGTCACGGCTGGCGACCCGGACTACGACACCTCGCTGGCAATCCTAAAGGGCCTGCCAGCGGCCGGTGCCGATGTCATCGAGCTGGGCATGCCGTTCACCGACCCGATGGCCGACGGCCCGGCGATCCAGTTGGCGAATATTCGTGCCTTGGGCGCCCAGCAGAACCTGGCGAAAACCCTGCAGATGGTTCGTGAGTTCCGCAAAGACAACAGCGAGACGCCGTTGGTGCTGATGGGCTACTTCAACCCGATCCACCGTTATGGCGTGCAGCGTTTCATTGGCGAGGCGCTGGAATCTGGCGTGGATGGCCTGATCGTTGTGGACATGCCGCCCGAACACAACAGCGAACTGTGCGAACCGGCCCAGGCAGCTGGCCTGGACTTCATCCGCCTGACCACGCCAACCACGGACGATGTACGTTTGCCGACGGTGCTCAACGGCAGTTCGGGCTTTGTATATTACGTGTCGGTGGCGGGAGTGACCGGTGCCGGTGCCGCGACGCTGGAACACGTGGAAGAAGCCGTGGCGCGGCTGCGTCGTCACACCGATTTGCCGATCAGCATTGGTTTCGGTATTCGTACGCCGGAGCAGGCGGCGGCCATCGCTCGATTGGCTGATGGGGTGGTGGTTGGCTCGGCGCTGATCGACCATATCGCCAATGCCGATACGTCGGAACAGGCGATTGATGGCGTGTTGAGCTTGTGTGCCGCCCTGGCTGAGGGTGTGCGCAAGGCGCGTCTGGGCTGATTTTGATTCGACTCGCAGGCACAAAAAAGGGGTTCAGAACTGGGTTCTGAACCCTTTTTTATTGCGCATGAAATGCTTGGCGGTTGATGTCTGAGGCCTGGCTTTTGTGGCGAGGGGATTTATCCCCGCTGGGGCGCGAAGCGGCCCCAATTCGGCTCCATGCAGTATCGACTTCTCGGGACTGCTTCGCAGTCCAGCGGGGATAAATCCCCTCGCCACAGGTTCATCATGTCGCCTGTCTTAACATGTGGCAGGGAGATCAGGGCAATTCCAACCCGCCCCCGGCCTTATGCAGTTTGCGCAAATGCTCGCCGATCACTTTCACATTGGCCTCGCTCGCAGCAATTTCAGCGGCGCGGCTTGGCTCGAGCAATGCCCGGACTTCCTTGTCCAGGTCGCCTGTCAGCGTTTGAAGCTGTTTCTGACGCAAGCTGCTTTCCGATTCCAAGCGTTGCCACTCGCTGGGTTGCGGCAAGCCGTAGCCGCTGCTGCCCAACAACTCAGCGGGACGGCTGAGGAAGCCGCTGTTGGCGAGGATCTGCTGCAACGTCGCGTTAGCCCTTTCCATACCGCCATTCTGCAATTCACGGGCCCCAAGGTAGCGCTGTTTGACTTCATCCTGCGCCAACAACAATTGCCGACGATAACTGGCCTGTTCCAGCAGCAATAGCGCCGCGCTGGTGCGCAGGTCGGCCTGTTCGAACCAGACGCGGCGCTCTGCGGCGTCAAGGGCCAGCCAGTCTTCCACCGTTTGCTGCTTGATCGGCAGATACTTCTTCAACACATCGAACATCGCCTGATACCGCTCACGGAATGAGTCGAAGCGGTAGCCCAGGCGCAAGGCTTCCTTGGGATCATCCAGCACGCTGGTGTCCGCCAGGCCTCGGCCCTTGAGGACTTCCAACAAGCCGTTGGGCAGGATGCTGTCCAGGCCGTTGAGCTGCGCGTTATTGCTGCCGCTGCGCAGCAGCTTCAAGCTTTCCACGGCGCAGTTATTGGACAGGAAGTAATAGTTGCCGTCGTAGCTCCAGTGCATTTCGGCAGCGTGCTCGACCGTCTCCTCGATCTCGGTGCGCGACAGGTTCAGTGGCACCGATGCCAGGCTGCGCAGTTCGGTCTTGGTGTATTCATCGATCACCTGGGCCAGCGGCAATACGAACAGGCGCGACGGGTATTTACCGACCAGCCCGTCCCAACTTGATAGCTGCACATCGCCGACGAAGGCGCGGTATGACAGCACCAGGTGTTGGTCCAGATCCAGTCGGCAGTCCGGGCCACGTGGGCGACCCGGTGCGCAGATCACCAGCCGGAGCATGCTGTGGCCCCAGCGGCTCACCCAGTTCTGGTTGGCTTCGGCCAGCAGGTAATCAATGGCATAGACCCGCTCGGGATCAACCTTGCCCAGTGGTGTCTTGGCGAAGTCGTTGCCGGCGTTGAGGAAGGCGAACGATTTGGCGCAGGTGTCCTTGGCGGGGGGTGCCCAACCGAAGTGTTCCTGATAATAGCGATACAGGGCGGGGCGTCGGCAGGCGTAGCTCGGGTCGAGGAGAAAGTACTCCATGTTGACCGCGACGAACTCCTTGGGGCTGCTCGTTTCATAGAGATCCGGGCTGCGGGCGACCTGGCGGTTGTGCTGTTCCCGCTCACCGCGCCGGCCGACGTATTGTGGCCAGCCGGCGAGGTCCAGCAACCGAGGGTCATCGCTGAGAGTGAAGCGGCGGTCGTTCTGGCCCCGGCATTCATCGGGAAGGCCGATCAACCCGGCGCTGCTGTTGCGTCGAGTGCAACGCTGGATCAGCGTACGCTCGGCATCGGGCCATAGACGCGAGCGGTCATAAATGTGGGTCAGTTCGTGCAAAACGGTGGCGAGCATTTCCCGTCGCACGGTGCCGTGGGGGCGATGGGTCTTTTGCGTCGCGGCGCTGCCGTCGACAAGGCTGTCGAGCAGGTTGCTATTGAGGTCCAGTTGCGACACCAGCGAGGCCTGGCCGTAGGCGTTGGCCGGCATCTGGTCGGTCCAGCCGACATCGATGCGTCGGTCCAGCCGCTCGATGAAGCGCGGCGGCAGCGCCTGCATGGCTTCATCGAGCAGCGCCTGGCTGGCCTGCTGTTGCGCCGGGCTCAGTCCTTCGACGTTGAGGTGCAGTTGCAAGCCGGCCTGGGCCATGCTGCCCGTGAGCAGCAAGACCCCGGCCGCCAGCCAGGCGGCGAATCGCCTCACAATGCGAGGATGGCTTCGGCGAGAACCTGGTCACTGGCGTCGCGGGCTTCCGGCACGCGAGTGCGCAAGGTGTCGAAGGCGGCCTCGAGATGAGCGCCACGAATCTCACCATTGCTGGCGACAAAACTGGCCGCATCGTCATGGGCTTCGCGGACGATTTTTGAGTCACGGATGGAGGTGGTAGTGTCGGACGTGAAATCAATCGTGCGCTGGGAAGCGCGAACGATGATGTTACTGGTGGCTACCAGGGTATGTGCCTGGGCCACATCGGCCAACACCAGCAGGCCTAGGGCGGCAGCAATCAGCGGGCTACGCATGGAACGACTCCGGAGAAATAAGGATAACTATTGGACGAGAATTGCCTGTGCCAGTTCAAGGTCGCTGAGGTGAAGTTTTGGCTGGGTCCGGCGCAGGTAATCCAGGGCCGATTCCAGTTGTGCACCTCGCAGCTGCCCGTCACTGGCAATGAAGGCCGCAGCGTCATCGTGAGCGGCGACGATCAGTTTATGGTCGAAGGGCGCGGAGGTCACCATGCTCGTGGCGTAGCCGCTGACCACCACTTGCTGGGTGGACACATCGAAAGCATGGGCCGGAACAGACCAGCAAAAAACGACGAAGAAAGACGCGATGAACAGATCTGAGTAAAAACGCATGGGACTCGACGGTTGATGGCGAGCCTGAAGGCTAGCGCAAACCTGCGGGCCAGAGCCAGTGCTGAAACATCGGAACACCATTGGGTGCCCGATGTTTCATGTTGCATCAGATCACCAGGATGGCCTGGGCCAGCTGTGCATCGGTGGCGTTGAGCTGTGGTGCCTGCTGGCGGATGTAATCCAGGGCACTTTCCAGTTTCACACCACGGATGGCGCCTTCGCTGGCCACGAAGCTGGCGGCGTCATCACGGGCGGCTTGAACGATCTTGTTGTCCCGCAGTGATGAGGTCGCATCGGAGGTCACGTCGGACGTGGCCTTGAGTGCGCCGACGATGGAGTCAGTGGTAACGATAAAGCTGCTGGCGTTGGAGTGGGCGGCTACGGCCAGCAGGGCAGCTGCGCTGAGCAGGCGAAGACGGATCATGAGGAAACTCCTTGAAGGATGAGGTGATGCCGGTGCGTGTAGCTGGAAGAAGAGACGCATGCTCGACTCGCTTCGCCACGTTGGTATCGATATTAGGACAGAACGCGTTGGCTGACAGCCCTTTGCGACAGTCATCGGCAGCATGATGCCCGCATTGGGCGCTACGGCTCAAGATGAACTGTGCTGGTATGTTTTTAATTATCAGAAAACTGTTATGTCTCTCCGGTCTTCAAAAAAACAGGCCCGGAAACGACAAGACCCGTCGCGGTTTCCCGCGACGGGTCTTGTTTGTTCAATTCGGTGCTGGCGGTGGACCCGGTGGGTCAGGGCCAGCGACGCTGAGTTAGCGCCAGAACGGCTTGCTCAGCTCTTCGTAACGTTGTGCTTCGCTGATACCGGCGTCAGCCAGCAGGCGCGAATCCAGACGAGCCAGTTGGTGGCGGCTGGCGATGCGGCGCTGCCACAACATCAGGTTAGCGATAACGCGAAGAGGCAGGGAAGCCTGGTTTTTTTCAGCTTTGTCTTCGAAAAACAGCTCGGAACTGAGTGTACGTTCCATGGTTGACATCCTTCCGCTTGTGGCGGGATTAGGTAGTGGTTTAACTGGTGCCCATGATCCTCTCGTTTGGCCAGTCTCTCTAGATACAGTTCACCTGTATTGTGAGAGACCAGTTAACTGTTAAAGAGCGGTGTGCTGGTCAATATTGAGGCAACTGTACCTGTCTGCACGATATTGGTGCGTTTTTGGCGAATGACTGATGTTCTGTGGGAAAAGACTGTAAGAAAACACCGGTACAGCAGTACAGTTTTTGTCGCTCAAGGCTTGGATGTCAGCCTCCAATCAAAACTGTATTTGCGATAGCGGTGATCCAGCTGTATCAGACGGCCAACATGCGCCCGGTTTCTTCGAGGTTGACGTGCCAACTCAGTGCATCGCGCAGGATATGCGGGGTATGCCCACCCAGAGCGCACGCTGCTTCGAAATAATCATTCAACGCCTGGCGGTAGGACGGGTGCACGCAGTTGTCGATGACCACCCGTGCCCGCTCCCTTGGCGCCAGGCCACGCAGGTCGGCCAGGCCGATCTCGGTCACCAGGATGTCGACATCGTGTTCGGTATGGTCCACATGGCTGACCATCGGCACGACACTGGAAATGGCGCCGCCCTTGGCAATCGACTTGGTGACGAAAATCGCCAAGTGGGCGTTGCGGGCGAAATCCCCCGAACCGCCAATGCCATTCATCATCCGAGTACCGCATATGTGGGTGGAGTTGACGTTGCCGTAGAGGTCGAACTCCAGCGCGGTGTTGATACCAATGATGCCGAGGCGGCGTACGACTTCGGGATGGTTGGAGATTTCCTGCGGGCGCAGGACCAGTTTGTCCTTATACCTTTCCAGATTTCCGAACACGTCGGCGTTGCGTCGGCTCGACAGCGTGATAGAGCTGCCGGAGGCGAAGCCCAGCTTGCCAGCGTCGATCAAGTCAAATGTCGAGTCCTGCAGGACCTCGGAATACATGGTCAGGTCTTCGAACGGGGAATCGATCAGCCCGCACATCACAGCGTTGGCGATGTTGCCAATCCCGGCCTGCAACGGCCCGAGCTTGTTGGTCATGCGCCCGGCTGCAACTTCCTGCTTGAAGAAGTCGATCAGGTGATCGGCGATGGCCTGGGTGTCGCTGTCCGGAGGCGCGACGGTCGAAGGCGAGTCCCCTTGATTGGTGATGACGATGGCGGCAATTTTTTCCGGCGGGATCGGGATGGCGGGGCTGCCAATGCGGTCGTCGACTTTCACCAGGGGGATTGGGGTGCGGGTCGGGCGATAAGTCGGGATGTAGATGTCGTGCAGGCCTTCCAGGTTCGGGTTATGGGCCATGTTGATCTCGATGATCACTTGCCGGGCGAAGATGGCGAAACTGGCCGAGTTACCTACCGATGTGGTCGGTACGATATGCCCTTGCTCGGTGATGGCCACCGCTTCGATCACGGCAATGTCGGGCAGCTTGAGCTGGCCGTTGCGCAGTTGCTCAACAGTTTCCGAGAGATGCTGGTCGATGAACATCACCTCGCCTGCGTTGATCGCCTTGCGCAACGTGCTGTCGACCTGGAATGGCATACGCCGCGCCAGCACGCCGGCCTCGGTGAGTTCCTTGTCGAGGTCATTACCCAGGCTCGCACCGGTCATCAGGCTGATTTTCAGCGGAGTGACCTTGGCGCGCTCGGCCAGGGCGTGGGGCACTGCTTTCGCTTCTCCGGCGCGGGTGAAGCCGCTCATGCCGACGGTCATGCCGTCCTGAATCAACAAGGCTGCTTCGGCAGCGCTCATCACTTTATTCAATAACGAAGGCAAGCGGATGCGATCACGGTACATAGGTTGTTATCTCGGGCTGGAAAGCAAGATGCGCAGTCTAGTGAATTCGCGCGGTGCCCGACCCGCTACAAAGGTCGCATTTAAGGCCTCTATTACGGGGGTTTCAGGCAAAACATTATTACCGGATCGGTAACGTTCGGCCTTGATACAAATCAAAACGCCCCGACGAGTCGGGGCGTTGATGGCGAAGCCGTTAGCGTTATTCCACTGCTTTGACCATGTCTTCGATGACCTTCTTGGCGTCACCGAACACCATCATGGTCTTGTCGAGATAGAACAGTTCGTTGTCCAGGCCCGCGTAGCCGCTGGCCATCGAGCGCTTGTTGACGATGATGGTCTTGGCCTTGAAGGCCTCGAGGATCGGCATGCCGGCAATTGGCGACTTTGGATCGTTCTTCGCCGCCGGGTTGACCACGTCGTTGGCGCCGAGCACCAGCACCACATCGGCCTGGCCGAACTCGGAGTTGATGTCTTCCATCTCGAACACCTGGTCGTAAGGCACTTCGGCCTCGGCCAGTAGCACGTTCATGTGCCCGGGCATGCGACCGGCCACCGGATGGATCGCGTATTTGACGGTCACGCCGTGGTGGGTCAGCTTCTCGGTCAGCTCTTTCAGCGCGTGCTGCGCCCGTGCTACCGCCAGGCCGTAGCCTGGGACGATGATCACCGTGTCGGCGTTGGTCAGCAGGAAGGTCGCGTCGTCAGCCGAGCCGGATTTCACCGGACGGGCTTCTTTCGAGCCTGCCGGACCTGCTGCGTCCGGGGTGTTGCCGAAACCGCCGAGCAGCACGTTGAAGAACGAACGGTTCATCGCCTTGCACATGATGTACGACAGGATCGCACCGCTCGAACCCACCAACGAACCGGCAATGATCAGCATCGAGTTGTTCAGCGAGAAACCGATGCCTGCTGCGGCCCAACCGGAATAACTGTTGAGCATCGAGACCACCACCGGCATGTCCGCGCCGCCGATCGGGATGATGATCAGCACGCCCAGAACAAAGGCCAGGGCCAGCATCAAGGCGAACGCGCCGAGGTTGCCGGTGAACATGAAGGTCAGGCCCAGGCCCAGTGTTGCCAGGCCCAGGATCAGGTTGAGCTTATGCTGGCCACCAAACTGTACCGGTGCGCCCTGGAACAGGCGGAACTTGTACTTGCCCGAGAGCTTGCCGAAGGCGATCACCGAACCGGAGAAGGTGATTGCACCAATGGCTGCGCCGAGAAACAGCTCCAGGCGGTTACCGGCCGGAATCGAATCACCCAGTTGCTTGACGATGCCCAGCGATTGCGGCTCGACGACCGCCGCGATGGCAATGAACACCGCCGCCAGGCCGATCATGCTGTGCATGAATGCCACCAGCTCCGGCATCTTGGTCATCTCGACGCGCTTGGCCATGATCGAGCCGGCGGTACCGCCGACCAGCAGGCCGACGATGACGTAGCCGATGCCAGCAGTGGCCAGCTCAGCACCCAGCTTATAGATGAGGCCCACAGTGGTGAGCACCGCCAGCGCCATGCCGAGCATGCCGAACAGGTTGCCACGGCGGGAGGTGGTGGGGTGCGACAGGCCTTTGAGGGCCTGGATGAAGCAGATCGACGCGATCAGGTAGAGCGTCGTTACCAGGTTCATGCTCATTACTTGGGCGCCTCTTCTTTTACGGCTTTCGGGGCTTTTTTCTTGAACATCTCAAGCATGCGGCGCGTGACCAGGAAGCCACCGAATACGTTGACCGCGGCCAGGGCCACGGCGAGGGTGCCCATGGTCTTGCCCAGAGGCGTTACGGTCAGCGCAGCGGCGAGCATGGCGCCGACGATCACGATCGCCGAAATGGCGTTGGTCACCGCCATCAATGGCGTGTGCAGCGCAGGTGTTACGTTCCAGACCACGTGGTAACCGACATAAATCGCCAGCACAAAGATGATCAGGTTGTAGATACCGGGGGAGATAAGCTCTTCCATTGTCTGAGTCCCTGCTTAGGCGTTTTTGCGGATGACTTGGCCGTCGCGGCACATCAGGCACGCGGCGACGATGTCGTCTTCCAGGTTCACGTCGAACTGACCTTCCTTGGTGAAGACCAGCTTCAGGAAGTCCAGCAGGTTGCGGGCGTACAGCGCCGAAGCGTCTGCCGCGACTTCACCGGCCAGGTTGGTCGGACCGCAAATGGTCACGCCATTCTCGACAACCACCTGATCGGCCACGGTCAGCGGGCAGTTACCGCCCTGGGCTGCCGCGAGGTCGATGACCACCGAGCCCGGTTTCATCTGCGCGACGGTTTCGGCACTCAGCAGCGTCGGTGCCTTGCGGCCCGGAATCAGTGCGGTGGTGATGACGATGTCCGCCTGCTTCGCGCGCTCGTGCACGGCTTGGGCCTGGCGCTGCATCCAGCTAGCCGGCATTGGCCGGGCGTAACCACCGACGCCGACGGCGCATTCACGCTCTTCGTCGGTTTCGTAAGGCACGTCGACGAACTTGGCGCCGAGGGATTCGATTTGCTCCTTCACCGCCGGGCGCACATCCGAAGCCTCGATTACCGCACCCAGGCGTTTCGCCGTGGCAATCGCCTGCAACCCCGCCACGCCCGCGCCGAGAATCAGCACACGCGCCGCTTTCACAGTGCCAGCGGCGGTCATCAGCATCGGCATGAAGCGCGGATAGTGATGGGCGGCCAGCAGCACGGCTTTATAGCCGGCAATGTTCGCTTGAGACGACAGCACATCCAGGCTTTGGGCGCGGGAGGTACGTGGCGCGGCCTCAAGGGCAAAAGCGGTAATGCCGCGTTCGGCCAGCTTGGCGATGGTTTCGTTGTTGAACGGATTGAGCATGCCCACCAGAACGGTGCCGCTCTTGATCAGCGCCAGTTCGCTGTCGCTGGGGGCAACCACCTTGAGGATCAGCTCGGCCCCGAATGCATCACTGGCACTGCCAATGGTTGCGCCCGCCGCCTCATAGGCACTGTCGATAACGCTGGCCTTGATGCCGGCGCCGCTTTGAACAGTGACTTTATGGCCTTGGCCGATCAGCTTCTTGATGGTTTCCGGGGTAGCAGCAACCCGTGTTTCACCCGTTTGGGTTTCGAGGGGAACACCAATGTGCACGTCAAATCTCCTGCGTGATCTTATTGAGTAAACCCAGGCACTTCGGATGGTGCGGCTGGGGCGGCCGATCAGCACGATCCCGCCAAACCAGGCGGGGCGCGGCATTTTGCAGGCGAAAATTCAGCCCTTCAAGGGATTATGACGGGTGACGGAAAATTAACTACAAGTCACCCTGTGACCGAATGTCGCAATTATCGATCGGCATCCCGTGTAGGCCGTGCTTTCCAAGGGTTAAGGTTCAAATTGACAATTTTTCCCATCGGCCAGATGAATAGGCCCTGATGCGCTGCGCAATATGGCTCAAAGCCATGTATTTGAACGCTTTGGAGACTACTGCACGGGCTTCATAACAGATTGACTGAATGCGACATAAACTTATATCTGTAGCGTCTTCTGTTAGTTGACTACCTAAGTCTGTTTAAAGTTTTTCTTTATTAATCAAGGTTATAGTTGCTTGCTTGCTTCACGAGCCAATCGCGAAAAGCTCGAAGAGAGGCGGATTCGACCTTTCGCTCTGGAATCATCAGGTAGTAGGCCTTGATGCTCGATAGCGCGCTACGGTTGGCCACGACCAGTCGTTTCTCTGCCAGCTCGCGCTGAATCAAGAAGGGCGGAATCAGCGCAACGCCCATGTCGTGCATGGCCGCTTGGGCAAGCATGGAGAATAGTTCATAACGCGGGCCTGTCAGGTCTCGTGCAATGTTCAGGTTCTGGGCGTTGAACCACTGGCGCCACGCATAGGGGCGAGTGGTCTGCTGGAGCAAGGGCAATTCGGCGATGGCCTCTGGTGTCAGGCTCGTCCGGCCTCCCAGTAAGGTAGGGCTGCATACCGGCATCGGATTTTCCCCCATCAGTTTGTGGGATTCGGTACCGGACCAGTCCGCATCACCAAAATAGATGGCGGCATCAAACTCTGTGTCCGCGAAGAGAAAGGGCCGTGTGCGGTTGGTCAGGTTGACGGTGACTTCCGGATGCTGCTGCTGGAAATCCTTGAGGCGTGGTAGCAGCCATTGAGTGCCGAAGGTTGGAACCACGGCCAGTTCGATCACGTTCGCACCGGTGTGTCCCATCACTGAAAGAGCGTCGCGTTCGACGGCATCCAGTTGGGTGGCAACTCGACGGCTGTAGGAAAGGCCGGCTTCGGTCAGTTTGACGCCTCGACGTGAGCGTCGGAAAAGCTCCACGCTGAGGAAGTCTTCCAGGCTGGCGATCTGTCGACAGATAGCGCCTTGCGTAAGAGAAAGCTCGTGCGCCGCCTTGGTGAAGCTCTCATGACGTGCGGCAGCCTCGAAACTGATCAGGGCGGTGGTGCTGGGGATTTTACGGCGCATGTACGCAAGCCTCACTCAATATCGACATAAACGGGGTTTATGGCGTTTACGGAGTGAGAAATTAGCACAAGATAGTGCGCAATCCTCGTTTGCCCTTGTAGGAAAGCGCGCCTAGGATCAATCCACGATTTTCATTTAATTGGCGAGGACTCTTTCATGGCCGGTAAAGCGAGCTTCAACTGGATCGATCCATTGTTGCTGGATCAGCAGCTCACCGAAGAAGAACGCATGATCCGCGACACTGCCGAGCAGTTCGCCCAGCAGAAGCTCGCGCCGCGGGTGCTGGAAGCGTTCCGCCATGAGAAGACCGACCCGGCGATTTTCCGCGAGATGGGTGAAGTTGGCCTGTTGGGGGCAACCATTCCTGAGCAGTACGGCGGCAGTGGGCTGAACTACGTCAGCTATGGCCTGATCGCTCGCGAAGTCGAGCGCGTCGATTCCGGTTATCGCTCAATGATGAGCGTGCAGTCCTCGCTGGTCATGGTACCGATCAATGAATTCGGTACCGAGGCGCAAAAACAGAAGTATCTGCCAAAGCTGGCGTCTGGTGAATGGATCGGTTGCTTTGGTCTGACCGAGCCGAACCATGGTTCCGACCCGGGCGCGATGATTACTCGTGCGCGCAAAGTGGAAGGCGGCTACAGCCTGACGGGTAGCAAAATGTGGATCACCAACAGTCCGATCGCCGACGTCTTTGTCGTCTGGGGTAAGGATGACGCTGGCGATATCCGCGGCTTCGTGCTCGAGAAGGGCTGGAAGGGCCTGAGTGCGCCGGCTATTCATGGCAAGGTCGGCCTGCGCGCCTCCATCACTGGCGAAATCGTGATGGACAATGTATTCGTTCCGGAAGAGAACATTTTTCCCGATGTCCGCGGCCTGAAGGGCCCGTTTACCTGCCTGAACTCGGCGCGTTATGGCATCTCCTGGGGCGCCTTGGGTGCAGCTGAGTTCTGCTGGCACACCGCTCGCCAGTACACGCTGGACCGCCAACAGTTTGGGCGTCCGCTGGCTGCCAATCAGTTGATCCAGAAGAAGCTGGCCGACATGCAGACCGAAATCACGCTGGCCTTGCAGGGATGCCTGCGTCTGGGGCGTATGAAAGATGAAGGCACGGCGGCGGTCGAGATCACCTCGATCATGAAGCGCAACTCCTGCGGCAAGTCCCTGGATATCGCTCGCATGGCGAGGGACATGCTGGGCGGCAATGGTATTTCCGATGAGTTCGGCATCGCTCGTCATCTCGTGAACCTGGAAGTCGTAAACACTTACGAAGGTACCCACGACGTTCATGCGCTGATCCTGGGGCGTGCGCAAACCGGTATCCAGGCGTTCTATTAATAGGAGAACGTTCATGGGCGCGCTTTCGCATCTGCGGGTACTGGATTTATCGAGGGTCCTGGCCGGGCCGTGGGCCGGACAGATCCTGGCGGACCTGGGGGCTGATGTCATCAAGGTCGAGCGTCCCGGCAATGGTGACGACACGCGCGCCTGGGGGCCGCCGTTCCTGAAGGATGCCCGAGGCGAGAACACGACCGAGGCGGCTTATTATCTGTCGGCCAATCGCAACAAGCAGTCGGTGACCATCGATTTCACGCGTCCAGAGGGGCAGCGGCTGGTGCGAGAGCTGGCGGCCAAGTCCGATATCCTGATCGAAAACTTCAAGGTTGGCGGGCTGGCGGCTTATGGTCTGGACTACGAGTCGCTAAAGGCGATCAATCCGCAATTGATCTATTGCTCGATCACTGGGTTTGGCCAAACCGGCCCTTATGCCAAGCGTGCCGGGTATGACTTCATGATTCAGGGGCTGGGGGGCTTGATGAGCCTGACTGGCCGCCCTGAGGGTGATGAGGGGGCGGGGCCGGTGAAGGTGGGGGTCGCGCTGACGGATATCCTCACGGGGCTGTATTCGACGGCTGCTATTTTAGCGGCGCTGGCTCATCGTGATCATGCCGGTGGCGGGCAGCACATCGATATGGCCTTGCTGGATGTTCAAGTGGCTTGCCTGGCCAACCAGGCGATGAATTACCTGACCACGGGTAGCGCACCGAAGCGGCTGGGCAACGCTCACCCGAACATCGTGCCTTATCAGGATTTTCCTACCGCCGATGGCGATTTCATCCTTACGGTGGGTAATGACGGCCAGTTCCGAAAGTTCGCTGAGGTTGCCGGTCAGCCGCAGTGGGCTGACGACCCGCGTTTTGCCACAAACAAGCTGCGGGTGGCGAATCGGGCGGTGTTGATTCCGTTGATTCGCCAGGCGACGGTGTTCAAGACCACCGCCGAGTGGGTGGCTCAATTGGAGCGGGCGGGTGTGCCGTGTGGGCCAATCAACGACCTTGCCCAGGTGTTTGCCGACCCTCAAGTGCAGGCGCGTGGATTGGCGATGGAATTGCCTCACGTACTGGCCGGTAGCGTACCGCAGGTGGCCAGTCCGATTCGACTGTCCGAGACACCGGTGGAATATCGCAATGCGCCCCCTTTATTAGGGGAGCATACGCTGGAGGTGCTGCAGCGAGTGCTGGGCTTGGATGAAGCTGCGGTGAAGGCGTTCAGAGAGGCGGGGGTTCTTTGAGTGTTCTCTTCTATATAGAGGAGCGTTTTAAAGGACGATCTCCAGTGCTGCGCAACTTATTGATAGAAAAGCGAAATTAAGGGTTGACGGCAGATTCTGGAAGTCTATAATTCGCCCCACTTCCGGCGCAGTCGAAACGAAAAACTACTTGAGATTCAATGAGTTAAGTAAGTTTCGAAGATGTTGGGCTTCAGGTCATCGAAGCCCGGAAGGAGCAGATAGAGCGGTGTTGTTTGGCTCTATCGGCGGTTCGATCTTCTCGGTCGAAAGCGGTGAAAAAGAGGTGTTGACAGCAGCGAGTAGCGCTGTAGAATTCGCCTCCCGCTAACGAGAGATCGGAAGCGCAAGTGGTTGAAGTTGTTGATGTTTCCGAAGCGAAACTTTGAAAACTTCTGAAAATAACCGCTTGACAGATACGCGGGGCGCTGTAGAATGCGCGCCTCGGTTGAGACGAAAGACTCAGCCAACCGCTCTTTAACAACTGAATCAAGCAATTCGTGTGGGTGCTTGTGGAGTCAGACTGCTAGTCAACAGATTATCAGCAT